>CAZIGV010000005.1:0-178298 GCA_964538945.1 uncultured Hyphomonas sp.
CTAAAATCATGTGATCCTTGAATCACGAATCACGTTCCTTGAAAATTGGGTACTATATGCGGGAAATCGGTGTGGCGACGACCACTCTGGAGGCTGAGGCTGCCGCGCTGCGCAGTGAGGGCGTGACGGCAATATATTCGGCAGTGAACGGCCAACTTGCGGGCGTCTTCGGTATTGCAGACGCAATCAAGCAAACCACGCCAGCGGCGCTTGATACTCTACGAGCGCAGGGGCTGCACTTGGTCATGCTCACCGGCGACAACCGCACGACAGCAATCGCGGTTGCGCGCAAGCTCGGCATTGAGGATGTCGAGGCAGAAGTCTTGCCTGAAGAAAAATCCCGTATCATCGAGCGACTGAAATCAGAGGGCCGGGTGGTCGCGATGGCGGGCGACGGGGTGAACGATGCACCTACGCTGGCCGTCGCGGACGTTGGTGTCGCCATGGGTACTGGAACTGATGTCGCGATAGAGAGCGCTGGCATCACGCTTGTGCAAGGCGACATAGGCGGCATCGTCAGGGCGTGGGCGGTATCGCGTGCCACCATGAACAACATCCGGCAGAACCTCTTCTTCGCGTTTGCTTATAACGTGGCTGGAATCCCGATCGCTGCCGGGGTGCTCTACCCGTTCACCGGCGCGCTTCTTTCCCCAATGCTTGCAGCTGCGGCGATGGCCTTATCGTCGGTGTCCGTGATCGCCAACGCTTTACGTCTCGCGAGAGTGCACATATAGCCCGCGTCGGGGAGCGTCCGGCTTACTCCCGTAACTGACGCGGACTGAGCGTCCGATTGTGCGCAATCGTTGCCCTCGTCAAACTCACCGTGGTAGGAATCTGAATTCCGTTTATAACGCCTTCACCCGCTCAGGCATACCGTGCCGCACGACTGCTGTTTTCCCGCTCTCCGGCATATGCAAGCAGGCCCCTGCGATTGAGAATTCGGAACTGATCCGGCCGAGGCAAATCAATTACTTCTTTTTGTTTGAGTCTGTTAAACATCCTGCTTACAGTTTCGACCGTCAGGCCGAGATGGTCGCCGATGTCTGACCGTCGCATGGGTATTGGTACAAAGCCGTCGGGTTCGGCGCCGAAACGCGAATCCAAGAATAGCAGGAAAGACGCTGATCGTTCCATGGCGGATTTCAGCCCAAGCAGAAGGGGCAGCTCGCGGGCAGTCCGAAGCATCCGATTGAAAAGTTCAAACATATCCTGACGAATAGCCGCGTTGTTCTGGAATGCCTGTTCAAAAGCGGGGCGGGTAATAGAGTATACCTCAACGTCGGTCAGTGCCTTCGCACTCATCTCGTATTCATCGCCAAAAGCAAGGGCGACAATATCACCGCGTCCGCAGAAGTCCTGAACCTGACGGCGCCCGTCGGCAGTGACCCGATAAAGAATTACAATGCCGGAGCGAATTTGCATTATTCCTGTAGGTCGGTCGCCCTCGTGGAACAGATGTTCATTTGCAGGAAATCGCTGTCTAACCCTGAGCGCTGAAGAGAAGCTTGAGAAGCAGACTGGCGCTACCTCGTCAGCCCCTCCTGACAGTTGGGTGATTGGAACGACAATTGATTGAAACATGTCCCGGTTCCTTCTTCGTCTAGGAAGGTGGGCAGAGCTCACCGTCCCTCAAAAAGGGACGATAGAGGAAATTACTTCTGCCGGTAGTGCGGGGAACTACGCATGTTCTCGACGTTGAGCGCAGGCTGAAAAAAGTTCAGCCGAAAACTGCATGAACCCCAGAGCGCACCTGAAACGTTGCAGTAAATGCAAACAGTGCGGGACCTGGCAAGAGCACAGAATCGTCGTCCTTGCTGAGGGAAGGCTCAGTGCGACCCGGGGAAGATAAGTCTGCCAGCCGTTCTGATTCGCCGAGCCCGAAGCTACCTCACCGCAGCGAAATTTCCTACGATAGGCGTCGATCTACGCCGATCAAAACTCATCCTCAAATCGGCCAGAGGCTGCAGCGTTAATTCGTAGCGTCACCGCGACGATAGCACCAGATCCGCGATGACAGGCGCTTAAGAAAACTTTCGAAGTTTGCCGCCGTCCTGATCGCACATCTGCCTTGGCATGGAGCCTGTATCAACGGCAGTTTGGCGGGTTACGGAGACTATTACGATCAGTATGCGTACCGGCATTATGGTCAGTATTTCCCGTGTCTCTGAAATTGGTAACATCGATCCGAAAATTTGCTGAGGGCGGTGGCGGCGGCAGATCTCAACACATTCCGGACCGTTGTCATCGTTAAGCTCTGTCTCGGATTGTTGCGGAGCCGACAGTCATTTAGGTGGGTCGCGCATTAACAAGGAAGAGGCGTTGATCAGGATGGAGTTTATCGACATTGCTCGTGAGTAGGCAGCATTCGTAAACGGCCGAAGTTCCGTTCGGTTCAGGATGGTCAGCGAAACTGGGTGCGTATTCGCGCGGCGGCCCCGAAGCCTGGCTCAGGGAACCGGGCGCCACATGTGCAACATACCCTCTAAGAATGCAGGGGAGGCGATCCGGCTCCGATTAAAAAGCGCCGACAGGGTTCAGGCGTTTCTCGCCAGATATGTACGCGTTGCTAGCGGGCGATGATCGGCGGTCAGCGTCAAAGCGTGTGTCGCCCCAGAAATCACAAACGCCGCCGTGCGATCAGGTTTCTGGAAACAGGTATCGATTGTCCTGCGATCGCGCTATCGCGAGGTCATGCGGGAGGCGAAATCATGCAGGGCCAACGCAACGCTGCCCTTCCCGCTGAGGCGGCGACGCACGCGATGCTGGCGCCCCACTGGCAGGACGGTCCAGTCAGCTGTCTCGCGGCCAACCGACTGCTTGCCGTCCTCGAAGCTTTTTTAAGTCTGAAAACTATCCCGAAGGTGCCTGAGCGAAACCCGCTCAACGGACTGACAAAAAGGCCCGAAGCGCGAATGATTTTTCAGGGCGATTCAGTTTAGCACAGTGAACGATACAAGAATGTAAACTTAATCACATCCAACCGATTGGGTGCCTCCGGATGATGTTCGAGGCGATGACCAGCGGTCGTTTAATAGAAAGCCCCTGTAAGCTCCTTCAAGGCCCGTTCGATCTCGGCCACGACGCTTTGATGGCCATTCTGACGAGCTCCGGTAGAGCCCTGCAATTCGTCTTTGCCATGACAGATGCGCGGTGACTTTCAACCGTTCTCTGACTGATGCCCAGATCGGCGGCTATGTTCTTGTTGGGCTGGCCTGCAAGGATCCCCTTCAAGACGTCCTGCTCGCGCGGGGTGAGCTGGGAAAGGGCATCTGCCGCCTCGGCTATTTCCTGTTCTGAAGATTTTCTGTCCCGACTGGTTTCCAAAGCATCATCGATCGCGTGAATCAGGTCTGAAAAGTCAATCGGCTTCTCAAAGAAATCGACGGCCCCTGCCTTCAGTGCCCGAACGGCAACTTGCACGTCGCTGGCCCCGGTTGCCATAATCACTCGGGCTGAAGGAATGGTCTGCTTAACAGCGTGCAGAATAGACAGGCCGTCCATTGATCCCAGGTAAGCGTCGACCAGAATACATATGGCCTCGCCACCCGCCCCGAGATCCTTCAGGTGGTCTAGAAATGTCGCACCGCAAGAGAAGCTCGTTACCGAGTATCCTCGGGCAGTAAGCAGGGTCGACAGCATTTCGTTGAATTTTTCATTGTCATCCAGAATGATTACCCGGGGAATTGCCTGACCGCCGACCATATCGGGCCGGCTTCCACTCCGGTTCGGCGCCGCATTCTCAAGCAGCCGCTTTATTTCGCTCTCGAGGATCTCTGGCCGCACAGGCTTGTAGAGCAGAGTAAACTCTTGCTCGGCAATAACCTGTCTTGTCTCGGCCGTAATGTCGCCCGCCAGAATTATAACAGGTATTCTTACCCCAAAGGATGCAATCATGATGCGAGCAAGGCTGAAACCGTCAAGTTTTCCAGCAAGACTGTAATCGACAATGAGAAGATCAGGCAGTTTCCGGCCTGGCCCGAGAAGAGCGAGCGCCGAGGTCAGATCGCTGGCTTTACTGACTGAGTAGCCCTGCTTCGAAAGGAGCAGTTCCAGAAGTGTGCGAACATCCGGATCGCTCTCGATTATAAAAATTTCCCCGGTCGGCGTCTCTGAAAACACCTGGGGCGAATGAACCAGATCGGTGCCAGGCTGGAACGGTGGGAGCAGATCGACTTCGGCGAGGGGGGCCACCACGGAGAAAGCAGTCCCAAATCCGACCTTCGAGGAAACATGCACCTGGTGACCGAGCAAATCGGCAAGGTGCCGAACGATAGAAAGACCCAATCCCGCCCCCCTCGGCTCCATCTGGCTGCTATTTTCTGCCTTGGGATAATCTCTGAAAATATTCTCCAGTTCTGCCGCAGGGATACCAATACCCGTGTCCCATATTTCAATGCGTAGCTCTTCGCCTCTCTTTCGGCACCCGACACTCACACGACCTTTATCGGTGTGCCGGATGGCATTAGACAAAAGGTTTCGGATAATCTGCTGGAAAAGTCGGGGATCCGTCCTGATGACTGCACTTGATCGGATGAGTTTTAATTCAACCGACTTGGCCGTAACCTGATACTCAAACTCCGAGCAGACGGCTTGAAGAAGATCGTGAACCTGTACGTTTTGCAGCTGGCAGCTTATGTTTCCAGCTTCGATCCTGTCGATGTCGAGCATGGTGTTTAACATTTCGACCATCGCGCTGACCGCATGCTCCATCCTCCCAAGGAGGGCAGGCGAGTTTTTGCTTTTTTCGTCTCGCGCAAGAAGTTTTTGAATGAAGGTCAGTGTCTGCAAGGGTTGACGAAGGTCATGGCTGACGGCTGAGAGGAATCTTGTTTTCGCGATGGCAGATTGGCGGGATTGCTGAATGGCAATCTTCTGCGCCTGCACCGCGAGGTGTTGATCGGTGACATCAACATAGCTGATCAGCACACCGTCAATCTGGCCGGCATGATTGCAGTATAGTTCTGTGCGCCTTCTGTACCACCTGTTCTGTCCGGTTGGGACCTCTCTGTCTGGCACCGCCTGGTTCGATGCGGCACTGTGAGCGTCCTGGAGAACATCCGGATCAGCCGCAAGCCATTGCAGGTCCGAAAGCGGCCGGCCAATGTCGGTCGGACTGATGGAAAATATGCTGTTTGCGGCAGGCGTGGAAGCAACTATCCTGAAGTCGAGGTCGAGACAGATAATCGCAACACTTGAACTTAAAAAAAGAGACTGAAGCAGATGGGCCCTGCTTTTCTGCTGTTCCAGGAGTTCCTGAAGTAGGCTGTTAAGCGTAGCAAGCTCGTCATGGGGCAATTCGAGCGTTTTCTGTGAATGCGCGAACGCCTGATAATCTGACGTCGCTTCTTCGTGCAAATGCAGCGTTTGCTTTTCCAATTGGCATTCCGATGCCAAGGCGCGTTCAAGCGCTTGCATTGGCTGGTCTACTCTGCGACGCAGGTCGCGCACGCGCCGGTTATCGAACGTATTATGGGAGCTCCCGTTGCCTTTTTCGGTCTCATCCATCATCATTCTACCTTTAATCTGGTGTTTGTCCGCAAGCTTTATAATTAAAAGGTTGTCGTCACCCTTGTCGACGAGGCCTACGGTAGGTCCACGAACATTTAGCCGATCTGCAGTCAGCCTCCTGTCGGTGCAAAGCTGCAAAGGCGTGTCCTGCGGCGACCGAGCGGAAGGCCTCGTGACGGTCCTGCTCAATAGAATGCAGCGTCTTCGCGAAATATCGAGAGTTACGGTTCTGCCGTGAGCGGTCAGAGGCGCGCCAATCCGTATAAGGAAAAGACCCGCACCGCTCTGCCTTGCTTCGACCGATTAAACCGCGTGTGTGCCTTGCCTCAATCATGTTCCGGAAAAGCATGGCAGGCCCGGAAAATTTAGCCCCCGCGAGTGGACTTTCAGAGAAAAAGCTTGTCGTGGTCTCGCTGTCGCCTATGGAGGATGAATGAGAGACTTGGGTGCGTCCTGGGCCTCTTCGCCTGGAAATCTGCGTTGAGCCTGAAGCTGTCTCGAATAGATCGGTCCTTCTCCCAAACCTACCGGAACGTCGAAGCGGCGGGGAAAAATCCGGAAAAAATATATATCGAAAGGCTGCTATGAAAACCGAACAACCGTCTGGATAAAGAATAAGCAAGTTCTTGGAAAAAGCGATCTTGTCCAGATCGATAAGCCGGCCTTCGGTGGCCAGATTCCGGGCTGTAGAGTCAGCTGATGAGTCTTTGCCGCGCGAAGCCTGTCGTCTGGCAGTGTTCGGAACAAAGACGTGCGAAGGTCGTATATGGGTGACCTCAACTGCAATTGCCGCGGAAAAAACGGCCATATTCTCAGAGAAGGCTGAGCCTGTCTGGGAATCGGCTCCAATTATTTCTAATCGAATATTCCGGCGGGTGACGTCCATCGCAGTCTGAGCGACAATGGACGGGGCCGAGGCGCCCGTGCTGCAATCCCGGTCCCAAATAAAGACAAGAAACGGCTCGCCGTCTGGCTGGCGGGTCAGAGGGTCAGGAACGCCAGTCTGCTCCGGAGACCGAGAAACATTTGGAGTCCCTTGAGTTGACGAAGTGTTTGTCAGATGCTTGGCGCGTACCGTGTTCCATCCTGCGTCGCTGGAGTTCAGATGTGCGGGCTGGAGCTCGACATTTTTGACCGCACGCGGTGAAAGGCGCATTCCGCGGGTTGTCCCTCTGAAGTGGATGTCCAGCTCGCAGGAGGCAGAGGCGGAGCCTGTTTTCTGAGCGATCGCCTCAAGTGCTGGTTCTCGACTACGCCAAACCCTGTCAGGCTCCGCCTGCCGGGCTCTGTCGCGGTGACGCGAAGAAGACCGCCACCGACCCCTTTCCCCTGGCGGCATCGAGGTTGTCGGAAGAGCTGCGTCTCGTTCATCTGTCCCGGAGCGAGGCGCCTGTATGGCGCCAGTCTGTGACCCTTGCGGATCTTGACCAGTCGGACAACCGCAGGCTCTTCCGATCGCCGTCAGATTTTTCACCGGGTAGTCGATGTCTACAGCGCAAGTTACGCTAACAGAGTGTGGGCTGTGTGCCGTTATAAGATCGTATGGAAACAATCCGGAAAAACATCGTCCACGTGCGCCGCCGCGCTGATCAGGAGCGCAGCGCAGGCTGCCGGACTGAGAGTCCGGTAAGAGGGCAGAAGGTGTCCGCTGCTGACATGGGTGTTTGTAGAGCGAAAGTTGAAAAGACCTTTCGTCTTCGACAACCGCCCTAATCGCCGCGAGGGGTACCGTCTGCGCGGTCGTAACCCACAGGATGATTGCTGGGTGTTTATCCATGTCGCTCTCGAATTCGCTCATGGTCACTTCACTTTTTACCCACGCGCAGAAAGCGCCGATCACTTTGCCCCGGGGAAGCAAGCGAAGTATTCCGCCTCTGCGTTCTCTGTGCATGGTCACTCAGGTAGCATAGGCGGTTTGGCGTTACTATAAGTAGATACCGATACACCCTTCAGAGTATGACGCATTGGAGCGAGGCGCGATCTGCGGCGACAAGATCGCGAACGGTAAGTTTCTGATTTGAATGGAAAACCTACCTGGGCCAAGTGCTGACCGGGCGAAACCATCTGGCGAAAAAACGTTGCGTAATCGGGGCTGACTGTCAAGTATCTTGACTAATCAGTAAACGGAAGGAAAGCATGCGGCCGTCGTCATGTAAGGTTGGCGTAAATTGATGGCTTATGTTTCCTCCAGCGCCGCACAATAATCGGACCAGGGCCCTCTTTCGATTCACGCCGGACCGCCCTGCGCTACGGCGTACGGGATGTTACGCAAGCTTCCGATCCGATCACTCCGGTATATTCCGATCCTGCCCGGAAACTGCGTGTCAGGTTAGGCTGTAAAACAGTTACAGAAGACGTATGGTTAGAAGGCAGAACATGATGTCCTCCGAACGGCGTTCAAAAGCGAGAAAAAAAGACAGTGTACAGAGTACCGGCAGTTTTGGAGGTACTTCTGGCGATCCCGGAATGATACGGAGTTTGATGGCCGGGGTCAGCCTTATTGTCGGCGATACTTGCACGAAACTTCAGCTGTGGCAGCGAGCGTTGGTTGCGTGTTGGGACCTTGGTCTAAACGTCGACATTAGCCTGAAGATCTACCGGATATTCTTGAGGAACGTGCGCTTCCGGATAAGCAAAGAAGGCCGACAGTGTGCCGCCAGACCAACCGGGTCGAAACCTATTTCTACAAGAGCGGCGTTTCTATCGGAAAGCACCGGGGTGCCGTTGATCCCGCACCGCAAAGACTTCGAGAGGTTTCGCCCGATCAGAACATTGTGTCTGTCCGCTGCGCGCGCGGCGCCGGTAATCCCTACACAAGACAAAGAGCATCTGTACCCTGGGGCGGCGAGGGGGCAGACTGAGTATCAAAGATCTTATCCGGCTTTCCTGCCGGTGAGATGGGCTACGGCCGTTTCGAGCCGTAGCCCGCGAGTCGGCAAGCACGCCTACTCGTTCCCACACGCGTGGGAGAACTGCTTCGCCAATAGGGGCTAAGCAGAACACCGTGGGTTCTCGGAAAACCAAACCCACGAATAATGAGGATATCACAATGAAACATACACTCAAAGCACTGGTTGCGATGGCTTTTGTCGCGGGTGCGGCACAGGCGCAGGTAGCGCCTGATTCAGAGAGCCTTCAGTATGAACTGAGCGGAACAATCGCAAGTAATTGTGTTCTTGTTCCGAATGGCACGTCGGTGGTGAACGTCGACATGAGCAACTTTGGTAACCAGGGTCTTGCTGCTGTCGCTTATTCCTGCAACTCGCCATACACACTCAGGATTGCTTCCGCGAACGGTGGTCTTCAGCATCAGGAGAGTGGCGGCGCCATCACAATTGCCTACGATGTCGAGACCTTTGGCTTCCTGAATGATGATTTTGGCAATGGTCCTCAATCCTTCAATTCAGCTGCTATCGCCGCGACGCCGGCAGTTGTGGCTCAAGACCTCAGCTGGACAAATATCCTTCTCAATGGCGGGGTGCAGACCGGAAATCTTGATCTGGTTGCACCATCGCTGGCGAACTCAAATGTCGCTGGGACCTATCAGGATACGCTGACGCTCACGCTGACTGCGGATATCTGATCCTTTTAACGGTGGCGCCGCTGGGTCCCGAGGCACAATGTCGGGATACATGCGGCGCCGCTTTTGTTCCTCAGTTAAGCGGATTGCACACTCATGGTACGCGCTGCCGGATTCCTTTTTGTTGCGCTTTTTGCATCAGCATTTGCTCGTGCAGCAGCCTTTGAACTCTCGCCGATTGTGGTCCAGCTCGAACCCCGCGGCCCAGGGGCGGCGCGCAACTTTGTTGTCAATAATACCCAGTCCGATCCCATTGCTTTGCTCATTGAAGTTTACGCACGTAGCGCAAGCGATTATGGAGAGGAGATCCGGACGCCTGATTACGACAGCTTTGTAATCACGCCGCCTCAACTTGTTGTCGAGCCCTCTACAAGCCAGGCAATTCGTGTTCAGTGGATCGGGCCTCCCGATATCGAGCGGGAGCTGGCATTCCGCGTCATCGTCAGGCAGTTGCCTATCCGCTTCCTCAGTGAAAATCAGGGCGGTGATTTCCAAGCTGACGTCGCCGTTGCCTATAGATATGAAGCCGCAGTTTATGTTGCGCCGCCCCAGTCAAAGCCGTCGGCCGAGCTGGTATCGAGTGAGCCTGCCATAGATGAATTCGGTCGCCCTGTGCTCCGCCTGACAATAGCGAGTAAGGGAAGCATGCGCGCCATCCTCGATCAGCCGCGCCTCCAGATTACCTCCGCGTCGGGCGGCTCCGTCGAATTAACGGGGGAACGGGTAGATACATTGCAGATGAAGAATATTCTCAGTGGCACGCAGGCGGTCATTGACGTTCCGTGGCCTGATGAGGTCGAATTCGGGCCCGTAAGCGTAACGCTTAACACTCGATATTTTGTGGGTTGAGATGGCGAACCTCGTGCCACGGACTCATCCGATCTTTCGCGAGGATGTTCAAAGGCTCACCGGGAAGTTTCTGTCTACCGCGCTAATGGCTCTTATTTTGTGCGGTTCCTGTTTAGCAAAGACCGATGTCACATCAGGCGGAGGCGATTTTCAGGCCCAATCTCCTCTTCACCGCAATGCGTCTACAGACGAGATATTTCAGGCACTTTTTGGCCGAAAGCCAACTCCGCCGCCCCGCCTGAAGTATCCTGTCATTGTCCTAGGTGCAAACAGGGGGGATATCGAAGTTCTACCCAGGAATGATCAGGGAGAGACCGAGATCGACTTCGAGGCGCTGATTGCTCTCGTGGCGCCCCTGGTACTTGAAGAACGGCTAGCTGAGCTTGAAGCTCTTGTCGTAGACCGGGCGACGGTTACCATCACTCAACTTGCTGCTTTAGGATACAAAGCCGAGTTCGATCGGTCAAACCTGAGCCTGCAGATGGATGTGCCGGTGGAATTCCGGAGCATCGTACCGATACCGCTTCAGCAGAGGCGGCGACCGGTTCATGTGTCGAACATTGCAAAGCAGGCTGAGACGAGCCTGATCGCGAACGTTTTTGCCGGGACCACATATGTGCACGACTCAACCCTCGGCCCGAGGGGGCTGACTGCGACACAGGTAAACATCGATCTTGCGGGAAACCACAGAGGTCTCGTACTGGAGACCGGCCTTCGCTATATCGAGACGTCCGAGGATCCGTTCACCCTCTCGGATACTCGGCTTACGTATGATCTGGTAGAGCCTTTAATTCGGCTTGAGGCGGGCGATCTCACGGTTCCAACGTCGGGACTTCAGGGAAATCCTGCAATTTTCGGCATTTCCAGCTACAGAAACTTCAATCTGAGACCGGATGAAGATTTTCGAGCTAATCCGTCTCAGGCGTTCGAGCTGCAACGTCCAGCGCGTGTGTCTATATCCATAAATGGGCAGTTTATCCGGGAGTTGCGGCTGCCTTCTGGGAGATACAGTCTTACAGACCTTCCATTAAGGGCGTCGTCCGGAAATGATGTTGTCCTCGAGATACTTTACGATACCGGAGAAATAGAACGCATCGTCTTCGCGGCGTTCTATGACTTCAATCTGCTGCGGAAAGGCATCAGCGAGTTCGCTTTCAGTGCGGGGCCGGATTCAGAAATCCGGAATGGAAGACGGCGCTACGACGCCAACAATATCGCATTCAGCGGATTTTATCGTCTTGGCGTCTCCGACAGGCTGACGATGGGCGTAAACGCCCAGCTTGACGAGGATCTGGTCAACTTTGGATCTGAGGCCCTTATTGCGACCGGTATCGGCAGCATAGGACTTCTCGCAAACTACAGCGAACATACAGATGCGAGTGGCGGCGCGGTTACAGGTTTCTATCGCTGGGCAGACAAGGATCCAAAACGGCAGATGACCTTTGAAGCGCAGACAAGCTATCAGGATAGGAGTTTCCGATCTCTCGGATCAACATCCGGCTCTGCAGGATTTAAGTACGACACGGCCCTTCGCGTTGCTGGTAATGTAAGTGACAAGCTCCGACTACAGATGACGGGTGGTCACCGGCGGCGTTATGATTCTAATTTTGACGAGTTGTCGGTGACCTTTTCGGGAACGAGGCGTCTTGGTCGAGGCGCGCTGGGTGCGACGGTGAGGTATGATGAACTGGGCGGCAGATCGGAGTGGAGCGCAGGGATATCTTACACAGTGCGCTTTGGGCCTGCATCAACTCAACTGGCCCACGAAACCCGCAGGAATACGACAAGGGCAAGTTTCGGATACCAACCGAACACGGGTGCAAACTCATTCGGGTATGACATCGCTTATACGGCGCAGTCTTTCAGAGATGAGCTACGAGCGGGCGTTGGATATGTCGGCAACAGATTCGACGCTCGCTTGGAGCAGACATTTGCCCAGGTCCAGCCGGGCGGACGCCTCGGAGAAGAGAGCTTTACAAATCTGTTTCTGGGCTCGGCTTTTGTCTACGCCGACGGGTCTACGGCCTTGTCAAGGCCGGTAGTCGACAGCTTCGCTATTTTCAAAACTGCTGCCGGAGCAGAAATGTTTGATATCGCGGTTGATCCGGGCTCGACCATTTTCGGAGCAGGACGGAGCTACGCGGCCAGAAGCACGGCGCTTGGACCCGCCGTACTTCCTGACCTACAATCTTACTATCCAAGGACAGTGCAGGTCGAGGCCCCAGACGCGCCCGGCGGGATATCGATCGGCAAAGAAACCTATTCCTTCAGGCCTGGGTTGCGCAGCGGTCACATTGTCAATGTGGGCACCGATCGGAACGTTTCGGTGGTGGGTATGCTGGTGGACATTGACGGTAATCCGGTTCCGTTTGCATCGGGCTACGCGCTGACCGGAGACGGCGAGCGTCGGGCGACCTTCAGCAATTCCGGCGGCCGATTCTTTGTGGACGGCTTGAAGGCGGGCGAAGACGTCCGGATAGAAATCGAAGCACCCAATAAAATGGTCGCGGCGATCAGGGTCCCTCAGGGCGCACTTGGCCTGACACGACTCGAGCAGCATGTTGTGCTTGAAACAGTTAGTTCGAAGGCGGAGCTACGAGTAGCTGAGAATGACGCTGCAATGGGGAAGGAATAGAATGTCTCACCGTTTTTTTAAGCTCTTAAGTCTGTCTACACTGTGCTTTGGTCTGTTCGCTGTATCTGAAGCTGATCCGCAGGTTGTAGAAGCAGTTGCGGAGACAGAGACACCTCCGCCGTGCAGGCTCTCGCTTCATGTTCCGGGCGAGATCGATTGGCGTGGCCCCAGAAGCCGGGGGTATGAGGCCGACGCAGCGGCGGTGCATCGCGAGTATGTAGGGTTTGAGATTAGAAATTCCGGCGCTGGCTGTGGCTATCAAGTGGACGTTGTCCCCGCGGGCAGCGATCCCAGGCTGGTATCCGCTCGGGGTACACTGGATTTCACGCTGTCCGCAAACGACGGTGATCAGGATACGAATATGCTGAGTTTTTTTGGTAGGTTTCACAACTCGGGAGGTGTGTCTTTCGCCGGATTTGTGATTGATATACCATCTGCTCAACATGTCCCTGCCGGTATTTACGCGACCGATTTAGATGTGACGCTGCTGAAAATAGAGGAAGGGCTACTGACAGTAGAGGATACAAGGCGCATCCGACTGGGTACGGAGGTCTGGCCGAGAGTGGCGGTATCTATCGGGGATTCTGCAGGTGCTGGAATAACATCACGCACGGTTGATATGGGTAACCTGCAATCGGGTGCGGAGCAGCGCCTCGATTTCAGTGTTTATGCAAATTCTGATTATACCCTGAGCTTTCACTCTGAGAATGATATGAAGCTGAAACACGAGAAGGCGGATATTTATATCCCATACGGTCTCACACTTGATGGCAAAGCCATTACCCAACGTCGAATGATCGAAGGCCATACGATCCGACATGGGATGGCAGGCCGACTACACGATTTTCGGGTCACGATAGGAAGATTAAACGTTAATCAGCCGGCTGGTCATTATTCCGATCGGTTGCTGGTGACAGTCAGGTCCGATCAGTGAGAGGGTGCCCGCATGTCCGTGGTCAGGTATTTTGAGACAGAAGTCTGCCGGAGTTAAGAAGGGTCTGGCGCATCTGGGTTTAAGTTAAGGAGCAGACTAGGCGTGCTGCAAGCGCCTGAGTTGCATTGTCCTCCTTTTGATTGTCTCACGTTCGAGCAGGATGGTCGGCCCACGGCCGGTGTAGACATCCGCCGGGGTTAGGTTTTTCAGGCTCTCGTGATAGCGCTGATGGTTGTAGTGGCCGACGAACGCGTCGATCTGCGTTTCAAGGCCTCCGGGCAGGAAGCAGTTCTCCAGCAAGATGCGGTTCTTCAGAGTCTGGTGCCAGCGTTTGTCTGCGCTACTGTTGAACTCCCGGATCAATCGCTTAACGCTCCAACTGCCTTGCGTCTGAGTGTAATAGGACCCGCCACGCGTGTGCTTCATGCCTTTGCCCGCGAGATATCTGGCGAGGTGGCCAGAGATGCAGGAAGGTCCGCTGTCGGACAACAGGCGCGGGCGGTGAACGACATTGGCGGTTTTAAGCCCCGTAGCGTCGAGCGCCAGATTGAGCGTGTCGTGCACATCACTCGCCGCCATGCCCGTTCAGAGTTTCCAGGCGATGATGTAGCGGGAGAAGTCATCGAGTACCGTGGAGAGATAGAACCACCCCCAGCCGATGACCTTCAGGTGGGTGAATTCGGTCTGCCTGAACTGGTTGGGTGAGGCGGAACTCACTGGCGGCTTTCATCGCAATGAAGGCCCGGCTGGTGATCAGGTCATGCGCCTTCAGAAGACTATAATCACTTGCTTCCGAGACGAAGTAACGCTTCTCGTCCGTGAAAGTCACTGCCAGCTCCCGGGGCGAGAGTTCCTGCTGGTCGAGCGCTATTTCCAGAACCTGGTCACACACCTGCGCCGGGATGCGGTTCCAGACGCGTCCAGAGCTGCCGCCCGGTCTTCCAGCCCCACATCGGCAAACCGCCGATACAGATCGTACCAGCGATAAGAAGGTCGGCCGCGACACGCCGATCTGATCGGGCGTCTTTTTCACCGGCTGGCGCGAGTTCTCGATCAGCCGGATGTTTTCGAGATTTTCGGATGCGGGGTGTCTCATTCTTGGGCGTCGCTCGCCATTGTCCTCAGACCAATGGCGGAAAATGGCTCGCCCCCGATCACGCTTTTTTTCAGAATGCGGTTTTCCAGCGTCAGGTCCGCCACGACCTCCTTGAGGTCACGCATCTCACGCTTCAGGCCCGTCACTTCGCCCGACGTCGCCTGCCGCTCGGTGTCGCCGGACAATCGTTTCTTGCCGGCTTCGAGGAACTCCTTCGACCAGGTGTAATAAAGACCCTGGGCATTCAGCGGGAAATCGCTGTGCGATTTCTGATCCGCCTCATCCCTTGCGCCGGCACAACTCGGCAATCGAGTACTCGCCGCGCAGGCCTTCTAGGACAATCCGGATCTTCTCCTCGGCGGAAAACTTCCGCCGTGTCTGACGCTTGATTGCCTGCACATGCTTCTCCGCCGAAGACTCTTTCGGCCCGGCGCGTCAGGAAGTCTGTCCTGCGGACAGATTTCTGTCCTCCTAGCGCTGTCTCGTCTTCACGCCTCGTATCAGTCGCGATGAGCCAGAAATTCTCCTTAAGCAATTAGGCTAATCTGTCTCACAGTCGCTGACGCGGAACAGTCAGAAGACGGGCGGATTGCTCCAATCCCAGTGGGCCATCTCGCGCAGACAATCCAGTGACGCCCGCCCGCTTCGACGCTCAAGCTCCGCCTCAAGGCGCTGTAAAATCTCACGCGCATCCTTACGCATAGGATCTGCCTCGGGTACAAACGTGACGATCTTGCAGCGTTTGTCGCGGGTATCCTCCTCAAGTTTCACGACGCGTTTCTCGATCAACTGAGCAATGGCCTGGTTTATGGCCTGCCGCGTTAATCCGAGATTCCGGGCCATTTCTATCGGACGCACGATCCCGACCGCCGTGAGCAGCAAGATCTGGGATTCCGTTCGGGAGAATTGTGGCCAGCCCCGCGCTTGCATGTTCTGCTGAAGCCCGCGGTCGATCCAGATGGAAGCCCTGAGCAATTGCCAGTTAAGCCGCGGATCCGGGTCGGAAGGCCGTCCGGAGTCTGAAGCGGCCCGGCGAGGCTTTACCCGTTTCCGCGCAATCGTTGACTCCATTTTGGATATATCCCCCCGACCATTCCGCGTGCGGCGCTCCGCACAGCCTTTTCGCTGAAACATTTATGACTGATTTTCAACCCGGTGCTATCCCTGCTGGACGCCTTTCGCCGGCTTCGCTGGTTTCGGGTTCTCGAAGGCGAGACTAGGCTGCATCCGGGCCCCGGTTTGAACGCCAGAACCTAACTCTTCCGCTCGAGGTAGTCCCCAATTCCCTAAAGTCCAGTGCGGGGGCAGGGAGGTACAGCGCGCTTTTCGTATTAAGCATGGGGCGGATGGCAGGGGCATCGCTGCCCCGCAGCATGTCGATGATGATCGATCAGATGTCCGCCATCTGCGGCGCGCGCCCCATTCCGGGGTGCGGGCTACCTTTTTGCAGCGGCCACCATCCCGCGCCATAAGGGCTCGGGGTTTCGTTTTTTCCTAGACGACCCTGTTTCTGATCTGCGGGACTTCCTGCGGACACCTTCTCGAATGCCGGGGCCAAACATAAGCGCATTTGTTTCCCGGTGGATTTTTGCGCCTGCGGGTATGTTCCGGGAGGCTATGTTCCAATGCTGCCGGCGCGGCTATCCGGGAGCGCCAGGGCTTTGGCAATGCCGGCGACCCGTTTTCCCTGATGCCTCGCAACGGCGCGGTCTTCTCCTGAGGGCGGCGCGCGGTTGGCGCCCTGAGAAACCGAAGAGGCCCCATAGGGTGTTCCTGCTTTGAACATCACAGGATCGGTATAACCGGGCGGAACAATGATCATTCCAAAGTGAGCCATCGGTGCAAACATCGTGAAGTTGCAGATCTCATTTCCGCCATGAACACTTGACGAAGAGGTGAAGGCCGAACCAACCTTTCCTGCAAGCTTACCCTGGAACCAGAGGCCGCCAAGACTATCCAGAAACGCTTTGAGCTCTGCGGCGAGCAAACCAAAACGGGTTGGTGAGCCGAAGATAATCGCGTCTGCCCAAGTCATATCATCGGGGGACGGCGCCTCGTAGATCGCATTCATCCGCTCGGCGGATTCTCTCCATCCTGGAACAGCGGCCATTGTGCGTTCATCAACCAATTCGCGCAGGCGCCGAAGCCGTACGTCGGCACCGGCCTCGGCCGCTCCTTCGGCCACCGCGCCTGCGAGCGCTTCGGTGGAACCATCGCGCGAATAGAAAACAATAAGGACTTTGGGCAACCTGCAGCTCCGTCGTAAAGACAACTCTTCTGTCAGTTACGCGGCAGAGAACCGATTGTCCACTTATTTGACAATCTTTAGGCGTATGAAATTATCGGTCGCCCCTCCTGCGCACACAAGAAGAGATCGTTTTGTGTGACGCAGCGATCAGGGTCGGACCCGCAAGCGCTCTGACATGAGGGAGGCTGAGCAAATAAGGTTAATCAAGGCGTGTTGAGTATAGTCTCAGAAGACTTGCAAGAGGCGACGGTTTAGTCCGGCCGCGCAACGAGTGTTCTCAGGCCTGACAATATATGGGCTTCCATAAGGCTGCCTGCCAGGCCGGCATCCCTTGCCCGAATGGCGGAGACCAATTCGAGGTGGTCTGAGACACTTCGCATTAAACGTTGCGGTTCGTATCGCCGGAATGTCCGCAGCATCAGGGGGGCCTCAATCACCTGCGATGCGGCAGCTGCCAGGGCCCGGCTGCGCGCTGCAGCTAGGATCAGGTGATGGAAATCGCTATTGAGGCGTGCGATTTCCAGATCGTTTTCATGCGGGCTGCGAACATCGGATGCAGTTTTCATCTCGTCCGCGCAGGCTTGAAGCTTTGCAAGATCGGCGTCTGTTCGTCGCTGCGCTGCAAGGCTCGCGGCGAGGGCTTCCAGCCGCACGCGCACCGAATAGATATCCTGAATGTCACTCTCGCTCCAATGCGCAACGATCGCGCCGGAGTTGGGTGCAATTCGAACGAGGCCGTCCGCCGCAAGTTTACGTAGCGCTTCTCGTACCGGTGTCCGGCTGACATCGCAGGCCTTGGACAGTTCGCTTTCTTTCAGCCTGTCACCGGAGCTGAACTCACCATCAAAAATCTTGCTGCGGATAACGCTGTAGGCATGGTCGGCTGCTGCACTCATCAGGTTTTCCCCAGCTTGCAATCAATCAAAAGCATTAGAAATTCGGCATGAACGCGGTGGTGAGGGGGGTTAGGCCAGTCTTTCGAAGAACCAAACCGTAGCGAGAATTCCGACGCCGTAAACAGACACGGTTTGTGCGATGGGGTGCAGGTTCACGCGCCTCAACAGCGCCAACAAGGCCAGGACGATTGCGACGAACACCAGCTGGCCGAACTCGACACCCAGGTTGAATGCAAGCAGCGCGGCAGGTAGCGCGTCATCGGGCAGCCCGATCTGGGACAGCGCCGAAGCAAACCCGAACCCATGCAGCAGCCCGAAAACGAACGCGATGAGCCATGGCCAGCGCTCAGACAAGCGTTCTTCTCCCCTTTCCCGGGACAGGATTTCACTTGCCAGGAAGACAATCGACAGGGCGATGATGGCTTCAACAGGCGCCATGTTCAGCTGAACCCAGCCCAGGGTGGTTGCCGCCAGCGTCAGTGAATGGGCGAGCGTAAAGGACGTTATCGTCACGATGAGCTGGCGCGCATTCCGGATCAGGAAGACGAGGCACAGCACAAAAAGAAGATGGTCTGGGCCTTCCCAGATGTGCTGGGTACCAAGACCTGCATAAGTCCAGAAGACACTCAGAAGGGTGCCCGATTCAGCAAAGGTGACCTGAGGTTCGTCGGGTGTTGCCAGAAGCGCCTGTTCCTTGCCTTCAAGGGATTGAAGGCGCACCAGGATATCTGCCAGAGTGGAGTTGAGGCCAGCGAACCGCACCAGTCGTCCGTCGAGCGCGGCGGAACAGCTGAGAAATGAAGACTGAATGAGATCTCCGGCAGAGGAGACCTGTGTGCCTCGGTTCTGCACCTGGCAGTCTGCTGGCAGTTCGGGGACGACATCAAGCCGCCGGCCGGAGAGAACAGGCGGCTTCCATATAACCTCATAGCTGGAAGCATCCGTCTGTTTCAGTGCGAAGTATCCGGCCCTCAGCTCGTGCGCGAACGCAGCTGAGGATTGGATCGCTGTCACGAGCAGCAACAAGAGCAGGCGTGCCATGCGTGTCATTCTGTCGGCAACTCCAGCCTGATTTCATATTGCGCCTTCAGTCTTTCAAACGCTGCACGTTCGAGTTCCAGGCGCTTTGCGGCCTGCCAGTCGGCTAGGACGGCTTCGCTGACATCTGAAAACGGCGCAGTGACGCCGGGCTCACGCCGGGAAATCTTCACAAAATGAAAGCCGAGAACTGATGCAACAGGCCCCTGCCATTCTTCGATGCTCTGCGAGGCGAGGGCGTCGTAGAAAGAAGCACCATAGATCCGGGAGATGTGAAACTGGTCTGCATCTTTCATCTGGCTCGCGATTCGGGTCTGATCCGGCAGGTTTTCCAGCTTCGAGCCCGACCGGACTGCGGTCAGCTGGGATGCCGGGTCGGCAGTGAGTTCAGGACCGAGGTAGATCTGTTGAAAATCGAACCGAGGCGAGCTCTGGTAATTGGATGCATTGGCCTCAAAGAAAGCTTGAAGCTCGTCGTCACCCGGCGCGGGCACCACGATGCTCCCCTGGGTCAGCAACTCCATTTTCTGGCGGATATAGCGCCTTATGACGGGATCATCCGCATCGAGCCCCAAGGCGCGGGCCTCTCTGTTGTATACCTCTTCCTCGATATAGTCGGCTAGGATGTTTTCGAGTTCATGCCTTGCTGGCGGCCGGTCCCAGCTCTGCTCCCACATGGCACTCATCCGATCGATTTGCGCGCCGCTTACGACGATCAGGCCGCGGTCCGGCCGTGTCTCGCCTCCGCGCACTTCGTCGAGTAGAAAAACGGCAAGCGCTGCGAGCAAAAAATGGACCAATGGCTGGCGCCAGAATGGCCGTGACTGAACCGGGATTGGTTTTTCTGACAGGGTGGTCATGTTGTTTCAACCTGAGTTGCAGCGCAGATCGCAGGACATCTTGGATCCAGACATACCGATGACCCGGGCGGTATACAATTCAATCGATTTGAGAGGTAGGGCCCCTGGGCGCGGGATCCATTCAGCCTCCGCCGCGTGATCGGGCGCAAATCCGTCAAGGGGGCAGACGCCAGCCAGAAGGGCTTTAAAAGTGTCTGCAGCCAGATTGGCCATTGACCGCGGTCCTTGCCGCGGCCTGGTTCCCGGCATGCGGGCTTTTGCGGCCTATCCTGGAGACGTCAGCTCAGGCGCACATGGACATCTGGCAGATGTCTGGCCGGGCTCACCTGGCGTGCCTCGAAGCGGCGCATTGAGGCCCGCTGCGCGACATTTCCTGAGCTGAGGCGCGTTCTTATATTGTTTATCGCGCCTGTCTGATCTTGATCGTCGCGCTGCACGCTCCAGCGATCGTCGGGGTGATGCGGGCGGCGCGATGCAGAAGAAGCTCACAGGTCAACCCAAGGATGCATGGCGGGTGAGCGTTTCAAGGGCCATGGGGCCGGCCGGGCGCACTTGGATCTGCTATATGGGCAGGCTCGACTTCAGCGGAAGATGTCAATGATATTGACAAAAATGAGAAGGACGCGAAACCTATCGCGTCGTCCGGTCTTGTCTTCTAAACAGCAATTCCGTGGCGGCATTGGTCCAAACAGGCCAAGGATTGGAGTTGCAGGCTGTCACGTTCCGCTGTCACAAACATCGACCATGCCGCGTTTTGCTGCCGGGGCAGGGAACAGGCGCGCTGGCCTCTTGAAGATGTTCGGGGACTTCGTCTCAGAGCTGGGCTGACGTCTGAGGAAATTTCAGGCACCCGCAACCGGTGCGAGAGCATGTGCCGGTCGTTTGAGGGGCAGGGCCGTGCGCGTATTGTCTTCTTCGACAAGCCGTTTTCGGTCAGACATGACAGGTTCGAGCAGAAGGCTGCTTCTGGTGTGCATGTGGCTTTGGGGATTGGTCCGCTGGAAGGCCTTTGCAAGTGGCGGGTCAGGGTAAGGGCCGCCGGTGTCAGATGCGCGGGGCCGGTTGATCACGGCTTTCCCAAATTGGCGTGTTTTTCTGATCCGGGCCGGTATCAAGTCAGGCTAGCCTGTTGCACACTGGATGGTGCAAGGTCCGTGGATCACAAGCAAACGCCAGCAGGGCGGATTGAGCGCGAGAGGGCGAATAACAGGCGTCAGCGCGAGGCAGAGCGATTCGGTGCCGGAGCATCGGATCGGCTCCGAGCCGCTGAATTCCATAATCGATAAGGGTGGGGTATGAGAATGAAGGCGGGGTTCGGGATCGGCGCTGCACATTGTGCGGCTCTAGCGGGCATGCTTCTGCTGTCGGCCTGTGGCCAGTTTCAGCAAACTGGCACGCCCTTCAGTCAAGTTACGCAAGCGGCGGCGGTGGAGCCGATGGCCGCAGACTGTCCGGGCTACCAGCCTGGCGTAAAGCAGGTTTTCTGGGGCGATCTGCATGTGCACACAGCCTATTCGCTTGATGCCTACGGTTTCGGTACGATCAGGACGCCGGCAGAAGCCTACAGATTTGCCAAGGGCTTCCCGGTGGACACACCAGCCGGCGAAGTCAAGCTCGACCGTCCCTTGGATTTCATGGCTGTGACCGACCATGCAGAATGGCTGGACCTCATGTATACCTGCTCCGAGCCACTGATGTCGGCGCACCCCTATTGCGCAAGACTGAGAGAGCTCAGTACGCAGGAAACCGGCTCTGATGTGTTCCGGGAATACGTCAATCCGACGATAACCGAGGCGCAGCCTGGAAAGACAGATATCTGCAAGGAGGACCCCGACGCCTGCGAAACCGCTCTGTTCACCCAATGGGACCGGCTGCAGCAGCAAACCAACCAGGCTAACGATCCGTGTACGTTCACAGCGTTCAACGGGTTTGAATGGACTGCAACGCCCTCTTATTCTCATACCCACCGTAACGTCATCTTCGCCACCGAAAACGTCACACCTTTTCCGATTGACTATATCCGCTACCCGCAGCTGCGGCAGTTGTTCGAATTGCTTGAGACGGGCTGCCGGATTGAAGAAGGCTGCGATGTATTGACGATAGCCCACAACATGAACATGGGCGACGGGAACAGCTTCGACATCGAGTTCGAGGACGAGCGGATGCTCGAGTTGAGGGGGCAGTATGAACGTCTTGTAGAGATCACACAGGAGAAGGGTGCCAGTGAGTGCCTTGTGCCTTACGCTGAACGTCTGGCCCCGTCTGACTGTGATTTCGAGCCCTACATAACTTTCCGTTCACGCCTTAAGCCGCTGTCAGACTTCACTGAAGAGGAATGGGAGCGCATGCAGTCTACCTATGCGCGAGGGTTGCTTCGCAGGGGGCTTCTGGCGAACGAAGCAAGCTCCGGCAGCGGTGATCCGCCTTTACAGGTGGGCTTCATCGGATCGACAGACAGCCACACGGGAATGGGCGGTTATGTTGAGGAAGACCGGTGGCAGGGTACGGTTTTCGGGATTGGCGATTTTGCCCGGAACATGGGCCGGCTGGGCTTCAATCCTGGCGGTATTGTGGGCGTATGGGCGGAACAGAATACGCGCGAGAGTATTTTTGCCGCGCTCAAGAACCGGGAAGTCTACGCAACAAGCGGTCCCAGGATCCGCCTGCGATTTGATGCGGCCGGCGATGCTGAAGCATCCTGCGACGCGGTTGGCGCTATAATGTCCGTCCCGGATGGGACGCCGATGGGCGGGACGATCTCGGAACTTATTCCGGAGGCGACATTCCGGATCGTTGCAGCTGCTGACCGGACGCCGCTGAAGACGATCGAGGTCGTCAAGGGCTCGTTGAAAAATGGAGTCTATACTGAGAGTGTAATTAAAGTTTGGGAGAATGAAGGTGGAGCGTCTGAGTCGTGTCTGACCTGGACAGACAGTCAGTTCGATCAGACCGCATCAGCTTTCTGGTATGTTCGCGCCCTAGAACTTCCGACGCCGCGCTGGTCTTCCGTACAGTGCAAGACGGCAGGCAGGTGCGAGGAGTTTCCAGGTGCAGACGTTATGATACAGGAACGCGCCTGGGCTTCACCCATCTGGTATCTGCCGAAGCCGTAATCCGGGCTACGCTGCGGCGATCTGATCGAGCATTATGGAGTGTGCCCTGTCGCATGAGCGGTTGCTTGGTCTTGTGCTTGCTCATCCCGGTCTCAGCGATCACAGTCCGGCGGTTCGTTTTCCAAAGACCCTTGCGATTGTGGAGCGGCCGGGTGCTCTTTTTGGCAGGGGCCCGCCCGGCCGCGCCTGCGAGGTGCTGCGCTAGGCCGGCGAGAGCCGTGCGTTCTGCGTTCTAAGGATGAGGGATACCGCCGCCTCCCTCTGGAGGCCCGGCCTGAAAGGGCGGGTGTCAGGTGCCCCGGCCACCCAGAAAGTCGGTGGCATTGAAGCTGTCAGGGGCTGCGACCTCTACGATTGGCTCTTCTCGGTCGTCAAACTCTGTCTTGAGCGCGCGGGACATAATCGCGTGCATCACGTAAAGGCTGGTAATGTAGGTTAATTCAAGGATTTCAACATCGCTCAGAAATGTCTTCAATTTTGCCATGACCTCGTCGGGCACGCGCCCACGCTCACCCGAAAGACAATCTGCGAAAGCCAAAACGGCCCGTTCCCTCTCATCAAACAGGTCGCTTACCGCCCAGCAGTGTACTGCAGAAATCTTCTCATCCGGCACTCCCAGAGCGCGAAGTGACTTGCAGTGCTGAGAATAAACGAATTGGCTGCCGATCACCCAGCCAGCGCGAGTCTGCCCGAGCTCCCTCAGAATAGGGTCAAGCTTTCGTTTCGGGCTCCTATAGACTTTAAATCCGTCTACGGAGTGTTGAAATATGTCTTCCGACAAAGCAAATACCGGCCACCAGTCGCCAGGTGTCCCGGTCGCCGTTCCCGGTTCTACGAGCGGATCGCGATCTGGACCGAAAAGCAAATTGAAATACCATTTCATGGTATCCGTCGAGAGTTGATCGCGTGGCAGCGGTTTCAGGCTTGGCATCAGGATTCCTCCGATCGCTATGGTAGGCTTGGGCTGTTGCGGACAGTAAAGTGCAATAAGGTCTCAAACCGTGCCTGTTACCAGGTTCTTCGCTGGTGTCCCGTCCGCGCGCACCGGATCGTGGACGACGTCCCGCACATCAGAGAGTGGGCGATGCCATGCGGCCAACTCAAGCAAAATGCCGTCGGGATCGAAAAAGTAGACCGATCGGATAAAGACGTCATCATGAACGGCTGTCGCCACCTGGTACTCTGAATCGTCATGGTTCAGGATCGGGGAGATCTCGATTCCTCTGTCCACGAGGCGCTTGCAGTACTCATCGAACTTGTCACCGGAGACGTTGATCGCGATATGGTTCATGGAGCCATGCGCAGTGGTGATGTCGCCATGCCCGGGCAACGCTTTGGGAGACGAGATTCCCGCAACGGCTTCCGGTGCACCGGGAAACCAGAAGAAGGCGATACAATCCCCGTTTCCGACATCAAAGAAGAAGTGCTGGCCCATTCCCTCAGGAAGATTGAGCGTCTTGGTCAGTTTCATGCCCAGCTTGTCCCGGTAGAACTCGACCGTCCGCGCCATATCTTTGCATACAAGTGCGACGTGATTGACGCCTTTGAATTCGAAGCCACCGGTAGAATCTGAGGTCATGGCTGTGTGCATCCAGAGAGCGCGGCAATGTCCCGGGCACTGGTATCACGCGAACTTTCTCCGTCAATATATTTGACGTTTTGAAAATTCGATCATAGCGTATTTGCCGTGACGGGCCGGCGCGAAAGCCGATGCTGCCGGGTGATTGCGGCGGGTCGGAATTGCGCGCCTCACGGTTTTCGGGCCCGGCCGCTCCGGAAGCCATCTTGGGTGCGGGGAGCAGAAATTTGCCAAAGTTCAGAAATGGGTTGCCAAACGCCGCTTTGTATACAATTGTCGGGCGGGACGTTTTCGCGGCCGAACTGATCCGGCGCCGGGTTTTGAAGGGTTTCATAGAAGAATGAAGGCTTTGTCAGGCCAGGCGTCCGCAGTGATCCACGCGCAGGTGCGCGGCGCCGCGCGCCGGTTCTTGCTGCAGCGTCCGTTTCAGGCTGCGGTCTGGCTGCGGAAGAGCGTAGCGTACCAGGCCGAAGGGGCCTATCGTCACCCGGAAGGCGTGCAAAACCGGAGCATCGGAGTTTCGCTCCGGAAGGCTGCTGAAGCGCCGCGGTTTCTGCGGGTCTTTGAATTGTATACACCAGCCGCTTCCGGGTTTATCGAGGGATGGCTTCGGGTGCGGGGCGGGCCGCGGCTGCCGGCCAGGCGCGGTTGCGCCGTCGGCGATGGAAAGCGCGCAGTTTTGCTGGCCAGGGCCGTCTCAGCCAGCCGGTCAAAAACATGCCTGCCCATTTCGGCGACAGGATCACCAGATAAATAATCGATTCCAACGGGAGGAAAATCATGAAAACCAATAAAACACTGACAGGCATCCTGTTGAGTGCAACCATACTTGGCGGTGTGCCGGCGTTAGCTCAGTCTACAGACGAAAATTCAGGGCCGCCGCAGGATGCAGAAGCCCGACTGAAGACGGTCACTGTGACCTCTCAGAAGCGTGAGGAAAATCTTCAGGATGTGCCGATCTCGATCACGGCATTCCAGGAGGATGTGATTGAAGCGCCAGGCGCATCTGATATCACAAGCATAAATGGCCTCGTTCCAAACGTTGTGCTGCAGCCACAAGGGCTCGTCCCGAACGTACCGTCATTCTCCATCCGAGGCATCACGCAGAGCGATCCTGATCCTAATTCGGATCCGAAGATTTCGACCTTCATTGACGGCGTATATGTCGGCTTTGCTGCCAGCACGATGCTTGATCTGTTCGACATAGACAGGGTCGAAATCCTAAAAGGTCCGCAGGGAACGCTGTTCGGAAAGAACAACCTGGGCGGCACAGTCAACGTCGTGACCTCGCGGCCGAAAGATGAAGCGGGTGGCTCTCTCCGTCTGACGCTGGGCGAGAACGGCCTTCGTCAGGCGCGCGCCAAAGTGGATACGGGCCGTTTCGCGAACGACATGCTCGCGGCAAAGCTCGCGGTTAATCTCAAGGAATATGATGGTTACGCAACCAACGTCATCACGGGTTCAGATCTGAATACGGCCGATGTGACCGCTTGGCGTGCGGCGCTGCGATTTAATCCAACGGATTGGATTCAGTCGGATCTCACAATTGACGACTTTGACGATACAACCATCGGTCCTGCGATGTATATCGCTCCGTCTGCGACCTACAACACAGCCGCTCAGAACGGGTTCAATGCCCTTCCTGCCGCGGCGCGGTCAGGCAACGTCCGAAACGTAGCGGTCAACTTCGATCCCTTCGTCACAACAAAAACCAGCGGAATAACCTGGCAGACTGATTTCGATATCGGGGAAGGAATGCTGACCGCTGTGCTGGGCACGCGTGACCTGGAGTACTTTAACCTCGGAGACTTTGACGGGCTGACAACACCCGAGCCAAGCTTTAATGTCGCCCGCGACTTCAAGGGCGACTCCAGGAGTGCGGAGCTTCGCTACGTTTCCCCGACCGGTGGATTTGTCGACTACGTGATCGGCGCCTTCATCAGTAACGATGAATTCAGTCAGGAAAACAATGTTGTGTCCTCGGCGGCGGTGAGATCGCAGTCCTTTGTCGCGCAGGACGCGAAGAGTCTCGCGGCTTTTGCGCAGGCTAACCTCCACTTTGGGGAACAGTGGACCCTGACCCTTGGCGGGCGCTACACCGAGGACGAAAAGGACTATAGTTTACGTGTGCTTGCGACGGTGAACGGGGTTACCTCGACAAGCTTCAACGGTGAACTGGATGCGAGCTGGAGTAACTTCAATCCGCGGGTTGCTCTGTCCTACGCTCCCAATGACGCGATGAACCTGTATGCCTATTACGCCAGCGGCTATAAAGGCGGCGGGTTCAACTCGCGCGGGACGATTGCGGAGAACGTGGGTCCTTATGATGAGGAAACCGTCACCACTTACGAAGCCGGCATGAAGGGCAATCTTCTCGGCGGGAACTTCCGCTATGAGGTTGCCGTTTTCCAGAACCAGTATGAGGATCTGCAAAGCACAACCTCCCGGATGGGTGCGCAGCGAGCTGAGGCGGTGATCACCAATATCGGCGAGGTCGAGACCAAAGGCCTCGAGGTTGCTCTGAAGTGGGCAGCGACAGATAACCTCACTGCTGGTTTGAACTTCGGCTATCTGGATGCGGGATACACAGACTTCTGCGCTGACGTTGACGGTGCTTTCTCGGCCTCTAACGCGGCGATCCCGCGTCAATGCGGGCCGGCGACAGTTGTCACCAGAAACGGCGTCCCGGTCGTCCCGACAATTTATAACATCCCGACCGATAACACCAACATCCCGCTCCCGGGCGCACCGGAGTATAGCGGAAGCTTCATCCTTGACTATTCCCGAACAATCGGCCTCGGAGAACTAGGTGCACACTTTGATATGCGCTATACGGACGACTACATGGTCGGTGGGCGTACGCTCGAGCCGGCTTTCTTCCGCGACGCGGTGACCGTCATGAATGCCAGCCTGTCCCTGGCCCCCAGCGACGCCTGGCTTTTCAATGTCTATGTGAATAATCTGACGGATGAAGAACTTCTGGTCGGGATCAACCGAAACGGTACGCTTCCGATCATGCAGTTCTATGGCGCGCCGAGAGAAGCGGGTTTCGAAGTGACCTACAAATTCTGAAGCTCCGGCGACAGGCCGCAAATCGAGAAGGGGGCTCCAGGGCCCCCTTTTTTTGCAAGCGGCCGGAAGCGAGCAAGCGGCGCTGAGGCCTGGGTGTAGCTTTCTCTTTCTGTCTCTCACTCTCCCTCTCTAATCTGTGTTCTCCTGAAATTGGGGCCGGCGGACGGCGACGCGTTTTGCGCGGGCGTCCGTGCCAGCCTGTTCCGGACCATCCTGCCAGAGTACCGAAAAGTCAGGAGAACTGATGAAACGAGGGCACTTGCAACATCTGGGGCTCACTGCTTAACTCAGCTGCAGATGCGCCGGACCCTTTAAGCCAGTCACGCTGATCTCTCAGAATGTCTGACGCGGGACAGTTCCGGCTCGCCCCTTCTAGATTAGGACGTCCACATGTCAGATCAAACGCAGGTAAATGCAGCTCGGGCTCAATCGAACGGCGGGGTCTATGCCTGGTATGTCGTCGGCATACTGATGTTAGCTCAGACGTTCTCCTTTATCGACCGGATGATCATGGGATTGATGGTGGGGCCCATCCGGACGAGTTTCGATATTTCGGACACCCAGTACAGCCTGCTCGCGGGCCTGGCATTCGCCATCTTCTATTCGGTCATGGGTTTGCCACTCGCCCGAATAGCGGATCGCTATAGCCGTCGTAGCCTGATCGCTATTGCGATCACGGTCTGGAGTCTGATGACCGCTCTATGCGGCATGGCGCAGGGCTTCTGGGCTCTGTTTGCGGCGCGGGTCGGTGTAGGTGTCGGCGAAGCTGCTTTGTCGCCTGCAGCCTATTCTTTGATCACGGATTACTTTCCCAGAAAGTCGCTCGCGCGAGCCTTGAGCGTTTATACGATCGGCGTAACCATCGGTTCGGGTCTTGCCTATATTATCGGCGGTAAAGTCATCGAGTACACGATGAGCCTTGGGGAGGTTGTCCTGCCGGTGATCGGTGAACGCGAGGGATGGCAGCTTGCCTTCTTCGTCGTCGGTTTGCCAGGGCTTATCGTTGCGGCCTTGATGTTCACTTTCCGCGAGCCGGTGCGCAAAGGTGGGATGAAGACAGCGGCGGCGCAGGCCGGCGCAGATGTTGACGCCCCGTCGATTGGCGAAGTTGTCTCCTTCCTGATGCAGAGAAAGCGGGCCTTCCTGACGCACATTCTGGGATTATCCTTGTTTATCATGGTCGTCTTCAGTCTGAATATCTGGGGGCCGGAGTATTTCATTCGCACCTTTGGCTATACTCGTGGTGAGGCTGGTCTGACTTTTGGTCTTATCATGATGGTGATGGGCACCGCCGGATTATTGATGGGCGGTATACTTGCAGACCGCTGGTTTTCCCAGGGGCAGACGGATGCCTATAGCCGTGTCATCCTGATGTCCATGCTCGCCATGTTGCCGTTTCTGGTGGTGATCGGGCTTACGGAGCTGCCTTTGGTGGGCATGGTTTGCCTGTCGGTTGCGATCTTCCTGTCTGCGTTCCAGGGCGGTGTGGGCGGCGGAGTGATCCAGCTCATCACACCGAATGAAATGCGCGGACAGGCGACGGCGGTTTACTTCCTTGTTGCAAATCTGCTGGGGATGGGGTTCGGACCCACGATCGTTGCAAGCATAACCGATTATGTTTTCCGCGACGACGGCGCACTTAACAAGTCGATAGCGCTCGCAGGCGTAATACTGATACCGATTGCAGCGGCCATCATTTTGAGCGGCTTGCGTTCGGTGCGTGAGGCGATCATTGAGGCGAAGCAATGGTCGGAGTAGTGCCTGTCGCTGCGGGCTGATCGGTGGCGGCGGTGCGAGCCTATTGGGATGATCGACATAGACGAGACTGGTCGTTGGCGGGTCCTGAGCTGCGGGCTGCGTCAGGCTGGCCTGGCTGATCTTTCAATTCCAATCCTTGAGGTCTGCTATGCGGTTGACCCTCATTCCAACTCTCAGTTTCGATATGCGCTGGCGTCCTGTGCCAGCGTTCCGGGCGAGGTATCCACAGTGGCGGGGGGGGGGGGCAGCGATCAGGAAGAGGCGCGTCGTCATCTGCGCAGGAGTGGCCGAAACCCTCTCGTGAGATCCTTTGACGGAAGCCTCGGCCTCAGTCGGCCAGGCTTGCAACGCGGCTCCGGCGCCAAGGTTTTCGTCAATTCGCTTGACAAAAAAGGCCGGGATGTAATTCATTTTCGCAGTATAGCAGGGGCGAGATCATGTTAGCAGCGCAGCGACAACAGGCAGACCAGAAGTCCGTCGACGAATTAGTAGCCAGGGCCAGAGATCTTGGGGCTCGGATCGCGTTACGAGCCGAAGAGGCCGAACAGAATCGCCGCATTCACAACGAAACGATTGCTGAAATTGCAGATGCCGGCCTGTTCCAGATACTTGTACCAAAACGCTTCGGTGGGTACGAGATGGCGCCCTCGGCGATGGTGGAAGTTCTGCGCGTTCTGAGCCCGCTTTGCGTTTCGACAGGCTGGAATTCGGGTTTCTACATCGTGCACAACTGGATGTGGTGCCTGCTCCCGGAGGAGGCTCAGGAAGAAATATTTGCAGATAAGCCTTATGCGCTTGGCCCGGTCATGGTTGCCCCCTCGACGCGTGCAACGCCGGTAGACGGAGGGTTTCGTATCAACGGCCGCGCAAAGTGGGGAACAGGCAGTGCGCATGCTGACTGGTGCATGGTATCTGCCATTGTCGATTCAGCGCCGGCTGAGAAGTCCAGTGCGGGCAATCCGGCGCCCCCAAGCGTTCGAATGTTCGCCATGCCGTGGCGTGAGGCGCGCACTGAGGCGACGTGGTTTACCTCCGGTATGGCAGCAACATCCAGCAATGATGTCATCTTTGAAGATGTCTTTGTCCCCCATCACCGTGTGATGGATGCGGGTCCGGCCCGTTCGGGCGAATCGCCCGCCGCGGCCCTGCACAAAAACCCCCTTTACAGTACGGCTTTTTCTCCCATGCTTGCGCTGGCTGCCGTGGCCCCCTTGGTCGGCGGAACGCTCGGAATTGTTCAGCATGCGGTCGACAGGGCGAAGACATTTGCCAGCTCCTTCTCTGGAAAAGTCGGCGTCGACAATCCTGCTCTCCAGATCCGGCTTGCCAAGGCGGACCTTTCGGCAAATGCGGCCAGCCTGCTCCTCGACGATCTGACAAGAAGCATCGAAATGGACTCCCTCGCGCCGCCCATCGACATCAGATCACGCGCCCTGCAACGGGCAAAGGCCTCTTACATTGCCAGCCTGTGCCGGGACACCGTCACATCATTGGCCCAGGGCGCCGGCGCAAGCGGACATATGCTTAACTCCCCGATCCAGAGGGCATTTCGTGATATAAGTATGGCCTCCTGCCATGTTGTCTTCGATCAGGACCCGACGATGGAGCTGCACGGCAAGATGCTGGTCGGAAGACCTCCTGAGGTCATTCTGGCGTGACGTGTTGGGTGCACTGCGCGTTTTCGTATCGCACAGCAGGATCATTCTCAGCGCTATCACTGCTGGCGTTCGGTCTGAGCGGTTCAGAGGTTACCGCCGGCTCCTGTCTCAGGCCGGATGAGCGGAATCGAAACGGAGCGGCCAGAGCTGACACTGGCTTTTCCCCAGACGCAGCCTCTGCGAAAACGTAACGTCTCCGGTACGGAGGATTAGCGGAACAAGTCGCGCAGATCGCGCTTCAGCACTTTGCCATTGGGGTTCCTTGGCAGGTCGGCGACGAGTTCCACGCGCTGAAGACGCTGGCGTTTGCCGAGTCGTGCGTTTGCCCAGGCGAGGATATCTGAGGCAAGTCCGGTGATCCCGGCGGCGGACGGCGCCGGGACGATGATAGCGATCGGCGTTTCTCCCCAGGTTGCGTCGGGAATACCAATGACAGCGACCTCGGATATCATCGGATGTCCGATCAGAATCGCTTCCAGATCTACCGGATAGATGTTCTGTCCTCCTGAGAGGATCATGTCCTTCTTGCGGTCTGTGATGTAAAGAAAACCGTCCGCATCCGTCCGCCCGATATCGCCGGTGCGAAGCCATTCGACGCCCTGATCGTCGAGGTACCGGCATTCTTCAGTCGCCTCGGGCCGATTGTGATAGCCAAGCATCCAGTGAACTGACCTGACGCAGATTTCACCCGTGCCGCCCCAGCCGACAGGCCGGTCGTGTCCATCGACAAGGATCATGTCATGACCTCTGACGGGTTTGCCGACCGATGAGAGACGGCCGCTGGCTTCGCCAGGCTGCAGAGTGGTCATAAAGCCCTCTGTGAGCCCATACAGCTCGATTACCGCACATCCGGGAAAATTCTTCGCAACCCGCTCTTTCAGGCTGGCATGGAGCGGCGCGCCGCCGGAAATGACCGCCTCAAGCGACGCAACGGCTTCAGGCCGGAAGCCCTCGTAATCGAGGACGCGCTGAAACTGTATAGGCACCATGAATGTATGGGTGACCTTATGGCGCTCGACGGCGCCGAGCCAGCTGCCCGCATCGAATTTGTTCTGGATTACGCAGGTTCCGCCGACCATAAGACTGCAGAAGAGGTTGCCCCAGGCGATGTTTGAATACAGACCAATCGGGCATATTGATACCGCTTCAAAATGATAGCGATGTGCGAGGGATAACTCATACATCGACTGCATCCTGCGGCGGTACAGGTGCTTGATGCCCTTGGGCAATCCAGTGGTACCCGAGCTGTATATGATGTTGCATGGGTCATCGTCACCGATATCGGTATTCGGATCATTGCCCGGCTGCCCGTCACGCCACAGCTCATAGTCGGTTAAGCCCGGAGCGTCCTTCGTATCTGAAAGCACGATAAATCGGGTCGTCTCTGGAAGCTCGCTGCGCAGCGGGGCGAGACGCGCGTACTGATCCTCGCTGAAGAAAACAACCAGACTTCCGGAGTCCAGGATCATATTGACCAGTCCGTCTTCGCGCACGGCGAGGTTCAGGGGGACGATGACGGCGCCCGCTTTCAATATGCCGTACATGATCTCGACATACTCGGCTGAGTTTGACATCAGGATTGCGACGCTGTCGCCGCAACCGATGTCCATGCTGCGAAGCCCGTTCGCGACTTGGTTGGAGCGCCTGTCGAGTGCGGCCCAGGTGAGGGTCTGGGTCTCGTCGATCAATGCCGGCTTGTCGGGTAACCATTTACCGTGCAGCCGGACGAGATCGTGAAACAGAGGCGGCCTTATCCGGAATGTCATGGTGCCACCATCTGGTCTGATGGATGTGTCATCGACCTGTGCGCTCGGATCGCATCACACGCTTGAGCACCTTGCCGGTTGCGTTTCTCGGGAAACTTTCGACAAACTCATACAGGCGCGGGATCTTGTAACCGGCGAGCTTGCCCCGAAGGAATGTTTCAAGTTCATCGGGAAGAAGGATATGGCCCGGCTTCAGGATAATGCAGGCAAGGAGGTTCTCGCCCCATTTTGGATCCGGCACGCCAATCACAGCGACATCGTCAACGCCCGGATGCTGAATCAGCTGGTTCTCGATCTCGACGGGATAGATGTTTTCTCCGCCGCTGATGACCATGTCCTTTATGCGGTCAACGACGTAGAGATAGCCGCCTTCGTCAAGATAGCCCGCATCGCCGCTGTGGTACCAGCCATCCCGGACTGCTTCTGACGTTGCGTCTGGTCTGCGCCAGTATCCCGTCATCAGCCGGTCGGACTTGCACAGAATTTCACCTGTTGCGCCGGGGGGCAGGTCGCGTCCGGCGGCGTCGACGATCCGTAGCCTGTTATTACCAAAGGGCTTTCCAGCCGAACGGAGTTTATCGCCGGCGTCATATGTGCAGTCGGCAGGACCAAGATATGTGAGGCCCCCGCAGCATTCTGTCATCCCGTAAGACAAGGCGAACCCGCAGCCAAGGGCCTGTTGCGCATTTTTGAGAAGTTCAACCGGAATTCCGGATCCGGCGATCAGGAGTGTGTCCAGTCTTGAGAGATCGAGTTCCTTTAGATTCGGCAGCTTGGTGATCTCATGAATGGTTGCGGCCGGCAGCGGCACAATGGAAATACCGTTCTCAGCGATGATCCGGATCACCTCCTGAGGTGACGTTTCGCGAAGGATCTCGGCCCGCGCTCCCGCATAGAGCCCGGCAATGCAGAGATTAGCCGCCGCAATATGGAAGAGAGGCATTGTGCCAAGTACGGCGGCGCCGGGCCTGAACATGGCTGGCCATACCGAGAGGCCTTCGATGGCGGACCGGATCATGCACTCCTGCGACAGCTCGACACCTTTCGGATGACCGGTCGTGCCGCTGGTATACATCTGTACTGCGCCGCAGGAGGGGAGCACATCGATGTCCGGGCGGGATGTTTCGTGCGCGTTCAGCCAGGTCCTGAGATCCGTTTCTCCATTTATACTTCCATCAATCACGATGATTTTCTGAAGCCTTGAGAGTTCTTTCCTTGCGCTGAGGACATTCGGGAGGAACTCCTTGCCAACAAACAGAAGGGCGGTTTCACTATCATTCAATATGTAGGCGATTTCGCCGGGCGTCAGGCGAAAGTTGACGGTCGCCAGCGTAAGGCCAGCCCGGGACGTACCAAAAAGGATCGGAAAGAATGCCTCGCTGTTCCGGTCCAGGAAAGCAATTCTTGTTTCCGGTGCGAAGCCTTCCGCCAGCAGAGCATTGGCGAGTTGATTGCTCAAGGTATCCAGGTCATGGAAGGTCAGGCAGACATCACCGTATTTGACCGCCATCCGGTCCGGCACAGTCTTCGCGTGGTAGGCGGGAATATCTCCCAAAACGCGGATTTCAGGATGGGCTATCGACCGAATAAGGCTGGCCTCACTGACTTCGGCGTTCATGTCTCAAGCAATCCTTCACTGACGAGCCAGCTGGCACATGTCTGAGCCGCTTCACCGGCCTTTTCCTTTTGTCCGAAGTAATAGTGATTAGCCCCTTCGATCCATTTCAAGGCTTTTCGGCTATGTGCGACGCCGTTGTAGAGGCGCTGTGTGTGTTCGGGGGTGATGCCGTCATCAGCTGTGTTTCCAACTACCAGAACGGGCACGCTGATGCGCGCTGCGCATGTCACGCCGTCAGCGCGCGCATCATCATAGCTCCATTGTGAAAGCCAGCTGCGCAGAGAGCAGAAGCGCGCGAGGCCGACCGGGCTGTCATTAACGACTTCCGGATCGCCGAGGAAGCACCAGTTCGGTTGACGACCATTCGGGTCAATTGTCGGATCAAGCCATTTGGGCTCTGCCATGGTGCGATGCACGACAAATCCGAACTCGCGATTGGGAGTGCCGTCTGCTTTGTACTTTGCCAGCTTCTCCTTCACCCAGGCGGTGATCTTGCGATTGCGTGCAATCTGGGCCGCGCGGTAACGTTCGAGAAACTCCTTGCTGTAGGGCGGCTGATTGGAGTTTTGCTTGTTGTAGATATCCAGTTCCGGATCGCGGTTTTCCGGATCGTTCTCATCCAGTACCGAAGGATCGAGCCATTCGGTGAAGGTAATATGGCGGGCATGGTGAGCAGCGACGAGCATCATGCCATCGGCTGGTATGAGGCCTTTGGAGGTCAGGTCGTACGGATCACCGGCCGGGGTGGTGGTGACGGTAGGATCTTCCGCTTCTGCCTGGTAGTAGAGCGACATTGAGCCACCTCCGCTCCATCCGCCGAGGACGACCTTTGTGTAGCCGAGGCGCTCCTTGGCATCGCGAACGACAGCGCCAAGGTCGCAGACCACTTTTTCCATGATCAGCGCGGTGTCTACGCCCCGGTAGCGGGTATCGCAGTAAATGACATGCACGCCGGCCTTAGCGAGGGCGGCCATCATTGGCAGGTAAAAGCCCCCGCCTATGGGGTGTGACCATATCACAACCGTACCAGACGGGCGGCCTTCAGGTTTCAAGAGATGGCAGGAAAGAGAGACCATATCGATCTCTCCTGCATAGGTATCCTTAAATGGGGACTTGTCCTTATAGACGACGATGTAGGGGGTCCGCTCATACGCGTATTGCGATTGGGGCATTCTCTGGGGTCCTCATGTCGATTAACAGATAATGGTCGGCCGAATGAGCGGTGACGCCCTCGGTTACTCGTTGGGAGCAGCGGCTTGCTCGGTGAGGGCGACGACATAGTGAAGCCGCGGGTTCTTCTGTGTCGCGATTTCACGGCTCAGCCCGTCCGCAATGGCCCGCCCGATCGCGCCTTCGGAGCGGATATGGCGCTCGCCATACCCGATGATCAGTTCGGCATGACACTGTGGCAGTACGACGATGCCGTCTGCGTCAGACAGGACCAGATCCCCCGCTTCGATACGCACAGCATCCCGAATGCCGGGAAGGGTGATGGGTTCGTTCACGCTTGTATACTTCCAGCGCCCATGCGCGCTGACCGGTGTGTCGAACCGCCGATAAACCGGCGCCCCGCAGGCGGCGAGTTCTTCAGCGTCCCTGATACCGCCATCGACAATGAAGCCTGCCGCCCCCTGCTTCAGCATGCTCGCAACCATATTTCCGCCGATAATCGCGCCCGTATCACAGGCATCGGTGTCGATAACGACAAAACTTCCCGGCCGCACCGCCTCGTCTAGCCGGAAGCTGGAAATCGTCGTCGCTCCGGGAGCGTTGGAGCCCCGGCCGCAGACCGCTTCGCCGGCACTGCGCACGCAGGCACCGTTCACCGGGCGAAGGGCCGGCGACAGGACCTGGCCATGCAGTCCCATAGCCGTCATAACATCTGCGAGGGTCGCAGAATCCAACCTGCGTAACCGCTCAATGAGCCCTTGTGTCTCTGCAGCCAATCTCGCGTCCCCCGAAGACATCTTATCATTCGTATTTTTCCGGATTGTATACTATCGGGGTTTGACTTGTCATCCTAATGATTCCGGATCTGAGTGGTTCGGTATATGTTTCTGACAGGGAGGATGATTGACCGACGTTCCGACTGTGTTTGTTGATGCGCTCCGCCGCCTCGGGTTTGTCTCGGCGGGCGAAGGCGTGTCGGGCGCGCCGCTGCAAGGCGGTGTTTCTTCTGACATATGGCATTTACGCCTGGGTGACCGCCAGCTGTGTGTGAAGCGCGCGCTGGCGCGCCTCAGGGTCGAGAAAGAATGGCTAGCCTCTCAGTCGCGCCACGTAAGCGAAGTTTTGTGGCTCAGGCGGGTTGCTTCGTTTGCCCCGCGCCGCGTCCCGCAGATCCTCGGTCACGACCCGTCCTCCGGCATTATCGTGATGGAGTTTCTCGAGCCACAGGATTTTCCGGTCTGGAAATCCCTCTTGCGCCAGGGCGACGTGCGTCTTGATGTTATCGAGGCGATTGCGGGCTTGCTGGTCAGGGTGCATGCGGTGACATCAAGGGACACCCGCCTGGCGGCGCGGTTTGACAATGACCTCTTCCATCAGTTGCGGCTGACCCCATACTTTCTGTCGCTGATCGACCAACACCCGGATCTTGCCGCCGTACTGACTGAAATTGTTGGGGGTATCGAACAAAATCGCAAGGCAATGACACATGGCGACTTCAGTCCCAAAAACATTCTGATCGGACTTCATGGGCCGGTGGTGCTGGACGCCGAGTGTGCCGGATGGAGTGATCCGGCCTTTGATCTTGCATTCTGCCTCAACCATCTGCTGCTGAAATCAGTCTGGACACCCTTGGCGGCGAAGGGTTTCCGACAGGGATTTGAGCGGTTTTCATCCGCCTATCTGTCAGGCGTCGACTGGGAGGTACCTGAAGAGCTCGAAGCGCGCGCTGCGCGCCTCTTGGCGGCGCTGTTGCTGGCGCGTATCGATGGCAAATCCCCGGTAGAGTATATCGGGTGTGCCGCGGATCAGGAGATGGTTCGCGGGTTTGCACGACGTCTGCTTCTGAAGCCCGAGGCAACCCTCGATGCCTTTGCGGCGCGATGGTTCCGACATCTTTCGGAATATGTTTCCAGGAGGCCATCCTGCAATGCCTGATCCTGTCATTGAACATGTATACGGACGAAGTGTCTGGGACAGCCGGGGGCGCCCGACCGTTGAAGTTGAAGTCTGGCTGAAGGATGGCAGCCTGGGCCGTGCAATCGCTCCGGCCGGCGCATCCAAGGGCGCAGGAGAGGCGCTTGATCTGCGCGATGGTGGCCGCCGGTTCGGCGGCCACGGTGTTGAGACGGCTGTTGCCAATGTCAACGCTGCGATCGCTTCCCGGCTGAAGGGCTTTGATTGCAGGGACCAGGCCGGAGCCGATGCGACACTCATAGCCCTGGATGGCAGCGTCGACCGCAGCCATCTCGGCGCCAACGCCATGATTGCCACGTCGATGGCGATAGCTCATGCTGCTGCGGCCTCTGCGCAGCTGCCATTATGGCAATATCTCCACGCCGGGGGAGAGATCACGCTCCCCGTCCCTGAGATTCAGATTTTTGGGGGCGGCGCGCATGCGGACGGGCAGATCGACCTGCAGGATTTCATGGTCGTGCCCTATGGTGCGTCGAGCTTCAGGGAGGCCATGGAATGGACCTCGGAGGTTTACCGTGCCGCTGGCGCCCGGCTCTCCGAGACAGGCCGCCTTGCCGGGGTCGCTGACGAAGGCGGTTACTGGCCGTCATTCGAGAGTAACGAGCAGGCCATCGAGACCCTGGTGCGCGCCATCGAGATCGCTGGATTGTCTGCACAACATCAGATGGGCGTATCTCTTGATATTGCGTCGAGCAGTTTCTTCAATGGAAAGGGCTACCTCCTGAAGTGTGAGGGAGAGGAATTGACCAGATCGGGCTGGTATCGCCGGCTCGCCGGCTGGATGGCAGCGTTTCCGATCTTGATGATTGAGGATCCGTTCGAGCAGAATGATCTGGAGTCTCATGCCGCTTTTACAGCCGAATTTGGCCAGCGCGCCCAGATTGTCGGAGACGATCTTCTGGTGACCCAGATTTCCAGAATTGCGGCTGCTGGACGCCAGCGCGCCTGTACAGCGCTGCTGTGCAAACCCAATCAGGTGGGCACCCTGACCGAGGCCCGCGCTGCCCATGAGGCGGCAAAGCAACTTGGCTGGAGTACGATCGTTTCGGCACGCTCTGGTGAGACGGAAGACGTCACGATCGCTCACCTGGCCCTCGGCTGGGGGATTAGGCAGATTAAGGTCGGATCCTTCACGCGCTCGGAGCGCATGGCAAAGTGGAATGAACTGTTGCGTCTCGAGGATCGTCTGGGCACGGGCGCGAGATATGCCGGGCGCGCCCCCTTCAGGGGAGCTGGATGATGAAGGTTGTCTTTCACTACGATGCCGGGCCCGCCCTCAGGCGGCAGCTGGACGCCTATCGTGGGGTTGGCCTGGACATTGCGGTGTGTCCCGAGACGGATGACGAACCGTTTGGAACGCAAATCGGAACGGCTGATGCCCTCTGGCATGTTCTTAAACCGGTTACGGCCGCTGTGATTGCAAAGGCGCCCCGGCTGAAACTGATTCAGAAAATCGGCGTTGGTGTGAATACAATTGATCTGGAGGCTGCGCGGGCTGCACATGTTGCCGTGTGCAACATGCCGGGCACCAACAGCCGTGCTGTGGCCGAGATGACGCTGTTGCTGATGCTTTCGTCTGTCAGGCTTCAGCCGAGGGTCGAGCGTATCTGCCGGACGGGCGGCTGGGCTCTGGATGCGCAGACGCGCGAATCCTTTTCCGAGATCGCGGGCAAGACGGTCGGGCTTGTTGGCTTTGGCGCGACAGCGCAGCTTCTCGCGCCGATGCTTGAGGCAATGGGTGCGAACGTCATTTTTTCTGCGCGTCAGAAAAGAAACTCTGGATACCCGCAGTACAGCCTGCCGGAGCTGGCCCGGCGCGCGGATATAGTATCCCTTCATGTCCCGCTGACGCCTGAAACAACCCGGCTGTTCGATGAGGCCATGATCCGGTCGATGAAACCTGGTGCAATCTTCATCAATACCGCTCGCGGCGGTCTTGTGGATGAGGCGGCCCTGCGGCGCGCGCTCGAAGACGGACATCTGCGAGCAGCCGGACTGGATGTCTTTGAAGTTGAGCCAGTTCGGCCGGACAATCCGCTGCTGAAGATGGATAATGTCACTGTCACGCCGCATGTAGCGTGGCTTACGAATGAAACGCTTGCGCGCAGCATCGAGATTGCTGCTGCAAACACGCTGGCAATCGCAAATGCCGGGGTTCTGCGACACCGGGTCGTCTGAACAAATTCTTCAGGTCAGGCTGCGTGGAATTCCTTGACCTGACGTGTATCGAGGGGACCTGCGCCAAGACGGGCTTCCTTCAGCTTGCGCGTTTCCTCGGTCCACTTTCGGATATGTTCGCCTGCGTGCGAGGCTTCTTCCGTCATGATCGCTGCGTAGTCTTCTGTCTTGCAGGTGATCTCGACCTGCAGGCCGTTCGGGTCATAGAAATAAATCGACCGGACAAAGTGATGATCGAGCGGGCCGGCGCATTTGATATTGGCTTCGCGCAGTTTTTTCTTCCAGTTGTCGAGGTCTGACATCGTATCGATCTCAAAGGCGATGTGAACATCAAAGCCGTGACGCTGGTTGAAATGTTCCGGGGTTGCCGACGCCGGATCATCAAAGAAGGCAATGAAATTGCCATCTCCCAGTTCGAAGAAAAGATGCATGTACCGGCGGGCGATGTCGGTTCCTGAAATGCCGTCGAAAGCGAAAGCTGCCCGGCAGGGCAGGCCGAGCACGTCCTCATAGAACCACCGGGTCTGCTCTGCGTCGCGGCACCGAAAGGCCGCATGTTGGATGTTGCCGATTTTGGCGAGGGTCATGAGTTCTCCTGATCCATCTTGGGCGCCGACACGTGTGTCGCTGACGCTAGCAAGAATTACGGCCCGGCACAACGATGTATACAATGAGGCCGGAGCGGCTTTCGTGACGGAGCCGTGCGGCGCGGGGGCGGCGTCTCAAGGGCGTGTTTCCGGTTGCGGACGCCGCGGCAGCAAGGCCCGGCCTGTCGCTCCGGGCTTGAGGCGGCCGGTCTGGGGGGGGGCAGTCAGGCCCATACTTCATACCGTCGACCGGGGGGCGGCTATCCTGATCATTCTGGGTTATGCTTTTATAGTATACAATAATGGCTCACGAATAGATTGTATCCATAATTTTAAAGTATAAAAAGATAACATTGGATACAATCACTGGGGCTGATCGGCCAGCTGGCGGGAGTGACAGGAATGGATCAGAGTGCGGACACTGTTGAGAACGCATCGGCATCAGGCCCGCTTGCGGGTGTGCGTGTGATCGAAATGGGGCAGCTTATTGCGGGACCTTTCTGCGGCCAGCTTTTGGGTGATTTCGGTGCCGATGTCATCAAGATCGAGCCGCCGGGGGAGGGAGATCCGCTCCGCCAGTGGGGCCAGCCTGGCTATCCGCTCTTCTGGGAGCAGGTGGCGCGCAACAAGCGAACGGTCACAGCAAATTTACGCACCAAGGAAGGTCAGGAAATCGCTCGCCGGTTGATCGCCGGCGCTGACATGCTGATTGAGAATTTCCGGCCGGGCACGCTTGAGGGTTGGAATCTTGCGCCCGACCGTCTGAGGCAATCTAATCCGGGTCTGATCGTGATCCGTGTGTCTGGATACGGGCAGACCGGGCCGTATTCTGCGCGGGCGGGCTTCGGCGGAATAGGAGAAGCGATGGGGGGGTGGCGAAACATCGTGGGCGACGCTGACCGCCCACCCTCCCGCATGGGTGTCTCTATCGGTGATAGCCTCGCTGCGACATTTGCCTGTCTGGGGGCGCTTGCGGCCTTGTACAATCGGACCAGGACGGGCCGGGGGCAGGTTGTGGATGCGTCTCTCTTCGAGTCGGTGCTACATGTCATGGAAAGCCTTGTTCCGGATTATGCTGTTGCCGGTCATGTACGAAGCCGGTCCGGATCCATCCTTCCGGGCGTCGCGCCTTCAAACGCATACATGTGCAAGGACGGCTACTACCTCATCGCAGCCAATCAGGACTCAGTCTTTGCGCGCCTTTGCGGTGCGATCGGCCGGCCCGAACTCAGCGGCGATCCGAGGTATGCAACGCATGAGCAGCGCGGCAAAAATCAAGCCGAACTGGATGAGCTGATTGGTGCGTGGACGAAGCAGTTTCTGATTGACGAGGTTGAGCGCCTGATGATCGAGGCGGGTGTTCCGGCCGGGCGCATGTATACCGCCAGGGACATGCTGGCGGATCAGCATTTCAGGGCACGCGAAACGCTGGTTGAGCTAGACCATCCCAGATGGGGAAAACTTCCGATGCAGAACGCATTTCCTAAACTCTCCGACACGCCGGGCTCAATCCGCCGGATGGCGTCTCAGCTTGCAGGCCAGGACAATGAGGACGTGTTTGGACGGGTTCTCGGCATGACCCGGGAAGACCTGGAAGATCTTCGGCTGAGGGGCATTGTGTGACGCTGGCTTTTTGCAAGGCCGCCAGCCAGGCGGGCGCGCCGTGCCCTTTGATGGGGTGCGCCGGCTGACCGGGCGCCTCGCATATCCGGGCTATGATCGCGATTGCGGCCTTCCGGCCTGATGCTGGCGTCAATGATCCTGGGCCCGGCCCGGCTCATGTCGGCCTGGTGAGGGTCAGGCCGGGTTACGCCGCCCGCCTGGGAACATTCCAGGCCGATTTCAGTTCATGCAGCGCATCGATCCAGTCGCCGCCATCGCGCAGGCGCTGAACGTAGAGTTCAAGGATCTGGCGTGCCGCCACGCTCGGTTCGATTCCGCAGCGCTCGGCATGCTGGGCGAAGAAGTCCTTGTCGTCGGGATCAAGTCGCACGGTCAGGGGGACGCGGTTGTTGCTCTTGGACACTCAAAGACTCCATTCGCTGCTCTGAGGACATTTATGAGATTCCGGTATGGAAAAGTCAACAAGACTATTATTAAAGAAAAAATAATGACTTAAATCTCTCCAAAAACAAAAAATAAAGGTATGATTAAAAATGGCCCGGTGGCCGGACTCCTCTATAGATGGCCGCAGCCCCGGCGATGGCGTGTCGCCTCCCGTCGTCGTGGCCTATTCGCCTGACCACCGTGTCAGCGTTCCGAAGCCCGTCATTGCGGCGTTGTCCGGCTGGCTGGAAGAGGGAAGCACCCGGCAGGACATCGTCTGCGAGATGGCGCAGCCGGGCGTCATCCTTGTGCATCCGGACAAGCCGCTGCGGGCGCGTATTGAGGCGGCGATCAAGGCGGATCCGGACCGGGCGGACAGTTTCCGGCTGGTCTTTGCTTCGGGCAGCTTCGTGCTCAATTCGCTGCGCCTGCACGACCGGGCCGCGCTGCACTTGTTCGCCGGACCCGTACCAGACCTCCCGCCGGACGCGGCTGTAACCGTGCGGGCCATCGAGGACCGTATCGAGATCAGGACAGTCACGGCCTATCAGGCGCGTCACCAGCAGGCGGTCCGGGCTGTCGGGGACTTCTCTCGCCGGTAGGCATGGGCGGACAAGGACTTGTTTGCGGCGTGCGTGGATAATTTGTGCCGATCCCGCTCGGGCGGACCGGTTGGTATTGTTAACGCCGCCTTAACCTCCGCTACTGTAGCGCAATAGCCTCCGACGGAGGCTTAAAGCTGCTTCCAACAATGAATTTGATCCAGGAGGGGCCAATGGAAACTTTGACTGCACCGGAATGCCCGGCCGAGGCGGCGGCTTGGAAACTCGACCGGATCGAAAGGCTACGAGACGCGCTGCCGGTTGCCAGCCGGGTGCTGCGGCGGATCGCCGGCGGGCTTCCTGCGCCCCTGCCGATCGGGTTTGAGCATTGCGACGAGGTTCTGATCGAGCAGTCTGAACGCCTTCGAGATGTGCTTGCTGCGACCGAGCCGAAAAGCCTCGAAGGCGCTGTGGCGCAGATGAAGGTTGCAGAGCGGGACTGGTTGTCGGGAGATCCGCAGCTGAGGCAGCGTGCTGTCAGCATGATCGGGCAGGCACTCCATTTCATGAGCTGCGCGGCCGATACCCTCACTCAATCGTCGGCCGGGTCGCCGGGCTTTCGCTGGCAGGGTGTGACTGTCCGCGACCCGGATTAGCTGTCGTCCGGACCGGTTCTCGGGCCCGAAGACAGCGGGCCTTGCCGGCAGGCGGGCGCGCTGGCGCAGCCTGTGCTCCAGCAAGAAGCGGCAAGGCCCCGAAAGCTGCCCTACTTCGCCGCCCGTTCGTCGACGAGCACGATATGCTGGTCTTCCGGCGAGCGCGCCTTGCCGTCGAGGTCAAGCCCGAGCCTCAGCTTGGTATAGAATTGCAATGCCTTGCGGACCGTGATCACGAGCTTGCCCCGGTGCATGCCGTAATCGCGTTCGATAAGGCGGCGCTGTGCCGGGCTGAGGCCTGGATTGGCGGCGATGGTGAGCTGCACCATATCCTGCCAGTCGGCATCGTCCGCGGCGGTCGTCTGGCCCGTGGCCTCAAGCAGCGCCGCGCGCGACAGGCGCCCCAGAACAAAGTCGCGCCAGCCGCTGGTCTCGACATCGAACGCACGGGCGTGCCAGCGAAAGCCATCGAACACGATCGCATGGGGCTCGATCGTGCGCATCTTCCCCTCAGGCGAGGTCAGAGAGACGTAGAAGGCCGACATACGCCGGCGCCCGCGGATGGCCTGCAGGACAATACGCAGGAGCTCCGGATCCACAGGCCGCGCTATGGCGCCGGCAATGGCGGCGGTGACGCCTTCAGTGAGCGCGTCGGGCGCGATGACATTTTCGGCGATGAGGCGGAACTGGCCGAGGGTCTCTGCGGAGTCCGGCGCGAAGAAGAGGGGTTTGAACGCTGCAGTAGGCCGATAGGTCTTCCCGCTCTTGTCATAGGCAAGGTTTCCCGGGGCGAGTTCCTGGTAACGGGTGAAGTCTCCGGAGGCCTGCTGCTCGGATATTCCGAAACGCTCGACGATGTCGCGCCGGTTCACGCCGCCGGTCCACCAGGCCTGCTCTTCCAGGAAGCGCAGGCGTGCCGTGACCGCCCATCCAAGCGATTCTGGCGAAGTATCGGCGGGGGTCCTTGACACGTTAAGGTTCCTAAAGATATACGATACATCGATAAAGTAGAACCATCTACTAACCGGATTATTCTACCTCATAAGGTGATTCGGTCATCCCGGCGCCTGCTATTGGCAGCAGCGCTCCCGGCTTTTTCGCCGGGAGCGGATGCGTGGCTGCGTGCCTGGGATCCGCAAGAGGGGGCCTGACATGCGTACGATCCGGAACTGCCTCGCCTGCCTTCGTCCCGGTGCGCGCCGCCGATGACGCTGCCATTCACCTGTCGGCCTTTTCGAAGGCTGCCCCATTAACCTGCCTGATGACTCAACGCGAAGGAGATCGCCGCCATGTCAGAAGATCCATTTGAACTGGAACAGATCCCGTTCCGCTCGACCGCCTTTGCCGAGAACCCCGAGCCCCGGTGTCCTTGCGTCCTGCTCCTGGACACCTCCGGCTCGATGTCAGGCGCCCCGCTGAGGGCGCTCAATAAGGGCTATGACGCTCTGATTGCCGAGCTCTGCCAGGACAAGCTGGCGGCCAAGCGCGTGGAGCTGTGCGTGGTGACCTTTGGCCCGGTTCAGGTCCGGCAGGACTTTGCCAATCCGGAAGCGATCTATCCGGAAGCCTTCGAGACGACGGGTGACACGCCGATGGGCGCGGCGATCCAGTTTGCGCTCGACGAGCTGGAAGGCCGCAAGCGGGCTTACCGCGAGGCCGGGATCTCCTATTACCGGCCCTGGATCTTCCTGATCACGGACGGCGCGCCGACCGATTCCTGGACGAAGGCGGCCAAGCGCATTCGCGAGGGTGAGGAGGCAAACGCCTTTGCGCTCTTTGCTGTCGGGGTCGAGGGCGCGGATATGGAGACGCTGTCAAGGGTTTCCGTGCGCCCGCCGATGAAGCTTGACGGTCTGAAGTTCGCCGAACTTTTCCGCTGGCTGTCGAATTCGCTGAAGGCGGTCTCGCGCTCCTCGCCAGGCGAGCGTGTCGCGCTGCCTGCGCCGGATGGCTGGGCGGAGGTCTGACAGATGAGGCCAGGATGGCGATATGCGAAGGCGGCCGTGGCCGGGACCCGTCACTTGGCCGAGGGGCGGGGGTGCGAGGATTTTGCCGCTGCCCGTCTCATCGGCACCGTGCGGGGCAATGTGCTGGCGGCCTGCATCTGTGACGGTGCAGGGTCTTCTCCTAAGGCCGCCACCGGCGCGAAGGTTGCGGCCGAAGCCTTCCTGAACGTTGCAGGCGACCGCCTGCGCGAGACGGGGGGCATCATTAATGAGACCGATCTCGGGGACTTCCTGTCCTTTGCAGCCCTGGCGGTGACGCTGAGGGCGTTCACTGAGAAACAGCCCTTGCGCGACTATGCCACGACGCTGGTCGCCGGTCTGGTGGCCGATACCTGGTCAGGCTTCGTGCAGATCGGCGACGGCGCGATTGTCGTGCCTTCGGCCGATGGGCGGTGGGAGCTGGTGTTCGAGCCGCAGAGGGGCACCTATGCCAACGAGACCTGGTTCCTGACCGAGGAGGACGCGCGCCAGCGGGCGCATATGAGCCTGCGCGCGTGCGGCGTAGCGGAAGTGTCGCTTTTCAGCGATGGTCTTGAGAGGCTTCTCATCCGCGAGGCGGCTGGCAGCCCGGTGGCCGATGCCTTCTTCAACGAGATGCTGCCAGCCGTGCGCGACTCGCGCGCGGCTGGGGAAGATCTTGTCCTGGCGGACGCCCTTGCCGCCTATCTGTCGAGCGGAGCAATCAATGCGCGTACGGATGATGACAAGTCCCTGATCCTTGCCTCCCGGCTTGCGCCGCTAAAAAGTGTGGCTGGCGATCCAGCCGCGACCGGTGAGCACCAGCATGCGGCTTCAGACTAGACCGGGTCTTGGCGAGAAACTGGGCGAGGGCGGGGAGGGGACCGTCTTCGCGCTGTCCTCGAATGCCGGGGAAGTCGCCAAGATCTACCGCGCGCCCTTGCAGCAGGAGGCGGCGGCCAAGCTTGAAGCGATGGTCAGCGCTGGTCCCGGCGCGCTTGCGATCCATGCCGCCTGGCCGCGCGCGCTGCTGCGGGGCAGGGATGGGCGCATCGAAGGGTTCATCATGGCCCGGGCGCCCGAGCCTTTTGATATTCATGAGATCTACTCGCCCCGGGACCGGTCGCGCCACCTGCCAGGAAGCGACTGGGGCTTTCTGGTCCGGGTGGCGGCCAATACGGCGGTCGCGTTTGCCGCGGCGCATGCGGCCGGAGTCGTGATCGGAGATGTTAATCACGGCTCGGTCCGGGTCGGAAGGGATGGCAAGGTGCGGCTGATCGACTGCGACAGTATGCAGTTCACGGCCGATGGCCGGACCTATCGCTGCCAGGTTGGCATGGATACCTATACGCCCCCTGAGCTGCAGTCGCAGCGGCTCGGCGATGTCGACCGCACGCCGGACCATGATGCCTTCGGGCTTTCGGTACTCATCTTCCAGCTTCTGTTCCTCGGCCGTCATCCCTTCTCAGGTGTGCCGGTCAAGACGGGCGCGCCGACCGAGATTGCGGGTGCGATTGCGGAGCATGGCTATGCCTATCTCGATCCGCCTCAGCTGCTGAGGCCTCCGCCGGCCGCCCCGCCGTTATCGCTGGTCAGCGAAGAGGTAAGGGCTCTGTTCCTGCAGGCCTTCCAGCCCGCGGGCGCCGCCGCGCCGGGCGCCCGTCCGGCGCCCCGCGTCTGGGCGGCCGCGCTGACCGAGCTCGCCGGCGGGCTGGCGACCTGCAGCCAGAGGCGGGTGCATGTTTATCGCGGCGGGCTCGCGACGTGTCCGTGGTGCGCGTTCGAGCGCGCTGGCATGGCTGCGTTCCCGGAGCCTGTCTCGGCGGTTCAGAAAGCGGGCAAGTTGGATCCAGGCGCTTTGCTGCCGATCTCTCAGCGCCTCGTCGCCGAGGCGGCGCGCACCAAACGCCTTGGCGCGTGGAAGGCGCCGCCCGCAAACCTGGCTTCGATACAGGCCGGGCGATTGAAGCTGCTGGCGAAGCTGCGCTGGTATCTCGGCCTGCCGGTTTTCGGTATCAGCTTTCTCATCGGCCTGGATTTTACCGCCTGGGCTTTCCTGGTGTGCCTTATGGTGGTGGGCGCCGTGCTGGGGGCAAGTGAGGTCCTGTTCTACCGGCGCCGTCGCCGTGTTGCGACGCTCACGGGCGAGCTGAAAGCTCTGACCGGCCGGCTGCGCAGTTCGACCTATGCCGAGGCGATCGGTGCGGCGGCACATATCGAGCGAGCCCGGGCCGCCATAAGGCAGCTCATAAAGCAGGCACAGGCCTTGAGCGCCAGTCAGACGGCGACGCCGCGTGAGGTGCAGCTGCGTGCCTATCTCGACACCTTCCGGATCGGACCCGGATGTGTTCAGGCGGTCGGCGCGGGCCGGATTGCGCAGCTGGTCTCGTTCGGGATCGAGACGGCAGCGGATCTCGACGTCAAGATCATCGCCCAGATTCCGGGGTTTGGAGATCAGCTCACGGATCGTCTGTTCAAGTGGCGCCGTGATCTCGAAAAGCGGTTCAGGTTCAATCCGAAATCCGTTGAAACGGACACTCCGCAAGGGCGGAGAAGGGCGGGGCTCAGTGCAGAGGCGGGCCGCTACCTTATGGCCGTCTCCTCGCTGGATGCGCAGCTGCGGCGGCTGATTTGCCTGAATGATGAGCTTGAAGCCCAGCGGGCAGCGCTTGAGCCTCAGATTGCCAGGGTATCGCAGGATCTGGACCGGCTCCGGGAGGAGCTGCGTGTTCTGGAAACCTCTTAGACCGCTTCAGGTGAAGCCCTCCAGGTTTGTGCGGGCGTGCCGCGCCCATGATCTGCGCGCATCTCTCGCCCGATAGCCTCGGCCTCTCCGGTGCGCGCCAGCACAGCATGATGGGCGCCGTATCTTTTCCGGATCGCAAGGGCCAGTGTCCGGAACTGCGCCGACGGGCAGTCCAGGCCAGCCCGGGTCAGGTTGTGCTGACCAGCTGAAGCGGCGGACGCAACCCTCACGCCTGCGCGCTTGGCCTTCCTGATTTCGCCTTGCAAGATTGCCGAAACCTAACGCTCACCTTCAAACGGGTCCGGCTCGGCCTGGTCAGAGATCGGGCCAGTGATCTTGCCGGGGATGTAGATCGTCCTGCCCACCCGCTTCTGATTTCAGGCTGAACCGGCGGCTATTTTGCTGCACCGGCAGCCGTTCGGGCGGGGGCGAGCAGGATGGCATTTGCCAGCAGGAGGTCGAGTCCGCCAAGATAGCCCCGCATTGTCGGGCTTTGCGTGAAGGCGATCACCAGGCCGTCACCGGACGGCGAGGCCATCAGATACGGTTTGAAGGCGAGCTGTTCGATGTTCTCCTTCCACATATACCCGCTGGCCACGAGCTCGCCGGCTGGGGCAAACCGCAGAACATTTGTCCCGTCGGACTTGTTCAGCGGTTTGTAGATCTGCGAACCGGTGACGAGGGCGAAGGCACGCTCATATCCCGACGACAGCCAGTGGTCGGCGTCCGCCTCAAGCCGCACCAGCGCGCCAGGTGCGTCTTCGGGCGAAGCCTTGGGGTCGGCGATCATTTTTTCATAGGCCGCGGCGTCCGCGATTCGGGTGCCGGTAGCCCGGTCCTCCGGCTTTTCGTCTTCCGGGGTTTCCTGCCATGCATTTTCTGCCGAGGTCGACAGCAGCCCGGCGTCCTCTGAGGCGAGTGCGCCGGTCGCCGAGCCAAGCGCGACGAGCACGCCGCCCTTGCGGACGAAGGCCTTCAGCGCCTCCATGCCCCCTGGGCCGAGCTGGCGTTCGAAGGCACTGCTGGTTTCGGGAATGATCAGGACGTCATAGGATGTCAGTTCAGCCGCGCCGATCGTGCGTACCCGGATGGGGGAGACGGGCACGCCGAACTTGCGCTCGACGACCCAGCGGGTGGCGCCGGCGGATGTGGGGGACGTTCCTTCATCCCAGGCGAGTGCGATCGAGGGTGACTTCAGCCGGACAAAGGCGCGGCTGCCAAAGTTCGGACCTGTCTCTGCCCAGCTGCTGGCAAGGGTGACAATTTCAACGCCGTATTCGCTGGCCAGGCGGGCCAGGCGTTCCGGCAGGTCTGCGGGATTGCCTGCCGCCGGGAAGATCACCGTTCCTCTGCCATAGGTCCGGCCAGCTGAGCTGAAGGCCTTGTCCGTGCTGGAACCAATCAGGCCATCTTGCAGCGCCGCGAACACGAACCGGGCCTGGACGGCATCCGTCCAGGGGACGGCATAGCCAAAGCCGGGTGACAGGGCGGGCGTCTGGCGGGACGCGTCGGGCGTGTTCCAGGCGGACGCGCCTGCAAGATCAACCGACCGGCAGACGGTCATCTCGACATCTTCCATGAGCGCAAGCGTCCAGGCGGTGACATCGTAGAGTTCGTGCGCGAGGCCGGCCTTGCGGCGGGTTTCCTGGCGCTTGATGAAATCTGGCGGCAGGGGTGTGTCGAGGTCAAGCAGCGAGCGGGCAAGCCGTCCGGCGGGCTGAGCCTTGTCGATTACCAGGACCCCATCCGGGTAAGCCTTGCCGCAGGCGCGCGCGCCGCCCGGCAGGCGCGAGACGGCGATGCCCTGAGCGGTGAGGGTTTCAGCAAGGCGTTCGGTCTGGCCGCGCCGAACCGACTGGTCGATGACATAGAAACGATCGACTGCGCGTTCGCCTTCCTCGACGGCGCTGCGGCGGAAGGCGGCATAGTCCGTCAGCAGCTTGGCGCGCTGCCGGGCCGTGGTTTCAAGAGTTGCCAGCGATGCAATGAAGTTATTGAACACCCCGTCCCTGAACGTCAGTGTCTCGCCATTACGCCGAAGAAAAACGAGGCCGCGGGGTGAGCCCTGTTCGAAGGTCTTGGCGATCGACCCGTTCAGGGTTGGCCACATGTCACCATAGCCCGGATAGAAGGCGTCGAAGATCTCCCGGGTAAAGTAGGCGATCCCGAAACGGTCGAACCAGGCGCCGCGATTGCGTCCGAACGTATCATGGCTTGCGCGCTGCGCCGCGGTGATGAGGGGGTTCAGCGGGTCTGCCGGCGGCGGGAAGAAATAGGTCTCATCGCCACCCATCTCGTGGGAGTCGACGAACACGACAGGATGCCATTCCTGGAGGGCGGCCACGCGGCCCCGGGTTTCTGGCTGGGTCAGGGCAAACCAGTCCCGGTTCATGTCCATGAGGTAATGGTTGAAGCGCCCGCCCGGCCAGGGCTGGTCATGTTCGGCCGTGTAGCGGTCTGGCTGAGGGGCGAGACCTGTGGCCTCTGAATTGGATTGAATGAACCGGGCCCGTCCATCGGGGTTCTGGTTGGGGTCGATGATCACCACGGTTTCCGAAAGAATCTGCGCAACCAGCGGGTCGTCTTTGGCCGCCAGAAGATGGTAGGCGAGTGCCAGCGCGCTGTCGCCGGGCGTGATCTCGTCGCCGTGCACACCGAAACCGAGCCAGGCGATGGCGGGCGAGCGTGCAATCAGCGCGTCCCGCTCCTGGGCCGGCAGGGCGGCTCCGCTGGCCAGCCGGGCAAGGTCGGCCTTGAGACTGGCAAGCTGACTGATCCGGCCGGGTGATCCGATCACCACGTAGACCAGGGGGCGACCTTGCCAGGACCGGGCATATTCGAAAACCCGGACACGGGCAGGGGCCGCAGCCTGCAAGGCCTCAAGATAGGTGATGATCTGTTCATGTGAGGTAATCTTTTCGCCCGTCGCATGGCCGGTGACCTGCTCAAGCGTCGGAATCGCCGGATCATACCCGACCGGCAACATCCCCTGCGCAGCCGCTTTCAGCCCGGCCCAGGCGGCGAGGCTTATGGTGAGTATCACGATCAGGCGGCAAAGCCCGCCCGAGGCCGAGTTCAGCATAAAACCTCCCCTTTTTCAGACCCTTGAGCCTGCGAAAGACGACTTTTCTATCGCTGGCGCAAACAATTTCTCCGGGCTGGACGGGATTTGCGCCGACTTGCCCGGTTGCCTGGCGCCGGGGCTGCATCCTGCGGAGCGGCGCAGACAGTCTGACGCCTGAGGTCTCGGGCGCCGCCGGCGGGACTGCAGACTGGGATGGCAGAGCAAACGGCGTCCGGCCGGAAGCCGGTTCAGTCCTTGGCGCGCTCGAGATAAGAGCCGTCCTCGGTGTTGACCACGACACGTGTGCCGACGCCGATATGGGCCGGCACCATGATCCGGGCGCCATTGTCGAGCTTGGCAGGCTTATAAGAGCCGGACGCCGTCTGGCCTTTGACGACCGGTTCGGTTTCGACGATTTCGGCGGTGATGCGCTGGGGCAGTGTGACGGAGACGGCCTCGCCATTGAACATCTGGAGAATGACGGTCATGTTTTCCTGAAGGTATTGTGCGCCCTCGCCCACCATGGCGGCCGGAACTGTCACCTGCTCGTAATTCGCCGAGTTCATGAAGACGTAGTTTTCGCCTTCCATGTAGAGAAAGCTGTGGTCGACTTCCTCAACATAGGCCTTCTCGACCTTGTCGGACGTCTTGTAGGTGTTGGAAATCTTGATGCCGTCGGAGATGCGGCGCATGTCGATGGTGGTGGTCGGCGTACCTTTGCCCGGACGGAAAGATTCGGCCTTGAGTACAACATAGAGCTGACCATCGGTATGCTCGATAATATTGCCTTTGCGGATATCTGCAGCGATTTCAACGGCCATGGGGCGTTCCTGAGTTGCGATGTCGGAAGCGCCGCTATATACCCGGTCGGCGCCGTTTGGCCAGCCGCCCGTTGCGGCTTTGCCAGCCAGAGCCCGCCTGACTGGAGCGTTCTTGCCGTCTGACAGCCCTCCCTGGTGGTCGCCCGGGCTCCATGCCCGCCGCCGTGGTCACCTCGCCGCGCGTGGGCGCATTAAGTCGCGCATCCGCGCCTGGTTCGAGCAGGCAGGATTTACCGAGACCGAGTGCGGCCTGCTGCAGCCTTCGCCGGGCAACGAGGCCCACCTGCACGCCTTCCGGACGGAGTTTATTGCTGAGAATGGGGCGCTGACCCCGCTTTACCTGCACACATCGCCTGAATTCGCGATGAAGAAGCTTCTGGCGGCGGGGGAGCGGCGGATATTCGATTTCGCCCGCGCCTTTCGTAACCGGGAGACCGGCAGGTGCCATTCGCCGGAATTCACCCTGCTGGAATGGTACCGGGCAGGGGAAGACATCGATGCTGTCATGGCGGATGCTGCTGAACTTTGCCGGCTGGCGGCAAGGGCCTCGGGCCGGTACAGTCTGGTCTGGAAGGGCGCGGCCTGTGATCCGGAGACAGCGCCGGAATACCTGACGCTTGCCGAGGCATTTGAGAGGTTTGCCGGTATTGAACTCGAACCGGTGCTGACGGATGCCGCTGGCCTTGCCGGGGCCGCGCGCCGTGCCGGTGTGGAGACGCAGCCGGGCGCCAGCTGGACCGACATTTTCTCGGCTGTTCTGGTCTCTCGGATCGAGCCGAATCTCGGTCAGGGCCAGCTCACTTTCCTGCACCGCTATCCGATCAGTGAAGCTGCCCTGTCGCGCCCCGCGCCCGACGATCCGCGCTTTGCCGAGCGCTTCGAGCTTTACGCCTGCGGTATAGAGCTCGCCAATGGCTACCGCGAGCTGACAGATGCGCAATTACTCCGCACTCGGCAGATTTCGGAAATGGCACTGAAGCAGTCGGTTTACGACGAGGATTATCCTCTCGATGAAGACTTCATTGCGGCGGTCGCCTGTATGCCTGAGGCAAGCGGTGTGGCACTCGGCTTCGACCGGCTGGTCATGCTGGCGAGCGGTGCCTGCGATATTGAGGATGTCCTCTGGACGCCGGTTCCGGCAGGGCGGGGCGTATGACCATCCGGACGTTAAGATCTGTTGCAGCCTTGCAGGCTGCGGGCCTTGTTTCTGAAGCCCTTGCCCCGCAGCTTGCCGGTGTCGAGGCCGCCTATGCCATTGCCTTGCCCGAGCCGCTGGCGCGCCTGGTCAATCGCAGCGATCCTCTCGATCCTTTGCGCCGGCAATATGTTCCCACTCTGGCGGAAATGGATGTAAAGGATGCAGAGGCTGCCGATCCGATCGGGGACGGGCCTCACGCACCTTTGCCGGGACTGGTGCATCGCTATCCGGACCGCGTGCTGATCAAGGTCACCTCGACCTGTCCGGTCTATTGCCGCTTCTGTTTCCGGCGTGAAATGGTGGGCCCTGAAAAGGGCGAGGCGCTCACCCGGCCGGATCTGGATGCCGCAATCAACTATATCTCTGTGCGCCCGCAGATCTTCGAGGTCATCCTGACAGGAGGGGATCCGATGATGCTGTCGGCTGCGCGGGCCCGGGATATCACCGCACGTCTGGAAAGGATCGATCACGTCAAGGTCATCCGCTGGCACACGCGCATGCCGGTCACCCGCCCCGACCGGATCACGCCGGCCTATGCCGAAGCGGTCAGCTCGCGGATCAAGGCTGTGTTTGTGGCCGTCCATGCAAACCATGCGAGCGAATTCACCGCCGAGGCTGTCGCTGCATGCCGCCTCCTCGCAGGCCGGGGCATCGCGCTGGTGTCCCAATCTGTCCTGTTGCGCGGGGTGAATGACACGCTGGAGGACCTTTCAGAGCTGATGCGGGCCTTCCTTGCGGCAGGAATCAAGCCCTACTACCTGCATCACCTGGACGCCGCGCCCGGTACGTCGCATTTTCGGGTGCCGGTGGCTGAGGGCCAGCGTCTTGTCCGCGCCCTTCGGGATACGCTCTCAGGGCTCGCCATTCCGCATTACGTTTTTGATATAGCCGGGGGTGTCTCGAAAGCCTCTCTCGCGCTTTCAGATATCGAGCGACGGGACGATCGCTGGATCGTGCGAGGCCGCGATAGCCAGAACTATCCGTTGGCGGATTGACAGATCCGGGTGGGCTCCTCCGTGTTCGGCCGCTGCCGGGAACGTGCCGGCTTCCTGTCCGGGGGAGGTCCCTGTGATCGGGGCATCGCGGTATCGGGTGGGCTGCGATTGGCTGAGGCGCCCCTTTGCCTGGCAGCAGAAAGCTTCTGGCCTGCCTCGTGCTTAGGGCGGATAAGGCTCTGCGGCCTGCCGGAGACCCCTGCCGGGCTTTTCATCGCACGTCCCGGCGCTGGCGCCAGCCGGAGGCGCGTCCGCGCCTTCACGGTTTCTGCGTCAAACTTGCCTGATCACTGCAATTCAAGGTTTTTGTCCTTTGACCAGGCCGCCAGAGGTCTTAATCAGGTGTTAAGCGGCAAAGCGTGAGACTGAACCGCACTTGGGGAGGAGCCGCCGGTCTTGCCGGCGGAGAAGAAAAGGACTGACCTTTAATGACACCGCGTTCCGTCGCGATTGCGAAAAACTGGAAGACTTTCGATATTCCGAGTTTCTTTTCCTGCTTCGGCTATCCGGTCCTGGGCGTCGCCCTGTTCGTGACCATGGTTCTTCTGGGTGTCTTTGTCAGCGAACTCACCTTCCGCCTCTGGTATGTTCCGCTCGCCATCGGGGTCATCGCCTTCTCGGTTTTCTGGTGCAATATGGGCATCGGCCCGCTCCACCGTATCCTCCAGCACCGTGCGGGGGAACTTGCGCCGCCCGCTCAGGTGCTCGCGATGATCAATCTGATGATTGCTATGCAGGGCCGGGTTCGCGACTGGGTGAACTACCATTCCCAGCATCACCGTTTCGCAGACCAGCCGGGCGATCCCCACAATCCGTTCGAGTCCAAGCGCTGGGCCTGGGTCGGCTGGATCCTCTTCCGTGACAAGAAGGACACGGATCGCCCGATGCCCATGTGGCTGAAGAAGCATCCGATCATTGTCTGGATGGACCATTTCTATAACGAACTCAGCCTCGTGATCCATTTCGTGATCCCGGCCATCATCTACCTGATCGTCTGGGCGGCTGGCGGCTCGCTGGTGCTGACGGCGCTGTTGCATGCCAGTGTGATTATCGGACGCGCCATCCAGTTTCACGCCACGGTCTACGGGATCAACGTGCTCGGCCATCTGAAGACGCCGGTCTGGGCCGATCATATGATGGCTCTTCTGACCGGCGGCGAGGCTTTCCACGACCATCATCATGACGAACCGCAAAGCGCCCTGCACCGTCCGCGCCGGGGTATCTGGAACCGGATTGTTGATTATAACGGCACCGTCCTGCTCTTTCTCGAGAAGATCGGCTGGGTCAGGAACCTGAAGATCGCGCCGCAGTTCGCCTAGCAGGTTCGGCAGCGGCCATCGCCTCTGCAGCCTCGACGTGTGGCCAGCGCTCTTTTCAACCGGCTGCAGGTTTTCCCATATCGGCGGTCGGGGTCGTGGGGCGCATCGATTGAGAGCGATCCATGACCCGCACAGGTACCTGAGATAAACCGGCGGCTGAGTCCCATGCCTGTATCCTGCTCGGCCGCACAGGCTCGATGTCAGGCATCGGGGCTGAAGCGCCTGGATCGGTGAACGCCTGTGTGGATGCCCTGACCAGGCCCGCTGGCGGGACCCGGATCTCCGGGCAGGACAAGGTCACGCTCGCCGTGTTCGACCATCATGATGGTCTGAAGTTCGGGCTGCTGCGCCGCGCCGTGAGGGCTGGAGGCTGGACCAGGGTCAGCGAGGCTGAAATCAGCCCCCGCGGGATGACCCCGCTCTTCGACGCCGTCCCCCGCATCGTCTCACTTGCCGCGAGTGACGCGCCGGAGCGCGGCGTGATTGTCAGCATGACGGCTGGCGAGGAGAATGCGTCGCGGGCAGTCACGAAAGACGGCGCCAAGGCCGCTCTAGACCGCGCCCGCGCGCCTGGCTGGGAGGTCGTCTCTCTTGGGTCTGAATTCGGAAAGTTCGCTGATGCTGAGGCTGTGGGCGTCATCGGCTCCAAGGCGATGGCGGTCAGGGCGGGCAGCATGGAGGGTTCCATGCGCAAGCCTGCCGCCCGGAGCCGAAGCTAATTCGATAAAGCCCAAACGACGGCGTTCAATGCCGAAGACCGGGAGGAGGCCGGAGAACAGGATGTAAAGCGCCCGAAAGGCAGCGCATACCTCGCGTAAGGGGTGAAGTCTGAATACTTGTTCAGCAAACGGAAGTCACGCGCAAGGTCTGCCACTTAAAAGGCGGCCCTTTTCCCCTGCTCCAGCAGATTTGTGTCACAGACGCGCCTTATTCGGAGCGCAGCTTGCGATCACACCGATCTGGGAAGGGACGTCAGATGAAATTCAGGAACTCGATAATCGCTGCTGCTGCTGTCATCGCGCTTAGCGCTTCGGCGGATGCCAAAGTGCTGCCCAAGCCGGTAACGTCCGATACGGTTCAATCCTATATCCTCCTTGATCGCACAGGTTCGATGTCTGATATCTGGGATGAGGCGCTCACCTCGGTCAACGCCTATGCTGACAGCTTTGCCGCTGATGCTCCGGGTGCGGAGATTGCCGGCGCCGATATCCAGACCGCTGTCACGCTGGCCGTATTCGATCATCAGGGCGGCTTTCAGTTTGATGTGCTGCGGGACAAGGTCGACCCTGCGAAGTGGACCAAGGTCACCAGTGACGAGGCCAACCCGCGCGGTATGACGCCGCTTTACGATGCTATCGGCCGGATCGTGAACCGAGCTGAGGAAGATTCGCCCGAGAAGGCCGTGATCGTCATCATGACCGATGGCCTGGAGAACTCCTCCACCGAGATGACGCATCAGGGCGCGAGGGCGGCGCTTGACCGGGCCCGCGCCCGCGGCTGGGAAGTCGTCTTCCTGGGCGCCGAGTTTGCCAGCTTCTCGGATGCCGAGTCGGTCGGCATGGCCTCTTCGAAAACCATGGCTGTCGGCCAGGGACGGATGCAGGAGTCGATGGACAACCTTGCCCAGAAAGCCCGTGCCTATGGTAAGGGCGCTGCCCCGGCGGTCGAGTTCAATGAAGCTGACCGCGCCCGCGCCGACGAAGAAGGCGTTAAGCAGCGCAAGGGTCAGTAAGCACCCGGCGCTGCCGGTTCGCTGCCCGGTTCTCCTCCGCGCCGGGCAAAGGGAAAGCGAAGCGAAAGCCTGCTCCGTGAGAGCGGGCTTTCTGCTTCAGAGGCCTCGACCCAGCGGATTGTCCGCGTGTCCCGGTTCGCCGGCTTCGGGCAGATGGCGCGATCCAAGGGGGCTGCAGCCGACCGGCTGGATTCGGATTTGCGGGCTGCGATAATCCCGGCAGAGTTGATCAGGGTCTTGACGGCGTCGCCTGCACATCCGGGTTAGCAATCCTGGCTCAGACAGGTGGTCGCAATTTCCTTCGATTACAGTCGTCTGGCGTTACCGGGTTAAACGGAAGTGAAACCGTCGGCCTGCAGATGAAAGGGATGATGTCCGGCGCCCCGCACGCTGTTTAGTCGTCAAATCCAAGGAAGGTCGCCGCCTCGTCGACCGACTTGCGTCTGGAGACAACGGCGTTCGCCGGGAAAGCGTCGTCGGGCCACCCTATCGCAATACAGGTCTGGATGACCTGGGTTTCCGGGATGCCGGCTTCGGCGCGCACGACCGGGCTCTGCATGATACCTTGCGAGTTGATCACGCAGCCGAGCCCCCGGTTCCAGGCGGTATTGACGATGCAGTTGACCACCCCGCCGCAGTCGAAGGGCGCGATGTCGCTGCCCTGGATCGAGCGGTCATAGGTCACGACGATAGAGACCGGCGCATCGAACTGGCGGAAGCCGCGCAGTACCCAGTCCATTCGCTTTTCCTTGTTGTCGCGTTCGATGCCCATGGCTTCGAAAAGCTGGATGGCAATTTCGATCTGCCGTTTGCGGTGCTCGCCTTCATAGCCCGGGCCCATGCGAAACTCGCGGCTGTCGGGTACGCCGGCGAGGTTGCGCTCGACATTGCCTTTGCGAATCCGGTCGAGCACCTCGCCCGAGACGACGTAGAAGTTCCAGGGCTGGGTATTGAGCGAGGTCGGGGCGCGCATGGCGATTTCGAGGATCTCGCGCACGAGCGCCTTTGGAACCGGCTTCTTCAGGAAGCCCCGGATGCTGCGGCGGCCCCTCACGACGTCATCGAATTCCACATTCCGCTCCTGTCCCGGATATTGCCTGGCTGTTCTAACCTCTCCCTCCTCGCGCGCATCCCCTCTCGCTGGGTCAGGCTTGCCATTCGTTAAGGTTCCGGCGAGTTGCGAGCGGGTCTGGCGGTTTTGGGGAGGTGTGCATGCGGTATTTCGAGGACATGGTGGTTGGCACGCGCTCGCGCGCCTCGCGCACCTACAAGGTAACGCGTGAAGAGGTCATCGAGTTCGCCACGAAGTATGATCCCCAACCGTTTCATCTTGATGACGAGGCTGCGAAGGCGACTTATTTCGGGCGCCTTTCGGCCTCTGGCTGGCACACCGGTGCTATGGTCATGCGTATGATGGTCGATACCTGGAAGGATGGCGAGCCGACCGCCGGTCTGGGCTCGCCCGGCATTGATGAGCTGCGCTGGGTCAGGCCGGTTTATCCGGGTGATGAGCTGTCTGTCGAGATGGAACTGATCGAAAAGCGCCGCTCAAAATCCCGCCCGGAGATGGGGATTACAAGGACGCGGCAGACCGTTTTCAACCAGAATGGCGAAGTGGTCATGACCATGCTGTCCAACGGTCTCGTGGGTGTGCGCGATCCGTCTGCGCCGATCGACTAGCGCCGTGAAAAAGCCCGCTCAGAGGAGCGGGCTTTGCTAAGGTTGCCGGCAGTGCGCCTTTGCGTAAGGTGCCGGCGCAGCCCCCGGTCAGGGTTCGCGGCCCGGCTTGCCTCCAAAGGCCGCGCAGCCAGTCGCCCGCAGCGGCGCGCCGATGACTAGCGCGGGGCCATCCGGATCGCGCCATCGAGGCGCACGTCTTCGCCGTTAAAGTAATTATTACGGCACATTTCCGCCGCCAGCGAGGCATACTCGTCCGGGTTTCCGAGACGCGGCGGGAAGGGAACCTGCGCGCCGAGTGCCTGCTTGACCGGCTCGGGGGCAGCGGCCAGCAGCGGTGTGTTGAAGATGCCTGGCAGGATGGTGTTGACGCGGATGTTTTCGCGGCTGAGGTCGCGGGCGATCGGCAGGGTCATCCCGACCACGCCGCCCTTCGAGGCTGAATAGGCGGCCTGGCCGATCTGGCCGTCTTCGGCAGCGACGGATGCGGTATTGATGATCGCGCCGCGGTCGCCGCACGGCAACGGGTCGAGCGTCATCATGCCGGCTGCCGACTTCGCGATGCAGCGGAACGTGCCCACGAGGTTGATCTGGATGATCAGGTTGAACTTATCGATCGGGAAGTGGTCGATCGCGCCCGTTTCCTTGTTGCGGCTTGCCGTCTTAATGGCGTTGCCGGTGCCGGCGCAATTGATCAGGATCCGCTCCTGGCCGATGGCGGCGCGGGATTTGGCGAACCCGGCATCCACTGAGGCTTCGTCGGTCACATTGACGTTACAGAACACGCCGCCGAGTTCTTTGGCGAGGGCTTCGCCCTTCTCCGCGTTCAGGTCAAACAGGGCGACCTTGACCCCGTAGGATGCCAGTTTGCGGGCGGTTGCGGCGCCGAGACCGGAGGCGCCGCCGGTGATGACGGCGGAGATGTTCGAATTCAGTTCCATGGCAGCTGCCTTCCTTTGAAGTTGACCGGTTTATCGGCTATGACGCGCATGCACTATAATGCCGCTAGGAGAGCGCAATGAGTGACGCAGCGGAAATCATTAATACGGTAAAGGATCCTAGCGGGGTTTACCTGCCCAAGTCGATCCAGCGCCATGAGCGTACGGCGCGCGGGCTTATCCCCAAACTGCTCAGATTTGCCGGGCAGATCCCCTTCGCGGATGATCTGGCAAGTGCTTATTTCTGCGCCCGCGACCCGTTGACGCCAATGAAGGCCAAGGCCGTGCTGTTTGCGGCTGCGGCCTATTTCGTTATGCCGGTTGATATGCTGCCCGACGTGATTGCCGGCCTGGGCTTTACCGATGACGCCACTGTCCTGGCGACGGCGCTCAGCGTGGTCGGCATGCATGTGAAAGACAAGCACCGCGCGATGGCCCGAAGGCTGCTGCGCCTGCCTGAACCCGTCCGGGATGACGCCTGACCGGTCCGGCTTTCTGGGCGGGCCTTGCGATGGCCAGCCTGGCCGGGCTGGCCTATGGTCTGATCTTCAGCCACCGCGCAGGCGGACCCGCCCGCATGCTCCTGAAGGTATCGGGCGTCGTCATCCTGGCCGGGACCGGGCTGGCGGCGGGTGGCCCCTGGCTGCTTTGGGCAGCGCTCCTGGCTTCGGCGGCGGGTGATGGCTTTCTGGCGGGCAGGCCGGAACGCTGGCTGCTGCCTGGCATGGCCGCCTTTTTTCTCGCGCATGTCTTTTACGTGGCGCTGTTCTGGCAGCTCGGGCAGGGCGACGGCGCATGGAGCCTCACCGTCAAGATCGGGCAGGCGGCGCTTGTCTTGGGCGGCGCCTTCTATATCCGCTGGCTGGTGCCATGGATTGTCCGGCCCATGCGCCTGCCGGTCAGTCTCTATGGCGCGGTTATCCTGATGATGGGCGCGGCGGCGATTGCGCTGCCGGCGGCATTCTGGCCGGTAACCGTCGGGGCATTGATGTTCATCGCCTCGGACGGCATCCTCGCCTACCAGCTTTTCTGCCGGCCGCCGGATGCGCCGGCGCAAAGGCCCGCCTCCTACGCTGTCTGGTTCCTCTACTTCCTTGGCCAGGCTGCCATCATGCTTGGCGTTGTCTCGATCCCTGCTTAAGCGGGCCCCAGCTTTCTGATTGGTTGCAAATTCCTGAGCTGTACCGGTACCTGCTTCAGCCCTGTTTGCTAGAAGGGTGCGTCGCCGTTCACCGTGGCGCGGCGCATGTGGCGGCGGTGGCCAGGATAGTCGTTGAGCGCGTAGTGCCAGGTGCAGCGATTGTCCCACATCGTCACGTCTCCGGCCTTCCAGCGGACGCGGCAGGTGAAGCGTTCTTCGCGCGAATGATTAAAGAGGTAATCGAGCAGCGGCTTGCTGTCGCGTGCTGACCAGCCTGCAAAGCGAAGTGTGAAAGCCGGGTTCACATATAGTCCCTTACGGCCCGTCTCCGGATGGGTGCGCACAACCGGGTGCTCGTACTCCGGCGGTGCCTCAGCTTCCATTGTGTCCATCGATCTGCGCTTCTGCGCAGAAGCTCCGTGCACGCCGTATTCGCGCGCAGCAGAGTGGACGGCCTTAAGGCCCGCGAGTGTCTCGCGCAGCCCGGGGGAGAGGGCTTCATAGGCCGCCTGCTGATCGGCAAACAGGGTATCCCCGCCATAGGGTGGCAACTCGACAGCGTGCAGGACCGAGCCGAGGGCTGGGGTTTGCTCGAAGCTCATATCGGTATGCCAGCCGCCTCCGAAATTCACCTTGTCCTCTTTCTCCTTGATGATCTCGAGGAGTTCGGGATGGCCGGTCATGCCCTTCACATAAGGGTGTATGTTCAGCGTGCCAAACCGCCGGGCAAAGGCTTTGTGCTGTTCAGGCTGCAAGCCCGTCTGCCCACGCATCACGATGACTTTGTGATCCAGGAAGGCCTTTCGGACCTGATCAAACGCGTCATCCGACAGGCCGGACTGAAGGTCCAGGCCGAAGATTTCGGCGCCCAGCGTCCCGGACAGGGGGAGGATTTCGACGGTCATGACCGGTATTAAGCACCCGCTTGCCGGGGACGCAACAAAGCGGTCAGGGGGTAGCGTCCGCCTCCTTCGGGGCGTCAGCGGCTGGTTTGCCCTTCAGATACCTGTCGAGGAAGGCGAGATAGGCTTCGGCGGCGGTGATGCGGTTCACCTTCTTCTCGAAGCCATGGCCCTCATCCGGGAATACCACATACTCGACCGGCACCCCGTTCGCGCGAACAGCGGCAACGATCTCGTCGCTCTCCACCTGCAGGACGCGCGGGTCGTTTGCGCCCTGCACGACCAGCATCGGGCGCACGATGCCCGCGGCGTGGAAGAGCGGCGAGATGGCACGGTGGCGTTCAGCGTCGGTGGCCGGATCGCCCATCTCGTCATAGAGGGCGACGCGGAACGAGCCCCACCAGGCGGGGATACTCTCGAGGGTTCGCACCCAGTTTGTCACGCCGAAGATATTGATGCCGGCATCGAACACTTCCGGCTCGAAGGCGAGCGCTGCGGCCGTCATGAAGCCGCCATAGGAGCCCCCGATGATGCCGATCCGGTCGCCGTCGATATAGTCGAGCGATTCCAGATAGGTGCGGCCCCAGACGATATCCTGAAGGTCCTCCTGGCCATGGCGCCTGTCATCCATGTGGAAGAATGTTTTTCCATAGCCGGACGACCCCCGGTTATTCGCGGCCAGCACTGCATAGCCATTGTTCACCAGGAACTGGATGTCGGCCGCATAGCCTTTCTGGCTCTGCCCGCCCGGTCCGCCATGTACCCACACGACCGCCGGGGCTGGGGTTTCGGGTGTGGCGGTCTTGGGCACATAGAAGATCGAGGGAATTTCAAGCCCGTCAAAGCTCCGATAGCGCACGATGGAGGCGGTCACGAGATTGGCTTCGTCGATTTCGGGAGACAGCGCACTGGTCAGGCGCGTTGCGGCGCCGGTTGTGAGGTCGGCGACGTAGATATTGCGCGGCGAGGTATCGGTATTGACGCCAAAGGCGAGGCGGGTCTCATCTGCATTGAAGCAGGTTTGTGAGACCTCGCCGTCCGGCACTCCGGTCAGCGCCAGCGGTTTACCGCTTGCCGTATCGAGGAGGGTCACCTCCCAGAGGCCGTCGGCATTGACCGTGCTTACCCTGTAGCGCCCGCTTGGCGAGAAGCTGACGTCCAGGACGTCCCAGTCAGCGGTCACGAGCGCGGCCTTCCCGCCGGTTGCAATGTCATGCGTCCAGGCCTGCGTGAACTCGCCATATTCATTTGTTCCGTACACGAGTTTTAGCCCATCCGGCGTAAAGCCATAGGTGGTATAGGCAATATTGCCCGTATGCGGCGTGATCAGTTCCGGAACGGGTGCCTCTGCGGACAGGTCGACGAGATAGATGTTGGCATCAGCGCTTGAGACATTCTCGATCAGCGCGAGGCGTGTTCCGTCGGGGCTGATGGCGCTGATTTCCTTGCCGTCATTCCGGTAGACGAGCTTGCTGGAATAGTCGGCTGCCGAATAGGCGTAGACATCATCCGTGCTCTCGTCCCGGGCGTTTGTGGCAACAAAGAACGTATCTCCGGAGCGGTTCCAGCCAAGAAAATAGGCGCGCGTCTTCTCGCCGGGCGTCAGGTCCGTCAGCGTGCCGTCACTGGCGCGCACGTAGAGATGGCTGATTTCGTTGCCGCCCTTGTCTGCTTCGACAAGGATGCGGTTATCGGAGGGGAAGAAGGTCTCGGCAAAAGTGGAGTCGGTGGCCGACGCTGTCAGCGCCGTCTTCTTGCCGTCCGGCGTTATCTGATAGGCATTGAAGATACCGGTCTCATCCGAGCTGATCAGCAGCGTCTGGCCGTCGGCTGCAAAACAGTGGCCGGATCTGGCGGCAAGGGCATAATTGACCGTGTCATAGAATTGCTGCGCGCTATAGGTCCTGAATGCGCTGGCGGGCTCGGGCGCCCCCGCCACCTCCGGGGGTGCGCCGAGTGCGGGTGCGCCCGCGCAGCCAGAGACCAGAAAAATCGCTGAAGAAAACAAGAGGTTGCGCATTGAGGAGACTCCATCGGCGGGGCGCCTGCGATCAGGTTACCCCTGTCGGGGACGTGTCGCCAGACGGCTCACAAAAAATGCCGTTTGCGGAAAGGCCGGAAGTGTGAGACATCGCCGGCGGGCCAGGCGCTCCCAACGGCGCCCAGCCTATCTGTGAGGATAGGAGTAAAAACAGATGACCGTGACCACCGCCAAGCCGGCAGTGCGCCCTGCATGCCCGCACTTTTCATCGGGTCCCACCGCAAAATATCCTGGATTTGCTCTCGGGAAGCTGGAGACAGCCACTCTTGGCCGTTCGCACCGTTCGGGTGACGCCAAGAAAAAACTCAAGGCCGCGATTGACCGCACCAAGCGCATCCTCGGCCTGCCGGAAGGCTACCGGGTCGCCATCGTGCCGGCCTCAGATACCGGCGCTGTCGAGATGTGCATGTGGTCGATGCTGGGTGTGCGCCCGGTCGATGTGTTCGCGTGGGAAAGCTTCGGCCAGGACTGGGTAACCGATGCCGTCAAGCAGCTGAAACTGCCGGACTGCCGAAGCTACAACGCCGATTACGGCGCGCTGCCGGACTTCTCGAAGGCCCGCGATGATGCCGACATCATCTTCACATGGAACGGCACCACCTCAGGCGTCCGCGTGAGAAATGCCGACTGGATCAAGCCGAACCCGGACCGGATCGTCATCTGTGATGCAACCTCAGCCGCCTTCAGCCAGGACATCGAGTGGGAAAAACTCGACGTGATCACCTATAGCTGGCAGAAATGCCTCGGCGGGGAAGCGGCCCATGGCATGCTGATCCTCTCGCCAAACGCCGTGCGCCGCCTGGAGACCTACACGCCGGACCGCGCACTGCCGAAACTCTTCCGGATGACGAAGGGCGGCAAGCTGGACGAGGAGCTGTTCGAAGGGGCGACCATCAACACGCCCTCTATGCTCTGCGTAGAGGACTATCTTCAGGCGCTCGACTGGGTCGAGCGGACCGGCGGCTGGCGGAAGCTGAAACAGCGTTCTGACGAAAGTCTCCGTATCCTTACGGAATGGGAAGCGATGACGAGCTGGGTGGAGTTCCTTTGCCCCGATGAAGCCACGCGTTCGAATACGGGCGTCACCTTCAAGATCGTCGATCCGCGCGTTGCTGGGCTCGATGAAGCCGGTCAGCGGGACTTCATCAAGAAGATGATCAAGCGGCTGGAGACGGAGAACGCCTGCTATGACGCGGCGGGCTATGCCAAGGCCCCTCCGGGCCTGCGCATCTGGTGCGGCGGCTCAGTCGAGCCGTCGGATGTCGCGAAGCTGGTCCCCTGGCTCGACTGGGCCTTCCAGGAAGAAGCGGCGAAGCTCTAAGGCCCACAGGCTTCGGGCCGCTGCAGGGCGCCAGCCCGAAGCCGGGATGCTCGAGATGATCGTACTGAGACCCGCAACGTTGGATGACGTGCCACTTCCGGATCTGTGGGATCTGGAGACTGAAGTCATTTCGGCGACATCCGATGATCCGGACGCTCCCAGGGCGTTCGGTGACACGTACGGGCCAGATAAGTCAGCCCTCGTGCGGCACGACGACCTCTACTTCATCGCCGCGCTGGACGGGCGGCCCATCGCAGGCCTTCAGATAATCGATCCGCATACCGAACCGACGCACGATTGGGGCAACATTGAGCCCCATCTGCGCGCTATCGATATCTGGATCTGTAACGCCGCCGATCGCGGGCAGGGGTTCGGCAGGCAGGCCATGCGTCTCGCCATCGAAGTCTGCTTCCGGGATCCGGATGTGAAGGCAATAATTATCGATCCGCTCGTGTCGAATATGCGGGCACACACTTTCTACCAACGTCTCGGTTTCCGGCCGGAAGGCATTCGGGAACGGAGTGAAGATGACGATGTCTGCCTTGTCCACCGCCTGACGCTGGAAGACTGGCGTAAAATTTTTCCCGGAGAATGAAACAACATGCCTAAAGTCCTCATCGGAGATTCGCTCTCCCCCGCCGCTGTCGAGATCTTCAAGGCGCGCGGTATCGAAACTGACATCAGGGTTGGTCTGTCGAAGGAAGATCTGATCAAGATCATCCCGCAATATGACGGTCTCGCCGTCCGCTCGGCCTGCAAGCCGGATGCAGACGTGATCGCGGCGGCAACGAACCTCAAGGTTATTGGCCGGGCCGGTATCGGCGTTGACAATATCGACATCAAGGCCGCCACGGCCCGGGGTGTCGTGGTCATGAATACGCCCTTCGGTAACGCCATTACGACGGCCGAGCATGCCATTGCCATGATGTTTGCGGCCGCCCGGCAGATACCGGCTGCCAATAATGATACGCAGGCCGGTAAGTGGCCGAAGTCCGGCTATATGGGTGTTGAGGTGTCCTTCAAGACACTCGGCCTGATCGGGGCCGGCAATATCGGCAGCCGCGTGGCCGAGCGCGCCATCGGTTTAAAGATGCGCGTCGTCGCCTATGATCCCTTTCTGACCGATGAGCGCGCCATCGAGCTGGGCGTCGAGAAGGTCGACCTCGACACGCTGCTGAAGCGCGCTGACGTGATCACGCTGCATGTTCCGCTCACCGACCAGACGCGCAACATCCTGTCCCGCGAAAATCTCGAGAAGACCAGAAAGGGTCTTATCCTTGTCAATTGTGCGCGCGGCGGTCTGGTCGACGAGCAGGCTGTCGCCGACCTTCTGGACTCGGGCCATCTTTCCGGCGCCGCCTTTGACGTGTTTGCGACCGAGCCAGCCAAGGAAAACGTACTGTTCGGCAGGAAGAACTTTGTGGCGACGCCCCATCTCGGTGCGTCGACCAATGAGGCACAGGAAAACGTCGCCCTGCAGGTGGCCGAGCAGATGTCGGATTACCTGCTGACCGGCGCCGTCACCAACGCGCTCAACATGCCTTCGGTCACGGCCGAGGAGGCGCCGCGTATTCGCCCCTTCGCCGCGCTCGCCGAGAAGCTCGGCTCATTTGCGGGTCAGATTTCCGATTATGGCTATGATGAAGTGGTCATCGAGTATGAAGGCGAAGTCGCGGAGCTCAACCGCAAGCCGGTCACTGCCGCGCTGCTGGCTGGCCTGCTGCGTGCCTCGCGCGGCGACGTGAACATGGTCTCGGCTCCGGCGATCCTTGCCGAAAGCGGTGTGAAGCTGACCGAGACCAAGACGGAGTCCAGCCCGGTTTATGACAGTCTGATCCGCATCAGGGTGAAAACCAAGGCGACGAAGAATTCGCCGGAAGGCGGCTGGCGCACGCTTGCTGGCGCCCTGATCGCGGGCAAGCCGCGGATAGTCGAAGTCAAGGGGATGGCGCTGGAAGGCGATTTCTCGCCCGTCACGCTTTACGTTAACAATATCGACAAGCCTGGCTTCATCGGTGCGCTGGGTCAGATGCTCGGCGAGGCGAAGGTCAACATTGCCACCTTCCACCTCGGCCGTCAGGCGGCTGGCGGCGAAGCGATCGCCCTGATCGGCATCGATTCGCTGCCGCCGGCTTCGGTCATCGAGAAGCTCGCTGCCCTGGCGCAGGTCCGTTATGCCAAAGTGCTGAGCTTCTGACCGGTTGCCGGGCGCGTCCATGCGGGTCCGGCATAGCCTGTCGAAGCGAGCCGGGGCGGGACTTTTTTCGGCGGGTTGTGCCGTTTAGGGTTCGCGCCGGGTGGCTGGGTCCGCGCCTGGCGTGAGTTATCAGCGCCGCGTTCCGGCAAGGCCTGAGCGGGCTTGACGAACCGGGCGTATCGGCGCGATGGCTTGCTCAGTCATTTATCACTATGGAAGCCCCATGCGCTTTTTTGCAGTTTCGCTGGCCCTTCTGGCCGCGCCCCCCATGGCCAGCCCCCAGATCGTGGAGGAAGTCCGCATCGGTGTGATTCAGCACAATGTCTGCATCGCCAATTGCGACAATGCCAACAAGGAAGATGGCCCGAACGTGACCGGCGAGATTGTCCTGGCCTCGCCGGGCCTGCTCGATATCATCTGGAGCCCGCGACCCTATGTGATGGCGAGCCTGAACACGGCGGGCGACACCAGCTTCGGCGGCTTCGGCCTGCACTGGAGCTGGGGCCTTGCCGGAGGCTGGTCGCTTGAGCCGGGCCTCGGCTATGTCCTGCACGACGGCGAGATCACCTTTCCCTTCCCGCAAGGTGATCCGCGCAATGACCCGGTTTCTGCGACGACTGTGTTTTTCGGCTCCCGCGACCTGTTCCGTACCAGCCTCTCGCTGAACCGTGATTTCGCAGACAGGTGGGGCGCCCAGCTGATGTATGAACACCTCAGCCACGGACAGATTCTCGGCTCGGGCCGCAATCAGGGCATCGACAATGTCGGCGTCCGGGTCATTTACCGCTATGGCGGCTGACCCGCCGCCGAAATCTGCCCCTTGCAATTGGCGGCCAATTCCTGCCCTTGTCGCCGCGGTTATAAGCGGAGCATCGCATGGCAGGGGTCGTGGTTGTAGGCGCCCAATGGGGCGACGAGGGCAAGGGCAAGATCGTAGACTGGCTGTCGGCGCGCGCCGATGTCGTTGTGCGCTTCCAGGGCGGTCACAATGCCGGCCACACGCTCGTCATCGATGGCAAGACGTTCAAGCTCGCCCTACTGCCCTCCGGCCTTGTGCGGGGCGGCAAGCTGTCGGTCATTGGTAATGGGGTTGTGGTTGACCCCTGGCACTTCCTGACCGAGATCGAGGGCATTCGCGCCCAGGGAGTGGCCGTTTCGCCGCAGAGCCTGGTCCTGGCGGATAATGCCTCTCTCATCCTGCCCTGGCACAAGGATATTGACGCGGCGCGGGAAGGGGCACTGGGTGCCGCCCAGATCGGCACGACCAAGCGCGGTATCGGCCCGGCCTATGAAGACCGCGTCGGCCGCCGCGCCATCCGGGTGGCTGACCTTGCCGACCCCGCCGCGCTTGACATGAAGATCGAGCGCCTGCTCGCCCATCACCGTCCGCTGCGCATCGGTCTCGACCTGCCGGAGCCGGACGGCCCGGCGCTGAAGGCCGAACTCCTGAAGATTGCGCCGCAGGTGCTTGCCTATGCTGAGCCGGTCTGGAAGCGGCTCGATGACCAGGTCCGCAAGGGTCGCCGTATCCTGTTCGAGGGTGCGCAGGGCGTGATGCTCGATGTCGATCATGGCACCTATCCGTACGTGACCTCCTCGAGCGTTGTCGCTGGGAATGCCAGCGCCGGTTCGGGCGTCGGCCCCGGCGCGTTGTCTTACGTTCTCGGTCTTGCCAAGGCCTATACGACCCGGGTTGGCTCCGGCCCATTTCCGACCGAGCAGCAGAACGAAATCGGCCAGCGCCTCGGCACGGTTGGCCACGAGTTCGGCACCAATACGGGGCGCGCGCGCCGCTGCGGCTGGTTCGACGCCGTCATGGTCCGCCAGGCCTGTGCCACGTCCGGCGTGAACGGGCTTGCGCTCACCAAGCTCGATGTCCTCGACGGCTTTGAAGAGATCAGGGTCTGTGTCGCCTACAGGCTGAACGGCAAGGCGATCGATTATTTCCCGGCCGGCCTTACAGACCAGGCCGCCGTCGAGCCGGTCTATGAAACCCTGAAAGGCTGGAGCCGCTCCACCCGCGGCGCCCGCAGCTGGGCAGACCTTCCGGCTGAAGCGGTCGTTTATGTCCGCCGCCTCGAGGAACTTGTCGGCAGGCCCTGTGCTCTGGTTTCCACGTCACCTGAACGCGACGACGTGATCCTGATGCGCGATCCGTTCGAGGGATAGGCCTTTCCTTAGCCATGCGCGCTGCCGCGCGAGCGCGGCAGGGCGAAGCGCATGCAGGGGAGGCTATGAAACCCGCTCGACCATCATGTGTTTGATTTTCGCGATCGCCTTAGCGGGGTTCAGGCCTTTGGGGCAGACCTGCGCGCAGTTCATGATGGTGTGGCAGCGGTAGAGCTTGAACGGATCTTCCAGCGCGTCGAGACGCTCGCCGGTCGCTTCGTCGCGGCTGTCGATCAGCCAGCGATAGGCCTGCAGCAGCGCGGCTGGACCGAGATACTTATCGCCGTTCCACCAATAGGAGGGGCAGGAGGTCGAGCAGGAAGCGCAAAGGATGCACTCATAGAGGCCGTCAAGCTGAGTGCGGTCAGCTTCCGACTGGCGCCATTCCTTCTCCGGGGTCGGGCTGTCTGTTTTGAGGTAGGGCTGCACATAGGCGTGCTGGGCATAAAAGTTGGTCAGGTCCGGGATGAGGTCGCGGATCACCGGCAGGTGCGGCAGCGGACTGATGGAGATCACGCCGCCCGGCAGGTCGTCGAACCCCTTGGTGCAGGCGATTGTGTTACGCCCGGCGATGTTCATGGCGCAGGAGCCGCACACGCCTTCGCGGCAGGAGCGGCGAAAGGCCAGTGTCGGGTCAATCGTGTTCTTGATGTAGAAAAGGACGTCGAGGATCATTGTCCCGGCCCTGTCCATATCCACCCAATAAGTGTCCCAGCGCGGATTGGCTTTCTCTTCCGGGCTGTAGCGATAGATGCGGAACTCGCGCAGATTGGTTGCACCCTGCGGCTTCGGCCAGGTCTTGCCCTTCTGCACTTTCGAATTCTGGGGGAGGGTCAGCTGAACCATGGTCTTGTCCTGGCGGTCGTTAGGTTAAACGGGTCGGCGGCGGGCGGTGATCACCGCTCCGTCCGTGATGCTGAATCCGAAGCCGAAGCCGCCCTGGTTGACGGCACCTTTTTCTGAATGTCCGCTCACGGAGGGGAGAATTGAAATCACATCATAGCCTTCTTCATGCAGCCTGTTACAGGCCGTCTCGATCTGGGCGCTGAGGTCGGCGATGTCCGCCTGGTGCGGATCTTCGACCAATTTGGTGCCCCGGCCGAGCAGTTTCCTTTCTTCCTTCTTCTGCTTCCCGCAGCGTATCCAGACGGATTTGTATTCACTCATCCCGCCCTCCGCGCCCGAAAGCCGTCATGCAATCAGTAGACCCGCGCCTTGGGCTCGATATAGGCGACGTCGTTCGACATCGTATATGTGTGCACTGGCCGGTAATCGATCTTCACTTTTCCGGCGCCGTCGACCCAGGCGAGGGTGTGTTTCATCCACGTTTCGTCATTGCGGTCCGCGTAGTCCTCGCGCGCGTGTGCGCCGCGGCTCTCTTCCCGGTTGGCAGCCGAGTTCACCGTCACGGCCGCCTGGCAGATCAGGTTGTCGAACTCCAGTGCCTCGACCAGATCGGTGTTCCAGACCAGGCTGCGGTCTTTCACGTCGATGCCTGGCATCTTCCTGTAGACATCCTCGATGGCATCCACGCCGTCCTTTAACACCGAGCCGGTGCGGAACACGGCGCAGTTGGACTGCATGGCCTTCTGCATCTCCAGGCGGAGCTTCGAGACCGGCTGGTCACCGCTGGCATTGCGCAGCTTGTCGAAGCGGGCGAGGTGGGCGTCGGTTGCGCTTGCCGGAAGGTCGCGCTGACGGGCGCCGGCTTCGGTGGTTGCGCCGCAGCGCAGCCCTGCCGCCCGGCCGAAGACGACCAGGTCGATCAGCGAATTGGAGCCCAGCCGGTTTGCGCCGTGTACGGACACGCACGCCGCCTCGCCGACAGCCATCAGTCCGGGGACGACCGAATCCGGATCGCCGCCCTTCTTGGTCAGGACCTCGCCGTGGAAGTTTGTCGGGATTCCGCCCATATTGTAGTGCACGGTCGGAAGGACCGGGATTGGCTCCTTGGTCACATCCACGCCCGCAAAGATCTTCGCCGTCTCCGAAATACCAGGCAGGCGTTCATGCAGGGCTTCGGGCGAGAGGTGGTTGAGGTGCAGGTAAATGTGGTCCTTATCGGGTCCCACACCGCGGCCTTCACGGATTTCCATGGTCATTGCGCGGCTGACGACGTCGCGCGAGGCGAGGTCTTTTGCCGACGGGGCATAGCGTTCCATGAAACGCTCACCTTCGGAGTTGGTGAGATAGCCGCCTTCGCCGCGGGCGCCTTCGGTGATCAGGCATCCTGAACCGTAGATGCCGGTCGGGTGGAACTGCACGAACTCCATGTCCTGCAGGGGCAGGCCGGCGCGCAGCACCATGGCGTTGCCGTCACCGGTGCAGGTATGGGCCGAAGTGCAGGAGAAATAGGCGCGGCCATAGCCGCCGGTGGCGAGAATGGTTTTCTGCGCGCGGAAACGGTGCAGTGTGCCATCATCGAGTTTCCAGGCCGTGACACCGACACAGGCGCCCTCGTCATCCATTATCAGGTCGAGGGCGAAATACTCGATGAAGAACTCAGTCTCCTCCCTTACGCACTGGCCGTAAAGCGTGTGTAGCATGGCGTGGCCGGTGCGGTCGGCGGCTGCGCACGTGCGCTGAACCGGGCCCTTGCCATAATCGCGCGTCATGCCGCCGAAGGCGCGCTGGTAGATCTTGCCTTCCTCGGTACGCGAGAAGGGCATGCCCCAGTGCTCGAGCTCATAGACGGCTGCCGGGGCGTTGCGCACGAGATACTCGATCGCGTCCTGGTCGCCGAGCCAGTCTGAGCCTTTGACGGTGTCGTACATGTGCCACTTCCAGCTGTCCTCGGACATGTTGCCGAGCGAGGCGGCGATGCCGCCCTGCGCCGCAACGGTATGGGAGCGGGTTGGGAACACTTTCGTGATACACGCCGTGCGCAGGCCGGCCTGGGCTGCGCCCAGTGCGGCCCGCAGGCCCGATCCGCCAGCGCCGACAACAACGACGTCGTAGGTGTGGTCGATCCAGTTATAGCTGCTCATGATCCTGCCTGTCTTTCGCTTTGCGCCTCATCCGCCGGTCCAGATCCGAAGCACCGACATGACGACCACGACGAACAGCGCGGCCGCAAGGAAGGTATTGAGGATCTGAAGCGCAGCCCGCATTCCGGGTTTCGCGATATAGTCTTCGATAATCGCCTGCATACCAAGGCGCATGTGGTAGAAAGCCGCGCTGGCGGTCAGCACGAGGAGGGTCGCATTGAGGGGCGCGCTCACCCAGGCGAGGGCGTCCGTGTAACCGCCAAGGGCAGCCTTCATCACCGAGAGGAGGAACCACGGTACGAGCACAATCAGTGCGAGTGCTGAGACGCGCTGGCGGATATGATGGCTGGTGCCTGATTTCGAGGCGCCGAGGCCGCGGGCGAGCTTGGTGGGCGTGACGAACGGGCTATCAGACATGGCTGCGCGCCTCAGGAGAGAATTGCGGCGGCCATCAGGGCAATCGCCCCGAGGAGCGCGAACGCATAGTTGAAGATGGAAACCTGGCTGGCGACCTTCGGGGTGAAGCCCGCGCCGGGGCCGTCCCAGACCAGGTGGCGGATGCCATTGGCAAAGTGGAACAGGACGGCAAAGGCCCAGAGGAACAGCAGGACCTGACCGGGAAGCGAGAAGGCGATGGCTTCAACCCTCGCATAGGTGTCCGGCCCGCTGGCCAGTGCGACCAGCCAGGCGGCGATCAGCAAGGTGCCTCCGTAAAGGCCTGCACCTGTGATCCGGTGGGTGATCGAGGCGAGCATTGTGGCGTGGAAGCGCCAGACCTGAAGGTGAGGGGACAGGGGCCGGGAATCGGCCTTCGGGGTGCCGGACGACATGAAGTGTTTCCTTGCGCCATGAAATCACTTGGCCTCGCCTTCTAGGCGCCTCTATGTTGGTGTCAACGCACGGGCATGGCGGGAGTGACATTATGAAACGGTGTGTCCTTGCGGCAGGCTTCCTGGCCGTTGCGCCGCTGGCTCAGGCCGATCCCCTTGACGGGCTGATTGCCCGTTATCAGTCGTTTGTCGAGGCTGTTGATCCGGACGAGGCGGCACGCTCGGCGGGCGCGGCGCCGACCAGCTGGGGCCGGGTGCGTCCGCGCGATATTGCTGAGCGTGCCGCCAGCGCCCGCGCCTTGCTGGACGCGATCAGTGTCTCGGGCACAGCCCGCACGGTCGATGCCGCGATCCTGAAGCGGCTGCTTGAGGAGGAGGTGCGCGCCGAAACCTTCGACACGGCGCGTATTCCGTTTACCGGGGACTGGGGGTTCCAGGCCGCGCCGGTCTTTGCCGCAATGCGTCTGCGGCTGAAGACCGAGGCCGACGCCGAAGCCTGGATCCGGAGGCTGAATGACGTCCCCCGCTTCTTCGCCGAGCACCGTGTTAACATGGCGCGGGGCATCACTACGGGCTGGACGGCGAACCCTGACCCGCTCAGAACCACCCGCGCGCAGATTGAAGCCCAGATCCTCGAGGACCCAGCCCGGAGCGAGCTCTACGCTCCGTTTCTGTCGCTGCCGGAGGCGATCCCGGCGCAGACGGCGGCGCGGCTGCGCGCCGAGGGGCTTGCCGCCACGGCCAGGGCCATCCAGGCGTATCGCGACACAGCGCGTTTCATTGACCTTGCTTACGCCCCCTCGGCGCGCCGCGGTGCCGGGATCGCCGCTTTGCCGGGTGGCCGTGAGGCCTATGCTGGCGCCGTTGAATTCCACACGGCCGGCGCCGGTTACACGCCTGAGGAAATCCATGCCCTCGGCGTGTCGGAAGTGGCGCGCATCCGCGCCGAGATGGACGCTGTCATGGCCGAGACCGGCTTTACCGGCAGCTTCCCTGAATTCCTCGCCTTCCTGCGCAGCGATCCGCAATTCTATGCCCGCTCTGACACCGAACTGATGGACAAGGCCAGGGAAATCACCGGCCGCATCGACGCCGTCCTGCCGCTCTGGTTCAACACCCTGCCCAGGCTGGGCTATACGGTGGATCCGGTCCCTCTCTCGATCGCCCCGGGTTATACCACCGGGCGCTATTCGCAGGGCGATCCGGCCGAGGGCCGCAAGGGCAGCTACCTGGTCAACACCTATGCCCTCGCGCAGCGTCCGCTATATGAATTGCCGGCGCTCTCGGCTCATGAGGCCGTACCCGGCCACCACCTGCAGATCGCCCTTGCGCAGGAGATGTCGGACCAGCCGCGTTTCCGCCAGGAGTACTACGCCACGGCCTTCGGCGAAGGCTGGGGCCTTTATGCCGAACGTGTGGCGGGCGAGGCGGGCATTTATGAGACGCCGTATGAGCGCTTCGGCGCCCTCTCCTATGAAATGTGGCGTGCCTGCCGCCTGGTCGCCGACACCGGCCTTCACTGGTATGGCTGGAGCCGGGATGCGGCCGAGACCTGCTTTATCGAGAACTCCGCCCTCAGCCCGCTGAACATCGAAACCGAGGTCACCCGCTATATTGGCTGGCCTGGGCAGGCGACAGCCTACAAGATCGGGGAATTGAAAATCCTTGCTCTGCGCGCCGAAGCTGAAGCCGCCCTCGGCGACCGGTTCGATATCCGCCTGTTCCATGATGTCGTGCTGGGTCAGGGCGCTGTGCCGCTGGATGTGCTGGAGGTGCAGGTCAAGGCATGGATAGCCTCGATGCGGGAGCCCTAGACGAGACCCGCCGAGGCTCCTGCTATCTGCTATCCCGCCGTGCGCAGCTATTCTTATGGCCCCGGGCGTGCCGGCTGTGCCTTGCTGAACGCTGGGACCGCGCGGGGCTGTTGGCAAATGATGCCCGGGGCCGCGATCCGGGTGCCGCTGACTGAGTTGAGCCTCTGGGCGGGCGTTTTGACGGATCGGCTGCAGGGGCAAAGCGCCGGGAGCGCAGCCTTCAACCTGCGCGGCATGACCGATGCCAGGATGAAGGTCTGGTGCGAGACATGCGCCAAGCATGCCTTTGTGGGTCCACTTCGCCAGCATCTCTGTAATAATGCTGTGGTAGTACAGGCGGGCTGCCGATGATATGTCCGAGTTTGGATCGGAAAGGCCTCTTGCCGGGTTCATCCAAAAGGCTTCCGGCATCAGCGACGTGTCGATTGCAGGCGTCCATGCGTCAATGGGCCAAAAGTGAAGGTCTGCCCTGCTGGCGTGCCTGATCAACCGCAAGAATGGAGTGCCTGGATCCGCTGATCTGGCATCGGTCCCGGCACCGTCGAACTGAGAGACGGCGCGCGCCGATGGCGAAAAATTTCTATCTGCCTGTGCTATCGGACCGAACCGCGCGCGCAGCCCCGCTCCACAAAGCCCATCTCGAATGGAATCGGCTTAGACTGAGGGATCATCTGTGGGCCTCTGCCGCTGGACCTCAGCAAGACAACGCCGCGAACCGGGCGCAGGATCTTGTTGCTCCAGATGGCGGAGCGCAAAGGGGAACGGATGGCAAATGCCAACAAGGGGCGCGCTGGGGTTCGCCGCGCCGGTCAATCAGCCGGTTGCGCCTTCGCGCTGCACTTCCTCGATGACTGCTCAATCCAGCCCGCGAACAAGGCCCGCGGGGTCGGATTGTGCGGCGGCGCGGACATCCTCGTGATCGCGCATCAAGTGCGGGCGGTCAGCACCGCCGATCCGGCGCGGTCCGGCAATCGCCACCACCCGCGTGTCTGCCGGAGCGGCTCGAATGCCAGGCTCGGCATGGCGGGGCGCCAAAGGCTCACCAGGCGGCCGGAGGATCGGGGGCTTATGCATGCCTTAAGCGGCTTCCAGGGGCAGAGCGGCGTCCTCAACTTAGCTTTTCCTGTCCGATCTGGGATATAGCGCCGTCCAATCCGGCATCTTGGTCCCTCTGATCCGGGAAGGGCAGTTCTGGGCGGCCGACGCCGGCGTCGGAGCCGGCGGGAAAGCTACGGCCTGCCGACAGTCCCGGATTGTGATCCATTATCCCGCGGCGGCCGTTCGGCCTGGGAAAGCTTCCCCTCGCGTCTTATTGACCTGGCTCACCCTTTGGCTGAGCGACTGTGCGGGGGGTGTTCCTGATACAATATCCGGGTTGGTGATGCCGGTGCGCGCCCTTCTTTCACCCGTGTCTTTCCGTTTTGATGCCGGGGACGCCCGTCTCTTCTGCGCCAGAGCGGCGCGGTAATGGCTAAATGCCGGGGCCGGCGGGTGGGCTGCAGGCTTAGTCCCGACAAGACCCAGGTTCTTGCGAGGGGCGGATCGCCGCGAAAGTGCCCAGCATTTTTTTGTCTCCTGGGTCGCCGGATTTACTGCTGCACGGTGGGCTGCTTGTTCTTTTACGCCCCGTGGGCCAAGGGTGGCGGCTATGTTGCGCTTCTTTGAACGCCGAATCGATCCATTCCCGCAGAGCCGCCCCGGCGTTCCGCCTCGGGGCTTCAGGGCTTTTGTGTGGCATTACATCGAGGATGCGGCGCCCTGGCTGATTGCCATGTCGGTGACGACAGCCCTGATCGCGGTGGGCGAAGTCGCCCTGTTCGGATTTCTCGGGGGCATTGTGGACTGGCTGTCTACGGCGGATCGCGAGGGTTTCCTGGAACGGGAAGGCGGCCGCCTTGCGCTGATGGGTGCGGTGCTGCTGGTTGGTATTCCGGTCCTGGTGTTGCTTCAGGCTCTGATTGTCTATCAGGCCCTGATGGGCAATCTGCCGATGAGTGCGCGCTGGCGTATGCACCGTCAGATGCTCGGCCAGTCCATGGGCTTCTTTGGTAACGAGTTCGCCGGCCGGGTCGCGACCAAAGTCATGCAGACGGCGCTGTCGGTGCGCGAGACCGTGATGAAGGTGCTCGACGTCTTTGTTTATGTGACGATCTATTTTGTGTCGGCTGTGCTGCTGGTGAGCGCGGCCGATCCGCGTCTCGCGGCGCCGTTGATCCTCTGGGTGCTGCTCTATTCGGCGGCGCTCTGGTGGTTCGTACCGCGCCTCGGCAAGGTCGCGGAAGAACAGGCCGATGCGCGTTCGGTGATGACCGGCCGGATCGTTGATTCCTACACCAACATCCAGACGGTGAAGCTGTTCGCCTATTCGGGGCGCGAGGAGGCCTATGCGCGGGAGAGCATGACAGGCTTTCTCGATACGGTGCATCGCCAGATGCGCCTGGTCACCGGCTTCAACGTCCTTGTCTATGTCAATAACTCACTGCTTGTCTTCCTCATCGGCGCTGCGGGCATCCTGCTGTGGATGGATAACCTTGTCGGCGCCGGTGCTGTAGCGGCGGCTATCGGCCTGTCGCTTCGCATCAAGGCCATGTCGCAATGGATCATGTGGGAAGTCGCTGGCCTGTTTGAGAATATCGGTGTCGTCTATGATGGCATGGCGATGCTGGAAAAGCCTGTTGCGGTGGTTGATGCGCCGGATGGCGTTGCCCTCGCGCGTGTGACAGGCGAGGTGCGTTTCGAGGACGTTGTCTTTCACTATGGCCGGGGCGCGGGTGTGATCGAGGGTCTGTCCCTGTCGATCCGGCCGGGCGAGAAGATCGGCCTCGTCGGCCGTTCCGGTGCGGGAAAGACCACGCTCACCAACCTGCTGCTACGGTTCTACGATGCAGAAAGCGGACGTATCCTGGTTGACGGGCAGGACATCAGACACGTCACCCAGGCATCCCTGCGGGCTCAGATCGGTGTGGTGACGCAGGATTCCTCCCTCCTGCACCGCTCCATTCGCGACAACATTGCCTATGGTCGCCCCGGCGCGAGTGATGAGGAAATCCGCGCCGCGATTGCAAAGGCTGCAGCGAGCGAATTCATTGGGGCGCTGGAGGATGCGCATGGACGCCGCGGCCTGGAGGCGCATGTCGGCGAGCGCGGCGTGAAGCTCTCCGGCGGTCAGCGCCAGCGTATTGCGATCGCCCGCATCTTCCTGAAGGACGCGCCGATCCTGATCCTTGACGAGGCGACCTCGGCGCTTGATTCGGAGGTTGAAGCCGCCATTCAGGAACATCTCTTTGAGCTGATGGAAGGCAAGACCGTGATTGCCATCGCGCACCGTCTCTCCACCATCGCCGCGATGGACCGTCTCATCGTGCTTGACCAGGGCCGCATCATCGAGCAGGGGACGCATGCCGAATGCGTGGCTGCCGGCGGTCTTTATGCGGATCTCTGGGCCCGCCAGTCCGGCGGTTTTCTGGTTCAGCCAGCGCGGCTTGAAGCCGATGGCGTTGCAGCGCCGTAGGGAAATGGCGATCCGGCTCACGATCATTGAGACAGGCGAGGCGCCCTCCGCCATCCGGGCACTTTTCCCGGACTATCCGGAAATGGTCCGCCGGATGTTTGCCCGCATCGACAGTGCGGTTGTCTGCGAGACCGTGTCGGTTGTGCGCGGCGATCCCTTGCCGGACCCGGCGCAGCTCAGCGCGGTTCTGTATACCGGCTCACCGGCCGGCGTTTACGATCCGCTGGCCTGGATCGATCCGCTGAAACAGTTCATCCGCGCCGCGGCCAGCGCGCGCACGCCGCAGGTCGGTATCTGCTTTGGGCACCAGATCATGGCCGAGGCGCTTGGCGGCAGGGTGACCAGGTCGGACAGGGGCTGGGGTATCGGGCGTCACACTTACGAAACTGTCCACTGCCCGGACTGGAGCGGCAAGGTCTGCCCGCCATCGCTCAGCGTTGCGGTCAGCCATCAGGACCAGGTGATCGCCCTGCCGCCGCCCGCCAGAGTGATCGCGCAATCGGCCTTTACGCCCTTTGCCGGTCTCGACTATACGGACTTTCCGGCGATCAGCTTCCAGTGCCACCCTGAATTCGAGCCGGACTTTGCCGCCGCCCTTTACACGGTCCGGCGCGGTATATCGCTGTCTGAAGCTGAGGCTGACCTGGCCGTCGCCTCGCTGGAGGTGACTGCGACCGCCGTCTCCTGGCAGGATGGATTGCCAGCTTCCTGCATGCCAATGCCTGAAGCTGGCAAACCTTACTATGCGCCGAACCTGTAACGGGCGCCGATGCTGAAGACGGTCTGCCGGTTCTCGATATTCAGCGTTCCTGGGAACAGGTTGTTTTTCAGTTCCAGGTCATCGGTTACGCGGTAGGCGGCTTCACCATAGACATCGATCCGTTCACTGAGCGACCAGGTTGCACCGGCCTTCAGCTGGTAGGCAAACCGGCCAGCGCTGTCGTCGATGATGCCGACGTCTGACGGGCTATAGGTCACGGAGACATCAGAATAGCCCAGACCTGCGCCGACATAGGGGCTGATCGTACCGTTGCGGTTGAAGTCGTAGTAGAGGTTTGCAAACACGCTGGTCGACTTGATCTGATCACCGGACGGCTCAGCAACCACCTGGCCGACTGTTGCGCCGAGCTTGGTTGGTGAGCCTGTGAGAACGGCCGCGTCGACACCGTCGATAACCGTGCCGGCCACGTTGACCCGGGAATGTGTCTCAACATCGGCCTTGCTGTGAGCCAGCTCGATCCCTGACCGGAAGCCGTTCGCGTAACGCGCGCCGAACTCGCCCGACAGGCTGTAACCATTCTCGAACTTGGTGTCCCAGCCGTAGGCCGTGCCAGCGGCGATGGCCGTTCCAAAGGGGAGGGCGGGGGCGCCGTTGCCAGTGGTGAAGGCCCCGGTGGTGCCGGCGTTGGCGCTGTCCTGCTGAAGGGCATAGCCGACAGATCCGCCAGCATACCATTCCTGGGCCGCGGCCGGCAGGGCCAGAGCCGGGGCCAGGACCGGCCCGGCGAAGAGGGCGAGAAGTGCGTTGCGAAGTTTCATTCTGAAGTTTCCTTTCTGATGGGAAGGCGTGCCATCCACACGCCCTCGACCCACCAGCTAGAGTAAAATATATAGCAAACAATATTTTATATCTCAACTTTTCGTGATCCTTACCGCGATCTCTCCTTTCCCCTCCGGCGCGAAAACTGCAAAAGACCGGACACCCTGCTGCGCGCCGCCAACCGGCGCGCCTAACCCGTTTCACGGAGAGACACATGCTCGCGCCGCCTCGCACCGATCTGGCCCCCAACACGCTCGAATTCGAGATCCTGCCGCTGGTAAAGCCCACCGGCTTTCGCGAATACGATGCCCGTTGGTGGTTCAATGGTATCGGCCACCCGAAGGCGCCGGAGCTGAACCTCACCGGCGTGCAGGCCCTTGGTCTCGGCATGGCGACGCTTTTCCACGAGCTCGGCGTCAAGCCGACCGTGGTGACCGGTCATGACTTCCGTTCGATCAGCCAGCCGATCAAGAATGCGCTTTCGCTCGGCCTGATCGCCGGCGGGTGCGAAGTGCTCGATATCGGCCTTGCCCTTTCCCCGATGGTCTATTGGAGCCAGTTCGAACTCGACGCGGCCTGCTGCGCCATGGTCACTGCCTCTCATAACGAGAATGGCTGGACCGGGGTGAAGATGGGCGCGAACCGTCCGCTGACGTTCGGGCCCGATGAAATGGGCCGACTGAAGGACATCGTGATGAACGCCCGTTTTGTCGAGCGCGCCGGCGGCTCCATCCGGCGCATCGAGGGCCTGCGCGAGAAATACATCCAGGCCGTCGTTGGCCATTCGAGACTGACGCGCAAGCTGAAGGTGGTCGCTGCCTGCGGTAACGGCACGGCGGGCGCTTTTGCCGGTGACATGCTGCGCGCGCTTGGCGCTGAGGTGATCGAGATGGACTGCAAGCTCGACAACACCTTCCCAAAATACAATCCGAACCCCGAAGATCACGAGATGCTGCACGAGATGTCGCTCGCCGCGAAAGAGCACGGCGCCGACGTGGTGCTCGGCTTCGACGGGGACGGGGACCGCTGCGGCGTCGTCGACAATACGGGCGAAGAAATCTATGCTGACAAGATTGGCCTGATGCTCGCCCGCGACCTCTCGAAGAATTATCCGAACGCCAGGTTCGTCGTAGATGTGAAATCCACCGGCCTCTACAAGACCGACCCGATCCTGAACGCCAACGGCGCGAGTGTCGATTATTACAAGACCGGCCATTCCTATATCAAGCGCCGCACCAACGAGCTCGGTGCGCTGGCCGGCTTCGAAAAGTCCGGTCATTTCTTCTTCCGCCCGCCCATCGGCCTCGGTTATGATGACGGGCTTGTCGCCGCCAAGGCGATACTCGAGATGCTGGACCGCAACCCCGGCAAGACCATGGCTGACCTTAAATCAGAACTCGGCGTCGCCTGGACCTCACTCACGATGTCGCCCCATTGCGGCGACGAGGTGAAGTACGGGGTGATCGACAGGATGGTCGCCGAGTATCAGGGCCTGAACGGGGCGATGATCCTTGGACGCAGGGTTGTCGACGTGAATACTGTCAACGGCGCGCGCGTTACCCTGGATGATGGGTCCTGGGTACTGGTGCGTGCCTCTTCGAACAAGCCGGAGCTTGTCGTCGTGGTTGAATCCATGGTCAGCGAGGCAGACATGAAGGATCTCTTCCACAAGGAAGTGAAGCCGCGCCTCGGCAAGCACCCCGAAGTCGGCGACTACAACCAGGAAATCTGACCGGTTACGGCCTGGGCGGGAAGCGGCCGGCGCCCGGCCTGCGCCGTCATTAGCGGGCGAGGAGGCGATCCTGGCCTGCCCTGGGGCCCTGCCCGGGACCTGCGCCCGGGAAGGCTCACGCCGCTGATCGCCCCGTTCGGGGGGCGTTGCGTCTGCTGCCGGGCTGGCATGGGCAGGCAGCCGGCTGGGGGGGGAGGGTGCAACCCTGCCACCCTCGACGCGGGCCAATCCCGAAGCCTGTCCCCGTCTCCTCCGGCCCCGGCCGGTCTGCCTGGCGGCAAACGCCCCTTGACCCTGTCGCCCAAAAATTGCACGCCCCACCAGATTGTGCTGATTACTCGTTTTCTGAGGGGGTTTCATGCGTGTTGCGATCATCGGCACGGGCTATGTCGGCCTTGTGTCCGGCGCTTGTTTTGCAGATTTTGGCCATGTCGTGACCTGCGTCGACAAGGACACAGCCAAGATCGACAAGCTGCATGCGGGCGTCATGCCGATTTACGAGCCGGGCCTCGACACGTTGGTGGCCAAGAATGTGCGTGAAGAGCGCCTGTTTTTCACCACCGATGCGGCAGAAGCCGTCAAAGACGCCGATGCGGTTTTCATCGCGGTCGGCACGCCGTCGCGACGCGGTGATGGCCATGCGGACCTCTCCTATGTCTATGCCGCCGCCGAAGAGATCGGCCAGATGATGAACGGCTTTACCGTCATCGTCACCAAATCCACTGTCCCTGTAGGCACCGGCGACGAGGTTGAGGCGATCATCCGCAAGGTGCGGCCCGATGGCGACTTCGCTGTCGTCTCCAACCCCGAATTCCTGCGCGAAGGCGCCGCGATCAAGGATTTCAAGATCCCGGACCGCGTCGTCGTCGGTACCGATGACGAGCGCGCCCGCCAGGTGATGAAGGAACTCTACCGTCCGCTCTTCCTGAACGAGACGCCGATCCTGTTCACATCACGCCGCACGTCTGAGCTGATCAAGTACGCCGCCAACGCCTTCCTCGCCGTGAAGATCACCTTCATCAACGAGATGGCGGACCTCTGCGAGAAGGTTGGCGCCAACGTCCAGGAAGTCTCGCGCGGTATTGGCCTGGATGGCCGCATCGGCTCGAAATTCCTGAATGCCGGCCCCGGCTATGGTGGCTCCTGCTTCCCGAAAGACACGCTCGCCCTCACCAAGACTGCCAACGACCATGACAGCCCCGTGCGCATCGTCGACACGGTCGTCGAGGTCAACGCCGCCCGCAAGAAGGCGATGGCCGCCAAGGTCATCGCGGCCATGGGCGGCGACGTGAAGGGCAAGACCATCGGCGTGCTCGGCCTCGCCTTCAAGCAGAACACAGACGACATGCGCGACGCCCCCTCGCTCGACATTCTCCCGGCGCTCACCGCCGCCGGCGCCCGCGTCGTTGCCTATGATCCGGAAGCCATGAAAGAGGCCGCCCACCTCCTGAAGGGCATCGAATTTGCCGATAGCGCCTACAAGGCCGTCGAGGGCGCCGATGCCATGGTCATCATTACGGAATGGGACCAGTTCCGGGCCCTCGACTTTACCCGTATCAAGGCATCGATGAAGTCCAACATCGTTGTCGACCTGCGCAATATCTATTCGCCGGAAGACATGGCCAGACACGGCCTGGCTTACACATCGATCGGCCGCCCGGCGGTGTGATCACGCCGGCAGGAGCCGCCTGACGCAGGTCCTGCCGCGTTCGGGAAGGCGCCGGCCACCGCCGCCTGAGACAGGCGGCGCCTATTGGACCTTGCCGGGCGATTGGCTAAGGAAGCGGCAGCCGATTCTGCTGCGCACCAGACTGGAACCCGAACCCATGAAATTCTTCGTCGACACCGCTGATACGAAAGACATTGCCGACCTTGCGGCCACTGGCCTGATCGACGGCGTGACCACTAACCCGTCCCTGATTGCCAGGTCGGGCCGCGCCTTTACCGAAGTGATAGCAGAAATCTGCGCGCTCACCCCGGGTCCGGTCAGCGCTGAAGTCGTCGCCACTGATTATGAAGGCATGATCACGCAAGGACGCAAGCTTGCCCGGATCGCCGCCAACGTCGCCGTCAAGCTGCCGCTGACGCTTGACGGCCTGAAAGCCTGCAAGACGCTTACGGGGGAGGGTACGCCGGTCAATGTCACGCTTTGTTTCTCGGCAAATCAGGCCCTGCTCGCCGCCAAGGCCGGCGCCTCCTATATCTCGCCCTTCATCGGCCGTCTCGACGACATCCATCTCGATGGCATGGAGCTGATCCGCGAAATCCGTCAGATCTACGACAACTACCTTTTCGATACTGAAATCCTTGCCGCCTCGATCCGCACGGCCAACCATGTCAGGCTCTGCGCTCTTGCCGGAGCCGATGTGATGACCGCCCCGCCCGGCGTGATCAGATCGCTCGTCAGCCATCCGCTCACGGACAAAGGTCTGGAGGCGTTCCTGTCGGATGCAGAAAAAGCCGGAATAAAGGTCTGATCTGATGGCAGAGGCAGAAGGCCCTAAGGGCCGCGTCCTCATCATCGCCGGTTCCGATTCCGGCGGCGGCGCCGGTATTCAGGCCGACATCAAGGCTGTTACGCTGCTTGGCGGCTATGCGATGACGGCTGTGACGGCCATTACGGCTCAGGATACACGGGGTGTACACGGTGTCTGGCCGGTTCCGCTCGAGGCCGTGCTTGGCCAGATCAAGGTCACGCTTGCCGATATCGGCGCCGACGTGATCAAGACCGGCATGCTTGGCTCGGCGGCTCTTGTCGAGGCGATCGCCGAGGCGCTGCACGCCCAGGGCGGCGCGATTGCGCGTGTTATCGATCCCGTGATGGTTGCAACGTCCGGCGACCGCCTAGTGGATGAAAGAGCCATCGGCGCGATCCGGTCCGAGCTCATCCCGCGCGCGCGCCTCGTCACCCCGAATGCTCCCGAGGCGGAGGTTCTGACCGGCAAGCCGGTCGAGACGCTCGACGGGCAGCGCCGTGCCGCCGAACGCCTGCTCGAACAGGGGGCCCATGGCGCGCTCGTCAAGGGCGGCCATATCGGCGGCAAGGTCATCCACGACGTGCTGCAGACAACCACTGGAGAATGGATTTTCGAATCGCCCCGCATCCAGACGACCTCTACTCATGGCACGGGATGCACCCTGGCCTCTGCGATTGCCGCCCTCCTTGGCCAGGGCCGCTCCGTCCCCGAGGCGGTCGAGCAGGGCAGGGACTACCTGCATGGCGCGATCAAGGCCGCCAAGGCTCTTGGCAGGGGCCATGGCCCGGTCCATCATGGCTGGCGCCTCGATCCGCCCGGAGATTAGGGCGCGCGGACAGCGCCCAGCGGCGTTAACTCTGCGGCGCCCGGCAGGGACCGGTCCCAGCTTCCGGACGTGGCCTGGCAGGGGAGCCTGAAGAGTGATCCTGCCGGGGTAGCCGGGCCCTCCTCGTCAGCCTGTGAAAAGGCCCTCCTGCGCCCGCGCGCTCTTGATCAGTCGCGTCCGTGTCGCCCCGGCGGGAGGATTGTATTCAGGGCGTGTACGCGCCTGGGCGCGCCGCCTCGACCGATCGCGGGCGCCTTGCCCTGGCGCGGAGGGGGGGTGACGGGGCGCCGCGCCGCGGAGGCGACAGGCCGGGGATCTGCATGTGCCTAAATCTCGCGCCGGGACCGCAGCGCGGCCGCCAGGGTACCGTCATCGAGATGGTCGAGTTCGCCCCCGACCGGCACGCCGTGCGCGAGGCGGGTGACGCCGATCCCCCTGCCGTGCAGGAGGTCTGCAATGTAATGCGCTGTGGTCTGACCATCGACTGTGGCATTGAGGCCGAGGATCACCTCGCGCACGCCGCCGGCTTCGACCCGGCGGACCAGCGCGGCGATGGCCAGATCGTCCGGGCCGATGCCATCGATCGCCGACAGGACGCCCCCGAGCACATGATAGCGCCCGCGAAAGGCGCCGCCGCGTTCCAGCGCCCAGAGATCCGGCACATCTTCGACGACGCAGATCAGCCCCTGGTCGCGTCCGGGTGCCTGGCACACGGCACAGGGTTGCACGGTATCCAGGTTGCCGCAGATCTCGCATCTGCGTATCTTCGCGCCGGCTTCGGCCAGCGCCTCGGCCAGAGGTTTCAGGAGTTGCTCGTTACGCTTCAGCAGATACAGCGCGACGCGGCGGGCCGAGCGCGGCCCCAGGCCGGGCAGCTTGGCGATCAGGTCGATCAGGCGCAGGAGTTCGGGGCCGGCAGAGCGTTGTGACATCGGCGCGCTATCTGCCTGAGTCCGGCGCATCTGTCACCTTGGGCGAAGGCAGCAGGCCGGCTGAACGGGCCTCGCCCGGGCCCTTCTCTTCGCCCGGCTGCGGGCGGAGCCCATAGGAGGCCAGCAGTTTCCAGACATGGGCTGGTACCATGTTCTTGAGCCTGGCGGGCGCTTCGCGGCGCAGATGGATGACCGTTTCGGCGGCCTTCATCTCCAGCCGTGTGCGCGCGAATTCGAGCCCTTTCGGCCCGATCCGGGGTTGCAGGAAGGAGACCAGGGGGCGCACCCAGCCCGGCATGGAGCGAAGCGGAAGTCCGCCGGCGGCAAGTTCCACATTCCTGATGAAGGCGGCCACGTGCGGTGCGCGCTTACCCTTAGAGCCGGGCGCAGCGGTGACGAGGTCTGCGCCAAGCAGGCTGAGCAGTTCTTCGCCGCGGGAATTGCGAACGATCAGCCATTGCTCGCCTTCCCCGCCCATATAGCCGACCGTCAGATCACTGAGGGCGTTGGTGTAATCGACGCAGGTCCTGCAGGTGAGCGGGAAGAAATCGCGTGGTAATTTCGAGATCGGAAGCGAGAGAAAGGGAATGAGCCGCTGGCGCCCGTCATCATAGCGAATTTCAACGCGGAAATCAGCCCGAAATTCGAGATAGCAGACTGTCTCCGGCGCGGGGTCGAGCAGTTTGAGGAAGTCGTGAAAATTTTCCGTAGTTGTATTATCGGAGCATGGGGTGCCGATGACATAGAGCTTTTCAAGGCCGAATTCGGCCTCCAGGGCCCTCAGGGCATAGACCTGGCAGGGAATACCGATCAGGGCGATGCGTTTAAAGCCGCGCGCGCCGACTTCTTCCATCAGGGCAATCAGGGGGGAATACCCCATCCGCATTCCGCGGCACTGGGCCATGTCCTGCGCCCGGGTGACAATCACAGGCCTCGGTTTCCAGCGATCTTCGGGATCGGGAGCCACTGCCAGAACGGCGTCGACCTTTCCAGAGGAGAGTAGGCGTTCGCCGAGCGTGGTCGCAATCCCGGTCCACTGGGCGCCGGGCCGGGCTGGCGAAAGCCTGGCGCGGACCATCCGGCGGAATACGCCGAAATGGGTTTCGTCTGTCTTCTGATCATCTCGGGTGCGGCCATGCAGACGCAGCTCATGGCTGGCATAGTCCGGCTGGATGAACTGGCAGGCCCGGCCGCAGGCTTTTGCGTCGGTCATGCGCGAGACGCCGCAGTCGGTGCACAGGCCGCGCGGTTCAGGCGGGCGAAGGGCAGGTGTATAGGGAGCGCTCTTCATGGCGCCGAGATTACAGGCGAGCGCTGCACCTTGTCACGCCATGATCTAGAAGGGCAGCCTGAAGCCCGGCAGAAGGCCGCCCATGCCGGAGGTGGCGGCACGCATTGCTTCTTCCATCGCCTGGTCCAGGCGCTTGCGGGCATCGCTATGGGCGGCCTTGATGAGGTCTTCGATGATCTCGGGATCATCGTTCATCAGGCTCCTGTCGATGCTGACCGAAACAAGTTCGCCCTTACCCTTGAGCCGGACACGAACGAGGCCAGCGCCGGCGACGCCGTCGGTTTCGGTAGCCTCGATCCGGGCCTGTACTTCGGCCATCTTAGCCTGCATCGCCTGGGCCTGCTGCATGATCTGGGCGAGGTCTTTCATGGCATGGCTCCATCAGGCCGGCCGGCGGGTCCGGATCGGTATCACATTGCCCCCGGGCGGCGGATTTTCAAGCGCAGGCCTGTCATCCGTCACGTCGAGGATTTCGGCGCCCGGAATGGCTTTGAGGGTTGCGGCGATGAAGGGATGGGTGCTCGCCTCGGCGATCCGCTCGGCCTTTTCGCGGCGTTCACGTTCGCGCACCGACTCGGCGCTCGTTCCAGCCTCCTCGATCAGCCAGTCGAGGCTGGTCTCTTGATCGAGGAAGGATTTCAGCCGGCCGGCAAGCCCGGGCGGGGCGCCGGGCGCCAGGCTGCAGGCGATGAAGCCGGGGCGGACATCACCGGCGCGGACATAGCGCTCGGTATCGACCTGCAGCGCCACTTCGCGGGCGGCGGACATCGCGGCGATGATATCCGCAAAGGTATGGATCCCGCCGGGGGCCTGCGGCGGAGCCTCAAGGGGGCGCTCATCCTTTCCCGGCGGATGTGAGGCCTCCGCGATCAGGCGGGCTGCTTCCTCAGGGGAAGGAAGACCGGACGCCGCCACGAGGCGCAGTATCACCATGTTGAGTGCGGTCGCCGGATCGGGTGCCACCTGCAGGTCGCCATATCCGGACAGCAGGATCTGCCAGGCGCGTGCGGCCTGTGCCGGGGTCAGGCGCTGGGCCAGGGCGCGGGTCCGGCCTGCCCATTCGGCCGGTCCGGCGGGGGCCCAGCCTTCGCCGGTGGCCTGGGCGATGGAAAGATCGGCAACGATGTCCATCAGGTCCTTCAGGATAATGGCCGGATCGGCCCCGCCGGCGACCTGATCCTTCAGCTCGGCAAGCGCGCCCCTGGCGTCACAGCTGATGGTTCTTTCAAGCACATCATAGAGGCGGCTGCGATCGCCGAGGCCCAGCATGTCCCGCACGGCGGCGCCGGAGACTTCGCCGTCCGGGGTCTGAACAATGGCCTGGTCGAGCAGCGAGAGGCCGTCGCGCACTGAGCCTTCGCCAGCACGGGCAAGCAGGGCCAGGGCTTCCTCGGAAACCCTTGCTTGCTCTTTGCCTGCGATGTGTCCGAGATGGGCGGCGAGGACAGGCGTGTCGAGACGTTTCAGGTCAAATCGCTGGCAGCGCGAGAGAACGGTGACGGGAACCTTTCGGATCTCGGTCGTCGCAAAGATGAATTTGAGGTGTGGGGGCGGCTCTTCCAGCGTCTTCAAAAGGGCGTTGAAGCTCGCAGTTGAGAGCATATGCACTTCGTCGATGATATAGACTTTGTAGCGTGCCGATACAGGTCCGTACCGGGACGAATCGAGCAGGTCGCGCATATCTGCCACGCCAGTGCGCGAGGCTGCGTCGAGCTCCAGCACGTCGGGATGCCGGCTCGCCATAATCGCATCGCAGTGCCTGCCGGGCGGGTCAAGATGGATGGACGGGCCGGATACGGGGCTGCCGGCTGTCTCGCGCTCAGTGTTTTCGGCGGGCTCATAGTTCAGCGCGCGGGCAAGCAGGCGGGCGGTGGTTGTCTTGCCGACGCCGCGCACTCCGGTCAGCATGAAGCCATGCGCGATGCGGCCGGTCTCGAAGGCGTTCGAAAGCGTGCGCACCATCGCTTCCTGGCCGATCAGGTCCTCAAAACGGCGCGGTCGGTATTTGCGCGCAAGCACCTGGTAGGCGCCGGCCCGGGCGGGGAGGTTATCCCCGAAGAGGGCGCCGGTGGCGTCGTCGCCTGTGGAGGAATCGTCTGCGCTCATGACCGGCGGGACACTAGCCGGGGAACGGGCTGTGGGCAAATGCGCGTGACTTCAAAGATCGAACTGGCGCACTGCCGCAGGAAGCTCGAGTTTCGCCAGGGCGAGGACCTCTGCCAGGTGGTCGACAGCCAGGGCAAAGCTGGCAGCGCGGGTTTTGAACCTGAAACCGATTTCGGGACTGTCTGCCGTCAGGATGCAGGCAGGGTCGTAGGCCCAGCTGAGGCGGAGCGTGCAGGTGCCACCGGGCACGGTGAGGGTGACGGTTTCGTAGACATGATCGGCGAAAGGGCCCGACGGCTCGCCTGGCGCAGGGCCTGGCGGCCTGGTGGGCAGGGTGAGGCGCCTAGGCCATTTCCAGGGCTTTGCTGCGGCCGGGGGCGTTCTGGCGGGTTCCTGTGGCGGGGCGGGGGCGGGAGAGGCGGGGGCCGGTGACGAACGAAGCCAGTCGACCTCCTGCATGGCTATGGCAGCCTCTAAATGGGCCAGGCTCTCGGCCGCCGGGGCGCCGCCGAAGCCGCGTGTCCCGATCTCGGTTCTGAGTGCGTCAAAGAGGGCTGTCCGCTGCCCCTTATCGGCCGCGTCAATCTCTGCAAGTCGGCGAATGACCCAGCCGATGATGTCGCTGCGCAGCGACACCTATTGCGCCGGCAGGATTTCGACGGCTTTCTTGCGACGTTCGTCGAAGCGGCTCCAGACGCCCTCATCGCCGTGCCACTCGCCCCGGGTGGCGCCTTTGGAGTATTCTGTGGCGCGCTGTTCGAAGAAGTTGGCGTGTTCCACGCCGTTCAGGATTTCCGAAAGCCAGGGCAGCGGATGCTTGGTGATGGCGTAGATTGGCTCCAGCTTCAGCTGGCCGAGGCGCCAGTCAGCGATGTAGCGGATATAATTCTTGATATCGGCTGGTGTCATGCCTTCGACCGGGCCCATTTCGAAGGCGAGGTCGATGAACTTGTCTTCCAGGGCAATCACCGTGCGGCAGCACGCGCGTATCTTTTCGCGCAGTTCGTCTGTCATCACGCCGGTTTCGGCGCAGAAGGTGTGGAACAGCTTGATCATCCCTTCACAGTGGAGCGACTCGTCTCGGATCGACCAGGTGACGATCTGGCCCATGCCCTTCATCTTGTTGAAGCGTGGGAAGTTCATCAGCATCGCGAAGGAGGCAAACAGTTGCAGGCCTTCGGTGAAGGCGCCGAACACGGCCATCGAGACGGCGATGTCCTCATTCGTCTCGCAGCCGAACTGGCCGAGATAGTCGTGCTTGGCGGCCATCTCCTTGTATTCCATGAAAGCGGAGAATTCCGAATCGGGCATGCCGATGGTTTCCAGCAGCAGAGCGTAGGCCGCGATATGGATCGTCTCCATGTTGGAGAAGGATGACAGCATCATCGAGACTTCCACAGGCCGGAAGAGCGGCATGTAGTTCTTCATATAATTGGCGCCGACTTCGACATCCGACTGGGTAAAGAAGCGAAAGATCTGGGTCAGAAGGTTGCGCTCGGCGTCCGAAAGCTTGACCGCCCAGTCCTTGCAGTCCTCGCCGAGGGGGACTTCCTCCGGCATCCAATGGACCTGCTGTTGCTTCTTCCAGAACTCATAAGCCCATTCATAGCGGAACGGCTTATAGGCGTGGCTCGGGGTGAGCAGACCGGGAATAGTTGCGTTGCCATCAGCCATCGGATTCTCCATCGGGTGCGATCTGTGTTTCGCACATCAGAAACTACATATAGTGATTAAAATTGGTTAAGGCCGCAAGATATGGCGGTCAAATTGCACAATATGTCACCCCCCCCCTGTGAAGGAACGTCACCGGGCCTGCCCCGGCCCGGCGACGCGCTCGCGGGTCTCGGGCCGGGGTGGTGCGGACGGCCCTGACCAGGGGCCTGTATGCGTTGCCGGCCCGGTATCCCGCTTGGCGCCGGCTATGGCTGGACCGGTGCAGCGCGGCGGGCGGGCACAGGCAGTGAGCATATGTCGAAGCGTTTCGGCGGGGGTGAGATGAAGGCAGGGATGGCGGAATAGTCGCGCCGGGCGTCCTTGAGGGCGGCCCAGTCAGCGGACGCGGTGTCCATCACTTCGTAAACCGGGCGCGCGGCCTGCGGAATGGCGGCGGCGAGACGGACCGACAGGATGCTGTTTCCGGCCAGTCTGGTGCGGCGGTCTTGCTCCATCCGGCCGGCGAGTGCCTCATCCTTGCCGAAAAGAATTGCGGTTTCCTCATCTGTGAACGGATCAATTCGGGGCAGTCGGTGGATGTGTTCCATGCCGTCGATGACGCGGCCGAAGATTGTGTAATTGCGATCGAGATAGCGGCGCGGCTGCAGCGGAATGAAGATTTCGCTGGAGCCCGAGGCGGGGTCCTGGTCGCGGGCCATGCCGAACGCGCCGGGACAATTGAGCAGCCATTCCTGTGCGCCGTCCCGGCCAACCGCGAACCCGGAACGATGGCCGGCCTGAGGGGCAAAGAGGTCGGCATTGCCGAGCGGCGTGAAGCCGTCGGTGCTGACGCTGCGCTCGGCCTCGAAAGGAAGGGTGGGCACATCCGTCAGCCGCTGGTCGAACTCACGACCGGCCTGGGCGACGTGGCCGTCGATGACGCGGTAGAAGAACTCGCCGTCATAGAATTCCGCCTGCACGAGACGGCGCAGCTGGGCGACATGTACGGGGGCGGCCTCTGGGAAGAGCTCGATGGCGACGGTGCCGGTTGCGACATCCAGGAGGAGGAGGTTTTCCGGATCGACCGGGCGCCAGCCGGGTGCCTCGGGGGTGGCGGATTCGGGAGGCGCCCCGGCCAGGGAAGCGGGCGCACTGCTGCAGGCGGCAAGGGCGAGGGCAGTCAGGGCGAGGGCGCGGTTCATAGCGCAGGTGTCGGCGAGGCCGGCGGCAGCGTCAAGGACGCGGCCTCAGGCTCGCCCTTCAGGGCGCGGGCAGCGTAGCTCTGGATCGCAGCGCGGACAGCCTGCTGCCCGGCGCGTGAAAGAGGCGGCGCAACCGTCCGGGTCAGCGGCCTATCGATGGCCTGGGTCGGTGCAGAAGAGCGAGCAGAGGCGGGCCGCTGATCCGGGCAGGGTGGCGTCATGCGGGTTGTGCGTCCGGGTAAGAGCAGGCAGAAGGCGGCGCATGAGACCGATCAGAATGAGCTGCGGGTCCCCGACTCGCCTGCCGATCCAGTTTGGGCGGCCCTGCGCCCCGGGCCCGGCATGAACACCCATGATTACGCGGCTGTGATTGCCTGGACCGGGAACCGGGGTGAAGGAACGGCCCATTACAAGGCGTATGACCGCACCTGGCAGGTGGAGACGCCGGGCAAGCCGGTGATTGCCGGCTCGAATGATCCGCGGCTCGGCGGTGACCCGTCGCGGCCGAACCCGGAGGACATGCTGCTTGCCGCGCTCTCGGCCTGCCACATGCTCTGGTACCTGCGTTATGCCAGTGAGGAAGGCCTCGTGGTGGAGGATTACCGGGATGAACCTTTGGGTGTGGGTGAGACGGGACCGTGCGGCGCGGGGCGGTTCATCTCGGCAACACTGCGGCCGGTGATCAAGCTTTCGCGCGGGGCTGACCTTGCGAAGGCCGAGGCGATCCATCACCGTATCCGGGAAGTCTGTTTTATCGCGCGGTCGATCAACTTCCCGGTTTCCTATGCGCCCCGCTTCATCGCGCTCTAGGCGGAGCGCCGGGGATCAGCAGGCATAGCGGCGCAACTGCCGGGTCATGCGGCCGCGGGCCTCGTGCATCTTGTCCCGGATGACGGAAGGGATGAGCCAGAGGTCTGCGATCCATCAGACGAACCCGATCAGGATAAAATAGGACAGGATCTGCACGACCGCGGTGACCGGCTTGCCGAGATAGAAGCGGTGGGCCGAGATCCAGCCAAGGAAGAACCACAGGAAATACGCGGCGCCGGTGCTTTTCTTCTCGTTGGCAATCCGGGTTTCGATCAGTATCTGGTCTTCAGTGGTCGACATGGCGGTCCGGACGGGGATCCTCATTCTTATCGATAAACAGATAATCTCCTTTGGCCGGTGTTTAAAGGGGCGGCTGCGAAAAATGCCGGATCGGGCCGCCGGCGGGGCGGGTGGTCAGTCTGGGCGATCCGAGTATCAGGGTGGCCGGGGCGTTCCTGGGGTCGTCCGAATACCAGGCCATCCTTAATCTGCGAACGGGCCGCACCGTACCGCGCCTGATAATTGCCGCGGGGGGCGACCTGACGGTCTTTCCATCGGCAACCGGGCCTGCTAACGCCGCGGCCCATGTATCAGATCACTGCCAAGGGCCCGCGCGGGCCAATCGAAACTGCCTGGGAAAGGCTTGCCTGGGTTGATCCGTCTCCGGCAGGCGCTGTTGATGCCAAGGAAGATGCGCGAGGCGCATGGCGCCTTGACGCATTCGCCGAGACGCTCGAGGAGGCCGAGGAATGCGTCGCCATCATCGAGGAAGCGGCGGCGGAACTGACGGCGCGGATCGAGGAGATTGTGGAGCGCGACTGGGTGACCCTGTCGCTGGAAGGTCTGCCGCCGGTGAATGCCGGGCGCTTCGTGGTGGTCGGCAGCCATGCGCTGGCCTCGACCTCACCGGGCAAGACGGCGGTGCTGATCGAGGCGGGCCCGGCCTTTGGCACAGGGCATCATGGCACCACGCTCGGCTGCCTCCTGGCGCTGGCTCAGGTGACTCGGTGTCGCAAGGTCGGCCGGGTGCTGGATCTCGGCACGGGCTCGGGCGTGCTGGCGATTGCAGCGCTGAAAGTGGGTGCGGAGTTAGCCGCCGGCAGCGACATTGACCGTGATTCGGTGTTCGTGGCGCGGGAGAATGCCCGCAAGAACAAGGTCAGCCGTTTCTTCGTCCACCCCGTGCGCGGGGCGAACACGCCGAATATGCGCCGGCTCGGGCCTTATGATACCGTGTTCGCCAACATCCTGATGAAGCCGCTGATCGGTCTCGCCCCGGACATCGCCCGCCTGTCGGCACCGGGCGCGGCGATCATCCTGTCCGGGCTTCTTCACCATCAGGCAGGCCCGGTCCGCGCCGCCTTCGAGGGGCACGGCATGCTGTTTCAGCGCAAGATCAAGCGGGATGGCTGGTCGACGCTGGTGTTTGCCAAGCCGGCCCGGGGTCCTGCCCGCCGCGTCGCGGGACAGGGGTAGGCGGCGAGGGCAGCTGGCGCGCCGTGCCGGTCTGCGCGCAGGTTTGTTGTTAAGGCAGAGGGCCTGGGGCGGTGATCGGCCCGGCCCGGTTCCCGATCAGCGCGTTGACCGGCGGGCGAGGCGGACCTGACGGCGGACGAGCAGGCTGAGACCGGACCCCAGGGCTGGCTGTGAGCAGGTACCCCGATCCGCGCCTGTCATTTCAGTCGCCTGATGCAGGCGCAAGGCTTCGGCGGCCGGGATTTCAGCGGCGGGGCGGATGTGGAAGTCGAATTTCATTTTAATGCCTTGTTTATGAATGATTGCTGCGGTGCAGCATTTCTCCGTGTGCGTGTCATATAGGGTGGCATACAAACAAAACAGTATGGCCATTCCTTATTCTCCATGAAAAATTGCATAGCTCGCTTGCTTTGCGGCAGGCCTGCGGCGGGTTAAGAGTGGGCCATGAGACAGACATTCGATATCAAGGGCGGGCCGCAGGACGGCCGGGCCCATCTTCCGCTCCTTCGCCGCGAACTGGCGGCGCAGGGTCTCGATGGCCTTTATGTGCCGCACGACGACGAGTACCAGAACGAATACCTGCCGGACGCGAATGAGCGCCTCGCCTGGGCGACAGGTTTCACCGGCTCGTTCGGCTCGGCTTTCGTCTTCACCGACAAGGCGGTGCTGTTTGCGGATGGCCGCTACACGCTGCAGGCGGCTGACCAGACCGATGCCGCCCTGGTTGAGGTGCAGGGCATTCCGGACCCTGGCGCGTTCGGCTGGCTGGCGAAGCAGTCGCTGAACGGCAAGCGGGTTGGCTATGACCCGCGCCTGATGAGCCCGAATGATGTGTCGGCATTGGGCGCAGCAGCAGCGAAGGCGGGGGCCGAACTTGTTGCGGTCGCAGAGAACCCGATCGACGCGGCCTGGAAGGGCCGCCCGCCGCAGCCTATGGCGAAGGTCGTGCCGCATGCCGTGAAGCATGCTGGGGCTGCGCATACCGACAAGCTCGAAGCGGTGGGTGCGCAGCTCGCTCGGGACGGGGCAGAGGCTGCGGTGCTGACCTCGCCGGCATCGCTTGCCTGGGCCTTCAATATCCGGGGCGGGGATGTCAGCTGCACGCCGCTGCCGCTGGGCCGCGCCATTCTGTATGCAGACGGTTCGGCTGAGCTGTTCATTGATGACGCGAAGACCGACGGCGTGCTGCGGCGGCATCTCGGCAATACAGTGACGCTGAGGCCGCTGTCCCAGCTGGAGGAAGGTCTCGCCGCGCTGTCCGGCAGGACGGTTAGTCTTGACCCCGACGTGGCCTCGGCCTGGTTCTTTGACCGGCTGTCGGCGGCGGGCGCGAAGGTCCTGCGCCAGCGCGACCCGGTGGCTCTGCCGCGCGCCTGCAAGAATGCCGCCGAGATCAAGGGCACGACGGCGGCGCATATACGCGACGGTATTGCCGTGACGCGTTTCCTGCACTGGCTCGATACCGAAGCGCAGAGCGGCGAGGTGACCGAGATCGACACGGTGATGAAGCTTGAAGCCTTCCGCGAAGAACTCGGCAGTCTCAATGATCTTTCCTTTCCGTCGATTTCCGGAGCGGGGCCGAACGGGGCGCTGCCGCACTACCGGGTGTCGACCGCCTCAAACCGGAAACTGGCGCGCGGCTCGCTGTTCCTGATCGACAGCGGCGGTCAGTACCTGGATGGCACGACAGACGTGACCCGGACCGTGCCGATTGGTCCGCCCTCGCAGGATATGATCCGGCATTACACGCTGGTCCTGAAAGGACATATCGCGCTGGCGACCGTTCGTTTCCCGCCGGGCACGACGGGCACGCACCTCGACGTTCTGGCCCGCCATGCCCTTTGGCAGGCCGGGCTCGACTACCAGCATGGCACGGGGCACGGTGTCGGGGTTTATCTCGGCGTGCATGAAGGCCCTCACCGGATTGCAAAGCCGTGGAACCCGGTCGCGCTGATGCCGGGGATGATCGTCTCAAATGAGCCGGGCTTCTATAAGGCCGGTGAGTACGGCATCCGCATCGAGAACCTGCAATATGTGACCCCGGCAGAGCCGGTCCGGGGCGGCGAGATTGCGATGCATGGGTTTGAATGCCTGACCTTTGCGCCGCTGGCGCGGGGGCTGATCGATGTCAACCTGCTGAGCAAGGACGAGCGCCGTTATGTCAATGATTACCACAAGCGTGTCTGGAAACTCTTGAGCCGGAAACTGGACGGCGAAGTCAGGGACTGGCTCAGGGCGGCGTGTGCGAAACTATGATCGCCCGTCTGCAGAGAACGCCGGCCCATTTGCGATGACGGCTTGCCGCTGCTGGCGCGAGCGGATTGTCCGAAGCGGGCTGCGATGCTGTTATCGCGAATTTTGAGCTGACCTGACGCTGTTGCAGGGGCCGGCGTTCAGGGGATGGGTCAGGGCTGCCCAAGAATTGGGCAGCGGCGGATTTCCCAGGGGTCGAAACCGGTGGCAGGCTAGGGTCCGCGCCGCCGATCGCCTAGCGTGCCGTCATGCGAGGGAGGCGGTATTGGACATGAAGTCGGTGCTCGGCCGGGCGGCGGAGCTGTTGCCTGCGGACTGGAGCCAGGAAGCGAAACTGGCCGTGATCGGCGGCGGCGCGCTTCTGGCCGTGCTCTTGCTCGGACTGCTGCTCCTGGCTTTGTCCGGCAGGAAGCGCGCACCGGACGTCAGAAATGCGGGGGCTGGCTTGCTGAAGACGGCCCCAGAGCCGAGACCGGCGCCATCGGCCGGACCGGATCTCAATCCGGAAGAATGGGTTTGGGGCAATGTGATCCATTATGATCGTCAACGCGCCTTTGGCTATATCCGCTGCGACCGGGTGAAGGGCCATGTCCGCTTTCAGGCCGACGGATTTGATCGCGCGCCGCGGGTCGGCGAAAAGGTACGCTTCAAGGGCCGTCACGGCGCGATGCGCAAACCGGTCGCGGTTGTGGTTGAGCGGGCGGGCTAGCGGTTCAGGTCCAGGGCGTCCAGCCCGGCCAGCACGCCGTCCAGCCGGGGGCGCATGTCGCTTGCGATATGGGCATGGGTGGGGATGTAGAAGAGGCCGAGATCCATGCCCTTGAGGGCGAGCTCGGCGCAGTGCTCCGGCTGTATGATCTTCACATCCGGGGGCATCTGTTCCGGATCAGGCAAATCTCGGGCGATCAGCGGGGTATAGACGCCGCCGGGCAGAAGGATGTGGATGTCCATTGTCTCGCCGCCGAGTTCGTCCATCAGCCATTCGGCCATGATCAGAACCGCGTGCTTGGTGGCGCCATAAGCGCCGAGGCCGCTGCGGCGGACCCGGCCTGGGAGGCTGAGCGAGTTCTCCGAACCGGTGATCATCAGCCGGCCGCGCCCGCCATCAGCCTTCAGGACTGCAGCATAGGCCTGGGCGAGGCGGAGGGGTGCAAAGAGATTGACCGAGAAGAGGTGTATCATCGCCTCGTCGAAGATTTCCTCGATTATCGGCTTGTTGCGGCGATAGCCGGCATTGGCGCAGACCAGATCCAGCCGTCCCTTCCAGTCATAAGCGGTCATGATCAGCCTTGATGGGGCAGCGTCCTCGGCCAGATCGATATTGATGGCGAGGCCGCCGAGTGTCCGGGCGACGGCGTCTGCGGCCTGGGCGTTGATATCGGCTATAATCACGCGCGCGCCCCGCGCTGCCAGGGCTTCAGCCAGTGCCTTGCCGATGCCCGAGGCACCGCCGGTCACCAGGGCAACCTTTCCTTGATAGTCGATCACTCTGTCAGTCCTTCGATGCGCCATGGGTCGCAAGACCCATGACGTGGTTTTGAAGTCTGGCGACACCTAGAGATAGAGGTCCCGTAGCCCTTTCGTCAATTTATGGTAGCCGACGCTAAAAAGCGAGCCCCCCCTGGGCCCGGTCGGGCTCGCTGCGCAGATGCCGGCCAAGTGCCCGCAGCGGAATGGTCTGCAGGTCGGGCACTGAGGCATCGGCGCGGGGCCCGATATTGATCAGAAGGTTACCGCGCCGGCTGGTGATATCCGAATAAAGGTCAATCAGGCCCTGTGCCTGAAGGAAGTCCTGCGGCTCTTCGGCGGTGTTATGGCCAAAGCCGAGGCCAAGGCCGCGGCACGCTTCCCATTTCATATCCTTTGGGATCACACCGAGACCGAATTCCACGCAGCGGAAATCGGCATACGGGGCCGGGGTTTCTTCCTGTATCCCGCCGGCGGTGCGGGCTTTCAGCATAGCGTTGAACCCGGCGCGCGTGTCGGGGTCGCGCAGCGAATTGAAGAAGGCCGAGTTGGCCAGCCAGCGGTCATTGACCACGCCGTCCGGGACCACGCTGTAGTAGTAATCGATCAGGCGCGCCACGTCCTCGCCATTCGGCCAGCAGATATCATTCCAGAAGACAGAGGGCCTGTAACGGTCGATCAGTTCCTTCGACTGGGCAAAGGCGTACCGGCGATAGTCGTCTTCGGTCGGAACGCAGGCGAACATGTCGCCGATATTGGCGATGGGGGAGTTGCGGAAGGTCCAGTCGAGGCCGCCGGAATAATACACTCCGAACCGAAGTCCGCGGGCGCGCACGGCCGCTGCGAGCTCGCCGGTGAAGTCACGCGAGGTGTTCCATCCCGGCCGGTGCGGATTGGGCACATCGGTGGGCCAGAGACAGTAGCCATCATGATGCTTGGTGACAAAGACAACATAACGCGCGGCGCATTCGACGAAGAGGTCTGCCCAGGCGTCCGCGTCGAAGGCTTCAGCGGCAGAATCGAATTCGGGTCGGAAGTCTGTATACGGCTTGTCCCCGTAAAGCTTCAGGTGACGGGCCCGGGTCGGGCTGACTTCGACACGCAGGGCATTTTCATACCATTCCGAATAGGGCGTGAGCACCGCGCTGATGTCGAAATCCTCGCCCATCAGTTCATGGATGGCGCGCCCGCGCGGGGCCCAGGCGGGAATAGTGAAGATGCCCCAATGGATGAAGATGCCGAGTTGCGGCTCGCTGAACCAGACGGGACAGGGTCGTTTCGGGCCATCAGTCATGGGGAGAGTCTGCTTTCAGGCGGGTCAGGGGCTGGGTTACGCTCCAGGCAAAGGGCGCGAAGCTTGCGCGGGGCAGACCGGCCTTGCCGAGCGCACGGGCTGTCCATTGGTTGCAGGTATTGAAAGGGCTGTAGCGGCCCTTTGCGGCAAGCAGAAGTTCCCCGCGCACATTGGTCGGGATCGACTGGTAATGGCCGTCCATATTGGTCCGCAGGCTGAGGAGGATCTGGTCGATCAGCAGGGTCTTGGCGCTCTGGCCGCCCGGCAGCGGGCGGCAGACCGAGCGCACATCCGAGCCATAGACCGGTACGATGCGCATCGCGGCAGGGTTCATGCCGGCAAGGGCGGACAGGGCCCGGCCGGGCGTCAGATCCTCCGGGAGCAGAACCTCGGTGAAGAAGACCGAATCGCCCCAGCCGAAGAGCAGATAGGTGTCGCGCGGCAGATAATCCGGCAGATAACCGCGCAGTGTCTTGCGCCAGTTGACGACTTCTCCATCGAGCGGAAGGGCGATGTCGGTGTGGAAGGCTGCCTCGCAGAGATAGGCGGCGGGCCGGGCGGGCGCCAGATCGGCCAGCTTTCCCTTCAGAGGCAGTTTGCCGGCGAGCCAGGCCGCGCCAAGATACCAGAAGGTGCAGACCGCAATGGCGGCGAGCAGGATCCCCGCATATCCCGTGGCCGTCACCAGCAACCTTGCTGCTTTCAAAGCCTCACCCTTGGCCACGCGGTATCCCCTGCCCAGATGAACGCAAGCCCGTCTTGCGTGCAAGCAGGATTCGCGGCCGTTCTGACTTGTTCCTGTTTTGTTCTTAGTTTATAATGACCGTTCCATGATGCTCTCATTGTCCATTCGCGATTTCGTCCTGATCTCCCGGCTCGATCTTTCGCCGGGAGAGGGCTTCACCGCGCTGACCGGGGAAACCGGAGCAGGCAAATCGATCATCCTTGATGCGCTGTCGCTGGCGCTCGGCAGTCCGGCGGACCGGTCGGTCATCCGCCGGGGGAGGGCTGAGGCCAGCGTGGCGGCGGAGTTTGCGCCGACAGTCTTGCATCCGGTCTGGGCGCTGCTTGCGGCGCAAGGCGTCCCGGCCGGGCCGGGCGAAACGCTGACGCTCAAACGCCTTGTCCGCACCCAGGGCCCGGCGCGCGCATTCATCAATGACCAGCCTGTGGGCGCGGCCTTGCTGGCGGAGGTGGGCGAGCTCTTGGTGGAGGTGCACGGGCAGCATGCGGCGCCGGGCCTGATGCGCCCGGCAGCCCATCGCCGCTTGCTCGACCAGTTCGCTGGCAATGACGCGCTGCTGTCGGCCTGCGCCGAAGCCCAGGCCAAGCGGCTCGAAGCGCGGGCGGCGCGCGAGGCGCTTGAGGCCGAAGCGCAGGCGGCGCTCGATTCGCGCCTGTTCCTGGAGGAGATCACAGCGCAGCTGCGCAGGCTTGCCCCGCAGCCCGGCGAGGCAACGGCGCTGGCGGCAGAGCGCGCGGTGCTTATGCAGTCCGAACGCGTGGGCGAAGCCGTGGCCGAAGCAGCTGGCGCGCTGGCGGCTGCAGACGCGCAAGCCGCGTTGTCCAGGGCGTCAAGGGCGGCGCAGCGGATCTGCCGGCTACCGGGATTTGAAGGCGCAGGCGGCGCTCTTGCCGAGGCCGCCAAGGCTGCGTGCGAGGCGATCGAGCGGGCGCTGATCGAAGTGGGCGAAGCGCAGAGTGCGGTTGCGCGGCTTGAGCGCCTGCCCAGGGACTCCAGCGACCTCGAGCGTGTTGAGGCTCGCCTGTTTGCGCTGCGGGCGATGGGACGCAAGCTGGGGTGCTGTCCGGATGAGCTGGACGGGCAGCTCGCCGCCTTCAGTGGGCAGCTTGATCTTGCCGAAGCCGGTGAGGCAGGGCTCGCAGCGGCGCGCCGTGCGGAGCGTGCGGCTGATGCCCGCTGGCACAGTGCGGCGCATGCGCTGAGCCAGGCCCGGAGGGCGGCCGCGTCGCGGCTGGAGGTGGCGATCGCAGAACAGCTCGCGCCGCTGAAACTGGGCCGGGCCAGGATCCGTGCGGCGCTTATTGCGTTGCCGCCGGAGGAGGCGGGTGCGTTCGGGGCCGAGCGGGTGGAGCTGGAGGCCGAGACCAGTCCCGGTGCCGGCTTCGGGCCACTGCGCAAGGTGGCGTCCGGGGGCGAACTGGCGCGGGTCTCTCTGGCTCTGAAATGTGCGCTGGCGGAGGCGGGAAGTGCCGGCACGCTGATCTTTGACGAGGCCGATCAGGGTGTCGGCGGCGCGGTGGCGGCGGCGATTGGTGAGCGGCTGGTCCGGCTGTCGGCATCGCGCCAGGTGCTGGCGGTAACGCATAGTCCGCAGGTGGCTGCCGCGGCGGATGCGCACTGGCTGGTCGAAAAATCCGCGAAGGCTGGCGGTACGCGGCTCACCACGCTAGATGCGCGCAGCAGGCAGGAAGAAATAGCCCGCATGCTGTCCGGCGCCGAGATCACTGATGAAGCACGGGCAGCAGCCGGGAGGTTGTTGGAGGATGCATGAGCGGCGTGAAGGCAGCGAGCGCGTTGACCGAGGCAGAGGCTGTGGCTGAACTGGCGCGGCTGGCGCGGGAAATCGCCGAGGCGGACGTGGCCTATTATCAGAATGACGCGCCGGTACTGACCGATGCAGAGTATGATGCGCTGCGCCTGCGCAATGCCGAGATCGAGGCGCGCTTTGCGCATCTGAAGCGGGACGACAGCCCTTCTGTCCGGGTTGGAGCGCAGGCCGCAGACGGGTTGGCAAAAGCCCGTCACGGTCTGCCTATGCTGTCGCTGGAAAATGCGTTTACGGATGAAGATGTGGCAGAATTCGCGGCGCGTATCCGGCGCTTTCTGGCGCTGCCGGAGGGCGCGGTCCTCGCCCTCACGGCCGAGCCCAAGATCGACGGCCTTTCACTGAGCCTGACCTATGATAAAGGCGTGCTCGTGCGGGCGGCGACGCGCGGGGACGGGCAGACCGGGGAAGACGTGACGGCGAATGCCCGTACGCTGGGAGACATTCCGGAGCGACTTGCGGGCAGGGACTGGCCTGCCTCGATTGAGATCCGCGGCGAAATCTACATGGCGAAGAATGACTTTGCGTCTCTCAATACCCGTGAAGGCGCCGCCGGCCGCAAGACCTTCGCCAATCCGCGCAACGCCGCTGCTGGCAGCCTGCGCCAGCTGGATGTCGAGATCACGCGGTCGCGGCCGCTACGCTTTTTTGCCTATGCCTGGGGCGCTGTGAGCGAGCCCTTCGCCGACACGCAGTCCGGCGCTGTTGCAAGATTTGCCGAGTGGGGCTTTATCACCAATCCACTGATGATCCGTATAGAGACTGTTGAAGAGATTCTCACCTGCTACCGAAGTATCGAGGCGCGCCGGGCGGCGCTGCCCTATGATATCGACGGGGTCGTCTATAAGGTTGACCGGCTCGACTGGCAGCAGCGCCTTGGCTTTGTCAGCCGCGCGCCGCGCTGGGCGATTGCCCACAAGTTTCCGGCCGAGAAAGCAACGACAAGGCTTTTGGGGATCGATATTCAGGTTGGCCGGACAGGATCGCTGACACCAGTGGCGCGGCTCGAACCCGTCACTGTCGGCGGTGTCGTTGTCTCGAATGCGACGCTGCACAATGAGGACGAGATCGCGCGTCTCGGTGTGAAGCCCGGTGACACGGTTGAAGTCCAGCGTGCGGGCGACGTGATCCCGCAAGTCCTTCGCGTCGTGAGGGCGGGGCAGGGGCCGGCCTGGACGATGCCAGATGTGTGCCCTGCCTGCGGCTCGGCTGCGGTACGCGAGATTGATGAAGCCGGTGTTGCCGACGTCCGCCGGCGTTGTTCGGGTGGCCTGATCTGCCCGGCCCAGGCGGTCGAGCGGCTGAAGCATTTCGTCTCGCGCAAGGCGCTGGATATTGACGGTCTCGGTGCAAGGCAGATCGAGCTGTTCTTCGAAAAGGGTGTGCTGCGCGCGCCGCAGGATATTTTCCGTCTGCGTGAGACGATCGAAGCGGCTGGACTGGCGCGACTTGAACTATGGGATGGGTTTGGCGCGGCGTCTGCGAAGAAGCTCTATGACGCCATAGATGCGCGCCGGCGTGTGGGGTTTGCGCGTTTCCTTAACGGTCTTGGCATCCGTCATGTCGGGCAGACGATTTCGGGCCAGTTCGCACGCGCCTTTCTGAGCTGGCAGGCCTTCTGGGACGCGGTGCGCCGCGCCGCGGAAGCCGGGCCTGGCAGTGAGGCTTACCAGGACCTCATGGGCATCGACGGTATCGGCGAGGCTGCCGTCTCGGCGCTAATCCAGTTCGAGTCCGAGCCGCACAACCGGGAAATGCTGGACGCCCTGCTTGGTCAGATCACGATTGAGGATGAAGTGCCCGCCGCCTCCGACAGCCCGGTTGCTGGCAAGACGGTCGTGTTCACCGGTACGCTGGAACGGATGACGCGCGATGAAGCGAAGGCGCGGGCGAGTGGGCTAGGAGCAAAGGTTGCCGGCTCGGTTTCGGCGAAGACCGACATTCTGGTGGCGGGCCCGGGGGCGGGCTCAAAACGCGCCCGGGCCGAAAGTCTCGGCGTACGCATTCTCAGCGAAGCCGAATGGCTGGATCTGATCGGAGAGGCCTGAACCCCGTCTGGGAGATTATTTTCCGCCCGGGATCAGCCGCTGGATGAGCGTTCGGCGCTCTGAAGCGTCGACAGCTGCGAGGTCCACCCCCTGATTGGTCAGGAGGCGGTAGCTCATACGGTACCAGTCACTGTCGGGGTAATTATAGCCAAGCGTCGCGCCGGCGGCCATGGCCTGATCCTTCAGACCCAGCGTAAGGTAGGCTTCGACCAGGCGGTGCAGGGCCTCGGGCGCATGGCTTGTCGTCTGGTAGGTCTCGATCACATTGCGGAACCGGTTGACGGCCGAAAGGGTCTGGTTCGAGCGCAGGTACCAGCGGCCGACGGTCATTTCCTTGCCGGCGAGCTGGTCGTTGACCATGTCGAGCTTGATGCGCGCGTCCTTGGCGTATTCGCTCTCCGGGAAGCGGCGGATGATATCGTTGAGCGCTGTGCGCGCGTTCTCCGTGGTCGCCTGGTCGCGGCCCACATCGATGATCTGGTCAAAGTGGCAAAGGGCAATCAGATAATAGGCGTACTCGGCCTCGGAGCCGCCGGGGTGCAGGGCGAGGTAGCGTTCTGCGGCGGCGATAGCGGCCGTGAAGTCGCGCGTCTTGTAAGAGGCGTAAGCGGACATCACCATCGCTTTGCGCGCCCATTCCGAATAGGGGTGCTGGCGCTCGACTTCCTCGAACAGGAGGATCGCGCTGGTATAGTCCCGGGAGTCCAATTCTGTTGCTGCCTGATTGTAGAGCTGCTCAACCGGACGCTCAACATAGGCGAGCTCTGCATTGCGGCCCGAAGTCTGGCAGGCTGACAGGGTGAGGGCGCAGGCGGCCGCGGCCAGGGGAAGCGGGGTCAGTCGGAGCATGAGCGGCGGCCTGTATCGAGCTGGGATCTAGGAGTTTGCGTGCTTTGATGTGCCCGAATGCTGCGGTCTTTCCAAGCCTGAATGTCAGGCTGGCCGTCTGGCCGGCCGCGTGCCGGACTTGCCGTAGCGACGAAGCAGACTAATTAGTCTTGTTATAACAAACTCCGCTATGCCTCGGAGCGAGTGCATGCTTCCCCCAGGACGGGTCGGCGCCACGGGCATCTAGGATGGGTGAACGCATGACCAGCCGGAAGTTGAGCGACGCAAATACCGTGGATCGTCAGGTCGGAGAGCGCATGCGCCGACGCCGCATCCTGCTCGGCCTCACGCAGGACCAGCTCGCGGACGCGCTGGGCATTTCCTATCAGCAGATCCAGAAATACGAGACCGGTGCAAACCGGGTGAGTGCCGGGCGTCTGGCCCAGATCGCAGAGGTTCTGGAAGTCCAGCCCGGCTGGTTCTTCGGCTCAGCGGAGAAAACGGAGGCGGCGGGGGGGTCCTCGCGCGCCGTTATTGACCTCGTGCGCAATTTTTCACGCATCGAGGATGAGCGGGTCCGGACGCATCTCATGGCGCTGGTGCGCTCGCTGGCCGGGCGCGGCGATGATGAGCTTATGTCAGCCGGTGGCAGCGATGCGCAAACGGATGATCGACGCCTGATGGGCTGACGACGCCGGGCGCGACACGGCGCGTGTTTGAAGCTCCCGGGTTCAGACCGCGGCGCGGACCGGCCCACGTTGCGCCGGCGCTCTGGCTTCTTCCCAGCACCAGGCCGACGGCGTTGCAAGCAGCTTGCGTACGAGCCTGTTGTTGAGGGCATGGCCGGGTTGCACCGCGTCATAATCGCCTGCAATAGGCGCGCCGGCGAGCATCAGGTCGCCCACTGCATCCAGCATCTTGTGACGTACGAACTCGTCTGAGCTGCGCAGGCCCCCGGGGTTCATGACGCCCTGATCCCCGATCACGACAGCGTTTTCGAGCGAGCCGCCGCGGGCAAGGCCCATGGACTGGAGCTTCTCGACGTCGCGGGCGAAGCCATAGGTGCGTGCAAAGGCGAGATCGCGGGCAAACATGCCGGGTGCGAGGCGCACCGCCATCTGTTGCACGCCAATATGCTGGTCGTCATACTCAATCCGCGCCCGCAGGGTAAGCACGTCTCCCTTGGTTGGCGAGAGGGCGGCGCGTTTCGGACCGTCCCGGACTTCGACGGTTTCAAGCACGCGGATACGGCGGCGGGCGGCGCTCTGTGCCTGCTGGCCTGCCTGCATCAGAAGTTCGTAGAAGACCGAGGAGGAGCCATCCATGATCGGCACTTCCGGCCCGTCGATTTCGGCGCGAAGGTTGTCTATTCCAAGGCCAGCGATCGCGGCCAGGAGGTGTTCGACGACGGCGACCGACGCGCCGTGCTGATTTCTCAGTGTCGTGCCGAGCTGCGTATCGGAAACGCATTCGGCATGTGCGAGGATTTCGCCGGTACCGGCGGGGAGATCGGTCCGCACGAAATGAATACCGGAATGGACCGGTGCGGGCAGCAGGGTAAGGCGTGTCCGTCCGCCCGAATGGACGCCAATCCCAGCGCAGGTCACCTTGCGCGAAAGGGTTGTCTGCCGGTCACCCGCCATCGTCGTTTCGGTCCTCAACCTCTTGTCCGCGCTCTTGGACGTTAGATGGACCGGGTGCGGGGTGCACTCAAAACACGCGATGTTTCGCCTTGTTACAGTGCTCCGGCGGGATTGTGATCATAGCCCTGATTCAAAAGAGATTTCAGCTTACAAAAATGTGTCGCCCCAAGGCAACACCTGTCGTCAATGATTCGCCGAACGGCGCAGGAAGGCAGGAATGGCCAGATCGGCATCATCGAAGGCTGCCGGCTCGGGTTGATCCTCCGGGGAAGAGATGAGCGGGGCCTTATCGCCCGCACTTCGCGGCTGCGGGCCTGGATCGTTCTGGCTTTGGGGGGCCGGCCGGCGCCATCCGAAGAGGTTGCCAAAGCCGGAAGCGGCGGGCGTCAGGCTGGCGTCAGGCCCATCCGGGGCGGGCGCATCGAGGCGTTCGGAGAAGATGGATGCTGCGGGCGCGGCGGGCAGGCGCGGGGGCGCCACGACCCTCGGACGGTCGCTGAGGGTCCTGGCATAGGCGGCTTCGGCTTCGGCCGTGGCGGGCGCGAGGTCGGGTTCCTCCTCGATTTCCGGTTGCGGCGCGATGGCTGAGGTCTCAGGTTCCGGTTCATCCTCGGCGACCGGTTCAAATCGGGCGGCAGGCTGCTCGATTTGCCCGCCGATCGGCTGGGCCGCCGGCAGGCGGCGCGCGGCGGCGTCGAGGCCAGCGGCCACCACGCTGACCCGGATGCGACCCTCGAGGCTGGCATCGAAAGCCGAACCGAGGATGATGTTGGCGTTGGGGTCGACTTCGCGGCGGATTTCGTTGGCAGCTTCATCGAGCTCGAACAGCGTCATGTCATAGCCGCCGGTGATGTTGACCAGCACGCCCCTGGCGCCTTTGATCGTGATGTCGTCGAGCAGCGGATTATCAATCGCCCGCCTGGCCGCCTCGAGGGCGCGCGCTTCGCCGCTGGCTTCGCCCATCCCCATCAGAGCTGTACCCATGCCGCGCATGATGGCGCTGACATCTGCGAAGTCGAGGTTGATCAGGCCGGGCATGACGATCAGGTCGCTGATGCCGCGCACGCCGGAATAGAGCACGTTATCCGCCATACGGAAGGCGTCTGCGAAGGTCGTCCTGTCATTGGCGATGCGGAACAGGTTCTGGTTCGGCACGACGATCATCGTGTCGACATGGCTGCGGATTTTCGCGAGGCCCTGCTCGGCGAGGCGCATTCTTTGCGCGCCTTCAAAGCCGAACGGCTTGGTGACCACGGCAATGGTCAGGATGCCCAACGCCTGTGCTGCACGCGCGATGATCGGCGCTGCGCCCGTGCCGGTGCCGCCGCCCATACCGGCAGCGATGAAGACCATGTGCGCGCCCTCCAGCCGGGCCCGGATCTCGTCGAGCGATTCTTCGGCTGCCGCGGCGCCGATTTCGGGACGTGCGCCAGCGCCGAGGCCGGAGGTGGTGGCAATGCCGAGCTGCAGGCGTTGATCAGCGCGTGAACGCGACAGGGCCTGCGCATCGGTATTTGCCGTCACGAACTCGACGCCCTGCAGATTGGCCTCGATCATGTTGTTGATGGCATTGCCGCCGGCGCCGCCCACGCCAAAGACGATAATCCGGGGTTTGAGTTCCTGGGTCATGGAGCGCCTCATTCTGCGTCTGTGTCGGCCGGGCTGGCTGAGCGGCAAGAATGCGCCGGCGCCGCTAAAAAACGCTTAAGTGCGGTTCAAGGCGTGTCAGAAATTTTCCTTCAGCCAGTGCAAGGCCAGGCCGATCCAGCCGCGGCCGCCCTCAGCTTCCGTGTCGAGGGGCGATGCGCCAGCCCGCGCGGCATCTGCAAAGCCCAGTTCCGGGTATAGCAGCAAGCCGGACGCCGTTGAAAATGCCGGTGTTGCCAGTTGTTCGCCCAGGGACTGGGCCAGCACCGGACGGCCGAGCCGGACGGGCGCGCCGAGAATACGGCCCGCCACTTCGCGCACGCCGGGCAGCTGGCTGGCGCCGCCGGTCAGCACAACCCGCTGAGGAAGTACGGTCTTCACGTCACTTGCGGCGAGCAGGCGGCGGACCATTTCGAAGGTTTCCTCGATGCGTGGGGCGATGATGCGCGCGATTTCGGCGCGGTCCAGACGCGAGGCATGAAGGCGGCCATCATCGCCAAGCCGTGGGGCTTCGATCCGCTCGGCAAGGCCCGGGCCTTCGAGATCGGCTGTACCGTAGGCGGTTTTCAGGCGTTCGGCGGCGGCAAAGGTCGTCCCGATGCCCTGGGCGATATCCGAGGTGACGTGCGAGCCGCCTGCCGGCACAAGGCCGAGCCAGGCCGGTGAGCCGTGCAGGTAGACCGACACGGCCGTGACCCCGGAGCCGAGATCGATGCAAACGGCGCCATTCTCGATCTCGTCATCGATCAGCGTGCCGGCACCGCTGGCAATCGCCGAAGGCACCAGCTGGCACACGCCGAGATGCGCGCGGCCCACACATTCGATGAGGTTCTGTACGATTGCGCTGGGCGCCGAGACGATCGACAGCTTGACGCTGAGCGTACTGGCAATCATGCCAACGGGCTGGCGGACCCGTCCTGCAGCCCTGTCGATCGTATACAGGACGGGCCAGGCGGACAGGACCTGCTCCTGGCGCCCGCCGGGCAGTTGAGCGGCGCGTGCAAGCACCTGCGCCTGCAGGCGCCGCGCGTCCCTGGCGCTGATGGTGCGGCCGCTGATCTCGATGCTGCCGGACAACAGGCGCGATGACAGTTTCGGCCCGGTAATGCCCAGAATGACTTCGCTGATAGGCTCGCCGGCTTCGCGTTCAGCATCTTCGACGGCGAGGCGGATGGAACGTTCGAGACCTTCCATGTCTGTAATGGTGCCGCCATCGAAGCCGCGGGTCTGTTGCCGGCCCGCCCCGAGGATATTGATCCGGCGCGGATGGTCCGGATCCGGACGGGCGATCAGGCAGGTGGTCTTGGAGCAACCTATATCAAGCGCGGCGACAAGCCCCGTCGGGCGGCTTGTCAGGCGGGCGAGACGCTTGGAGGAAAGCTCCGACATCAGATGTTCTCGGCAACCTCTTCATCGCTGGCAGAGGGCGGGGGGCTGGCCGCAGCCTCTGTGAGGCGCAGATACACGCGGCCCTTGCTGCGCATATCGATCATCTCGAGCGGGCGTTCGGTCAGCGCGTTACGCACCTGCAGTCTGGCCAGGCGCTGCAGGGAAGGCCCCAGGTCTTCATCCTCGGGCAGGCGCACGCTGACGCCATTGATGAAGCGCATGTCCCAGCGGCGTGCATTGACGCGGGTGGCCACGGCCACACGGGCGCTGATGTCGGGTGCGGCGGCAAGAGCTGCGGTCAGTTGCGGGGCGGCTTCCGGCGCGCCCTTGCCGGCCAGGCGCAGGAGGTCGGGATGGTCTTCGGCGCGGGCGCCCGGAAGAACGCGGCCAAGGCCGTCGACGACCTGCCACTGGCGGCCATCATGCCAGAGCGCGACCGGCTCGGCCGCGTCGGCCAGGATCACGACCTGGCCGGGCCAGAGACGGTGGACGCGCACGTTGAGCACCTTCTGGGTTGCTTCCACACGGCTGCGGATGAGGTGCGGGTCGGCGCGGAACATGTTCTCGCCGGGTTCGATCATAGCGGCGGCACGTACTTCCTCAGCCAGGACGGGAGTGTCGTTCAGGCCCATGACCGCGACATCCTTAACATCCAGGCCGACAAGACGGGCACTGTCATCGAAGAAGCCGCTAAAGCGCGCGCCGATCTGTGAGAGTGAGCCACCCATCCAGGCTGCGGTCGCCACAAGAATGGCGACCAGCATAACGACGCCGAAGATCACCGAGGAAACGCGGACTTCCTCGCCGGTGACCTCATCGACGATCGTCGCGGGCGGGCGGCGGCCCGACGGCACGGTCTGATTGCGCTCTATCTTTGGCATGAAGCGTCCTCGATCATCCAGGTCACAAGCTCAACGAAACCGATGCCCACATAGGCGGCCTGCTCGGGCACCAGGGAGGTCGGCGTCATGCCGGGCTGGGTATTGGTTTCGAGGATCACGAGCCGGTCCTTCCCTTCATCGTAACGGAAGTCCGAGCGTGTTGCCCCGCGGCATCCCAGGGCAAGGTGAGCCTTGAGCGATGCGTCCATCGCTGCCTTGGTCACGTGCGCGGGCAGGTCCGCGGGGATCACATGCTGCGATCCACCCTCTGCATATTTTGCATCAAAATCGTAATAGTCTCTTAAGGTGGTGATCTCGGTCACGGCGAGGGCGCGGTCGCCGAGGACGGCGACGGTCAGCTCGCGGCCGGGAATGTACTCCTCCGCCATCAGATAATCACCATAGCGCCAGTTCGGGCCGGTCAGCTCCTGCGGCGGGCCATCGGTGCCTTCGCGCACGATCAGGACCCCGAAACTCGAGCCTTCATTGACCGGCTTGATCACGTAGGGCGGCTTCAGGGCGTGGGCAGCGGCGGCTTCGGCGCGGGTGACCCGGCGGTCCTCGGCCACGTCGAGCCCGGCCTGGCGATAGACGGCCTTGGATTTAAGCTTGTCCATGGCCAGCGCCGAGGCGAGTACGCCGGAATGGGAGTAGGGAATAGCCATCACTTCCAGGAGGCCCTGCACACAGCCATCCTCGCCCCAGGGGCCATGCAGTGCGTTGAGCACGGCGTCTGGCCGTGCCTCGGCCAGCTGGCGGGCGAGGTCTCGGCTGGCATCAATCTCGGTGACGTGATAGCCGCCCGCGCGGGCGGCCTCGGCCATCTGGCGGCCTGACGAGAGGGACACGGATCGTTCCGAGGACCAGCCGCCATAGATCACTGCCACCCGTTTCATCAGACTGTCTCCTTGACCACGTTCTGTGCGCTTGCCCCTTTGAATGGAGCGCTGCGATGAACACCAGCTTAAAGGGCAGGCCGGGGCGGCTGTCTGGCCGAAAACGGGCAGATGACAGAAAAATCACCTGATAGAAGGCGAGTGGCGGCTGGCCGCGCCCGGAATGCATATTGAGGCGCGGCAAATCCATCAGGGACAACGCCGCCCCCCGACCCGGGGGCAGCCTGCCGGGGGCTTGGTGCGCGAGAGAGGGGGCAGGATGCCGCGTCAAGGCCCTCCGCCTGCCGCCGGCATGTTCTGGCGCGCCGGCCCGAACGCTGCGGGAGGGCTTGCGGCCCGATCCTGACACTGGGGCTGAGAGGCCGGTTCTAGGGAGTCTGGAGGCGTCCGATGCGGCGTACTTCCCAGCGCAGGTTCACGCCGGATGTCTCCATGACGCGGGCGCGCACGAGTTCGCCGAGCGCTTCAAGATCAGCAGCGGTTGCCTCGCCGGTATTGATCAGGAAGTTGCAGTGCATCGGCGAGACCTGCGCGCCGCCTACCTTGAGGCCGCGGCATCCGGCCGCCTCGATCAGCTTCCAGGCTGAGCGCTGGTCGCTCGTGCCTGGGGGGTCGGGATTGGCGAAAGTCGACCCCGAAGTCTTTTCGCGGATCGGCTGGGTTTCGGCGCGGCGCCTCTGCAGCGTCTCGATCGCGGCGGCGATGGTCTCCGGCGCGTCGGATCCTGAGGCGCGCAGCACGAGTCGGGTGACGATCAGATCTTCGGGCAGGTCGGTATGGCGATAGTCGAACCGGACCGGTGTGTGTCCCTGGCCGAAGACAAGGTGCTGGCCGGTACGGCTGACGCCGTCCAGGCGGACCAGCACGTCCTTGAGCTCGCGTCCATAGCAACCGGCATTTGTGCGCACACCGCCGCCCAGGGATCCGGGAATTCCGGAGAGGAATTCAAGCCCGGTCATGCCGTGGCGGGCGCCGGCCCTGGCAACCGCCACATCCAGTGCGCCCGCGCCGGCCGTCAGTTCAAGCGCGCCGGTTTTCTCCACTTCGGCCCAGGCCCGGCCCACCAGCCGGATGACGATGCCCGGGATGCCGCCATCGCGCACGATGAGGTTTGATCCCACGCCGAGCGTTGTCACCGGGATGGAGGGGTCCAGGGCGCCGAGAAAGGCGACGAGGTCGGCTTCGTCTTCCGGAATGAAAAGGACGTCAGCCGGGCCCCCGACCCGGAACCAGGTATAGGGCGCGAGCGGCGCCTGTTCGATCAGCTTGCCTCGGGCAGGCGGCAGGGAAAGACGGGTCATAGAAGAGAGCGGGTCGCCTGACCCGGGGGCGGTGTCAAGCGGCAGGCCTTACCGGCTGCCATCTGGTCGTCCGCCTGCCACGCCGCCGCCTGGCGGGCGGCGATCTGCCCGGTCCGGGCGCGGCTCAGCTGCCGAGAGCCTGGCAATCTCGATCCGGCCATCCGGCTCCTGATAGCTGGCGGCGAGTTTTGAGACGACGTCCCGGAATTCCTCAAAGGTGACCACTCTGTCGAGATTGGGATCAAACCGGACGGGGTTGGACAGCGTGTCATCGCGGGTCGGCAGCCCGCCGGCCCAGTCCAGCTGTTCCAGCGCCACGAGCAGGCCGTCGGCATTGGCATCCGCGGCCTCGAAGGCGGCGCGTATGCCGGTTTCGAGTTCCTGGGCCGTGACGACGCCGTCATCATTGATATCGAAGCTCGCAAACAGTCCGCCACCGGGCACCAGGCGCCCGATATTGCGCTGCGCGGGGGCGCTGTCAGGCTTCACCAGCCCCTGGCCGGGCAGGCGGACAAGGTCGTCCCCCTCACCCTCGGCCTGTGCCAGGACCGGCAGGCCCGCCAGGCAGAGGGCAGACAGGAGGAGGGGGGGCAGGATGCGTCGCATGGACCGGTGTTCCTCGGGCTTGGCCATGACCACCCTAAGTGGGTGTGGCGTTTATGCAACAGGCCTCAGCAGCGCCCGGAGAGGCGACTGCAAGCCAGCGCAGGGCAGCCTCGCAGGAGACGAATTAACCCTGCCTTAACGCTCGCGGCGCCATTCGTTAACCGGTATAAACCTGTCCCGACTCGTGCCCCATTTCGGAGTGTCGAGGCGCTGGTTTGGAAAGGCGGGCGTCCGGTGAACGCAGATCAAGTGCCCATTATCATGGCTGTCGGAACCGCCATGCTGGCTCTCGGTGCGCTGCTATGGGCGCTGAGGGTTTCAGACGGTGCGCGCGGCGCTGCGAAAAGGTACCGGGATCTTGCGGGTGATCGCGAAACCGAGAATGCGGCGCTCAAGTCGGTGCTGGGCGCTCATCCGGGCGTCATCCTGGTATGGCAGGGCGATGCGCTGGAAGTGGAGGGCGACGAGATCACGCCGCCTGACGTGTTCGGATCTTCGGTTGCCCTTGCCGGCCTGCTCAGCTTCACCGATGCGGCGATTTCCGACAATCCGACGGTCCGGATCGTTGAGGGGATTGCTGATCTTGAGGCGCGCGATTCGGCTGGCCATGACACGACGCTGCGCATCCGGCTGCGGGAGCTGCGAGAAAGCGGCACGGCATTCTCGCTGACAATTATCGGTCCCTCCGGCCGCTTCCTGGAAGCCGATGGGCGCACGGCAGGAGCGCGCGCCGTGGTCTGGGTCACCGATTCCACCATCAAGGGGCTCGAGGAAAGCTCCGCCCGCGGCAAGTTCGAGGAAGCCCGCCAGGTCATCGCGCGCGACCCGACCGCCTTCCTGGACATGCTGCGCAAGGCGCCGTTCCCGGCCTGGCGGGTGTCCGGCATGGGCCGCCTGCAATGGGCAAACCCCGCTTATCTCGCCGCCGTCGATGTCTCCAGCCTCGAGCGACTGCTGGAAGAGCAGACGATGCTCGACCAGTCGGTTGCCGAACAGGCCCGCAAGACGATTTCCGACGGTCAGGAGCATGACGAGACGCGCCATATCGGCGTCAAGGGCGATCGCCGGGCAATGCGTGTGCTGACCTTCCCGCTTTCGGGCGGGGCGGGGGCCATGGCCTTCGACGTCACGGCGCAGGAGAATGCGCGCGAAGAGCTCAACCGCCATGTCCGGGCGCATGACGAGACGCTGAACCATGTCGCTGATGGCGTTGCGATCTTCAGTGCCGACCGCAAGCTGACCTTCTACAACAAGGCTTTTCGGGACATGTGGGACCTGGAAGAAGCCTTCCTCCTGGACCGTCCGAACCATGGCCAGCTGCTCGACCGGCTGCGTGAGCGCCGCAAACTGCCGGGCCGCCCGAACTATGCCGAGTGGCGCGCCGAAGAGATTTCCTACTATCTCGACCTTGATGGCGTGAAGGAAGACAAGTGGTCCCTGCCGGATGGCCGGACGCTGTCGGTGACCCGCCAGCGCCATCCGATGGGCGGCCTGCTGCTTCTGTTCAAGGACATCACGGTCCAGCTTGACCTGCAGACGAGGTTTAATGCGCTGATCAAGACGCAGCGCTCAACGCTCGACAACCTGCATGAGGCAGTGGCCGTGTTCGGAAGCGATGGGCGCCTGCGGCTGCACAACCGCGCTTTCCAGCGCGCCTGGGACCTGCCGGGAGACCTTTTGAAGGATTCGCCGGACTATGACGCTATCATCGCGGCCTGTGTGCCGCTTTTCCACGATGCGGATATCTGGGATGCGATCAAGGTCCATATCACGGACCCCTCCGCTGCTGCCCGTCAGGCAACGACCGGTGAGATGCGCCGTTCGGATGGCTCGCTCCTGACCTACATCACCAATCCGCTGCCGGACGGCAACACGCTGATCGCCTTCGCCGATGTGACGGCCACCCGCCGGGTCGAGTCGGCCCTGCGCGACCGGGCCGAGGCCTTTGAAGCTGCCGACCGGCTCAAGACGGAGTTCGTGCGTAATGTCAGCTACCAGCTGCGCTCGCCGCTGACGACGATCTTCGGCTATGCTGAACTCCTGGAGACCCAGCGCAATGGCTCGCTGAACGAGCGTCAGGCTGACCATGTGCGTGCGATCCTCTCGGCGTCGGACCATCTCAACAAGCTGATCGAGAACATTCTCGACCTTGCCCTCATCGAGGCCGGGCGGATGGATCTCGACCTGGACACCGTCAATCTGGAGGACCTGATTGCTGACGGTATCGAGATGGTTGTCTCGAAAGCTGAGGACACGGAAGTCACCGTCCGCTCAGAGATCATCGGCAAGCTGGGGACCATCCGCGCTGATGCTCGCCGGATCAAGCAGGTGATGTTCAACCTCGTCTCGAATTCCCTTCGTTTTACCGCGCCTGGCGGGGAAGTCGTGGTGTCCTCCCAGCGCATGGGCGACATGATCACGCTGAGCGTGCGGGATAATGGTGTTGGCCTGGAGGCGGACAAGCGCGCCACCAGCTTCGACAGTTTCGTCTCAGGCGACCAGCGCGGCGCTGGGCTCGGCCTGGCGCTGGTGAAGCATTTCATCCACCTGCATGGTGGCACGGTCGGCATGAAGCCGGTGGATGGCGGGGGGCTGGAGGTGACCTGTTGGCTTCCTGCGCAGGCTGCCGCAACCCTGCCGGCTTCGGTTCTTCCTCAGCAGCACGCCCCAGTCTGAGCTGTCATGCCGGGTCGCGGGCGCGGTAGACGTCCTCGTCCAGCTCTCCCTCCCATTTTGCGACCGCTACCGCGACGGCGAGATCACCGGTGATGTTCGTCACGGTACGCATCATGTCCAGGATGCGGTCGAACGGGAACAGGAGCGCAATGATGAGGACTGTCTGGTCGGGCGTTGCGCCGACGATCCCGAGCGTGGTTGTGGCCAGCAGAAGGCTGACGGAGGGCACGCCCGCCGTGCCGATGGAGACCAGCGTCGCCATTAGGATGATCGTCAGGTAGGTTCCTGCAGAAATCGGGATACCGAGCGCCTGCACGGCGAACAGGGCGATCAGGCCCTGGTAGAGGGCCGTGCCGTCCATGTTGATGGTTGCGCCGAGGGGCAGGACCGAGGAGGCAACCGGTTTGCCGATGCCAAGGTTCTTGGTCGCGCAGGAGATCGTCATCGGCAGGGTGGCGTTCGATGACGAAGTCGAGAAGGCAAGAGCTTGTGCATCCACGACGCCGCGGAAGAAGGGTAATACGGGCAGGCGCACGACACCGCGGATGATCAGGCCATAGGTGATGAGTATGTGGAGGAGGCAGGCGGCGTAGTGTGCCATGGTCATCTTGCCCAGCACGGTCAGGACAGCGAAGCCGTACTGGCCCAGCACCCAGGCCATCAGGGCAAACACGCCGATCGGTGCGGTCTCCATCACGATCAGTGTCAGCTTCATCATCGCCTCGGCGGCGCTGTCGAACAGTTTCTTGAGCGGTGTGCCGGCCTCGCCGGACATCAGGATGCCGACGCCCAGCAGGATGGCGAAGAAGATGATCTGAAGGACGTCGGCCTTGGCGAAGGCGGCGACCGGATTGTCGGGGATGATCGACAGAAGCGTGCGCATCAGCTGCTCGCCGACCGAGGCGGCGGGCGCACTGGCGGCGAGCCTCGCGCGTGTCGATTCAAGGTCAGCCGGTGTTGCGAGGCTCGTGTCGAAGCCGGCGCCCGGCTGGACAATCGTACCCATCGCGAGGCCGAAGCAGATCGCAATGACCGTGGTGGCCATGTAAAGGGCCAGCGCCCGCCCGCCAAGGCTGCCGAGCCGCTTCGGATCGCCCATGGCCAGAACGCCCGAGACAAGCGTCGTGAAGATCAGAGGCACGACCAGCATTCTGATCAGGCTGATGAAGGCGTCGCCGATCGGCTTCGCCCACACGGTGACGTTGGCTGCCGCGGTCTCCGGGCCCATGACGTGTCTGATGGCAAGACCGGTAATCGCGCCCAGGATCAGCCCCAGCATGACCCGTTTCCAGAGATCGATTGCAAACCACGCCTTCATCGGCAGCCTCCCGGACCTGACGGGCTGGACGGTAGGGGGCGGTGCGGTGGAAGGCAACCCGCCCGCCTGCGCTGCCCATCTGCGCCGCCCATCGGCACCGCTTGCCATCTGCCCTCTGCCAGCCCTATCCCCTGGCGGATGCCTGACGCCCGTTCACCCCTTCCGATCGATGAGGTTCTGCCGGCCATTCTTGCCACGCTGGCCACGTCGAACCGCCTCGTGCTGGCCGCCCCGCCTGGTGCGGGCAAGACCACGCGGGTGCCGCTCGCCCTGGCAGGGCTGCTCGGCGAGCCTGGCGTGATCCCGGGCCGCATCCTGATGCTGGAGCCGCGCCGGATCGCGGCGCGGATGGCGGCTGAGCGGATGGCCGCGAGCCTGGGTGAAAGGCTCGGGCAAAGCATTGGTCTCACAACCCGCGTTGACCGGAAGGTTTCGCCGGCAACCCGGATCGAAGTGATTACCGACGGTCTCTTCACGCGCCGCATTCTGAGCGACCCCGAGCTTAACGGTGTCGGTGCTGTCCTGTTCGATGAGTTCCATGAGCGCCGGCTCAATTCCGATCTCGGCCTTGCCCTGGCGTGCGAGTCTCAGGGCGTGCTCAGCACCGGCCTGCGGCTGCTGATCATGTCCGCGACGCTTGATACTGCCTCGGTCGCAGCGGCGCTCGCCGCGCCGGTGATCGAGAGCGAAGGCCGGCAATATCCTGTCGAGACCCGTTATCTGGGCCGCTCGGATGAGCGGATCGAGGAGCGGATGGCGAAAGCCATCCGTCAGGCCCTGCGCCATGAGGAGGGATCTGTCCTCGCCTTCCTGCCGGGCGCACGCGAAATCCACCGTACGGCTGAGGCGCTTTCAGGGCTGGGGCCGGACATCCTCCTCGCCCCCCTGTTCGGCGCCCTGTCGCCTGCAGAGCAGGACGCGGCGGTTTCGCCGTCAGCACCGGGCAGGCGAAAGGTGGTGCTTGCAACCGATCTTGCCGAAAGCGCGCTGACCATCGAAGGCGTGCGGATTGTCATCGATTCCGGCCTCGCGCGTGTCGCCGAGGATGAGGCCGGCGGCCTTGGCACCCGGCTGACCACGGTGCGCGCCTCCCGCGCCTCAGTCGACCAGCGGCGCGGCCGGGCCGGGCGAACGGCGCCGGGTGTCTGCTACCGGCTCTGGGACGAGGCGGCGACACGCGGGCTGAACCCTGCGCCAGTTCCGGAAATCCTCTCGGTCGATCTATCCGGTCTTGTCCTCAGCCTTGCCGAGTGGGGCGAACGCGATCCGGCGAAACTCACCTGGCTCGATCCGCCGCCGGCTGGAAAGTACAGGGCGGCTGAAGCGCAGCTGCGGGCGCTCGGGGCGCTCGATGCGTCTGGCGCGCTGACCGTGAAGGGCCGTGAAATGGCGCGCTTGCCGATGGCGCCGCGTCTGGCCGCGCTGATCGCCTCCGCGCCCGGCCCGGCAGAAAGGGCATTGGCGGCGGAAGTGGCCGCACTTGCCGGCGAGCGTGGTCTGGGCGGGGAGTCGAGCGATCTGCGCGAGCGGCTGCAGCGCTTTCGCGCCGATAGCGGCCCGCGCGCGCGCAGCCTCAAGGCGCAGGCTGCCAGCTGGGGCGGCGGCGCACGGCCGGGCGGCGATCTCGGGCGGCTTCTCGCCTCGGCCTGGCCGGATCAGGTCGCGCGCCGTCGCCCCGGTTCCGAGGCGTCCTACCTGATGGCCTCCGGCCGTGCGGCGACGATTCCGGCGACGGACAGCCTTGCAAAGTCCGAATGGCTGGTCATTGCCGAGTTGGGCGGGGCCGCACGTGAGCCGCGGATTCTGCTGGCCCTGCCGCTGACTGAAGCCGAGGCGCTGGCCAGCCAGAAAACGCTGACGGAAGACCGTGCGCAGTATGATCCGAAATCTGGCCGGTTCACAGCGCGGCGGGTCAGAGCCCTCGGCGCGATCATCCTGTCTGAAGCGCCCTTGCCAAGACCGTCAGCGGACGCGGCGGGCGATGCGATGCTGTCGGCGATCGGGATGGGTGGTTTCGGGGCTATCGGCGCGGTGGATGTGATTGAGGAAACCCTGAGCCGCCTGCGTATCCTGGAAACAGCCGGGCTGATCCGTGCGCCGGTCGGTGAGGCGGGTGCGCTGGTGGCGACAGCTCGGGACTGGCTGCTGCCCTTGCTGCGCCGGAAGGGGGCGTGCGTTCCGGCCCCGCATGAGGTGCGAGAGGCGCTCGTCCAGTCGTTCGACTGGCCTGTGCAGGAAGCGCTTCGCCGCGAGGCGCCGCTGACACTTGATCTGCCCTCCGGTCAGGAGGCTCCTGTTGACTGGCTCGACCCGCGCGCACCGCTTGTCGCCGCCCGGGCGCAGGCCTTTTTTGGTCTGACCGAACATCCGAAGATTGCGGCGGGCAGGGTACCGGTCACGGTGGAGATGCTGTCTCCGGGCCTGAAGCCGGTCGCCACCACGCAGGATCTCGCGCGCTTCTGGAGCGGCGGCTACAGGGACATGGCCAAGGACATGCGCGGGCGCTATCCAAAGCATGACTGGCCGGATGACCCGGCGAATGCCCGGGCGCATGAAGGCCGCACCAAGCGGCGGCTGACCTGACCGGCGCCTGAGGAAAGAGAAGGCAAATGATCGCGTCTGTCTCCCGCCCTGCCCTGATCGGCCTTGCTGCTGGCCTGGCTGCTGCCCTGTCGGCCTGTACGGCACTGCCCCCGGTGCCCGAGACGCTGGCTGAACCGCGTCCGCCCCTGGTGATCCCGGCTGAGAGCATGCGCCTCGGCGTGATGGCTGCGACGCTCGATGGCCGGGTCGTCCGGGCCGAGCGGGCGGGTGAGCGGTTCATTCCGGCCTCCAACACGAAGATTTTCACGGCCGCCGCCGCCTTCCGCTACCTGCCGGGGCTTGGGACGGCCGACCCGGAGACAGCCACGTCGCTTGTCCGGCTGCCGGCAGAGGCGGGCGCGGCCCCGTCGCTGGTGATTGTCGGGCGCGGAGATGCCACGCTCGGGGACGGCGCCGCCTGCACCGATAATTGCCTGCATCAGCTGGCCGATGCCGTTGCCACGCGCGGCATCACGCGCGTGGGCGATGTGATCGGCGATGCGACGTATTTCCCGCATGAGCCTTTCGGGCTTGGCTGGAGCTGGAACAATCTTCCCTTCTATTTCGGTGCGCCGGTGTCTGCCCTCACGGTCAATGGCAACGCGGCCACCTTGCGTGTTGGCCCGGATACGACCGAAGGGGCCCCGGTGATGGCAAGCTGGGCAGAGGGCGATGGCCTGCTGGGGGTACGCAACGAGGCTGTCACTGGCCCGCCTGGCAGCGAAAACCTGCTGAGTGTCCTGCGCCTGCCGGGCTCAGACGAGGTCGTCCTGACCGGCACGCTTCCCGCCGACGCACAGCCCCGCGATTATCTCCTTAGTGTGCCGGATGCCTCTGTCGCCGCCGCCCGCCGCCTGATCCGGCTTCTGCAGGCGCGCGGTATTATCGTGGAAGGCGCAGCCAGAGCGCGCACCCGCCGTGATGCGCCGCTGGCTGGTGAGGAACTTGCCCGCCTCGCTGCCCCGCCGCTTCTGACAGCGGTCGTCAATGTGTCGAAGGATAGCGACAATCTCTCCGCTGAACTGCTGCTTCACCACATCGCGCGAGCGCAGGGCGGGGAGGGGGCCAAGACCGGTCTCGACGCCGTCCATGCCATGCTCGAGGAGGCCGGCATCGGGCGCACCGAGATTGAGCTCTTCGATGGCTCGGGCCTGTCGCCCTATAACCGTATCTCACCGGATGCCGCCGTGCGCTTCCTCGCCTGGACCGCGCATCAGCCCTGGGGCGAGGCTTTCCTCGCGACGCTGCCGGTGGGCGGCAATTCCGGATCGCTGTCTCGCCGGTTCCGCGGCACACCGCTGGAAGGGCGCATCTTCGCCAAGACCGGAACGGTGCAGGGTGTCAACGCGCTGTCAGGTTTCCTGGTGGCGGCGAGCGGGGAGAGGCTTGTTTTCTCGGTTATCGCTAATGACCGACCGGCCGATGCCGGCTCCGTCCTGCCGCTGATCGATGCCCTGCTGCTCGAAATCGCCGCAGCAAACTGAACCCTGTCAGTTCGGGTGACGGCCGTGATCCTGGCCCCAGTCCATGCCGATAGACTTCTTCATCCAGTCGGCAAAGGTCGCCGGTTTCGCAAGCGCTTTCGGATCCAGTGATCCGTAGGCGACCAGGGCGCCATCGACGCTTTCGAGCCGCACGCCCCTCAGGCGCTGGCCATGGCTGCCAAAGTCACAGGCGCCATAGCCCGGATCCAGGATCAGCATAACCTGATGTCCGCCTCTGCCATCCTCGCCGCGCCCGAAGACGAGGCCATAGACTTTCTCCCGGTTGAAGAGGTTATGGCTCGAGGCCTGGCGCCGACCATCGAGCAGAACCTCGTCCCAGAGCAGGTTGCGCCGCCATTGCAGCACATGCATCCGCGCGCCGGCGACAATCTTGATATCCACCTCGTGCAGGGACACGCGCACCAGCTCTGCATGCATCGGCAATCTCCAAAGGACTTATCGTTTTTCAATATATTCGGAGGGTTTGATCGTCAAGCAGGATCCGACCGGCGGCGGGTTGAGAACGGGTCCGGATCAAAAAGCCCCTGATCAAAAAGGACAGGACGAGCTGAGCTCAAGCGGGTTACCGGTCGCCGGATGTGCGAAGCGGAGTGAGGCGGCATGCAAGGCAAGACGCGGCGCTGCCTTGCGGGCTTCGGCGTGGGCATAGAACTCATCCCCCAGGATCGGATGACCGATCTCGGCGAGGTGGACGCGCAGCTGGTGCGAGCGTCCGGTCAGCGGCGTCAGGGTAAGACGCGATGATGGGCAGCCGGCCCGCAGGGTCTCGAAGCGTGTGAGGCTGGGCTTGCCGGTCTCGTGATCGACCTTCTGCAGGGGGCGCCTTGGCCAGTCCGTGATCAATGGCAGGCTGATTGTGCCTGCGGGCGGGGATGGTGCGCCCCAGACATCGGCGATGTAATGCTTGGCGATTCCGCCGCGTTCGAACAGGCCGGACAGGGCCCGCTGCATGGCCTTGCCGCGTGCGAGCAGCAGCAGGCCGCTCGTTGCCATGTCGAGGCGGTGGACCGTCAGCGCATCGGGATAGAGCGCTTGTACGCGGCTCAGCGCGCAATCAGCCTTATCCTCACCCCGTCCGGGTACGGATAGAAGTCCTGCAGGCTTGTCTATGGCGATCAGGCTGGCGTCGGCATAGAGCACATCTGGCTTTGCCTGCGGCGGCGCATAGGGGTTCATGATTTCAGGCCGGGCAGTTCGAGCCGGAAGGCTGTGCCGGCCGCACCGGTCTCCTGGAGCGTCAGCTCTCCGCCCAGCGCAGCGGCGAGCTCATGTGCGATTACCAGGCCGAGACCCGTGCCGTTCGAACGTGACGAACCGGCAAAGGGCCTGAAAAGGTTTTCCCTGGCCTTCTCAGGCAGGCCCGGGCCGGTATCACGGAAGATCAGCGCGCCGCCCTGGAGCGAAACCCTCATCTGCCGCAGAGGTCCGCCCGCAGCGGAGACTGCCTCGGCGGCATTGCGCAGCAGGTTCACCGAAATCCGGTAGAGGTGATCGGGATCGCTTTCGATCATCAGCTGTGCGGGAACATCGGCCGTGAAGACGATGTCGCGGCCGGTAAGGGCTTCCTCAGCGGCCTCCATCAGAACCGTCCGGAGATTGACCGGCTGCAGCTTTGCAGGGCGTGGCGCCGCCTTGCCATAGTCCAGCGTGGCCGTGGCGAGGTCGATCGCCCGCTCCAGAGCGCGTTGCAGGCGCGGCGCCGCCCGCTTGACCCGCGGATCTTCTGAGGCGGCAAGCACATCGGAGACCAGCTGCGCCGAGGCGAGGGAGTTGCGCAGATCGTGGTTTATCTTAGCCACGGCGCTGCCGAGTTCGGCGAGATGGGCGCTCTGGCGGAAGGCACTGGCCACCGCCTCTTCCATGCCCGACAGGGCATTCTGCGCGCGGCCGATTTCGTCCCGACGCGTTGTGGGCGAGAGGCGGCGCGTCCAGCTGCCGGGATCACGGCTGAACTGCTCGACGCTGACGGTCACCCGTTTCATCGGACGCACGACGGCTGCGTCGAGCACGGCATAGATCACGGCACCGGCCACCAGGGCGATGATGAGTGAGACGCCGGCAATCCGCCAGGCAAATGCCACCAGGGCAGCTTTCATGGGCGCCTGGGGCACCACGATTTCGATGACGCGGCCCTCAGCCGAGCCTTCGGCGATCACGATCAGATTTTCGTGATCCGGCGCGAAGTATTCAGACAGGGTTGCAAGCGAGCGCCCGATGGGCGTGGTGTGGCGCAGGTCAAGCGTACGCATGGGGCCTTCAGTCGGCACCTTCAGCGCCAGCAGCTGGACGCGCATATCATCTTCGATCTCGGCCACTGACAGCACTTCGGCTTTCGCGAGCAGGCTCTCTGACAGCTCGTCCGACACGCTCCGCATCGGGGCAGCGTCAAGGGCGAGCGCCGCAATCCGGGCAGCGGCGACCCGCTCTTCCAGCCACTGGGTGCGCAGGTTGCTGACCGAGGGAATGAAGATCAGGAATTCGGTCAGCAGGATTGCGCCCAGCGTAATCGCGAACAGACGGCCTGACAGCCCTTGCGCGAAGCGCTTCAGGCGCGCCAGGAGCTTTACATCCGGAAGAAGCGAGGGCGGCGTCACAGTCTGAGGCTTAGGCGAGATCCGGTCTCAGGGAAACCGGCGAAGGTTTGCTTTGGTCATGCAATCTTCTGCAACAGGCCGACCAGTGTCCGGGCCGGTTTGCCGAACACGCTGGGTGTGAAATAGGCTGAGGCCGCCCGCTTCACCACTTCCGCGCGCGTCGGGTAGGGCGAGATGAAATTGGTCAGCGCGGTCAGCTTGAGACCATTCGACATCGCCAGTGATACAATCTGCAGGATGTCGCCCGCCCCGTCTCCGGCAATCGAGGCACCGACCAGCCTGCCTTTGTGTATGACCAGTTTCGCCTCGCCGAGTGTCCTGGCCTCGGCAATCGCCCGGTCATTGTCATGGAAGGGGAAGGACGTCGTTTTCACGCCCTCGCCGAACTTATCGCGCGCCTCGGCTTCGGTCAGGCCGATCTGTGCGATCTCTGGCGAGGTATAGGTCACCGATGGCACGGGCAGGCTTGCGGCTGTACTGGCCTGTTTGAAGAAGGCGCGTCGGATAAAAACCGAGGCATGCCAGCCCGCAACATGCGTGAACTGCTCTCGCCCGGCCGCGTCACCGAGCGCCCAGACGCGCGGATTGCTCCTTGAGCGGAGCGTGTCACCCACTGTGATGCCGGTTGGCGTATGCGCAACGCGGCCCTTTTCGAGATCGAGGCCGTCGAGCACGGCGCGCCGCCCGAGCGCCACCAGGAGATGGCTGCCCTCCAGGGCGATTTCGCCGCCGGGCCCTTCGGCATGAACGCTAAGGCGGCCGGGGTAACCGGAGACGCGCACCGCCCTGTGCCGTTCGAGGATGGTGACGCCTTCGCCGCGGATCGTGTCGACCGCGAGTTTGGCATGGGCCTCATCGGCCCGCGCCAGCGCTCGCCCCATCTCGATGACGGTCACCTTTGCGCCGAGGCGGCCGAAGGCCTGGGCCAGCTCAAGCCCGATCGGCCCGGCGCCCAGGACGATCAGGTGCTCAGGAAATTCCGGCAGTGAGAAGATGGTCTCGTTGGTCAGGTAGGGGGCATCCGCAAGGCCAGGGATCGGCGGAATGAAGGCGCGGCTTCCGGTCGCCAGTATGATGCGCCGCGCCTTCACGCGCACCGAATCCGAAACAACCGTCGATGGATCAGCAAACCGCGCCGCTTCCCGGATCACGGTGCAGCCGAGACCTTCGAACCGTTCCTGGCTGTCGACGGGCGCAATGGTCTCGATGGTCTTGCGCACATGCGCCCTGACGCCGTTCCAGTCTACGCGCGCAGGGCCCAGCGTCACGCCATACCTGCCGGCTTCAGCCGGCCAGTGTGCGGCTTTCGCTGCCGAAAGCAGGGCTTTCGACGGCACGCAGCCATAATTCAGGCAATCTCCCCCCATCTCATGCTTTTCGAACAGGACGACCTTGAGGCCCAGCATAGCAGCCCCGGCGGCTGCAGACAGACCGCCTGAGCCCGCGCCGATCACGCACAGGTCAGCTTTCAGTGTGCAGATATCGGCCACTAGGCGGGAACCTTTTTCGCGAGGAGTTTCTTATAGGCGACCGGCAGCAGCGAGACGAGGCCGAGGGCGATGAAGGCCGGCACGAAGTTTGAGGCCAGCGATCCGATGTCCGGTGTGCCGCCCTCCAGCAGTGTGTCCTTCACGGCGGCTCCGATCCAGGTATAGGCGAGTGTGCCCGGAATGATGCCGAGGAAGGTTGTCACGGCGTAATCGCGGTATCTGGCGCCCAGCAGGCCCGGCGCAATATTGACCGCCGCAAACGGAAAGAGCGGGATGAGGCGGAGGGCAAACATATAGGAGACCGGGTTCTCGGCAAATCCGGCGCGCATCTTCCCGATGAACGGTCCGGCCACATCGCGCAGCACGGAGCCGAGGGATGTCTTGGACGCGAAGAAAAGGATCGAGGCGCCGAGTGTGGCCCCGATCACTGTGGCGGGCGTGCCCAGCATCAGCCCGAACAGGAATCCGCCGCCGATCGTCAGGGCGCTGCCGGGAACCATGAAGGTGGTGGCTGCCGCATAGATTGCCACATAGCTGAGGAACACGACAAGGAAGTTGTCCCGCACCATCTCATCCAGGTTCGCCGCGTTCGCCGACAGGGAACTGAGGGTGAGCAGTTCGTGCCAGCCCTGCGACAGGGCGATTCCAAGGCCGGCCAGGATAATGAAGACCGGCCAGAGGCGGCGCCACAAAGGGGTCGGGGTTTCGCGCATGGGGTCAGGATTTTTTCTTTGTCTCGGGCTTGTCGTTGAGGGACCAGTCATACTGATAGCGCAGGATTTTCGGATTGGCGCGGATTTTTGCGGCAAGTTCGGGTTCGGCATAGCTCAGCAGGTGATCAATCACGGCGGCTTTCGATCCGCCGAAATCGGCTTCAAACCAGTTATAGATCTCCGAGAGGGTCAGGCCTCTGGCGGTGACCTGCACGCCGCGCGGGCTGTTGATGTAGGCTCTGGCGGCGCTCTCGAGGTCGGCTTTCAGCGTTGCGGCTTCCCAGGCCGTCACCGGCAGGTTCGGGCAGCTGTAGGAGGCGCAGTTGATGGCATAGTGAACCTCCGGCGTGCCCCAGCGCCTGCGCAGGATCTTGTGTTCGATGGCATCCAGCGACACCTCGGCACCGCCCGCCTCGACCTTCACATCCTTCCACGGGCCGACCAGATAGCCGTCGCGGATCGAGCGCACGGGATACCGTTCCAGGATGTGGCGCACGGTCACGGCATTATAGAGGTTTGCCCAGGCGGCGAAGCTGGCATCCGTCCTGGCGGACAGGTCCTTGTCCGCAAAGCCGGCAATGTAGGTGTCCAGTGCGGCCCGGTCCGGAGCGGAAGCTGCAAAGGCGGCGTAGTCGACGCGGTTCAGTCCGTCAGTATAGGGTTTTACATACGTCCTGAGGAGGCGTGTCCATTCGGCATGCTCTGCGGGCAAGGGGCGCTCCGGGCTGGGTTTCGGCGGTGTGTCGGCCGATCCGGCCGTGGCGATAGGGCACGCCGCGAGGGCAAGGGCAATCAGGGCGGCGCGGTGCATTCGGTCATTCCTTATCTCCGGTCCATGTCTTGTGGCCAGGCTGCAGGCCGGGCGCCAGCCTTAGCGCCGGCCGGGCGGCGGCGCATCTCACGAGGCGGTGAAGCGCCGGTTGCCAGCCCCGCTTTTTTGCACTGCTTCCGGCTTGACCCCGCCCGCGCCCGCCTGTATTGGCCGCGTTTTCCAGATTCCGAGCTCAGAGCCGTCCCATGAAACGCACTTTCCAGCCGAGCAAACTCCGCCGCAAGCGCACCCATGGCTTCCGCCTGCGCATGGCCACCAAGAATGGCCGCAAGGTGCTGGCACGCCGCCGGGCCAAGGGCCGCAAGACCCTGACGGCCTGATCCGTCCTTGCGGGTGCCCTCCGGGCCCTGCTGACCGGGAGGACAATCGCATGTCCGGGCCCGAAGCCACCGACAGCCGCGAAACGCGCCGCCTCAGGAAGCGGCGCGAATTCACATTCGTGCGCGACGGTGTGACCGAGCGCCGCAAGTCCGTGGTGATCCAGGCCCGTGCCCGTGCGGGTGAGGCGCCTGGCGAGCATGTCGGGGAGGGCTTCACGGCGACAAAGAAGATCGGCGGGGCGGTCCAGCGCAACCGGGCCAAGCGCCGTTTGAGGGAAGCCTCTCGCCGCCTTTTGCCCCGTTTTGGCCGCCCGGGATGGGATTATGTGCTGATCGCCCGTGAGGCGACCCTTGAAGTCGGCTGGTCCCGATTGCTTGACGATATGGAAAGCGCGCTGATAAGCCTCGCGCGCCCTTGAAGCCCGCTGCGCCGTCCTGGTGCACCCCTTACACACATATGCGGAACCTCTCCCATGGAAAAAGAAGATCAGCGCAATTTCCTGCTCGCCATCCTGGCGATGGTTGCGTTCGTCTTTCTGTATCAGATTTTCGTGATGGAGCCGGCGCAGAAGCGCTACCAGGCCCAGCAGGCTGAGATCGCCGCCCGGAACCAGGCCGCCCCGCCGGATACCGCCGCCGCGGAAGCGGCTGGCCCCAGGCCGCTGCCGGAGGCGCTGGCGGCGGCGCCGCGCATTGCGATTGATGCGCCTTCGCTGGCGGGCTCTATCCGCCTTGCGGGCGCGCGCATCGATGACCTTAACCTCAGGCAGTATTTCCTGACCGTCGAGCGCGAGGAGGAAATCCGCCTGCTTCGCCCCGAAGAGGCCGAGTTTGGCTTTTTCTCGACCTATTACTGGGCCGATGGCAACACTCTGGTCGCGGGTCGTAACTCTCCCTGGACGCAGGTGGGCAGCGCCAGCCTTACCCCGTCCACCCCGGTCACGCTGAGGCTTGAATCCGAGGGCATGGTGCTGACCCGCGAAATCTCGGTTGACGAGTACTTCCTTTTCACCTTCCGCGACACGCTGACCAATACGACCGGGCTGCCCCGCCGCCTGCGACCGATTGGTTCGGTCGAACGCCATGGCACCTCTGAGGGTTTCCTCAACGCCACCGATCCGTCTTCCGCCGTCTCCAATGGGCTCGCCCATATGGGCCTGATGGGTGTGACGGACGCCACGCTGCGCCTTCAGAAATACAAGCCGCTGATGCAGTCCAAGAAGATCAACGGCGAGCCGAAGCAGGGCGACTTCGTCTCCACCACAGGCGGCTGGTGGGGCCTGACGGATATGTACTGGATGACCACGCTCGTGCCGGACCAGTCTGCGACCTTCACAGCCTCGGTCAACCGCGCCAGCCTTGCACGCGGCGGACCATTGGAGCTGCGCACTGAAGGGACCGAAGTCACCATCGCGCCTGGCGCCAGTGTGACGGTATCGAATGCGATCTTCGCCGGCGCCAAGAAGTTCGATGTGCTGCGCGCCTACGAGCAGGCGGGCGGCATACCGCAATTTGTCGATGCCATAGACTGGGGCTGGGCCTTCTTCCTGACTAAGCCTTTCTTCTATGTCCTGCACTGGCTGCACGGATATGTCGGTGCGTTCGGCTGGGCGATCCTTGCCTTCACGGTTCTGGTCAAGCTGCCGCTCGTGCCGCTGTATAATGCGAGCTTCAAGTCCCTCGCCAAGCTGAAGAAGCTTCAGGAGCCGATGAAGGAGATCACCGAGCGCTTCGCCGCTGATCCGCAGCGTCGTCAGCAGGAGATGCTCAAACTCTACAAGGAAACCGGGGCCAATCCGATCGGGGGCTGCCTGCCGATCCTGGTCACGATCCCGATCTTCTACGCTCTCTACAAAACGCTGTCTGTGACAATCGACATGCGCCATGAGCCCTTCTGGTACATGAAGGACCTCTCAGCGCCCGATCCGACCGCCATCGGTAACCTGTTTGGCCTGCTGTCTTTCTGGGATGCCGGCGACATAAAGGCGATCCCTGTCCTGGGCTTTATCATCGGCATCGGCATCCTGCCGCTGCTCTACGGCGCCACCATGGCGGTCCTGCAATCTCTCTCGCCGCCCCCGCCGGACAAGATGCAGGCGCGCATCCTCATGGCCCTGCCGATCGTCTTCATGTTCGTATTTGGAGGGTTCGCCGCCGGTCTGGTCCTCTACTGGGTCTGGTCGAACATTCTGACTTTCATCCAGCAATACATCATCATGCGGATGAACGGCGCAGAAACCGAAGTCGGCAAGTTCGTCGCCCGGTATCTCGGCCAGAACAAGGCTCCGGCCAAGTAGGTGGACGCGCCCTCCTATCCGGATGATCAGATCGAAGCGGGCCGGATCCTTTTTGCCGGCAACGCGCAGTTTGTGATGGGCGTCGTAGACCTCTCCGGACTGCCTGGTGCCGACCGGGTGGAGGTCTGTTTTGCGGGCCGCTCGAATGTCGGTAAGTCGAGCCTGATCAATGCGCTGACCGGTCGGGCGAAACTCGCCCGTTCCTCGGCCGAGCCCGGGCGCACGCGCGAACTCAATTACTTTGATATCGGCGATGGCCGCCTTTATCTCGTCGACCTTCCGGGCTTCGGCTATGCGCAGGTCTCCAGGACCCAGGTCGCGGCCTGGACCAAGCTGATCAGATCCTATCTGCGGGGCCGCCCCAGCCTGCGGCGTGTCTTTCTTCTGGTCGATGCGCGCCGCGGCCTGATGGACAGCGATAATGAGATCATGGACCTGCTCGACAGTGCTGCGGTCACCTATCAGATTGTGCTGACCAAGGCCGATAAGGTGGCCAAGGCCGAAGTCGAACAGACGGCCGCCGCCGTCGCGGCCAAGCTCAGGAAGCGCGGCGCGGCGCATCCGGTCGTGCTGCAGACGTCATCAGAGAAGGGTTGGGGCATCCCGGAGCTGCGGGCTGAGATTGCCGGCTTCCTGCCACCTGCCTAGGCTGAAGTTGCTGAGCACGCCAGCTGATGCTTTCCGGTTACGGCTCGGACTTCAATTCATTTATGGGCGTTTTCGGGTCATTTGGTGGTGCGATTATGTACCCAAGTAATGCGACGCGATGGCTCGGTGTCATGCGCATCTGGTCGTGAAACCTGCGCCCATGCACATCGACATCGTCCCCAAGCGCACATCACCGCCTGCCGTCCTCCTGCGCGAGAGCTACCGGGAAGGAAAGAAGGTCAGGAAGAGAACACTTGCCAACCTTTCGGCCTTGCCGATGGACCAGGCCCTTAATGATCCGGAGGGTCTTGAACGGGGAAAAGCTCGGCCCCGTCGAGGATCAGTTTGAATGTATCCGCTCGCTCCAACACGGGCACGGGCAGGCGGTCCGCCCGGCCATGCAGAGCTGGGCGACGCTCTCGCGCACCTTGAGGTTTGCCCACTCCGCCGCCTGCAGCGGGATTTCGCGATGACGCTCCGACCAGTCCGGCACTGTGGTCTCGGCAGGGTGATCGCCCTTGCCCGCATGCCACGCCAGCACATTTCCATAGACGAGGCGTTCGCCGCGGGGCGTATCGAAGACGGCAGCCACGGTCCTCTTGGGATCATGCGTTTCGACTTGCCGAATGATCACAAGCCTACTCCAGATCGAAACCCAGCGGCTGCCTGGGCGTATGCCTGACCGGTTTCGCGGGCGATCCGCCGAATGTGCAACGTGACTGGCGCCATCGGGAACAAGATCGTCGCGGGTTGCGGTTAGAATCCAAATGTCGGCAGCGTGTCGAGCCAGCGTCTGACGAAGGGCCTCGAGACGCGGGCGGTAGGCGTACGCAACGTTCCAGGTGCCGTTCCGCACGCCAAGAGTTCCACGTTTGCGCTGATGAGCCGACTTGTCGACTGAATCGAGTTTTGTCGACTACCCTGTCCGCCTCGCATTCGGTCGCTACGGCTCACGTTTTCGCAACCCGGCCGCCGGCCCGTTGTGGCCGGGGGACCTTCAGCCTAGACAGGCGCGGGAAGGACCGCCGCCATGCCCGAAATTCGTGCTGATGACCTCTCTGGCCCCGAGATTGCCGAGCTCATCTCCATCCACGCCGCGACCATGCTCGCGGCCTCGCCGCCTGAGAGCTGCCACTTCCTGCCCATCGATGCACTGCGCCAGCCCGCCGTCACGGTCTGGAGTCTCTGGGAAGGCGGCGCCCTCCTCGGCTGCGGCGCGCTGAAGGACCTTGGCGGCGGCGCCGGCGAGATCAAGTCGATGCACACGCGCGAGGTGCTTCGGGGCAGGGGCCTGGGCCGGCGCATGCTGGAGCACATTCTGGCCGAGGCCCGTCGCCGCGGATACACAGCACTTTGGCTTGAAACCGGCTCGATGGATGCCTTCATACCGGCCCGCAAGCTTTATGAAACTTACGGCTTCACCTATTGCGGCCCCTTCGCTGACTATCCCGAAGACCCGCACAGTGTTTTCATGACCCTCGCGCTTTGAGCCAGGCGCCGTCTCGGGCATTGCAACCGCCGGCCAAAACACTCTAGACACGCGGTCCATGACCGACGCCCCGACACTGACCCAGACACAGGCCCAAACTCAGGCCCAGACTCAGGCCCAGACTCAGGCCCAGACTCAGGCCCTGCTGACCGCACGCACGCTGTCCGAAGCGCTGCCTTACCTTCAACGCTATGACAACCAGACCATCGTCATCAAGTATGGCGGCCATGCCATGGTCGACCCGGAGCTCGCCCGGGCCTTTGCCCGTGATGTCGTGCTGCTGAAGCTGCTCGGCATCCATCCGGTTGTTGTCCATGGCGGCGGCCCGCAGATCGGGGCGATGCTCGACAAGCTCGCCATCAAGTCCGAGTTCAAGGACGGCCTGCGCGTCACGGATGATGCAACGATGGAAGTGGTCGAGATGGTGCTTTCCGGCCCGATCAACAAATCGATCGTTCGTGCGATCAACGCCGCCGGCGGCAAGGCGGTCGGCCTCTCCGGCGCCGACGGCAACCTGATCCGCGCCCGCAAGGCGACCAAGACCAGCAAAGATCCGGACAGCCACATCGAGAGCGTCGTGGACCTTGGTTATGTCGGGGAGCCGGAGCATGTCGACATTGCCGTTCTGAAAGCCCTGCGCGACGCAGATGATGATCTCATCCCGGTCGTCGCCCCGGTGGGTATCGGCGAGGACGGCGCACGCTACAACATCAATGCCGACACGGCTGCCGGCGCCGTCGCGGCCGCCCTTGGCGCCAGTCGGCTGCTGCTGCTGACGGATGTTGCCGGCGTGCTCGACAAGCAGAAGGCGCTGATCCGGGAAATCAGGGTGCAGGATATTCCCGGCCTGATTTCGGACGGTACGGCCGCTGGCGGTATGATTCCAAAACTTGAAACGGCGGCCCATTCCGTGATTCATGGCGTTGGGGCGGCGGTGATCCTCGACGGGCGTGCGCCGCATGCCCTGCTAATGGAGCTGTTTACAGAGCATGGCGCTGGAACGCTGGTTTCTTAGACTTGCAGCCCTCGTGATTTTCACGGCCACTGTGCTGGTCCTGCCGGCGCGGGCTCAGGACGAGGGCGGATGGCAGCTGTGCAACCGCACGAGCTTCATTATCGAAACCGCGGTCGGCCACACGGTCGGTACCGGCGTGTCGGTTGATGGCTGGACCAAGCTGGCGCCCGGTACCTGCAGGACGGCGCTGCCTGGTCCGCTGACCCCCGGCATACATTACCTCTATGGTCGCGGCTCATCCGCACATCAGGGCGGCGGGCGGGAGTGGGGCGGGCGGTTTGAACTCTGCGTCGATCCGACCGGGGGCTTCTCGCTTGAGAGCCCGCCGGACTGCGCGGCCATGGGCCTTGAAGCCCAAGGCTTCCGGCCGGTCAGCATCACGGCCACCGCATGGACCAACAATTTTACGGAAATCGAGGAATGGTCGCTCGAAAATGCCCGTAATGCCGGCCTGCAGCGGCTGCTGGACGAGGCGGGTGTGGTTTCTGGAAACATCGACGGCCATATCGGATCGCGCACCCGCGCGGCCATCAACGACTTCCTGAAACTGAAGGGCCTGCCGGCGGATACATCCGACGCCGACCTGATCGACTTTCTCGAACAGGCTGCCGAGGAACGCAGCCGCGCCCTGGGCTTTACCCTCTGCAACCGAACCAAGAACCGGATCTGGAGCGCGATCGCCCGGCGCAGCACGGATGGCTGGGAAAGCCGGGGCTGGTGGCGGATCGAAGGGGGCGGCTGCGCCCGGGTGATTGACCGTCCGCTGCGCGGCTCGGAGCATTTTGTCTATGCTGAAATGGAAGAGCCGGGGGGGCTGCGCACCTTGTCGCGCGCCTCCGAGGCGTTCTGCGTGGGGCGTGCCAAGTTTGTGATCCCGGGACGGGACAATTGCGAGGAAGGCTCCTACCGGACAGCGCTCTTTGCCCGCACCCCGGCTCCGACCGAACGCAAGCTGGTATTTGAATTCTTTGACCGGGACTTTACTGAAGCGGTTGCGAAAGATGACTAAGGCGCCGGTCCCGCGGCTTGGGCATGTCACCGACTGGGTTTTCGATCTCGATAATACCCTCTACCCGGCCGAGTGCGATCTCTTCGCCGAGATTGACACGCGCATGACTGACTTCGTGGCCCGCCTCACGGGGCTGGAGCGCACCGAGGCCCGCAGGCTGCAGAAGCATTATTACGCCGTCTATGGCACGACGCTCTCCGGCCTGATGATCGAGCACGGTCTCGATCCGGCAGAATTCCTTCATTATGTACACGAGATCGATCTCTCGCCCCTGCCTGACCTGCCGCACCTGCGCCGCGCCCTCGCCTCGCTTCCCGGCCGCAAGTTCATCTACACCAATGGTTCTCGCCGGCATGCAGAGCGTGTGACCGAAAAGATGGGCCTTGCCCACCTCTTCAATGACAGTTTCGGCATTGAGGAAAGCGGCTATTCGCCGAAGCCGCACCTGCCCGCCTATGAAAGTTTCTGCCGGATCCACAAAGTCGAGCCGCAGGGCGCTGCCTTTTTCGAGGACCTTGCCCGCAACCTCCTGCCGGCCAAGAAGCTGGGTTTCACGACGGTGCTTGTCTGCTCCGCCAAGGACTGGAGCCATGAGCCGATCGAGGCTCGCCCGGCCGGGGCGGGAGATGTGTTCGGGGGTGACGGCGCGGGGCACATCGACTACATCACCGGCGACCTTGCGGACTTCCTCGACCAGGCTGTCGCGCACCCCGCTCTGAACAGGAAAGACGCAACCGATGCCTGACGCCCTCGCCCGAGTTATCGATGCGGCCTGGGAAGTACGCGATACGCTTTCGACCGACACCACCGGCGAGGTGCGTGACGCGGTCGAGGCCGCGATCAGCCTGCTGGATTCCGGCGAGGCCCGGGTTGCCACCAGGGAGGCGGATGGCAGCTGGAGCGTGCACCAGTGGCTGAAGAAGGCGGTCCTGCTCTCCTTCCGTCTGAATGCCAACGGCGTGATTGCCGGCTCGCCCGGCGGCGGCAGCTGGTGGGACAAGGTGCCTTCCAAGTTCGAGGGCTGGGGCGCCAAGGAATTCAGGGATGCCGGCTTCCGGGCCGTGCCGCCCTCGGCGGTCCGCCGCGGCGCCTTCATTGCGAAGAATGCCGTCCTGATGCCGTCCTATGTGAACATCGGCGCCTATGTCGGTGAGGGCACGATGATTGATACCTGGGCCTCGGTCGGCTCCTGTGCGCAGGTTGGCAGGAACTGCCACATCTCCGCAGGTACCGGCATTGGCGGCGTGCTGGAGCCGCTGCAGGCCAACCCCACCATCATCGAGGACAACTGCTTCATCGGCGCCCGTTCGGAAGTCGTCGAAGGCGTGGTCGTCGGTGAGGGCTCTGTCCTCGCTATGGGCGTCTTCATCACCCAGTCCACGAAGATCGTGAACCGTCACACCGGCGAGATCAGCTATGGCAGGGTGCCGCCCTTCTCGGTTATTGTTCCCGGCACGCTGCCGGATCCCGGGGGCGGCCCTTCGCTCGCCTGCGCGGTCATCGTCAAGACGGTGGACGCAAAGACGCGGGAAAAAACCGCCGTCAACGAACTGCTGCGCGACTAGCCGCTGCCCGGGTCTTGTTCGAAGTTCTGGACAGCGCCAACGATCCCGGTTCCCCCGGAAAAACCGGCGATGACCGCTACGGCTTCGATGCGTCTGCAGGGCGCGCCTGGGTCATTGATGGCGCCACCGATGCGACGGACCTGAAGCCCTTCCCGGGCGCTGAGAGCGGCGCGGCCTGGCTCGCCGAGGCCGTTTCGTCCCGCCTGATAGCCGGTCCGCTGGCCGACGAAGCGGCAACCGGCTATTTCGGCCGTGTACTGACGGATGTGCGTGCCGAAGCCGAAGGCAGATCGAACGTCCCGCTCGCCAGCCTTCCCGGCGAAGCCATGCCAGTTGCCTCCGCCATGTGGCTGCGCCGCGATGCGCAGGCGTGTGAATTCGTATGGGCCGGCGATTGTTTTGCGATCGCGGGCGCTGGCACAGGTGAGGCCCGCCTCATCGGGACGCAGGAAAAAGCCGACGCCGAAACACGCGAAGCCGGCCGCATGCTCGCCCTGTCGCGCGAAGAGCGCTGGGCCATACTGCAGGCCCAGCGCCGCGCCGCCAACGCGCCTCAGCGCGGCCTGATCACGCTGAACCCTGCCGCCGCCGCGTACCTGAACACTGTACGCATTTCGCTGCCGCCCGGCACATCCGTCCTGCTGATGACTGACGGCTTCTTCCGCTTCGTTGAACCCTACGGCCTTGATACACCGGCAAGCCTTCTCGCCCGCGTCCTGAAAGACGGCCTCCTGCCCGCTATGCGTGCCCTGCGTGCCCACGAGTCCAGGCCGCACAGCCAGCGTCTCAAGGGGCGCGACGATGCCGCAGCGGTTCTCGTCAGGCTGTAACCCGGCCCGCTACTTCGCCGCACACCGCCAGCAGCCGGGCGATGTCCTGGTCCCGCGACAGCCGGTGGTCGCCGTCCTTGATCAGGGTCAGCACGAGATCATCCGTCGTCAGCGCCGTCGTCAGGGCCAGGGCATGGCCCCAGGGGACATCCGCATCCTGAATGCCCTGCAGGATGCGCACCGGCCCGGCAAACGGGATATCCTTGTCGAGGATCGACCATTGCTGCCCGTCCTCGATCAGCGCCCGCGTGATCGGATAGGGTTCGCCATAGGCGGAGGGTCTCAGCGTGAAGCCCTGGCCCATGATCTCGGCCTGTTGCTCGGGCGTGAACGCCGGCCACATCAGTTTTTCGGTAAAGTCCGGGGCAGGGGCGATCAGCACGAGGCCCTTGATGCGTCCGGGGCGCGCGATGGCCGCCAGCAGCGCCATCCATCCGCCCATGCTTGAGCCAACCAGCACCAGTGGCCCCTGGGTCTGGGCATCGATCACAGCCAGCGCATCCTCGCGCCAGGTGCTGATCGTGGCGTCCTCGAAACGGCCGTCTGATTGCCCATGCCCGGAATAGTCGAACAAAACCGCGCCGTGCCCGGCCTCTCGCGCCCAGGCCTCGACCGCCATGGCCTTGCCGCCGGTCATGTCAGACCTGAACCCGCACAGCCAGACGAAGGTCACCCTGCCCTCCGGCGCCGGCGTCCGGCGACAGGCGAGGCGCCGGCCTGAGGGTGAGGTGAAGCTTGCGGGTGTCATAGAGCCTGCCTTCCGCTATCTCACCGGCCTGTCAAGCGCCCGGGCGGGTTGGCCCGGCAAAGCGTTTGCCCGCATCAGCTCTGCAGCACAGGTCCGCCCCGCAAGGCTGTGGCCTTGAGATCACCGGACGCGGCCCGGCGCGGCGAGCCGGGGGCTTGAGCGACAGCCTTCACGCGGCGGCGCCTGCGGGGGCGGGGGGGCGCCTCTTGGGGGAAAGGCTGGTCGACGGTGCCCGCGTGCCAGCATGCAAGATTCCATTGTCATGGAGGTTGCGTTCCGCCATCTGTCTCGCCTGTTGAGCGAGTAGGGCGGGCCGCGTATTGGTCGGGTTACCGGAACTGAAGGGCAAGACCATTCTGCAGGTCGCGCCGGAGCTGTCAGCTGGCGGTGTCGAGCGCACCGTGCTCGAAGTCACTGAGGCGATTGTTGAGGCGGGTGGGCGGGCCCTTCTTGCCAGCAGCGGCGGACGGCTGGAGCCGGAACTTGCGCGCCTTGGCGGCCATCTCATCCGTATCGACGCCAAGTCGCGTAACCCGGTCACGATATGGCTGAATACGGGCAGGCTTCGCAAGATCATCCGTGAGGAGAACGTCGATCTTGTCCACGCGCGCTCCCGGGCCCCGGCCTGGAGCGCGCGTGCGGCCGCAAAGGCCGAGGGCGCGGCCTTCGTCACGACCTATCACGGTGCCTATTCAGGCACTTCCGGCCTCAAGCGGGTTTACAATTCGGTGATGGCCCGGGGGGATCTGGTGATTGCCAATTCGGCCTGGATCGCCGCCCATGTGCAGGAGGTCCACGGCCTGGCCGCAGAAAAGATCGTCACCATTCCGCGCGGCGTGGATCTTGCCGCCTTTGATCCCGCCGCTGTTCCGGCCGAGGCGGTTGAGCGGGTACGCAGCCTCTGGGGTCTTGCGGGCGATCCGCGCCTTGTTCTCCTCCTGCCGGGCCGCCTCACGCGCTGGAAAGGGCAGGGCCTGGCCCTTGAGGCATTGGCCCTCCTCTCCGGGCAGGAGCGTGCCGGCCTGGTCCTGGTTCTGGCCGGCGACGCGCAGGGCCGGGACGCCTATGTCGGGGAGCTCGAAAGCCAGATCACCCGGCTCGGCCTCGGCGCATCGGCCTGTCTGGTCCCCCATGTCAGCAGTGCCGACATGCCGGCCGCCTATCTTGCTGCCGGTATTGTGCTGGCGCCTTCGACCCGGCCGGAAGCCTTCGGGCGTGTGGCTGCCGAGGCCTCTGCCATGCAGCGTCCGGTGATCGTGTCGGACCATGGCGGGGGGCGCGGAACCGTCATCGAATATGTCACCGGCACCCGCGCTGAGCCCGGCAGCGCGCCGGCCCTGGCCGGGGCGATCCGGGCCATCCTGTCCCTTGGACCTGCGGCCCGCGCCTCGATGGGACGCGAGGGCCGGGCCCATATTGCCGCCCAGTTCTCGAAAAGGGGGCTTCAGGCGGCGACCCTCTCCGTCTATAAGCGGTTGTTGGAGCAGGGGAATTCGAACACTTGATCAGCGCGCGGGCGAACACCGCCAGGCCGGAGAATCCGGGAGCAAGGGCAAAGGAGGTGCTGGTCATCAAGCTCAGCGCGCTGGGTGATTTCGTACTTGCCCTCGGTGCAATGCGCGCGGTGCGTGAGTTCCACCCCTCGGCCCGGATTACGCTTCTGACAACCCAGCCTTTTGAGGAATTCGCCCGGGTCTGTCCCTATGTCGATGTGGTCGAGACCGATGGCCGCCCCGAGGGCATCAAGCCGACCGCGGCGCTGATCCAGCGCATCAGGCGGGCGAAGTACGATATGATTTACGATTTCCAGACCAGCGGCCGCACCAAGAACTACTTCTCCGCCCTGATGCGTGCCGGCAAGGCTCCACTCTGGTCCGGCCACCATGAGAAGTGCGCCTTCTTCCACGACAACCCCGCCCGCGCCGCGATGCATTCGATCGACCGTCTCGCCGAGCAGCTGGAAGTCGCCGGCGTCGTCGCGTCGGGGCGCTCGGCCGGGCGCATTTCGCCTTTGCCAGATCTGAGCTGGGTACGCCCGAAGCTTGGGAATACTCCGCGTCTCAACCCGGCCTTTTTTGCGCTGACCCCGCCTTACATGCTGCTGATACCCGGTGCCTCCGAACACCGCGAGGCCAAGCGCTGGCCGGTCGCGAATTACGCCGCCCTCGCGGCGCGCATTGCGGATGCAGGTATCCAGCCCGCAATCATCGGGGGCACGGCCGAAGGCCAGATCGCGCAGGAAATCGTCCGGCGCGAGCCTCGCGTCAAAAGCCTTGTGACGCGTACGGACCTGTTCCAGATCGTTACGCTCGCTGAAACCTGTGTCTTCGTCGTCGGCAATGATACCGGCCCGATGCACATGGCCACCCTTGCCGGCGCTCCCGGTATCGCCCTTTTCGCAACGACCGAGAGCAATCCTGACCATTCTGCGCCGCGCGGTCCCAGACCTGTGATTGTCAACTCCGCCCCGACCTTGCCGGCGCTGTCCGTCGACGATGTCTGGCAATCTGTCCGCGCCCTCGGCGTCCTGGCGCGCTAAGGCGCGCAGAACCAGCACGCCTCCGTCTGTCCCATGGCGCCGATCGGCGGGCCGGGGGGCACGGGCAGAGCGGGCAGGGGCCTTGCGGCCGGCATATCCTCACCGGCCAGATGCCGGCCAATGCGTGCACGCAGCGCGTCCAGGTGCTGCCGGTCGGCCTGGCTCTGGCCGCTCTGTTTCCGGCCCATCTGCGCCTGCATTGCGGCAAGCTTGGCATTGGCTGCAGCCGACACATCTGCAGAGACGCCGCCTGCCCGCGCCAGCGTCATCAGCTCGGACACGAACCGGGCCTGCACCACCCGTGCCAGCGGCGCCAGGCGCGCCTGTGTCTGGGGCGCAAACACTGACGCCTCGACCGTATCGAGCATTTCCGGCAAGGTCATGGCGTCCGCGCCGCGCTGCGCATAGGCGCTGACGCGCCCGGCCCGTGACGGCTCCAGAATTGCCGACAGGGTCACGCCTGCGGCAATGTCGGCGGCGCCCGCAAGGTCAAAGACGGGCCCGGTCCGGCTCGCAAAGACTTCCGCCGCCTCGCCGCCGCCAGCATAGCCCACATCGCCCGGTGTGAGCAGGTTCAGGACGCGGTCCGGCAGGTCCAGCGCCGCTGGTTCCAGCGTCGAAAGCAGCGCCTGCAGCGCCCGGCGCTGCTCTGCCGCGGGCACGGGAACAGCGGGCGGTGCCTCATCCGGGGTTACAGAATACCGGAAGTCCAGACCGCCGATGAACTTCGCCGCCGCTTCCACCTGATAGCGGTGGTAGAGATAGATCGGCACGATCACTGCATTGAGGTCTGAACGGGCTCGCCGCTCGGCCAGCGAACCCGGTCCGAACTGGCCGAGCGCAATCTTCCGAACGGCCATGACTTCGTCCAGGGCCGCGACGGGGTCCTGGCCATTGTCCCAGACCGAGGCGAAAGGGTGCGCGGTTTCCTTCGTACGGGCATGCTCATCCGACACAAAGCGCAGCCCGGCGGCATAGGCATCTGCCACCATTGCGTCCAGCGCCGCGGGATCGTCAGCTCCGCCCTCAAAGGCGGTGTAGAGCCATTTCACGGTGAACACGTCCCAGGCGCCAAGACCGGTCGCATAGGCCTCGGAGAAATCCAGCCCGCCGCCTGGCGCCGGTCTCACCCAGGGGGCAGGGTAGTCCATCACTGAGGCGCGATTATTGCCGCTGGCCGCAAAGTTATGAGCGAAGCCCAGCGTATGGCCCACCTCATGCGCCGAGAGCTGCCGGATGCGTGCCAGTGAGATCTCGATCGGATCATCTGGAGTCCCGGTGCCTGTCCTGTCGGCGCCTGCCAGCCCTTCAAAGATCATCCGGTCCTGGCGCACACGCTGCGAGCCGAGGATCACGTTGGCCTTCAGGATTTCGCCGGTGCGCGGATCAGACACGCTGCCGCCATAGGACCAGCCGCGGGTCTGCCGGTGCACCCAGTGGATCACATTATAGCGCACGTCCAGCGGATGCACGTCCTCCGGCAGTACCTCCACCCGGTAGGCGTCCCTGAAGCCGGCGGCCTCGAAGCCCTGCGCCCACCAGCTTGCCCCTTCGATCAGCGCGTTGCGGATATCCTCCGGCGCACCATTGTCGACATAGAAAACGATCGGCTTTTTTACCGGGCTCAGCGCTGCCGCAGGATCGGTCTTCTCCAGCCGGAACCGGCGCGACAGCCGCGTCACGACGGGTGCGCCGAGTGGCGCCGAGAAGTCATAGAAGCCCATCCCGATATTCGCGGTACGCTGATCAAACGCCCGTGGCTGATACCCCTCGTCCGGAAGGCGAACGAAGGAATGGTGCAGCACCAGCGTCACGGACCGCCCGTCTGCTGCCGTCGCATTGGTCTCGGCATTTGGCTTCGATGTATCAAAGGTCAGGAAGGCATCGATCTCGGAATTGTCGGGAAAGGAGAATACGTTGCCGGCATCCGGCATCGATCGGTCCGGCGCCAGCCGGTAATCGCCCGCATCCGGGCCCGTCTTGAGCGACCCCGCAAGGCCGAAGGCATCCCGGGTCAGAAACCCCGTCAGGTCGAGCAGCATCCGCCCGTCGGCCCCGGTCGCGAGGACATCGGACGACCAGAGGAAGGAGGTCGCAAAGCTCTGCTGAACCGATTTTTCTTCCGCCGCCCGTCCGGATGTTGCCCGGTAGCGCCAGTTCTCCTGCTCGGCAATCACCTTGCCGCCGATCTTCCGGAAGCGGACAATTTCGCCCGACGAGGCATTGCCCCGGTCAAGGCCCAGCGGGTTCGAGCCGAGCCCGGCGGTCAGTCCGGTTGAATAGATGAACCGCACGGACACCCCGTCCCCGCCGGGTGCGGGCAGGGCCGCCAGCACCCTGGCTGCCTGCTTGTCCACATAGAGGTCGAGAAAGCCCGGCCGCGCCTCCAGCCCCGCCACCTGCTCGGCCAGCGTCTTCGCCTTGGCGCTTACCGTCTCGGGCTGCGCCTGCGTCGGGCCTGCCGCGAGCAGGAAGCCGGCAGCAAGCAATGCGAAAAGTTTCATGGCAGGTCCCCTCAGGCTTGGCGTCCCCCGCAGGTTAGGGCGAGGACCGGCCAGAGGACAAGCTTTGCGGCTCGCTGCCTGAGCCGGGGCACCGGGCAGCCCGGGCGCCCGATCCTTGAAGTTGCCAGCAAACACGGGCATAAAGGTGAGCTGATCAACAGTCCCGAGAGGAGTTATCCCATAGCCCGCAAGCCCGAAGCCGAAGCGCCCGCCAAGAAACAGGTAGGCCCGCGCATCAATGAAGATATCCGCGCCGCGCGCGTATTGCTGATTGACGAGAATGGCGAGAAGCAGGGGGTGATGCCCTTGTCCGCTGCGCTGGATGCGGCGCGCGAAGCTTCGATGGATCTCGTGGAAGTCTCCGTCGGCCAGGACATACCGGTCGTCAAGATTCTTGATTATGGCAAGCTGCGCTTCGAGGAGCGCAAAAAGAAGGCCGCCGCCCGGAAGAAGCAGAAATCGTCCGAGCTTAAGGAAATCAAGATCCGGCCGAACATCGACACGCACGACTATGAAGTGAAGGCCCGCGCTATTCATCGCTTCTTCGATGATGGCGACAAGGTGAAGATCACCCTGCGTTTCCGTGGCCGCGAGATGGCGCACCAGCATCTCGGCATGGAACTGCTCGAAAAAATGAAGAAGGATTTCGAAACCACCGCCAAGGTTGAACTCGAGCCGAAGCTCGAGGGCAAGCAGATGACGATGGTCCTCGCGCCGCGCTGAGCCAGGGCGTCCGGCTTGGCGGACGCAGAAGCGCTCCCCTCGGGGGGCGCCGCTCCCGGCTGTGCCTGGCGACCGATCGGTGCTCAGGGGCGTGCCGCGAGGACTTCTTCACGCCTCAGGCAGGCAGTCTCCGGGCCATTTGGCAAGGTGCGGGGGGCCCCCTTGATTCATTCGTGCGCCTCCTTCATAAGCCGCGTCTTGCTGACTGCAGGGCGACGGCATTGCCCGCTGACAGCGTTTCCTGGGCCGCCGGATCCGGTGTGAGCTCTACAGTTTGAGGAGAAAAACATGCCGAAGATGAAGACCAAGAAGGCCGCTGCGAAGCGGTTCAAGATCACCGCGACGGGAAAGCTGAAGCACGGCGTGGCGGGCAAGCGTCACCGCCTGATCAGCCATAACGCCAAGTACATCCGCCAGAACCGCGGCACGTCCGTCGGTGCCAAGGCCGACGAGTCCCGCGTCAAGAAGTATCTGCCTTACGGCTTGTAACTTCTTAATTTTCTGATCTTGAACACGAACTGACAGGAGGCCTCATTGCCCCGTTCACGCGCTAAAGTACCTGCCCACGCCCGCCACAAGAAGATCCTGAAACAGGCAAAGGGTTTCCGCGGCCGCCGCAAGAATACCTTTACCAACGCCGCTGCCGCTGTCTGGAAGGCCGGCGAGTACGCCTATGTTGGCCGTAAGGTCAAGAAGCGTTCCTTCCGCTCGCTCTGGATCCAGCGCATTAACGCAGCCGTGCGCATTCATGACGAAGCGCTGACTTATTCCAGCTTTATCAATGGCTTGACCAAGGCTGGCATCGAAGTTGACCGGAAGGTCATGGCCGACCTCGCCGTGCGTGAGCCGGAGGCGTTCGGTGCCCTCGTCAGCCAGGCCAAAGCTGCCCTCGCCTAAGGATACCGACAGATGAGCAAGTCCCCAAACAGCGTCCTGCATCCGAGCAAGAAGCCGCGCGTAAAGCGCCGCAACAGCAAGTGGACCGCCAACCTTTCAAAGCGCGCAAATATTGGCATTTTTGGCAATACCAAGAAGGCCCGCAATGCCCGCAAAAAAGCGGCCCGCGCCTGATCTCAGTGCCTGCCCGCCGCTAGCCGGCGCCTGAACAAAGCCTCCCGCGACCCTGTCGTGGGAGGCAGTTTGATGTGCGCAGGCCGGCGGTACGGTGCCTTCGGCGTGGCTGTAGGGGTTATGGCCGCTTCGCCGGCCTGCCTGCCCGCCGGGCCGGTCGCCGGCTGGGCAGCGCGCCCAAAGCGTGATTGCGGCCTTGCCGGCGCGGTGCCCGTCCGAGGCTGCAGTCCAGCAGCTGGATTCTAGCGGGTTGGCGCGGAGCGCGGACGCCGCTAAACAGCGCGCTGGTTTTCCGGAAGGGGCGTGAGGTGTCCGACATTACATCCATCGAGCAGGAGGCGCTGGCAGCCATCAAGGCCGCCTCCAGCCTCGACGTGCTGGACGCCATTCGCGTCGCCGAGCTTGGCAAGAAGGGCCGGGTTTCCGGTCTGATGGCCACGCTGGGTGCGATGGCGCCGGAACAGCGCCGGGAGCAGGGCCCGGCTCTCAACGCCCTAAAGACCCGCATTGAGGAGGCCGTACGCAGCCGCAAGGCCGCGCTGGAGGCCGAGGTCCTCGAGGCTCAGCTGGTGCGCGAGACGGTGGATCTGACGCTGCCCGCTGCGCCGCTGGTCGGGGAAGGAGCGCTGCATCCCGTGATGCAGGTGTTTGAGGAGATCGCCGCGATCTTCGGCGACATGGGCTTCCGCGTGGCCGAAGGTCCGGACATCGAGGATGACTGGCACAATTTCACGGCGCTGAACTTTCCCGAAGGCCATCCAGCGCGCGAGACGCATGACACCTTCTTCCTGAAGCAGGGCGACAATGCGCTGCCGAAGGTGCTGCGGACCCATACCAGTCCGGTGCAGGTGCGCACGATGATGAGCCAGAAGCCGCCGATCCGGATTCTCGTGCCGGGCCGGGTATTCCGCAATGACTGGGATGCTACCCATACGCCGATGTTCCATCAGGTTGAAGGCCTTGTCATCGAGGAGGGCATCCATATGGGCCATCTGAAGGGCTGCCTTGTGGACTTCGTTAAAGCCTTCTTCGAGGTCGACAATGTGACGGCGCGTTTCCGTCCGCATTTCTTTCCGTTCACTGAGCCTTCGGCTGAGATGGATGTGCAGTGCCAGCGCTCCGGCGGTGTTGTCGAAGTCGGGAAGGGCACGGACTGGCTCGAGGTTCTCGGCTGCGGCATGGTACATCCGAACGTGCTGCGCAATTGCGGGCTGGATCCGTCTATCCATCAGGGCTTCGCCTTCGGCATGGGGGTCGACCGTCTCGCCATGCTCAAATACGGCATGCCGGACCTGCGCCCCTATTTCGAGGCGGATCCGCAATGGACCCGTCATTACGGCTTCTCGCCCTGGCTTACGCCCTCCGTCAGCGGAGGGCTCAGCTGATGAAATTCACCCTTTCCTGGCTAAACGACCACCTTGTCACCAAGGCGAGCCTCGATGATATCCTTGGCTATATGGGCAAGGCGGGTCTCGAGGTCGAGTATGTGAGCGACCCGAAGAAGGCGCTGGCCGCCTTCACAGTCTGCAGGGTGCTCGAAGCCGAGCCCCATCCGCAGGCGGACAAGTTGCGGGTCTGTAAGGTTGAGACGATTGACGGCATCAAGCAGATCGTCTGCGGCGCACCGAACGCGCGCGCTGGTATGACCGCGATCTATGCACCGCTCGGCACCTGGATTCCGGGTCTCAATATGGCGCTCGACAAGAAGCCGCGGGCGATCCGCGGCGTCGAGAGCCATGGCATGATGTGCTCCTCGCGCGAGCTTGAGACCGGCGATGACCATGACGGCATCATCGACCTCATGGGTGACTATACGGTTGGGATGGCGGCCTCCGAAGCGCTCGGTGCAACCGATGCCGTGATCGATTTCGAAGTCACACCTAACCGGCCCGACTGGCTGGGTGTGCAGGGTATTGCGCGCGATCTGGCGGCCGCTGGTGCAGGCCGTTTCCTGCGCAATGATGTCAGGAAGGTGCCGGGTTCCGGCGAATGCCCGGTCGAGATCAGGCTGGAGGCCCCCCAGGCCTGTCCGGTTTTCGCTGGCGCCCTGGTGCGCGGTGTCAGCAATGGACCGTCGCCTGAATGGCTGCAGGCCCGCCTCAAGGCGGCCGGCCTGCAGCCGCGCTCTCTTCTGGTGGACATCACAAATTATATCTCGCTCGACCGGGCGCGCCCCTTGCACGTCTATGATGCCGATAAGCTGTCTGGCGGTGTGGTCGCCCGGCTGGGCCGCAAGGGCGAAAGCCTCAGCGCAATCGACGGCAAGACTTATGAGATCACCGAAGACATGTGCGTGATCGCGGATGGTTCCGGCGTGATCGGCCTTGGCGGCGTGATGGGCGGCCTGTCAACGGCCGTTTCGGCCGAGACGACCGACGTGTTTATCGAGAGCGCCTGGTTCGATCCGCTGCGCACGGCGCGCACGGGACGCGCAACCGGCATCCATTCGGATGCGCGTTACAGGTTCGAGCGCGGTGTGGATCCGCAAAGCTGTGTCGACGGGCTCAACCTGGCGCTGGCGCTTGTGCTTGAATATGGCGGCGGCACGGCCAGCCGGGCGCGGATCGAGGGCGGTGTTCCGGCGCGTCTTCAGAAGGTGACCTTCTATCCGGGTGATGTGGAACGCCTGACCGGTCTCGTGGTCAAACCGGCCGAGATGAAGCGTATCCTGAAGGATCTCGAGATCGACATCGAGGATGCTGGCGATGCCTGGTATCTGATGCCGCCCTCGCACCGGTTCGATATTGACCGGTCTGCAGACATTGTTGAGGAGATCGCCCGGCTGGTTGGCTATGACCAGCTGCCGACGACGTCTTTGCCGATGGCCGGAGGCATGAGGCAGGGGGTGGCCGCGACACGCCAGACGCGGGTGGCGATTGCGCGGCGGGCGATGGCGGCGCGCGGTTTCCTTGAAGCTGTGACCTGGAGCTTCATGGCGAAGGAGCATGCGGCGCTGTTCGGCCGGACTGATGAGGCCTTGACGCTCGCCAATCCGGTCGCTGCAGAGCTTAACTACATGCGCCCTTCGGCGCTCGCCAATCTGGCTCAGGCTGCCCAGCGCGCCGCCAATCGCGGGGAGCGCGGCATACGCCTCTTCGAGGCGGGTCCGATCTATATGGGTGATGGTCCGAAAGACCAGCGTACGGTCATTGCGGTCCTGGTCCAGCCTTCGGCCCGGCGCCACTGGCAGGGTGCGCCGGAGGCCTATGACGCCTTCGCCGCCAAGGCTGACCTGCTTGCGCTGCTTGCTGCGCTTGGCCAGTCTGCGGATAAGTTCCAGATTGGTCCGGCAACCCAGCCTCACTGGCATCCCGGCCAATCGGCCAGTCTGAGGCTCGGACCGAAGATGACGGTGGCTAATTTCGGCGCGCTGCATCCGGGCGTACTGAAGGCTCTGGATGTCGACGGGCCGGCTTATGCCTTCGAGCTTAACCTTAATGCGCTGCCGGTGATGAAGGCGAGGGCGACCCGTACCAAGCCGGTGCTCGAGCGCACCGATCTGACGCCTATCCGTCGTGACCTCGCTTTCGTTGTGGACGCCTCGGTGGCGGCCGGCGAACTTGTCAGGCATGCTCAGGGCGCCGAGAAGCTGCTTGTTGCGAAGGTGGATGTCTTTGACGTCTACCAGGGCCCGGGCGTGCCTGAGGGCAAGAAATCGGTGGCATTCGAGGTTACGATCCAGCCGCGTGAGGCGCTGAAGGACGAGCAGATTCAGGCGATCATGGACCGGATCATTGCCAGTGTGGCAAAGGCAACGGGCGGCGTGCTGCGCAGCTAGCAGCGCCCGGAAAAAGGGGGGGGCCGGAGAGATGCAGCGTTGGCTCTACCAGCAACTGGTCCCGGAGGTGCGGGCGTCGGGCATTTCGCTGATGAACCGCTTCATTTTTGGTCTTGTGCTCCTCTCTTTCCTGATGCTTGCGCTCGAGACAGAGCCGACGCTGGCTGAGCAGCCTGCCTGGGCGCAGCTGTTTGCGGTGTTCAACGTGACGGTTGTGATCATCTTCGCTGCCGAGTACCTCGCGCGCGTCTGGGTTGCGGGAATTGATCCGCAGTACCGCGGCCTTGGCGGGCGGCTGAACTATGTCACCCGCTTTTATTCTGTTGCCGACCTCCTGGCCTTCCTGCCGGAGCTGGTGGTGATGCTGCTGGGCGGCGGCGGTTCGCTCCTGGTGCTGCGCGTGCTGCGGCTGGCGCGGCTGATCAAGATTGCGCGTTTCATTCCGGCGTTTGACGCGCTCGGTGCGGCGCTGCGTCGGTCAGCCTCGCAGCTTCTGACCAGCCTCGCAGTGGCGCTGACGCTGGTCTATGTCGCGGCGGTGCTCCTGTACTTTGTCGAAGGCCTTGGCGGCCAGCAGCAGGAAGCGTTCGCCTCGATCCCCCGCGCGCTCTGGTGGGCGGTCGCCACGCTGACCACAGTCGGCTATGGGGATGTCTATCCGGTCACGCCGCTCGGGCGTTTTTTCTCGGCGATCATCGCGATTGCAGGCATCGGCGTTGTGGCATTGCCGGCGGGAGTGTTTGCGAGTGCCTTTTCGGATGAACTCAAGGAACGCCGCGAGCGGGGATTAAGAGAATGACGAAACAGGGTGAGACGCCGAGGATTGCGATTGCCGGCGTCGCGGGGCGCATGGGACGTCAGCTCGCCGCGACGATCATCGACTGTGGACTGGTTCTCACAGGGGGCAGCGAATTGGCAGCCGCCGGCGTGTTCGAAGAGGATATCGGGACACTGGCCGGACGCCGGGCGCTGGGCGCCTGGCCGTCGCCGGATGTGCGTGCGGCAGCGGCTGAGGCCGATATCTGGATCGATTTCACCCGGCCTGAGGCGACCCTTGCGGCGCTCAGCGCGCTTGAGACAACCGCGGTGCGCGCCGTCGTCATCGGGACGACCGGCTTCAGCCCGGAGCAGGAGGCGGCAATCCGCCGTGCCGCCGGCCGGTTCGCGATCGTCAAGGCGGGCAATTTCTCGATCGGCATCAATCTCCTGCAGGCACTGACGCGCCTTGCCGCGTCACGTCTGGCGGCCGGCTGGGACATCGAGATCCTGGAATCGCATCACCGGCTGAAAGTCGACGCGCCTTCCGGCACAGCGCTGATGCTGGGTGAGGCGGCGGCGGACGGGCGGGGGGAGCGGCTTGGCGATATCCTGGCCAAGCCGTATCTCGGAGCCGACGCGCCGCGCAGGGAGGGCGCGATTGGCATGGCCGTGCGCCGCGGCGGGGGCATTTATGGGGAGCATGACGTGATGTTCGCTTCGTCCCGCGAGGTGGTGCGGCTGTCGCATATGGCGCTCGACCGGTCGGTGTTTGCCGAAGGTGCGGTTCAGGCAGCGCAGTGGGCGATGGCCCAGAAGCCGGGTCTCTACGGCATGGATGATGTGTTGGGTCTTGGCCACACCGGCTGAGGAAAGAATGCCCCTATCGGCCGATGCGCCTTGACGCGCCGCCGCGCCGTGACAGTTTGAGGGTTCTGTGAATCCACAGGTCCGTTCCAGAAGAGACGTGCCAGAAGAGACATGATCGGCATTGTTGTCGTCAGCCATGGCAGACTTGCCCACGAACTTGTTGCGGCGGCAGAGCATGTCGTCGGGCGTCTCCGGCGTGCGCGCGCTGTCTCGATTGAAGCGGATGACGATCTGGATCAGCGGCGCGATGCCATCCTGGAAGCGGTGAAGGCCTGCGATGCGGGCCGCGGCGTGGTGGTGCTGACGGACATGTTCGGAGGTACGCCCTCCAATCTTGTTCTCTCCCTGCGCAGCCGCGCCCGGCTGGAAATCGTGTCAGGCGCGAATCTTCCGATGCTGATCAAGCTTTCCCAGACGCGCGACGTCCTCGGCCTTGAGGAGTGTGCGCATGAAGTCGCCGAGGCCGGGCGTAAGTACATTACCATCGCCTCCGACATTCTCGCAAAGCTTGCCGACTGCGGATGAGTGACACCTTCCCGGCCGTCCGGCGTGCGACCATCGTCAACCGCAAGGGCCTCCATGCGCGGGCGTCTGCCAAGCTGGCCCGGCTTGCGGCGGAATTCGACGCACAGGTGTTGGTCAGCCATGAGTGCGAAACGGCGGATGCCCGCTCGATTATGGACCTCTTGATGCTCGTTGCGCATACAGGCTGCATGGTCGAGATCAAGGGCAGGGGCGCGCAGGCGCATGAGGCGGTGGATGCCATCACCCGCCTGATTGAGGGCGGTTTCGGCGAAGATAGCGGCCAGTGAAGCCGGCTGAACTGGCTAACTGCCCGGCGCATGAATTCTCGACAGATCAAAAACCGAGCGTACGCGATCTGACGCCATCAGATCGCGTTTTGAACTAGGCCGCCTTGCGCTTTGACTTGCGCACTTCATACTTGTTCAGCGCATGCAGGTAGGCCTTGGCACTGGCGACGAGCGTGTCGGGGTCTGACGAGCGGCCGGTCGCCATGATGCCGTCGCCATTCAGGCGCACCGACACAGTCGCCTGTGCGTCGGTACCGCCGGTCACGGCATGCACCTGGTAGAGTTCTAGAACGGCCTGATGTGGGACGATCAGTCGGATCGCATTGAACACGGCATCGACCGGTCCATTGCCCCGCGCGATGGCGTATTTCTCTTCGCCATCGACAACCAGATCGATTTCTGCCGTCTGCGGACCGTCGGTGCCGGCGACGACGCGCAAGCGCTTGAATGCGATACGCTCGCCTTCGGCGGCGAGCTGCTCGTCGACCAGCGCGATAATGTCGTCATCGAAGACATGTTTCTTGCGATCGGCGAGATCCTTGAAGCGCCTGAAGGCATCGTTCAACGCCTCGCCCTCGATAAAATAGCCCATGGATTCAAGCTTGTCTCTGAAGGCATTTCGGCCAGACAGTTTGCCCATCACCAGCGATGTCTTTGCGACGCCGACGTCTTCCGGTTTCATGATCTCATAGGTCTCGGCATTCTTGAGCATGCCATCCTGGTGGATACCGCTTTCATGTGCGAAGGCGTTCTTGCCGACGATGGCCTTGTTGTACTGGACCGGAAAGCCGGTGATGCGGCTGACCATTGCCGAGGCGCGGGCCAGATAGCGTGTGTCAATTCCTGTTTCATAGGGCAGGGTATCGCCGCGGACCTTCATCGCCATAACGATCTCCTCCAGCGCGGCGTTACCGGCGCGCTCGCCGAGGCCATTGATGGTGCACTCGACCTGGCGCACGCCATTAGCGACACCGGAGAGGGAGTTGGCCACGGCAAGGCCAAGATCATTATGGCAGTGTGCCGACCAGATCACCTTGTCCGCATTCGGAATGTTTTCGATCAGACGGCGGATGAGATCGCCATACTCGTGTGGATGAGAATAGCCGACCGTGTCGGGCACGTTGATCGTGGTCGCGCCGGAGGTAATGGCCGCATCGATGCATTTGCAGAGGAAGTCGAACTCGGTACGGGTCGCATCCTCGGCGCTCCACTCGACGTCATCGACCAGGTTTCGGGCCTGGGCGACCGAGCGTCCGACGGCCTCGAGAACGGCGTTCGGCCCCATCTTCAGCTTGTGCTTCATGTGCACAGGGCTGGTCGAGATGAAGGTGTGGATGCGGGGGCGCGCTGCCCTGCGGACGGCCTCGCCGCAGCGCTCGATATCGGCAGGGGTCGAGCGGGCGAGGCCGCAGATCACTGAGCGGGTCGACTGGGCGGCGATGGCGCTGACGGCGGCGAAGTCACCTTCCGAGGCGGCCGGGAAGCCGGCCTCAATGATGTCCACCCCCATCTCCTCGAGCAGCAGGGCGAGTTCGAGCTTTTCGTTATGGGTCATGGAGGCGCCGGGCGATTGTTCGCCGTCGCGCATGGTGGTGTCGAAGATCAGGATACGGGGTTTGGTCGCGGATTTCGCGGAGGGGCTGAGGGTCATCGCAGGGCGCTCTGGAATGGGGTCAGGAGGAAGGGGCTCGGGTCGTCATCAGCATCCCCTGACCGCGCAGCCACCCTCAGCTGAAGGCGGCGGGCTCCGGCCAGGGGCCGGTAAGGAGCAGCAGAAGGGGCAAGAGTTTGCGCATCACGGGTTTAATCGCCGCGTTTCTGCCCGCTGTCAATTGCAACGGCGGTAGCTTCGGGAAGATCTTGCCAGGCCGCCCGGGCCCGGCGGACAACGAAAATGACGATGCCGGCATACAGGCTGGCGGCCAGCAGGCCGAACAGGATCGCCGTCACCGGGCTGCCGTGGAAGGCTGAGATCACGGTTTTCCAGCCAATGGCGACCAGGGCGATCTTGGGCAGAATGCCAAGGCCCATGCCGGTCCAGAAATCGCGGAATTTCGCGGCACTGGCCCCGAAGGCCATGTTGACGATCAGGAACGGCCCGGCCGGGACGCTACGCACGACAGCGCTGGCGATCAGGGCGTTCTGGCCGATCAGGCGGGAGAGTTTGCGGGCGCGCGGCCCGCCATAGCGGCGCACGGCGGCTTCGCCTCCGGCCCGGCCGATCCAGAAGCTCAGCGCGCCTGATACCATATTGGCGATCCAGGCATAGGCAGCGCCCGTCAGGGGCCCGAACACGGCAATGGAGGCGGCGATCAGGGCAAACTGGGGAACGCCCAGAAAGGCGGCGGTACAGAAGACAAGCACCACTGCGGGCAGGCCCCAGGGACTGCCCGAAAGGCTTTCCAGCCAGGCAAGGGATTCTTCCCGCCCTGGCAGGATACCTGCCCTTCCGAGCAAAAAAACAGCCAGCGCCAGGGCCAGCAGGCCTAGCCCGATCAACAGGGCGCGGCGGCTGGCCGGCGGAGGAGCGGTTGTCTCATGCGTCATGGGGCGATCAGGTGCGACAGCCGGCGCGCGGCGTCAATCTCGCCGTCGCAGACCCCCGTCAGGCATCGGCGAGGATCTTTTCGCTCATCGCCCAGAGTTTCTCGGCCCGGGCATCATCGCACACCCAGTCTCGTGCGTGTTCCCAGCGCGGGCTGTCCGGTCCGGCGAGCTTTGCAATATCGCAGTTCTCGCAATAGACGCCGCCCCTGCCGGCAAGCTTCGGGGAGGTGGCCGCCCAGACGGTGGTCGAGGCGCCCTGTTCGGGCGTCTTGAAACTCCCCTGTATGGCTGCCGGGATCGTCCCGTCGGGGTTCTTCCAGCCGAGCGCAACCATTTCCTCATCCGCGAGGTGGCGCTGCAGGGGCGTGAAGATGCCGCCCGGATGCACCGAGAAGGCACGCACCCCGATATCGCGCCCGAGCAGGTCCACGCCGAGCGCAAACAGCGCGTTGGCGGTCTTCGACTGCCCGTAGGCTTCCCATTTGTCGTATGGGCGGGTGTTGAAGTGCGGATCGTCCCAGATGACATCCGAGCGGGCATGGCCGATCGAGGAGAGGGCAACGACGCGGGCGCCTTCGGCGGCCTGCAGCTGCGGGGCGAGTTTCATGGCCAGTGCCATGTGGCCGAGATGGTTGGTAGCGAACTGGCTTTCCCAGCCCTTGCCGATGCGGGTGAGGGGACAGGCCATGATGCCGGCATTATTAATCAGGAGGTGGAGCGCCCGACCGGTTCCGGCATAATCATCGGCAAAGCGGCGCACACTGGTGAGGTCGGCGAGGTCCATCGGGGCGATCTCGATCTCGCCGGCGACGCTGGCGAGCGCTGCGGCGGCGAGCTGCGGCCGGCGGGCGGGCACGGTGACGCGCGCCCCGGCTGCGGCGAGAGCGCGAACGGTTTCCAGTCCGATGCCCGAGTATCCGCCGGTCACGATAGCGTTCCGGCCCTTGAGGTCGATGCCCTGGATGACCTCCTTCGCTGTGCTCTTGGCATGAAAGCCGGAGCCGATCGGTGTCTGGTCCTGTGCCGCCATGGCGTGTCCTCCTGTTGGCGTGTCGCTGCGTGCAGGGTTAGCCGCTGGCGGGCCCAGCGGCTATAGCCAAGTCCGAAAACGGCGCCGGCAGCAGCAATCTCTGGAAGCCTGCCGCGCCAGCGCCTAAATCTGCGGTTATTGTGATCCGTCAGACAGGAGAGCCGATCATGAAGATGCACAAGATGCTCAGCGCTGGGCTCCTGGCTTGCATCCTCGCGCTGCCGGCGGCGGCGCAGTTCGGGCAGGTTCAGCGCAGCCAGGCGGAAATTGCCCTAGAGGAAGCGCAGGCCCGCCAGGCCAAGGCCAGGGCGGCGCGCGACGCGGCTGAGACGGCCTGCGCGGCCAGGGACCTTGAAGGCTGTTTCAGGCTGGCGGACATGCAGCGGCGCGGCACCGGCGGTCTACAGGACCTGAAAGGGGCGGCCCGGACCTACAAGACGCTGTGCGATGCAAGGGATGGCCGCGGCTGTGCGGGGCTTGCCTATCTCAACGTCCAGGGCCGCGGTGTGACCGAGAACCTGTCAGAGGGGCGTAATCTTTATCGCAAGGCCTGCGACTATGGCGATGTTAGCGGCTGCGCGGCCTGGGGCAACATGGCCTATACGGGCACGGGCGGGCGAAAGGACGTCGCGGCGGGCAGCCAGGCACTGACCGAAGCCTGCGAGCGCGATTATGAATGGGCCTGCGACAGGGTCCGGGAGCTCGGGATTTTCGCCCGGGGCGATGAACCTTTCGAGCGTCTGCGCGACCTGCGCGGGCAGTGATCAGCCGGCAGCCGTCCTCGGCGCGCCGGCAGGCGGCGTGTCGGGGCGGGGCTGAGCGATCGGTGCGACATCCGGCAGGTTCCGAGCGGCCCCGGCGCGGTTGATGTGCGCGGCGCTGCGCTGTGGTGCGATCAGCAGGTCGGCGCTGACATGGGTGCGCTCCTCAACCCGCATGGACGGCGAGAAGGCCGAGCCTTCGAGACGTCCTCCGATGCACACTTCCAGGCTTTTGCCGGCTTCGACATCGCCGCTGACACTGCCGTGCACGATCAGCGTGGCGCAGCGGATGCGGCCCTCGAGCCGCCCGGTGGCTTCGACGAGGATCAGGTCGTCGCTGTCGATTTCGCCGCTGAGGTGGGCGCCGACGATCACCGGTCCGGTGAAGTGCATCCGGCCCTCGAGCCTGCCGCCTGCGGCCATCGCATTTCCCATGCCCGACCTGGCAGGTTTTGCAGGGGCGTCGTTGCGGGTCGGTGTCACAGCCATGCCGAAGGTCCTTCCTGAAGGCCTATTTCACAGGTTAACCTATTGTTTACGAAACAAGAAGGGTTCCTGCAGCATGCTTGCAAGAATCATGCTGAGGGCGGGCCTGGCCGCGGCGATGCTGGCGGCGTGCACGCCCGCCCCGGATGCGGCCCGGGCTCCGCAGGCGGCGGCTCGCCTGCTGCCAGCCGGGGCTGAAGGCATCGACCTGTCGCACCATAATGGCGCGGTCGACTGGGCCCGCCTTGGCACCCAGCCCCTGGAGTTTGTCTATCTCAAGGCCACCGAAGGCACTGGCCATACGGATGCCCGTTTCCATGAGAACTGGCTGGCCGCCACCCGGCTTGGCTGGCGCATCGGAGCCTACCACTTCTACCTGCTCTGCCGGGAGGGTGCTCCGCAGGCGGAGAACTTCATCCGCCAGGTTGAGGTGCGCTCCGGCACCTTGCCGCCGGCCGTTGACCTTGAGCATGCGCATAATTGCGCGCCCCGCGGGTCCCGTGAGGCAACCCTGGCGGAGCTGCGTGCCTTCCTGCAGGCCCTTGAAACCGAGTATGCCCAGGTGCCGGTGATCTACACCACGCCCGCTTTTCATGCCGAATGGCTCGCGGGCGAGGGCTTCGGGCGCCACCCCCTCTGGGTGCGCTCCCTCGACGGGCCGCCGGCCTTGCCCTACGCCATCTGGCAGTATTCGATGAAGGGCAGGGTCCCCGGCATTGACGGCCCGGTCGACCTCAACCGGGCGGCCAATTAGCAAAGCGCGGTCTGATCACATCAGATCGGGCCATGTGAAAGCGCTTTGCCCATCCGCAGCCCTGGCACATCCACGCCGTTCATCGAAGCACTGACGACGGGTTCGATCTCGTGGTATCCACAGGCACGGTAGAGCGGTTCGCCGGCGAGGGTCGCCATCAGTTCCACCCGGGAGAAGCCTGCCTGGCGCGCCGCGCCTTCGCAGATCCCCAGCACGTGTCGGCCAAGGCCCCGGCGGACAAAATCCGGATGCGTATACATCGCGCGGATACGGGCTGCATCTTTCCCGATACGCAGGAGTGCGGCGTTGCGCTCAGGCGTGGACTGATCGCCGCCATAAAGGTTTGTGCACGCGCTCCAGCCGCCACAGGCAGCCAGACGTCCGGTTTGAGTGTCATGCACGACGAAATAGGTGCCCTCTGCGACCAGCTGCCGGTCAAGTCCCATGATTGCCCGTGACAGGGCGACCTGCTCCGGCGACAGAAAGCCGGGCAGCAGCTGGCCGATTGCGGCGTCCATCAGTGCGGCGATCTCGCCGGCGTCCGTCGCGAGAGCGAGGCGATGGGTGAAGCCCTCGGGGAAGGGCTCGCCCATACCTAGTTACGGCTCTTGTCGACGAGGCGGTCATTCTTCGCCCAGTGCATCATGGCGCGCAGTTTTTCGCCGACGGCCTCGATATTGTGGCTCGCCATCCGCTGGCGCATGGCGTGGAAGCCCGGGGCGCCGGCCTGGTTCTCGAGGACCCAGTTGCGTGCGAAGGTGCCATTCTGGATATCCTCGAGCACCTTCTTCATTTCAGCCTTCGTTGCGGAATTCACGATGCGCGGGCCAGTCACATATTCACCATATTCGGCCGTGTTCGAGATCGAATAGTTCATGTTGGCAATGCCGCCTTCATAGATCAGGTCGACGATCAGCTTGGTCTCGTGCAGGCATTCGAAATAGGCCATCTCCGGCGCATAGCCGGCCTCGACCAGGGTCTCATAGCCAGCCTTGATCAGCTCGACGATGCCGCCGCAGAGGACAGCCTGTTCACCAAACAGATCGGTCTCGGTCTCTTCGCGGAACGAGGTTTCGATCACGCCCGCGCGGGTATTGCCGATGGCTTTTGAGTAGGAGAGGGCAACAGCCTGGGCCGTGCCGGTGGCATCCTGATGGATGGCGATCAGGCCAGGCAGGCCGAACCCCATCTGGTACTGGGCGCGCAGTGTATGACCTGGGCCTTTCGGCGCCGACAGGGACACGTCGATATCCTTGCGGGGACGGATGAGATTGTAATGAATATTGAAGCCGTGGCCGAACATCAGGTGCTGACCGGCGCGCAGGTGCGGCTCGATCTCGTTTGCAAACATCACGGCCTGTTTCTCGTCCGGCACGAGGATCATCAGCACGTCGGCCCATTTTGCGGCCTCGGACGGCGTGATCACATCCAGCTTCTCGGCCTCGCACTTACGGCGGCTGGCCGAGCCTTCCTGCAGCGCGACCTTGATGTTCTTCACACCGCTGTCACGCAGGTTGAGCGCATGCGCGTGGCCCTGGCTGCCATAGCCGACGACGGCCACTTTCTTCTTCTGGATCAGCGAGATGTCGGCGTCTTGTTCGTAATAGATTTTCATGGGTTCCTTGGCTCCGCTAAGGGGGTAAGTCGGTTTGGGATGGGGGGGGATCCGTCAGGAGGCGCTGCAGGTCCATCCGGGGCTGAGATTGGCAATGCCGATAACAAAGGTGTTGAGGCGGTTGACCGGATCATCCGTCCCGGCATGCCTGGAAAAGCTGCGCATACCTTCGCTGGTCAGGGTGCGGGTGATGATGTCATGGCTGTTAATCACGAGGCGCGAGCTGCGTGAGCCATCGCGGTTATGCGTGACCTCCTCGCGCAGGCCATAGTCCGGGAGCGTCTGCGATGAGGTTTCGGTCAGGAGGCGGCGGATGGTCTGTGCGTTATCCGGCCCGAGTCTCGCTGTCAGCCGGCAAAGCGGGCCCCCGGCTTTCGGCACGGAGCGCGCCTCAAGTCTGAACGTGTCATCTTCGGTGATCAGGTCATACACATAGGCCGCCCCGCTTGGCGAAGCTGTGTCGATGATCTCGACCAGAGACGTGAAGCCCGGGCCGTAGAGCGCGGCTGCGCGTGCGCGCAGGCTTGCGGCACGTTCGATATCGCAGCGCATCTGCTCGGCTTCAGGTGTGCGTTCGGAGGTGTCGGCTGCGTTCGCTACGGGTGCCGGGCAACCGGCGGCCTGCGCCGATGCTGTTGCCGGAACGGCGAACCCCGCAAGGCCGGCCAGGGTGCTGCGCCAGACAGAGAGCGTCATCCTTTCTCCTTCCCGCGCTTGATCGATAACACACCGGTCCGGCTGACTTCGACCAGGCCGAGCGGGCGCATCAGGTCGACAAACTGGGTCAGCTTCTCGCAGGCGCCCGTGACTTCGAAGATGAAGCTTTCATTTGTCGTGTCGATCACGCGGGCGCGGAAGATCTCAGCGATCCGGAGCGCTTCGACGCGCTTTTCGCCTGTGCCGGCGACTTTCACCAGTGCCAGCTCGCGCTCGATGCCGGTCTTGGAATTGGTAATGTCGATGACTTCGGCCACTGGAACCAGACGCAGGAGCTGCGCCTCGATCTGCTCGAGGATATGCGGCGTGCCCTCAGTAACGATGGTGATGCGTGACCGGTGCTGGCTGGCATCCACTTCGGCGACGGTGAGGGAGTCGATATTATAGCCGCGGCCCGAGAAGAGGCTGGTGACGCGGGCCAGGACACCCGGCTCGTTATCGACCAGCACGGCCAGTGTGCGCCGCTCGATCTTCGCCTCTGACTGGGACATGAAGTAAGCCGATTTGGGCCCTGTGCCGCCCGGAGGTGTCCTGGTATCATTCATGCTGCGCCCCGGGGTTGGTGTTTCAAACGAGCTTGCGGCCCGCTTCGCTGATTTCGTTACCGGTGATCTCGCCCAGAATCATCTGATTGTGCGCAGAGCCTGAGGGGATCATCGGCAGGCAGTTTTCCGCCCGCTCAACCCTGCAGTCGAACAGCACGGGGCCTGGATGGTCAATCATTTCAAGGATCCTGGCATCGAGCTCAGCGGGCCGGTCGCAGCGGATACCGTGCGCGCCCAGCGCCCGGGCCAGCATCACGAAATCCGGAAGGCTCTCCGAATAGGAGTGGGAATAGCGCTCGCCGTGCAGGAGTTCCTGCCACTGGCGCACCATGCCCATCCACTCATTATTGAGAATGTAGACCTTGACCGGCAACTTGTGCTGCACGGCGGTTGAAAGCTCCTGCATCATCATCTGGATTGAGGCTTCTCCGGCAATGTCGATGACCAGGGCGTCGGGGTGGGCTGCCTGTACGCCGACGGCGGCCGGCAGGCCGTAACCCATCGTGCCAAGTCCTCCCGAGGTCATCCAGCGGTTCGGCTCCTCGAAGTGATAAAACTGGGCGGCCCACATCTGATGCTGGCCGACTTCCGTCGTGATAAAGGTCTTGCGATCCCGGGTGAGGGCGTAGAGCCGCTCGAGCGCGTATTGCGGTTTGATGACGGTGTCCGAGTTCGTGTAGGCGAAGCACCTGCGCGCCCGCCAGGCGTCAATCTGGGCGCGCCAGGCCGTGAGGTCCGGCATCTTGCGCTTCAGCGCCTTAATCTCGGTGATCAGCGCGTCGAGTGCCTCGGCGCAATCAGCCACGACCGGTACATCCACCCGCACGATCTTGTTGATCGAGGATGGGTCGATGTCGATGTGGATTTTTTTTGACTTCGGCGAGAAGGCGTCGATGCGCCCGGTCACCCGGTCATCGAAGCGTGCCCCGACGCAGACCATCAGGTCGCAGTCATGCATCGCATTATTGGCTTCGTAGCTGCCATGCATGCCCAGCATGCCCAGCCAGTCGGGATGCGAGGCGGGAAAGGCGCCGAGGCCCATCAGTGTCGAGGTCACCGGGAAGCCAGTCAGTTGCTGGAGTTCGCGCAGTTTCTCGGACGCGCGCGGACCGGAATTAATCACGCCCCCGCCAGTATAGAGGATCGGCCGCCAGGCCTTGGTGATCAGGTCCGCTGCGGCGAGGATCGCCTCGCGTTTCGGTGTGCGCTCCGGGACATAGGTCGGCTTGAAGATACCGTCCTTGCCGATGTAGGGGCCGGTCGCGAACTGGATGTCTTTCGGGATGTCGATTACGACCGGGCCCGGCCGGCCGGAGGTTGCGACATAGAAGGCCTCATGCATAATCCGCGCGAGCTGGGTTATGTCGGTGACGAGGTAATTGTGCTTGGCGCAGCTGCGCGTAATGCCGGTCGTATCGCATTCCTGGAAAGCATCCGTGCCGATCAGGTGCGTCGGCACCTGGCCGGTGATGACGATCATCGGGACCGAATCCATCAGCGCGTCGGTGATCGGTGTGACCATGTTGGTTGCGCCTGGCCCGGACGTGACCAGCACCACGCCGCATTTTCCGGTTGAGCGGGCATAGCCTTCGGCCGCATGGCCGGCGCCCTGTTCGTGGCGCACAAGCACGTGACGGATGGCATCCTGTCCGTAGAGCGCATCATAGATCGGCAGCACGGCCCCGCCCGGATAACCGAACATCACGCTGACGCCCTGTTCGCGCAGCGCTTCCACCACGATCTGGGCGCCTGTCATCATCCGGGGGTCGGCGGCGGTCGCTTCAGGTTTTGCCTTGGTCTTGGTGGTCATGGTCAGTGCTCGGGATCTGGGGTCGGGGGGTGGGAAAGAGAGGGTCGCGAAGGGGCTGCGTCCAAACAAAAAAGGGCCCCCGAGAGGAAGCCCTTTTCTGTGCGCACCCGCAACCGCCTGACAGATCAGGCAGCTACGGGCGCCGAAGCTTTACTACGGTCATTTTGCGCAAAGGGCGTTTCCTCGAACTCTTGCGGTCAGGCATAATCTTCCGCCTGAATCCTGTCAATCTCTCTGTAAAGGGCAAAAATCACCCTCAACCGGTCCGCCATCTCGGGGGACGGGATGCGCGTCCAGAATGGAAACTGCCGTCCGATCCAGGTAAACTGCCTTTTAGCATAGCGCCTTGTGTCCCGCTTGGCATTCTCCGCGGCCAGCTCCGGGCTGATCTCGCCCCGGGCAAAGGCTGTCAGCCAGGGCATGCCGCAGGCCTTCATCACGGGAAGTTCAGGGTCGAGCCCCCGCGCCACCAGCGCCCGGGCCTCGTTCATCGCGCCCTGCATCAGCATGCCCTCAAACCGGCGGTCAATTTTCTTATACAGAGCCGCGCGGGGCGGGGTCAGGGCAAAGCCTGTCCATTCGCCCGGCTGCAGCACGGGTGGCTGGCGTTCGGTCTGGAAATCGCTCAGCGACCGGCCGGTCGCCAGCCACACTTCATAGGCCCGGGCGAGGCGCTGGCGGTCGCCGGTGCCCAGCCGTTCGGCCAGCTCCGGGTCCTGCGGCATAAGCCGCGCCCGCAGGCCATCGGCCCCCTCGGTCTCGCTGATCCTGCGCACCTCGGCGCGGATCTCGTCCGGCACCGGCGGAATGTCAGACAGGCCCTGTGTCAGCGCCAGCAGGTAGAGCCCCGTGCCGCCCACAAACACGGCCCGCTTGTTCTGCCGTTCCAGCTGCCGGATGACGGCGCGTGCCGCCTCCAGCCACTCGCCGGTCGAATAGCGTGTGCCGGGGTCGACAAAGCCGAACAGGTGGTGGGCGACGCCGGCCATGTCCTCCTCGGTCGGCCGGGCCGAGATCACCTGGACATCGCAGTAGACCTGCATGGAATCGGCATTGATCACCTCACCGTTCAGGCGGCGGGCGACTTCGATGGCGAGGGCGGACTTGCCGCTGGCGGTGGGGCCATGGATCAGGATCGCGGGAGGCATTCCCAACACCTAAGGGCTTGCCCGGCCTGAGGAAAGGCTCTTAGAGACGGGCGTGCCTGAAAGCGGAGCGTCTGATGTCCAGCCGGTGGGTTGTCGTGGCGGTGTCCCGGAAGGGCGGACCGGCACTGGCGGGCGCGCTCAGGGGCGCGCTCGAAGAGATCGGCGCCAGCCAGGGGGCCGCTGGCGTCCTCTCGGACATGGCGCCGCTGCATGCGGTCTATCTGACGTTCACGCTGCCCGAGGGGGGCTCGGCCTCTGGCCTGCGCGCCCTGCTGGAGCCCCGGCTCGAGGCCGACCTTGCGGTCATGCCGGCGGCCCGGTTCGGCCGTAAGCGCCTGCTGATCTCGGACATGGACTCCACCATCATCGGTCAGGAGTGCATTGACGAACTCGCCGACGCCGTTGGCCTGAAGCCGCGGATCGCGGGCATCACCGAGCGCGCCATGCGCGGCGAGCTTGATTTTGAAACCGCGCTCACCGAGCGTGTTGCGCTGCTGAAGGGGCTTGCGCTCGGGGAGCTGGAGCGCACCTTGCGCGAGCGCATCACCCTCAATCCTGGTGCCCGCACGCTGATCGCCACGATGAGGGCTCACGGCGCTGAGACCCTTCTGGTCTCGGGTGGCTTCACCTTCTTCACTGCCCGCATCGCCGCGCTGGCCGGCTTCGCCGCTCATCAGGGCAACCGATTGATCGATGACGGCGCTGTGCTCACCGGCGAAGTCGCCCAGCCGATCCTCGGGCGGGCCGCCAAGCGCACCGCGCTTCTTGAGGCGGCGGCCGGGCTTGGGGCGGGGCCGGAGGAGGTTCTCGCGCTTGGCGACGGGGCAAACGACCTCGACATGATCAGGGCGGCCGGTCTGGGAATTGCCTATCACGCCAAACCGGTGGTTGCCGGCGAGGCGGGCGGCGCCATCCGCCACACTGACCTGACCGCTGCCCTTTTCTTCCAGGGCCTGACCCCCGCAGACTTCGTTCACGGATAATCCGGGCATGCCCTCCCTGCGCACGCTTGCTTTCCAGGCCTGGTTCCGGATCAGCCGCCCGATGACGCTCGGGGTGCGCGCGGCGGTCGAAAACCGGGAGGGTCATGTTTTCATGGTGCGCCACACCTACATCGACGGCTGGTTCATGCCCGGCGGCGGCGTCGAGCATGGCGAGCCGGCACTCGAGGCGCTGCGCCGGGAGCTGATCGAGGAAGGCGGTATCCGGCTCACGGCCGAACCGGAGGTCTTCGGCTTCTATTCTAACCACCATGTTTTCCGGAACGATCATGTCCTTCTCTACCGCGTGCCGTGGGGCAGCTGGGAACAGGTGGCCGCGACCAGCCAGGGCGAGATTGCCGAGAGCGCCTGGGTCGATCCGCAGGCGCCGCCGGACACGATCACGTCCGGGGAGCGGCGCCGTCTCGAGGAACTCTATGGCAGCGCGCCGATCTCGCCTTACTGGTCGCCCAGGACCTGATAGGCGCCTGTGCTGATCCTGATGCAGGGCACGCGCGCTGTCTCCTCAAGCTGCGTCCAGGCCGGCGCGAGGTTCGTCCAGAAGGGCAGGTGGGCGCTGGCCTGATGCGCGGTGAGATTTTCCGTGGTCATCGCGAAAGGAATTATGTGCACATCCACCTTTGTCTGCCCGCCCTCGAAGGCGGCCTGGGCTGCGGCCGCTGCGCTGTGTCGACGCTGCGGTCTCAGCCTCGGCAAAGACCAGCAGCGCCGGCAGGCAAAGGAAGGCGAGCGCTGCCAGAAGCAGGGCCATGAGGTTCGGTCCGGGTCCGGCCCCGTGTCGCGGCAGGCTTGAGTTTTCTGCAGGCGGCGGTGCGGTTTCAGCCGGCCCGGACGGCTCGCACATACTGCCTCGCCGTATAGAGCGACAGGGCTGCCGCCGCCCAGAGCAGGCCGACCAGCGCAGCGGCCGCAGCCCAGGCCGCCGGAGAGGATGTCTCGATCTGCCCCACGCCCGCCGGGATGAGCGCATAGGGCAGCATCAGGCCGGTGATTGCGGCCATCTCGATGCCGGTCTTCAGCTTGGCGAGATGGCTTGGCGCTACCACCCCGCTGGCTTCCGGGCGCGTGCGCAGCCAGGTCATGAACACATCGCGGGCGATGATCAGCGCTGCCGGTACGTAGATCAGCCAGGTCTTGAGCGTCAGGGCGAGGCCGAGCAGGGCGAGCCCGACCAAAAGCTTGTCGGCAATCGGATCCAGCCAGACGCCAAACCGGCTCTCGGCCTTGAACTGGCGCGCGGCCCAGCCATCGAGGAAATCCGTCAGCGCGCCGGAAATAAAGGAAAGCAGCGCAAACTGGTGCCAGAGTTGCTGCAGTGTCGCCTGGCGAAGGGCCGCCTCCCCGTTCGCGAGCCCGGCGGCCTCGCCGGAAGCGGCGGCGCTGAGCGCACCGTAGAGCACCAGCCCGGCGAAAACACAGCGTGAGACCGTCAGGGCGTTCGGGATCCAGGCCAGCATCAGCAAGCCATAGCCAGACGGGGCCGCCTCCGGCAAGCGCCCGGCATCAGTGCCGGGCCGGTATTGCGCGCCAGGCTCAGCCACCAGGCAGGCCATCGTCTGGCAGCCCCGTGGCCCGCTCTGCGCCTTTGTCAGCGCAGGGCGGGTCGCCGGGGCGTGCGGCGGCGCAGCAGGCAGAGGGCCGGACCGGCGGAAGCCGGCTTATCTGACGAGGCGAACTTCGTTGATTTCACGGCCGATCTGTTCGAACACGGCGACCAGTTCTGCCGAACCTGAGGCGAAATAGGCGGTCTGCGGGCTCGACGCGCAATTGATCAGGGCGGTTCGCACGCTCGTCGAGCCGCTCACGCTTAATCCTACGGTATAGATCGTGATGCCGGCCTGCTTGATCGCTGTGCAGTAGGCTGCAGCCTGCGCGAAAGACGTGCCGTTCTCGGCAGTGCAGTTGATGCGGTCGCCCATGTTATAGCTGTTGCTTGAGAGAACCCCCCTGCAGAAGGCCGAGTTCAGCTCACCGTCGGTCATGAAGACGACAAACTTGTGCAGCTTCGGGCGACCAAAGGTTGCCGGACGGCTTGCCTCAGGAAAGATGGCTCCAAACGTCGGCGACAGGGCGTAGAAGCCCCATGCGAGTCCAATATGACCGGCCGTCGATCCGCTCAGCGCCATGTTGTCAATCGCGGTCTTGAGCAGGTTCTTATCAGCGGTCAGCGGGATCAGCTGGCTGCTGGGACATCCGTTCGACGGGCTCAGATAGGCCCGCCCGACATAAGCTGTCGATGCGGCGACATCGGTATAGGCCTCGCTGCCGGTGCGCTCGGTTGCGCAGCTGGTCATCGGGTGCAGGCGCTGGCTCGATGAAACATTCGTGAACCGGTAAAACTGGCACCCTGGCTTCGTACAGAAGGAATTGCCGCCGGATGTATAAGCGCCGTAGTTCGGACCGACGCTGTTGTTCAGCGTGTAGGTATCGGCTGTGGTATTGGAGACCGCCCAGGTCTCGTGCGTCGCCCGGTTGATCTGCGTCATTCCGCTGACGCCGGTGATGTGGACATGATCACCGTCGCTGAGGCCGTGACCGTTCGCCGTGACCTGCACTTCGCACTGGGTGTTGCGGCACTGGCGGATGATGCCGCCCGCGGTATAGGCGGCAAAGGCGCTGCTGTTGATGCCGGCAAGGCTGAATGTGTTGGCGCTGGCACTGGCAACCGTGAAGACCTGGTTGTTGACTGCGGTCATGCCGCTGACGCCGCTGATCCAGACCCGGTCTCCGTTGATGAACCCGTGGCCGGCGGAAGTTACGACAGCCGGGTTTGCGCGGGTGATGTTTGTGATTGCCCTCTGTGCGCCGACCTGCCAGCTCGCCGCAGTGATCGGGCGCCCGCCCTCGACCGGGCCGCGCGCGGCTTCAGCATAGGGGCCCACATTTACGGCAACAGCGTACGGGACCAGGGAGACCTTGGAGTAGTAGGGGGTCTGGTCGTCCTTGACGACGATGTCCACGAGGCTCTTTGACGCCGCTTTCAGTGCGGTGATGCGACTGCCTGCCATCGAGCCGGTGATATCCAGAACCACCGCGACCTCGATATCGGCGCCGCCCTGGACCGCGTCGGACCGCGCGGTAACCGTGAAATCCTCCCGGCCCATCATATACGCCATGAACGTCTTGACCTTGATGCTTGTGGTCAGAGAAATCCGGCCTTCTTCGTCCTGCGAGAATGTATAGTCGACATCGGTGCCGACGGCATCTTCGAGTTGCCTGAGCCGCGCCTCGATAACCAGCAGGCGGTCTTCCGACGACATGAAGGGATCGTGCGAGGCGGCCAGGGCTGCGGCATCGGTTGCCAGCTGCAATTCGTGTTTCTCGCCCGCAATACTCGACAGGTTGATCGCGAAGCCGAGCAGGGGAAGAAGGGCAAGGCAGGCTAACGCAAACAGCATTGTCATGTTGCCCTTTGTGTCAGGGGCAAACAGGCGCATGCGGCGGCTGGCATCAATCCTGGAGGGCATATGCATCATCCTTAGGGGGAACCGGCATGCGTTCTTAAACTCGCAGTGTGACAGACCGGAATTGCGGGATATTTGACCGTATCGGCGCGATTGCGGCTGGCGCGGCAGGGGCTGGTTAACCTACACTTGGGCGATTCGGACCCTTTGCGGGAGGCGCCCCAGATGCAGCAGTATCACGCTCTCCTGCAGGATATCCTGCAGAACGGCCTTGAGCGCGGGGACCGGACCGGCGTCGGCACGCGCGGCGTTTTCGGCCGCCAGATGCGGTTTGACCTCGAGCAGGGTTTTCCGCTCGTGACGACCAAGCGCCTGCATGTGCGCTCCATCATCATCGAGTTGCTCTGGTTCCTTCGCGGTGAAACCAATATTGCCTGGCTGAAGGAAAACGGGGTCTCGATCTGGGATGAATGGGCGGACGCCCAGGGCGATCTGGGCCCGGTCTATGGCAAGCAGTGGCGCAGCTGGGCCGCCCCGGACGGGCGCACGATCGACCAGATCCAGTGGGTCCTGGAGGAGATTCGCAGCAATCCGAACTCCCGCCGCCTGATCGTCTCGGCCTGGAATCCGGCCGATGTTAACGACATGGCCCTGCCGCCCTGCCACTGCCTGTTCCAGTTCAATGTGGCCGGCGGGCGCCTCAACTGCCAGCTTTACCAGCGTTCGGCAGACGTCTTCCTGGGTGTGCCCTTCAACATAGCCTCTTATGCGCTGCTCACGCACATGATGGCCCGCGCTACGGGTCTGCGTCCCGGCGAGTTCGTGCACACGCTGGGCGATGCCCACCTTTATCTGAATCATCTCGAACAGGCACAGTTGCAGCTCACCCGCGCGCCGCGCGCCCTGCCGACCCTCCAGATGAACCCCGAAAAGCAGGATCTGTTCGGCTGGACCTATGAGGATTTCCGGATCGACAATTACAATCCCCACCCGCACATAAAGGCGGCCGTGGCGGTTTAGCGGGCCGGCTCTACCTGCCCTGCAGCGTGCACTGGATGACGGCGCCGGTTTCCATTGTCAGCGCGAGCACGTCATCAAACGTCTCACAGGTGACCTCGTTTGCCGCCGGTGGGCTCTGCACCGGAAAAGCGATGACGCGAACGCGGACATCACCTGCGACCTCACGTGCGGCTCTTGACGCGTCGATCTCACCCCGCATCGTGACCGATGTGCGGGCGTCCCTGAGGACGCTCATCTCGCCGCCCAGCCAGATGCCAAGCTCAGGATCGAGGTTTGCTGCCGCCGGGTCCTTCGGGACGCCGTAGTAATCGGCCGAGACACCCATCCTGGCGGCTGTCTCGCCAAGCCGGTCGCGCGCCCCCTGCGAATAGGTCAGGTCAACCCGGTAGGGCAGTGAGACGATCTTCGGTGCCGCCTCGGGGTCCTTTAGCGCGCCAGGGCGGGCGGGCGGCTCGGCCTGAGCGGCGGGCGCTTGCTCCCTCGCAAGCTGGGCGCAGCCTGCCGGCAGCCCCGCACCAATCGCGGCGATTGCAAGGATCCGCAGGGTTTGCATGCTGGCCTGTCTCCACCGGATGGACTTAGATCTTCTGTGTTGCCGCATCAGCCCTGGAAGGCAAGGCCGCGCACCGCTCGCGGTGCGTGCCGAAAACAGCGGGATCTCGGGGTGTCACCGGGGGCGCAAACGGCAGCCCGGCTGGTCGTCTGGAGTGGAGTTCATGAAAGTCTTCGTCGCCGAATTCATCGGAACCTTCACGCTTGTCCTGCTTGGCTGTGGCTTGGCTGTGGCTCGGCTGTGCTCGCGGGCCCGGAGGTTGGACAACTCGGTATTTCCCTCGCCTTCGGGCTTGCCATCGTGGCCATAGCTTATGGCATCGGCCCGGTTTCGGGCTGTCATGTGAACCCCGCTGTCAGCTTCGGCGCCTTCATCGCGGGCCGCATGACGATGAGCGACATGCTCAGATACCGGGCCGCCCAGTTCACAGGCGCCCCTCTTCGGCGCGGGCGTCCTCTACCTCATTGCCGCCGGCAAGGCCGGTTATGATCTTGCCGCAGACGGCCTGGGTCAGAACGGCTGGGGCGCCGGCTATCTCGGCGAGTTCAACCTCGTCTCGGCCTTTATCTTCGAAGTCGTTGCCACCTTTGTCTTCCTGGTGTCATCCTCGGCAGCACCCAGAAAGCCGCGCCCGGGATGGTCGCCGGCCTTGCTATCGGGCTCACCCTTACGGTCATCCACATCGTCGGCGATCCAGCCCTGTCACAGCTCTGGCTCTTCCTCATCGCCCCGCTGGTCGGCGCCGCCCTTGCGGGCCTGCTCTTCAGGCAGAAGCTGCTGGAGACGCAGTAAGGCCGTTTTTGACAGGCCGGGCTTCAGGGATGCGCCGGCCTCAGACCGGCTCTGCCCGTCGAGGGCCATTACGGCCTTGAAGCCGGGCCGTTCTGGCAGGACTGCGGCGCAATCAACCCGGCCCGCTGCGATGGACACAGGATCGCCGGTAGGAGGTCTGTGATTTACTGAAAATTCCTGAGCTGAGCGGGCGCCCCGGTTGGGCGGACACGACCCTAGGCCTCCCGCGGTGAAATCAGCCCGGCATTCTCGCGCTGCCGGATCAGGTGGGACACGATTACCGCGCCCACCATCTTGCCGATCACGAACACGATCCAGTTCCACACATGCAGGGAATTGCCCGGCTCCATGCCGAGCTCCATCTGCTTGGCGAGGTCGGCGCCGTAAAGGAAGACGGTCGTATCCACCGGCGCCGCCGCCGCGCTCGAGAGCAGGATGCGCGTCGACAGCCGGTACTTGGTGAAGGTGAACAGCAGCCAGTCGACGCCCTCTGAGATGGCAAAGGCAATGCCGCTCGCCAGGGCAATCACCGGCCAGGCGTAGAAGAAGGACCAGGCAACCGCGACCGCCATCAATACCAGAACCCGGTGGCCCATCTCGCGCTGCACAAAATCACGGATCACGAACACCATGCCGGTCACCATCGTCATCGGGTGAAGCGACACGCCTTGTGCAAAGACGGCATTCTGGCCGGGGTCGAGCAGCTTGAATTCCGGAATGACGCCGAAGCTCCAGTTCAGGAACGGGATCAGCACGACATAGGCGAAGGCCCAGGCGCGCCCCTGCAGCAGCCAGATCGCCGCAAAGGTCAGCCCGAGCGCCCCCAGCGCGGGAACCAGCAGGCCGGGCTCGCCATTTGTCAGGACCGAGGTGATGTCAAAGCTCATCAGGAATACACCCTCGCTGCATAAACGGCGCCAGACGCTGAGAAGGGGGCTTGCGCCGAATGCGCCGGCTGGCCCATGACGCCAGCCTTCAGCAGCCTATAGTCAACGGCGCCGGGGATGGCGCATACTGCGCTCATCCTGTGGCCGCCCGGAACCCTGTCCATGATCGAACCCATCCGGCTCAGCCTTATCGTCGCTCAGGGACGAAATAGAGTGATCGGCACCGAAGGGCAATTGCCCTGGCGCCTGAAGGATGACCTGGCCCATTTCAAGCGCACGACGATGGGCGCCCCCGTCATCATGGGCCGTAAGACCTGGGAAAGCCTGCCCAAACGCCCGCTACCCGGCCGGGCGAATATCGTGATCAGCCGTGACTGGAATTATGATGCCGGCGAAGCGCGCGTCTATTCCGGCCTTTCCCCGGCGATCAACGCCGCCAAGGCCATGGCCCTGCGCGCGGGCCAGGCAGAGGTCTTCGTTATCGGCGGTGCTGCGATTTATGACCTCGCCCTGCCGATGGCAGACCGGATCTATCTCACCGAAGTCGACGCCGCGCCCGAGGGCGACGCCTTCTTCCCGGTGCTTGAGCCGGAAAACTGGACCGAGACCGGACAGGTTCGCTTCGAGGCCGGGCCGGGCAATGACCATGCCTTCACGCTGCGCGTCCTCGAGCGGGTTGCCCGGCCGGCCGGACCGGGGGGCTGACCTTGTGGGAGTGATGGACGCCTGCGCGCGCCGGACGTAGCTTTGCCTGGCAGGTTCAGAAGGGAGACCGGGATGGAATTTGAGGTGATCGCCTCCGGCCTTGGCTTTCCGGAAGGCCCGGTCGTGATGGAAGACGGCGCGATCATCCTGGTCGAGATCAAGAAGGGCTGTATCACCCGTCTCTGGAACGGCAGGACGGAAGTGATTGCGACGCCCGGCGGCGGCCCGAACGGCCTTGCGATCGGCCCGGACGGCGCTCTCTACTGCTGCAATAATGGCGGCTTCGAGTATCACGATGTCGGTGGTCTCATGGTGCCCGGCAATTGCCCGCCCGACTATTCCGGCGGGCGTATTGAGCGGGTCGACCTGTCCAGCGGCAAGGTTGAGCGCCTGTATGAGGCCGTCGACGGCCATCTGCTTCGCGGGCCGAACGACCTTGTCTTCGATATGTCCGGCGGCTTCTATTTCACCGATCTCGGCAAGGGTTTCTCCCGGAACCGCGATCATGGCGGCGTCTATTATGCGAGGCCTGATGGCAGCCTGATCCGGCAAGTCGACTATCACCACATCTCGCCCAATGGATGCGGTCTGTCCCCGGATGGAAAAACCCTCTACTTCGCGGATACGATGACCGCCCGTCTCTGGGGGTTTGAGCTCACCGGCCCGGGTGAATACACCCCGCACAAGCCGCCTTTCCTGCGCGGGCGCGTCATCACTGGCCAGACGGAGCTATGCTATTTCGACTCGCTCGCCGTTGCTGCGTCCGGAAATGTCTGTGTGGCAACAATCCTCAAGAATGGCGGCATGGGCGGGATCACTACGATTACGCCGGAGGGCAGGTCCAGTTTCATCGAACTTCCGGATCCTTTTGTCACCAATATCGCCTTTGGCGGCAAGGACATGCAAGACGCCTATATCTGTGCCTCGGGCACCGGCCAGCTCCTGAAAGTCCGCTGGCCGGAGGCCGGGCTGAAGCTGAACTTCAACGCCTGACCTGGCTTAATCCTCGAACACGATTTCCGGCGCCGGCTTTGTCACCAGCTGGTCGAGTGCAATCGCAACATTGCGGGCGAGCCTGAGGAAAATGTCGCTCGCCCGTCCTTCCGATAGCGCGGACGGTGTGCCTGCATCGCCGCCTTCGCGGATCGCCTGCAGCATTGGAATCTCTGCCAATACCGGCAGGCCGAGCGCGGCGCCCATCCGGCGCGCGCCGCCTTCGCCCATCAGGAAGTGTTTTGACCCTGAGGGGTCTTCAAACCAGCTCATCGTCTCGACGAGGCCGATCACCGGCACATGCGTCCTGGCGAACATCGCCGCCCCCCGCCGCACATCGGCGAGCGCGACTTCCTGCGGTGTTGTCACGATCAGCGCCGCCGTCACGGGCACACGCTGCGCAATCGCCAGCTGCGCGTCGCCCGTGCCCGGAGGCGTGTCAACAATCAGGATGTCGAGCGGCGCCTCCGGCGTACCCCACTCGGCATCGTTCAGGAGCTGTGTGATGGCCGACATGACGATCGGCCCGCGCCAGATCATCGGGGCGTCCGGATCGCATAGGTAGCCGATCGACAGCGTTTTCATCCCGTGCGCCTCGATCGGCACGAGTTTCCTGGCGCCTGAGGTGGCGGGCTCTGCGGCCACCGTGCCCAGCATCGTCGGGATTGAGGGCCCGTAGATATCCGCGTCCAGAAGGCCCACACGCATGCCGGCCTTAGCCATCGCTGCGGCAAGGTTTACCGCAACGGTCGACTTGCCGACGCCGCCCTTGGCGCTCGCCACCACCAGGATGCGGTCGATGCCCGGTAAGGGCTTCAGCCCCAGGGCCGGACCGGGCACGCCCTGGCTCAGGGCTTCGTCGGAAAGCCGCGCGCCCTTGGTCACCCGCCGCAGGCCCGCCACCGGTGCGCCCGGCGGGGCAGCGGCTTTGGCGGGAGCGTGGGGATGTGAAGGCCCGTGCAGGTGGCCCGGCGCGTGTGAAAGGCTCAGCCCGCCCGCGGCTCGCTCCGCGGTCAGAACGCTGCGCACGGCTGTGATTCCGGGAACCCGGCCGGCATAGTTTTCCGCCTCGATGCGGCGATGCTCGGCCACATCTTCGGCGCCAGGCTCAGCCCGGACGACCAGCAAGGCCCGGCCCGCATCGTCCACGGACACCGATTCCAGCCACCTGGCTGCCCCTAGCGCCTCGGTAATGGCGGCGGCGAGCTTTTCGCGGGTCTTCTGTCTTGATCCGAACATGGCGTTGCCTGAGGGGCCCTTTATCAGTTTTATGGTCCGCCTACGCGCGCCGGTGGCAGAACAGCAAGCCTCTGGTGAGGAAGTTGCGTCATTTTCGCCGCCTTGCAGGGTCGATTTGGCGTGCACAGATACAGACAGGCCTTATATAGGCTGTTCGACAAGGATTCAGGAGGTGTGATTGCCCTGGGACGATAAGTCTAAAGGTTCCGGCCCTTGGGGCGGCGACAGCTCGGGTTCGGGCGGCGGCGAGGGGGGCTCTCCGTGGAACCGTCCCTCGGGCGGTGACGACCGCAAGGGCGGATCCGGCGGCGGCAAGGAGCCGCCCGATCTCGAGGAACAGATGCGCCGCATGCAGGAGCGCTTTCGCCAGCGCCGCGGCGGCGGCGGTGGCGGCGGCGGACGCGGGCGCGGCGGCGCCGGTGCGCAGCTTCCGGCTCTCGGCCCGCTCGGCGTAACCGTCGTTGCCGGTGTGGTCATTCTGTCCTGGCTCTCGACCAGCTTCGTGATCGTTGACCCGACCCAGCAGGCGGCTGTTTTCCGTTTCGGCAAATGGCAGACCAATTTCGGCCCCGGCCTGCATTTCCATTTGCCGGCGCCGATCGAGAGCCACAGGCTGATGCAGGTGGAGACGCGGAACGAAACCCGTATCGGCTCCAATGCCGCCGAATCCCTTATGCTGACCCAGGACGAGAACATCGTGGACATCCAGTTCTCGGTGTTCTGGAAGATCGATACGCAGAACCCGGAAAACTACCTGCTGAACGTGCGCGATCCCGACATCACGGTCGCCCAGGTCGCCGAATCGGTCATGCGCGAAGTCGTCGGCAAGACCCGCCTCCAGAACATCATCACCACAGAGCGTGACAAGGTTCAGCAGGAAGTTGCCGCTCAGACCCAGGCGCTGCTCAATGAGTACCGCGCAGGCGTCGAGATCCTTTCGGTCCAGATCGATAAGTCTGATCCGCCCCAGCCTGTGATCGAGGCCTTCAACGACGTCAACGTCGCCGAACAGGACGCAGAGACACTGGCCAACCAGGCGACACAGTTTGCCAACCAGATCGTGCCGCAGGCCCGCGGTACGGCCCAGCGCCTGGCTCAGGAGGCTGAAGCCTATCGCGACCGCGTGATCGCGGATGCGAGCGGTGAGGCCGCCCGCTTCGACCAGATCTATGAGGAGTATCGCAAGGCGCCGCGTGTCACCCGTGAGCGGATGTATCTCGAGACGATGGAGCGGGTGCTGGAGCGGACCGACAAGATGATCCTCGACCAGAACTCGGGCACCGTGCCCTACCTGCCGCTGGAGCGCACCCGCCGCCCGGCTGCCACGACCGGAGGAGAGTGAACCATGCGTGCTTTTGGATGGCTTATCCTGGTCCTGTCCGTGCTTGGACTGATCCTCGCCTCGAATGTCTTTTTTATCGTGCGCCAGTCGGAGCAGGCCATCGTCCTGCAGGTTGGCCGCCCGGTCGCGCTTATCAACGAGCCCGGCTCCGACGAAGCCGGCCTGCACATGAAGCTGCCGATCATCCAGCAGGTCGAGATCATCGACAAGCGCAACCTTGGCCTTGATATCGAGGGCATCGAGGTGCTCGCCTCTGACCAGCGGCGCCTGCGCGTTGATGCCTTTGTCCGCTGGCGGATCAACGACCCGCTGCGTTACTATCAGCGCTTCCGCACCGAACTTGCTGCGGAATCTCAGCTCAACCGGATTACCACCTCGGCTATCCGGGAAGTCCTGGGCGATGTGCCGGTGCCGGAAATTGTCTCGGGCCAGCGCGCCCAGCTGATGGGCCGTATCCGCACCAGCGTGAATAATGGTCTTGCCAAGGACGGTATCGACATCATTGATGTGCGTGTTCGCCAGGCGGATCTTCCGTCCGAGGTGGCCGAAGGCGTCTATAACCGGATGCGTACGGCCCGCCTGCAGGAGGCCCAGCGGATCCGTTCGGAGGGGGAGGAAAAGGCCCGCCTGATCCGCGCCACCGCCGAACGCGAGAAGACCGTGATCGAGGCGCAGGCCCGCGAAGCGGCTGAAAAGGTTCGCGGTGAAGGCGATGCCAGGGCTACGGAGACCTATGCTGCGGCGTACAATAAGGACCCGGAATTCTTCCGCTTCCAGCGCGCCCTGATTGCCTGTGAGACGGCGATCCAGGCTGGCACGCAAGTGATTGTCAGTCCGACCTCGCTCGGCATCTGCGACGAGTTCTTCGACAGTGCGCGCGCCGCCGGCGCCCCGCGCTGACGCGCCGGGCCATTGGGTGTGTTCACGATCCTCCTCGCCGGCATCGGCGTCTGGTTCCTGATCGAGGGCGCCCTGTGCGCTCTCGCCCCGGACATGGTGCGCCGCCTGGGGCGGCGCCTGAGCGAACTGCCACAGGGCTATCTGGTTACCGGCGGCCTGATCGCGGCCACGATGGGCGCCGTGCTGGTCACCCTTGCCGTGCGCACCGCCTGAAGCAGTTGCGTGCAGCTGCCAAAGCGCCATAGTCAGTGTGCATTCGGGTCGACACCGACGCGCGACCTGACTGACCGGAGCCAACGCCCCCATGAAAGCCCTTGCCGCCCTGGCGATTGTCCTGCTTGCCGCCGTCCCCGCCGGCCTTTCGGCCGCGGCGCAGGCGAGCCTTTCGAAGCCGGCTTCCGGCATCGACATGAAGGCCGCTCCGGCCAGCTTCCGTGACCTCTCCAGGCGCCTGATGCCGGCCGTGGTGAATATTTCTACCGAAACGGTCATCGCCTCCGGGATGCCGACCTTTCCGGAGGGTTCGCCCGCCGAACGCTTCAATGAGTTTTTCGGCCGGGACGGCGATGGCTTCCAGCGCCAGGGCTCGCTCGGCTCCGGCTTTGTCATCTCCAGGGATGGCTATATCGTCACCAACAATCACGTGATCGAGAAGGCGGACACGATTACGATTACCTTTTCTGACGGGCGAGAATTGCAGGCCAGACGCGTCGGGCGTGACCGTGATACGGATATCGCCGTTCTGAAGGTGAGCTCGAAATCGCCGCTGCCCTTTGTCGAGTTTGCCGACAGTGACAAGGCGGAAGTCGGCGACTGGGTGATTGCCATCGGCAACCCGCTCGGTTTCGGCGGTTCGGTCTCCGCTGGCATCATTTCCGCGACGGGGCGGGATCTTAATGCGGGGCGGTCTGACAATTTCATCCAGACCGATGCCGCCATCAACCAGGGCAATTCCGGCGGGCCGCTGTTCAATCTTGCCGGCGAGGTCGTTGGCGTGAATACTGCCATCATCTCCCAGTCCGGTGGCTCCATCGGCCTTGGCTTCTCGGTGCCTTCGAACACCGTGAAGCGGATCTCGCAGGCTCTGATCAAGGAAGGCCGCGTCCGCCGCCCCTGGCTCGGCGTCAATGTGCAGGATGCCGATGCCGGGCTGATCAGGGCCTACCGCGCCAAGGGTATCAGCGGGGTCATCATCACACGGATCACGGCTGGCAGCCCGGCGGAGAAGGCGAAGCTCGAAGTCGGTGACCTTGTCCTGACCATCGATGGCAAGCCGGTGGTCGGTGTGCGCGAGATGACGCGCACACTCACGGAGAAGACGATCGGCAAGCCGGTCAAGCTTGCGATTGTACGGGACGGGCGCACGCGCGAGGTCAGTGTCACCCTGGCCGAGCTCAAGGATGAAGAGGATCCGGCTGCTGAGACCGTGCCCGACACGGCGGCCAGCTCGAACGATCTGGGCGCGCAGCTGTCTCCTGTCGATGACGATATGCGCCGCCGTTACGCCATCTCGCGGGATATCTCCGGCGTTGTTGTCACCGCCGTCAGCCCGCGCGGGCGCGCCTATAACAAGCTGCGCCGCGGCGATGTCATCATCGAGGTCAATTTCCAGGCGGTCGCTTCAGTCACCGACACCCTCGCCAGGGTCAAGGCCGGCCTTGCAAGCCCGGACGCGCCGATCCTGATGCGCATCAAGCGCAAGGGCGAAACCGGCGGCTGGTTCGACCTGTTCGTGGCCATCGAGATCCGGTCCTGAAGCGTGCGGGTCAGGGCCGCTTGCCCCTTGACGCGCGCTCAATATTTCGACATTCGTTGAAACATGGAATTAGCGCTTGCCATCGACCGGCTCTCGGCCCTTGCCCAGCCCGGACGCCTCGGCGTGTTTCGCCTGCTTGTGCGCGCCGGGCCGGCGGGTATGCCGGCGGGTGAGATCGCGTCGCGTCTCGCCACCGCGCCAAACACGCTCTCCGCCCAGCTCACCATCCTGTCGCAGGTCGGACTGATCGCTGGCACGCGTGAGGGCAGGGTTATCCGCTATGCCGCACGCCTGGAGACGATCCGTGATCTGATCGTCCATCTGATGGAAGACTGCTGCGACGGGCGCCCCGAGATCTGCCTGCCCGTTCAGGAGGCCGCCCGCGCGGCCTGCTGCCCGCCGGCCTCGGCTGAAGGCAGGCAGGCCGTGCGCGCATGAGAGGGCTTGGGGCGGGCCTGCTTGCGCTTGCTGCGGCTCCGGCTGCCGCCGAGCCCCTTGCCGGGCCACACACGCCCGTCACCCTGTCGGTGTCGGGCGAACTGCGCGCACGCTATGAAACGCTGGACGGCCAGTTCCGCGCCGGCCGGCCCGGAAGCGACCAGCTCTTCCTGCTGCGCTCGCTCGTGCTTGCCGAGATCGGCAAGGGCCGCATGCATGCCGGACTCGAGCTGCAGGACAGCCGCACCTATCTCGGCGATGCGGGCACGCCCCTCGGCACGTCTGTCACGAACCCGCTGGATGTCCTGCAGGCCTATGTCCGGGTTGAGGCCCTGCCGGGGCTTCTCGGGCCTGGCTCGCAGAGTGAAGTCACGTTCGGGCGCCAGACGGTATCGATCGGCTCGCGCCGCCAGATCGAACGGGTCGAGTTTGCGAATGCTCTCTACAGCTATGCCGGCGCTCACCTTGTTTCCCGCTCGCCCACCGGCGACCGGCTGCATGCCATCTATGTTGCGCCGCTGGCTCGCTTTCCTGCGTCTGCGGAGGGCTTGCTCGACAATGATCTGTCTGGCGACGAGGCGCAGTGGGGTCGCCGCATCTGGGGCATTCACTATATCGATGAGGGCGGGCTCACCCGGATCTGGGATGGCCTTTCCTATGAAGTATTCGTATACGGATTTGACGAAGCCGACTCGTCCACCTTCCAGACGCCGGACCGCTCCCATATCGCGCCCGGCTTTCGCCTGACCCGTAAGGCAGAGCCCGGACGCCTTGATCTCGATCTTGAAGCCGCCCTGCGCAAGGGCACCCGTTACGCCACCTCCGCCCCTTCGGATACCGCCGCGCTGAAGGTTGATGCCAGCATGTTCTTTGGTGCCCTCGGTTACACATTCGATGCAGCCTGGACGCCGCGCCTGTCAGCTGAATATTATTATGCCAGCGGTGACGAGGATCCCGGCGATGCCGTGTTCGGACAGCACGAACGCCTGTTCGGGTCCCGCCGCACCGATCTCAACAATACCAGCATCCACGGTCCCCTTACGCCCGCCAATATCTCGGCGCCCGGCCTTCGCCTCGAAGTTACACCCGATGCGCGAACTGATGGCTGGCTCAAATACTCCGCGGTCTGGCTGGCCTCGGCGACGGACAGCTGGGTCGTCGCCCGCCTGCGTGACCCGACCGGCCAGTCCGGCAACTTTGTCGGTCATGCGATCGATGGCCGGATGCGGCGCTGGCTGATCCCGGAGAAGCTGCGCGTCGAAGCGGGCGCCTCACTGCTCGAATTCGGCGAGTTCACCCGCTCCGTTCCCGGAGGGCCGGAGGGTGACCGGACCTTGTTCGGGTATTCGCAGATGACATTCCATTTCTAGGCCCGCGCATGAGCATCTTCGAAAAATACCTCTCTGTCTGGGTCGCCCTTGCCCTGGTGCTGGGTCTTGTCCTTGGCGAGCTTTTCCCAGCGGCTTTCGGCCTCCTGGCCGCGTTCGAATATGCCAATGTGAACTTTGCCGTGGCGGTCCTGATCTGGGCCATGGTCTGGCCGATGATGATCGGGGTCGAGTTTGCCGGTATCC
>CAZIGV010000006.1:0-139349 GCA_964538945.1 uncultured Hyphomonas sp.
GGGGATGATGGGTCATCGCTGAGCCCCAGGTATGCAGGACCAGGGTCGCGCCGAGATGCTTCGGGTCAGCGCCGATCGTCATCAGGGTCTCGGACACGGCCTTGAACAGGGCGTCATAGACGACACGCGTTCGCCACTGGGCTTGAACCAGTGGCGCACCAGTGGCTCACTCTGGAACGCCACGCGCGCCAGCGGCGCGGGCAGCGTGAACACGACATGGTAATAGGCGACGGGAAGCAGGTCCCGCCTGCGCGCCTCCAGCCACTCATAGGAGGCGTTCGACACCGCGCTCGAACCCGTGGCGCGTCGGCGTCTCACCCTGGCATCTCGTGCAATGCCGGTTGCGGCAGGAGTTATAGGCAACGTCCATTGTCCCGCAGTCCTCACAGCGGGAGACATGCCCGCCGAGTGCAGCGGTGCGGCATGACAGGATCGCGTTCACCGCCCTGTGCTGGTCGCGCGAGAGCCCATCGCGCAAGGCGGGGCCGAGGCCGCGGAGGATATCCGCAACCTCGATCGCTGGCCGGGTCATGTCCGGTCAGTCCGCCGGGTCGATGACCGGCAGGCTGTCGAACGGGCTCGCTGCGTCCTGCAACATCTTCGGCGAGACCCGCGTGTAGATGGAGGTGGTCTCGAGCTTGGCGTGGCCGAGCATCACCTGGATGACGCGGATATCGACGCCTGCCTCGAGAAAGTGCGTGGCGAACGAATGGCGCAGCGTGTGAAGGGTGATCTTATCCGGCCTGTCGATCCCGGCGGCCTCCACAGCAGAGCTGAACTGGCGTGAGAGCTGGCGTGTGAACACCTCCCCCTTGAACACCTTTCAGCAGCGAACTTTAGAAGACCCAGTGCTCAGTCGGCCCAGAGCTGATCAAAGGGCATGGCGAACAACCGGTCTCCGACCTGCTGAATCCGGTCGCCATCATGCAGGACAATGCCCGCGTTAAAAGCCTTCCCCGTTGCCGCCTGCAATGCCTTCAGACCCCGAAGGTCGTCCGGTTTGACGCTTGCAGTCGCCTTGACTTCTATACCGACAATCGCGCCCGGTTGTTCGAGAACAAGATCGACCTCGTCCTTGTCGTGATCGCGAAAGTGACTCACGTACAATCGCTCGTCCTGCTGCGCCGCCATTTTCGCGAGTTCCGAAAACACGAAACCTTCGAGCAGGGCGCCAAGGCGCTGGCGGTCACCGGCGAGCAATCGCGCATCGGTTCGGCTGAGGGCAGCAAGCAAGCCCGTATCGAGAAAATGCAGTTTGGGTGTTTTCACGAGGCGCTTCAGGTCGTTGCGATGCCAGGCACTTATTCTCTGGACCACGAACATCTGTTCAAGCAGCGCCAGCCAGCGATCGACCGTCTTGGCATCGACACTCAACGTGCGGGCCAGCGCTGCCAGGTTGACCGTCTGTCCGGCCCCCACGGCCGCCAGTCCAAGCAACCGGGAGAGTTCTGCAGTCTTCAACACATCAGCAAGGTCGGCGGCGTCTCGATCGGCAAGCGATTCTGCATAGGCATTCAGCCAGGCCCCCCGGCGGATAGGATCCGGCCTCGCCAGCGCCTCAGGAAAACCGCCCGCGAGCACGCGCGCGGCGAGGTCCGTCGTCCGGCCGGTTGTCTTCAATTTGGGAAAATCGGCGCTGAAGGCCCGCTCGAGGAACCGCGATGGGCGCCGCCGCTCGATCTCGGCCTGGCTGAGCGGCAGAAGCTGCACGGTCTCGACTCGTCCGGCGAGCGAATCCGGGGAGAGTGAGCTCCGGAACAGATCAACCGAGCCAGTGATCAGGAACCGTCCCGGGCGGAGATCCTCGTCCACCGATTTCTTCAGCGCCAGGATAAGCCGGGGTGCGCGCTGAATCTCGTCGATCACAGCGCGGTCGAGATCGCGAACAAACCCATCCGGATCGTCTATCGCGAACTGGCGGGATTGATCGTCATCGAGTGTGACAAAGGTGAGCCCCCGATCGGCCGCGATCTGCCGGGCGAGCGTTGTCTTGCCGGACTGGCGCGGACCGACCAGCGCAACAATGCGGGTATCCTCCATCGCAGTACGCACCCGCGCGTCGGCATGGCGGTCGAAAGGACGAACCGAGGGCGGTTTGGGCATGTTCGATTATCCGGAATCAAGGAAATGAATTTCCGGAACGCTTACTCCAAAATTCAGGAATGCAATAGTCAAAAATCCGGAATGGTCATGGCGCGTATAGGAAGTCAGCCCATCTCCTTCGCAAAGCATGTTTCTGAACGCGCCCGGACGCAAAACGCGGCCCGCTCCTCGGCCCGCACGTATCGGGCCAGCCGGTTCAAACCGTCGACGACGAGAGCCGCCGCACCCTTACGAGCGCGGCGGCGGCGAAACTCACTCCTTCGCATTCCAGAGCGGCACATACCGCCCCTTCTTACCCTTCACCGGCGCGAGGTTCGCGTAGATCTTGCGCGGCCCGATCTGCGGGTCGGCGAGCGTCAGGGAGATGTACTCCCTGCCGCTTGATTTGGCCTGGGCGATCCAGCCGCCGCCGATTTCGGTCTCGATATCGCCGGCGAAGATGCGGTAGTCGGGCTGGGCGGGGACTTTCTTGTCAGCGTTCTTCTCGATGCGGATGGGCGCGGTGAGGTTCATCATCGCGAGGGATCCGGAAAAGCCGGTCTTCGTTTCGCTAACATAGCCGAGTGCGTTTGCCATTGTGAGGTCTCCTGTTCGTTTGCGTTGTCTGCCGACTTCGAGGGACGCCTCGTCCCTGTCGACGCCTGACCGCAAGGACGGCGCGGGCCGTCCCTGAACCGGCACGGGCAAAGCGAAGCGGCGCACCGGCGGGGCGATGAATTTTGTTTCGCGGTGAATGCGCGGCGCGCAGAGGAAAATTCTTCGCCCCGCCGGTTTCGGGGACGGGCCGCGCCGTCCAGGTCAAACGGCAAGAGATAGGGACGAGGCGTCCCCCGGCGGTGCACGGATCAAACGATCAGGAGTCCAGCGGCGGCAAACAAGGCTTACCTGTTCCAGAAGACGTGCACGCCGTCGTAGGACAATGCGACAGTGAACACATCGCCGTTCAGTTCGAGATCGCGGCCCATGGCCTCCCAGTCGATATAGTACTGCAGCGTCTCGGGTATCACTGTGCCGCACTCGCGGTGAAGCGTCTCGGCAAAGTCGGCGAGCGAGGGATATTCTCCCGCATAGTCGTCGAACGCAGCGGTTGCTGCGTCCAAGTCCTCGCCGAAATGCCTGTAGAGACACGCGCCCAGGCGGCCATGCGCTTCGATGAAATCCGCCAGGGCGCAGATCGCCTCGAAGCTCGCCCACTCACTCAGCGGCGCGCCCTCGAACCCTTCATAGTCATGCACGGCGTATTCTTCCGCCCCCGGCTCCGGGCTCGCCGCCAGCATCGCGCGCACCTTGGCGCGCATCGTGTCCGGGTCGCTTGCCTCGATCCATCGGCCATGCAGGCAACCTGCATTGTAGGCCGCAAGGCAAGCCACATAGACGCGCGGCCGCTCAGCTACAGGCAAAGCGCCATCCGGCGCGGTAGAAATCAGGTCTGACATTCTCGTGCTCCTTCCCGCCCCGTTCCTCCGCGCATCAGGCGGGAGGGGGCGGCGCAAAGCGCGCCGCTGGGGCGTACAAGGCGGGTGTGCACGGGGTCAGGTCGGACGGATGCCAACGCCCCCGACGGCCCTCCCCCGCCCCCCGTGCGCACGCGCCGCGCCCCGGCAAGAGCGACGGGCCGTCTCCTCCCGCCGCGCGCAGACGCACTCAGACGCCGCCGACGCCCGGCGACCGGAGGCGCAAAGAACGCCCCTGGCGCTGTTCGACGAATGTCGGATATCTGGAGCGCAGGCCATTTGGGAATCTTCATCTCGCATGAGTTCAGAAGATCGAACTGGACAGGACTGGAGCGCCGATGAAATCGACCTCATCGTCGCTGACTATTTCGCCATGCGCGATATGGAACTGCGCGGCGAGCGGTTCTTGAAGTCGCAGCGCAATGAGGCCTTGCAGGCACTCATCGGACGCACGCGCGGCTCCATCGAATTCAAACACCAGAACATCAGCGCTGTTCTGATGAAGCTCGGCGAGCCTTGGATCTTCGGATACAAGCCGATGACGAACGTTCAGGCGGCACTTGTCGCCGGCGTCGAGCGTTTTCTCGACAGCCGTCCCGGCCGGATCATCCCCTTCCCCAAAGAGCGGGCCGGCGTTGCCGAAAGCGGCCAACTCTTCTTCGGACCCGCGCCGGACTTCACCCGGTCCGAGGACGACACGGATGCCAACATCATCCGCCTTATGCGAAAGTTCGACCCCGCCGCGCGGGATGCCCGCAACCGGGAGCTCGGCAAACTCGGCGAGGAACGCGTCGTCGTGTCGGAGCAGACGCGCCTGCGGAGCGAGGGCCGTGACGACCTCGCGGGCAAGGTCCGCTGGGTGGCTCAGCTTGATGGCGACGGCGCCGGATACGACATCCTGTCCTTCGAGAAGGACGGCGCCGAGCGCTTTCTCGAAGTCAAAACGACCGTCGGCTACGAACGCACGCCCTTCTTCATTTCACCGAACGAACTCAGCTTTTCACAGGAGCGGCCAGAAGAATTCCGGCTCATCCGTCTTTACGACTTCGCGAAGGCGCCGAAGGCTTTCGAGTTGAAGCCCCCACTTGAAGACCACGTCGCGCTTCAGCCGGTAAACTATCAGGCGTCTTTTGGGTGACTTAAGGAGACTGAGCCGATCGGGAGGTCTGAGCCAGGCTCGCGTGTCGAAAAGCCCTCGGGCATGTCGAAATACAATTCAAAGTCACAACTCAAGTCGAAAAAGACGCCAAAAAGGCCCTTCACTCGCGCGCGGCCCGCTCCCCGTCTACACATCCATTCCCATCGCATTAGCGACCATGTCCGCCACATCGTTTGCTGCCCGGCGCGCACTGTCATTGGCGAGGTGCGCATAGCGCTGCGTTGTCGAGACGTCCTTGTGGCCGAGCAAAGCGCCGATCACGGGCAGCGACAGTCCGGCTGCGACGCCGAAACTCGCGAAGCTATGCCGAAGGTCTTGGATGCGCACGTCCTCGATGCCGGCTTCCTGACGGATCGCGCGCCAGTCTTTCTGGATGCCCTGAAACGCAGACCCGCCGGTCGCGGACGGAAACACCCAGGTTTTGTGCTTTCTTGGCCAATCCCGAAGGAACTGGAGCGCAACGCCTGACAGGGGGCGTATGGACTTTCCGGTCTTGCTCTTGTCGAGACGCAGGAAGCCCTGGTCAAAATCGATCTGTGACCATTTCAGGCCGGTGATCTCGCTGCTTCGGGCGCCGGTCAGGGTCAGCATCCGGATGACCCCCACCCCCATTCGCGACTTGCCCAACTTGTCCCATCGATCGAGGACTTCCCCAAGGCGCTTTGCTTCGTCGCGCGTGAGAAACCGCTCGCTCTTGTTGCTCGGCTGAAGCTTCACGCCCCGGCATGGATTGCGCGAGATCAGCTCGTGCTCCTCGGCGTGCGCGAAGACGCTGGAGAGGACCCGGATCGCCCGCGCAGCGGTGCCTGCCCCACCCGGCGCATTGCGCACGCCCCGCGCCTTCGTCTTCTTCTTCGAAGCTGTGAACCCTTTCGCGATCGTGTCGCGCAGGATTTCAATGTCGGCCTTGGTCACTCTCGATAGCTTCTTGGTTCCGAGCACCGGCCGGACGTGGATTTCGAGCCTGTCGACATCCACCTTGATATTGGCGGGCGTTCGCGGGGCACCGGTCCGCCGGTTCACAGGGGCGGCCTCCCTGACCCACATGTCGATGGCATCATTGACGCTGATTTCGTTGCGCCGCTCTTCAGCGATCTCCTCGACCATGTCTTCGGCGAAGGCTGCCTTACCGAGATACTGCGATGCGCCGAGTTTTGCGGCCGAGAGTTTGAGGCTTGAGACCTTGCCAATCGTGACACGCCGCTGCTGCGCCTCCCTGCCCTTGCCGACCCGGTACTGGACGATCCAGGACTTGACCCCGGTCGGGCGAACACGCACGCCAAAGCCCTTGGTGGTTTCGTCCCAAAGGAAGTATTCGGCCTCGCCGACCTTGGCGTTTTCCACAATGGTGGCAGTCAATCTGACGGTGATCGATTGCATGGCGGACCCTTGGATCAGATAGGCAGAGGTCGCAGGCGTGGAAGCACGATGGAAGCACCATTCCGTATTTCGCCCACAAACACGATCTATCACTATCAAGCCAAAATGGCAATCAACTGCCTGTTTTTATTATATAATTTCAACATTCCGCAAAAATGGTCAAATAGGCGCAAATTCCTACGGTATCTGACTCCGAAGGCAAAGGTCAGAGGTTCGAATCCTCTTGGGTACGCCATAAAATCAAGGACTTAGCTGTTACTTTCTGACCGACGAGCCCCTGATTTTGGCTTGGGGTTCCACCGGGGCTCCACCGAATCCTTCGCTTTTTCTGATGTTTCGACCGGTTTCAGCCCGTTTCGATCAATGCTGCGAGGGTCGCGTCGCAGAAATGAGAGCTTGCGCGAGCCGGTTGACCCATCTTGCAGTTTGATATCACTATCTTTATATTGATATCACTGCTATCAAGAAGTAGGATTTGCCATCATGGTTGCTGTTACGATCCGTAATCTTTCAGAAGAAGCGCACCGCGCCCTTAAAATGCGCGCGGCTGAACACAACCGAAGTGCGGAAGCAGAAATGCGAGCCATCCTGGAGGCCGCAGTTCGGCCAGCCGGGCGGCTTCGACTTGGGACCGCTTTGTCAGACATTGGCCGGAAGGCTGAGCTTACAAATGCGGATATTGAAGCACTCGACCAGGTTCGCGACTCCAGACCCGCCGAGCCGATCGGTTTCGAATGATTGTCCTCGATACAAACGTGGTCTCGGAGGCCATGAAACCCCAGCCCGATGCCTTGGTACGCGACTGGCTGGATGCTCAAGCCGCAGAAACGCTCTTCCTGACGAGCATCACCATCGCTGAGCTCAAGTTCGGCGTCGGCGCTCTGCCCGGTGGCAAGCGCAAGGAAAGACTCAAGATCGCCATCAATGGCCTTATTGAGCTCTTTGCCGATCGGATCCTGGCGTTCGATACAAAGGCGGCGCACCGCTATGCAGATATCGCGGTGCTTGCCCGCGCAGCCGGACGAGGCTTTCCGACCCCTGACGGCTACATCGCCGCAATCGCTGCGGCACACGAGTTCAGTGTGGCGTCGCGCGACAGCAGCGCGTTTGCAGCAGCTGGCCTCAGTGTGATTGATCCGTGGAACGTCAATCGGTGACCGGTTGCTGGGGCCCACAGAGGTGGCTCGGTTTGTCTGAACAGATCCCGGTCGCTCTATAAGTGGATCTCTGTCCTTCGGATTATGCCGCAACTGAACCCGCAACTCTGTTTCGGCTTGCGAGCCCCGTGGACTTTGCGAAGGCAAAAAAATAGGGTGCGTGCCGAATGAGACAGCGCTTGTCTGAAAGTCGAGCGGGAAAGACCGATTGAATGAAGCACCCGCTTTTTGCCGTCTTACTGCTACTGGGTCTGCAAGCCTGCGCACCGACCCGCTCGATTCTCATTCCCGAGCGCCCGGACGCACCTGCGAGACTGGCGATTGTTCCGCTCAAGGGCGACCTCGGCCCGGAGGCCATGAACGTGATCTCCGGCGAGTTGGCGGCGCGCGGCATCCCGGCGCGGGAAGGGCCGTCCGTCATCAGCCTTATCGGTTATGAGGCGAACATCACGGATGGTTCGCCCGCGTCAGCCGGCCCGCTGCGAGAATATGGCGGTGACCTGGGTGTGGATTTTGTCGTCGCCGGAACGGCCGAGACAGTCGGTGGTCCGCTCTACGCATTCAACCGGGTGAAAATGACCCTGCGGCTGATTGATGTCCGGACCGGCGAGACGCGGTGGATCGGCAGTTACGGAGACACGGTCTGGGCCGCCGCGCTCAACACGCAGACCGACCTTGCACGCGCGGCCGGTCATCTCATCAAGGCGTTTGATGACAGCGGCGCGGACGATCTCGTCCGCTAGGCCCGCCGCCCGGGTAGACAAACCGCGATTTGCCCGCACAGTGGCCGCGTCAACGCGCGGCCCGCCAGAGGCTGCCCCAAAACAGGAAGCGCCCCATGGATCTCCACCTCAAAGGCAAGAACGCGCTCATCCTCGGCGGCACGCGCGGCATTGGCCGCGCGATCGCGGAAACACTGGCGAAAGAAGGCACGAATGTCGGGGTCTGCGCGCGCAATTCAGAGCAAGTTGCCGCCGCCGTGGCCGAACTGAAAGCCCTCGGCGTCAAAGCCACCGGCGCGAGCGTGGACGTCACCAACGGCGCCGCCCTCAAGGGCTGGATCGCCTCGGCCGCGCACGAACTCGGCGGCCTCGACATCCTCGTATCGAATGCCGGCGCGATGGCCCAGGGCAATGACGTCGACGCCTGGGAAAAGAACTTCCAGCTCGACGTGCTCGCCGCGGTCAACGCCTTCGACGCCGCCCACCCCTTCCTCGAGAAAGCCGCGAAGGCATCTGGCGACACGGCCTTCATCATCATCTCCTCGGTCTCCGCGGCGCAGGCCGACCGCGCCGACAGCTACGGCCCGATCAAGGCCGCGCTGATCCACATGGCCAAGGGCCTCGCCCGCCAGCACGCCAAGACCGGCATCCGGGTCAATGTCGTCTCGCCCGGCATGGTCTTCTTCGAAGGCGGCGTCTGGCACATGGTCAAAACCAACGCGCCGGACTTCTTCGCCCAGGCCAACGCCCGCAACCCCACCGGCCGCTGCGCCACGCCGCAGGAGATCGCCAATGCCGCCGTCTTCCTCGCCAGCCCCCTCTCCTCCTACACCACGGGCTCGAACCTGATCATCGACGGGGCCGTCTCCAACCGGGTAAATTTCTGATCCAGCCTCGGGCCACGCCGATCACCGATCACCGGTCCGGAAGCGGCGGCCCCGGGGCGATCGCAAGCAGTTTTTGCCCGGCCGGGACGGCGTCTCGGCCTTGAAACCTTTATGGATTTTTGAGCGTCTTTAACCGCGCCAACTTATCCATTGCCTTGATCGTTAAGGTTCACCGCCTATGTGTCCCTCATCATGACAATGCTTGCCTCCTCCCGGCCGGCCCGACAGATGGGCGCCGCGCTCGCAGCGCTCTTTTCAGCGGCGTGCGCCGGTGTGCCGCAAGGGCCCCTGCTGCCAGGCACCGCGATAGAGGCCGGCTCGGCATTTCAGCCCCTTCCGGCCTCAGCGGCGCCCTCTGCAGATTGGTGGAAAGGCTTTGACGACCCCGAATTGACACGTCTGGTCGAAGCCGCGCTGACCTCCTCACCCGTTTTGCGCGGCGCAGACGCCTCCGTCGCCGGGGCCGAGGCCCTGCTGCGCCTCGCGCTGCTGGGCCGCAGCCCGTCGCTCACCTCCGCCGCAAGCGCGGCGGCTGAGCGTCCGGTCGGCGGGGCGGACGACTTTTCCGCTGGCGCCGCCGCCAGCCTCGCTGCCCGATGGGAACTCGATGCCTTCGGCCGCCTCGGCGCCGCCATCGAGGCCGCCCGGTTTGACACATCCGCCGCCCGCGAGCTGCGCCGAGACCTGGCCGTCTCCATCGCCTCGGAAACCGCCCTTGCCTATATCGACCTGCGCAGTGCAGAGGCCCGCCTTGCCGTTGCTGAACAGAACGCGGGCATCCAGCAGGACAGCCTCGATCTCGTCCGCATCCTGTTCGAAAATGGCCGCGCCAACGAGCTCGACCTGAGCCGGGCCGAGACCCAGTTCCGCACGACGCTGGCCTCTATTCCCGTCTTCCGGGCCAGCATTGCGGCCGCCACCAGCCGGCTCGCAGCGCTTTCGGGAGAGGCGGCGACCTCCCCTGGCCTGGCGAACCGCCTGGACGGCGCGCGTGCAGCCCGCGTTCCGCGCCTTGTATCCGCCCTGAATGCGGGTGCACCGGACGACATGCTGCGCCGCCGCCCCGATATCCGTCTCGCTGAGGCCCGTATCGGGGCCGCGCTGTCACTGGGCGAGGCGGCCCGTGCCAGTCTATTCCCCCGTATAACCTTCAATGCCGATCTTTTAGGCATCATCCGGGACACGGGCGTCGCCTTAAGCGAGGACTCGGTCGGCCTGTCCATCGGACCGGCGATCAGCTGGTCCGGCCCGGACCTGCGCCGTGTCTATGCACAGATCGACGTAAATGACGCCCGCACCCTTGGCGCTGCAGCCGACTATGAAGGCGCTGTGCTCGACGCCCTTGCGGAAGCTGAAACCGCGCTGTCAAACTATATCACAGAGCTTGCCCGCCGCGCCGATCTGGAGCTTGCCCTGACTTCGGCACGCCGCGCTTATGACCTTGCGCGCCTTCGCTTCGAAGAGGGCCTTGACTCTTCACTTGACGTCCTCGACGCGCAGCGAACACTGCTCAACGCCGAAGATAGCCTGGCCGTCAACGAAGCCGAGATTGCCCGGCGTGCCGTTCGCGCCTACCGGGCACTGGGCGGCATCTGGACTGACGAAGAACTCGCCGCCTTCAGGGCGGAACAGGAAGAAAATCCATGACCGTGCTGTATTCAGGAACCAGGCCGCGCGCCGCCTTTGTGGCCGTATGCGCCGCAGCAGCGGTGGCTCTTTCCCTGCTATCTGGCTGCTCTGAGGGCAGCGATCCATCGGCTGGCGCAAGAGGCGGCCGGGGCGGCCCGCCCGCAGCGAGCGTATTCACCGAAACCGTTCGGACACAGACGTTCGCCAATCGGGTCGAGGCGATCGGTACTCTGGAAGCAAACGAGCGCGCAGACCTCACACTGTCAGCATCCGACCGTGTGACCGCCGTCTACTTTGAGGATGGTCAGCGTGTGAAAGCCGGTCAGACACTGGTTTCACTTGCCCAGCGCGAACAAAGCGCACTGGTCGAAGCCGCTGAGGCCGAGCTGGCGCAAGCGAGCCAGGAACTGGCGCGGCTGGAACCCCTTGCCGCGCAAGGGGCGGTTTCGCAAGCTGAACTGGATGTTGCGCGCCGAAATGCCAATGCGGCCGCTGCCCAGCTTCGCGCCGTCCAGTCCCGCCAGAGAGACCGGGTGCTGGTGGCTCCCTTTGACGGTGTTCTGGGTTTCCGGCAAGTCTCGGTTGGTTCTCTCGTCCGTCCCGGAGACGTTGTTGCAACGCTGATCGACGACAGTGTGATGCGTCTTGACTTCGCGGTATCGTCGGCATTCCTGAGCAGTCTGACGCCTGGCCTGATGATCGAAGCGCGCTCAGATGACCTGCCGGGTGCGACCTTTACGGGAACGGTCGACAGCATCAACAACTCAATCGATCCGGTCACCCGTTCTGTTCGTGTACGCGCGAAGATCCCTAATGCCGACGGCCGCCTGAAAGCAGGCATGTTCGTCGCTGTTTCCCTGCTCGCCGAGCCACGCGAAGCCCTCTCTGTCCCAGAAACAGCACTTCAGCCGGTCGGACCTGAGACTTTTGTTTGGACACTCTCCGATAGCCCCTCCGGCACGCTCGCGCATCGCGTGAAAGTTGAGGTCGGCTTTCGCCAGGAGGGGCGCACCGAAATTCTTGCGGGTCTAGAGCCCGGCCAGCGCGTTGTCACCGAGGGCGCCCTGCGCCTGCGCGAAGGCGGCGCCGTCACGGTGCGCGAGGAGTCGATTCTCAGACCTCAGCCCGCTGGCGGACCTGGCGGCGGCGGGGAGCCGTCCGCGGCGAACCGGGGGTAATCCGCCGTGATCCTATCAGACACCTCGATCAAGCGGCCTGTCTTTGCCTGGGTGATGGCGCTTATCCTGATCGTGTTCGGCGCCGTGGCGTTTTCGCGGCTTGCCTTGCGCGAGTATCCGGATATCGATCCCCCCGTCGTTTCGATTTCGACCAGCTATCCTGGCGCGTCTGCCTCAGTTATCGAGACCCGTATCACGCAGGTTATCGAAGACCGCATCGCTGGCATCGAAGGGGTTCGTTTCATCAACTCCCGCTCGTCTGACGGACGCTCCAACATTTCGATCGAATTCCGGATCGACCGGGACATTGAATCAGCTGCAAATGATGTGCGCGACCGGGTCTCCGGAATCGTCGATATTCTTCCGCCTGAGTCCGATCCGCCGGAGGTCGAAAAGGCTGACGCAGATGACGACGTGATCCTCTGGCTCAACTTTGCCAGTGAGAAGCTCGCAACGCCGGAACTGACCGACTATGCCAATCGTTATCTCGTGGACCGTTTTTCCGCCCTCGACGGGGTCGCCCGCGTTCAGGTCGGCGGGGCGCGGGACTATGCCATGCGCGTCTGGATCGACCGGCGCGCCCTGGCCGCGCGCGGTCTGGCCGCCAGCGATATCGAACGGGCGCTTCGCGCCGAGAATATTGAAGCGCCCGCCGGAAACCTCGAATCCGGCGACCTCTATTACACCATGCGGATCGACCGCGCGTTCCGGAGCGCCGAAGATTTCGCCGGTCTCGTCATCGCGCAGGGCGAGGGCTACCTCGTGCGCCTCGGTGATGTCGCCCGCGTCGAACGCGGAACGGTCGATGATCGCACGACGTTCCGGGGTAACGGCGAACCGATGGTCGGCCTCGGCATCGTCAAGCAATCGACCGCCAATACGGTTGAAGTGGCAAAGGCAGCCAAGGCGCTGGCGGACGAACTCAACCAGACCCTGCCGGCCGGCATGCAGATCTACCGGGCCTCTGACAACTCAGTGTTCATCGAAGCCTCGATCCGGGAAGTCTGGACGACGCTCGCGATTGCCGTTGCGCTTGTCACGCTGGTGATCTTCCTTTTCCTTGGCAGCCTGCGCGCGACCATCATACCGGCCATCACGGTTCCGGTATCGGTGATTGCAGCCTTCATCATCATGTACGCGCTCGGCCTGTCACTGAACCTGCTGACGCTTCTGGCGCTGGTGCTCGCCATCGGCCTGATCGTGGACGACGCCATCGTTGTGCTCGAGAACATTCACCGCCGCATGGAAGAGTTCGGGGAGACGCCTCTGATTGCCGCATATAATGGCACCCGCCAGGTCGGCTTCGCCGTTATCGCAACCACGATGGTCCTCATGGCTGTGTTCATCCCGATCACCTTCATGCAAGGTAATACGGGCCGCCTGTTCACCGAGTTTGCCGTCGCGATCGCGGCATCCGTGGCCTTCTCGAGTTTTGTTGCGCTTTCACTGTCCCCGATGATCGCGTCGAAGATCCTCAAGCCGCACCGCGAATCCCGGAGCGGCCTCGTCGCCGCGCTTCCCAATCTCGTCGACGCCGGCTTTGACCTCCTGAAGAAATTTTACGGTATCGTATTCGACATCATAATACGTTTCCCGGTCATCATGATTGCTGGTCTGCTCCTGGCCTTTGCCTCCATCTGGCTGCTTTTCCAAAACCTCGGACAGGAATATGCCCCGCGCGAAGATCGTGGCAGTTTCTTCATTTCCGTACGCGGACCGGAAGGCGCGTCCTTCCGGTACATGGCGGAATATCTCGACGAAATCGAGCGCAGGCTTCTGCCCTATACCGAGACAGGTGAAATCAGCCGGCTGCTCGTCCGCGCACCCGGCTTCGGCTCGAACGCCTATAATCAGGGTAGCATCATTGCCGTTCTCGATGATTGGGCCGACCGGCGCCCGGCCGACGAAATCATCGCGGAGATCAATGCGAAGATGTCAGACCTTCCTGGCATCCGAGCCTTTGCCATCATGCGTCAGGGCCTGTCGGGGGGAGGTGGCAAGCCTGTCCAGTTCGTGCTTGGCGGCCCCTCTTACGAAGAGCTGATTACCTGGCGGGATACATTCGTCGCCGCGCTTGAAGCTGATAATCCGGGTATCCGGGATATTGACTGGGACTACAAGGAAACCCAGCCCCAATATCGTATCCGGATAGATTACCAGCGCGCCGCTGATCTGGGCGTAACGGTCTCTGAAATCGGCTCAACCCTGCAGACCATGCTGGGCTCGCGCCGTGTCACCACCTATATTGATGGCGGCGAGGAGTATGACGTCATCCTGGAGGGTCTGCGTTCAGAGCAATCGACCCCAAACGATGTTCAGAATATCTATGTCCGCTCTGCCCGGTCCGGACAGCTGGTGGCGCTCGCCAGCGTCATAACCATCGAGCCCTTTGCCGACAGTCCGACGCTAAACCGCTATAACCGCGTACGCGCCATCACAATCGACGCCGACCTCGCGCCCGGCGTCACGCTCGGCGAGGCGCTCGCTGGCATGGAACGCATCGCCCGCGAAGTACTACCGCAGGAAGCCTCGATCGACTTCAAGGGCCAGTCCCTCGAGTTCCGCTCATCCGGCAGCTCGATCCTGTTTGTCTTTGCCCTCGGCCTGCTGATCGTCTTCCTTGTGCTCGCCGCACAGTTCGAGAGCTGGATTCACCCTCTGGTGATCATTCTTGCCGTCCCTGCCACCATCGCCGGAGGGATGTTCGGCCTCTGGATCACCGGCCAGACGCTGAACATCTATACCCAGATCGGCCTGATCATGCTCATCGGCCTGGCGGCGAAGAACGGTATCCTGATTGTCGAGTTCGCCAACCAACTTCGCGATCAGGGCAAGGATTTTGACTCGGCGCTGAAAGAAGCCGCCCTCGCCCGCCTGCGTCCGATCCTTATGACCGGCCTGACAACGGCCGCCGGCGCTCTGCCGCTGATCTTGACCAGCGGCGCCGGCGCCGAAACCCGTACCGCCATCGGCATCGTTATCTTCTTCGGCGCGGTCGCCGCGGTGTCCGTCGCTCTGCTTGTCGTTCCGGCCGCTTACAGCCTGCTCGCCCGCCGTACCGGCTCGCCCGGCGACGTTGCACGCAGGCTCGACGCCGAAGCCGCAGCCCTCGCCAAACCCGCTGAGTAAGCCGCGTCCTTTCGAGACTTCCATACAGCGCTTGATGCGGCGTTCGCGCCTGGCATAACCTGCCGAAACACCAAGAGACCAGGAAACCCCGGACATCCGCATGAACAACATCTTCCGCTTCCTGTGCGGTTTCGCGCCCGGCTCCTTCTGGCAGGTGACGCCACCCTTCGTCGAACTGTACATCCCCCGGTCGGCTGGCTCGCCGGGTGTTATGATCCTCAAGCCCCAGGCCCGCGGATGACCGCCCTCCTGCGCCCACTGCCCCTGATCATCGACTGCGATCCGGGCATCGACGACGCGGTCATGCTGATGATCGCCCTCGCAAGCCCGCAGCTGCACCTTCGCGCCATCACCACTGTCGCCGGCAACGTGCCCCTGCACCTGACCAGTCGCAATGCCCTGATGATCTGCGAGCGGATGGGCCGCCCCGACGTGCCGGTCTATGCGGGCTGCCCCCGCCCGCTGATGCGCAAACCGGTCACCGCCGAGGACTTTCACGGCGAAAGCGGTATCGAAGGTATCGAGATCCTGGAGCCGACATCACCCCTTGCCAGTGGCCATGCCGTCAGTCTACTGATCGCTTGCCTCGAGGCTGCCTTGCCGCGAAGCCAGACCGTCATCCTGTCGGGCCCGATGACGAATCTCGCCGCTGCCCTGGTGATGGCACCAGATATCGCCGAAAAGATCGGTCACCTCGTCGTTATGGCTGGCGCCGACCGAATGGGCGGCAACATAACGCCGTTCGCCGAATTTAACGTCTTCGCCGACCCTCATGCCGCGGCCATTGTCTTCGACGCAGGCATTCGGACAACCGTCCTCAGCCTTGACGTAACCCACACTGTGCGCGCCGAGCCGGAGCGTATTGCCAGCCTTCGCGGGCTGCCAGGCGCTGAAGCCGCCATGATGGCAGACCTTCTGGAAGCCGGAAACAGGCTCGAAGCACGCTGGAAGAATGGCCAGATGGCGCCGATGCATGATCCCTCTACGGTGGTCTACCTGCTCGCCCCGGAACTCTTCAAGGTGAAGCCCTGCCGCGTCAGTGTCGTCACCCGTCCCGGTGCCCAGTTCGGCCGCACAAAGGTTAAGGAGACGAACAGCGGCCCCCATGACTGGGTGACGGCCGCCGACGCCGATGCCTTTTTCAGACTTATCGAAACCCTGCTGAAAGCGCGCGTATGATCACCGTCGTCGGTTCCGTAAATCTCGACCTCGTCGCCTCCGGCGCCCGGCTCCCACATCCAGGGGAGACGGTCACAGGCGCCCGCCTCGGACGCTATCCGGGCGGAAAGGGCGCCAACCAGGCACTCGCCGCCGCCCGGCTCGGCCACAAGGTCCGCCTGATCGCCGCCGTAGGCAATGACGACATGGCCGAGGAAGCGCTGAAGCTTCTGAGCGCCGGGGGCGTCGACCTTTCCGCGACACATTACATCAATGGCGAGACGACCGGGGTCGCGCTGATCGCGGTCTCACCCGAAGGCGAAAATCTGATCGTCGTCTGTCCGGGTGCGAACAACGCACTCGGCGCCGGCGATATCGAATTTGAAGCGATTGAAAACATGCTCGGCGTGCTCGAAGTCCCATGCCCCGCCTTGCTCACAGCGGCCCGGCGCGCAAGCGGCTTCGTCGCTCTGAACCTTGCGCCTGCCCTGCCGGTTCCCGAGGCGTTACTCGCAGAGGCAGACCTCCTCGTCGTCAATGAAACCGAAGCTGTGTTTTATGGCGCCGCCCTACACGCTCCGGGCCGCCTTGTCGCAATCTCTCTCGGGAGCGCGGGCGCTGAACTCTGGAAAGGCGGCATACGGATCGCTGCAACAGCCCCGCCTGCGGTTCGTGTCGTCGACACTGTCGGGGCCGGCGATGCATTTTTTGCCGCCCTGAGCTGCGCCCTGATCGAGGGCCAGAGCGAAACTGCGGCGCTGTCCTTTGCAGTCGCTGCGGGCGCGGCCGCCTGCACAAGACCGGGTGCCCAGCCCAGCCTGCCTTCGCGCCACGAAGTCGAAGCCCTTATCGAGGCCTGATCTGGCGGTATTCGGGCTGAGCCAGGCTCCGCAGCCCCGGAAAACCCGGCCAGGCTTCAGACTCGCCGGAAACTCAGATCGCGCGGCCGATCCGGCGGCGCTGGACACTGGACGGGATATTGAGGCTCTCGCGATACTTTGCGACGGTGCGACGTGCGATATCGATGCCGAACCCTGTCAGGATCTCGACAATCTGGTCATCAGACAGGACGTCTTCGGGCTGCTCTTCCTGGATCAACTGCCTGATACGGTGACGGACGGCTTCGGCAGAGTGAGCCTCGCCGCCGCCGGTCGCGGGAATCGAAGCTGAGAAGAAGTACTTGAGTTCGAATAAGCCGCGCGGTGTTGACATATACTTGTTGGTTGTCACGCGGCTGACCGTTGATTCATGCATTTCAATAGCGTCTGCGACCTGTTTGAGGTTCAGCGGTCTCAGATGCGCGACACCATGAGCAAAGAAGCCGTCCTGCTGGCGCACAATCTCGCTTGCGACTTTCATGATTGTGCGGGCGCGCTGGTCGAGCGACTTGATCAGCCATGTCGCAGAGGCTGCACATTCGGAGATGAACTCCTTCTCCTTGTCGCGCATCGGCAAGGCGGTCACTTCGGCATAATAGGCCTTGTCCATCAGCACGCGCGGCAGCGTCTCCGAATTCAGCTCGACCGAATACATGCCGTTTGGCAGCTCTCGGACATAAACGTCAGGGGCCACCGCAACGCTCGTTTCGCTAGAGAAGCCGGCGCCCGGTTTTGGAGAGAGCTGGCGCAGCTCCAGCAGCATGTCCTGGATATCGGCCTTGTCGACACCGCAGATATCCATCAGCTGCCTGATATCGTGTTTGGCGACAAGGTCCAGATTATCGAGCATGGCCTGCATTGCCGGGTCATATCGGCCGCGATCCCTGAGCTGCAGTGCGAGGCATTCGGAAACCGAGCGGGCCATCACGCCTGTAGGGTCGAAACCCTGACAGATACCGAGGACGGCCTCGACATTCGCAATGTCTGCGCCGAGCGATCTGGCGATATCTTCCAGCGGTGTTCGCAGGTACCCCGTCTCGTCAGTCTCGTCGATCAGGCGCGCAGCGATCAGCCTGTCGGCATCCGAAAGGCCGGCAAAATTCAGCTGCGTGTGCAGGTGTTCAGCCAGCGTCACATAATTTGAGATGCTTGCTGTGAAATCGAAATCCTCAGATCCCTGGCCGCTTCCAGCGGTCGACCAGTCGGTCTTGGCCGAAGGTCCTGACGCATCGGCCGGCATCGCTGCATCCGAGCCTGTACCTGGCTCATAGACGTCCTCACCCGGAGCATCAAGCTGGTCGCGTGCCTCACCAGCCTCACGCGCATCATGGTCGGAACGCTCGCGAACAGGCTCAACAGCTTCTGACGATGGCGGGCCGTCATCTTCGACTTTCTGAAGCAGCGGATTGCGTTCGAGCTCAGCCTCGACAAATTCGGCAAGTTCCTGGTTCGAGAGCTGCAGGAGCTTGATCGCCTGCTGCAGCTGAGGCGTCATCACCTGGGACTGGCCCTGGCGCATGTCGAGTGAGTGTTTCATGGCCATCGCCCGCGCCCTCTGAAATCAAGCGGCGAACTGCTCACCCAGATAGACCCTGCGCACGTCCTCATTCCTGAGCACGTCTTCCGGCGTGCCATTGAACAGGACAGCGCCATCATACATCACAAAGGCCCGGTCTACGATCTGCAGCGTTTCACGCACCTGGTGGTCGGTGATGAGAACGCCGAGGCCGCGCTGCTTCAGGAAGCGGACCAGGTCTGAAATGTCGGAGATGGCAAGAGGGTCGATGCCGGTGAACGGTTCGTCGAGTAGCATAAAGCTCGGACGAGAGGCGAGTGCGCGGGCAATCTCCACACGCCGCCGCTCGCCACCCGAAAGGGAGGTCGCCGGCTGCTTACGCAGATGTTCCACGTGCAGTTCACTCAGCAGGCTGTCGACCTGTGCCTCGCAGGCGGCGCGGTCTTTTTCGACCAGCTCCGCAACAGCCAGGACATTCTCCTCAACAGTCATGCCGCGGAAGATTGAGGCCTCCTGCGGCAGGTATCCGACGCCCAGACGGGCGCGCTGATACATCGGCAGGTGGGTGACATCTTCGCCGTCAATGGAGATCGAGCCGGAATCCGCGCCGATCAACCCCATGATCATATAGAAGCAGGTGGTCTTGCCTGCCCCGTTGGGTCCGAGCAGGCCGACAATTTCACCGCGGGCAAGGGAGAGGGACACGTCACGCACGACCTGGCGCTTGCCAAATGACTTGGCAAGATTTCTGACCACCAGGCCTTCGGCCGCTTCATTCATTCCCGGTTCCATCCATCCACGGCCGATTTTCGGCCTTCAAGAGACCTAACTCAGCTTGCTTAAGATCGCTTGCACCTGTTCCTTGAAATTCACTCGTTCTGGCCTGGCTCGGCAGAAGGATCGATCACCATCCGTGTGCGCCCGGAGCCACCTTCCAGGGTTGAGCGGCGGGACTTGACCTCCATCCGCAGGGTCTCGCCCTCAGCGACATCGCGCTCGCGCATCAGGGCAACCTTGCCGGTAATGGTGATCGTATCGGTCGCGAGTTCGTAAACGCCGCGGTCACCTTTGGCCTTCAGCTCAGGTGTCACGTAATAAACATTCCCTTCAGCAACAATCGTCTCTACCTGCCCGAACCCGCCGATCACGCTGGAGGACCCGGCGGCGCCCGCGGACGGCTTGAACCGGATCGTTACCGTGTCCGCGCGCAGCCGGGCGCTGCCCTGCTGGATATCGACATTGCCGACCAGCAACACCTTGCGCTCGTTCTCGAGGCTCTCGGTACGCGAGGAATTGATGTAGATCGGACCACCCTCTGACGAGATCTGAGCAAAGGCGGGCGCGTGCATCAGGGCCAGGCAAAACACTGCGCCGGCGGCTTTACGGAGTGGCATCTTGCTCACTTTCAGGCGTTGCCGGCGCTTCGGCCGGTTGGGGATAGATCACGGTCTGCACATTGCCTTCAAATACAATGCGGTTTCCGCCGTCGAGAATCTCATACGAGTCCGCCCGGATATCGCCAAGGGGGCCCTTGCCTTCAAGGGGTGACAATCCCTCCACCCTGTCCTCGCCCAGGATCAGCCGGGCGCCGCGGCTGACGAAGGAATAACCGGCGCTATCCTTGATATTGACCGCCTCATACAGCTCAAGGACACCCTTTTCGCGGTCATAATACCCGGTCGGGGCCTTCAGCTCCGCGCCATTGGCATCGCGCATCACGGGATTGACAAGGTCGACGACACCGGCCTCAGCCCGGCGGCGCAGGGCGGCGTCCGCGGTAATGGTAAACACCTCGCCCGAAGAGTCCCGGCCGGTAAAACGGGGATTAATCATCGTCACAGCTTCGGCGTCGCGCAGCGCAGGCGGGCTGGCCTCCTGGGTCAGGGCGCTGCGGAACACGAAACCGATGAACAGGCCAATCGAAGCGGCTGCCGCTCCGACAAGGACATAGCGAAGATAGCGGACCCGCTCGGACCGGCGGCGGGCCTGGGCCAGCGTCATTTGACGCCGCGGGGCCCAGAGCGTGGCGGTATCATGGTGAAGACTGGCGTCCATAGGTGCGGCCGGGCTGATCCTTCGAGACTTTGCGCCCCAAGCTTAACCGCGATGCGCCCGCAGTGAAAGCGCCGCTAACAGGCGTCAGCTGTGGGAGAAGATGTCTTCTTCATCCCAACCGGCCAGGTCGAGCTCAGCGCGAACCGGAAGGAAGCCAAAACAGGCCTGCGCAAGACCCAACCGGCCTTCGCGCACCAGCATGGCCTCAAGCCCGGCCTTGACCTGGTGCAGGTAGAGCACGTCTGAGGCCGCATACTGGACCTGGGCGTCGGTAAGCGTGGCCGCGCCCCAGTCGGAGCTCTGCTGGGCCTTCGACAGGTCGATTCCGGCGACTTCGCGGACCACGTCCTTAAGGCCGTGCTTGTCGGTATAGGTGCGGGCGAGCCGCGAGGCGATCTTGGTGCACCAGACCGGGGAGACTGTAATCTGCATCCACTTGCGTATCATAGCGATGTCAAAGCGGGCGAAGTGGAAGAGCTTCACGACCTTCGGATCGGTCATCAGCGCCTTGAGGTTCGGGCAGTCAAAGGTTCGGGTCAGCTGGACGATATGGGCAGTGCCATCGCCGGCCGAAAGCTGGACCAGGGTCAGGTAATCCCGGTTCGGGTTGAGGCCCATCGCCTCTGTATCGACGGCCACGACGGTGCCGAGGCTCAGGCCTTTGGGCAGGTCCCCCTGATGAAGCGTTATCTGGTTCATCGGAGGGGATTATCACGGCTCGTGTTAAGGGCAAGTGTGCGCGGGCCCTAACCTGCCGCCTTCCTGGCTGCCACCAGGGCTGTATCCAGGGCTGAGAGGAAGCGGGACCGGTCGACCTTTGAGAAAGGTGGCGGGCCGCCTGCCCCGATACCGGCGACACCGACACGCAGGTCCGCCATGATTGCGCGGGTCGCCAGCGCGCTGCCGATCGAGTCCGGGGTGAAGGGTCTGCCGGCCGGGCTCAGCACTTTCGCGCCGGATTTCAGGGCCCTGTCCGCAAGCGGGATATCCGCTGTGATGACGACCGAGAGGGCGTGCGCCTGCTGAGCGATCCAGTCATCCGCCGCATCAAACCGATCGCTGACGATCCGGTGGGAAATCAGAGGATGTTCCGGAATTCGGATATAGCTGTTGGCGACGATAATGACCGCTATTCCGTGTCGCAGGGCGACCTTGTAGATCTCATCCTTCACCGGGCAGGCATCAGCATCGACCAGGATCTGCGGCTTCATTCGGGCACCTCCATTTGCGCGATCCACTCCCGGATCAGCGCCAGGCCTTCGGGGTCATGCACACTCCGGCCGAGTTCCGGCATGGCGATGCCGGGTTCGATGGACGCCATCCGGAACGCCAGGATCGAACGATCCGGCGACCCGGGGACAATGATATGGGAGAGATCGCCAGCCCCCCGGCCTGCGGCGACGGGGCGCTTTGCGATGCCGATCTTGACCGGGTCGGTTTTAGTCGCCGACAGGACGAGACCGGAATTGGAGGCCGAGCCGTCCGGCTTGTGGCAATGCGCGCAATTGATATCCAGCCAGGCCCGGGCGCGCACCTCAAGCGGCTGAGACAGGTCGTATACCGAGGGCGCGAGGGGCCGGGCTGCAGGCACGCCCTCAAGGATGCCCGCCGCCGCCCAGGCGTCAAGCTGACCCTTGTGGCCGAGATTGCGCGCCTTGGGCCCGAGGGGGGAAAGCGCATCGCCAGCCTGATGACAGGTCTTGCACTGATTCTGATTGGGCACTGAATAGCTGATCCTGAGCCGGGCGCCGTCGGGACGGATCGTCTCAACTGTGCGGCGCGCCCCGACCGGCGTATAGAACGCCTGCGTGCCCTCCTCATTCCAGACATAGGGATAGGCCACCCAACCGCTTTGCTTGCGGACCAGAAGCCGGGTTTCGAGCTTGTAGGCCCCGGCCTCCGGCTGGCGCATGTCCGGGGCAAAGGCAAATGTCTTTATGAGGACGGATCCGACCGGAAAGTCAAACACGTCCCCGGCATCATACTGCGCCGCCTTGCCGCCCGGCACGAAGACAAACCGGTGCTTGGCGGCATGATCGGAGAAGAGCGGATTAACGAGATCATACGCGACGACGCCCTTTGCCGGCATGGTGGCGCCGGCATCCTCAAACAGTCCGTAGGCCGAGAGCGTCTCGGCAGGCGCGCCGGCAAGGATCATCTCAAGGTCCGGCTGCGCCGCCTTGCCCGCGCTACACGCCGCAAGCAGGGCGGCAAGGACGAGGCCTGCGAGGCGCATTCTATTGCTTGACGTGGGCCAGCACGATCGGCGCGGGCTCAGCCGGCGGCGTCGCAGGCGGACGCTCCTGCGACGGTTTCAGCGCAGCCGGATCGAGCGGATAGGACGCAATCCCGAAATTGAGGAAGCCGACTTCTGGTGCCTCGAGAATGCTCAGGTTTACGTCCTGCGCGGCCGCGCCGGGCCAGGCCCGGACCCCGTCCCAGATAACTGGCGGCAACGCCCCGCCCACGGCCTGGGCGAGCGGGGCCAGCATGCCCTGCGGATTGGTTCCGCCGCCCGAATAGCGGTTGGCACGCACGACAATGTCACGGGGCAGCGGATTATACGTCTCGTCCGTGAACGTAAGAGCGTAAGCCGTGATCAGTACGTCGGCGGACTGATTGTTCTCGAACGTGTTATCGAAGACATGCACATTGCGGTTCGCCATGATGATCACACCGGTGCCGGCAGGCACGCCGGCAACGATATTGCCCGGCGGGGCGAAATTACGCGTGTTGTTGGCGAGGATCTGGTTTGCGAAGATGCGTGTGGAATGGCCGCCGCTGACGGGCAGGTCCGGCAAATCAAACACCAGAACACCGCCGGTGTTATTGCGCGCGATATTGCCATAAACATCTGCGCCCGAGGAATTTTCGATCTCGATGCCCGCGACGTTGAATTCGACAATCGAATTGCGCACGATGATGTTGGATGACTGGCCGACATAGATGCCCGCGTCCGAGGCGCCGCGCACGGTGACATTCTCGACCAGAACATCCTTCGATTCGACCGGATAGATGCCATAGGCGCCATTAGTCTCTTCAGGCTCGCCGCTCCATTCGACCGTGAGAAACCTGTAAGTGATGCGGTCCGCGCCTTTTGACTTGATGCCGTCGCCGCGCGTGTCACGCACCGCAAAATCCATCAGGGTGACATCATCGGAGGTAACGAGCAGGCCTTCGCCGGCGCCGGACTGCTGCGCGAAGTCGAGCACGGTCAGATCCTGGCCGGCGCCGCGCAGGGTCACGCCGTCAACATCGAGGGAGAGTGGATCGGCCAGGGCAAACGTGCCTGCCGGCATCACGATGGTGTCGCCGGGTTTTGCATTGATCAGCGCAGCCTGGAGGGTGGCGCCGAAATCGCCACTGGCAGGGAGCGGCGGCGGCAAGGCGGGGATGCCGGGCCCGCCAGGCGCCTCGCTCTTCGGGCTGCAGGCAAACAGGAAAAGGGCGAGCGGAGAGGCCAGCGCGGCGCGTGCGAGTTTCATCAGGTGCTCCCCGGATCAGCTGACGGGAGTGTCAGCTTCAATCCGGGGAAAAGCAAGATCAGCCGCGCTAGTGAACGCTGAGGGGCTTCAGGTCGTGGGCAAGGGCGGCGGCAAACGCGGCTTCGCGGCCCTCGACGATGGCGAGGCGCTGGCCGTCGGCGGAGGCGACAACGAACAGGTCGTCCGGATCGGACACGTTATCGAGCGCATCCGGCGGCAGGAGGCTGCGGATTTCACCGTCATCGAGATGGCGGATGTAGACCAGGCGACTGCCCTCAGGGGGCATCGATTGGTCATTCGATTTCTGGCCGGTTGTCATAGGTCCACTCCTTTCCGCGCCCCGAACGGGGTCGCTGGCAGGCCGGTCGCCTGCCTGGATAACCAAATGGCCCCCGATTGTGGCGCGTTCAAGCACCCGGATGCGGCAAGTTCACGGCAGGTGGCGTTCAGGCCGGCTCAGCCGGACTGAATGCCCGAAAACTGACCGCGCTGCCTTGAAAAGGGTCCTGGTGGAGCCAAGGGGAGTCGAACCCCTGACCTCTTGCATGCCATGCAAGCGCTCTCCCAACTGAGCTATGGCCCCGGACCGGGAAGCGGGAGGATTAGTCCCAGCCCCCAACGCTTTCAAGCCCTATTTCACCGTTCGTCGTCGTCTTCCTCGATCTCAAGGTCGTCGTCGCCTTCATCCTCGTCGTCGATCTCGAATTCCTCGTCATCATCGTCAGCGATGATGACATCATCATCATCATCTTCGGCGCCGTCTTCGGTGAAGCCGGAGGGGACCTTGCCGGGAGCGACGACTTCTTCCTCGTCGTCGCCGTCTTCGATGATCACGTCATCGTCTTCCCCAACAAGCTCCTTGGTTTCTTCCTCATCCTCGTCGTCCTCGACTTCCTCCTCGACTTCGGCGGCGTCGTCCTCGTCGTCGCGGATGACGGCGTCATCCTCTTCCTCGATCTCGTCATCATCCTCGGCAACGGCCTTCACGGCAGCGCGGGCAGCCTTGGCCTTCACTTTCGTGATGGTGGTGCGGATGACTTCATCCTCGGGGTCGAATTCGGCGCCGCATTTCGGGCAAACGGCAGGCCGCTTGTTCAGGTCATAGAACCGCGACTCGCAGGAAGGGCACACCTGCTTTGTTCCGAGCTTGTCCTTGGCCATGGCGCGCTCCTTGAAAGGGAAATTCGGTTAGTAAACTGGCGCGGCGCTTGCCATGAACGCCCGGCGCTGTCAAAGCCCGAATCTCGACCTCAACTCTTGAGCCAGAGGGCTTTGCTTCCATGGTCTGGACCAGTCGACCCGTTCGTCGTCTCAGCGGAACCCTTCGTGCACCGGGTGACAAATCCTGTAGCCACCGGGCGCTGATCTTTGGAGGCCTGGCTTCCGGAAGGAGCCGGTTCAGCGGCCTGCTCGAGGGCGATGACGTGCTGCGGACCGGCACGGCAATGTCGGCGCTGGGGGCGAAGGTGACAAGGACGGGGCCGGGGTCCTGGGAAGTCAGCGGCGTCGGCGTCAGGGGCCTGACCTCGCCTTCAGGGGTGCTCGACTTTGGTAATTCAGGCACCGGATCGCGCCTGATGATGGGGGTCATGGCGGGGTTCGAGCTGACGGCGGCCCTGACCGGAGATGCCTCGCTGTCGTCGCGTCCCATGAACCGGGTGCTGAACCCCTTGCGGGAAATGGGCCTGAGGGACACCGCCGGGCCCGACGGGCGCCTGCCCTTCTCGCTGACCGGCTCCGGGTCACTCAACCCGGTCCGCTATGCGCCGCCGCAGGCGAGCGCGCAGGTGAAATCCGCGGTGCTTCTGGCCGGACTGAACGCCTTAGGGACGAGCGTGGTGGTGGAGGCCAAGGCGACGCGCGACCATACGGAGCGGATGCTGCAGGGCTTTGGGGTGAGGCTGGGCTTCAAGACCGCGCCGGGCGGGGCAACCGAGATTTCCATCGAGGGCAAACAGCCGCTGACCGGCCTGGACGCCGAAATTCCTGGCGATCCTTCCTCGGCTGCCTTCCTGATCGCCGCCGGCATCCTGTCACCGCAGGGGGATGTGATGGTGCAGGGCGTCATGTCGAACCCGACCCGGTCCGGCTTCTATGACGCGGCAAACCTGATGGGCGCGCATCTGGGCGCGGAGGAGCGCGGCGAAGCGGCGGGCGAGCGGCTGATCGACCTGCATGCGGGCTATGCTGATCTTAAGGGTATTGCCGTACCCGAACGCCTTGTCGCCTCGATGATCGACGAGTTCCCGATCCTCGCCGTGCTGGCGGCGTTTGCGAGCGGAGAGACGCGCGTGACCGGGGCGGAGGAGCTGCGTGTCAAGGAGAGCGACCGGATCAAGGCGATCGTCGCGATGCTGCGCGTCAATGGCGTCGGCGTGGAGGAGACGGCGGACGGCTTCATCATTGAGGGCTGCGCCGGCCCGGTGCCGGGCGGCGGCCTCGTCGAGACGCGCCATGACCACCGCATCGCCATGAGCGCGCTGGTGATGGGCACCGCAGCGCAAAGGCCCGTGAGCGTCGACGACGTATCGATGATCGACACGAGCTATCCGGAGTTTTTGGGGCACCTGAGGACGCTGGGGGCGGACGTTTCGGCGGGGTGAAGGATGATCGACATCATCTAACTGCGGAAAGATCAGGTGGCGGCGCACCGTGCGGCCATCGAGGCGGTTGCAGCTGAGCGGATTTACCTCAGCCTTGTGGCGCTACCGCCGTTTGTTCCTGAGCGCGCGTTTGCGCTCCGGCTGATCGGGATTGACTGGCCGATCCATGCGGCGATGGACGCGGAGAACCTGGTGGGCTGTGCAGACATCACGCCCGTGGCCGTGCCGGAAAGCGTTCATCTCGGCGCGCCTGGCAGGTGCCTGCTCTCCAGCCATCGCGGCGCCGCAACCGGGCGATGCTTGCTGGAGGCATATCTCGATCACGCGCCGCGCTGCGGCATGAGCAGGGTGGAGCTGACGGTATTCACGCGTGATACGGCGGCGATCGGCTGCGCACCGCCTTCGGAAGCTGAGCCCACACGCAGCCACGGGCAGGAGGGCGCTTATTTCAGCGCGGCGGCGAGGCCGGTGGAGGCAGCCGAGTCGAGGTATTCCCGCACGTCCGTCACACGGCCATCTTTTACGGTGGCGACAATGCAGACGGCGAGTTCGAGCGCGGTGCCGTCCGGCAGTGTGCCGCGAACGGCATGCTCTTCGACAAAGCCGGTATCTGTGGCGGAGCGCACCGGGTCTTCATACCGGAAATCCTTCACGGCCCGGCCCACAGCCGCATTGAACCGCAAGAGGGTGTCGAGGCTCATCGGCCGGCCGTTATTCTGGCGCACACGCATGTCCGGCGCGCAGAGGCGGCGCACGGCGGCCTCATCCTGCCCGGCGAGCGCGGCGAACAGCTGTTTTGCAATCTCTGCATTGTCCATTCCCAGCCGTCCTCTGTTTCTGCCGCGGCAAGCCTAAACCCGCCTGGCCTCAACGCAAGGCCACCCCCTACCCCCACGGCAGAATTGACGGACAGGCTTCAGACGCCTTTGATGCCCGGATGACTGATCTTCAATCTCCCCTTTCCCTCGCCCGCGGCCCGGCCATGAAGAACCGCTTCATGCTGGCCCCCCTGACCAACCTGCAGAGTCATGCTGACGGCGTGCTCAGCGATGATGAGTTGCGCTGGCTGTTGAAGCGCGCCGAGGGCGGCTTTGGCGTGACCATGACCTGTGCGGCGCATGTGCAGGCGAAGGGCCAGGGCTTTCCGGGCCAGCTGGGCATATTCGGTGACAAGCACCTGCCGGGTCTCACGCGGCTGGCCGCGGCGCTCAACAGGACGGGTACGCATTCTGTCGTGCAGCTGCACCATGCAGGCATGCGCTCGCCGGCAGACCTGATCGGCGAAGCGCCGCACTGTCCATCGGCGAATGACGAGTTCAGCGCGCGGGCCATGAGCCTTGATGAAGTGAAAGCCTCGCGCGATGCCTTCATCGCCGCCGCGGTGCGCGCGGAGAAGGCGGGCTTTCACGGTATCGAGCTGCATGGGGCGCATGGTTACCTGATCTGCCAGTTCCTCAGCGCGGACGTGAACAAGCGCGCGGACGAATATGGCGGTCGTTTCGAGAACCGGGCGCGGTTCCTGTTTGAATGCATCGAGGGCATACGGGCCGAGTGCGGCAAGGGCTTCTCGCTCGGCGTGCGGCTCTCGCCGGAGCGGTTCGGGATGGACCTTGGCGAAATCCTCGGCCTTGCGGCGGCGCTGCTCAAAGACGAGCGGATCGACTATCTCGACATGTCGCTGTGGGATTGTTTCAAGCCTCCGGTCAGTGCCGGCCCGGGCGAGAAGACGCTGGTCGAGCTGTTCGGGGCGTTGCCGCGCGCCAGGGCAAGGCTGGGCGCTGCGGGCAAGATCCTGACCGGGGCTGACTGCCAGCGCGCGATCGCCGCAGGCCTCGACTTCGTGGTGATCGGCCGCGGGGCTATTCTGCATCATGACTTTCCGAAGAAAGTGATGGCAGACCCCGGCTTCGTGCCGATCGCCCTGCCGGTTCCGGAAGACCACCTCAAGGCTGAAGGCCTTGGCCCGGCTTTCCTCAGCTACATGAAGACCTGGAAGGGCTTTGTTGCCGGGCCCGTCTGAACGCATCGGCAGACTGATAAAGGACACCAAGGGAGACGAGACCATGCAGATCACCAATGACACCGCCGCCATCGTGACCGGGGGTGCCTCCGGACTCGGCCAGGCCACTGCCCGCGCACTGGCCAGGGCAGGCGCGAAGGTTGCCATTTTCGATATTAATGAAGAGGCTGGCGAAGCGACTGCCGGGGAAATCGGCGGCGTCTTCTGCAATGTCAACATCATGAGCGAGGAAAGCTGCATCGCCGGGTTCGAGAAGGCCCGCAAGGCGCACGGCCAGGAGCGGATCACGGTACACTGCGCCATGGCTGCGAGAGGCGGCAAGACGCTGAGCTGGGACAAGGAGAACGCCCGGTATAAGCGCCTTCCGACTGCAGACTATGCCTTCGGCGCCGAGGGCGTGCTGGTGGCCTCCTATCGCATCGCCTCGCTCTCGGCCGAGGGCATGGCCTACCTGCCTGAGCTGGAAGACGGTGAGCGCGGCTGCATAACCCTGACCGCCTCGGTCGCCGCGCAGGATGGCCAGATCGGACAGGTGGTGTACGGATCATGCAAGGCGGGCGTCAACGGACTCGTGCTGCCGATGGCACGCGACCTGATGGACCTCGGCATTCGCGTCAATTCGATCATGCCAGGCATCTTCGCGACGCCGCTGATGCTGCGCGCCTCGGACAAGGTACTGAACAGCCTTGCTGCTTCGGTGCCGTTCCCGAAGCGGCTCGGCAAGCCGGAAGAGTACGCCTCGCTGGCCCTGCAACTTGCGACGAACAGCTATTTCAACGGTCAGTGCATCCGGCTGGATGGCGGGATCCGGATGGCGCCGAGATAGGTCGCGGACAGATCCGATCCCGCGGGCAGGATGCAGGGATTGGCGTCGGCGTCGTGAAAGCTGCTGGCTTCGTTCCAGACAATGTCTGCACGCATCCGCCCCCGGGCACCCGGCACGTCCCCGGCCCCGAAGGCGTCATTGATCGCCTTTGCGACCGCAGCGCTGTCTCCGGACAGGCGTCCTCCCCCCACCTCTGTGCCCGGCCGGAGATTAGTGCATGCCCGGTGCACAAGCCGATCGCGCATCAGGCAGGCATCTTGACTTCCCCCCCTCCCCTCCTCCACTCCCCGGCCTCATGATCATAGCGATTGATGGCACGACGGCGTCCGGCAAGGGCACGATTGCCCGGCGGCTCGCCGGTCATTTCGGCCTTCCCTATATGGATACGGGCAGGCTTTACCGGGCCGTGGGGGTAGCGGCGCTGAAACAGGGCGTCGCGCTGGATGCGCCCGGACCGCTGTCGGATATCGCACGGACACTGGACCTGAATGACTTCATCGAACACGAGCTGCGCTCCGCCGAGGCCGGCCGGGCGGCGAGCGTGGTGGCAGCGATCCCCTCGGTGCGCCAGGCGCTGTTCGAGCTGCAGCGGGCCTTCGCAACCCAGGCGGGCGGGGCGCTGCTGGACGGGCGCGATATCGGCACTGTGATCGCCCCGGACGCGGACGTAAAGCTTTGGGTGGACGCGGACGTGACCCAGCGCGGGGCACGCCGCTGGAAGGAGCTTATCGGGCAGGGCGAGGTGGTCATGCCGGAGGCGGTTATCGAACAGCTGAAAATCCGCGATGCCCGCGATCAGGGACGCCGCGATGCGCCTGCCGCAATGGCCGCCGATGCCATCTTGATCGATACCACTGATCTCACTATAGACGCGGCTGTGGAAAAGGCGCGGGCTGCCGTAGAGGCCGCCCTCGCCCGTGGAAAGACTGCCTGAGGGCCGAAAGGTTCAATCCAAACAGGCAGCCCCGCAGATGAAACCAGACCACCCCCCAAGACACTGATGGGGCGGGATGTCCGCAGGCTGCAATGGTGCATGCCTGCCCTTGAACCATTCATGCCCTTCCCTGGAGACCCAATGAACACCTCAATGAACCCCACTCCCGCCGACTTCGCCTCGATGTTCGAGACCTCGGCCGCCGCCGGCGCCATGAAGGAAGGCCAGGTTATCCCGGCGACCGTCCTTCGCATCGACAATGACTCGATTATCGTCGACATCGGCCTGAAGACCGAAGGCCGGATTGATATCAAGGAATTTTCCCTCGAGGATAAGCAGCCAGCCCCCGGCGACATTGTCGATGTCTACCTCGACCGGATCGAGAACGCCCTCGGTGAAGCCGTTCTCAGCCGCGAGAAAGCCCGCCGGGAAGAGCGCTGGGTCAAACTCGAGCGCAGCTTTGCCAAGGGTGAGCCTGTCAAGGGCGCCATCTCCGGGCGGGTCAAAGGCGGCTTCACGGTCGACCTCGGCGGCGTCAACGCTTTCCTTCCCGGCTCGCAGGTGGATATCCGCCCGGTTCGCGATGTTGGCCCGCTGATGGGCGAAGTGCAGCCCTTTGCGGTTCTCAAGCTCGACCGGGTTCGCGGCAACATCGTTGTCTCGCGGCGCGCCATCCTGGAGGAGAGCCGCGCCGAACAGCGCGCTGAAATCGTCTCCGACATGAAGGAAGGCGATGTCCGCAAAGGCGTGGTCAAGAACATCACCGATTACGGCGCGTTCGTTGACCTCGGCGGCATCGATGGCCTGCTGCACGTGACCGATATGTCCTATAAGCGCATCAACCACCCTTCTCAGGTGGTCGAAGTCGGCCAGGAAGTCGAAGTCCAGATCATCAAGATCAATCCCGAGACCCAGCGTATCTCGCTCGGCATGAAGCAGCTGGGCTCCGATCCTTGGAGCAACATCTCGGCCCGCTACCCGACAGGCGCACGCCTGAAGGGCATCGTCACCAATATCACCGATTACGGCGCGTTCGTGGAACTGGAAGATGGTGTCGAAGGCCTGATCCATGTCTCCGAAATGAGCTGGACAAAAAAGAACGTGCACCCCGGCAAGATCCTTTCGACCTCGCAGGAAGTCGATGTGGAAGTGCTGGATGTCGACAGTGACAAGCGCCGCATCTCGCTCGGTCTCAAGCAGACCATGGACAATCCGTGGAGCGCCTTCCTCGCCGAGAACCCGGTGGGTTCGGAAATCGAAGGCGAGGTGCGCGGCATCACCGAGTTCGGCCTGTTCGTTGGCCTCGGCCCCGATCTGGACGGCATGGTGCACATCAACGACATCTCGTGGGGCAAGCCCGGGGATCAGGCGATTGAAGCCTACACCAAGGGTGACCGCGTCAAGGCGAAAGTCCTTGATGTGGATGTTGACAAGGAGCGCATCTCGCTCGGCATCAAACAGCTGTCAGGCGATCCGATCGAAGCGGCTGGCGAATCGGGCATCAAGCGTGGTTCGACCGTGACCTGCAGTGTCGTCGAAGTCACGTCGGGCGGCCTTGAAGTCGAGTTCGGCACACCTGCCGTTCGCACCTTCATCCGCCGTGCGGACCTCTCGCGTGACCGGGCTGACCAGCGCCCCGAGCGTTTTGCGGTCGGTGATAAGGTCGATGCGAAGGTTGTGACCGTTGACCGCGCCACGCGGCGTGTTTCACTCTCGATCAAGGCCCTCGAGATCGCCGAAGAAGCCGAAGCCGTTGCCCAGTATGGCTCGGCCGATGCCGGCGCCTCGCTCGGCGACATCCTCGGCGCGGCGCTGGCCTCGTCGGGTGCGAAGCCGAAAGCCCGGCCTGCTCCGGCGGCAAAGGGCGATGCCAAATCGCTCGACGCCCGCGGCCGCCTGGCCGCCCCGCAAGGCAGTGCCGACGATCTGAAAAAGCTCAAAGGCGTCGGTCCTGCGTTCGAAAAGAAGCTCAACGATGCCGGTGTTTTCCACTTCTGGCAGATCGCGTCGCTGTCGGCCGAGCAGGTGGCGAGCCTTGAGGAAGAGCTGGCCGTCCAGGGCCGGATGGAGCGTGATGGCTGGAAGGCACAAGCTGAAAGCCTGATGGCAGGGTCCTGATAACGCCGGTGCCTTTAGCGGCCGATATCTAAAATTCAGGCAATGTTTGCGGCGGGGGCCTAGCGCTCCCGCCGCAAATGCGTTTATAATCAAACACATGCTGAAGTCCCAACTGATCGATAATCTCGCGGCTGAATATCCGCACCTGCGTCACGAAGACGTGGAAAAAGTCGTGAACGTGATCCTGGACGAAATAGGCAGTGCATTGGCACGCGGCGACCGGGTGGAGCTGCGCGGCTTCGGCGCCTTCTCGGTGCGCAAGCGCGACGCCCGCAAGGGGCGTAACCCCCGCACTGGCGAACCTGTGAAAGTGCCGGCGAAAGCAGTCCCCTTCTTCAAGGCCGGCAAGGAACTGCGTGCCCGCGTCAATGGCGGCGATGATCCTGAGGCGCGATAGGCAGACAGCCTCATCGCCTCTCCGGCTGCGTGTTCTTGACGCTGCGCCCGAACCCCGCAATCTGACGGCAGAGCTTTGTGTCAGCGCAGGCGTGGAACAGGAAAGACTATGCTAAAGGAATTCAAAGAGTTCGCTCTCAAAGGCAACCTCGTCGACCTGGCTGTCGGTTTCATTCTGGGCGGTGCGTTCGCCACCGTCGTGGCCTCGCTGGTCAATGACGTCATGATGCCGGTCCTCGGCCGCGCAACGGGCGGTGTCGACTTCTCCAACCTGTTCCTCAACATCTCCGAAAGCCCGGCCTCAACGACCTCGCTGGCTGCTGCGCGCGAGGCCGGCGATGCCGTGATCGCCTATGGGCTGTTCATCAATAATGTCATCTCTTTCACGATCATGGCCTTCGCTCTGTTCTTCGTCGTCAAGGCGATGAACAATCTTAAGAAAAAGGAAGAAGCGGCCCCGCCACCGCCCCCGCCGCGCCAGGAAGTGCTGCTGGAGGAAATTCGCAACCTTCTCGCCCGGCAGGGCTGAGGCTGCGCCAGAGCGTTCACGGAGTGTTAGGAAGTTGTCTGCACTCTGTAGGACAGTAGAGTAACGTGTAGAGTGTTGAGGGGCGGCCAAAAGGCCGCCCTTCTTTTTGCGCGGACGGTCTCAGTCAGCCCGGGCGGCGCGGCTTTCGCGGCCGGGCGTTTAGTATTGGTATTCCTCGATCGCGGTCATTTTGATCGTGTAGGCCGCGTCCGCCAGCTCGCTTTCCTGGGTCTGGGTGTGGATGGTGCCTTCGATCCATACGGCCTGGGCAAGGTCTTTCATCTTGATCGGTTTTTCTGACATCACGAAGATTGTCTGGTTCGGCGGCGGCGGCGGGGCATGCAGGCAGGCGCCGAAATAGGGCACCAGCAGGAATTCCCTGATCTGCGCATCGGCGCCATACTCGAACGGAACGGTGTAGCCGGGGATCTTGATCTTCTTGCCGTTGAGTTCCTTGACCGTATTGAACGTGCCGATCTGGACGGCGGTGTCGCCTGCCCCTCCTTCAGTGATTCCGCTGGAATACATCATCGCCATCTGGGCCTGGAACATCTGAGCCAGCCGTTCTTCCTCCCCTTCGGGCATCAGGTCCTCCCAGCCGATCCGCTTGATGCCGCGGGCCGCGAGGGCTTCGTCGCGCTTCCTGGCCTCGGCGGCACGCTGGGCGGCCTTCGCCTCGCGCGCGGCGGCGCGGTCGGCGGCGGTCTCGCCGATCTTGTCGCCGACTTTCGGGCCGGGGGCCGGCTGGCCTGGCGTCTTCGGCGGGGTCGTCTTCTCGGCGGGCTTGGCGGGGGCCGCCTCTGCCGTATCGCTGCTGGTAGCTGCACCACAGGCTGCCAGGGCGAGGGCAGACAGGGCGGAGAAAAAACGGGTGCTCATGGGTTTCATGCCATCCAGGATACGCGGCGAGAGGCGCTCACGCCAGTCAGCAAATACTTAAACTAGAGGCGTACGCTGAGACCATCGGCCAGCGAGCGGCGCATCGCCGCAAGCGCCGGCACCGCGCCGATCAGCAGCGAGGCCGCCGTCACCGCCCCGAGGACAGACAGGTCGACCAGGCCGGGCAAGCCCATCGAGAAGGCCACGCCATACTGCGCCTGCAGCAGCGGGGCGACGAGCGCGATCAGCCCATGCACCAGCCCAATGCCGAGCACCGCGCCGAGCAAGCCCACGAGACCCGCTTCCAGCACCAGGAGGAAAAAAATGTGATGCGGCCGCGCTCCGGTGGCCCGGAGGATCGACATCTCGCGTCGGCGCTCGTTCAGGCTGGTAAGGATCGAGGTGAGGATCGAGACGAGGCCGACAGCGATCACGAAGGCCGAGACGGCGAGTAAGGCCCGTTCGGCAACCGAGGTGACGTTCCAGAGCTCAGCGAGGGCCTCGCCCGGAATGATCGCCATCAGGGGCTCACCGCGGTTGGTATTGATGGCGCGGCGGGTGGTTAGGATCGTGCCCTTTCGTTCGAGGCCCGCAAAAATGGCGGTGACGGTTTTCGGCGTCAGGTCGAAGGAGCGGATCATCTCCTCCGGGATCGTATCGGCGAGCGGGTTCTTGGCGCCGCTTTCCCAGCCGACATGGATGGCGGTGATGGCTTCGAGGGAGACGTGTACAGTGCGGTCCACCGGCGTGCCCGTCGGCTTCAGGACGCCCGCGACCCGGAAGGGCCGGTTCTCGTGACCGCCGCCGAGTTCTGCCGAGCCGAGGCCGTGCGAGAGAATGAGCTCCGTACCCAGTTCGTAACCAAGCTCGCGGGCGACTTCGGACCCGATCACGGCATCGAACAGGTCGTCGAACGGTTTGCCGGAGGCGAAGGCGAGCGGCTGGCCGCCGCCATACTTGTAATGCTCAAAATAGGAGAGGGTGGTGCCCATGACGCGGTAGCCGCGATGGCTGTCGCCGAGCGCGACCGGAACGGTCCAGGCGATATCCTTTCGGGCAGCGATCTTCTCATAGGTCGGCCAGGAGACTTCCGCCGTGGCACTGCCCATGCGGAAGACGGAATAGAGCAGCAGGTTCACCGAACCGGTCGGCGCACCGATGATCAGGTCTGTGCCGGAGATCGTGTTGCCGAAGCCTTCGCGAGCGCCGCTACGGGCTTTCTCGACGCCAAGGAAGAGGGCAACGGAGAGCGCGACCGCGAGGATCGTGAGGATCACCGAACCCTTGCGGTTCAGAAGGCTGGGCCAGGCGAGAGACAGAAGCGCGCTCATGCGCAGACCCCTGCCTGGTTTATGGCAACCAGATCGACTGCGCGGGTAAACAGCGGCGCGAGGCTCGCATCATGGCTCACGAAGAGGAGGCTGGCGCCGGAGCGGGTCACTTCCTCGGAAAGGAGCGCGATGAAGCGGTCGCGCGCATCGGCATCGAGGGCGGAGGTCGGCTCGTCTGCGATGATCAGGTCCGGCGCGCCGATCAGGGCCCGGGCGGCGGCGACGCGCTGCTGCTGGCCGACGGAGAGATCCGACACGCGGCGCGCGAGCAGGCGCTCGTCATCGAGGCCGAGGCGCGTCAGCAGGCGGCGGGCCTCGCCTTCCGCGTCGCTGCCGGCGGCCCCGCGACGGGCCGGCGAGAAGCGCAGCGGCAGCAGGACATTGCCGGTGACGGAGAGGTAGGGGACGAGATTGAACATCTGGAAGATCACGCCGACATGATCTGCCCGCAGACGGTCCCGCCCCGAGGCCGAGAGGGCCGCCATGTCTTTGCCGAGTACGCGCACGTTTCCCTGCTGGGGCGCCAGCACGCCGGCGATCAGACCGAGCAGGGTCGACTTGCCCGAGCCGGATGGCCCACGCAGGAAAACACGCTCGCCCGCCTCCAGCCGGAAGGTGGGCAGATTGAGGACCTGCGGCCCGCCTTTCCAGGCGAAGGCGAGATTTTCGATATCGACAACGGGCTGGCTCATGCAGGCCTTATTTCAGGGAAAGTTCCGAAGCGGAAGGCGTCAGTTCGCCTGCCTTCTGCGCCGTATCCGTGATATAGACGGCATTGACGCGTTCGAAACCGGGGAAGGCCTTAAAGCCCGGGAAGCGAAGCGCCGAGACGGCGTCCGGATTGGCACAGGTCCAGGCAAGGTGGACATGGCCGTCCGTATGGCCGCTGGAGGTGTCGATTTCGGCCTCGGGCGGGCTCGCCCTGCATTCGCCGCCCGTCAGCTCGATCAGGCCCGCAAGCGCAGCGAGCACGCCATCGGTAAACACGCCGTCGGCTTCGGAAAGGCCGAAATTCGCGAGCGGGGAGACGAGCTGGGCATGGTAACTGGCGCCGTCGCGCGTCAGCGCCAGATCGGCAAGCCCGTGCACATGGGGCGTACCGCCCGCCTCTTCGGCCGCATGGTCATGATCGTGATCCTTGTCGCCAGCCTCCTGTGCGTCAGGGGCGTCCGCCGGTGTCGCAATCGATTCGGACGATTCGGTCGATTCAGGTACCTCGGGTGCCTCAGCCAAGGGCGCAGGGGCTGGAGATTTCGGCGCGCCGCAAGCCGCCAGGGGGCCGGCGATCAGGAGGAGGGCGGCCAGGCGGACAGGCGTGAAGGACATGGTCAACTCCTCAAAGGTTTGGCTTGGTTTCAAGGCTGAAAGAATAAGCTCGCCAACTCAATAATGAAACACTATAACACTTTTCGCAAGCGCCCCCCCCCAAAGCCGGATTGACCAGAGCATGCCCCTTTCCCTTCAGGCCTCACTTTCCTTTGGCCTGATTGCAGCCCTGGTGACATCGCTCGGTCTCGCGGCCGTGGCGCTGCGCAGTGAATGGTCAGCGCGCCAGTCGGGTCTTTTCGCCCTGTCGGCTGGCGGCATGCTGATCACCCTGAGCCTTCTGCACATCATTCCCGAAGTCATGGCGGCGGGCCGGGACGCCGCGAAGTTCGTGCTCGGCGGCTTTTTCGCGGGACTGCTGATGAGCTTTGCGATGCGCACCTTTTTTGCCGAAGGCCACACCCAGTCGCGCGCTGAGGCTTTCACCCCCCTGCTTGCGGTGGGCATCCATTCCTTCTTCGACGGGGTGATCTATTCGGTCTCTTTCGCGGCGAGTTTCCAGTCCGGCGTCTATGCCTCGCTCGGTCTCATCCTGCACGAATTTGCCGAAGGAATCATCGCTTTCGCCATTCTCTCCCGGCACGGGTTCAGGGTGCGCGAGGCGCTGCTCTGGGCGTTCATCGCGGCGGCGGCGACCACGCCGCTCGGCGCTCTGGTCTCCGGCCTGTTCGTATCAGAATTGGGAACAGATACCCTGATCGCGCTCTACGCCATTTCGGCCGGTCTGCTGATCTACGTGGCAACCGGACCGATGATGAAGCCGCTGGACGAGACACGTCCTGCGCGTGCGCTCGGCGCCCTGGCTGCCGGGGCGGCCTTTGCCCTCGTCGTAATGGCCTTGCCGATGCATCAGCATGGCGTGCTGGGTAACCATGATCATGACCACGGAGCCTTGGATTTCCGCTACCCGCAGCCGGCGGGCGAACACAAGCACTGACGCCCGCGCGCTGAGGCATACAGCTTGCACCCTTCCGGACGAAAACGGAGGGATGAGAATATGCAGCTCACAAAGAACCTGCGCCAGGTCATCGGCGCGCTGATCGGTGCGATGATCGCTTATCTGACCTGGATGGCCTTCACCTGATCCGCGAGCGCGTCAGAGAGGCAACTCAGTTGTGTTCTTGATGCACTCCATCGCAAACGTTGCGCTGACATCGGCAAGGTCGATGCGGCTGATCAGGGACCGGTAGACCCGGTCATAATCCTTGACGCTCGCGACCTGCACCTTCAGCAGGTAATCGACATCGCCCGCCATGCGGTAGAACTCCACAACCTCGGGGATGGCCCGGACAGCGGCCGCGAAGCGCTCGAGCCAGGCCGCCGAATGCTCCCGGGTCCGAATGGCCACGAATACTGTCTGGCCGAGGCCTGCCTTCTCCGGATCGACCAGCGCGACGCGCCGCATCAGGACGCCGGTCTCTTCCAGCCGCTTTACCCGCCGCCAGCAGGTGTTCAGAGAAATTGAGGCGGCCGCTGCCAGGGCTTCGAGCGACGTGCTCGCATCGACCTGCAAGGCGCGCAGCAGAAAACGATCTGTATCATCAATATTTTCCATTATCTGCCTCTTTATCCAAAATATATTATCGACATAACCACGAAAGAGGAAAGCTTTCGTAATGAACTTTGCGGCGCGACCAGAGAGACTTGGACACTGATCCGGAGGTCTCAATGCCCCCTTTCCATCTGCGCCCTGTTGCCTCTCCGAGGGATGTGGTCCCGGCGGCGCCGGAGGCTTGCCGGCTGAAGAGCCTCGCCTGCCTGATCGGGCGCACGCCGCTATTGTCGATCCGGCTGCGTTTCCGGGGACGCGAGCGGGTCGTGCATGCCAAGGCCGAGCATTACAATCTGACCGGGTCAATCAAGGACCGGATGGCTCTGTCGATCCTTGCCCGCGCCTACAGGGCCGGCACGCTGCGTCCTGGCGACACAATTGCCGAAGCCACAAGTGGAAATGCGGGTATCGCGCTCGCGGCGCTTGGGCGCGCGCTGGGCCACCCGGTTGAGATTTTCATGCCGGACTGGATGAGTGATGAGCGCAAGTCGCTGCTTCGCAGCCTTGGCGCCAGGCTGAACCTGGTCAGCCGCGCCGAGGGTGGGTTCCTGGGCGCCATCGCGGCGACCGAACACCTTGCCGCCGAACGCGATGATGTCTTCCTGCCTTGCCAGTTCTCGAACGGCGACAATGCGCGTGCCCACATCGATACGACGGGTCCGGAGCTTCTGCGCCAGCTCGCCGCGCTGGACCTTTCGCCCGATGCCTTCATTGCCGGGGTTGGCACAGGCGGCACGGTGATGGGTGTTGGCCGAGCGCTGCGAGCAGCGTGCCCGAGCGTGCGCATCCATCCGCTGGAGCCCGCCGAATCGCCGACACTCTCGACTGGCCACAAGATCGGGCATCACCGCATCCAGGGGATTTCGGATGATTTCATCCCGGCGCTGGTGAACCTCTGTGAACTGGATGACGTAATCGCGGTCTCGGACGGCGATGCCATCCTTATGGCTCAGCGCCTGGCACGCGAGCTCGGTCTTGGCGTGGGCATCTCATCCGGTGCAAACCTGATCGGCGCGGTGATTGCGGCAGATCGGCTGGGCGCCGGCGCGGTCGTCGCGACCGTGTTCTGTGATGACAACAAGAAGTATCTCTCAACCGCGCTCAGCGCCGCTGAGCCCTCCACGGATCGCCACCTCAGCCCGCAGATCGAGCTCCTCGGCTTCGAGGCGATGGCGTGCCCGGATTAGAAAATTCTGCCAGACCGGGCACCCGCCGCCGCAAGCGCTTGCGATCAATCGGGAACCTGGAACACGCAATCTCAGGATCAGATTGCGCGGTCTAGCGCTTGGTGGCGGCTGCGGCTTCTTCTGAGGCCTCGCGGGTGAAACGCCGCGTGAACTGTGTCACCCGCGGTACGATCTCGGCTTCGAAGCGTGACCCATTGAACACCCCGTAATGGCCGACGCCCGGCTGGATATAGTCGGTGCGCATGTTTTCCGGAATGTTTGTACAGATATCGTGCGCGGCCTGTGTCTGGCCGATGCCGGAGATATCATCCTTTTCGCCCTCGACGGTCATCAGCGCGACATTGCGGATCGCCGAGGGCTTGACGCCCCGATTGCCGCGATAATGATAAATCCCGCGGGCGAGGTGGTGTTCCTGGAACACGCGCTGGATGGTCTGAAGGTAGAACTCTTCGGTGAGGTCGAGAACCGAGAGATACTCGTCGTAGAACTCCCGGTGCTTGGCGGCGCTATCGCCATCTCCGCCAACCAGGTGGTTGAAGAATTTCCACTGTGCATCAACGTGCCGGCTCCAGTTCATATTCATGAATGAGGCGAGCTGCACGAAGCCCGGATACACGCGGCGCAGAACGCCCGGATAGGGGGCGGGCACGGTGTGGATCATGTTCTCTTCGAACCAGCTGAAGGGGCGTTCTTCAGCAAGCCTGTTCGGGACCGTCGGTGATCTGCGGGCATCGATCGGCGAGCCCATGAAAGTCATCGTCGCCGGAAGGGCCGGATCCTCTTCCTCGGCCATCATGGAGATGGCCGCGAGCACAGGGGGGCCCGGCTGGCACACCGCCAGGACATGCGCGCCGCCGCCGAGCTCGGTCAGCATCTTGCGGACATGGTCGATGTAATCATCGAGATCAAAACGGCCGAGCCAGACTGGCGCCATACGCGCATCGATCCAGTCCGTGATATAGACGTCGTGCGTTTCGAGAAAGCCTTCGACAGTGCCTCGCAGCAGCGTGGCATAATGGCCGGACAAGGGCGCCACGATCAGCATCCGCGGCTGGCGCGGCGCGCCCGGCCGCAGCGCTGTCTTCAAGACTTCGGCATCCTTGCGGAAATGCACCAGGCTGCACCAGGGCGAGCGCCAGGCGATCTCAGGCGTGACCGGAACGGTGACGCTGTTGATCCGTGCCGAGGAGATGCGCCATTCGGGTTTACCGTAATAGCGGGTCGTACTCTCGAAGACATCTGCCATGGCGGATAGGGAGCGCCCGTAACTCGTCTGGCCGAGAGGGTTAAGCGGCGAGGCGAGCGCTGCGCGGCCGGCCCGGGCTGCGAGGCGCATGGGCGCCATGACAACCCGGTTCATTTCGACGAGGGAGTAGAGCATCGCCTTGAAAACCTTTCATGCTGCAGCGCAGCCTAAGCCGGCGGGTGTCATACGGCAATGGCACTCGCCAGCCGGGCGCACTTTTCCGGATTAAGCCAGGATATTGATGAACAATTGTTTTTTCCGCTTCAGCGCAAGGATGCCAGTGGTTTCAGGGGCACCGCGCCCATTTTCTCTCGAGCAGACGGGGGGCAAACAGCCCCCCTCCTGTCGCCGGCATGAGGCAGACAGACGCGCCATCGACGCAAGGCGCCGTCTCTGACGAGTGAGGGCCTAGAGGCCAAACAGGCCGAGGATGGCGGCCATCAGAGCCGCAGCGGTGAAGGTCAGCGAAAAAGCAACCGAAAAGCCCCGCTGCTCCTTTCGCTTCGTTCGCACTCCGGGCCGGTTCTTGCCTTCCTTCGGGGCCAGGAGCATGCGCGTCGCATAAAAGCCGAAGGCTGCCACAAAGGCCACGATGCCGCCGATCAGGCTGCCGCCCGCAATCAGCAGAGCGCCGGACACCGCCATCAGGAAGCCCAGCTGCGGGCTCGTCCGGTGGATCAGCTCGCGCACATGGCCATCGGCCCGGGCACCGGTCAGCTTGTCAAAGCTGCAATTGGGCGAGACCACCGAGGCCACCCAGGACGCGCCCAGTGCGAGGGCCGACGTCATCAGGCCGAGCGTGTTGAGCAGCATCTGGAGATTTTCAGGCATGAACCAAGCGTATCCCCGGATTCGCATGCCGGCGTGAAGGGCGAATGTGCGCCGCTGCCGGGGCCCGGGCCGCAGGCTTTGCCTCAGCACCTCCAATTTCCTGTAGTCGCGGGGCAAGCGAGAGGATTGGCGGTCTGATTTGCCCTGTGCCATCTCGTCGACAGGACACACGGGCAGCGGCGATGGCATACAGGTTTTCGGCGAAGGACCCCACCCTTGCAGACGGCGTGCGCCGGATTGCCGCCGAGGAATTTGCGGCCATCGACGCAGTTCTTACAGACCCCGCAACCCCGACGGCGCGCAAGGTGCACGAGTGCCGGAAAGCGACCAAGCGCTTGCGGGCCCTGCTGCGGTTGACGGCGACAGCCTTTCCAGAGGCGCGCGCCGAGATCCGCGCGCTGCGCGAGGCGGCCGCCTCACTCTCGGCCTTGAGGGACAGGGGCGCGCTGGGCGAAACGCTGAGCCGACTGGAGATGCCCGCCGAAATCGAAGCCCGGATCGCGAGGGCAGTCTCTCGGCGGCGGGCCGTTAGCGCCGCCGAGAGCCAGCGCCTTCTGGCCGCCTTTGCCGGTAACATGGCAACTGCCGGCGCGCGCGTGCCAGGCTGGACCCTTGAACACGACGGCTGGCGCGCCATCGGTCCGGGTCTCGAAAGGGGCTACCGGCGGTTTGCCGGCACGCTGGCAGATGCGCGTCAGGCGCGCGACGAGGAACCCGTTCATGACCTGCGCAAACGGGCAAAGGATCACTGGTATCAGACCCTTCTGCTGCGCAACATTTTTGCAGACGTTATGGATGGCCATGCGGCCGCCGGAGAGCGGCTGTGCGATGATCTCGGCGACTGGCGCGACCTGGGCCTTCTCGAAGCAGAAGTCAGACAGCTGACGGAGCGGCAATTACCGGTGAGGCAGAGCGAGGAAGCACTCGCCTACATTGCAAAGGCCCGCCGCCGGGCGCTGCGACACGCCTTCCGGACCGCGCGCCGCCTCGCCAGCGAGTCGCCTGACGCCTACACCGCAAGGATCAGAGCCTGGTGGCAGCTGTCTGGCTGAACCATCAGGCCGCAGCGCCGCTGCGGCCTGACAGGGTGGCTAACCGGGCGGATAAATCAGAAGGCGTAACGTGCCATCAGCTGAAAGACCGGACCGGCTTCTTCACTCTCCAGCTCGTACTCATCGAACGCGCGGTCGGTCTGATCCTCGATGGTGGTGAACTTGTTGAACACTTCGTCCTTGGAGGCGTTCAGCAGGTTTGAGCCCACAGCGCGCAGGGTGAAGCGATCACCGATGCGCTTTTCGACGAAGACTTCAAGATCGGCGCCATAGGAGGTCGTGATCTCCTCGCCGATGACCCGCCCGAAGGCGTCGCCCTGCTTGCGATAGGTCGCGCCGAATGCGGCATCCAGTTCAACGAGGTCGTGAATGAAGCCAAAATTGTAAACATACTCGGACTGGTCGTTGAACCGGCGCGAGCCGAACGCATCATCGATATCGCTGTCGAGGACCGAGAAGTTGGCGAACGCGCCCGTATTCGGCAGGCCGACGAAAGTCAGCGGGGTGGAGAGATCGAACTCGACGCCGTACACCGTGCCATTGCCGGTATTCCGCGGCTGGAGCACGAATGTACCCGGGCCTTCAGACCCTACGGCGCCGGTGCTGGCCACTTCGACCAGATCCGAGACGTCCCGGTAGAAGACGTTGACGCCGATGACGCCCTGCCGGCCCAGACGGCGTTCATATCCGACGTCCAGCCCCCAGGCCGTCTCCGGCTCAAGATCCGGATTGCCCAGGAGATCGTTGTCACCGAGTTCGGCTTCCAGCAGGGCAGGCGAAATGAAGTCAAAGTTCGGGCGGCGCATGGTGCGCGCGACCGATGCCGACAGGCGGTCAACCGAGGTCATATCGAACTTGACGTGGGCGGACGGAAGCAAAAATGCGAAGTCATTTGTCTGAACCTGATCCGTGGGCGAGACAGTGAGGTCGGTGATCGTCACATCGGTTGTCTCGTAACGCAGGCCCGCCTCCCAGGCCAGACGGCCCGCCTCACCTTCGAGAACGGCGAAGGCATCGAGGCGCTCCTCCTCGACTTCACTCAGACCGCCAGGGACCGGCCCGAGATTTGTCCACGCCGTCCGCGCTTCCTCGGGGTTGTTAGAAAACTGGTCCCATCCGTTGCGGACGGAGGTGGCCAGGTTGAACCGGTTGCGCTTTTCGCGGATATCTGTATCGCGCTGCTTGTTCTGGAAGAAGACACCGACTTCGAATTCGACCGAATCGCTGATCTCAAACTCGTGAGACAGCTCGGCGGAGGTTTCCTCGTCCGCGAGGTCGACGGTCGCCAGATCGCCCGTATAACGCGGCGAGCTGCGGTCAAAGTCGATCTCATCCTCGGTCTCATAGACCTGTTCATCGAAGCTTGCGAGGCCGATCTTGAACTGGGTTTCGCCAGCCGACCATTCCTTCTCGAACACGGCGCGCAGTGAATAATTCTCCTGATCGATCGCGGCAACGTTTGCGTTATCGGTCAGCAGATTGCCGGCCACTGTGCGGCGGACCGGACCCGTGATGGCGGAGGGATCATTGTACTCGAACGAACGCTCGTCCTGGGTCCGATCGGTCTTCACATAGAAGCCGGAGAAACTCATCGACAGGCCGTCATCTGCTTCGATGCTGTAATCGGCATTAAAGGAGTAATCCGTGCCGTCGCGCGTGTCGGTCTGGTCTTCGCGGTTGTCGAAGTCGTCAGTACGGAAGTCCGGATTGTTTTCGGGGCTGTCACCATAGCGCAGCGACTTCTTGAGCTTCGGATTATAGCGGCCCTGAAGGTTTGCGCCGATCAGGATCCGGCCCGGGCCCAGCTCGCCGCCATACACAGCCCCGAGGCTTTCCTTGATTTCGCCGTCATCGAAGCGCAGCGCACCGACGCGGATATAACCACCATCGAGCTCATAGCCATCGCGCAGCACGATGTTCAGCGTACCCGCCAGCGCGTCACCCGAACGGCGTGCCGAAGAGGAACGCACGATTTCGACCCGGTCGATCAGTTCGGCCGGGATACGGTCCATGAAAAAGGAACGGTCGGCATTCGAGCCGGGGACCTTTTCGCCATTGATCAGGATCTGGGTATAGCCCGGGTCCAGGCCGCGCAGGCGCGCGCCGTCACTTTCGATCACGTCCGACAGGAAGGTGACGGAGGGGACGCGCTTCAAGGCATCGCCGGCCGTCAGCGGCTCGAAGCGCTGGAAATAGTCCTGGCCGTATTCAAGTGTCTGGACGGTCTCCTCTGAGCGGTTGCGATAGGTGATCTCACCCTGAACAACGACCGTCTCGGCGCGCAGGATCGGATCCTCTCCGGCCTCTTCTGCGGCGGGCGCCGGCGTGGTTTGAGCGCCGGCCGAGAGGGCCGCACTCAGGCAAAGCGAAAGAAAGCTTGCGCCGGCAAGAAGGGAAAGCTTGTTTTTCATGGATCACCCCAATTGTGAGTAATCGGCGGCTACCACCGGTTCTTCGCAATCCGGTGACGGATTGATACAAGTTTTGTGACAGTCGCTTTTCTGTCACACCGCCGCGATAAGGACGCCGGCAGTCTCGCCGGCAACAGAAATCAGGCCTGCGGACCGCCATCGACGGGCTGGCTGACAGCTTGCTGACCGGTACTGTCAGCCTGTCGGCAGGCTCGTCCTGACAACGAGCCCATCTTATCCCCAGACGATCCGTCTGACACAGACCCTGCCTGCCGAAGGCTCTACCTGCCAAGCCATCTGACTGAAGGACCTCCTGAAATGCTGCGCCCTCTGCTCTTTGCTTCTGCCTCAGCCCTGATTGTATCGGCCTGCGCGTCTGCTCCGCCGGTCCTGCCCGGCCAGGCACTCATCATAGCCGCGATGGAGACGGCGCCTGCCGGTGCGCGGGGCGATGCGGCCGATGACCCCGCCCTCTGGCTCAACCCGCAGGACGCTGCAAAATCGCTGATCCTCGGCACCAACAAACAGGAAGGCCTGGTGGTCTACGCTATGGACGGGACCGAGGCGGCGCGCCTGCCCATCGGCCTGATCAATAATGTCGATATCCGTCAGTCGGCGGATCACCCCTATGACGTCGTCCTTGCCAGCAATGACGAAGTCAACGCCATCTCGGTCTTCCTTATCGACCGGGCAACCGGCACAGTCAGCCATCGCGGCGAAATCCCGACGAACAAGCTCGAACCCTATGGCATCTGCTCGGCGCGTGAAAAGGGGCGCGACTTTGCAGGGGTCACCTATAAGGACGGCACGGTGGAGATCTGGGCGGTTTCCGCAGGCCCGTCTGAACTTGCCGGCCAGCTGCTCAAGACCGTGAAACTCGCAACCCAGCTCGAAGGCTGCGTATTCGATGAGGAGCAGGGTATCCTGTTCGTGGGAGAAGAGGGCCGCGGCCTCTGGAAAATCAACTACCGCGAGGAGGCTCCGGCTCCGGAACTGATCGACGAGGTCGGCGGCGCGGCTGGCCTGGTGGCAGATGTCGAAGGGGTGAGCCTGTGGCGCGGCAAAGGCGGGACCGGCTGGATCGTGGTCTCCGCGCAGGCCGAAGACCGCTTCGTGGTCTATGACCGCCAGGCCCCACACACCGCGCGCGGCAGCTTCTCGGTCACCGCGAACCCGGCGCTTGGCATTGACGCCGTGACGCATACCGACGGTCTCGACGCTTTCTCCGGCGCACTGCCCGGCTATCCGCGCGGCATCGTGATTGTGCAGGATGATGGCAACCCGAAATCAGGCCGCGACCAGAATTTCAAGGTCGTTAACTGGGAAGACGTTGAAGTCGCCCTTGGCCTGCCGGCCCTCGCAGTTGAATAATACGTGTACGGCGCTCTAGCCGATCGCCGTCTCGTAGACCTTCGCATAATCGTCCGCGCTCATCGGGCGCGGATTTCCGAAATGGGCGAGGTCTTTCAACGCATAGTCGACAATGCCGGGGCCGTCGGACGCCTCGAGCCCCATCGCCGCGAGATTTTTCGGAATGCCGATCGCCGTGTTGAGGTCCTGGATCGCGTCGGCGAGATCGGCCCCGGGCTTCAGGCCCATGACCTGACGCAGGCGCGTGTACTTCTCGTCCGCCGCGCCCTGATGGAAACGCAGGATGTGCGGCAGGAAAACCGCGTTCAGCGTGCCGTGGTGGAGCTTCTTCTCATGCAGGCGCCCTGCGGCGTGGCTCAGCGCATGCACGCCGCCGAGCCCTTTCACGAAGGCCAGCGCGCCTTCATAGCTCGCCATCATCATGTGCCAGCGCGCTTCGGCGTCCGAACCATCTTTCACCGCGCGCATAAGCATACCCATTCCGAAGGCGCGGTAAGCGCCGTCATAGCCGATACCTTCCGCAGGCGGATTAATCGACGGGGTTAGAACAGCTTCGATGCAGTGCGTCAACGCGTCCATGCCGGTTGCCGCCGTCAGGTGCGCCGGCAGGCCGAGCGTCAAGTCGGGGTCGCAGAGCGCGACGACCGGGATCAGGTTAGGCGAGGCAAAGGTTTCCTTGCGGCCATTCTCCATGATGATGACCATTCCGACAGAGACTTCAGACCCGGTGCCAGCCGTCGTCGGGATAGCGATCAGCGGCGGAATCTTTCCGATCTTCTTGGCGCCGCCAATGATCGCCGCATAGGTTTCCAGCGGCTCGGAATGGCTCGCCAACAAGCCGATGGCCTTGGCATGGTCCATCGAGGAGCCACCGCCGACCGCGATGATGCCGTCGGCGCCGGACGCCTTGTAGAGCGCGGTTGCCTGCCTGGTCTGGGTTTCGGTCGGGTTCGGCGTCGTCTCTGCGAAGACGCCGGCCGGCGCGATGCCGAGCGCCTCTTCCACCTTTGCCAGGATACCGGACGCCCTGATGCCGGCATCGGTCACGATGAACGGCCGCGTGATCCCCCGCGCCTTGGCGAGGCCGGCGAGCTGCTTCAACGCCCCGGAATCGAAGACGCATTGGGTGAGAAAGTTGATGACGGGCATCTGGGGCACTCCAGCCGGGAACAGGGACAAGGGTTGCATGTTCCCAACTGAGGCCGGAAGTGCAAGCCTTTCCTCTAGGGCAGGCGCCGCGGCGCATGCTTCTGGAAACTATTCGGACTGCCCCTTCCGTCTGCCGGTCCGCTCTGTGGCCGGGCGGGCATGGACCCCGGATATTTGGTCTCAATACGGACGATTACCTATTCGCGCTGATCTGCCGCGCGGCAAGCTGCGCTATTTCTTGATTGATTACAGAGGTTTACAGTGGAGGTGTTCGCTTCGGAATGACTGGGCGTTAGCCGTGAAAAAGCTCTTTCCTGCTGCTCTCCCCGGCGGCGTTTCGCTGGTCGCAATTGCGGCGCCGCGACCGGTTTCAGAGCCGCTCTCGGCGCCTTCGTGAAGGCGGGATGTCGGGATGAGCCTTTCTTGATCGGCATCGGCCCAGGCTACAAAGGCTGACCGCCTCCTCCCGGGTCAGTCTTTGTGGCGCCGCGTCTCCTCATCCGGGGACGCGGCGCCGGCTTTTTCTGCGCCCCGCCTCTTGCGCCTTCGCCTTGCGCCGTTAGGCCTAGGCGTCATGACGATCCTGACTGTTAAAGACCTCGCTGTTGATTTCGATACGCCGGATGGCACCGTGAACGCGGTGCGCGGCGTCTCTTTCCATGTGTCGGCCGGCGAATGCCTCGGCATTGTCGGCGAAAGCGGCTCGGGCAAGAGCCAGTCCGCGCTCGCCGCGATGGGCCTCCTGGCCGGCAATGGTCGCGCGACAGGCGAAATCCTGTTCGATGGCACCGAGATGCTGCAGGCCTCGAAAGCCGAACTCCGGCGCATCCGCGGCGCCCGGATGTCGATGATCTTCCAGGATCCGCTGACAAGCCTGACGCCGCACATGACCGTCGGTGCCCAGATGCGCGAGATCCTCGCGCTGCATCAGGGCCTGAGGGGCGAAGCCGCCAGCCGGCGCTGTGCCGAATGGCTTGAGCATGTGCGCATTCCCGAGGCCGCCCGCCGCCTCGACCAGTTCCCGCACGAGCTGTCCGGCGGCATGCGCCAGCGCGTGATGATCGCGATTGCGATGCTTTGCGGCCCGAAACTGCTGATCGCGGACGAGCCGACCACCGCCCTCGACGTGACCGTGCAGGCCCAGGTGCTCGAGCTGATGGATGAGCTGAAGCGCGAAACCGGCACCGGCATCATCCTGATCACCCATAACATGGGTGTGGTCGCGCGCATGTGCGACCGCGTGATCGTCATGCGCCACGGCGAAATCGTCGAACAAGGCAGCGCCGACGATATTTTCTACGCGCCGAAACACGAATACACAAAGATGCTGCTGGCGGCCGTCCCGCGGATCGACCAGCCTGACCCGCCGGGCCGCGCCACCCTTGCGCCTGCTCCGGCGCAGACAACCCCGCCCCTGCTCGAAGTCGCCGATATGCAGGTGCACTTCCCCATCCACGTGAAAGGCGGGCTGTTTGGCCGCACGAAACCCCTGAAGGCAGTGAACGGGGTGAGCTTCGACCTGCGGCCCGGTGAAACGCTCGGCGTCGTCGGCGAGTCCGGCTGCGGCAAGTCCACCCTCGCGCGCGGCGTCCTGCGCCTCATTCCGCCAACGGCCGGCAGCATTGCCTGGCTTGGCAAGGACATCACCCGGGCCGGCCCCCGGGAAATGAACAGCCTGCGCGATGACCTGCAGATCGTGTTCCAGGACCCGCTCGCGAGCCTCGACCCGCGGATGACGATCGGCGCTTCGGTTGCCGAGCCCCTGCAGGTGCATGAACCGCAACTGGACAGGGCGGCGCGCGAAGCAAAGGTGCGCGCGATCCTGCCCCGCGTCGGCCTCGATCCGAACCTGATCAACCGTTACCCGCACGAGCTGTCGGGCGGCCAGAACCAGCGCGTCGGCATCGCCCGCGCGATGATCCTGCAGCCGAAGCTGGTGATCTGCGACGAGGCGGTCTCGGCCCTCGACGTGTCGGTCCAGGCGCAGGTCGTGGACCTCCTCATCGAGCTCCAGAAGGAATTTGGCCTTGCGATGATCTTCATCAGCCACGACCTCGCCGTCGTTCGCCAGATCAGCCACCGGATCATGGTTCTCTATCTCGGCCGGGTCGTCGAGCTGGCCGGACGGGACACGATCTACACCGAGGCCCGCCACCCCTATACTCAGGCGCTGATCGCGGCCGTGCCGAATGCCGACCCGCGCGGCGAACGCGCCCGCGAGAAGCTTAAACTGACGGGCGACTTGCCGAGCCCGCTCGACAGCCGCGCTGCCCTGCGTTTCCTCAAGTCCAAAGTCGTCGATGACCCCGAAGCCGACCAGTACCAGGCCCAGCTCGTCCCCATCGGCCCCGGCCACTGGGTCGCCGAGCATGACCCGGCCCCGGATACACCCGGCTTGATGGCAAGCTGACCGGCCACCCTGCCACGCCGGAACCCTCCTGATCAGGGTGCGTCAGGTTTGGCGAGCTGCGCCTCAAGGAATTCTGCCTCGCGCCGGAAATAGAACAGCCGGTTCGAAAGCTTGCGCCAACCATGGCCTTCGTCCGGAATCCGAATGAACGGCGCCTCGATCCCGTTGGCACGAAGTGCTCGCACCATCACCTCCGTCTCGGCGATGTCGATCCGCGGATCCATGACACCGTGCGAGTACAGCACCGGGACACGGATCTTGTCGGCGGTCCGGATGGGCGAGTTTACCGCATAGAACGCGCGCCACTGTGGATCATTTATGTCGCCGTATTCGATCAGGTCCGCCGCTTTGAGCGCAGGGGAGGCAACTTCCAGCGCCGTGATCCAGTCCGCGACGCCGTAAAGGGAAACGCCCGCCTTGAAGGCCTCGGGATACTCGGCCAGCACCGCGTTCACCATATAGCCGCCATAAGAGCCTCCCATCACCGCCGCGCGGCCGGTATCCACGCGCCCGTCAGCCTGAAGGGCTGAAAGCATGTCGATAAGGTCGCGCACGCTGTCGAGCCGTTTTTCACGGTCATCGAGAGTGACATATGTGCGCCCGAAACCTGTGGAACCCCTGACATTCGGCTGGAACACCGCAATGCCGCGATCAACGAGGTATTGCGCTCCGGCGTCGAAGGATGGGCGAGACTGGGCCGTAGGCCCGCCGTGAACGTCAAATACAACCGGCGGCAAACCACCTCCTGCGATCGAAGCGGAATCCGGAAGGTAAAGAAGGCCCTGGAGCATGACGCCGTCGCGCGCTGCCATGGTGACGCTTTCAGGCTTGACCAGCCGCGACTTCGAAAGGCCCGCCAGATTGGACTCGAATGCGCGCGTCACGGCATTTGCAGCAATGTCCCACACCATCACGTCACCGGGCGTGTCATGGCCACTGATCAGAATGACAAGGCGCGTGTTGTCGCCGTTGCAATCGAGACCATACACGCCGCCAGCAAGTTCCGGCGTTGAAAGCGCCTCACCGGAGGCCATCACACGTGCATGAAGGCGGCTGGCGCCGCCCTCATTCGTTGTCCAGACCAGATAGTCGTCCTGCGGACCGCAAAGGTGGACCTGTTCGACATCGGCATCCGCCGAAAAGACATCTGCGAACGTTCCCGCGGTAATGTCATATCGGACAAGAGCTGCAAACTCGCGATCCTTGTTGGTCGCGAGATAAAGGCTCCCACCATCCTGACTCCAGGCAATTCCGCCGTCGGAATGATTGGCCCGCGGGCTTGGAGCTGAAACCGTCCGGCGCTCGCCCGTTGCCGCGTCAACGAGGTAGAGATTATCGGAATCCTCTCCGACGGCCTCTGAAACCAATAGCGTTGCACCGTCCGGCGAAATGGCCTCGACAAGGAAAGCATACTTTCCTTGATAGACCAGACGGCTCTGGCCGTTTGTAACTTCCGCAAGGTAGATATCGAAATCGAGCCCGTTACGCTCGGTTGAGGCGTACGCGATTTGCTTTCCGTCACCGGTGAATGCACCAAACTGGCGGAAGCCACCCTTGACGGCCGGCATCAACAGCCGCTCAGTCATCGTGGCAAGGTTCATAGCGTAATATGATTCCTGCTCGTTACCGTCATTGTCGGCCCCATAGACAATGGTTTGTCCGTCGGGCGACCAGGCAAAGAACGTGATTCCGTTGCCGAATGTCCGCTGCTGGGGCTGCCCGCCGGTTGCAGGCAGCGTCCAGAGCTGAGGCGTGCCGGTGATAGACCAGCGGATTGCGAGCGTTTCGCCGTCCGGCGACAGCGCGGCCTCCTGCGCTCCGCCCGCAAGAAGGTAACGCGCTATATCCGCAGGGTCTTCGCCCGCATATCCGACCCGGATCGGCTCAGGCACCGGACTGATGAACTCCAATTCGCCGGAAATCGGCGCCGGCGCTGCAGCGTCCAGCAAAGACGCATCCACGCTCGCGCATGCCGATAGCAGCACGACGCCAATGGCGGCCTGGGATAGGAGCCGAACCGTTTTCATGCGTGTGACCTCCAGCCTGTTGAGGTCTGTACCGTACTGCTTCGCAACCTTCCGGCAAGCCGCCTGCCGCTGCGAGGCCAAAGACCTCCCTCTCTGCCTTGTCTTCCACCCCCTCCCCGCCTAGGGTGCGCTCGCTTTGCCCCGGACCCGCCGCCATGCCTGATACCTTACCGCCCGACCCACTTGTGACGCTCGCGGACGTGCAGGCGGCCGCCAGGGTGCTGGAAGGAAACATCGAGCGCACGGAGCTTGCCCATTCGCGGACCCTCTCGGCGATTACCGGCGCGGATGTCTGGGTCAAGTTCGAGAACCGGCAGTTCACCGCTGCCTTCAAGGAACGTGGGGCGCTCAACAAGCTGTCCAAGCTGACGGCTGACGAAAAGCGCCGCGGCGTGATTGCGGCCTCCGCCGGAAACCATGCCCAGGGCGTTGCCTACCATGCCCGCCGCCTCGGCATCCCGGCGACCATCGTGATGGCCGAGACCACCCCCTTCAACAAGGTCGAGCACACACGCGATCACGGCGCCCGTGTCATCCTCGAAGGCATGATCTTCGACGAGGCTAAGGATTACGCTCTGAAGCTCGGTGAGAAGGAAGGCCTGGTCTTCATCCACCCCTTCGACGATCCCGACATCATCGCCGGACAAGGCACCATCGCGCTTGAAATGCTGGCCGACAATCCGGACCTCGACACGCTGGTTGTACCGATAGGTGGCGGCGGGTTGATCTGCGGAATTGCTGTCGCTGCCAAGGCGCTGAAGCCTGATATCAAGATCATCGGCGTCGAAGCCGCGATGTATCCGTGCATGCACGCGGCCCTGCGCGGCAAGTCGCCCAAAATGGGCGGCGCAACAATTGCCGAAGGCATCGCGGTCAAGGAAGTCGGCAAGCTGACCCGCCGCATCGCAGAGAACCTTCTGGATGACGTGCTGCTGGTCGAGGAGGAGCACCTCGAGCGCGCCATCACCCTGTTCGTCGAAGTCGAGAAAACCATCGCCGAAGGTGCCGGGGCCGCCGGCCTTGCCGCCCTGCTCGCGCACCCTTCCCGCTTCTACGGCCGCAAGGTCGGCCTGGTCTTGTGCGGCGGCAATATCGATACGCGCCTGCTCGCTTCGGTTCTGACGCGCGCCCTCGTTCGCGAGAACCGCCTCGCCCGCATCCGCATTATTGGCGATGACCGCCCCGGCCTGCTGGCGCTCGTCTCCAAGATCATCGGCGACAATGGCGCCAATATCATGGAAGTCGCTCATAACCGCATCGCCCTGGACGTGCCTGCCAAGGGCGCCGAATTCGACATCCTGATGGAAACCCGCGACAGCCAGCACACCCAGGAAGTCATCGACGCCCTCGCCCAGGCTGGCTACCCGCCACGCGCAATCTGACCCGCAGGAGAGACGCCCATGCTGCGTACACTTGTCCTTGTCGCCCTCGCTTCGCTGTCGCTGGCGGCCTGCACCCCCAACCCCATCTCAGCGCCTGCCGATGGCAGCGCCGCCCCAACCTCAAAAACGGAAGATGCCATGCCCGCAGCCTTCAAGACGCATCTTCCCTGGAACCCTGAAGGCAGGAACGTGAAGTCCGGCCCGATGGGCCTGCAGTATATCGTGCTGAAGCAAGGCCCTGACGGCGGCAGGAAACCGGTCGCAACCGACCGCGTCGAAGTTCATTATGAAGGCCGCCTCGCGACCGGCGAGAAGTTCGACTCCTCTTTCGACCGCGGCACTCCGGCCACCTTCCGACTGAGTCAGGTGATCCCCGGTTGGACCCTGGGGCTGCAGGAGATGTCCGAGGGTGACGAATACCTCTTCTATATCCCGAGTGAGCTTGCCTATGGCAACCAGCCGCGCGGCGACGTCATCAAGGCGGGCGATGATCTGGTCTTCCTCGTCCAGCTGCTGGGCATCGAAGAAGCGAAAGTGGCGGATGCTGCCGCATGGCAGAAATACTTCCCCTGGAACCCGGATGCTCCGGAACTGGTCACCACCGGGTCGGGTCTGCAATATGCGGTTCTGGCCAGCGGCGACCCTGCGGGGAAACCGCCCGTGGGCGGACAATTCGTACTCGTCCACTATGAGGGCCGCCTTGCCGATACGGGCGAGCTCTTCGACTCCTCCTACGAGCGCGGCGATCCGGAAGCCTTCCCATCGAACGGCCTCATTCCCGGCTGGGTCGAGGCGCTCGCGATGATGAAGCCTGGTGATCGCTGGATGCTCTATATCCCGGCAGACCTCGCCTATGGCGCCGAAGGCACGCCCGGCGGCCCGATCCCACCGAACGCGCCGCTCCAGTTCGAAGTCGAACTGCTCAGCGTGATGCAGTAGGCAGCGTTGATGGCCATTACCGCCGAGACACTCGCCGGCATTGCCCTTGCTGCCGGGGCCGAGATCATGCGTGTCTATCGCACCGATTTCTCCGTCGAGACGAAACGCGATCTGTCCGTGCTGACCGAGGCAGACGGCCTCGCCGAGGCGATGATCCTTGCCGGCCTTGCCGAGGCAGACCCGGGCCTGCAGGTGATCGCCGAGGAGGCCGTTGCCGGCGGGCACATGCCGGAACACGGGCCCCGTTTCGCGCTGGTCGACCCGCTCGACGGTACCAAGGAATTCGTCGCCAGGAATGGCGAGTTCACGGTCAATATTGCCGTGATCGAGCATGGCCGCCCGGTCATGGGCGTCGTCTATGCGCCCGCCCTGCAGCGCTTGTTCGTCGCCGAGAGCCCATCCTGTGCCTGGCAGGCGAACGCCGCGCCCGAGGGCGGCGTTCCGGCAGAGCGCAGGCCGCTGCGCATCCGGCCTGCCCCCGCTGCCGGCCTCACCGCCGTCGCCTCCAAATCCCACCGCTCACCTGAAACCGATACCTGGCTCGCAAACTATCCGGTCGCCGGGATCACAGGCGCCGGCTCGGCGCTTAAATTCTGCCTTGTTGCGGCGGGTGAAGCGGACGTCTATCCCCGCCTCGGACGGACGATGGAGTGGGACACCGCCGCAGGCCAGGCCGTCGTCGAAGCTGCCGGCGGCCGCGTTCTGACGCTGGACCATGCGCCACTGCTCTATGGCAAGCGCCATCGCGGCTACGATAATCCGGACTTTGTTGTATATGGAGACGTGACGCCGCTCTGACGGCGCGGAGGCAGCAGGCATGGCCCGGCAGTATTTCGGCACGGACGGTATCCGTGGACGGATCAATAAGCGCCCGATGACGGCGGAAACAGCGCTGCGCCTGGCTATTGCCGCCGCACGCACCTTTGCCCCCGAAGGCGGACGTGAAGTCGTGATTGGCAGGGACACACGCCGGTCCGGCGAAATGATCGAAGCCGCGCTGATCGCAGGCCTCACCTCAATGGGTGTGAAGCCCGTCCGCCTGGGCGTCGTGCCGACCCCCGCCGTTGCGCTGATCGCGCGCGAGACTGGCGCTGCCCTCGGCTTCATGGTCTCGGCCAGCCATAACAAGTACGAAGATAACGGCCTGAAGCTCTTCAGCCCGGAAGGCGTAAAGTTCACCGATGAAGTGGAGGAAGGGCTCGAGGCTGCGATGGCGGCTGCATTTGAAGGCGATTATGCCGTACCCTCCGCGATAGCGGCACCGGAAGAGATGACCGGCGCCGGCCGCCGATATATCGGCCGGTGCCTTGAGACGATCGGTAAGGGCAAGGATTTTTCGAGACTGAAAGTTGTGCTCGACTGCGCGCACGGCGCCGGGTTCGAAACAGCGCCGGAAGCGCTCCGCCGCCTTGGCGCACACCTCACCCTGATCGGTGCCGAGCCCGACGGCGTGAACATCAATGCCGGCGTCGGCTCCACTGCGACCGGCGCCCTGAAAGCCGCCGTCCTCGAAACCGGGGCCGATATCGGCATTGCACTCGACGGTGACGCCGACCGACTGATTGTCGTCGATGAGACCGGCGAGGAAGCTGACGGCGACCAGGTGATGGCCCTCATCGCCCGAGAAATGCATGCCGCCGGGCGTCTGAAAGGCGGCGGCATGGTGGCGACGGTGATGTCCAATATGGGCCTCGACGCCTATCTCAAATCCTCCGGCCTGACGCTTGCCCGCACCAAGGTCGGCGACCGCTATGTCGGCGAGCACATGCGCCAGCATGGTTTTAATCTCGGCGGCGAACAATCGGGGCACATTATCCTGTCGGATGTCTCGACCACCGGCGACGGCCTGCTCGCTGGCCTGCAGGTATTGTCCGTACTTGCCGAAAGCGCCGGCAGGGCGTCCGACATGCTCCGCGTCTTCACCCCAGCGCCCCAGAAGCTCAGCAATATCCGCTATTCCGGCGTCAACCCGCTGGACTCCGACAGGGTGAGGGCCGCCATCCGCGCCGCCGAAGACCTGCTGGGTGCACGTGGCCGTCTCGTAGTTCGCAAGTCAGGCACCGAGCCGCTGATCCGCGTCATGTCCGAAGCCCTTGACGAGGCGCTGATGCTGAACGCTCTGGGGCTTGTGACGGACGCGGTCAGGGCCGAAGCCTGAGGGCTGCGCCTGTCTGCGCATTAGCTGTTGCGCCGGCCTGCGCGCTCGCTATTGCTCCGGAGGACCTCATCGACGCCGGAGGAGCCCGCCATGCACGAAGCACAGATCCTTCCTCCGTTCCGCCTGCTGCCACAGAAGGCGCCGGACGTTGAAGTGACCCGCAAGGGCGGGGCGATCTACATCAGATCGCGCAGTGCGCCGGGCCCGCGTCCGAAATCCATACCGCATGCGCTGGACGAGCGGGCCGCCCTGCATCCCGGCCGTCCCTTCCTGCGCGAGCGTAATCTGCAGACCGATGAGTGGATGACCCTCACCTATGGCGAGGCAGCACGCCTGACCGACAGCCTGGCGCAGGCCTTTCTCGATCTCGGTGCAGGCCCGGGCGCCCCCGTGATGCTGCTCTCGGGCAATTCGGTGCGCGCCGCGATGGTCATTCTTGCCGCCCAGAAGATGGGTGCGCCGGCAGCTCCGATCTCGGTGCCCTATTCGACGATGTCGACCGATTTCGAGAAGCTGAAGCATTGCTTCAGCGCGGTGAAGCCTGCCGTGATCTTCGCCGAACAGCTGGCGCCTTATGCAAAGGCCATCGCCGCCCTGCCGGCAGGCGCCTTCAAGGTGATCTCGGCAGAGACTGGCGGCGACAATTCCGTCCTCTCCTTTGACGTGCTGGCGCAGACGGCGCCCACTGCCGCCGTCACGGCTGCGCGCGATGCGCTCACCGATGCGAGCATCGGCAAGTACCTCTTCACCTCCGGCTCGACCGGCATGCCGAAACCCGTCCCGCAGACACAAGGCGCCATGTGCGCCCTGATCGCCGGCCAGGAAGGCATCCGCGATAATAGCCGAGATCCGGACTATGATCCCGAACGGATCGATCATTTCCTCGACTGGCTGCCCTGGAACCACATCTCCGGCTCCAACGTGAACTTCAATGGCGCGCTCTGGAACGGGGCCACCTTCTGGATCGATGGCGGCAAGCCGACGCCGGCCCTTTTCGGCGAGACGATCCGCAACATCCGTGATTGCAGTCCGTCCGTATTCGGAACAGCGCCGATCGCCCTGTCGATGCTGGCCGAGGCGATGGAGCAGGATGAGGCACTGCTGCAGGCCTTTTTCAGGAACATGCGCTCCATCGGTTATGGCGGCGCGACGCTTTCGGACGATCTCTATGACCGGCTGCAGGCCCTGTCGATAAAGGCCACCGGCCGGCGTACCCCGATCACAACCATGTACGGCGCCACGGAAACCCAGGGCGTTACCATGGTGCACTGGGAAGTCGAACGCGTCGGCCTGATCGGCCTGCCCCTGCCCGGTACCACGCTCAAACTTGTACCAAACGGTGAGAAGCTTGAAGTGCGCGCCAAGGGCCCGACCGTCATGCCGGGCTACCACAATGACCCTAAGAAGAATGCCGAAGTCTTCGACGAGGAAGGCTTCTACTGCCTCGGCGACGCCGTGAGGTTCGTCGACGAAACCGAGCCGAATAAGGGCCTCCTCTTCGATGGCCGGGTCGGGGAGGATTTCAAGCTCTCCTCCGGTACCTGGGTCTCCGTCGGCACGCTGCGTCCGGATTTCGTCGCCGCCTGTTCGCCCCTGATCTTCGATGCAGTCATCTGCGGCCAGGACAAGGACTTCGCCGCCGCCCTCGTCTGGCCCTCGCCGGCCACGGCAGAGCAGTACATCAGGGCTGCCGGTGATCCCGCAAAGGGCTTCGCTGCCCTTGTTGGCGACCTCGCGGGCAAGGCCGCCGCCTTCAATTCCGGCGAACAGGGCTCCTCCCGCCGCATCAGGCGCCTGATGGTGATGACTGAGGCGCCCAGCATCGATGCCGGGGAGATCACCGACAAGGGTTACGTGAACCAGCGCCTTGTCATTTCCCGGCGCGCAACTCTTGTTCAGGCGCTGTATGCCGAGCCGCTCGCCCCGGGAGTCGTTCAGCTCTGACATCCCTTATGCCGGGCCGCGCGGGCCCGGCCCTTTCAACGCGCCGGGTCTGCCATCACATCGCCGGAATCAGCTGGCACTGCCCGCCCATGACCTTTGACGATGCCCTACGCAGTCTGCGCGGCCGGTTCCAGTTTCCGGAACTCAGGGCCCTTGACCTGAAACTGCCCGTCGAGCGCCTGCGCCGCGAATTCCTTCGTCTTGACTATGGCGGGGAACCCGATGCCCCGGAACTGGCGGAAGTCCGCCCGCTGATCATCCCTGGCGCCAGCGGAGCGATGAAGGCCAGGCTCTATGTGCCGCTCGGCGCCGGGGCGCCTCCTGGCCCCGGTATCCTGTTCTTCCATGGCGGCGGCTTCGTCCTCGGTGATCTCGACAGTCATGACATGCTCTGCCGCCGTCTCGCTGAAGGCTCGCGCTGCCGCGTGATGGCCGTCGACTACCGCCTTGCCCCGGAACACCGCTTCCCGTCTGCCCATGATGACGCCCTCGCCGCCTGGGCCTGGCTGCAGGAAAGAGGGATAAGCCGCGCCGGAATCGACCCGACCCGCTGCGCGGTTGCCGGCGATAGCGCAGGCGGCAACCTTGCTGCCTATCTTGCCCAGGAAATGGTCCGCGCCTGCGGCCCGAAGCCGGCCTTCCAGCTGCTGCTCTATCCGCTGCTGCAATTTGCGGACATCCGCTCCAAGAAGATGCCCCCGCAGGAAAGCGGCTTTTTCATCTCGGCAAACCTTTTCGAATTCTTCCGCGGCCACTACCTGGCGGACCTCAAAGAGAGCATGGACCCGCGCATGTCGCCCCTGTTCGCGCCTGCTGAACACCTGAAGGGTCTGCCGCCGGCCCATATAGTCGTCTGCGGCTGGGATCCCCTTCATGACGAAGGCATCGCGTATGGCGCCAAGCTGCGCGGCCTAGGCATCAAGGTCACCGAGCGCGACTATGCCGCTAGTCTGCATGGCTTCCTGAACCTTACCCCGATCTCCTCGACAGCCCGGCAGGCCGCGCGGGACGCCGGGGAGACCACCGGCCGGGCCCTGGGCGCGCTCTGAGGCGCGCCGCCGGCTTCCGGCTCAAGCGGGGCGTCTCTTCCGGGGATCGGCTTGCCTGTCAGCGAGATACAAAAAAGCGGCCCCCGTTTCCGGGGGCCGCGTGATGTGTTCCTTTACGGATGGGTCAGCTTCCGGCGCCGAAGCGCTTGGTGACGCCGATCTTGAAGGTCCGGCCAATCGCATCACCGGTGAACGGATCATAGTTCAGCTCAAGGCGGGCGAAGGACGGATCCGTGTCAAGGATGTTCTCGACCGAGAAGGACAGCGTCGTTTCACCCGGAAGCGAGACGACAACCGTGCCATCATAAGTGACCTGGGACTTGATCGTCTGGCCCTGCCCCAGGATGAGGGGCGTGCCGGTCGCGGTATTCGGCGTGGAGAACAGGGTGCTTCTCTGGTCTTCATACTCGCCGATATAGCGGGCCGTCAGGCGGGCATTGATGTTGTCGGTCGAGGCGTTCGCATAAGTCTCGAACTTGAACTCCGGCAGCGGCGTTGCGATGGTCTGGAAGTTCAGGAAGCCGACCGCGGAGAAGGGTGCGCCGACGGTGATCCCTTCGACCTCGACTTCTCCGACTTCATACTCGAGGACATAGCTTCCGCTGGCGCCGATCTCGAGATCAACCCCGCGTCCGTTGAAGTCTTCGAATGTATAGTCCGCCAGCACGTCGATACCCGATGTCTTGATGTTCGGGCCGTTGATGTAGCGGGTATTGAGGCGCGAGACGTTGGTCACCGAGCAGGCACCGGTGAAGGTGAAGCGGGCCTGGAGCGCGGCAAATGCCGAGGATCCGCAATTGACCGCGGAATTGCCCGGGAACATTGCCGCCACCATGTTGGCAACCGGCTCCGTGACGACGGAGTCGTCAAAGTCGAAGCTCCAATAGTCGACGCTGAGGTTCAGGTTGCCCGGCTGGAAGATGGCGCCGACATTGTAGGTCAGGGCGCTTTCCGGTGTCAGGTCAGGATTGCCGGCGATATCGACGGCGCGGAAGGTGCCGCCGACATTCTGCAGCGAGGTGACAGAGCCGGTGGCGACCTGGGTCAGGGCAGGTCCGCGGAAGGTTGTGCCGACCGAACCGCGCAGGGCGAGCGGTTCTGCGACCTGCCACTTCAGCGAGAGTTTCGGATCGAAGGTCGACCCGATACCGCCACCATAATCCTCGAAGCGCGCCGCAAGCGAGGCATTTAGGTTGTCGGTAAAGGGCAGGCTGAGTTCGCCGAACAGCGCAAAGACGTCCTGCTCAGCGCTGAGCGGGCGCGAACCCGCAAGGAAGCCCAGCGCGCCGACCGGCTGTGCGCAGGTCGTCGTTCCGGTCGTCACAGTGGCGATGCACGGCGTCACGTCCAGGTTCGAGATGTCATTATACTGACGGTCGAATTCTTCCTTCCGGTACTGGCCGCCGAAGGCCCAGCCGACGCTCCCGCCTGCCAGGCTGATCGGGGCCTGTCCGCTGAGGACGCCTTCCAGAACCGTCAGCTTGATCTCCTGCTCGGTGAAGCTGTCCTCGAGGATGAAATCGAGCACTTCAAGGGAGTTGGGCGCCCTGAAGTTCGGGTTGGTGGCGCCGGTTACGACGTTCGTCTGGATCGCGTTCGAGAAGGGATTGAACCAGAGACAGCCGTTGAGGCCAGGCGTATTGGCCGCCACGTTGCAGTTTGCCCCGCCCAGTCCGCGCAGCGACAGGGCATAGCGGTTGACAACGGTATCCTCGTTCGTGCGCCGGCCGGTCTGCGAACCGGTGGTGAACGAGGCGGCATAGTTGATGGACTCTGTCAGTTCGCCCTTCAGCTCCGCCGAGATACGGTAGTGCTCATACTCGCGGTAGCTGCGCTCGGAGCCGCGGCCGCCGGCCAGGGCGTTCCCGCCGAAGCCGAGAGGCCGGGTGGCGATCATGTAAGCGCCAATCGCGGCCGGCGATACCAGGCCGGGGTTTTGCGCAACCAGGGTCTGGAAGCCCGGATTGGTCGCCGGCACGAAGAACTGGCCGGGCACCAAGGACGCATCAGCGGTCGGCGCGCTGGCGCCGCCCACAGGCGGGAAGGACGGGGAGAAGGCGATCTTCGGCACTTCGGTCGACGAATAGAAGGCCTGAACCGACAGGTTATGCTTGTCGCTGAGATCGAAGTCTGCCTTGCCGAGCACCTGGTAGCGGTTCTCTTCTTCGACGATGTTGTCGAAGGGCGTGAACTGGAAGCCGCAGACCGGCGTGGTACCGGAGAATATCCGGATGCCCGCAAAGGTTCCGCAGGCCGGATCACGGGTGACCCCCTGAACCGGTGCGAATGTGGAGCCGACCGGCAGGAAGGCGCCCGGATTACCAACCAGCGACCAGCCACCCTGGGGGTTGGCGAGATAATCGCGCAGGGCCCAGTCGCGTTCGGTGGCGGCCAGTTCGGAGCGATGCTGCAGGCCGCCGGCAAGCAGGAAGTTGCCGAAATCAGTATCCCAGCCGGCAACCGCCCTCAGGGTGTAATCGCCGTCAGAACCACTGACTGCCTTGTAATCGCCGCCGACCTCGACCCCGTCAAAATCAGTCCGGGTGATGAAGTTCACAACGCCGGCGACAGCATCGGAGCCGTAGGTTGCCGCAGCGCCGTCTTTCAGGATTTCAATCCGTCCGATGGCCGCCAGCGGGAGGATGTTGGTGTCCACCGATCCGTTGCCGGCAAAGGCAAACGGATTGGGAGCAAGGCGCTTGCCGTCGAGCAGGACGAGGGTGCGCGAGGCGCCGAGACCGCGAAGGTTGACAGTACCCGACCCTTCAGAGCCCTGGGCGCGTCCGTCGAACTGGTTGGTATCACCCAGCACGCCGCTCGACACCGGCAGGGACTTGATGATGTCCAGCGCGGACGGATTGCCCTGCAGACGAAGGTCTTCGGCCGAGAGGACATCCACGGGCAGGGCGGCGTCTTCCGGAGTGCCCTGGATCAGCGATCCGGTCACCGTCACTGTGGCCAGCTTGCGCTCGCTGTCATCGTCCTCCTGGGCATAGGCGGCGAGTGAGCCGCTCAGTGCAATCGCGGACGCGTAAAAGAACATTCCCTTGAGTTTATTCATGCTTTTCCTCCCGAAACTCTCTGTCCATGGCGCAGCTTCTTGCTGCTTGTCATGAAATTGACCAACTGCCATCCTTAAGCGACCGCAAAACTTCGCATAGGGGCGAGTTGTGCTGCACTGCGACATACAAATTTGGAACGGACCGGCGCCAGAGATCCGGCTGCCGGACGGCCCGCCCCCTTGCGTAAGCTCGTAAACACACAGAAGTTCTAAAAGGGAACTTGGATGACGCCCTTCCTCCGGATTGCGGACGCCTTTGCAGACCCTGTCAGGGCGGAACACTTTCCGCAGGCAGTGTTGCGCTGGCGCAACCAGCGATGGGCTGACGCTGTCGATCTCGGCTGTCTGTCTGAAGCAGACTGGCTGAGCCATTTCGGCCGTTTTGCGCCGCTGCCTGGAAACCTGCCCCAGCCGCTGGCCATGCGCTATCATGGCCACCAGTTCGGCACCTACAATCCCGACCTCGGCGACGGGCGCGGCTTCCTCTTTGCTCAGCTGCGCGACGGCGCCGGCCGCCTGCTCGACCTTGGCACCAAGGGCTCCGGGCGCACCCCGTGGTCACGTGCCGGCGATGGACGCCTGACACTCAAGGGCGGCGTGCGCGAAATCCTCGCCGCGACCTATCTTGAAGCCCTCGGGGTGAACACCTCCAAGGCCTTCAGCCTGATCGAGACCGGCGAGGCGCTGCAGCGCAATGATGAGCCTTCACCTACCCGCGCCTCAGTCCTGGTGCGCCTGTCCCATAGCCATGTCCGCTTCGGAACCTTCCAGCGGGCAGCCTATCTGGACGACCGCGCCGCCATGGCGCGCCTGGTCGATTACTGTGTCACCGAGTTCCATCCCGCAGCCGATGATCCGGACATGTCCCGCAAGGCCTGCGCCCTGCTCGAACAGATCGCCCTCACCACCGGCCGCATGATCGGCCAGTGGATGGCGGCCGGCTTCGTGCACGGGGTCATGAATACGGACAATTTCAACATCACGGGTGAGACCTTCGATTTCGGCCCGTGGCGCTTCCTGCCCCGGTCCGATCCGAACTTCACCGCCGCCTATTTCGACCAGAACGGGCTCTACCGGTTCGGCCGCCAGCCCGTACAGGGCGGCTGGGCGCTGCAGCAGCTCGCCTCGGCGCTCCTGCTCCTTGCGGATGGCGAAGACCTCGCCCGCGCCCTTGCCCCCTACGAGGGCGCCTACCGTGAGAGCTTTACCGCCCACACCCACGCCCTGCTAGGCCTCGCCCCGACCGGCGACCTGAGCGAAGACATCGGTCTGCTGCAGGCCCTCTACGGCTGGATGACCACCAGCGGCGCCGCCTGGCCGCAAACCTTCTTCGACTGGTTCGCCGGCCCCGCCAGCGAGCAGCGCGCCGCCGCCTCCCCGCAGGCCGCCCTCTACGCCCACGTGGATTTCGGGCCCGTCCGCGCGGCCCTGATGGCGCGCACACCCGTCCGCCCCGAGCGCCTGGCAGCAGCCTATTTCCAGCGCCCCGCCCCCGTCAGCCTCGTCATCGACGAAGTCGAGGCCCTGTGGGAGCCCATTGCCGCAACCGATGACTGGTCCGCCTTCACTGAGAAGACGGACCATATCGAGGAGGCCCGCCTGGCACTCGCCCTCTGACCCTAGGGAAACGCTTGATCAACGCTGCCTCGCCGGGGCACTTACCGGCCACCGCTTGAGGAGACCTGCCCATGACCGACGCGCCCCGCACCGGACCCCTGGCCGGCGTCCGCATCATCGACATGAGCACCGTGGTGCTCGGCCCCTTCGCGACGATGATCCTCGCCGATCTCGGCGCCGAGGTGATCAAGATCGAGCCGCCGGGCAAGGGCGACACGATGCGCTATGCCGGCGCCTCACCGACCGGCGACCTCGGCCCGATCTACATGGCGCTGAACCGCAACAAGCGCTCGATGACGCTCGACGCCAAGACACAAGACGGCAAGGCCGCGCTGAGGGAACTGCTCAAGACGGCCGATGTCTTCTTCCACAATGTGCGCCTCGCCGGCATGGAGCGTCTTGGCTTCGGCTATGAAGAGGTCAAGGCCCTGAAGGATGACATTGTCTACATCCACTGCGCCGGTTTCGGAAAAGGAGGTCCGTACACGCACCGTCAGGCCTATGACGATCTGATCCAGGGCGCCTCGGGCTTTGCAGACCTCAACGCCATCCGCTCCGGCGGGCGTCCCGAATACGCCCCGTCACTTGTCGCCGACAAGACGGCAGGCCTGTTCGCCACCTACGCCACCCTTGCTGCCCTGTTCCACAAGGCCTCCACCGGCAAGGGCCAGTTCGTGCAGGTGCCGATGCTGGAATGCTTCACCTTCTTCAATATGGTGGAGAACCTCTATGGCGAGACGTTCATTCCCGGCAATGGCCGTCTTGCCTATACCCGCTCGGTCAATCCGAACCGGCGCCCCTATCCCACCCTCGACGGCTATATCGGCCTCGTGCCTTACTCGGACCAGCAATGGGAGACCTTCTTTACCATCGGCGGCCTGCCGGAAGTCTTCAAGGACCCGCGCTTCTCGACCTACGCCGCCCGCACCGAGAATACCGGCGCCCTCTACGCCCTGATCGAGGACGTGACCGCGACCCGCTCCACGGACGAGTGGCTGGAACTGCTCGACAAGGCGAACATCCCCGCCATGCGCTACAACACGCTCGCCGAGGTGCTTAGCGACGCCCACCTCGTTGCCACCGGCTTCTTCCAGGAAGCCGAGCATCCCGAGGCGGGTGCCTACCGCACGATGCGCCATCCGGTCGACTTCACCGGAACCCCCGCAGGTAGCCAGCACCTCCCGCCCCCGCGCCTCGGTGCCGACACCGAAACGATTCTCGAGAGTCTGGGCCTCGGCGCCTAGCGCGCGCTCACTCGTCTCATTCCGCAGGCTTGGCGTAATGCGCCGGCCTGATCACTTCCATCAGCCGCGCCGGCGCCTTCAGCGGGCCGAAGCCGAGCTCTGCATACACGCCGTGTGCATCTGCCGTGCCCAGCATCCAGCGGCGCACCGTCTGCATCTCCGGATGCGCCATCAGCGTACGGACAAGCCCCCTGCCGATCCCCTTTCCCCGCTGGCCGGGCGCCACGATCACATCACACAACCAGGCAAACACCGCCCGGTCCGTCACCGCGCGCGCAAAGCCGATCAACGCCCCCGTCTCGTCCCGCGCCACCGCGCACAGGGAATTGGCGCAGGCCCCCGCCACAGTGTCCCGCGGTATGCCGGGCGACCAGTAAGTCTCGCGCAGCATCGGATGCAACACGTCGATATCGGCCTCAGAGGGTTGCTGCACCGCGATCATCACGCGCTTCCTTCGGTAAGGCGGGCATTTGCCCGAGCTTGCCCACCCGCCGCACATGCCGATCGCCGCCAAACGGCGTCGTCAGGAAAGCGGTGAGGCAGGCCTTCGCCATTTCGATGCCGATCATGCGCGCGCCCATGGCGATCACATTGGCATCATTGTGTTCACGCGAAAGCCAGGCCGGGAGCGGCTCGGACACCAGCGCGCAGCGCGCTCGCGCGTGCCGGTTCACCGCCGTCGAAATGCCGAGGCCGGCCCCGCAAAGCGCAGCGCCCCACTCCGTGTTTCCGGCAGCAACATGCGGAGCCAGCCTGTCGCCGAACTCCGGATAGTCGACGCTCGCCTCGCCGTTAGCACCCAGATCATCAACCTCATGACCCTGGCCGCACAACCAGCCTGCCAACGCGGCTTTTAGGCAAACGGACGCATGGTCCGAGCCGGTGGTAATCCGCATGGTCTCTCCCGCGGCGCGCCCGCTCAGCCTGCGAGCCGCGCCATCTCCTCGTCCGAAAGCTCCGAATTGTCATAGACGTTCTGCACGTCATCAAGTTCATCGAGCACGTCGAGCAGCTTCATCAGCGCCTCGGCATTGTCGCCGGAAACAGAGACGTTGACTTTCGGCTTCCAGATGATCCTGGCCGAAACCGGCTCCACTTTGCCGCCAAAGGCTTCCGCCAGCGCCGTCGTCACCGCGGCAAAGTCTTCCCGCGCCGTATAGATCCAGTGGCCCCCGGCGTCCGATTCCACATCCTGCGCTCCGGCCATGATCGCCGCTTCCATCACTTCATCCGCCGTCCCCGCGCCGGTCGGATACGCGATCTCGCCCAGCTGGTCGAAATTGAATGAAACCGACCCCGTCGAGCCGAGCGATCCGCCGCTCTTGGTAAAGGCCGAGCGCACGTCGGTCGCGGTACGGTTCCTGTTGTCGGTCGAGGCCTCGATGATGATGCCAACGCCGCCCGGGCCGACGCCCTCATAGCGGATATCGGCATAGTCGGCTCCGCCGCCGCTCTGGCCCTTATCGATGGCGCGCTGGATATTCTCCTTCGGCACCGAGACGCCTTTGGCGTTCTGGATCGCCAGGCGCAGGCGCGGGTTCATCGCCGGGTCCGGCCCGCCCATCTTAGAGGCGACCGTGATCTCCTTCGACAGACGCGCAAACAGCACGGCGCGCTTCTTGTCCTGCTTGCCCTTTCGGTGCTGGATATTGGCCCATTTGCTATGGCCGGCCATGTCATACCCTCTTGGTTTTGCCCGGTTTTACGATTTTGCGGGCTGTCTAACGCACCCCCTTGCTGAAGGGAAGCGCGCTCACGCCGGGCGCCCGGCGCGTTCCGGCAGGAAGCCGCCCGCCGATCTCAGCCGGCCAGCGCGTTGAGACGTCTGGCAACAGGCTGCGAACCGGGGCCGGGCAACAGGGTTCAGCCGGGGTCCGGCCAGCCCCATGGCTTCGGCGGGACCGCGACCGGTTTCGACGTATCGAACTCTACCCGCAGGAAACGGTTCGGGCGCCTCAGCTCATAGGCGAAGATGTTCGCAGACGGATCAATCTCGACAGCCCAGACATTCGCCTTTGAAACCGGGATATTCTCCCGGTCGAACAGGTCCCGGGTCGCCTGGTCAGCCGGAAACTCCTGGCGCAGGGCATCCGGCGGGGTTGAAGCGAAGCCGCCATAAAGGGTCAGCGCGTCCTCGCTGCCATCTTCATGGCGGTGGTCATGACGCAGTTCCCAGTCATTGCCGACCTGCATCAGCACCCAGGTCCGCGAGCGGTCTTCGCCGACATGCAGGGGCACGGTTATGAACCGGGGATCGCAGCTGCGGACATGCATGACCACGCGCTGTGCTCTCCAGTCATCATCGGCAGCGTCTGTGGTGACGATCCGGCCCTCAAAGGCCTTGCCGCACAAGGGAGCGATGGCGGCCTCGAAAGCCGAAGCGGGCCGAGCGGGCGGCGCCGAGGCGCAGGCCGTCATCAGCAGGGTGAAAGCGAGCGCGAAGGCCGGGTTTCCTGACATAAAGCCCAGCCTAACAGGCTGGGCTTGGAAGAAAAGAGAAAAGGCGAGGATCTCAGGCCGGGTTAGGCGACGGGTCGAGGCCGGGGCGTTTACGTTTCCCGATGATCGGAACCGCCGAGGAGGCACCGGAATCGTCATCGGACGCGTCTGGCCTGGTCGGCGGGACACCTTTGAGGATATTGGCAATCTCCTCGCCGGACAGGGTTTCATATTCAAGCAGGGCTGTGGCCACCGCTTCCCAATCGGCGCGCGCCTCGGTCATGATCCGGCGAGCATCCTCCTTGCCCTGTTCGATCAGCTTTCGAACTTCTTCCTCGATCTTGCGAGAGGTCTCTTCCGATATGTGGGAGGTCTGCATCAGCTGCTGGCCAAGGAACACATCGCCCTGGTCCGAACCATAATCAACCGGACCGATCACGTCGGAATAACCCCAGCGGGTCACCATGGCGCGGGCGAGGCGGGTTGCCTGCTGGATATCCGATGCAGCTCCGGCGGTGACGTTATCGTCCCCGAACTTCAGTTCCTCAGCGACGCGCCCTCCCATGATGATCGCAAGGCGTGACGTCATCTCCATTTTCGACATCGACAGCTTGTCGTCTTCCGGAAGCTGCATCACCATACCGAGGGCCCGGCCACGCGGGATGATGGTGGCCTTGTGGACCGGATCAGCGGCCGGTACTTTCATCGCGACAATCGCGTGGCCGGCTTCGTGCCAGGCGGTGAGTTCCTTTTCCTTCTCGGACATCACCATCGAGCGCCGCTCAGGGCCCATCAGGACCTTGTCCTTGGCGTCCTCGAACTCGGCCATCGCCACAACGCGCTTGCCGCGGCGGGCCGCGAGAAGCGCGGCCTCGTTGACGAGGTTTGCGAGGTCGGCGCCGGAGAAGCCAGGCGTGCCGCGGGCAATGGTTTTCGTCTCGACGTCTTTCGCCAGCGGCACATTGCGCATGTGGACCTTGAGGATCTTCTCACGGCCGATGATGTCCGGATTACCGACCGTGACCTGGCGGTCGAAACGGCCGGGACGCAACAGCGCGGGGTCGAGCACATCCGGACGGTTCGTCGCGGCCATGATGATGATGCCCTCATTCGCCTCGAACCCATCCATCTCGACCAGCAGCTGGTTCAGCGTCTGCTCGCGTTCATCATTGCCTCCGCCGAGGCCAGCGCCGCGCGAGCGTCCGACGGCATCGATCTCGTCGATGAAGATGATGCAGGGCGCCGAGCGCTTTGCCTGTTCGAACATGTCGCGCACGCGGCTCGCGCCGACGCCGACGAACATTTCGACAAAGTCCGAACCCGAGATCGTGAAGAAGGGTACACCTGCCTCCCCGGCAACCGCCCGGGCGAGCAGTGTCTTACCGGTGCCGGGAGGGCCGACGAGCAGCGCGCCTTTCGGGATCTTGCCGCCGAGGCGCTGGAACTTGGAAGGATCCTGGAGGAACTCGACGATCTCCTGGAGCTCTTCCTTGGCTTCATCAACGCCGGCAACATCGTCGAAGGTGACGCGCCCATGCTTCTCGGTGAGGAGGCGCGCGCGGGATTTGCCGAAGCTCATCGCCCCGCGGGTACCACCACCCTGCATCTGGCGCATCATGAAGAAGACGAAGGCAACGATCAGGACGATCGGCAGGAGCGAGACCAGAACCGAGGCGACATTGTTCCGGCCGACATCGGCCTCGACCTTGAAGGGGACATTGTTGTCGCGCAGGATCGACTCTGTCGTCATGTCGAGCTGGCGGATCTCGGAGATCAGCTTCTGCCCGTCAGACGTGGTGACCATCAGCTTGGTATCGCCGAGGGTGGCATCGCTGAGCTTGCCCTGCTCGGCCATCGTATAGATTTCCGACAGGCGAACCGGCTTGGCACGGGCGACTTCGGGGTTACCCCCCATCATGACGGCCATTCCGATCACCAGGAGCGCCAGCGCTCCCCAGACGGCAAGGTTACGGACATTCATCTCGGTTCTCGCAAAGCAGAGGGATTTCTTTTTCCAAGATAGGAGCCTCTTCCCTTAAAAACGACTCCTTTCCGCTGCCTGCGGCAAAATCTTGCGTCAAATTCAGGAAAACAGCCCGGAATGCCGTCAGCCGGGCGGCAATCTCGGCCTCGCCGGGCGGCTTTGTGATACGGACGGCCTCGGCAGACAAGGCGATCCGGCCCCGGACCGGGCGGAGCCGCACACCGCCCAGCGTCGCACCGGCAAAACCTTCAGGGCAAAGGATCCGGCTCGCGAGCGCGGCCAGGGCCTCACTGCGCGGCGCCGTCTCGCGGCCCGAAACACACTGGACCAGCAGGCCAAGCGCCCGGGCTGCGCGTTCCGGCGGAAGGGTTGAGAAATCCGCCAGAACCTGGCCCGTATCAAGCCGGACCGAGGCCTCCAGCCAACACGCAAGCGCCCGCTCCTCGATCGCCCGCAGCACGGCAAAGCCTTTCTGCAGGGCCAGAATGCGGGCCTGAAGGCCCGGGAGCCGGCCAAGCAGCCGGCGCATGCGGATACGTTCAAAGGCAAGGTTGTCGTTCGAGGGGTCATCGAACCAGGCCTGCCCCAGCGCCAGGAGCCCGTCGCGCAGACCGGCGCGGGTTTCCCCGATCAGTGGCCGGACGATCCGGATACCCTGCCCTTCCGGCCAGACCGGCGAGAGCGATACCTCGCGCATCCCTGCAAGGCCGTACCAGCCCGAGCCTTGCCGGATGCGCATCAGGACGGTCTCAGCCTGGTCGCAGGCCGTGTGCCCGGTCAGCAGCAGGCGTCCGCCTGCACCGCGCAGGGCGCGCGCCAGCAGGGCATGCCTGGCGCGCCGGGCGGCCGACTGGCGGGCCTGGGGAGCCGCCCATGCAAGTGTCTGGTGGTCGTGGCCGAGGGCGCGCGCGATGGCGCAAACCGCCTGTGCTTCGCCCGCCGCTTCTGCACGAAGTCGGTGATCGACCGTCAGCACAAGAAGCCTGACGCCACGCGGCGCGGCCCAGTTATGGGTCAGGTGCAGAAGGGCGAGGGAGTCGCTGCCGCCGGAGACGGCAAGGCCGACCGGGCCTTCGGAGGGGATCACGGCCTGCGCGCTGAGCACCGCATCAAGGCGGCCTTGAGGGGTTAGTTGTCGCACCCGGACCGGGTCCGCTCGACAGCGGCAAGGTCACGCACGACTTTGGAGGCCTCCGGATAGCGTTTCGGCAGGGTATCGAGCGCGGTGCAGGCCTTGCCGGTTTCACCCAGGAAACGCATCGCGCGGGCAAGGCGCACAAGCGCATCGGGGGCGCGCACATCATCGGGGTAGGAGCGGATCATCGTCGTATAGGCGGCGCCGCTTTCGGCATAGGCCTGCTGCTGATGCAGGGCTTCGCCGAGCCAGAAATGCGCTTCGCCGGCCTGTGGGTCGCTGCTGAACTGGCCGATAAAGGACTGGAACGCCTCTTCAGCGCCCGGATAGTCCAGCCGGATCAGACGGTTCTTGGCCTCGGCGAACAGCGCGCCGGCTTCGCCTGGAAGTCTGCTCGCCGGGAGCGTACCGAGGGAGCCTTCCGGCAAACCGCCATTGCCAGCGATCCGGGCGGGGCCCGGGAAGCCTTCCCCGCCGCCGCTGGTGGCAGGCTGAGACATTGCAGACGCCCCGGCAGAGACCCCGGCAAATGCCTGGGGATCATTTCCGGCATCGGAATAAGTTTCGGCCTCCGGCTCCGGTTCAAAACCCAGGAGCACCTGCAGCCCGGCGATCGCGCGGGCCTGCACGGCCAGCGCCTCGCGCATTGCATCGGTGTCGCGGGCCAGGGTTTCATTATCGCTCAGAAGATCATTATTGGCTTCCCGCGCACGGCCGAGCTCGAACTCGAGTGCCTCCACCCGGCCGTTCATCCGGGTCAGCTGATCCTGCAGCCGGTTGACCTGTACCAGGAGGTCAGCCGCCTGCTGGCGGGCCTGATCGACCTGAACCGACAGGTCACCGGTTGTGACGCCCTTGGTGATGGGTGCGCCGCGGCTGGGTGTCGTGACCGTCTGTGCGGAGGACGCCGAGGCCAGGAGGCCGGCAATCACGAAACTCGTCAGGGCAGCTTTCATCATGGCGGGAATGTCTCATCAGGGGGCAGGTAAACAGGCGTCAAGGCATAGACTAAATGGAACAGCCGGGGCCAAATTATGGCGCCCGGCTGCCCGAAACATATGCTTTCGCAGTTCAGCTTAGCTGGTGGCGCCCGATACGATCTGGGTCCAGCCATTGCGGTTGAGCGCCCAGGACTGCTCGTTCGAACCGGCGGCAATCGGGCGTTCCTTGCCATAGGAAACAGTATCGACGCGCGAGGCGCTGACGCCGAGGCTGACGAGATACTCTTTGACGGCGTTGGCGCGGCGCTCACCGAGGGCAAGGTTATACTCGCGCGTGCCGCGCTCATCGGCGTTACCGGCGATCAGGACGCGAACGTTCGGATAGGACGCAAGCCAGGCCGCCTGACGCTTCAGGATGTCCTGATCGTCGGAATCCAGGGCGTACTGGTCGAGGTCGAAATAGACGCGCTCGCCGACATTAACGCGGAAATCTTCAAGCGAGCCGGGGGCGATCGAGGATTCGACAACCGGCTCTGGTTGCACGACTTCAACTTTTTCTTCGACGACCGGCTTTGTTGTTTCTACGACCGGGGTGGTTTCTTCCACAGGCTTCGGTTGCGAGGCGCAAGCGCCCGTGGCGAGAAGCGCGGCGGCAGCAGTGACTTTCAGGAATGTGTGCATGTTGTCGGGGCTCCTAAGGAATGGACGATGCGCTGGCTGGTTAAGGGAGAAAAATTTCTGTCTCCTCAACGACCCAGCGTTAATTCCATATTCTGACTGAATTACGACAGCAATCCGAACGCGTGCGAAATCAGGCAGAAACACGGCACTTTGGCATGCTTTCAGCGGATTGCCCGGCACCGGACTGCTTAAATCGCTGTAATCTGCCGTTATTGCAGCAGGGGCGACCAGGCCGGGTCGGACGCGTCGGTCTGGGTAACCATCCGGCGCTCATTGCGGCCCGAGAGGTCAACCGACCAGAGCTGCGGCGGGGCGCCCGGGCGGGCTTCGCGGAAGTAGATGATGACCCGGCCATTCGGTGACCAGTCGGGACCTTCATCCAAATAGGCCTCGGTCAGCAGGCGCTCGCCTTTGCCGTCCGTCCCGATCACGCCGATATAGAATCGCCCGCCTTCCTGCTTGGTGAAGGCGATCAGGTCGCCGCGCGGCGACCAGACGGGCGTGGAATAGCGGCCCTTGCCGAAGGTGATCCGGCAGGCGACATCGCGCCCGCCCGAGGGGCAGGCCCGCTGGCTCCCGTCGGTGTTCATGACGTAGAGCTGCGGCGAGCCGCCCCGATCGGAGTTGAACACGACCGATTTACCATCCGGCGACATCGACGGCGAGGTGTCGATCGCCGGATGGTCAGTCAGGCGGCGCGACTCCCGGGTGCGCAGGTTCAGGATATAGACGTCGGTATTGCCGCGCTGGGCCTGGGACAGCAGTACGGACTGGCCATCCGTGGTAAAACGAGGCGAGAAGGTCATGCCGGGGAAATTGCCGAGCAATTCCTGGCGGCCGGTCTCGATATTGAAAAGATAGACGCGCGGCTTGCCGCCTTCATACGACATGTAAGTGATTTCCTGGGCCGAAGGAGAGAAGCGCGGGGTCAGCACTGTCGAGCGGCCCGAGGTCAGATATTGCTGATTGGCGCCGTCCGAATCCATGATAGCGAGGCGTTTGACCCGCTCTGTCTTCGGGCCGGTCTCGGCGATGTAGACGATGCGGGTGTCGAAATAAGGATCTTCGCCGGTCAGGCGGGTATAGATCGAGTCGGCGATCTTGTGGGCGATGCGGCGCCAGTTCTCAGGCGTGGTCGTGAGGCGCCGGCCAGGCTCGCCATTGATGCGCATCAGTTCGCCGCCATAGATGTCCCAGAGGCGGAAGGAGACGGCGACCTTGCCATCGGGGAGTTCCTCGAAGGCGCCGACGACCAGGCCTTCGGTCCGGATGATCTTCCAGTCGGCAAAGCGCGGCTCGGCATTGATGGTCAGGTCGCGCTGGATGAAGGAGGCCGGGTTCTGCAGGTCGAACAGGCCCGTGGAGGCGAGGTCAGCGCGCACGACATCAGCGATCTGCCGGGCAAGTTCGGTATTCGTGCCGGTGACCTGGAAGTCCGGGATGGCAAGCGGCGTCGGCTGGAAATTGCCCTGGTCGACACGCACGCGCAGCTGCGCCGAGGCCGGCGCCGAGAGGCCGGCAGCGATCAGCAGGATCGCGAGAAAGTACCGGATACAATACAGGGTCCGTTGGGTCATGGATTCAAACTCCTTGTAACGATTGCGGCGCGCTCATTCCGGCTCCGGGCCGATGGCCACGACGATGTCTTTCCATATCTCATAATGCTCTTCGGGCAGATTGTAGCGCCCCAGGGCTTCGCACTTGCGAACGGCGCCAAGCGCGCGGTCGACGGCAATGCCCTTACGGCCGACTGGCCTTGTTTTGGGGCTGACGAGTTCAGCGGCCTGCTTCAGTGAACCATCCTTGTCCAGAAGCACGCGGATCTCCACGATGATCTGATCTTCACGCGGAAGATCGTCGATCGGGTTCCAGCATTCGGTGATCTGTCGCCTCAGCGCCTGGGCGATGGAAGCGGTGTTGCCGGTTGCCTGACCGTCGCCTTTGCGGTCCCGGTCGGAATTGCCGATGACCGGACGGTCCGGCGCGGAAGTGTTACGCGGCTGCGACTGGCGTTTATCTTTCAGAACGGATTCGAAATCATTCAGGAAATCGAGATCGTCCGTCTTCGGCTCGGGCTTCCTGGGCGGATCCTTCCTGATCAGGGGCTCCGGCTTTTTCGGATCGGGCTTTTTCGGCTCCGGCGCCTTCTTGGGTTCTGGCTTGGGTTCCGGCTGCTTGACCTCTTCAGGCCTGGTGCGCGGATCGGGCACGGGCAAGGCCTCCTCGGGCGCGGATTCCTGCGGGGTCGGCGTATCCGGGCGTTCAGGCTGAGCCTCGGGCTGGACGGGCTCCTGGTCTGGTTCCGGCGCCTTGCGCAGTTCGGAGACGTTGGAGACAAGGCCGACATCCTCGAAGTCGATGGGCAGATCGGACGTGGCAGCGCAGTGCGGCAGGGCCATCACGATCTCAATGCTACGGATGCCTGGGTTGTCGCGGCGCAGTTTCGCGATGGCCTTGTCACATTCGGAGGTTTCCTGCGGCCAAGAGATCATCGCCATGGCCAGCACGCTGGCATGCACGAGGGTTGAAATGGCGAAGCCGCGGAGCATCGGGCGGGTCAGGTTCCTTCGGGTCTATTTCTTCTGGTCGGTGATGAAAGCCATGCGGGTGTAGCCGGCGCGGCGGACTTCGGCGGTGACTTCCATGACCCGGCCATAGGGCACGTCCTGGTCGGCATAGAGATAGACCTGCTTGTCATAGCCCTCACCGACGATGGCGGTCAGCTGGGCGGCGAGGCTGGCCGGATCAATCTCGGTCTGCTGGACGAAGACCTTGCCATCCTCGCGGATCCAGATGGTCAGCGGCGCGTCATTGGCTTCGGCGCTGAGCGGGGCGGAAGAGGTTTTCGGGAGGTTGACCTCCTCGCCGCGGATCAGCAGCGGGGCGGTCACCATGAAGACAATGAGCAGAACCAGCATCACATCCACGAACGGTGTGACGTTAATCTCAGCATTGAGCGCGCGCCGGCCGCGCCGCCCGCCCTGTCCGCCAGAACCGAGGATGAGACCCATTGCGCTCTAGTCCCGCAGAGCTTCGGAAGCGCGCCGGGAGAGGCGCACGAGAACGTCCTGGGAAAAGCTGTCGAGCTGGTCGGCGAGCTTGGTCAGGTCAGCGGTGAACTTGTTATAGAAGATCACGGCAGGGATGGCCGCCACCAGGCCAAGGCCGGTGGCGAAGAGCGCTTCGGCGATCGGGCCAGCGACGGTGCCGAGGCTTGTATCCTGCTGCTCGGCGATGTTGAGGAAGGCGTTCATGATGCCCCAGACGGTTCCGAACAGGCCGATGAAGGGCGAGGCCGAGCCGATGGTGGCAAGGATCGAGAGGCCGCCGCTGGCGCGGCCAATTTCCCGGTCAACAGCGGCGCGCATGGAGCGTTCCGCCCGCATCACGATAGCGGCGGCTTCAGCGGGGGTGGCCAGCGCCCGCCCGGCATCCTGCCATTCCCGGGCGCAGGAGACGAACACCCGGCTGGCAGGGTCCTTACCCCCCTGCCCGGGACGCAGGTCAAAATCGCCGGCGCGGCCGCTCCAGAAGGCCTCTTCGAAAGCCAGCGACGCCGTCCTGAGCCCGCCCAGGACGAACTGTTTCTCGCCGATGATAACCCAGGACCAGACCGACGCCAGCAGCAGGGCCACCAGGACGAGCTTGACCACGATATCGGCCTCACCCAGCAGGACAAATAGCGAGAACTCGCTGGTCGCATCGACGTTGCCGATGGATTCGTTTTCCATGAACGGTCAGTCTCCCAAACTTCATCCGGGCGCCCGGCGCCCCTTCGTGTACGGCGATATTCGGATTCGGTCCGTCGCATTGCAAAAGACCGCGTGTCTCTCGATCTTCTTTCCAGTTCGAATCCGGCAGAAACACGGCGCCAGCCGCGTTTTGAGCAGACAGATGAGCGTTATCGGCCAAGGGTTAAGGCTTCGTGGCCGAATCTTAACCCTTCCCTGCCCCGGTCAGGCCCGCCAGCGATAGGCTTCGAGGTGTTCGGCAATTTCCCGGATCGGGCGGCGCAGGCGCCCATCAAGGTGGATCATCACGGCGGTGACATCGGCCTCTGCAACCAGCTCCTCGCCGCGCAGGCAGGCCTGCAGGAAGCGGATGCGGGCGCCGTCCATGCCGACATAGCGCGTGCGGATGAGGAGGAGGTCGTCAACTTTGGCGGGCCTGCGATAGGTGACGTTGACCTGGGTCAGCGTAAAGGCGGCGGGATCTTCGCGGGCGAGCAGCGACTGGTGCGAGATGCCGGCATCGCGCAGATGGTCGGACCGGCCGCGCTCGAAGAACCGCAGGTAGTTGGCATGGTAGACCATGCCCGTGAAGTCGGTGTCTTCGTAGTATACGCGCACGGCCAGCCAGTGCTGGCGGGCGGCGTCGAAACGGGCAGCGTCGGGGGGCGGAAGGCTCATGACCGCAAGCCCGTATCAGGTTTTCGCGCCAGCATGAAGGCGTGGCCGAGCGCATCGACGAGGGCGAGCGCTTCAGCCAGGTCAGCATGGGCCTGGCGGATCGTTTCGTCCGACCAGTGGCCGGTGATCAGATCGATCAGATGGAAGCGGTTGGCGTGGCTGGCAAAGTCGAAGACCAGGTGGTGCTGGCGGGCGACGGCGCGGAACCGGCCGCCATGGGCAAGCGCGGTGACGCGTTCGATGACCGCAGGATTGAAAATGGCGCGGGCCTCAACCTGGTCTGATGATCTGAGGCGATAGAGGGCGTCAAATGACCTGGGCCCGAGCTCAACATCCTGCATGGGGGTGGCATCCGGGTCTTGTGGCCAGCTGGTCTTGCGGGCGCGCAGATGGGTCACCCCCTGAAGCCGCAGCGGCGCCCGCAGGACGATGATGTGATGGCAGACATCCGGCGCGTCGCTGGCTGTTTCGACCCATTCGAACATTGAGAAGGCGAGGCCGGCGCGCGTGCCTTCAAACCCGTCCTCGATCTGGCGCATAGCGGCGGCCTGGCGGTTATACCTGGCCTTCTGCTCGGGTGTGCCCAGGATATGCGTGTTCGCCTCGACCAGAAGGCCGCAGGCGCGCACCACGTCAACGGCCTCATCCATCCCGCCAGCGGCGTTCAGACGGGCGGCCGCCTCGCGAAGGATGGCGGGCGCCCAGCTCTGCCTGGCCAGCCATTCGAGACCCCGGGGGGCGCCGCCGGGCGCGGGCACATAAGTCAGCCCGAGGGGCGCAGCGAGGCGCTGCATCACATCGGCCTTCACCGCGAGCCGGGCCTGTGCCTCGGCGAAGAGGCGCGCAAGCCTTTCCCGCATCAGGAAAAGCGCGAGCGTCATGTATGAGAGGAACAGGACCGGGAAGAGGATGAAGGTGAGCGCGGCCCATCCCCCGCCGTCTGGCAACCAGAATTCCAGCGCCAGGAAGGACGCGACAAAAGCGAAGAAGGCGGCCAGCATATAGCGGGTGATGATTTTCTGCTGGCGGCCGACATTGAGGGGATCGAGCACCACGCGCTCGAGACGGGGGCGCAGCTCGGCCGCAGCGCGGGCCTCGGCCCCGGAAAAGCCCTGATGGCACTCGATCTCTTGCCAACTCCTGATCATGGAGCGGGGTTAGCAGACAGCCGCGGCGACGTCATCCTGGCGGCGCGCCCGGGTGATGCGGCGGAGAGGCGGCGGGTTGTGGGGCGCGGTTCGATCGGGGCGCTCCCATTGGAATGCGCAGGCTGCGTCAGGGCCGCACGATGCGCATCGCGGGCAGCCCGCGCCGGAGGAGGGTCATGGTATCGCGCAGCGGGCGGCGCGTCTCGACGATATCGGCGCGCCAGGGGCGCCGGTAGGGGCGGATGCCATACTGGTCGCGGATCTGACGCGGCGTCAGGTGCCAGAGCTGTTCCCATTCAAGGGTCATCAGCGGCAGTGTTTCACGCCCGTGCACCCAGGCGGTCATCATCGTATCCATCAGCACCGGCCAGGCGAAGGCGGGAGACAAGGCGCCCGTGGCCGCTGAGACGGCAAGGAACTGGGCCGAATAGGAATGCCCGAACTGCGCCAGCTGGAAGGCCGAAATGGCAAGTTCGTGCAGCGAGGTCGTCTCATAGCCTGCGATAATGTGCCAGAGATCATGCGACTGGAGGATGCGCGTGTTAAGATAATCGAGCGGCTTTTCGAGCCTGGAAAGCCCGATTGCGTTGCGGTCCAGCACTTCGAGGTCAAATCTGTTTTCGACGATCAGGTCATGGAAGGCGCGCCCGAGAGACCCCGGAGGACAAGCGGCGATCTCTTCCAGGCGGACAGGTTCCGGGAGGGGGCGGTCCGCCACGTCCCGCACACCGGGCCAGAGATAAGACATCTCGGCCAGCCGGACTTCGGATTCCTTCGGCAACAGGCCTCCCAGCGCCGCCGTTCTCTGCGTCACGGCGAGCGCGTCAAGCCGTCCGGCGGCAAGGTCCTCTGCGACGGCCCACCAGGCTTCGAACAGACCGGCGGGCACCCCGAGAGGCGGGCGGGACAGTGTGCCCAGCGCCGCAGCCTTGACCGGCCGGCCGAGCCATCCGAGCGCCAGCGCGTCATAGACTTCGCCTGTCCGGTCAGGCTCAAGGAAAGCCGTGCGTGCAAGCAGGGCGGCGAAGTCTGCCCGGTCCGCCGGCGTCGCGGAGGACTTGGCAGATGCGAGACGGCGCGCCGTCTGCGCCACCGCGTCCGCTTCAAAGGGTTGCGAGACGCCGCGCAGGGCGCGTTGTCTGATCTCATCCGGCGGCATGGAAACTCTCCTCGCCCGAAGCTAGCCGCATTGGGGCGGCGTTCAAGTGGGACCGCGGCGTAAAGACGGTCAGGACCGATGGCGCGCTGCAGGGCTCAGTCTTCGCCGGGCTCGAACAGGGCGGCCTGCTGGCCGCCCGGCGGCGTCTGGCCCATGCGTTCATAGGCAAGCGGGGCGGCGACGCGTCCCCGCGGGGTGCGGGCGACATAGCCTTTCTGCATCAGATAAGGCTCGATGACGTCCTCGACGGCGTCGCGCGCTTCGGAGAGGGCGGCGGCGAGGGTGTCGGCCCCAACGGGACCGCCGGCATAGGTCTTGACGAGGGCGTGGAGGTAGCGCCGGTCGAGCGCGTCGAGGCCGTCTGTGTCGATCTCAAGGCGTTTCAGCGCGCGGTCGGCGACGGGCTTGTCGATGGCCAGGCTTTCGGCGTCGGCAAAATCGCGCACCCGGCGCAGCAGGCGCAGCGCGATGCGGGGCGTACCGCGGGCCCGGGCGGCGATCTCAACGGCGCCTTCCTGCGTGATCGACGCACCCAGCTTACGGGCAGCGGCCATGACGATGCGGGCAAGTTCCTCGGGCTCATAGAATTCCAGGCGGATGGGAATGCCGAACCGGTCGCGGAGCGGAGTGGCGAGCAGGCCGGCGCGGGTGGTCGCGCCCACGAGCGTGAAAGGCGAGAGATCCAGCCTCACCGAGCGGGCGGCGGGGCCCTCGCCGATCACGATGTCGAGGGCGTAGTCTTCCATTGCGGGATAGAGGATTTCCTCGACGATGGCCGGGAGACGGTGGATCTCATCGATGAAGAGCACATCGTTCGGCTCAAGATTGGTGAGGATCGCGGCGAGGTCACCGGGCTTGGCGATGACCGGGCCGGAAGTGGCGCGGAAGCCGACACCCATCTCGCGCGCGAGGATCTGCGCCAGTGTCGTCTTGCCGAGCCCGGGCGGGCCGAAGAGGAGGACATGGTCGAGCGCCTCGCTTCGCCCGCGGGCCGCCTCGACATAGACTTTGAGGTTCGACTTCGCCTTGCGCTGGCCGACATAGTCCTCGAACGTCTGAGGGCGCAGGGCCCGGTCCAGCGCATCCGGCGCCTGGGCGCCAGGGTCAGCGAGGGACTCTTTGCGGCTCACCGCGCAAGCTCCTTCAGCGCGCCCCTGACAAGGGTGCTGACATCATCGGCGGCGCCATCCCTGGCCACCGCAGCGACGGCCCGGGCGGCTTCGGACTGTGTGTAGCCGAGATTCGTCAGCGCACTGACGGCTTCGGCGCGCAAACCCGAGCCCGCGGCGGCAGGCAAAGATGCGAGGCCGGTGACGGCGACCGTTTCAAACCGGCCAAAACGGCCCATCGGCGGGGCCTTGCCGGCAAGTTCGGTGACAATCCGCTCGCCGAGTTTCTTGCCGATGCCCTTTGCGCGCGTGAAAGCGCCGGCATCACCCAGCGCGATGGCATCCATGATCTCTGCGGGGCTGAGGCCATCGAGAATGGCAAGGGCGGACTTGCCGGCGACGCCCGGCACGTCCTGCAGCCGGACGAACCACGCCCGCTCTTCATCACTGGCGAAGGCGAAAAGGGTGATCGAGCTTTCGGTGACCCGGGTTTCGACCTGGACGGTGACGCGCTCTCCTGCCTGCAGGCGGGAGAGCAGACGCGTGCCCGCGAGGGCGACATAGCCGATGCCGTTGACATCGATCAGCACATGATCGAGGCCGATCGCGCCGACCTCTCCGGTGAGGCGGCCAATGATCATGCCGCCCCCTGTGTGCGCAGCTCCGCAGGCAAATGATGGGCTGTGCAGATGGCGCAGGCGAGTGCGTCGGCGGCGTCGAGTTTCATCTCCCCTGCCCTTGGCAGCAGCCGCTGGACCATGAACTTCACCTGATCCTTGTCCGCTGTGCCGGTACCGACGACCGAGAGCTTGATCTGGCGCGGGGCGAATTCGCAGACGGGTACCCCGGCCATGGCAAGGGCCGCCATGGCCGCGCCGCGCGCCTGGCCGAGCTTCAGCGCGGCACGGGGATTGGCGTTGACGAGGGTTTCTTCGACCCCGGCCGCATGAGGGCCGTAGTGGCGGGCGAGCTCGCCGACGGCCTCGAAGATTTCGGCGAGGCGCTCGGCCATCGAGGTATCCGTGGCGGCTGTGATGACACCATGGGCGACATGGGTCAGCCGCATGCCGGTCTGCTCGATAATGCCCCAGCCGGTCAGGCGCAGGCCGGGGTCGATACCGAGGATGCGAATCGGGACGCTCATGCGCGCCACCCTAGCAGCGCGAAGGGTTAAAGACAGCTTGAAGTTTCACTCTTTGTTCGCGGGCGCCACAGGCAGCATTATTTCATAGCGTCGCAGGAAGAAGGGCACGAACGGGGCATCATAGCCCGCCCATTCGGGCGGGCCGGTCACCCTGTAACCGACCGCTTCAGTGAAGGCGCGCAGGGTCGCCCCGGCCTTCTCGCGTTTCTCCTCGGAGTCGCCGCCGGTGTAACGATAGGCCGCCAGCGTGCGCCCGGGCACCGGCACGAGGCGGACATCCCGGTTGGCAGGCGCCGGCAGGGTATCCATCGTCCATTCGGCCGGCATGATGAAGCGGACAGTATAGCTGCCGGCGGCGGAGGCCTCCGCCGCCGTGACCGGCGCGGTCATTGCGATTGTCTGCCCCTTTGGCGCGGCCGTGACCGGGCTGGTCATGGCGATTTTCTGGCGGGGGGCGTTGCCGCCAAAGATGTAATTGGCCAGAGGCCGGAAACCGGCATTCGCCGCTTCAGCGGCAGACGGCGCCTCGACGGTCACTTCGGCGACAATCATCGGTGCGTAGGCGCGGATTTCAGCAGCGCCGTCTTTAGCGATAAGAGTGAAAGCGGGCATTTCCGTCGTCTCCTCGGCATGGGCGCAGGCGGCCAGGATCATCGCCAGGGCGAGCAGGACAAGACGGTTCAGGACGGCGGCGATCATGGCAGGATCCTGGAGCCCCGGTTGCGGGGGGCGTTAATTTTCGGTCAGTGGATAAGAAACGGGCCGCGATCCTGCATGGATCGCGGCCCCTGTATGGATGCGGCCGCCTCAGCCTTCCGGCGGCAGGATGACGGTGTCGATAACGTGGATCACGCCGTTCGAGGCTTCGATGTCGGCGGTGACGACTTTCGCGGTGTTGACCGTTGCGCCTTCGGCGCCGGCCACAACCGAAACGTTCTTGCCATTGACCGTTGCAACGTCGGTTGCCGTTGCCGGCAGGTCGGCGGCCATCACTTTACCCGGAACAACGTGATAGGTCAGGATCGCGGTCAGCTGGTCCTTATTCTCAGGCAGCAGGAGGCTGTCGAGCGTGCCGGCCGGAAGCGCGGCGAAGGCAGCGTTGGTGGGCGCGAAGACGGTGAACGGGCCTTCACCCGCGAGCGTTTCGGCAAGGCCGGCGGCCTGGACGGCCGCGACAAGGGTCGAGAAGTCCGGATTACTGGCCGCGATGTCGACGATGGTCGTCGGGGCGGGTGCGGGCTCTTCGGCCACCGGCTCAACCGGCGTTTCAACGGGGGCCGGCTCAACCGGAGCCGTCCCGGCGGGCGTGCAGGCGACGAGCGCGAAGGCGCCGACAGCCGCAGCTGCGAACAGGGAAAGTTTCATTTGGGAGTCCTCTTGGGTGACTGATATCTATCTGGGAGGTGCGCTTGTCTTCGCGCCCACCAGAAATTGGAACGAATGTCCCCCCCCGGACAGTAGCGAGGATCACAATTTTTCAAGGCATTTTTGGGGCAAGGAACCGCGCGTGTGCGAACAGGCTAACTCATCCACTTCAGCGTGCGTGGCTGAATCGGATTGCTGAAGTCCCTGCCTTCGGTGCGAGCGGCGACCCAGGCGCGTTTCAGCTGCTGGTACCATTTGGCCTGGACGTCGATGTCGTCGATCCAGAGCATCGCTTTCTGGTGCGCCATGCCCTGGTTCTGCAGGTCGACCATGCGCCCGTCCTGCGCGAGGAACCTGGCGCCCATGCGCTTTGCCACCGGCACGGCCAGGTGGAGCAGCGGGGCGCCCGTCCACCAGGTGAACTGGGTGATGCGGGTTTTCTTTGGCGCCTCGGGCGTCAGGCAGGTCAGCGTGAGCAGGCGCGCGGTATCGTTGGAAATGATTTCCCAGCGGTAGCCGGGCAGCTGGAAGCAGATTTCAGTCTGCACATTGCCGCCGAAGACCCAGCGATAAAGCCTGGAGTTGGAGCTGGGCGTGTGACGGTCGATGGCCCAGCCGCGCTCTATGGGCCCGAAGGGTTTCTGCTTCAGCCTGAGGCCGGAGGATGGCGGGCGCCACCACCACTGGTCATGCACGAACGGCACATGTGCGGGGTCCATCAGGCCGACGACCGCATCGTCCATATGGGCATTGAAGACATCCTCGATGATAAACCCCGGCTTGCGCGGGAGCGGGCCAAACGAGGGCGGCGGTAAGGCGGGCGGCGCCGAGCTGCGCGGATCATGCGCGACATAGAGATAGACCGCGCCATTGGCCTCGTGGAGGGGGTAGCGGCGGACCCTGACTTTGGCAGGATCATAGGGGCTGTCATCGGTCAGGCTCGGCATCAGCCGGCAGGCACCATCGGTGCCGAAGCGCCAGCCATGATACGGGCATTGCAGCGTCCACTCGCCCTTTGTTTCGAGCTGCTTGCCGGCCGAAAGAGGCACAAGGCGATGGGGGCAGATATCGCGCAGGGCGAAGGCCTCACCCAAGGGCGTGCGGCCGACCACAACGGGCTCGCCGAGGATCATCAGCCGTTCCTGCCGGCCCGGCTTCAGGCGGTCTGAAGGCGCAGCCAGATACCAGCTGTCGGTGAGGTAGCCCTCATCGGTGATGCCGGTCTTGGCAGGAACGGGCTGTGTATCGGGCAAGGGGGAACTACTCTGTCACCGTGACGGTCAGCTCATAGGTGTCGGTCGGCGGCTCGTCGGTCTCCCAGGGGCGGCCTTCGGTCAGCTTGAATTTGCCGGTGCCGGCCGCTGCCGCGGTGAAATCGAACGACAGATAATGGTTGCCACCGGTGAAGCCCGGCAGGCTCTGATGGGCAGGGTCGGTGGCGCGGCCGCCTTCCCCGGCAGGTGTCATGAAAGCGGGCGTTTGGCCGAGGCTCCAGACATAACCGGCGGTGGGGATCGATTCGAGTTCGATGCGAAGGGTTTCGCCGACTTTCAAGGCCACGTGGCTGCCCTTCTTATCATAGCCGGCATAGACGACGCCGGCCTCGGCGGCGGCCTGGGCCTCGGCAGCGGCTTTGGCCGCCTCTTCTGCCGTGGGCATGACGGGCGCCTGCCACTCGGCCTGTTGCATGGCGGTCTCCTCTTCGGAAGCCGGAGCGAGGGGGACCTCCGGGGCGGGTTTCGCGGTGTGGCAGCAGGCGCCCAGCGCCAGCGCCGAGGCCGTAAGCATCAGACTTCTCATCAACGGGTCTCCTCATTCCGTGGCTGCAGTCTTACCCGGGAGGGCGCACAGGCGCCAGCCTCCAGCTACTTCCCGCAGGCAACAGGCCCCGCTATATGCCGCCCATGACCCCTCGCGACAAAATCCGTAATTTCTCGATCATTGCCCATATCGACCATGGCAAATCGACCCTTGCCGACAGGCTGATCCAGGCCTGCGGCGGCCTGACCGACCGCGAAATGAGCGAGCAGGTGCTCGATTCGATGGATATCGAGAAGGAGCGCGGCATCACCATCAAGGCCCAGACCGTGCGCCTGCAATACACTGCAAAAGACGGCGAGACCTATACTCTGAACCTGATGGACACGCCGGGCCATGTCGACTTCGCCTATGAAGTCAGCCGGTGCCTGGCCGCCTGCGAGGGGTCTCTCCTGGTGGTCGACGCGAGCCAGGGCGTCGAGGCGCAGACGCTGGCCAATGTCTACCAGGCGATCGACCAGAACCACGAAATCGTGCCGGTGCTCAACAAGATCGATCTGCCCGCAGCCGATGTGCCCCGCGTCAAGGAGCAGATCGAGGAGATCATCGGGCTCGATGCCTCGGATGCCGTAGAGATTTCGGCCAAGACCGGGCTCGGCATTCCGGAGGTGCTGGAAGCGATTGTCACGCGCCTGCCAGCGCCGAAGACAGGCGAGGCCAGTGCGCCGCTGAAAGCGGCGCTGGTTGACGCCTATTACGATCCCTATCTCGGCGTGGTCGTCATCGTGCGGGTGCATGACGGCGTGCTGAAGCGCAAGCAGACGATCCGGATGATGCGCACGGGCGGCGTCTACGAGATCGACAGGATCGGCACGTTCAATCCCAAGCTTACCGATGCGGACTCGCTTGGCCCCGGCGAGGTTGGCTATTTCGTGGCCTCGATCAAGGAAGTGGGCGACACGGCAATCGGCGACACGATCACCGAGGACAAGCGGCCCACAGACAAGGCCCTGCCCGGCTATAAGGACGTTCAGCCGGTGGTGTTCTGCGGCCTCTTTCCGATGGACGCGGGCGATTTCGACGACCTGCGCGCGGCGATGAGCAAGCTTCGCCTGAACGATGCGTCCTTCACCTGGGAGATGGAGACGTCTGCGGCGCTTGGCATGGGCTTCCGCTGCGGTTTCCTCGGGCTATTGCACCTCGAAATCATCCAGGAGCGCCTCAGCCGCGAGTTCGACCTCGACCTTATCGCGACGGCACCGAGCGTCGTCTACCAGATGACGATGACGGACGGCACAGAGATCGAGCTGCACAATCCAGCCGACATGCCGGACGTTGTGCGTATCCGGGAAATCCGCGAGCCGTGGATTGCCGCGACGATCTACACGCCGGACGAATATCTCGGCTCGATCCTGAAACTCTGCCAGGACCGGCGCGGTGTACAGACGGAACTTTCATACGTTGGCGGACGGGCTTGCGTGAAATACGAGCTGCCGCTGAACGAGGTCGTGTTCGACTTCTATGACCGGCTGAAATCGATCTCGCGGGGCTATGCGAGCTTCGACTATAATCTCATCGGCCACCGCGCCGAGAACCTTGTGAAACTGCAGATCCTTGTCAACGAGGAGCCGGTGGACGCCCTTGCCATGCTGGTGCACCGTGACCGGGCCGAGGGGCGGGGGCGGCAGATGTGCGAGCGGCTGAAGGATCTGATCCCGAGGCAGATGTTCAAGATCCCGATCCAGGCCGCGATTGGCGGACGTGTCGTGGCACGCGAGACGATCAGCGCGATGCGTAAGGACGTGACCGCGAAATGTTATGGCGGCGACGCGACACGCAAGCGCAAGCTTCTGGACAAACAGAAGGCCGGTAAGCAGCGTATGCGCCAGTTCGGCAAGGTCGAGATTCCGCAGGAAGCCTTTGTGGCGGCGCTGCGGATGGATGGGGATTGAGGGTAGCGGCGAATGTTCCGCCCCGTGACGATCCTCGGCATCGAGACCAGTTGCGATGAGACCGCTGCGGCGGTTCTGCGCCTTGAGAATGGGCGGGCGACGCTTCTGTCGGACGTGATCCATACGCAGCTTGAGGAGCATGCGCCGTATCTGGGTGTGGTACCGGAGATCGCCGCGCGGGCGCATGCGGAACTGACGGACATTACGGTAGCGGCGGCGATGCACGCGGCGGGCGTTTCTTATGACGCGCTGGACGGCGTGGCGGCAACCGCCGGGCCCGGCCTGATCGGCGGGGTGCTGGTGGGTCTGATGACCGGCAAGGCGGTGGCTCAGGCGGCGGGCGTTCCGTTTATTCCGGTGAACCATCTTGAGGGTCATGCTCTCTCCCCTCGCCTCTCGGCAGATTGCCCGTTTCCGTATCTTCTGTTGCTGGTCTCGGGCGGACATTGCCAGTTTCTGGAGGTGCGCGCGCTGGGCCAGTACGGGCGGCTGGGTTCGACCATCGACGACGCGGTGGGCGAGGCTTTTGACAAGACGGCGAAGCTGATGGGGCTCGGCTTTCCGGGCGGGCCGGCGGTGGAGCGCCTCGCCGCCGCCGGAAACGCGGCCGCGCATGACTTTCCGCGCCCGCTGCTGAACCGGCCAGGCTTAGAAATGAGTTTTGCCGGACTGAAATCGGCCGTGGCCCGGGCGGCCGGGGACGCAGCGACCGAGGCGGCGAAAGCCGATATCTGCGCGAGTTTTCAGGCAGCGATCTGCGACGTGCTGAGCGAGAAAGCCCGCCGGGCGCTGGCGGCGTTTGAGAATGGCGGCGGCGAGGTGCGATTTGTGGTGGCCGGAGGCGTTGCCGCCAACCAGGCGATCCGAAGAGGCCTGCAAGCGGCGGCGGCAGACAGCGGCGCGCGGCTGATTGCGCCGCCGCTTCGTCATTGCACGGATAATGCGGCGATGATTGCGCTCGCCGGGGCGGAGCGGCTGGTGGCCGGGCTTGTGGGCGAAGATGACGGGCTGGCCGCCGGTTCGCGCCCGCGCTGGCCGCTCGACGAGGCCTCGGCCCTGATCGCGCCGGTCTATGGCGGCGGCCAGAAGGGCGCAAAAGCGTAATTGCGAAAATCAGCACAAAGAAAAACCGGGACCTGAAGGGCGGGCCGCGTCTTCAGGTCCCCGGGGGACCCGGAGGCGCGTGAGGGTTGTCGCACCAGGGTCGGGGATGGAGCGTCTGCCGGCCAGCGGCAGGCGATATCATGCGTCAGACAATGAAGCTGGTCAGGCCGAAGGTCGCCCAGACGACTATTGCGGCCGCGGGGATGGCGGCGATGAGGGCGTAGAGGGACTGGCGGGCTTCGGTGCGGGAGGAGGGGGTCATCGGGTGGCTCTCTGAACTGCTGGAGGGCAACGGCTGGCCTCCATGAGCCTTGTATAGCCTCACTTTGAACGATGGTCAATGAACAAAATCGTTTTTATTCACTAATCAGTATTCAGACCCGAAGCTGGCAGGAGTTTGCCGGTTACCGGGCAGATTTCGCCGGTCGAAGGGGTCAAGCCCTCCCAGGGCGCAGGCACGGCCGCCTGCGGAGAGATGCCGGCAAGCAGCAGGTCCATGACCCCGTCGAGCTCGCGTTGCAGCTTGGGGAGGGTCAGTTTCGAGAAAAGCTGGGGGAACCGGAACTTCATCAGCGCCGACTGCCACATCTCGGCGACCGTCTCGGGGTCTTCGAGCTTGCGGAACTCGCCGGCGGTGATGCCTTCATTGAGGATCTGGACCAGGAAGACGCGCTCCTTCGCCAGCTTGTCATTCATGTAGAGGGGCCGCTCCTTGCCGAGCACTTCGGCCACTTCAAGGATCTTTGCTTCATCTTCGATAGCGGAATAGGTGCGGGCCAGGTCATAGTGAAAAAGCTCACGCAGGCGGTTGGCTGCGGTATCCCTGCGGGCAACGATCTGCGCAAAGGTGAGCCAGGATTCCTCGTTGAATTTCTGCGCCATGGCCTCGGCGATATCGAGCTTGGACGCAAAGAAGCGATAGATGTTACCGGCCGACATGTTACAGTCCCGGGCAATCTCGGCCATTGTGGTTTTCGAATAACCATAATGGAGAATGCGCTCCACAGCGGCCATCAGGATTTGCTTGCGGGTATCATCTGTCAGGGTCATTCAGCACTTATACACCCAATTACTGAACAAACAATATAGCGTTCAGCGTCCACTCGCGGAGCGTGCATTTCCCCTGCGTTAGCACCCATGGAAGCGGCGCGCGGGCTGTGCCATAGCGTCGAAAGCACCGCTTGGGAGGGTCTTTATGGCGCTGTTTTGCCTGCACTGCCTCGACAATCAGACCGATGGCGCGGCCCGCCGGGCCGAGGCGCGGCCAGCGCACCTGTCCTGGGCGGCGGGGCTGGGCCCGGTCGTGCGGATGGCTGGGCCGCTGCTCGACACGCAGGGCCGGATGGTTGGCTCCGTTTTCCTGATCGAGGCGGAAAGCCTGGCCAGCGTGAAGGCCATCCATGCCGAGGACCCCTATACCAAGGGCGGGGTGTTCGGGCAGGTGACGATCAACGAGACACGCTGGGCCATCGGAGAAGGCAAGCCGCAATGAGACGCTTCATTTCCGGCAATCTGAACTATTCAAGCTGGTCGATCCGGCCGCTGCTGGTCGCGCGCAAGGTCGGCCTGCCGGTCGAGGAGGTCATCGTGCCGCTCGATTTTGCCGAAACGACGGCCCAGCTGAGAGATCTCAGCCCCACGGCCAAGGTGCCGCTGCTGATCTGGGACGGGACCCAGATCTGGGAAAGCCTCGCGATTACCGAGTTCATTGCCGAATGGGCGGCGCCCGGCGACGTGTGGCCGCTGGACGGGCAGAAGCGCGCCGTGGCGCGGGCCGTGAGCAGCGAGATGCACGCGGGCTTTCAGACCATCCGGCAGCAGTGCTCGATGGACATTCGCAGCCGCCACCCTGCCCCGGACATGACACCCGCACTGGCGGCCGACATCTCGCGCCTCACCTCGATGTGGTCAGGCCTGCGGGCACGCTATGGCGAGGGCGGGCCCTTCCTGTTCGGGGCCTGGTCGGCAGCCGACGCCTTTTATACCCCGGTGGTCACGCGGTTTCGCACCTATGGCCTGCCGCTGTCCGGCGCGGCTGCAGACTATGCGGCAGCGGTGCTTGAAGACCCGCTCTTCCTGACGCTTGAGGCGCAGGCGACGAAGGAGCCATGGTGGATCAAGTATGGTCCGGACGGACGCTCCAGCGGATACCTGCCCTGAGATATCAGGCCGCCGGCGGGGCCATCAGGTCATAGCCAAGATCGTGCCGGAAAAACTGGCGGACCAGCCGGGCATAGGTGTCCATGGCTTGCCCGGAAAACAGCTCGCCCAGGGATTGCTGGCGATTCTGCAAAACGTTCGGCTCAGCGCCCGGATCGACCTTCTGCGCCATCGCGTCCTTTGTTCCTTCGACAAGGGCCGCCTCGATGGCGGCAGGTTCCAGCTTGATGTTCCAATGGCGGGCGATGGCCTCGATGGCGGCGCGGGGGTCGGCGCGGGTCTGCTCATACTGGACCCGCAGGATCGAGCCCGGGAATTTCTTTTCTACCTCGCCCCAGCGGTTCCAGAACCGGGCAAGCCAGTAGAGATCGCAGCGGTAGCGTCTGCCATCAGGGTCGCCCTGCAGGTATTCGAGCCAGTCGACCTGGATATCGTATTCCCATTTGGCGTGATGGGAGGCGAGGATCGCCATCGGATGGCGTATGCAGAGCGCATAAGGCGGCAGGCCTGCCAGGCTGCGCGCCCAGCCCCAGTCGGCGAGGCGGTGCGGGATGGTGTGGCTGAAGGCAAGCCGGGGAAGCTGCGGGAAGACCGGATCATCCTTCGGCCAGCCGATATAGGGGCGCACGGCATTCTCGGAAAAGTATGTCGGGCGTTCGATGCCATAGGTATCGGCGAGCGCCACAGCGAACATATACTTGACCCAGTGCGTGCCCGAATTCTTCGAGGTGACGAGCAAGCCGTCAAAGGCGCCGTGCCGGAGCACGGAGAAGTTCATCCAGTTATCGGTGCGGACGCGCGCATCATAAGACATGGGTCCGCCTAAACCAGCACCCGGAGGCGCGCAAGATCAGGTCTTCAGACCTGCCAGATCACGGTAGACCTGAAGCAGGACAAGCTGGGCCCGGCTTGGCAGCTCTTCAGCCTCGGAAACGGCGACCAGCATGGCGTCCAGATCAACGATCTCTTTCGGCCCGAGCTGCGGCGACTTCACGATCTTCCGGCTGAGGACCTGCATCGCCTCGCCGGCCGGCGGGCACGACTTCGCCACCCAGACGGCATGGGCGGTGAGCTCCTCGGCCTCCGCGGCGGTCAGTTGGAAGTGCTCGCACATCTCCGACTCGATGATGTCGCCCTGACGGTCTGTCAAAACGGATCCACGGGCCTGCGCGAGGAGGACAAGCATGATGGCGGCGGCTTCACGCGGGTCATCGATCAGGTCAAGGCCGCCCTTGCCCATCCTGTACCGGAAGGCGAAGCGAGACGGGGCACTGGCTACGGTCTTGGCGACATCGATAGCCGTCTCGAGGCCGCGCCGGGCCATCTGGATCCTCCAGACCCAGACACCGATGGCAACGAAGATGGCAAGCAGGCCAAGCAGATTATGCATGACGTAAGGATACAGGCGGATCGCATCAGGCGCCAGTATGATTCCGGAGCGGTGCATGATGCGGGGCGCCCGGCCGCGCCCCGCAGGTCTGGCTTACGGCGCCCCGCCGGCCTTTGCGGCCGCGTGAGCCTGACTGAGGACGTAGGCGCGGATCGCCTCGGATTCGTCCGGGGTCAGATAGTCGGCAAAGGAGACCATACCGTTGGCGGCGAGGTTCCCGTCCAGCACGACCCCCTTCCAGGCGTCCTTATTGCCGGAGATAGCCGACCAGCGCAGGTCCGGCAGAACGCCCGATGAGACGGCGAGCGGGCCATGGCAGACAGCGCAGTTGCGGGCATAATGCACGGTGCCCTCGGAGATCAGGGCGAGGCTGCCGAAGGCGGCGGCTTTCGGCGTCGCATCGACCGGCGCCAGGCCGCTATCGGCGATTTCCTGGGTGCCGCCCAGCTTGAAGGTGACGACCTTGCCGACAGTGGGCGAAACAGTCTGGTCGAACCCAAACCCTGCGGCCAGCGCGAAAGCCGAGCCCCAGCCGGTGGTTATGGTCACATACTGCTCGCCATCGATCATATAGGTGCCAGGCCCGGAGGCACCGCCAGATTTCAGCGGATGGGTCCAGAGCTTCTCCCCGGTCGCGGCATCATAGGCGGAGAAATCTCCGTTGAGCCGGCCCTGGAAAACCAGGCCGCCCGCGGTGGAGAGCACTCCGCCATTCCAGGCGTTCTCATGCTCGACCGTCCAGCGCGGTTTGCGGGCGACCGGGTCCCAGGCGATCAGGCGGCCCTTGAGCGTGGCGCGCAGCATCTTGGCCACTTCCGGCGGGGCGATGGGCGGCACGCCCGCGGAGAAGTCGATGCCGGTATTCCAGCCCGTCGGGCGCTCGGCGAAGCGCGGGTCTTCGGCATAGGCCTGCGGGATTTCCTGAGCCGGGATATAGGCAAGGCCGACATCCGGATTGAAGGCCATCGGATGCCAGTTATGGCCGCCGAGCGGGCCTGGGGTCTGCTGGAAGGGCGCCTTGCCATAGCGCGCCTCCGGTACTTCGATCGGGCGGCCATTGGCATCGAGGCCCGTCGCCCAGTTCACCGGAACAAAGGCATCGCCCGAGATAAATTCACCGGTTGCTGCATCGACCACATAGAAGAAACCGTTCTTCGGTGCCTGCATAGCCACGCGGCGGGTTGCGCCGCCCTCGCCGAGCGGCAGGTCCGCCAGGATGATGGTCTGCGTGGCTGTATAGTCCCAGTTGTCGCCGGGCGTGGTCTGGAAGTGCCACTTGTAAGTTCCGGTCTCGGCATCGACGGCGACGATCGAGGAGAGGAAAAGGTTATCGCCGCCAGAGGGGTCGCGGAAATTGCGATTCCAGGGCGAGCCATTGCCGACGCCGAAGATGATCTGGTTGTTCACCTCGTCATAAACGATTGAATCCCAGACGGTGCCGCCGCCGCCATCGGTGGTCCAGGCGCCTTCATCCCCCCAGGTGACGTTGCCGATTTTCACGAACGCATCGTCAGAGGCGGCGCCATCCGGCTGCTTGGCGGGGTTCGGCACAGTGTAGAAGCGCCAGACAAGATCGCCCGAGCTTGTATCATAGGCGGAAAGGTAGCCGCGCACGCCGAGTTCAGCCCCGCCATTGCCGATAAGAACCTTGCCATTCACGACACGGGGCGCCCCGGTGATGGTGTAGGGCAATGACTGGTCGACGGTGACCTTGCTCCAGACGACTTCGCCGGTTTCGGCGTTCAGCGCTTCGAGCCGCCCGTCGATGACGCCGACATAGACCTTGCCATCATAGACGGCGACCCCGCGGTTGACGACATCGCAGCAGGCCTTCACGCCGACCGCCCGGTCGACCGCCGGATCATAAACCCATTTCTCGGCCCCGGTCTTGGCATCGAGGGCATAGACGACCGACCAGGCGGAGGTCACATACATAACGCCATCGACCACGATCGGGGTCGATTCGACGCCGCGATTGGTCGCAAGGTCATAGGTCCAGGCCACACCGAGCTGGCCGACATTTTCCTTATTGATCCCGGTCAGCCGGGAATGGCGCTGCTCGTCATAGGTGCCGCCATAGGTGAGCCATTCTTCGCCAGCGCTCGCGTTGGAGATGCGGGCGGTATCAACCGCTGCAAAGCCGACCGGCTCTGCAAGCTTCGCCTCCCGGCCGCCACAGGCCGCAAGCAGAAGGGCAGAGCCCGCCAAAATCGCCGGGCCAGCCCAGCTACGCCAAGTCCTGATGTTCATGATTTGCCTCCCCAGCGGCGCCCCATCCCGACATGCGGCGAGGTCTCTCTGCCGTGACTGCAGCCTAGCGGGTCTCGCGGCAAAGTCGAGGTGTGACGCAGCGGGAGCCGGGGGTCAGGCCCCAGAGCCAGGCCCGAGAGTCAGGCCCGAGAGTCAGGCCCCAGAGTCAGGCCTCAAGGTGAGGCCCGGGCAGCGGCGCGCAGTTCTTCGCGCGCCGCCAGCAGCGCGGCTTCGACAGCGCCCTGCCAGGCGTCGAGGGTGCGGGCTGCGTCCGCCGCTGCCGGAAAGTTCACCGAGCGCGAGGCGCTGACAATGCCGCCTTCCCCGCCGATCAGGCCTGCACAGGCCTCCGCCGCGCCGCCACCCTGGGCGCCGTAGCCGGGAACGAGGAACAGGGCTTTCGGCGCGGCAGCCCGAATGCGGCGGGCTTCGTCCGGCGCGGTAGCCCCGACGACCATCATCAGGTTCGACCAGCCGCAGCCGCTCATCAGCCGCTCCGTCAGCGGGCGCAGGGCTTCGGCGACATGGATGCAGAGGGGCTTGCCGCCAGTGTCGAGCATCTGGAAATCGGCTGCGCCCGGGTTCGACGTGCGCACCAGCACGACGAGGCCCTTGCCGCTGGCTCCGGCCCGTTCTGCGAAGGGCTCCAGAGTGTCGAGGCCCATATAAGGGTTGACGGTGAGGGCGTCGGCTTCGAAGGCGCCGCCATTCGAAAGATAAGCTTCGGCATAGCCCTCCGCGGTGGACCCGATATCGCCGCGCTTGGCGTCCATCACGACCAGGAGGCCCGCTGCGCGGGCGGCGCGTGTGACTGCAGCCAGTGCGGCCATGCCGCCGGGACCCAGGCGTTCGAAGAAACTGGCCTGAGGCTTGATCACGGCGACTTTTCCGGCCGCAACTTCGACCAGGGAGCGACCCCAGGCTTCAAGGCCCCTGGCGGTATCGCCGCCAAACAGGGCGGGCACCTTGCCGGGATGCGGGTCAACCCCGACGCAGAGAGGACCGTAGCGGCGTACGCCTTCGGTGAGGCGGGCTGCAAAATCGCTCATGGGGTGACCTCGCAGGTGACTTTGACGACCTGTAGCCTGCGCCGCGCATTGTCGGAAGGCTCGCCATAGCCGGAAAGCGCGAAGGCATCGGCCGGGCCCGGCTGAAGCTCGATGCCAAGCTTGATCAGGAAGTCCTGCACCGATTGGGGCGCGGTGGTGTAGATGCGCCCGCGCCGGGGACTTTCGGCGATCACGACACCGCGCACGGCGCCGCTGGCATCGAACATCGGCCCGCCGGAGATGCCGCCGAGCGTGCCGTTCAGCCCTTCGGAGCGACCGATTTCGGCCCAGGCGAGGATGGGCGCTTCGCCTTTCCGGCGGCCGCGCGTTACGAGGCGGGAGCGGCCGACAAGCTCGGTCGCAAGCTCCCCCGGCTGGCCTTGCGGGAAACCGACCGCAAATCCCCGGGCGCCGATATTGAGGGGCAGATCGAGGTTGAGTGTGACGGGGAAAGGACTCCGGCCGGTGGAGAGGAGCGCGAGATCGTGCCCGTCATCCATCGCGATGCCCGCGACCGGCACATCATTTCCGGGGGCGACTTCGAGCGTGACCCGGGCACATCCTTCGACAACATGCCGGGCGGTGATCCAGTCACCCTTTTGATTGACCGCGAACGCGGTGCCGACACCGTCCTGAGGCGCGCCGACCTGAACGAGGACCAGTTCATCCAGAGGCGAGGGATCTGGCAGCGGAGGGCCCACCGTTTCGGCAGGCGCCCCGGAGACCAGCGATGGCGGCGCCGGACCGGGCGCGTCGGCTTCCGGCCAGACCGCGAAGATGACCAGCAGCGTCAGCCCGAGCGCGCCGAGAAGGAAGAGCCAGTCCAAGGATCGCATGGCGCCCTTATAGCCGCTGCAGCAGGCGGTCCCAGAGGCGAGCTGCAACCAGCCTGGCGGGCCGGCACGGCTGGCAGAGGGGTGCGGCAGGGCCGCGTCTGAGTTCCCGGACAGGATATTAGCGCGCGATCATGCCGGCAGGGTTGCCAGAATGATCCGTCCTGCCTACCCACTCGAAGGCCGCGCCGCAGGGAGACACGTCACATGCTCGAGGGAAAAACCGCTCTCATTACCGGATCGACCAGCGGGATCGGCAAGGCGATTGCCGCCCGGCTTGCGGCCGAGGGCGCCAATGTGATCCTCAACGGTTTCGGTGAGGCGACTGACATCGAAGCGCTGCGGTCAGGGATCGAACGGGATCATAAAGTCAGGGCAGCCTTTTCAGGCGCAGACCTGACTGAGCCCGAGGCGATCGAAGCGATGATGGCGGGCGCGGCCGCCGAGTTCGGCGGGGTGGATATCCTTGTTAATAATGCGGGTACGCAGTTTGTCTCCCCCATCGAGGACTTCCCCGTCGCCAAATGGGACCTGATAATCGCGCTCAATCTCTCGTCGGCCTTCCATACGACGCGCCTCGCCCTGCCCCACATGAAATCGAAGAAATGGGGACGCATCCTGAACATGGGCTCGGCCCACGCAAAGGTCGCCTCGCCGTTCAAGTCCGCCTATGTCGCGGCCAAGCATGGCCTCTCCGGACTGACTAAGACGACAGCGCTGGAAGGCGCGGTGCACGGCGTGCGGGCAAACCTGATCTGTCCGGGCTATGTTTTCACGCCCCTGGTGGAGGGGCAGATCGCCGACACCGCGAAGGCGCGCGGTATGACCCGGGAACAGGTGACGACTGACGTGCTGCTGGCGGCCCAGCCAACAAAGGAATTCGTTACGGTGGAGCAGGTGGCGGGACTGGCCGCCTTCCTCTGCTCACCGGCCGCCAACTCCATCAATGGGGCCGAACTGTCGATCGATGGTGGCTGGACGTCGCAGTAAGCGCCGGATTGACCGGACCCGAATAAAGGCTCATCTTCCGGCCAATGCTGACCCGCGCCCTTCTTCTCATGCTCGGAGTCTGGCTGATCGCAGCCAGCGGCCTTTCGGCTCATGCCGGGCCATGCCGCATGGAGAACGCGCCGGCTCGGGCCGTCATAGCCGGAGCCGGTCACGAACATTGCGAACTGATGGCGATGACGCAGACCCCGGCACCCGACCTGCCGGATCATACCGACCCGGATTGGACCTGCTGCTGCCCGGCCGTACTGGCGGCCTTACCCGCTGCAGCAGCGCCGGACGCAGCCCAGCTTATCTTCGCGCGTCCGTCTGATTTCCCGCCGGACACGCGCGCGCCGACCCGAACCCTCTTGCCGGAACCTCGACCGCCGAAGGCCTGATCCTGAAGTCTAAGTTGGATCAACCTTGGAAGAAGGACCGGTCTTATGCCGTCTCGACACCTTGCTGCAGGCCTCGCCCTGGCAGCCCTTGCCGCGCCTGCGAGCGCCCGGCCCGTCTCTTATGCGGGCGGCTGGACCGCGATGCAGGACAATAACGGGATGTATTCCTCCCTGCATGTCCACTACTCCCCGACAGCGACCGATTCGATCGGCCTTTATGTCGAGCAGAACCAGGACATGGATCAGACCTTCACCGGCCTGCAATACAACCGGCTTGTCCGGCGCTGGAATGCGCCGCAGAGCCAGGGCAATCTCTACCTGAAGCTCGGCGCAGGCGTTGCCGACCCTTTCGGCGTCGGCAAGGCGGAAGCGGCAAGTTTTGCCGGGATGGCCGCCGACTGGGAAACGCGGCGCGTTTTCGTCTCCTATGACGTGCGCGCCCGGGATTTCGGACAGGACGAAAGCGTCTCTCATGCCGCGCGCATCGGGGTTGCCCCCTATGTCGCCGAATTCGGAGCGCTGCACACCTGGGCCATGGTGCAGGTAGAGAACCATCCGGATGCGGATGAGCCCGTCACTGTCACACCGCTGCTACGCTTCTTCAAAGGTCCACTGCTTGTCGAAGCCGGGTACACGCTGGAGGAGGAAGAATTCCTGCTCAACTGGACCTGGCGCTTCTGATATACTGATTTTGAAGGATAAACCCATGAAACTGATCAACGCCCTCGCCCTTGCCGCTGCCTTGTCGATGACGCCAGCGCCCGGGCACACTGCACCGGAGACGACTGCCATGACTGAACCAGGCGGTGGCGAAATCCTCGTCGCCAACGTCAACGGCCTTGTTTGCGATTTCTGCGCCCAGTCGATCCGCAAGATCATCGGCAAGGAGGACGCCGTGCAGAAAGTTCATGTTGACCTGTCGAAGGGACAGGTGCGCATTGACCTCAAAGCCGGAAAGACGCTGGACGACGCAGCCATTGAGAAACTGATCCGGCAGGCCGGCTATTCGCTCGTCTCGATCGACCGGAACGTTGCCAAATGACAGACGCAGATCAGATCCGCCCGCCGAGCACCTGGCCGGCCTTCCTCTCGCTGTTCACATCAACGGGAACTTTGATCTGCTGTGCCTTGCCCGCGCTGCTGGTCAGTCTCGGAGCAGGCGCTGTGATGGCAGGCCTGATCGAGGCAGCGCCCCAGATCACCTGGTTCGGGAAGAATAAGGCGGTGGTGTTTGGGATCGCAGGCGTGCTGCTGGCGGTCTCGGGTGTCTGGCAGTGGTACGCGCGTCGCCTGCCCTGTCCGGCGGACCGCGCACAGGCAAAGGCCTGTGCGCGGGCGAGACAGGTGAGCTGGATCATCTGGGGGCTGAGCGTCGCGGTCTATGCGACCGGCTTCTTCTTCGCTTTTATGGCGGCGGCCATCTTCTCCTGAAATGAAGCGCCTCCCCGCCAATCAGGCGGCGAGGCGCTTCATCATGCTGGCTTGAAGGTCAACGCGACGCCGTTGTTGCAATAGCGCAGGCCGGTCGGTGCCGGACCATCTTCAAAGACATGGCCCTGGTGACCGAGGCAGCGGGCACAGTGGTATTCCGTACGCGGATAGAATAGCTTGCGATCGACGCTGGTGCCGATGGCGCCGGGCAGGACGTCCCAGAAGCTCGGCCAGCCGGTGCCGCTGTCGTATTTCACGTCAGATGAAAAGAGCGCCAGGCCGCAGCCGGCACAGTGATAGGTGCCGGCGCGGTCTTCCTTATTGAGCGGAGAGGTAAAGGGACGTTCGGTATCATGCTTGCGCAGGACATTATAGGCCGCAGGCGCAAGGCGGCTCTTCCAGTCAGCCTCGGTGAGGGTGCGCCACTGGTCGTCCGAGACGTCAGCCGGCACCGCGGCGACACGTTTGGAGCCACCCGCCGAACAGGCGGCAAGGGCGCTGGTGGCGGCAGAAACAAGGAAAACGCGGCGGGAGAACAGGCTGTGTGTCATCTCGCATCTTACGCAGGACGCACCGGCCCAGATCAACTCAACGCGCCGTGAGGCGAAGAAGGCCGCCCTATTCGGCGGCCTTCATGAGGGCTTCCATGCGCTGGATCCACATAATCCAGGCCTTGCGGCCTTCCCCGGTGAGGAAGACGCGGGTCTGCGGCTTCTTTCCGACAAAGCGCTTCTCCTGGGTGATGTAGCCGGCCTCTTCGAGCTTTTTAAGGTGAGTGGAGAGGTTGCCGTCGGTCGCGCCGACCTTGTCACGCAACTCGCCGAAGATAGCGGGGCTGGCGGCGGAGAGGTAGGCCATGACGCCGAGCCTCAGGCGGCCATGGATGACATCGTCGATGTCGTTATGGTCGAAGGGATTGGCCTTGTTCACTGTTTGAAGCCCTTCGCTCAGACGGTTTCAGAGGGCTCGGCCCGCATCATCAACAGCCCGGGCACGAAGACAGCGGCGAAAGCAGACGCGGCGCCAACGAGCCAGATGTGCGGCGTACCGGTGAGGAAGGTGGCCGCGACGACACCGGTAAAGGCAGCGACGCCGGCGAATTTCAGGGCCGTGCTTCCGGTCATCGCGCCGGTGACGAACTGGCAGATGCCGTAAAGGCCAAGAACCATCGGCACGGACCCGTAGAAGCCTTCAACTCCCTCACCGGTGAGCCACACCCGCGCCATCAGGGCCAAAAAGTAGACAAACAGGAAAAGGCCCGAGATCGTCCAAATCACGCCTTGCACCCGGTTGCCGGTCGAGGCGCCGCCCGGCTTGTCGCGCATCGCGGCGACCAGCAGATACTGGCCAATTGCGCCAACAAGCCCGAAGCCCAGCCAAAGCACGAGGTAAGAATAGGACGACAGGTCCAAGGCATCGGTGGCGATCAGATAGTGGCCCGTATAGGCCAGCGTTACGAGACCACCCCACATGGCAAGGAAACGCCCGCCAAGAAGTGGTGCGTTTTGACCGGCTTCGGCCAGGTCGCGGACATAGGCGAGATCATTCGAAAGACGGTTACCAGATGTCATTATAAACTCCCATAAAGTACTCTGGGTTTCAGAGTACTTATCAGGGGACGGTCTGTCAATCGCTCACAGGGCGGAAGATTTTCTCGGTTCACGAAGATTGAGATGCGACGTCTGATCGTTTTTTGGAGCCGCCATGCCGGAGCTGAACCGGTGTGCCAAGGCTCGTGATCTCGCCCCCAGGAAAGCCGGCGCCTGCGTCACACCCCCGCAATCGGGCATCCCTTCTGCACACCCGCCCATAGCCGCAAGGCCGCAGACCGCATGCGTCGATAGCCGGTTGCGCAGCAAGCGCAAGGTCTGCGAATGCGACTGATTTGCACTTGCAGGTCAGCCGCGCCCCGGCTATTCCTGCGCCCGCTTAATCGGAAGGAAAAAGGATGCGCGTGCCACTCTGTCTTATCCCGTCTGCTGCAGCGCTCTTGGCGGCTCTGCCGGCGATTGGCCAGGAAACAGCAGAGCCTGACCAGAAAGTTGAGGCGACCGTTGTCGTGATCGGTGACCGCGAGAACCTGCTGTCGATTTCCGGTTCCGGCGCGACCCTTGAAGCAGAGGACCTGTCGGCTGCCCGCGTACTGACCATCAACGAGGCCCTGCGACAGGTGGCGGGCGTCTATCCCCGCGACGAAGAAGGGATCGGTCTGCGCCCGAATATCGGCGTGCGGGGCCTGTCACCGACCCGGTCGACTGAAGTCCTGCTCCTGGAAGACGGCCTGCCGCTAACCTATGCGCCTTACGGGGACAATGCCTCCTACTCCCACCCGCCGCTGCGCCGCTTCGAGCGGATCGAAGTGCTCAAAGGCGCAAGCCAGATACGCTTCGGCCCGCACACGGTGGGCGGAGTGGTGAACTACATCTCGCCCTCCGCGCCCGAAACGTTCGAAGGCGACCTTCAGCTTGCCGGCGGCAATCGCGGCTATATCGAGGCCAGCGGCTCGCTTGGTGGCTCTGCCGGCGGCCTGCGCCTGCTGGGGCACGCGGCCCATACGGCCTTCGAGGGCGTACGCGACAATACCCGCCTGAGCTTCGACGACTACCATCTGCGGGTCGAGCGTTCACTGACGTCCAGCCAGGAACTGACGGCGCGGATTGGCTATTTCGCCGAAGACAGTCAGGTGACCTATTCGGGCCTGACCGAGGCCGAGTATGGCGCCGATCCTCGCGGCAATGTGTTTGCCAATGACCGCTTCGACACCGAACGGTTCACCGCCTCGGCGACCCATGCCTGGCAGATTGCCCCGGACGCGACGCTGACCTCATCGGCCTATGCATTATGGTTCGACCGTGACTGGTGGCGCCAGTCTTCCAGTTCCGCCCAGCGCCCGAACGATTCCAGCGATCCGGCCTGCGGCGGCCTCGTCAGTCTGAACACGACCTGCGGCAATGAGGGCCGGTTGCGCGAGTATAACCAGTACGGGATCGAATCCCGCCTGGGGTGGAGCACGCGCCTGCTGGGTGCGCCGGCCGATCTCGAGGCGGGCCTGCGTTACCATGAGGAGCGGCAACGTCGGCTTCAGATCAATGCCGACACGCCGCTCGGGCGCACTCCGGGAACAGGCGTCAACGGCGGCGTGCGGGAAAACAATACACGCTATGCTTCGGCCGTCTCCGGCTTTGTCACTGCAGGGATCGCGTTTGGGTCGCTGCGCATAAGCCCTGGCGTGCGGATCGAGTCGATCGAGTTCGAAAGGGTAAATGTTCAGACCGGCCAGTCCGGGAAAACGGACCAGACCGAAATCATCCCGGGTCTCGGTTTCACCTACCTGCTGCGTGAAGATCTCGCGATCTATGGAGGGGTGCATCGTGGCTATTCGCCGCCGCGCGTCGAAGACATCATCACCAATGCCGGAGGAAGCGTTGATCTTGATCCGGAAGAAAGCGTGAACTGGGAAGCCGGCATCCGTGGAACGTTGCTTCCCGGTCTGGACATGGACGCTGGCCTGTTCCGTCTGGACTTCGAGAACCAGATCGTGCCAGCATCTGTTGCGGGCGGTATAGGCGCAACACTTACCAGTGCCGGCAGAACAGAACATGCCGGTCTTGAGGCGAGCCTGCGGGCTTCGCTTCGCGACATGAGCCTGATTACCGGCCCGAACGACATCTACTTTCGTACCGCCCTTACCTGGCTGGAAACCGCAGAATTCAAGGGCGCGCGCTTCTCTTCGGTATCCGGCTTCAACACGGTTTCCGTGACTGGCAACCGCCTGCCCTATGCGCCTGAGTTCATCGGCTCCTTCACCTTTGGCTATAAGCACGGCGACCGGTTGAACGTGCAGGGCGAAGTTCAGCATACGGGCGAGATGTTCACGGACGATCTCAACACCATAGCGCCCATAACCAACGGTCAGCGCGGGCGCATCGACAGCGCCTCGATCCTGAACCTGGCCGTCAATGTCATGCCGGGCGGAGGCAACATAACTTATTTCGTCACGGCCAAGAACGTCACCGACGAACTCTACATCGCTGACCGTTCGCGCGGCATCATCCCGGGCGCTCCGCGGCTCTGGCAGGCGGGCCTGACGCTCGCCTTCTGAGGTGACGCCCCGCCGGGGCTGAACCATGAGCATGCGCCAGATCGCTCGCCGGGCCTGCTCGCGATGACCTTCCTCAGCTCGCCTCAGACCGAGCCCGGGGACGCAGCCGCTGCGATCCGCGCGGTGACCTTCCTGTGACCTGGGAGATATGGGTCACAAGCGAACACCGGTTTACACCGGGCGCCCGGAACCGCCCAATCCCGAAGGAAACAACTGATCCCGGGACTGCTGCCGGGCCTCAGGCCGGGCACGGGCCCGGTGGGCGGTTCAAGTCCCTGTTTCTTTATGGTGATCCCGGCGCGATTCGAACGCGCGGCCTACAGATTAGGAATCTGTCGCTCTATCCTGCTGAGCTACGGGATCTCCGGCTGTTCATATGGGAAAACCGCGGAGATTTGAAGGCCGCCGCGCCTCATACCTGCCCGAGCGCCTGACGCAGGTCAGCGACCAGGTCCTCGGGCGCCTCGATACCGACCGAGAAGCGCACGAGACCGTCCGTAAAGCCAAGACGCGCGCGTACATCTGCGGGCACAGCCGAATGCGTGGTTGAGCCCGGATGGCACATCAGGCTTTCCGTGCCGCCCAGGCTGACAGCCAGTTTGATGAGGCGCAGGTTGTCCAGAAGCCTGAAGGCTGCCTCCTTACCGCCCTTCACATCGAAAGAGAAGGTCGCCCCCGCCCCGAGGCATTGCTTGTCAAACACCTTCTTCTGAGGATCGCCGTCCTTCAGGAACGCCGGATACATCACCCGTGTGATCTTCGGATGCGTGTTGAGGTATCCGGCGCAGACTTTCGCATTGCGGAATGCGCGCTCCATTCGCAGCTGCAGGGTTTCCAACGACCGCGTCAGCAGCCAGCAGGAATGTGCGTCCAGCATCGTGCCGAGATAGTTGCGCATACGCCGGATCCTGGTCACCATCTCCTGATTGCCGACAATGGCGCCGGCGATCAGGTCGGAATGCCCGCCCACATATTTGGTCAGCGAGTAAAGCGCGAGATCGGCTCCGTGTTTCAGCGGCTGGTGTCCGATGGGACCCATCATCGTATTGTCGCACATCAGGATAGGCCGGCGCCCGGTTTCCTTTTCCAGAACGTCGCAGACACGGGCGCAGGCGGCGATGTCGACCAGCGCATTCGTCGGGTTGGCAGGCGACTCGGTGAAAATCACCGAGATCGGGCCAGATCCTTTTACAGCTGCCCGGGCCGCCGCGAGGATCTGATCCTCGCTCGACCAGGCATCGAACTCAGCCGAGCGCACGCCCCAACCCGGGAGGAAGGTGCGGATGAACACCTCGCAAGCACCGTAGAGCGGGCTCGAATGCAAGACCGCCGTCCCAGGCTCGGCGCAGGCGAACAGGGCTGTGGTGATCGCCGACATGCCGGACGAGAAAGCAAGCGCGGCATCTCCGTCGTCATAAAGGGTCAGCCGGTCTTCCAGCACTTCCATATTAGGGTTGTTGAAGCGCGTATAGATGAGGTCGGCATCTTCCGGATCGCCTTCCTCGTGGCGGCCGGCCAATCGCCGGAACAGGGTCTCGCCATCGCGGGCTGACCTGAAGGCGAAGGTAGACGTCATGAAGATCGGCGGCTTGATCGAGCCCTCGGACATGAAGGGGTCATAGCCAAAGCCCATCATCAGGGATTCAGGGCTCAGAGCATGACCGCCGATTTCGCGCTTGCGATAAGATTTCCTGGGTTTTGACATGCGGCTCCCTCCCGGAAATTTTCCTGAGGCAAGCCTTAAAGGGGGCGGCACGGTGCTGGCAAGGCGAGCGCGTCAGCCGCCGCTTGTCTGCCGGAACACCGGCGCAGGACACCGAAACCGACACGGAAGAGGTTGAGGCGGCACACGCAGCCTGGGCCGCGCAAGGAGAGCCACAGAGAGCCTGAAATGAGACATCCGCGGTGTCAGGAAAGGCTCAGGGCGCGGCCACTATCAGGCTTCCGGAAGCAGCCCTGCTTTTTCCGGGTCGCCGACAATCCGCTCGAGCGCCTTACGCAGCTTGGTCAGCGCCTGATGCTCGATCTGGCGTACGCGCTCCTTGGAAACGTTGAGTTCCTCGCCGAGGGCTTCCAGCGTCTTGGACTCCTCAGCAAGGCGGCGCTCGGTTATGATGTGCATCTCGCGGGGGTTCAGCGTCTTCAGCGCTTCGGCGATCCAGGTCCGGCGCTTGGCGGTGTCGCGCTCATTCATCACGAACTCTTCCGGAATGGCGGCTTCGTCAGCGAGCATGTCCTGCCACTCACCGTCCCCGTCAACGGAAAGCGGGGCATTCAGCGACCGGTCAGATCCTGAAAGACGCGAGGCCATTGCCTCGACATCGCGCACAGGCACGCCCAGATGGGTTGCCACCCATTCGCGGTTCTCCGGCGTCATGACACCGTCACCCGTGTCGGCGATCCGGGCGCGCAAGCGGCGCAGGTTGAAGAAGAGCGATTTCTGGGCCGAGGTCGTGCCAGTGCGGACAATCGACCAGTTGCGCAGGACAAAGTCCTGGATGGAGGAGCGGATCCACCAGCTGGCATATGTCGAAAAGCGCACTTCGCGTTCCGGCTCGAACCGCGCTGCGGCCTGCATCAGGCCGACATTGCCCTCGGACACAAGGTCGGCCATCGGCAGACCGTAATGACGGAACTTCGAGGCCATAGCGATGACGAGGCGCATATAGGCTGTCGTCAGTTCGTGCAGCGCGACTTCGTCATTCGCCTCGCGCCAACGGCGGGCAAGATTGGCCTCATGCACCGGGTCCAGCAGGGCCGCTTTCATGGCCGTGCGCACAAAGCGCCGGTCAGCCGTGTTGTTGGTCTCGTAAGTGCTGGCCATGCGTCTGATCCCCTTACAGACCCTGCCCGTCAGGGCTGGGTTAAAAGTTTACGCGAAACGCGGGCAACCGGATCAACGCAACCTTGATTTTATCGCCGCGCGTTCTAAAGCCGGGTCTCGCCTTGACGTCGGAAGGGTTCGGCGCCTGGCTAACCAACCGGAACACAGCAGAACTGTCAGGACAGATGCGCGAGATCGCCCCGCGAGAGACCCTGCCCCGCCGGGCAGCCGAGATCTGCCGTGGCACGCTGCGCCTGATGAACGATCTCGGCTATTTCGGCGTGACCGAGATGTCCCTTGCCAACAACCGGCGGGCCGATATCGCGGCCATCGGTGCGGGCGGCGACATCTGGATGATCGAGATCAAATCAAGCCTGTCTGACTTCAAGTCAGACCATAAATGGCGTGACTACATGGACTATTGCGACCGGCTCAGCTTTGCCGTCGGAGGGGATTTTCCACAGGAGCTGATCCCTCCGGAAGCCGGACTGATTGTTGCCGACGCCTTTTATGGCGCGGTCATCCGGGACGCGCCGGAAGCGCGCCTCGCACCCGCGCGGCGCAAGGCCACAACCCTTCGTCTCGCCCGCCTGGCCGCCGCCCGCCTGACCGCATTAACCGATGCGGGCTGGACGCCAGACGGTGAGAGGGGTACCTCGCCAATCAAATGAGCCTCGCCTACCCCATCGCAAGGACCCTGGAAGACGCTGCCCGGCCCGGCGTAAAATTCGCCCGCTCCCGGCGCGAGGCGGCGAATCTCTGTCCGGGCCTTGTGATCGAGGGCCTGGAGACGGGCTGGCTGCATCTGACCGAGACTGAAGCGATCGCCCTGTTCAGCGCCCAGGGCGCGGAGGGGCCCGCCGGGCACCTGCAGCGCTATGAGGACACATCGGGACATGTTGTCGTCGCCATCAGCTGGTGGAAAGTCGCCGATCCCAACGCCTTGCCCGGCCAGACCAGTCCGCCGGCCAACCCGGCGCAGACCGTGCACGACACAAGCGACGATACAGACGACCTCTATTTCCGGCGCGGGCGCACCCGGGCCAGACGCCGCAAGCCCGCTGATCCGAATCAGCTCGACCTGTTCGGTCCGGAAACCAGCTAGAGCCGGGCTTTCAGCGCCTCGACAACCGCTTCGGCGGTGATGCCAAAATGCTCATAGAGCTGCTGATAGGGTGCGCTGGCGCCGAAGCTGTTCATGCCGACGAACCCGCCATCCGGTCCGATCCAGCGATCCCAGCCGAAGCGGACACCCGCCTCCACCGCCACGCGCGGCAATCCCCTGCCGAGCGTCTCTTCCCTGTAAGCTGCGTCCTGTCTTCCGAAGAGCTCCATCGACGGCATCGAGACGACGCGTACACCAATACCTTCGCCAGCCAGGATCGCCTGCGCCTTGATCGCAATCTCGACTTCCGAACCGGTTGCGATGAGTACGCCGCGTTCCTTGCCTCTTGCCGGGGAGAGGACATAGGCCCCCCGTGCGCTGAGGTTGTCATCCGTATGCGTTGTTCTGACCGGGGCGACATTCTGGCGGGTGAGCGCCAGCACAGAGGGGCCGTCTTCGCGGGCCAGCGCAAGCTCCCAGCACTCTGCCGTCTCGACCCCGTCTGCGGGACGTAGCACGAGCATCTCCGGCATGGCACGCAGCGAGGCAATCTGCTCGACCGGCTGGTGTGTCGGGCCATCTTCGCCCAGGCCGATGGAATCATGGGTCATCACATGGATCACGCGCAGTCCCATCAGTGCACCGATCCGGATCGCTGCACGGCTATAATCGGCGAATACGAGGAACGTGCCTGAATAGGGAATGATCCCGCCATGCAGCGCCATTCCGTTCATCGCGGCAGCCATGGCATGCTCGCGCACACCGTAATGCACGTAACGGCCCCCCCAGCTCTTCGGCGTCAAGACCCCGGTATGGCTGGTCTTGGTATTGTTCGAGCCCGTAAGGTCGGCCGAGCCGCCAACCATTTCCGGCACGAGACTGGTGATTACTTCCAGTGCTTCCCCGCTCCAGACGCGGGTTGCCCTGGAAGCGCTGGCTTCGGCAACCGACTTTTTATGCTTGAGAATGGCCTTGCCGATATTCTTAGGCAAGCGGCCGGCTATCGCTGCATTGAATTCGCCCTTCCTGGAGCTGGCCGCCAGGCGTTTCTTCCATTCGGCATGCGCGTCATGGCTGCGCTCACCGGCCCTGGCCCAGGCCTTCTCGATGGCTTCGGGCACATCGAAGGGCTGATGCGGCCAGCCGAGCGCGTGGCGGATGCCGGCAATCTCCTCGGCCCCGTAAGGACCACCATGCGCCTTGCCGGTACCCGCCAGCTTCGGCGCGCCAAAACCAATGATCGTTTTGACCGCCAGGAAAACCGGCTTCTTCTGCCTGGTGGCCCATTTCAGGGCCTCGGCGACGTCTTTTTCATCATGGCCGTCAACGCGGCGGCTGATCCAGCCCGATGCCTCGAACCGCGCACACTGATCGGTAGAATCCGAAATCCCGGTCGAGCCATCAATCGTCACGGCGTTGTCGTCGAACAGAACGATCAGCTTGCTCAGCTTCAGGTGGCCGGCCAGCGTGACGGCTTCCTGGCTGATGCCTTCCATGAGGCAGCCATCACCGGCGATCACCCAGGTGCGGTGATCAACCAGATCATCGCCGAAGCGCGCATTCAGATGGCGCTCCGCGATCGCCATCCCGACGGCGGTCGCGATCCCCTGCCCGAGCGGCCCTGTCGTTGTTTCGACACCGGCCGTGACAAAGTTCTCGGGATGGCCCGGCGTCCTGGCGCCCAGCTGGCGGAAGTTGCGGATATCGTCACGGCTCACCGAGGCATAGCCGGTCAGGTGGAGCAGCGCATAGATCAGCATCGAGCCATGACCGGCTGACAGCACAAACCGGTCACGGTCCGGCCAGGCAGGGTCGCGCGGATCATGTTTGAGGAATTTCCGGAACAGGACGGTCGCCGCGTCCGCCATGCCCAGCGGCAGGCCGACATGGCCCGACTTCGCCCGTTCGACCGCGTCCATGGAAAGGGCCCGCACGGCATTTGCCATGTCGCGATTTGTGACCGCCATTCTGCTGATCTCCCGGAGTTTTACCCTGTTCGTGCTAGGCCAGACTCTCGACCAAGCGTCAAGGCGCTTGGCGCCGGGGCGCATTCCGGATAGTCCGGCGCGACGATGACCGAGCTCGAACCGGCAGCCGAACGGCTGAATGCCGCCCTGAAACGCCTCGAAGCTGCGCTTGAGGCCCACCTGCTTCGTGTCGGCAATCCCGCAGCGCTGCGGGCCGAGATAACGGCCCTCGTCACGGACCGCCAAAAGCTGGCGGCCGACCTCGATCTGTCCCTTGCGCGCGAGCGCGAGCTGCAGGCGCTCGCCGATGAGGCGAGCCTCGCCCTGGGCGCAGCCATCGAGGACGTCCGGGCGGCCCTCGGCAAGGAGGACTGAGCCCGGTGGCCAAGGCAGAGATCTCGATCCGGGGACGCAGCTTCTCCATCGCCTGCGCGCCTGGCCAGGAGATGCGGGTTCAGCAGCTGGCCGGACAACTGGATGCGCGTGTGCGACAGATTTCCGATGCGGTCGGCGATATCGGCGAGGAACGGCTGCTCCTGGTGACTGCGCTTGCCCTTCTCGATGAGCTGGACAGCGCCCGGCGCGGCGTTTCTCAGACACCGGATACAGACGCGCGCGCGATCGCGATCCTGATTGAAATGGCCGGCCGGGTGGAAGCGCTTGCGGCCCGGCTCGAGAATGAGGATTGAGGGCGCGACCGGATGCAGCAGGGCGGTGCGGCCCCGGCACGCGTATGAAGCAGGATCCAGGATTGAAAAGGTAAACCCCCGATGACGTCGCTCCTGACCACAGGTTTCTATATCACCCTGGGCGCCATTGTGGTGGTCCTTGGCTTCGGGATTGCCAATCTGGCCCGGCAGGACAACAAGCAGGCGAGCCGCTCCAACCAGCTGATGCGGCTGCGCGTGATCCTTCAAGCGGTCGCCATCGGGCTGCTGGTGGTCATCGGCATCTTCGCCGGGGCGATCAAGTTCGGCGGTTAAAGGAGGCGGCGTTTGGTCAGGCTCGACAAGATTTATACCCGCGCCGGCGATACAGGCGAGACCCGCCTCTCGACCGGCGAAGGGGTGGCCAAATGGCATCCGCGGGTCGCCGCTTATGGCACCGTCGATGAGCTGAACGCGGCGCTCGGCGTCGCGGCGCTGCAAGCGGCCGGTGAAATGCTCGCCGCCATCCGGCGGATCCAGAACGACCTGTTCGACCTCGGCGCCGACCTTGCGACCCCGGAGCGCGGCCGGGTTCTGGAATGGACGCCGCTGCGGATCATCGAGAGCCAGGTGACACGCCTCGAAACCGAGATCGACGCCATGAACGCCGGGATCGCGCCCCTCGACAGTTTTATCCTGCCTGGCGGCTCGGCCCTCTCGGCGCATCTGCATGTTGCCCGGACCGTGTGCCGTCGGGCGGAACGCCGGATTGCAGAGCTCGCCGCCATGGAGGGCGAGCCGGTCAATCCGGTGGCCCTCGCCTTCGTGAACAGGCTGTCGGACTGGCTGTTCGTCGCCGGGCGCGCAGCGAACAATAATGGAGCAGATGACGTGAAATGGGTACCCGGTGCCAATCGCTGACCCTGGCAGCGTTTGCTTTGCCCCGAATCCGGGCAATAGCTTGATCGCATGAAAAGCCTGAAGATCCAGATCGTCGTGGTCGGCGGAGGCGCCGGCGGATTACAGCTCGCCGCCAGGCTTGCGGCCAGATATGGTCGTGAGAAGTTTGATATCATCCTGCTGGAGCGCAACCGGACACACATCTGGAAGCCGCTGTTGCACGAAGTGGCAGCCGGATCGCTGGATGCTAATCTCGACGAAATCGGTTACGGCGCCCATGCCCACCGCTGGGGCTACCGGTATTTCCAGGGCAGTCTGAAGGGCATAGACCGGGAAAACCGGCAGGTCATCGTGGCACCGCTGCTGGATGTCGACGGCGCCGAGCTGATGGGTGAGCACCGCATCCGGTACGACTATCTGGTGCTCGCCATCGGCTCGGTCTCAAATGATTTCGGCATCGAAGGCGTCAAGGAACACTGCCTCTCGCTGGAAAGCCGGCGCGATGCCGATGGCTTCCGCCAGCGCCTCCTCAACCAGTGCCTGCGCTGCTCGAGGCGCCTGAGCCTTAATCCCGATGCCCAGGAGTATGTGCGCGTTGCCATCGTCGGCGGCGGGGCCACCGGCGTGGAGCTCGCCGCCGAACTCTACAACTCTGCCTCAGCGCTGCGTTATTACGGGCTCGAAGTTTTCGACGAGAAACGCCTCAAAGTGAGCCTGCTGGAAGCCGGCCCACGTATCCTGCCTGCCCTGCCCGAGAAACTTGCGGAAGCCGCCCATGGTGAATTAGAGGCGCTCGGCGTTGAAGTGGCAACCCGTGCGCAGGTTTCGCGCGTAACCCCGGAGGCAATCGAGACAAAAGACGGCAAGGTCTTCCGTGCAGACCTTAAAGTCTGGGCGGCCGGCGTCAGGGCGCCGGAATTCCTGAAAGACATCGCCGGTCTTGAGACCAATCGGATCAATCAGCTGGTCGTGAGGGAAACGCTGCAGACTACGCGCGATGACCGCATCTTCGCCATCGGCGACTGCGCCTCCTGCACCCTTCCCGGTGCTGAGCGCCCCGTTCCCCCGCGCGCCCAGAGCGCACACCAGATGGCAGGGACCGCGTTTGACAACATCCGGGCCCTGATCGAAAACAAGCCGCTGAAGCCGTTCAGGTATGAAGACAAGGGCTCGCTCATTTCAATGAGCCGCTATGCGACTGTCGGCACCCTTATGGGCAATCTGGTTGGCGGCCGTATGGCCATCGAAGGCCGCCTGGCGCGTTTCGTCTATGTGTCCCTCTACCGGATGCACCTGATGGCCATTCACGGCTGGCTGCGGGGTCTCGGGATGATCATCATGGGACATGTCAACCAGGTCGTCCGGCCCAAGCTGAAATTGCACTAGAGCAGGCGGTCTGTTGACATCAGACCGCCTGCTCCGGGTTGTTAATTCGTCGAAAATTCCTGCCCTCGACTGGTCGCCACTTGAGCGCAGTTTGACTCTAACGCCGCGCGTCCCGCACCTCGGCCATCAGGGCGAAGAGCTCGATCACCGGGGTGATTTTACCGTCGCCGCGATATTCGCGGTAGAGGCTGTCCAGATTTACGGCAATACGCTCCCAATCGCCCCAGCCCGCATAGTCGCCGAGGGCTATATCGAGGGCGGCATCGCGCACCGTCAGACCTGCATCAAACCGCCTGCGCGCTTCGCGATCGATATAGGCAAGATACTCTGCCACGCGCCGTACGCCTGCCTTGTCCGTGATCGGACCATGACCGGGCACGATCACGTCGACATCCATGTCGATGATCCTCTCGCAGGCCGAAATCCAGTTTCGCACCGGACCTGCCCACATCAGCGGCGTACCATCGATAAAGAGAATGTCTCCCGTATAGACAGCCCGGTCGCCTGGCACATGGACGAGCACATCACCGCCGGTATGTGCAGGGCCAACCTCGATCAGCTGGACGAATTTGTCGCCCACCTTTACCACCATCTCGCCAGAAAAGGTTTTCGTCGGCCTTCGCTCGTCAACCTTGCCGAAATCGAAGGGCGCAAAGATTTCGGCGAAGTAGGCGCCTGCAGGACCAAGCTGGGCGCCGGCGGCCTTGAACGCAGCCAGCATCGCCGGCGGCACTTCCGCCATCTCCTTCGCGCTCGCCTCGCTGGCGATGATCTCAGCCTGCGGACAACATCCGTTGCCATGACAATGGTCGCCGTTCGCATGCGTATTGACAATCGTGCCGATACGTCCGGCGCTGATCCCTGAGGCGTCTTCCATTGCCGCGAGCATGTCGCGCGTCAGGGCCATGTCAAACAGGGTGTCGACAAGCAGGCTTTCCCCTGCGTCGTAGATCAGCCCGGCGTTCGACCAGCCCCACCCGCCATCCGGCTGCAGCCAGGCATAGAGCCCGTTGCCGATATCCTTGAGACCGCGGGTATATTGCCATCGGCGGTCAGCCAACTCGGTCTCCTTCAGGTATCGCCTGGCCGGAGACCGACAGGCAGGCGTCCGGCGGCCGGATCATCACCTCGGCCGGGTTATAGATGTGATTGACAGGCCACGCCCCGTCGCAAGAGCCGGAGAAGCTGCCAGGCGGCGCGAACGGGTTTCCATTCTCCGCAACCGAGTGAGAGATCCCCGCGCTGTCTCCTTCGCGCGGGACATTGCCATAGCGGTCTTCCCGGTACAGAGGCTCGGCGCGGGCCACGTTGGACCTGCTCAGCGCGGCTGACAGGGCCGGCACGTGCCGGAAGAACGTGATCGGCTGAACATTATTCTCGTGCACCGGGACAGATCCCCAAAGGCTGCTCGGGCGAATAGTCCACCAAGCTTCAGCAACACGCAAGCGGCATCAGAACCGGTCGAGAAGACGCTCCAGGTACCCGCGCTCCTCCTCGTTTTCTGCTTCGTTGTAACGGCGGCGCAACTCGTCGAGGATGTCCTTGGCACGCTGGCGCTCAGCCTTTTCGGGAATGTTGACGCCCCCGCCATCATTGCCGGCCCCCGTCAGCTGACGGCCCATCGGGTCCCGGCTCTCCGACGCCTGCGCGCCAGGCTCAGCCTGTAGCGCATCAAGCTGGCCCGCCAGCCCGCGCGACAGCTCCGACATCAGCTGCGTTGCGCGCTCCTGCTCGAGGATGGCGCGGCCCTCATTGCCGCTCTCGAGCGCACGCTCGGCCCGGCGCTGCGCCTCGCGGATGGCCGATAACGCCTCCGGATCGACCTGCGCGCCGCTGCCGCCCTCATCTGCGCCTTCGCCCGTGAGACGCGCAAACTCCTCGACCCGCCTGCCCAGCTCCGCCTGCCTTTCGGCCAGAGACCCCCCGCGCCGCTGCCCGCCGCCCCGCCCGCTCTCCTCTGCCTCGCCGTCTTCACCGGAGCCTGCTTGGCCCTGCCGTTCGCCTGGCCGCGTAGCGCTGCCATCCTGCTCGCCGCCATTGCCCTCCGGCCGGCCGAAAGGCGCCGGCGTAGCGCCCTGCCCCGCCGGCTGTTCGCCGCGCTGCTGGGCCAGCGTGTCATCATTCAGCTGGCGCTGCTCGCGCAGCATCTCGGACAGGCGCCGCATCGCATCGGTCAGGGCCTGCTCTTCCGGAGGCAGATCACTTTGCTCACCCTGGCCCTGCTGGCCGGGCAGGCCCATGCCTTGCTGGCCCTGGCCGCCCTGCTGGAATTCGAGGCTTTCGAGCATGTTTGTGATGTCGGACAGGAGCTGGCGCGCCTGATCGCTCGCCCCGGTTTCGGTCAGGTCCTGCAATGCATTCAGCATATCCTCAAAGTCCTGGCCGCCGAGGCCCTGGCCCCCGGCCCGGGCCTGGCCATCCTCTTCCGGGGCCGGCGCCTCCAGGCCGTTCGCGATTGCTTCGGCCATCCTGGCGGCGAGGTATTCGTTGGCTGCATCGCGGAACGCTTGCATCAACCTGCGGATCTCTTCTTCAGAAGCACCGTCCCGCAGCGCCCGCTCCAGAGCCGCCCGGGCGGCTTCGAGCCTGCGCGCCGCATCGGCGGCGCTGCCATACTCAATCTTCAGCGCCATCGCCCAGAGCAGCGGGTCGACTGCCTCGGCCTCCGCCTTCGAACCCGCCGCAATCAGCATACTCTCGGCGACCTGAAAGCCCATGAAGATGCCGAGATCGTCAAAGAACAATTCGCCCCTGTACGTGACCGCCTCAAGCATCGACGCAGCCCGGCGGACACCCTCCGGCGCCAGGGCAAGTCGCCCTGTCGCCGCCGTGTTGAGCGCGCCGTCACGCAAGGCGCCGCTGTTCCTCGGGCCCTCGGCATATCCCTGCGGTTCACGCAGCACCGTCACCCGCACATCCTGGGCTGCGCGCGCCAGCGGATCGAGGAACAGCTTCTCCGGCAGGATGTAGGGCACGCTCTGGCTGCGCCCTTCCTGCCCGGACCCGTCCAGCGCCACGAGTTGCAGATCGACCGCCAGACCCGCCCAGCGGTGCCGCGTGAGGTCAAGCTCGGCAGACGCAGTGGCCTGCCTCACCCCTGCCGCCCCCGGCATCGGCACGGGCACCCGGTCTTCTGCGTCCGGCGCCGCCGGATGCGGCTCACGCAGGCGTATCGCCAGATCAATTGCTGCAAGACCGTAATCATCCTGCGCCTCCCAGGTAAACTTCACCCGGTCCTGCGCCCCGGGCCCGGGCAAGCCTACAAACGCGATCGCCGGAACCGTGTCCGGCAGTACCTTAAAGCCATAGCGTGCCCGCTCGCCCCACCAGCGCACGCTAATGCGGGTATCGCCGGTAATCATCGCCTTCGCCTCCCAGGCGCCGTCCGGTGTCGCCACAAATTTTGCGTCCCGGTCGCGCCGGCCCTTCATCACGAGACGTGGGGTCGTGCTGGCCTGGGTGCGCAGTGTCACTTCCGAACCGATCGGCACACGGACGTCCTCGCTGCCATTCTTCAGAAAAACAGGAGGGCGTCCTGTATGGTCCGGCGGCGTGACCCAGGCCTCGACGATCATCCTGTCGGCGCCGACAAGCGCGCCGTAATCCGGAAACAAGGCCCGCCACACACGCCCCGGCCCTTCCGGGCCTGCAAGCACCGCGACCAGGAAGACCGCCGCGGGCAGAACAGCCCGCAGATAGAAAGGATCAAGCGCCCTCCATTCTGCCGCAAAGCGGGGAAGACGAAGGTTGCCCAGCTCAGCGATCAGCCGGGCCTGGTGCGTCTGCCAGAGGCCGGCGGCCTCAGCCGAAGGATGGGCGGGACGATCCTTGAGGGAAGAGAGCGGGCGAAGTTCTGAGGGTGCCTCAAGCAGCCGGGCCGCCTGCGTCGCGGTCGGAGGCGAATAGCGCTTCGCGCCGCGACGCAACAAGTAAGCACCCGTCGCAAGAAGCAGCGGTGTCAACAGCGCAGCCGTAATCTTGTCGAGCCGGTCGAAAGCGCCGGACAGCGCTGCTGCCAGGAACAGCGTAACCAGGACAAAGACCGGCCAGTAAGCGCGTCCGAGCGCCAGCAGCGTCAGCCGGCGCCGCGTTGCGGAAACCTTGGCCGCAATATCCGTCAGGCCACCGTCGTAAGCCAATCTGGCACTTTCTCCAGTCCGATCGATTCCTCAAAACTGGGCCGCCTGCGGACAATTTCGTACCGGTAACCATCGACCAGCACTTCCGGTACGAGGGGGCGCGCATTATAGGCTGAGGAAAGCACAGCGCCATAAGCCCCCGCCGACATGAAGGCCAGCCGGTCACCGGCCGCGATGGCCGGCAGCCTGCAACCAGAGGCGAATTTGTCGGTCGACTCACAGATCGGCCCGACCACGTCATAGGTCTTGCCGGGATCTCCCGGCTGAGGCTGGGCGAGCGGCAGGATGTCATGATGCGCCCCGTAGAGCGCAGGACGGATCAGGTCGTTCATCCCAGCGTCGACGATCAGGAAGTTGCGGTCAGGCGCCGCTTTTTCGAAAAGCGCCGTGGTCAGCAAAACGCCGGCATTGCCTGCAATCACGCGGCCTGGCTCGAGTATGACCTCGAAGCCCAGATCCGCCGTCACCTCGGCAATCATCGCTGCGTAATCGGCGGGCGATGCGGGTGTGTCCGCCTGTCTGTAGGGGATGGCAAGCCCGCCGCCAACATCGATGCGGCGGATGTCATGTCCCAGCCCGCGCAGGCGCAGGGCCAGCGCGACAACCTTCTCGAACGCCGCCCGCATGGGCGCGAGGTCGCCGATCTGACTGCCGATATGAACGTCCACCCCGACGGCCTTGATGCTGGGCAGGGTTGCCGCTTCGGCATATAGCCCTTCCGCCTCGCCCCAGGGCACACCGAACTTGTCGCCCGCCTTGCCGGTGGAAATGTTCGGATGGCCGCCGGCCGCCACATCCGGATTGACGCGTAGCGCAATCATCGCGGTGCAGCTCAGGCGGCTGGCGACGCCTGACAGGAGGCGAAGCTCTGCTGCGCTCTCTACGTTGAACTGATAAATGCCTTCGGTCAGGGCAAGTTCCATTTCAGCGGCCGTTTTTCCGACGCCGGAGAATACGATCTTAGAGGCGGCAATACCCGCCCGCCGGGCCCGCAGGAGCTCTCCGCCGCTGACGACATCCGCGCCGCAGCCCTGCCGGGCAAGCGTCGCCAGGACGGCCAGGTTCCCATTGGCCTTCACCGAATAAGCGACGAGCACGCCCAGCCCCCTGAAGGCTTCGCGGATCACCTGCGCATGGCGCACCAGCGTGGCGTTGGAATAAACATAACACGGCGTGCCAACCTCGACCGCAAGCGCTTCAAGGTCCACCCCTTCGCAATGCAGCCGGCCGCCCGAATAATGGAAATGGTGCATCTGAGTTTCGCGGTCCTACTCGATATCGCCGAGGCCGCCTTCGCTCACCTCACCGGCGGGTTTTGATTTTGGCACTTCCCCGCCCCAGTCATTTTCCGTCAGCCCTTCAGTCAGGTTTGCGCTTACCGCAGCCGCGACACTCATCGGCTCGGTCTGTGCCGCCCGGGCCAGCAGGATGGTGGTCTGCGCCGGCGCCGGGGTCTGACAGGCCGCCAGCACCAGCCCTGCGAGGGCTGGCAGGATAAGGCGCGACACCTTCACGAACCCGGCCCGCCAAGCAGTTCGTCTTCGGTCTCTGCCTGCGGTGCTTCAGAGGGACGCTCCGGCAGTTCAGGCAGGTTGCGGCTCTGGGCGTCGGGCAGGGAGGCGGGCTCAATATCGCCGCCCGGACTGCCTATCAGCGGCCCCGGGCGTTTCAGATCGCCGGTCAGCCCGCAGGCCGATACACTGGCAAGAAGCCCCAGCCCCGCGGCGGCGCTCATCAAGCGTTTCATCGTCATCACTCCAGTCGAAGCCTCTGTGTCCACTGTGCCACCTGTTCGGCGACACGAACAGGGCTTGTGCCGCCATAAGATGTCCGGGATGAGGCGGAAGCCTCAACACTGAGCACACTGAAAACAGCTTGCGTGATTGCGGAATGCACCTGCTGCATTTCGGCCAGGGGGAGGGCTGAAAGCTCCAGGCCTTTAGCCTCCGCCAGCGCCACAATGCGGCCGGTGACATGATGAGCCTCCCGGAAGGGCAGGCCTGCCTCCCGCACCAGCCAGTCAGCAAGGTCGGTCGCCGTCGAATAGCCCTTGGCTGCGGCTGCCCGCATTACCTCTGGACGGAACCGGATCGTCCCGACCATACCTGCCATCGCGCGGGCGCAGAGGTCGAATGTGTCGAAGGCCTCGAAGGTGAGGCGCTTATCGTCCTGAAGGTCCTTGGCATAGGCCAGCGGCAGCGCCTTCACGGCACCTTGCAGCGCCGAAAACAATCCGGTGATCAGGGAGGCTTTCGCGCGGACAAGCTCTGCTGCGTCGGGGTTGCGCTTCTGCGGCATGATGGACGAACCCGTCGACCATTCATCGGTCAATTGGGCAAAGCCGAATTGCGGGCTCGTCCAGAGGACAATCTCTTCTGCCAGCCGCGACAGGTGCGTTGCCGCGATCGACAGCGTGCTCAGCGCTTCGAGGGCAAAATCGCGAGATCCGACCGCGTCCAGAGAATTGGCCATTGGCCGCGCGAAGCCGAGCGCCTCGGCTGTCATGTCCCGGTCGATCGCAAACCCGGTCCCCGCCAGCGCCGCCGCTCCCAGCGGGCATTCGTTCAGCCGCGCGGCGCAGTCCAGCAGACGCGTGCGGTCGCGCTCCAGCATCTCGGCATAGGCCAGCAGGTGGTGGCCGAGGGTCACCGGTTGTGCGGTCTGCAGATGGGTGAAGCCAGGCATCAGTGTCGCCGTGTTCTCCCCTGCCCGTCGCACCAGCACGCCCTGCAGCGCTGTCACCAGATGGCGTGTCCGCTCCAGCGCCCCGCGTGTCCAGAGGCGGAAATCCGTGACGACCTGGTCATTGCGCGAGCGGGCCGTATGCAGCCGCCCGGCCGGCTCGCCGATCAGCTCTTTCAGCCGCGCTTCCACGTTCATGTGGATGTCTTCCAGTTCGCGCCGGAAGGGAAAGGTCCCATCCCTCAGCTCGGCCGAAACCAGGTCCAGCCCGGCCTGGATTGCGTCATTGTCAGCGGCGCTGAGGATGCCCATCTCGGCCAGCATGTCGGCATGTGCCCGGCTGCCGGCCACGTCTTCCTCTGCCATCCGCTGGTCGACGTCCAGTGAAGCATTGATCTCGTTCATGATGGCCGACGGCGTTGCGGCAAAACGGCCCCCCCACATCGTCTGGCCTTTTGTGGCACTCATCCTCATATCCATAAATCCCGAGCCCCCGGAGCCTGCGCCCCGAATGACCCGCTTTGCCTTCATTGGCCTCTTCTTGGTCGCCCTTGCTGCGATTGTCTATGTGCTGATCCGCGCATCTGCGGGTGACCCGCCCGGCCATCCGCTGGAGCATTATGCCAGGGGCACACTGGAGAAGCTTGACTTTTCCGGCGCGGGCACGCCGGTCCCGGCGGGCACCTTCGATGACCCCTCAGGCGCTCAGGCTGATCTGGCGAGTTTCCGGGGCAGGACGATCCTCGTCAATTACTGGGCCACCTGGTGCGCGCCCTGCGAGAAGGAGATGCCGGCCCTCGGCGCCCTCCAGAAGGCCCGCGGCGGCGACACCTTCGAAGTTGTTGCGATCAGCATCGATGCGGACGAAGACGTCGGATATGCCAGGCGCCGCCTGACCGAACTCGGTGCTGCGAATATTGCCTTCCGCCATGCCCCGCTGGACCGGGGCGACATCGTCTACGGCGCCAATGTCCAGGGTTTTCCGACGACCATCCTCTACGGCCCCGACGGTCTGGAGATCGCCCGCCTGGCCGGCGAAGCCGACTGGGCGGCAGCCGAAGCGGTGCAGTTCATCGACGCGGCCCTGAGGCAGGCCGGCGAGAACTAGCGCCGGGTCCTGAACGACTGCGAGCCCGCCGCCGCCCACCCCGCCGGGCCGCGGGCCAAACGCCAATCCGGGGGCTGACCGCACCCCCCATCCTGCGAGGCTCGCCAGAGTTTGCCCCTGGGAAGACTAACGCCCTCAGCCTGCCGCGCCGGCGCACCAGTCCGGCTTCCTCTCACGTCCGTCATAGTCCCAGCTCTTGTGCGTGCCGCCTGCTACGAGCAGCGCAGCCACATCCCTGCCATCGACTTCGAGCCGAACCACGGCGCGCTCATACCTGTCCGTCCCGCGCGTCTCGCTGATCGACACCGTCTTGCCCCGGGTCAGCTCAACGGCCGCCTGTCTGGCCTCAAAGCCAAGGACTCGCTCTGTCTCGCACTTGGCGCCGCCGCGCGCCTTCACAGAACCGGTTTCCGGCGCGTCGATGCCATGCAGCCGGAATTTCGTGCCGTCCGAAAGCCGTCCGGAATCGCCGTCCGACCAATAGACGGTGAGCGCCGTTTCAGCCGCAGCAATCAAGGGCGCCGGAGAGGCGGACGCTGCAGGTGAACCCGAACAGGCCCCCGGTGCCAAGACAGCCAGCAGGAGCCACGCCCCGGCGACAGCGTTAAAGGATATGCGAACCGCCATGCCGGGCTGCCTTCCCTCCGAAGATCCGTTCGGCCCTGAGGAGCCCTTGGGAGGGTTACTCCGCGGTTAAAAATCTACCGGGTCGGTACCGGATGTTCACCGGAATAGTCATAGAAACCCTTGCCGGTCTTCTTGCCGAGCCAGCCGGCTTCGACGAACTTCACCAGCAGGGGACACGGCCGGTACTTTGTGTCGGCGAGCCCGTCATGCAGCACCTGCATGATTGACAGGCAGGTATCGAGGCCGATGAAATCGGCCAGCTGCAACGGGCCCATCGGATGGTTCGCACCCAAACGCATCGCCGTGTCGATCGAGCCGACATTGCCGACGCCCTCATACAGCGCATAGACCGCCTCATTGATCATCGGCATAAGAACGCGGTTGACGATGAAGGCCGGATAGTCCTCGGCATTTGTGGTTGTCTTGCCAATACGGTGGGCAAAGTTCGTCGCCGTCTCATAAGTTGCCTGGTCTGTGTTCAGACCGCGGATTACCTCGACCAGCTTCATCAGCGGCACCGGGTTCATGAAATGCAGGCCGATGAACCGCTCCGGCCGGTCGGTTACCGAGGCGAGGCGCGTGATCGAGATCGAGGACGTGTTGGTCGCCAGACAGGCATTCGCAGGAACAACTTCGCAAACAGCACGGAAAATCTGCTCTTTAAGCTCCCGCTTCTCGGTCGCGGCCTCGATCACCAGGTCCGAGGCGCCATGCGCCTTGATGTCCGTAGACGTACGGATCCGTTTCAGGGCTGCATGCAGCTCATCCGGCGTGATCATCTGGCGTGCCACCTGGCGCGCCAGATTCGCCTCCAGGGTGGCCATGCCCTTGTCCAGAGCAGCCTGCGAGACATCGGTCAGCATGACATCATATCCGGCCAGCGCCGATACATGCGCAATGCCGTTACCCATCTGCCCGGCGCCGATCACGCCCACTGTCCGGATATCTGCCATGCCCGCTGCCCTCTTGAACGCCCCTTTAGACCGCGCGTTATAGCGCCTTGTGCAACGCCGGAAAGGGTATGCCTGCAGGGCGCCCGGGGCCAGTTAAAAAGCCCGGCCTCAGGGGAGGCCGGGCTTTGTCTTCTCGGTTTGCAGCGATCCTCAGAGGGCGCTGGTCAGCTCCGGAACAGCGACGAACAAGTCGGCGACGAGCCCATAATCGGCGACCTGGAAGATCGGGGCTTCTTCGTCCTTGTTGATCGCAACGATGATCTTGGAGTCCTTCATCCCCGCAAGGTGCTGGATGGCGCCCGAGATACCCACCGCGATGTAGAGTTCCGGGGCAACGATCTTGCCGGTCTGGCCGACCTGGTAATCGTTTGGCGCGTAGCCTGCGTCCACGGCGGCGCGCGAGGCTCCGACGGCGGCGCCGAGCTTGTCTGCCAGCGGGATGATCACTTCCTTGAACTTGTCCGACGAGCCGAGGGCACGCCCGCCCGAGATTACGCGTTTGGCCGCTGTCAGTTCCGGACGGTCGGATTTCACCATCTCTTCCGAGACGAATTCCGACTTGAACGGGCCCGCCGGGGCGGCGACGTCCTCGACGGGCGCCGAGCCGCCCTCACTGGCTGCGGGAAAAGCCGTACCGCGCACGGTGATGACCTTCTTGGCGTCCGAAGACTTGACTGTCAGGATCGCATTGCCGGCATAGATCGGGCGAACGAAGGTCGAGGGGTCGACAATTCCGATGATTTCCGACAGCTGCATCACATCGAGTTTCGCAGCGATGCGCGGGGCTATGTTCTTTCCCGTGGTTGTTGCAGCGATGAAGACAGCGTCATAGCCAGCCATCAGCGGCACAACAAGCGCTTCCATGGCTTCGGCGGTCTGCTTACGAAGGCTCTCGCCTTCCGCTTTCAGCACCTTGCGCACGCCGGCAATCTTCGCAGCCGACGGCGCAACCGAACCGGCCGTCTCGCCGGCCACCAGTACATCGACGTCTCCGCCGAATTTCGTTGCCGCGGTCACGACCTTGTGCGTCGCATCCGACAGCACGCCGTTGGCATGTTCTGCAATTACGAGCACAGCCATCAGACAGCTCCTGCCGTTTTGAGTTTCGCGACCAGGGTCGCCACATCTTCAACCTTCACACCGCCGGCGCGGGCCGCTGGCTCGGTGACTTTCACAACCGTCAGGCGCGGCGCGATGTCCACCCCGTACGTCTCAGGCGCCTTCTCAGCGATCTCCTTTTTCTTGGCCTTCATGATATTCGGCAGAGACGCGTAGCGCGGCTCATTCAGACGCAGGTCAACCGTCACGATCGCCGGCAAGGCCAGCCTTACGGTCTGCAGGCCGCCATCGACTTCGCGCGTTACTTTCAGGGCTGCGCCGTCTTTCTCGAGCTTATAGGCGAAGGTGCCCTGCGGCCAGTCAAGCAGAGCAGCGAGCATCTGGCCGGTCTGGTTGGAATCGTCATCGATAGCCTGCTTGCCAAGGATCACGAGGTCCGGGTTCTCCTCAGCGACCACTCTGGCCAGCAGCTTGGCCACGGCAAGCGGCTCGACCTGCGCCTCTGTCTTGATCAGGATGCCGCGATCGGCACCCATGGCGAGGGCTGTGCGGATGGTTTCCTGCGCCTGTTGCGGCCCAATCGAGACCACGATGATTTCCGTGACTGTGCCGGCCTCTTTGAGGCGCACGGCCTCCTCGACCGAGATCTCGTCGAATGGGTTCATGGACATCTTGACGTTGGCGAGATCGACGCCGGTCTGGTCCGGCTTCACGCGGACCTTCACGTTGTAATCGATGACGCGCTTCACGGGCACGAGGACCTTCATGCGGGCGCTCCCAGGGTGGATCATAACAGTGGAACAAGAACGAGCGCCGTCCGTACATTTGTCGCGCCTTCGGCGCAAGGCTTGACGCTTACGTCAGGGTCAATTTGGCGCGCTTGCCCGATTGGCAGACCTAATCCGGCGTCTGGTTGTTCAACCCCAGCACGATCCCGGCGAGATACAGCGACCCGCAGATCAGCAACCGGTCCGCACCCGTCTTGGTTGCTGCCTGGATCGCCGTTTCAAGGCTGGTGCAGGCCGTCGCGGTCAGCCCGGCCGTATAAGCTGCATCCGCGAGCTGCACCGGATCGGCCCCGAGATGGCCCGGCGCATTAGGAAGGGTGAACACCGGCGGCTTCAGGTAGCGGAACGGCATGAAGAAGCCGACCGAATCCTTGCTCGCCAGCATCGCGGTCACCAGGGCCGTCTGGCCGCCGAGCGCCGTCAGATGCCGCGCGATCGCCCGCCCCGCATGCGGGTTGTGGCCTCCATCGAGCCAGACCTCGCGCCCCTCTGCCATCGCCGTCACCGGCCCCGGCTTCAGCCGCTGCATCCGTGCTGGCCAGGTCGCGTTCCGTGCACCCTGGTAGATCGCGTCCTGCGGGATCCGCACCGAATTCCCGAACAGCTGCATCGCCATTGCTGCCAGCGCGGCGTTGGCGCGCTGATGCTCGCCGATGAGCGCCAGCTCCTGCGGCATCGCCTCAACAAAATGCGTCTTCAGCCGGTAGAGGGGCGCGCCCTCTTCGGCAGCCTTCTTCGCGATCACATCATCGCACACCTTACGCTGGATCGCCGACACGACCGGGCGGCCCTTCTTGATGATGCCTGCCTTCTCGCCCGCGATGCCCCGCAGATCTGATCCAAGGAAGGCCTTGTGGTCAAAATCCACCGGCGTGATCACTGACAGCGCCGGGGCATCAATCACATTGGTCGCGTCGAAGCGCCCGCCGAGCCCGACCTCTAGGATCAGCAGGTCGGCAGGCATCTCCGAGAAGGCGAGTATCGCCGCCGCGGTCGTTGCCTCGAAATGGGTGATCTGCCCGTCGCCGATGGCCTCAAATGTTCGGTCCAGCCATCCGATCAGGCGCGCATCGTCCACCAGCTCCCCTGCGAGCCGGATACGTTCATTGAAGCGCACGAGATGCGGCGAGGTGAATACGTGCACTGACAATCCCGCCGCTTCCGCCATTGCCCGCATGAAAGCACAGGTCGAACCCTTGCCGTTCGTGCCCGCCACATGGATCACGGGCGGCAGCCGGTCCTGCGGACGGCCCAGTTTTTCGAGCGCACGAGAAATGCGCCCGAGCGAGAGCTCGATGACTTGCGGATAAAGACCCTCGAACCGCTTCAGCGAGGCGTCGAGCGCCGGGCTGTTTCCAGTCAATCCGCGCCACCCCTGGGCTGGGGCAGCTTCTCGGCATGCGTCTTCGGCGGGGTCAGTGTGATGCTGGATCGATCGTCCCGGCGGCGGTTCACAGGAACCAGGTGGGACAGCACGCGCGACAGGGTCGCCTTCAGCTTCCTCCTGTCACAGACGATATCGACCTGACCCTTCTCGCGGAGGAATTCAGAGCGCTGGAAACCCTTCGGCAGGCTTTCGCGGATGGTCTGCTCGATCACGCGCGGCCCGGAGAAGGCAATCATGGCGCCAGGCTCGGCGATATGCACATCACCCAGCATTGCATAGGAGGCCGAAACGCCGCCCGAGGTCGGATCGGTCAACACCACCACATAGGGCAGTCTTGCATCGGCAAGGTCATTGATCGCCAAGGTCGTACGCGGCATCTGCATCAGGCTCAGAGTGCCTTCCTGCATGCGCGCGCCACCAGACGCCGTGCACACCACAAGCGCCGACTTGCGCGCCAGCGCCAGCTGCGCCGCCGTGATGAAGGCCTCGCCCGCCGCCATGCCGAGCGAGCCGCCCATGAAATCGAAATCCTGAACCAGCACGACCGCCGGCACGCCGCCGATCTTGCCATAGGCCGCCACCATGCAGTCTTCCTGCAGGAGCGGCGCACCGCCTTCCTCGGCTTCCTTGAGATCGCGCGCAGCAACCTTCGCCTTTGCCGCCTTCAGGCGTGCCGGATAGGCCTTGTCATCCCTGAACCTCAGCGGGTCCAGCGGCACGCCTGGCAACGAAACCGGCTCCCAGCGCTCGTCATCAAAAAGAAGGCGGAAGCGGGCCCGGGGCGAGATGCGCAGGTGCGCGCCCGCCGGCGTCACATTCCAGGTTGTCTCAAGATCCGGCTTATAGATGAGTTCGCCGGAGACCGGACACTTCACCCAGAGATCATCTGGGGTGTCCTTCTTCAGCATCATGGTCTTGAGGCCTGGCGGTGTGACCTTGTTGATCCAGTTCATACCCTAAGACCTCCCCTAGCTGCGCCGGCGTCAGGCTTTACGGACCGCATCGATGGCCACCCGGAGCTCACGCGCCAGAGCGCCGATCGCGGGAGCCGCTGCCTCGAACCGGCCCGTGAGATGTGCCTCGCCTGCCTTTTCGACAAAAGCCGAACCGACGACGACGCCGTCTGCGATTGTAGCCATTTCTGCAGCCTGTGCACCCGTTTTTACACCAAAACCGACACAGACTGGCAATCCCGACACGGTTTTTACCATCGCCACGTGCCCTGCAATGGCTGCAGGGTCCGCGCTTGCGGCGCCGGTCACGCCGGTTACGGCGACAAAATAGATGAAGCCCGAGGCCCCGTCGGACACCTTGGCCGCACGCGCCTCGTCCGTTGTCGGGGTTGCAAGTCGGATCACCGAAAGCCCGTACTGCGTGTATATGGCGCGAAGCGGCGCATCTTCCTCCGGCGGCAGGTCCACGATGATTGAGCCGTCAATCCCCGCCCTGGCGGCGGCGGCGGCAAACGCCTCATAGCCCATAGTATGGACAGGATTGGCATAGCCCATGAGGATCAGCGGCGTAGTCTGATCCTCCGAGCGCACGCGCGCCGCCAGCGCGATCACGTCCGCGAGTTTCGTGCCGTTCGCCAGCGCCCTGAGGCCCGCCTTCTGGATGGCCGCCCCGTCCGCCATCGGGTCGGTGAACGGCGCGCCGAGCTCAATGATGTCGGCCCCGTTCTCGCGCAGCGCGCAGACAGCCTCATAGCTCGCCTCCAGGTCCGGATCTCCGGCCATCAGGTAGGCCACCAGTATGGCGCGGTTTTCGCTGCGCGCCCTGGCAAAGGCAGCTTCAATCCGAGCGCGGCCCATCTCAGCTGTCCGTATTTTCGAGCGCCCAGGCGGCATAGGCGCCGCTCACATGGCTCAGCGGCATGGCGATAATCGCAGGCACGTCATAGGGATGCAGCTGGTCCACCAGCGTCTCAATCCTGGCCCAGTTGGTCTCCGGCGCCTTGAGCCAGAGAATGAACTCGAAGGACTGCTCGATGACACCCTTCCAGCGATAGGTGGAGGAGACCGGTCCTTCCAGGTTTGCACAGGCCGCGAGCCGCCCCTCCAGCGCGGCATCGGCAATATCTTCGGCCAGACGGCGAGACGGACAGGTTATCCGGATCAGGATTAGTTTGCTCACATCTCCACTCCCAGAGCCGCGGCTACGGAAAACACGTCCTTATCCCCGCGCCCGCACATGTTGAGGATCATCAGGCCCTCCTTGCCGAGCTGCTTTGCCACATCGCCGACGCGGGCAATCGCGTGCGCGGGCTCCAGCGCCGGAATGATCCCCTCGAGCCGCGTGCACAGCTGGAAAGCCGAGAGCGCCTCCTCATCCGTGCAGGATAGATACTCCGCGCGGCCCATGTCACGCAGGAAAGCATGTTCAGGGCCGATGCCCGGATAGTCGAGCCCGGCCGAAATCGAATGCGCATCAATGATCTGGCCATCATCGGTCTGCAAAAGGTAAGTCCGGTTGCCATGCAGGATACCCGGGCGGCCTCCGTTCAGCGCCGCCGCATGCATACCCGTATCAATGCCGTGTCCTGCCGCCTCGACGCCGATCAGGCGCACGCCCTCATCATCAATGAAAGGATGGAACAGGCCGATCGCGTTCGAGCCACCGCCGATACACGCCATCACGGCATCCGGCAGGCGCCCTTCCCGCTCCAGGATCTGCGCGCGGGCCTCCCTGCCAATCACCGACTGGAAGTCGCGCACAATCTCCGGATACGGATGAGGACCCGCCGCCGTGCCAATACAGTAGAAGGTCGTGCCAACATGGGTCACCCAGTCGCGCAGGGCTTCATTCATTGCGTCCTTCAGCGTGCCCGTACCGGAGGAGACAGGCACGATCTGTGCGCCCAGAAGGCGCATCCGGAATACGTTCGGCTTCTGGCGTTCGACATCTGTCTCGCCCATGAAGACGACGCACTCGAGTCCGAAGCGCGCGCAGATCGTTGCTGTCGCCACGCCGTGCTGACCTGCGCCGGTCTCCGCAATGATCCGCTTCTTGCCCATGCGGCGGGCGAGCAGCACCTGCCCGAGGCAATTATTGATCTTGTGTGCACCCGTATGGTTCAGCTCATCGCGCTTGAAGTAGATCTTGGCGCCGCCGAAATGTCTGGTCAGGCGCTCGGCAAAGTAAAGCGGCGACGGGCGGCCCACATAATGTGTCCAAAGGTCCTGCATCTCGGCGGCAAAGGCCGGGTCCTGCTTGGCCTTGCGGTACTCGGCCTCCAGTTCCAGCACGAGGGGCATCAGCGTCTCGGCAACATAGCGCCCGCCGAACGCGCCAAACCGGCCCTCCGCGTCCGGCCATTTGTCCCAGCTATTGCGCAAGTCCATGGGGCTCAGTTTCCTTTTGCGGCGCGAATGAAGGCACGCACCCGTTCCCTGTCCTTTAGCCCCCGTACCCGTTCGACACCAGAGGACACATCCACGGCGGGCGCGGCGGTTTGGGCAATCGCACCTGCAACATTCTCAGGCGTCAGCCCGCCCGCCAGGATCCAGGGTCTTGGCGCTGTCCAGTCCTTCAGCACGGCCCAGTCGAACGCCGCTCCATGTCCGCCTTTCTGCGCGTTGCCCGGCGGCGGCTTGGCGTCCAGAAGCAGCCGGTCGGCTGCGTCATAATCGCCCGCCCGCGCCAGATCTTCCGATGACCCGACGCCCAGCACCTTCCAGACCTCAGCCCCGGTCATCGCCTTGATCTCGGCCACCCGGTCCGGGGTCTCCAGCCCATGCAGCTGAAGGACGGGAAAGCCAAGCGCTGCCACGGCCCGAACCTCGTCGTCCGGCGGATCAAGCAGGACGGCCACCGGCACGGCTCTACCCACCGACAGCAGCAGGGTCTGGGCGGCCGCCAGCGTCACCTGGCGGGGGCTGACCGGGAACATGAACCCGATCCAGTCCGCCCCCTCCCGCGCCGTAAAGGCAACCAGGTCCGGATCCTTCAATCCGCAGATTTTTACCTTGCTCATGCGATGCCAGCTAAGCCAGGCGGCAGGTTTCGTCCACTATTGAGGGGGCTGTCGGCTGCAACCCGGCCTGAAAATGAGGGCCCGTACCGTTTGGCGTCACCGGCATTGCCCAAGTCTGACTGCCCCTGGCAGGAGGCGGGCGCCTGCTTGGTAACGGAAAATCCACGGATCCGTGCGCAGTTCTGGTCCCTCAAGTAGTCGAGGCGGAAGAATTGCGCTCAACATATAGACTGCTCAGGCCTCTCGGCAGGCTCCGGGCGCTTGTCCGGGACGTCCGCGGAATGACCGCGGTCTGGTTCGGGCTGTCTGTCCTCCCGATCGCAGCGCTGGTGTTTGGCGGTATAGACATCGCGCGCGCCTTCTCGGAAAAGGCCCTGGTTCAGGAGGCTCTGGATTCGGCGGCTCTTTTTGCGGCCCGCTCGGGGCAGCTGACCGATGATCAGCTCGACGCCGTAGGCGATGCTGCCCTCCAGTCCCAGCTCCAGGGGTCAGGAAGCCGCGCAAATTCGGTGACCTCGACCTTCAGCAACGGAGAAGACGATTCCGTACTTGGGGTTGTAACCGCCAAGATCGATACGCTGGGCCTCAGCCTGCTGAAATTCGAGTACCTCAACATCAGCGCAGACACGCAGGTCAAGCGGGGGCAGGACGATTCGCTTGAGCTGGCGCTGGTTCTCGACACGACCGGTTCGATGTCCGGCGCTCGTCTGAAAACCCTCAAAACCGCAGCGACCAATCTGGTTAATACTCTCACGGCTGACCCCAAGGCCGACGTCAAGATCGCCGTGGTGCCCTTCGCCCAGTACGTGAACACCGGCGTTGCGCGCCGTAACGAGCCCTGGATGAATGTGCCCGCCGACTGGGTCCAGAAAGTTCCTGGCAGTTGCTGGACCCAGACGAGCAAAACGACCTGTCAGACAAAGTCTTTTGCCTGCGTGAAGTATAATGACGGCGTCCCATACAATTCGACATGCCATCAGAATTTCAACTGCGTCACGGTCCCGCTGACCCCACCGATCACCCACTGCTCGAAGGACTCGACAATCCAGCACACCTATCGGGGCTGCACAGGGTCACCGGCCTATCCTCGGAACGTGTCTGACGATGATCCGACGCGGCGCTATCCTGGCTACCTCAATATGACCTGCGGTTCAGAGATTACGCCGCTCACCACCAACATGACCACCGTCAGGAACGCTATCAATGCGCTGTCGGCGGCGGGTGAGACGTATATTCCCTCAGGCCTCGCCTGGGGCTTCAATGTCATCTCGAATCCGGCGCCGTTCTCAGAGGCGGCGCCCTATGGGGCCGAGGGCGTAAACTCAAACCCTCGCAAGGCGATCGTCCTGATGACGGATGGTCAGAATACCAAGCTCATGAACAAGAGTAACGGTCGCCATGACGTCAATCCGGTGGGCGCGGCAACCGAAGCGAATACCTACACCAAAGAGCTCTGTAACAACATCAAGGCGAAAAACATCGACGTCTACTCTGTGGCTTTCGAAGTTACGGACAATACGATCAAAAAAATTCTTGAGGAATGCGCGAGCGGGCCGACGCATTATTTCGACGCATCAGATTCCACTGAGTTGACCAAGGCCTTCGCCGAGATTTCGCTCTCGCTGCGATCCGTCTACATCGCTCAGTAGACCATCGCCGCTGCACCAGAAGACGCAGAGGCACAGGCCGCAATAAGGCCGGGCCGGCTGGGCAGTCTTTGGCCCTGGCCGCAGGGTCGGAAAGCGCGCGCCCGGTCAAGGTCTGCGGACGGCGCCCTGCTTGCCGTGAGGTGCGGGTTCTGAACGTACGTGACCGCGCCGAGGACTGGCCGGGCGTCAGTTCACAAGACAGGAGAAAGACAGGGTCGTCGTCTGACCTTCGGAAAGCGTGCCTAGGGTGATGCCCGGGCCGGACAGATCCGCAAATGTGAAGCTGCCGGCCGGAACCCCGGCACCGGAGAGGCTTACAGGGCTGCTTCCTGAACAGAACAGTCCCGACACAACGGTATCCTTCACGACCGCACCGGTAACGGCATCCGGGCCATTATTGCGCACGACAATCGTGTAGTTCGTGACTGACCCCGAAATGACCGTGTCACTGGCACGATCGGCATCGTTATTGAAACCGGGCGTGTTGGTCTTGGTAATCGACAAGTCTGCGGAAGGCGCGACCGAGACGCTTGCATCAGCTTCAGCACAGTTCAGCGCGATGGTCCTGTCGCAGATCCTGTATCTGAAAGAATAGGTGGCCTGCCGGGCCCCCGGGACAACACTCACGCCGCCGGTTGCCAGGTCAAAAGTCAGCTCTTCCGGAACGGCCGAACCGGCTGCCAGGGAAAGCAGGGTGGTTACAGGGCTTGCCGGGGCGTTATTGAGAATGTCGCCCTCAAAAACATTCAGGACGCCTTCAGCGCCAAGCAGGCCATTGATGCCTGTGACCGTGTCATCCGTTGCGGAAACAGACAGAACCAGCAATTCCGCCATGCCAGCCGGAGAGGATCCGCCAGCGCTCTGCATCTGGGAGGTCGTGTTGACATAAATGCCCGGCTGCTGCGCCGTGATATCGAAGCTGATCTGACAGCCTGCACTCGCCGGCACTGTTCCGCCCCGCACCAGGACGCCGAGATTGCCCGCCGCGAGATTTGCCGAGTCCCCGAGGTTGCGGATGGCTGCGCCGGTACAGGTTGAAGAAAGATTCGGGACGGGCGCGACGGCCATGACGCCCGGGCTGGTCGGGAATGTATCGGTAAAGCCAGGATTGGAAATCGAGGCCGGAACGGGATTGGGATTGCTCAGTTCAAAGATAAGGCGCGCGGTCTGTCCTGAAAAGATCTCGGTTACGGCAAAGGACTTGGCGAGCGTTACCGGCTCCAGTACCCGCAGCTCGGCAATGTTCGAGGCGGGACCAGCCTGAGACGTCTGATTGGAGCTCGCACCGCTCGCCTGGTTCAGAAGCAGCCCTGGCGTTGCCGAGGTAACCGGAAGCGTAACCGAGCACTGCGCCCCGGCAGCCAGGGAGATATTGGAAATGCTGAAAGCCGCCGCCCCGATCTGCGCCGTCGTGACAACGCCTGCGCATGTCCCGCCAACCGATAAGGGGGCCGCAACCTGCATTCCCTCAAGGCTGTCCGTGAATGCGATACCGGTCATACCTGCCGGCAGAACGTCCGCAGGGTTGGGGTTCTGAAGGGTGAAGGTGATGACAGAAGTACCACCCGCCGGTATCGAGGCGGGGCCGAACGCTTTGGTAATGACAGGCGGCTGAATGATACGAAGCTGCGCCTGAGCGGCGTTTATATTGGTGAGGCCTGATATTGCCTGCAGCGCACCCGCCGGGATTTCATTCAGATAAACACCCGTCGCGCTGCCTGTCACCTGCGCCTGAACCCGGCAGACGCCCGATGCCGGGAAAACCCCTCCGTCAAGGCGGAGGAAATCATTGCCGCTGCCATCAATGCCGTAACTCACGACGCCGCCGGCACAGTCGGTTGTGGCCGTTGCCGGCACGATCTGCAGTCCGGGGGGCAATATATCCACAAGCGCCGGGGAAGCACCGGTCTGATCGTTCGGGGCAAGATTGGTGTTGTAGATGTCGAGGGAAAGGGTCGACTGGCTTCCCGCCTCCATGACAGCCGGCGCAAACCCTGCTCCCACGCCGATCTGGTACCCGACCGTCAGCGTCGCCGACACCTCGGAAGGGTTGCTGATCCCCTCCAGCGTCGCAAGCGCACCAGCCGGAATCCGGTTTATCTTGTTGCCCCCGCCAAAGGCGGTAACATTGAATTCGAAGAGGCAGGAGCTGCCCGCAAGGATTGCGGCCCCCGACAGTGTGATCTGTGCGTCACCAGAAGCGCCGCTGAACATCCCCCCCGAGCAGCCATTGGAATTGGGGTTGCCGGCAAGATCCGTAAAGGTGGGATTGATATTGGCGTAGAGGCGCATATCGGTGTCGCCGAACGTATCGGTGATGGATACGCCGCTTAGGTTCAGCGCTGTGGAGTCAACGTTCGAAAGCGTGATCCTGACACGTGAAACCCCGCCGCCATTGATAAAGGTCGGGCTGAACGCCTTGCTGACGGTCACATCGCTTGCCTGACGGGTCAGGTTCGCACTGGCCTGGCGCAGATTGCGGACCTCGTTGAACCCTGCGGGCTGCCTGTCATCTGTCGCAATGAAGTTTACCCGGGCGCCGGGTCTTGGATCGGCAGGAATTGTGTTCGCCGCGGTCGCGGTGGTTGCAGGAGCGACCAGTCCGGCTGCCCGGATATTGACGTCCACGCTGCATGTCAGCGTGCTGCCCGCGCCGAGTAATATGCTGGCCCCGCTCAACGCTACGGAACTGCTCCCGGGGGCGGCCGTTACGCTCCCGCCACAACCATTGAGAACCTCGGGGCTGGGGGCTACGACATGGCCGGCCGGCAGGGTGTTGACGATAGCGATGTCGCGCATTCCCACAAGGTCACTTGAACGCCTCTGGATGCTGATGCGAAGCCGGCTGATCCCGAGCGGTCCGACAACGGACGGGCTGAAACTCATCGAGAGGGAGACCGCAGGGTGGAGGACGATCGAAGCGGTGACCGGCAGCGTGTAAACTATGTCCTGGGCGTCAGGGGTATCATGAAGAATGGTACCAGCGGCGATCGTAAGGGTTCTGGTTTCAGACGCGCCCGTTGTCAGAACAGCATCGGCCGCCGTGATCAGCTGCACAGCAAAGCTGCATGACTGGCCGGGACTGACTGTCATGGCGACCGTCTGGAAACTGGTTGCGTTTGGCAGGGATGTAATGGTCCCGCCGCAGGTGTTGCTGATCGCACCAGACGGACCTACCCGAAACCCATAACCCAGTGCGGTCAGGTCAGCCGGAATCCGGATGTTGGTTACCGGCGCAGTAGCCGAGGGATTGGACAGGGTGACGCTCGCTGTGAACGTATCGCCGGCATAGAGCGTACCGGACCTCGACAGAAGCATCGAGATGTTGACCGCCGGGGCGGGGGCAGGCGGCGCCGGATTGGTCATGTTGAGTGTGGCTGAGGCGGCGGCAAACTGGTGTGTGCCCCCGAGCGTGCCAGGCGGTATCTGGTTGAGGTAGCTTCCGACATCCGCGGCGGTAACGGTCGCGGTGACCTGGCAGCTGCCCGTCTGCTGACCGGTCACATTCGCAGCCGCGCCCGGCAGCGTAGCTCCGGACAGGGTCAGCTCACTGTCGGGCGCAAAGCTCACCGTCCCTGCGCAGGTATTCTCAGCTGCCGAAACAACCGTCAGGCCCGTTGGCATGACATCTGTGAAGTCTATGCCGGAGACGGGCGCGACATTAAGGTTCTGGAATGTCAGGCGAAGCTGCGCTGAGGAGGTCGTGTTGATGTTCACAGTCGCTGTCGACACGCCGTTAAACTGCTTGATTACCCGGATCCCGGTATGCGTGCTCACACTATTCGACGCCGCGGCCAGGTTGGTCGCGCCCTGATCGGTTGAGATCGCATTCGCAGGCAGGCTGTGCGTCAGGGTCGTCTGGTTGAATGACAGCGTAGCCTCGCGGCTCGGCTCAACCGTAAAGAATACCTCGCAGCTTGATTGTGCCGGCAGGCTTCCTCCCGTGAATGTCAGTTGAGACGTCGACCCAAATCCCGCCGTCCTTGGCGGACGGGATGCGATCGCAAGGGCTCCACCGCAGGTCGAGCCCATCGGCAGATCCTCCCGGATTCGAATATTATAACTGTCCGCCCAAAGATCATATATGAATCCGGCCCCGGTCAGGACAACAGGATTAGGGTTGGAAATGACGATATGCCTCGAGAAGGTCTCGTATCCCTGCAGCGTGACTGCTGCGCTTGTTCGGACGCCTCCCACATAGGTGGTTGCCCAGCTGATCTGGACATCCTGCGCAATAATTGCCAGCGTCGCAGAGCTCGCCATCGCATTGGCTTCAGGCACGCCGTTTGTGATCCCGGTCAGGGCCCCGGCGGCAATCGTATTGACATAAGTACCCCTTCTCTGGCCGATGACATCCAGTTCGATCTGGCAGGATCCGGTATTGGACCCGTCTCCGGCAGGTATCTGAGCCGAAACTATCGACACGCTACCCCGTTCCGCGTCATTTGATGCGGTCAGGGTACCGCCACAATTATTGGAGACGTTTGCATCGGGGGCAAGATAGACGCCGGCCGGCAGAGCATTCTCAAGGGCAACGTCCTGGCTGGGGGAAAGAGACGAGTTCTGCAACCGGATGATCAGGCGGGACGGCTCACCCGGGTAACGCGTGGACGGGGTAAAGCTGTTGTTCACATCTATGGCCGCCAGCGCAGGAAACGCATTGAGAACCGAAAGACCCAGCACCAGGGCGGATTTCAACGGCGCCATATTCATGAGCCTCATTGCAAGCTTGACCGCCCCGTCTATCTCAAGCGCGGGTTAACAGCCGACTAGTAGGCCCTAACGCCCTCAGAACGCCGCCACCAGGTTCAGGAATGCTCCGCGGCTGGTATAAGTCTGGTCTGTCAGGTTGTCGGAGAAGTCCGACCAGGAATAGCCAGCCCCCAGCTTCACGTTGCCGCCAAGATGACGATAGATGGCCAGAAGCGCTCCGAGCTTTCTTTCATGCGCGCCGGACACCCAGAGCGCGCGCCCTTCCGCAAGAATATCCCATGCACCAATCGCGTTGTAATCGGCACGGATGACAGCAAGGTGGGCCTCGGAGCTGACAAAATCCTCAGAGCTTCTGGCGAGCGACACCTTTCCCTGCCTGTAACCATACTTGGTACCCAGGGTCAGCCTCTGCGTCAGGCCGTAATTGCCATCTGCGCTGATAATCATGCTCACTTGTTTTGGGCTTTCAGTCCGGCCTGAACCCGTCAGCTGGCCCAGCGGCCCCATATCCTCGAAATAGTTGAGCCGTACCAGGCCATTCAAACGCTGGTGAGAGACCGGACGCCAGGCGGCTCCGATGCTTGCCTCGGTAAACTCCGCGGCGCGGATTGAATGGCCGTCCGCATCGGCCCAGGCGATATTCAGGTCACTGAGGTAAAACCAGTCCTCACCGACACTCAAGGACGCTGAGTTTCGTAATAGCCAGACTTCCTGCTCGCCCCGCTCGCCGCTCTCCTGGCGCATCTCGACGGCGCTTGTGATCCGGTAATCCTGCCCCGAAAGACCTATCCCCATACTCGCCGCCGTCCGGCGCATAAAGCCCGCCTGCGCATCGTCAATCCGCCCTTTTTCCAGAGACGCCGTCACACTGACATGCTCGGAAGGATCAAAGGTCAGGCCATAAACCCGGGCGATCGCAGGCGATTGGCCGCCAATCGCAAAGCGGTTCTCGCCAAACACGGACATCTGATCCGAGAGACGTTGCCGGGATCCCGCAATCAGGCTTGCACTGTTCGGCTGGTGGAGAAGGGCGGCCGGATAAGCTCCGGTATCTGCCTGATCTGCAAACACTGAGTAACCGATATAGGTGTCCGCCCCATCCTCGGAGCTCCGATTTAGCTTCAGGTCAATAGCCCAGCCGCCATCCCCGCCGGAAAACTCACTCTCGAGCGAAAGGTGCTTCGAAAGTGCCGCCTGAACACCTGCGCCGGCCCGGTTGTTGCGGACGCGCCCGTGATCCCGGTCAAGCGTCGTCTGCCCAAACAGTCGCCCGGACCAGCCGGTCTGCTCAGGGCTGTAAGTCAACATTGCCCCGGCATCCAGACGCGCGCCCTGCTGCACGCTGTTGAAGAGAAGACCAGGCGCGCGGTGATCAAGGCTAAGTCCGCCGCGCGCCGTCAGGCGGGCACGGCTGAGATCGATGCGCTTCTCCAGATCAAGCCGGGCCGTACGGTTTGCGCCGGTCGCGGACGTTTCCAACGCATCGACACCGAGTATAACGTCGCTTCCTGTCCCGAAGGGGATCTCCAGGTGGCCGCCCCAGCGCGTCGTATCCGAGGCCGTCAGACGACCCGTCGAGGAGAAGCCCTCCTCCAGGGCTTCAATATAGGCTGATAGCGTTCCGGCCTCCTTCCCCTTGCGGCCGATCTCTGACAGGTCCACCGCAATCTCGGACCGCCAGGCCAGAGACTGCCGGGCCTGCCCGGGGGAAGCAAAATCAAAGAACGACAACCCTCCATCGACCGAATCGGATTGACCAAACCCGGCTCCGTCAGAGCGGGCAATCTCTGCTTTAAGATAGGTTCCGGGTCCGGCGCTGAGCAGAATATCGGATGCGATCAGGAACTGGTCCGCATTCCCCGAGGTCTCATCCTGGACTGTCGCCCCCAAACGGACATGGTCTCCGACCCAGCTGGTACCCCGCGCCCCGACCGTGCGCCCGCTCAGACTTGTGGCGGACGGGGTGTACTCATAGCGAACAACCAGAACCGGTACGCCGCTTGCGGCCCCGCCATCGGTCACCGCCGCCTCAGAGCGCAGGAGGGACGCCAGCGGCCGTGTGAGAATAAGCCGCCCCTGAAACGGGTCGAAGTCGTAATCCCGGAAAGGCTGAAGCTCATGACCTTCCAGCACGATCCCGGTTGTCCGGTCCCGGACCTCTATCCGGACGCGCTCGGATCCCACGGAAACATCCTGGCGCTTGAGAATGTACAGCGATCCGCCGGTTCCCCGAAACTCTTCGCGTGCGGGAACCGTTCCAGGTTCTGATGCGAAAGCGAATAGCTGCGCCTTTCGTTCCCCGGAAGCGGTCGAGCCGGGTGTCCGCAGACTTACCATTGCGCCAAACAGGCCCCGGTCGAGCTGGACCAGATCCGTTCCGGTCGCCTGAGCGATAAAGTTTCCGATAACCAGCTGGCTGTCTTCATTCTCCACACGGATGTAAGCCCTGCCCTGTGTCGGAGCATCCTCGCGGATACTCGACCCATCGCCATAAACAGGATAGCTCTGAGATGTCCGTATCCGCCGGAGGAGCTGGGCCGGATCCTTTCGGTCGAGATTTCGGGAAAGGTCCGACAGACCGGATTCCTGAGTGTCAACTGCAGCCGTTACTTTTAGCCCGTTACCCAGCTCTCCGTTCGCATAGAATGCGATACGGCCCTTTGTATAACCTGCCTGCGCAGAAGGCTCTCCGGGAGTGGTTTGCGCTGAGGCGGCATTATTATTGCTGCCAATTGTCAGGTCTGCCTGACCGACAATAAACCACCTGGACCCTGAGGCTGAGGTGTCCTGGGCCTGTGCTGACCTGTCTTCGTCAGAATACCCGGTCGCTGCCGACGCAGCCGCGCCACCGTCTTCTGGCCTGTAATCGCCGGACCCCCGGCTTTCATGATCGGGGCCATCGGACTCACCTGCAGCCGTTTCCATTGCCGCTATACCCGGAGACCCGCTAGCGGAACGGCTCGTGTCAGAAGAAAGAGGGGTTTCCCCCGAACCGATCCGTCCGGGTTCGCGACGGGCTGCCTCGCCGGCGGGATACACTATGGCGTCGGAAAGGGAGACGATGTCCTGAGGCCCGATGCTCTTTGCCGACGGCGGACAGTCCTTCTTGCCGTCGCCGCAAGCGGGCGCCCCCGTTTCGGCCGTCCTGTCCTCACTGTTCGGAGCACCAAGCCTTAGTGCCCCGGCAGACCGTTCTGTGTACCGAACTTCGTCATCTTCCCGGAATGCCGGGGTAACAGATGTGTCCCGGCCTCGCAGACGGCTATAACGTCCCGTAAGGCCGGTACCCGGATCCGTGCGCAGCTGATCGTTCGGCCGATCACTGAGCCCGGATTGCGGACCGAGGGGGCGAGATGGATCCGCATAGGAGGAAAGGCCTGCGATCCACAGAATAATTCCCGTCACAAGCATGATCCGAATCGCCCGGCGGAACGGCGCCGCAGAGGGGTCCGGCACGAACCTGACTTTCGGGTGCTTTGTGTCGTGCGATTTATGCCTGGTCATCTTCGCTGCACCGCGCTGATGGACCGGTCGTGGGGCTTTTCTTCTGAGGGTGCAGCGCCGAAGTTCAGCTGACTGACCTTACCTCTCGTCAGGCGTACCGTTTTCGGATTGCCGTTGGTGACAGTCCATCCGTATGGAAGCGAGGCGGGATCGATCTTGAGGACAAAATTTGACCCGATGCGGATATCGGGCGTTGTAACACAGGGAATATGGAACCTTCCATAATCATCGGTGGTGATCAGCTGTCCGTTCACCGTCGCCAGCGTGACGCCCGAAAGACCTTGCTCTCCCGGGTTCTGATAGCCGTCGCGATTATAATCGGAAAACACCTTTCCGATCAGCTCGGAGCAGTCGAATACAGAATTGGAAGCAATCTGAACCGAAGCTGTGGCCCGGTTGGAAATCTCGGTCCCGTCGCTGCCCCTCAACGCGATCGCCGTGTTGACCCGCTCGCCGGTTGTAACACCTGCACCAACCACCAGAGTGAGGGAGTAAGTCATGCTGGAGTAAGCCGGAATTGTCTGCCTGTGCCACGAGAGCCGGCGGCCACTATTCTCGAGCTGAGGTTCGGCGGGCGCACCATCAATGCGGGCTGATCCAGCGACATACTTCATCCCCGGGGGAAGAATGTCGACGACTGAGACATCGCTTCGGGCAAAGCCCTCATTATTGCGAACCGTTATTTCATATGGAACGACATCCCCTGTGGTCACCGAACGCTTTGGCGTCGTTTTGAGAGTGACCAGTTCGGCGCGTGATATGAACGGATCGACCGGTATATGATTGTGGATGATATCAGGGTCACCGCTTCCAAGCATGAAGCTGAGATAGTAGACAGCGTCCTCATCAACTCGCGGCACGGACGATCTGACCACCCTGACAGGAGGAGACAGACCGGCCGGATTGAAAACCACAGGCTGCGGCGGCAAGACAGTAGAGACAAAGCCGAAACCTGGCGGTGGGTCGACCTTGAGATGATACTCCGAGCGTATCGGCGGGCACTGCGAGGCAGCCCCTGGTACGATGTCAAACCTGTAAAAGCCGTCCGCTCCCGTCAACTGCAATTGCTGGGCGGGGTCGACGAAGCAGCGGCCCGGCAACAGGTCCCCCGCCCGGTCGACCAGACTGATCCGGCTGCCAGAGACAGGCGCCAGGCTGACAGAGTCATAAACAATGCCGGAGGGGTCGATCGGAACATCAACGCCAGCGGAGCCACTCAGCGCGTCGACGGAAACGGCATCTATGAGAGCATAAACAAGCCCGGTTGATGGATGAAGGAAGCGAATAGAATATTCTGAATGCCTGGGCAGATCCCCGAAGTCGTATGTACCGTCAGCGTCCGAAAGCACCACCGCTACCGGGCTCCCATCCCTCAGGACCTCGACAATCCAACCCGAAAGCGGTTGGTCAGAAGGATCATGAACGCCGTTGCCGTTCAGGTCCTGATAGAGCAGTCCGCGCAACGCGCCCGTCCCCGCCCCGACAGAAACCTCCGCCAGGGCGGACGCGCAGTTGTCAGGGTTCA
>CAZIGV010000006.1:139449-170328 GCA_964538945.1 uncultured Hyphomonas sp.
AACCCTCCCGTCAGGCCGTTAACACCCGTTACCGCATCATCAACCGCTATCAGGGTCCCCGCCCCGACAGAAACCTCCGCCAGGGCGGACGCGCAGTTGTCAGGGTTCAGCCGTTCGCAGATCCGGTAGGTGAGCGTATAGCTGCCCGCCGGTGTCCCGGCCGGCACGGAGATGAAGCCCGTCAGCAGATCAAGTTCCGGAACCGGCATACCAGGACCGGAAGAGGAGGCCGGCGTAATCACGGTCAGGACAACCTGAGAAAGGTTCACCTGGACACCGTTCAGCGTGTCCCCGTCCAGAACATCCAGGACAGCCGTCGCTCCGGGCGCGGCACTCCCACCGCTGAGCAGGTCCGCGTCTGCAAGGATCGTTGCCGCCACAACCGTCACGGAGAGCGTCGCCGTCGCACAGCTCGACGGATTGAGCGCTTCACAGATCCGGTAGGTAAAACCATAGACACCTGCCGGCGTGCCGGATGACACGTCAACCGATCCCGTCGATGTGTCAAAACTCAGAGCCTGCGGAACCTCAGACCCGGGAGCAACCGACAGGACCGTGTTCAGCCCCGTCGCCGGAAGACCATCAAGCGTGTCCGATGAAAACACGTTGACGACACCAAACCCTCCCGTCAGGCCGTTAACACCCGTTACCGCATCATCAACCGCTATCAGGGCAGGTACAATTGCGTCCTCATCTTCCGCTGCGTTGTTGGAGAGGTCTGGATCAAATACGCCCGGCGGGGCTTCCACCGAGGCTGAGTTTACTGCGAGCTCTGCAGAGGATGCTGGCCCTGCCGACGTGAATGCGAGCGCAGCAATCGCTGCCAGGAGACAACTCTTTGCGGGGCTGTGGGTGAGCCTTCGCTTCATGACGCCGTCCGCCACAAGCGCCAACAGCTGCGCCCGATAACCCCGCCAGATCCGGGAGGCTTGGAGTTTGAAAGAGACGGCATGAAAGAATGAGCCAGCTGGAACCCGCTCGCACTTTAGCGCTTATGGCTAAAGACATTGCATAAATCGCTCTCAAATTCGTCTTCCGAGTTTAATCTCCTAGCAGTACTTTGACGAAAGTTTGCCGTCCGCTTGCTGAATAACAATCGCGTCCCAGAAAGTGGTGTAGCTCGTCATTGGCCTGACGGTTTTGGTCAGGCTGAGCTGGTCAACCGACCTGTGCTACAGGCAGGCTGACGAGGGGGGTATCGCAGACTGCGCGAGGGTTTCCAGCGTCATGTAGCGTGCTCTCTGCACGGCCCATTCCTCGGTCTGTTCCATGAGGATCGCTCCCACCAGTCGGCGGATGGCATTCTCATTGGGAAAGATGCCGACGACATCTGTGCGTCGTTTGATTTCGCCTTCGAGCCGTTCGATAGGGTTGGTGCTGTGCAGCTTCGTGCGATGCTGCTGAGGGAACTTCATGTAGGCGAGGACGTCTTCTTCTCCCTCGTCCATCAGCGCGGCGAGCTTCGGCAGTTTCGGTCGCATCTGATCGGCGACATGGCGCCACTCTTGTCTTTGCAGAGGCGTAGTCGTTCTGGGCGAAGGCGGCGGCGATGAAGGCCGAGACGACACGCCGGCTGCTCTTGCCGGCATGGGCCAGGACATTCCTCTGGAAGTGCACGCAGCAGCGTTGCCAGCTGGTATTGAGGACGCGGGCGACGGACGCCTTGATACCTTCATGAGCATCGCTGATGACGAGCTTCACCCCGCTCAGGCCGCGCCGCACCAGGTCTCGCAGGAAGCCCGTCCAGAACGTCTCCGCTTCTGAGGGGCCGATGGCCATACCCAGGACTTCCCGGCGTCCGTCCGTGTTGACGCCGACGGCGATTGTCACGGCGACCGATACAATGCGCCCGCCCTGGCGGACGTTCAGATAGGGAGCATCGATCCAGAGATAGCCCCCCGCGCCTTCGATGGGCCGGGTCAGGAAGGCCTCGACCCGTTCGTCGATTTCTTCACAGAGACGAGACACCTGGCTCTTTGAGATGCCAGTGTTCGTGGGGGAAACCGTCCACTGGACGGTTTCCTTTTCCTCCTCACCCCATCGCCTGGACGAGATCATCCATCAGGCGGGTCGCTACGCCTTGCACATAGGCTTCCTGTATAACCGCTGTCAGGGCTTTCTCGACTGCGCGGCGGGGCTTCAGGAGTGAATGCCCGGTGCCCAAGGCATTGATAGATCCGGGGGATCGATCGAAGGGTCGAACGGGAAGTAGCTGCCTGTGCGCAGCTTCGGGATCCGCAGTTCGACGTTACCGGGCCGGGTCTGCCCGTCGCGCTCCCGGTAGCCATTTCGCTGGGCTTTGCGTTCCGGATCTTTCTCGCCGTAGGCCGCGCCGGCGCGCACGCCAACCTCCAGCTCCATCAGCCGCTCAGCGGCAAATCCAATCATCTCCTTGAGCAGGTGGGCGTTCCCACTCTTCTCAACAAGCTCGCGCAGGTCCATCACAGGCTTGGTCATTGTCGGTTTTCCTTCGGTCAGGTTGTGTGTCGCAGCCCAATCCTACCAAGCAACCGACAATGGCCAACCGCGCTGCGGGCCTCGTCCTAAAGCGCCATCTGGAAAGGCGCGGACGAGACCCGCAGCGCTAACCAGCTACACCACGACCCGGGACGTGACCTTTTCAGCGGGAATTTTGTCCGTGCGGCGCGATAGCAGACGATCGGTCCCCATATTTGAAGACTTCGTTCTGAGGCATCGCTGCACGGCGAAACGGTTCGAAACATGCCCGCTATCTCGCCCCGGTCGCAATCTGGCGCGCTTCGTTGTGCCCATTTCCGAAGACCGGCGCTTCGTCGCTGCAAGAAACCGCCTAAAGGCCATCCGCGCTTATGCCCGCAACTTGTCGCCAAAGGATCTGGCGATCCTTGCGCGCAAGGGACCCAGGGGCTGCAACGAAACGGTCCGTGCCGATGCGAAACACTTGCGATGCTTCGCAGAACCGGATCGCGCCTCATTGAAGAGAAAAGCGCACGGCCCAAAAACACGAATGCACTAGGAGCCGTTTTGAAAGAAAAAATTCAATTAAAACAATTCTAGATGGCGGAGAGACAGGGATTCGAACCCTGGAGACGGTCTCCCGTCTACACACTTTCCAGGCGTGCGCCTTCGACCACTCGGCCACCTCTCCTCACGCCGCAAGCGACGAAGGGCGAGCAGATAACGGATGATGAGGTCGCTCGCAAGCTTGTGATTGCCGCTGTTGCCTTTCATGCCCATATGTCGGCGGACCATAACGGAAACCCGCCCGATGTTCTTCTCCCGCAAACCTGCCGCGCTGCCCACCCGCGAAACCGCCCTTCCCGGCCGCAGCCAGCCCATTCCGACCGCAAGCTTGCATTTTGTCAATGCGCGCCCGCTCGAAGCCGGCGCACCCGACGGCTATGAAACGGCCGTGTTCGGCCTCGGCTGCTTCTGGGGCGCTGAACGCATCTTCTGGCAGACGAAGGGCGTCTGGCTTACCCGCGTCGGCTATGCAGGCGGTTTCACGCCCAACCCCACCTATGAGGAAGTCTGCTCGGGCGCCACCGGCCATACCGAGATCGTAGAGGTGATCTTCAATCCTGCCGAAATCAGCTTTGCGGGCCTGATGAAGCTTTTCCTCGAAAGCCATGACCCGACGCAGGGTATGCGCCAGGGCAATGATATCGGCACGCAGTATCGCTCGGCTGTCTATTTCACGAGCGCCGGGCAGGAAGCGACGGCGCGCGAGATGATCAGAGCTTATAGCAACGAACTCGCATCCCAGGGCCATGGCGCCCCGATCACCACCGAGATAGCGCCCCGCGGCCATGTCTTCCTGGCCGAAGACTACCACCAGCAATACCTGGCCAAGAACCCGAACGGCTATTGCGGCATCGGCGGCACCGGGGTGAGCTGCCCTCTGCCCCCGGTGAAAGCCTTCTGATTCCGGTCAACGCAGCCTCCTGAGCGGGGGTGACGGCGAACGAAACGGCAGCACATTCCGCCCGGCGGACACCGGCTCCGCTCACGAACGGGCCAGGGCAAGAAGTTGCAGCTCATCAAACGCCCAGATGACGCGATCCGGGCCATCAGATCGCGTGCTCTAGGATCCGAAATTCAGTGAAAACCGCTTGCGCGACTCAATCATCGCCTGCGCCTTGAACAATGCATCCGAGGCCGATTGCGCCTTCTGGATCACCGGATCGGAACGCAGCCCCTCGACTGCCTGGGCAAGGTAGCCGATGGCTTCCTTGATCACGGCCTGATCGAATTGCTTTTCCGCGCGAATGATCAGGGCCCGGCCCAGTTCAAGCTTGGCCTGAATGATACGGCCCGTATCCGCGGCCAGAGAAGCTTCCTCAAGATGCCGGCGGCGCAGGGCAATCACCTTGTCGAGGGCCGACAGCTCTCCGAGCTCTTCGGCCACGCGCACGCCGGCGGCACAGAAATCGGCTTCGATCTCGCTGCGCAGGATCTGCGACAGGGGCAGGTGGTTTTCGATCACCGTATTCAGTTCGAAGGCGAGGTCACGGATCTTTTCAGCGCGGAAGGCCTGCGGGTCGGACAGGGCTGGCTGCAGGTGCTTAGCCACGAGATAAGCTGCCGCACGCGCCGCCTCGCTGGTCTGCGCCGCACGGGCGCCAGGCAGCGCGATGGTAAACAGGCGCGCATCGGCCGCCGTCAGCCCGCCGCCGCGGCTGAGCCCGTAAAGTTCAAGGCCGCGCTCGCCCTTTCCCGCGCGGCTTGCCCAAAGGAACAGGTCAGCATCTGCCGTCGCCATGCGCTTGCGGGCCCGGCTGACCGCGTCCGTGCCCAGCCCGCCCCTGATCCGGCCCATCGGGACCAGGGTGAAGGGCGCGCCGAAGGCGAACACCGGAAGATTTTTCGACAGCGCCGCGGTCAGCCATTTTTCGGTCCTGCCACTGGCGCCGCCTTCGGGACGGGCCATCAGGATGCGGAAACCGGGAGACTTGCTGGCCCTGGCCTTACGCGCCTTGCCCAAATTATAGATGGCGCCCGACATCCGGCCGAAGCCAACGAACAGCCTGAACACAAGGCCGAGGGAAAGGATCACAGCCATGGCTGCGCCGAGCAAGGACAGCCATTCGGCCCCCGGCACCCTAGCTTCCAGCCAATTATCGGCGGTTTCAAGCCAGCCGGTGATCAACATTCAGACCTACCCTCTCACGCCTTGAGGCGATACGTTTCTTACCAAATCCTAGCAACAGTGAAACTCTCAAATATCAGAACCGCCTCTGCCTTGCGCACCCGCTTTGCCCCCTCCCCCACAGGTCGCCTGCATCTTGGCCATGCGGCCTCGGCCTTCGTCGTCTGGGACACGGCTGCCTCAGCTGGCGGGACGGTGCGCCTGCGGATCGAGGACATTGACCAGACCCGCTGTCGTCCGGCCTTCGAAACCGCCATCCTCGAAGACCTTGCCTGGCTGGGTCTGGAATGGACCGGAGACCTTCGCCGCCAGTCGGACCATCTGGGCAATTATCAGGGGGCACTCAATACCCTTCGCGCCCGGGGCCTTGTCTATCGCTGCTTTCTCACCCGGCGCGAGATTGCCGCCCGCCTGCCCGCAGGGGCAGATCCGGACGAAGGCGGTCTCATCAGCCGGCCGCTGCCAGCGCAGGAAGAGGCCGAGCGGCTGGCCCGCGGCGCGCCCTTCGCCTGGCGCCTCTCCCTGCAGGAGGCCCGGCGGGCCCTCGGCCCGGCCTATGACCAGCTTGCCTATACCGAATGGACCGGGGAAGGGCCGCGTAGCGTGCGCGCCCGTCCGGAAAAGTTCGGCGATGTTGTTCTTGCCCGAAAGGACACGCCGGCGAGTTACCATCTCGCCTGCTGCCATGATGACGCCCTGGATGACATCACCCACGTCATACGGGGTGAGGACCTGCAGGCGGTCACCAGCGTGCACATCCTTCTCCAGGCCCTGATGGGCTGGCCTCGTCCCGTCTACCGCTTCCACCCCCTGCTCCTGCGGCCGGACGGCAAGAAGCTGTCGAAGCGCTTCGGTGACAAGAGCCTCGCGGATTACCGGGCTGAGGGGATGACGCCGGACGCGATAAGGTCCATGACGCGGGCGGCATGACCGATATCGCTCCCCCGACCCGCCCCGTCACCCAGCCGCGCGCCTGGATCGGCCCCCTGATGGTGCTGGCCGGCGGTACCGCGCTCGGCTTCGCGCCCATCGGCCTGCGCCTCGGCCTGGACGAACTCGGCCCTCAGGCGATTGCCTTCTGGCGCTACCTCTTTGCGGTGCCGATGCTGCTGGTCCTTATACTCGCCGTGGATCGCCGCCTCCCGTCCAGGCCGAACATCGCTGTCTTCCTCGCTGCGCTTTTCTTCACGCTCGACATGGCGCTCTGGCACTGGAGCCTGACAATGACCAGCGTCTCGAACGCCACCTTCATCGTCAATCTCGGCAACGTCCTCGTCGGCCTCGCCGCCTGGGCCTTCCTCAAGGAACGTCCAGGCCTGAACTGGGCGCTGGCAGCCGGCCTGGCCATCCTCGGCGCCGCGGCCCTCTCACTCGGCGGCGAGGCAGCCCCTGCAGGCGCCCTGCGCGGCGACCTCCTGGCGCTTGCCGCTGCCGTCTTCGTCTCCTTCTACATGCTGTTCTCAAAACTCGCCCGACGCAGGCTTGGCGGGCTGGAGGCCATGTTCTGGCTCAGCGTGTTCGAGGCGGGCCTCGCCTTCCTCATCGTGGCTGCTTCCGGTGAAAACTTCATGCCAAGGACGCCGGCCGGCTTCCTCGCGCCGCTCGCTCTCGCCGTGATCGTGCAGGTCGCTGGCCAGGGCCTGATCATCTCGGGTCTCGGCTCCACCGACACCGCAGTGGCCGGCATCCTTGTCCTTGCCCAGCCGGTCGTGGCGGCGGCCATTGCCTGGTCGCTGTTCAACGAACCCCTCAGCGCCGTCCAGGCGGGCGGGGCGGGCGCCATCCTGGTCGCCGTCTGGCTCGCCCAGCAGAAACAGGCCGTCCGGACCGCCCAAAGGCCTGTTCCCCCTGTTTAAGGGTCGAAACCGTCACAAAGCTGGGTTAAGGCGTCAGGGCAGTCCCTGACCTGGAGCCGTCCAATGCGTTCGCACCCTGCCACCCTCGCTGCCAGCCTCGCTGTCCTTGCCGCCTGCGCCACGCCGCCGGCGGCTGCGCCGCCCGCTGGCGCCGCTGACGCATCCCTGACGCGCGAAGCAGCGCTGCCGGTCCAGTACACCGACGCCTACTACACCCGGTCCGCCGCCGCGGTAGACGCGCGGATCGAAAAGCGCGGCCTGAAACCTGCGAAAAACGTCATTCTCTTTATCGGCGATGGCATGGGCATCTCGACCATCACCGCCGCCCGCATCTATGCCGGCCAGTCCGCCGGGGAAGACGGTGAGAGCCACCAGCTCGCGATGGACGCCCTGCCCTACTCGGCCCTGTCGAAAACCTATAGCCACAATTTCCAGATCTCCGACTCAGCCGGCACCGCTGTCGCCATGGTCAGCGGTGTGAAAACCCTGTCGGGCGTGCTCGGTGTCGACAGCAATGTCAGCTATGGTAACTGCGCCACCGTCGCCGGCAACGAAGTCGACACGCTGTTCGAACTCGCGGCCCGTGCCGGCCTCGCGACCGGCCTTGTCTCGACGGCCCGCATCACCCACGCTACGCCTGCTGCCGCCTATGCCAAGGTTCCGCTTCGCGACTGGGAAGCCGACAGCGACATGAAAGGCGCCTCCTCCGACACGTGCAAGGACATCGCCCGCCAGCTGATTGAGTGGCCGGCGGGCGAATTTGACATTCTCCTCGGCGGCGGGCGTTCGAAGTTCCTGCCCAAAGAGGCTCAGGACCCGGAATATGATGGCAAGACCGGTGACCGCGCCGATGGCCGCGACCTGACCGCCGAATGGACAGCCCGGTCGCCGGACCACAAGTTCATCTCCGACCGCGCCGGCTTTGATGCAACCGACTTCACCGCATCGGCCAAGGTGCTCGGCCTGTTTGAGCCCTCGCACATGCAGTACGAGCTCGACCGCGAAAAAGACAAGGCCGGTGAGCCACATATCGCCGAGATGACACGGGCCGCGATCACCCGCCTGTCACAGGATGAAGACGGCTATGTCCTGATGGTCGAGGGCGGGCGGATCGACCATGCGCACCATGGCGGCAACGCCGTCCGCGCGCTCGAAGACGCAATGGCCTTCGACGCCGCCGTCGCCGCCGCGCTTGAGATGACCAGCGCGGAAGACACGCTGATCCTTGTCACCGCCGACCATTCCCACACGCTGACGATTGCCGGCTATGCCCAGCGGGGCAACCCGATCCTGGGCCTCTCCGTCTCCGGCATGGGCGGAGAGGGCGGCTCAACCGGCGCCGACGGCCTTCCCTACACGACGCTTGGATACATCAACGGACCGGGGGCCTGCCGTGAAACCGGCAAGGATCCTGCCGGCAAGCCTGTATTCGACTGCGCCCGTCAGGACCTGACCGGTGTCGACACGCTCGCCCCGGACTTCCGCCAGCCCGCCCTCGTGCCGATGTATTCGGAAACCCATGCCGGCGAGGATGTTGCCGCACTCGCCTCCGGCCCGGGCGCACATCTGGTCTCCGGCGTTATCGAACAGAGCGAGATCTTCCACATCCTCGGTCGCGCCCTCGGCCTCATCCAGCCACCTGCCGAGTGATCGGGCAGTCGGTGATCCTGCGGTCTTCCAATTCGAAGATCCCCGCCACCGGCCGCTCGGGGAAGATGCGTTTGCCATCCGTCAGCTGACGGAGACGGATGACCTCGTTGCCAAACGCAGGCGCGAAAAGGTTGCCGGTCTTCTCGCGCCGGCTGCGCCAGGCTGATCGGTCTGCATCGTGTCTCACCCTCAATTGAAGGATCAGGGGACGGATTTCAGTACGCCGCTCGCCAGCACCGGGACAGCAAAGCCAATCGCGAGCGCCAGGTTCGGCAAGTTGTTAAGCGGGAAGCCGGTCGACGCCGACAAGATGGCGTCAATCACGAACCAGATGGCAAGCGCCGCCGTCAGCGCCCGCCAGGCCGGTGTCCCGGCCGCATGGATGACCGGCAGTAAGAACAGCATCGTACATCCCCAGCCGATCGAGACGGCACCCATCAGGGCGATGGAAAAGCGGATGCCAGGCGCCGCAAGGAAGTCGCCCGGCATCGGGTCAATGCTCAAGAGCCCGTAGAGGAACCGCACACCCGCATCGGTAACCGGAAAGCCAGCGCCCGCCAGTAATACCCCGAACAGGATAACGACCCAACACCAGGTGGTGATCCAGGTTTTCCAAAGTCCGGTCATGTCTGTTTCCTGTGTGTGGCCCTGTCCCCATCTTCGCAGCCGACGCGTAACGTCCGCAATTACCTCGGAGGTCATGGACTCGTTTGCGCATCCTTGCGAGCATGCGCGCATGAGCCCGGATGATCGCGTCCTTCCCCCCGCTGAGAGCGACGTCTTCGCCGCCCTTCTGCGCCGCTACCGCACCGCCCGCAGAATGAGCCAGCTGGGCCTTGCCCTTGCCTGCGGGATTTCTGCGCGCCACCTCTCCTTCCTCGAAACGGCCCGCGCGAGGCCCAGCCGCGAGATGGTGCTGCAGCTGGCAGAGGGCCTCCTCCTGCCCCTCGGAAGCCGGAATGCGCTGCTGCAGGCCGCCGGGTTCGCCGCGGTCTTCCCCGCCTCCCCGCTCGGGTCCGAGGCGCTGAGCCCGTTCCGCGCCGTGCTGCAGGAAATGATGGACCGCCACGCGCCCTGGCCCGCCATCCTGTGCGACCGGCACTGGCGGATGCTCGGTGCCAATGCCACCGCCGCTGCCCTCCTCGGTCCGTTTCAGGCCGAGACCGGCAAAACCAACCTTGTCCGCATACTGATTGAAGCTCCCATTGCCGCCGCAATGATCGCCAACCTGCCCGACGTGATCCAAGAAATGCGGGGCCGCATTGCTCTGGAGGCGCTTGAGGCCGGCAATGACCGCGTGCTGCGCGACCTGCTCGCCGCCCTTGACGCCGCAAGCCTGCGCCACCCCCCGTCGGGCCGCGCGCCCCGGCGGCCGCTTGTGCCGCTGATCCTCAACACGCCCGCTGGCCAGCTGAGCTTCCTGTCGACCATCGCGCATTTCGGAACCAGCGAAGACGTGACCATCCGCGACCTGCGCCTAGAGCTCCTCTTCCCTGCCGATGACGCCACCCGCACGGCCCTCACCGCGATGGCGGGCTAACGCTGCGTCACTCTGGTCAAAACTCCGGCCTTGCGCGACACTCGGACAAAATAAAACAGCCGAGGAAACACAAGCCATGAAAGCTGCCGTGATGCGCGAGGCCAACAAGCCTCTGACGATCGAGGACGTGACCATCTCCAAGCCCGGCCCGCGCGAAGTCCTCGTGCGGCTGAAAGCCTTCGGCGTGTGCCATTCAGACGTACACTTCTGGGATGGCAACTTCCCGACCGAGATGCCTGTCATCCTCGGCCATGAAAGCGCCGGCATCGTCGAACAGGTCGGCTCGATGGTCACGGCCGTGAAGCCAGGCGACCATGTCATCTCGATCCTCTCGCCCTTCTGCGGCGTCTGCGAACACTGTCTGACCGGCCACATGTCGGTCTGCCACACCGTCAACGGCGCACAGTTCAAGCGCGGGCCTGAAGAAGCCCCCCGTCTGATGATCGGAAAGGAGAAGGTCGGCCAGTTCCTGAACCTCTCCTCCTTTGCCGAGCAGATCCTCGTCCACGAGAATGCCCTGTGCGCTATCGACAAGGATATGCCACTCGACCGCGCCTGCCTGATCGGCTGCGGCGTCATCACCGGCGTCGGTTCCGTCTTCCACTCGGCGAAAGTCGAGCCCGGCTCCACCGTCGCCGTGGTCGGCTGCGGCGGTGTCGGTCTTGCCGCCATCAACGGTGCCGCAATTGCCGGCGCAAGCCGGATCATCGCGGTCGACCTTTCGGATGAGAAACTGCAGCTCGCCGTCCGCTTCGGCGCCACCGACGTCATCAATCCGTCCAAGGTCAACGCGGTTGAGGCGGTGAAGGAGCTCACCAAGGGCGGGGTGCATTATTCCTTCGAATGCGTCGGCCTGAAACAGACGGCCGAACAGGCCTATCACATGCTCCGGCCGCGCGGTGTGGCCACGGTCATTGGCATGATCTCGCCCGGCGTGAACATCGAGGTTCCTGGCATCGAACTGCTCGTCACCGAGAAACGCCTGCAAGGCGCGGTCATGGGCTCGAACCGGTTCCGCATCGACTTCCCCCGCTTTGTCGATCTCTACCGCCAGGGAAAGCTGCACCTGGATGATCTGATCTCCGACCGGATCGGTATGGACGGCATCACCGGCGCGATGCAGAACCTGAAGGCCAATAAGGGCTCTGTGGCCCGGCAGGTCGTGGTCCTCTGAACTGAGCTAAAGGTCTTTTCCCGTCGCCTCAGCAATCGACGCAAAGCCGTCGCGCCGGCGCAGGCGATCGAGCTCGCCTGCGATGCGCGCGGCAAGGCCCGGGCCTTCATAAACGAGCATCGAATAAAGCTGCACGGCATGCGCCCCGGCACGCAGCTTGGCATAGGCATCAACCCCGCTCGCGATGCCGCCGGCGCCGATCAGATCGAACGCGCCGCCGAGGTTACGGGCAAACTCGCGCAGGACATGCGTGGACGCATGGAAGAGGGGCGCGCCGGACAGGCCGCCCGTCTCGCTCTTGTGGGAACTCCTAAGGCTTTCCGGCCGTGCCAGCGTCGTGTTCGACACGATCAGCCCCGAAAGCCAGGCCCCCTGCCCGCGCAGCACTCCGCAGATGTCGCAAATCGCTTCCGCATCAAGGTCGGGAGCTACCTTCAAAAAGACGGGCCTGCCCCTGCGGTCCGCCGCCCCGCATCGGCCCAGAAGAGCCGTCAGCGAGGCCTTGTCCTGCAATCCGCGCAGGCCCGGCGTATTCGGCGATGAGATATTGATCGTGATGTAATCGGCATACGGCGCGACCGCTTCGATACCGGTCACATAATCCTGCGCGCGGTCTTCACTGTCCTTATTTGCGCCGACATTCGCGCCGATCGGCACGGTATGCGAATAACGTGCCAGTCGGCGCACAAAAAAATCGAGCCCCAGATTATTGAAGCCCATCCGGTTGATGACCGCGCGGTCGTCTTCCAGCCGGAACAGGCGCGGCTTCGGATTGCCCGCCTGCGGCCTGGGTGTCACGGTGCCGCATTCGACAAAGCCGAACCCGAACCGCGCCATCGCCTCCGGCGCCTCACAATTCTTGTCAAACCCTGCCGCAAGTCCGACCGGCGAAGGAAATACGAGACCAGACTTTGGCAGTGTCACCTTCAGAGCGGGAGAAATCTGAGGCGCGCGGCCGGGCACACCGACACCCTTGCTCAGCAGGCGGATGGTTGCCAGATGCGCCGTCTCCGGCGGCAGGAGACGCAGGGCCTGGCCCCCGAGAGCGGCGATCATCAGAAATCCTCCGGAAAGATCGGTGCCTGGTCCGCGCCGGGCTCCAGCCACCAGCTGGCCTCAGCCTTCGCGATCTCAAGCGGCCCGTAAAGATGCGGGAAAAGCTCCCCGCCCCGACTCTTCTCCCAACGGATATCGCCCAGACACGAGAGATCGAAGCGCAGCAGTTTCACCCGCGCCGCGCCGGAATAGTATCTCAGGGCCGTTTCCTTGACCTGGCTGGCCGTAGAGAGGTGAACATATCCGTCCGCTAGATCGAGCGCCGTCATCGTCACGCCGCCAGCTTCGGCGGCCTGCCAGTCGGCTTCGGACAGCAGCTTGTAAACAGGTCTGTTGATCATGGCGAAGTCCTGTCGCAGGCTTTGCTGCGCTGTGCAATGATGGCCCTGACTACCGCAACAGGGTGCATGCCCATGGCCCGTAGACAGGCTACCGATTTCGCCGCGCTGAAAGCAGAGCGTCTGGAAACTGGTCGGACGGTCGAGCAGGAGCTGGCCTGGCTGCAGGCGATGGCGAAGCTCATGGATTCGAGGTTTGAAGTGCTCGGCATCCGCTTTGGTGTTGATGCCCTTGTCGGGCTGATCCCTGTCCTGGGCGACCTTGCGACACTCGCCGCCGGAACAACCGCGCTCTTTACCTCCGTCCGCCTGAAACTGCCCTGGCATGTGCATGCCCGGATTTTTGCCAATCTTGCCGCCGATATGGGCATCGGCGCGGTTCCGGTTGCAGGCGACGCGTTTGACTTTTTCTTCCGCTCGCACAAGCGCAACGTGCGTCTGATCGAGCGGTACATTCTGAAACGCGCGGCGGAACCGGCAAAGCCTGATTAGACCGGCACGCCGCCCGTCGTTGAGGCCCGGGCCATGGTCCAGACACCGTCGGAGCCTTCGCAGGCGGCGAAGCGCCCCCGCTCCTGCCCCGGGAAAGCATACGCTACATCGCGGCACATGATCTTCACATTGACATCGACCGGGTGCAGGTAAGCGCGGGTAACCGCGCCGTCCGCAGACGAATTATAGCTGATCGCCTGGATCGAGGCGCGCATCGGATCTACCGGCGCCGTCTGCTCGATATGGATCAGCAGCGTGCGCCCGTCGGGTGTCGTCAGTTGGTGATGGGTGCCGTCCGCACTGCCCTCGACGAGAGCGAGGAAGTCCGCCTTCAGCACGTTAAGGGCCGATGGGTTGAGCAGCTCACCGGAGGTATACCTGGTGCGCTCGGCGATGAAATCATCGACCGGGCGTGGCATGTTTGCAAGCGCGCGCACTTCCGGCGCACCCGCTGAGAGCGAAGGCGGGGCGGCGCGCGGCCCGGCAGCCGGGCCGGCCTGCGGGCCGGTATCAGCAAGGATCACGGGCGAGGCGAGACCCGCGGGCTTCAGCGACGCGCGGCCCGGCGGATCGCGGTAGACGCGCGGCGCGGCACCGGCCGCGATGGCAGCGGCCGCGACGCGTGCGGCATCCGCCTCGGCGACACGGAGCGCTTCTGCTTCGGCGGCTTTCTGGCTGGCGGCCAGATCTGCAAGGCGCCTGGCCTCCCGGTCGGCCGCCTGCCTGGCTGCGATATCGGCCAGGCGTTTTGCTTCTGTAGCCCTGGCGGCCTTGTCCGCCTCAAGCTGGGCCAGGCGGCCCGCTTCAGCCTCAGCGGCCTTCTGCCTGGCGGCAAGATCAGCACGCCGCCTGGCTTCAGCGTCAGCGGCTTTCTTGGCTTCGATCTCGGCGAGGCGCTGCTGTTCGGCCGCTGCCGCGGCGGCTCGGGCGGCTTCTTCAGCCGCGATCCGGTCCGCCTCCAGCTTTGCAGCGGCTGCGGCCTGCTCGGTCAGCAAACGGGCAGCAGCATCGGCATCGGCCGCGCGCATCGCCTCTTCCAAAGCCAGCCGATCGCGCAGTCGGGCATCGATGACGGCCGGACCGGACGCGCTGGCAGGCTGCTCGGCAGCCACGCGGGCCGCTTCGATACTGGCAATGGCAGCGACCGCAGCCCGGTCGGCCTCGGATGTTACAAGGCGGGCCGGATCCTTTTCCGCCACTTCGATTTCGGCCCGGCGGGTCCTTACGAGATCAGCGGCTGCGACATGGTCAAACCAGGGCGCCGGGAAGGCACCGAGGGGCGGCGAGGCCAGTTCGACCGTAGCAGAGGACATAGGTGAAACCGGGGAGGTCTGCGGACTGGCCGACGTTCCGGCGCCGTCTGCGTCAACATCATCGGTACCGGTCTTCGTGCCGAGCGCATGCTCGGCCGCCATCACCGACAGGCCGGCAAGGCCTAGCAGGGCGAGGCCCGCAAAGGCATACGGCCCGAATTCGTTCGCCCGGCGCAGCCCGCCGGGGCGAACTTCGCCCGCGTCATCGGCGCCGCCCTGCTGAATCACCGGCACGCCGCCGGCGGTTGCGGTCACGGGTTTAAGCGGCGCCCTGTTCACCGGGCAGGCGGGCGCGGCGGGCCTGCGCTGCAGCAGACGGACATCCGCGGCCGCACCCGGGCCAGCCGGGCAAGCCGAAACGGGACCGGAATGGGTAAGGATAGACAGGGTCGGCTGCGGACGCACCGCATCACGCGCCCGCAGCCGGTCACGGAATGGCATGACCGATTGGGCAAGGTCCTCGGCTCCGGGTGCGGCCTGGCGCAGACTTCCGGGCAGCGCGGGAGCCACCTGCGCCCCCTGATCCAACGGGTCATTCAACATGGCCGCACCTTCCCGGCAGAGGACGCTGAAAATCCCCTCGCCAACTTACACCACCATCATAACGCTTCCAGCGAGCCTGAACCATAGGTATCACCGTTCCTGGCTGCCTTGTCAGCCTGGCGGCGGGTCTTTAAGGCAACACTTCCCTATCTCTGCAGAAAAACGTTTCAGGAATTTTATGTCCAAGCCGCGCAACGCCCCGAAAAAGGTTGTTCTTGCCTATTCCGGAGGTCTCGACACCTCGATCATCCTGAAATGGCTGCAGGTCGAATTCGGCTGTGAGGTCGTCACTTTCACTGCCGACCTTGGCCAGGGCGAGGAACTTGAACCGGCCCGCAGCAAGGCACTGGCCGCTGGCGTGAAGCCGGAGAACATTTTTATCGAGGACGTACGCGAGGAATTTGTGCGCGATTTCGTCTTCCCCATGTTCCGGGCTAATGCCGTGTATGAGGGGGTCTACCTCCTCGGAACCTCGATCGCCCGGCCGCTGATTGCCAAGCGCCAGATCGAGATTGCCGACCGGGTCGGCGCCGATGCCGTCTGCCACGGGGCAACCGGCAAGGGCAATGACCAGGTCCGTTTTGAACTTGGCTATTACGGCCTCAACCCCGACATCCGGGTGATCGCCCCCTGGCGGGACTGGGCCTTCAGAAGCCGCACGGACCTGCTGAAGTTCGCTGAGGAACATGGCATCGAGATTGCCAAGGACAAGCGGGGCGATGCCCCCTTCTCGGTTGACGCAAACCTGCTTCACTCCTCCTCTGAGGGCAAGGTACTCGAGAACCCGGGTGAGCCGGCACCGGAATTCGTCCATATGCGTACGATTTCACCGGAAGAAGCGCCCGACCAGGCAGAGATCATCAAAGTCGGCTTCGAACGGGGTGACGCGGTCTCCATCAATGGCGAGGTATTGAGCCCGGCCACCCTGCTGACAAGGCTGAACGCCTATGGCCGAAAGCATGGCATCGGGCGGCTCGACCTGCTGGAAAATCGCTTCGTTGGCATGAAGTCGCGCGGCATCTACGAGACGCCGGGCGGCACCATCCTGCTTGTCGCGCACCGCGGCATTGAGCAGGCCACCCTCGACCGCGGCGCGAGCCACCTGAAGGACGAGCTGATGCCGCGGTATGCCGAACTGATCTATAACGGCTTCTGGTGGAGTCCGGAGCGCGAGATGCTGCAGGCCGCGATCGACCATTCCCAGCGCTGGGTGAGCGGCGAAGTGACGATCAAGCTCTACAAGGGCACTGCTTACCTTACAGGTCGGACTTCACCCTATAGTCTGTACTCGGAGAAGATCGTGACCTTCGAGGACGATCACGGCGCTTATGACCAGAAAGATGCTGAGGGCTTCATCAAGCTGAATGCGCTGAGGCTGAGACTGCTGGCGAGCCGGGACCGGAAGTTCGGAAAGAACTGAGTTCCTGAGCATCCTGCCTTGACCTCTGTTGAATGCGAGAGCGGCCCTGAGGCTGGCGCCTGCCACCGGTCTGAGCCGTGCCCGGGCAGGTTGTCCTGCTGCGAACGTGTTGGTGATCCTAATCGCCCGAGCAGGCCCCTTTCCGCATCTTATCGGTAGACCAGGATTTAGAAGACGCTGAGAAGAGGCGCCCGGCTCCTCTCCGGTTTCATCGGCGAGGCGTCGCGGCAGGCGGCTTGATCTCTTTCGGAGCCTTCAGGCGACGTTTCGTCTGGTGGGTTTCGGCTTTGTCGCCAGTCGGTTTTTCACCGCGCATATAGTGGCGTTGCCAGCGTTCCTTGAGGGCGGTTTGTTCACCGCCCTTGAGACGGGCGTTGAAGTCAGCCCGGCTGTCGCGCCAGGCATTGTATTCCTCGACGAGTTCCGGGTTGGTGCTGAGGAGCTTGCGTTCAGGCTCGATCTCTTCAAGGCGCCTGTGTTCCATAAGGGTAAGGAAGGCAAAGGGTTCGCCCTTGCGGAAAATGACTTCGCCGGGACGCGTCATTTGCCAGTTCATGGTGAACGGGAAGGGCAGCCAATCGGTTTCAACCAGGCCGGTGAGAGGCACGATACCATCCTTTGGCCAGTTGGGTGGGCCAGTAACCCAGACGCCCCAGCCTGGGGACGTCCGGAAAAGATGGCCGGTGTGGAAGGTGACGATACCTCGCATGAAATGGGCGTCGGCAAAGCTGGCAATGGCGCGGGGGTCACCCGTGGTCTTGAGATCGATATCTTCGTTGCGGGGGCCGCCATTCCAGATGATCTTGATATCCATCGGGCAGAGGATTTCCCAGCCGGTTGAGTTTGCCATTGTCAGCGGCAGGCAGCGATAAGGGTGTCGGTCAGCAAAAGCGTCCATCCAGGCGCGGTCAGACCGGCCAGGGACGATTTCCGGGGCGACATCGTAGATCTTGTAACATTCGAGGCGCATGGCAAAGAGGCCCTTACGTGCTTGACAGGACACCGAACTCTTGGCGAAGGGACACCATGCAAGCAAGCCCTGATGACCTGTTTGCCTACCTGGACGTCCTGGGTATTGCCCATTCGACGCACTGGCATGAGCCGATGTTCACGGTGGAACAGTCCAGCGCACTGAAAGCCCGCATACCGGGCGCGCATACAAAGAACCTGTTCCTGAAGGATGCCGAGACCCAGCTCGTGCTGATCGCCGCGGAAGCAAACAACCAGCTGAAACTGAACCAGCTGCACAAGCAGATCGGCATGAAACGGCTGTCTTTCGGGCCGGCAGACCTCATGGGCGAGGTGCTCGGCGTCGTGCCTGGATCGGTGACGGCGTTTGCCCTGATGAACGACAGGGCCGGACGCGTGCGGTTTCTGGTCGACGCGGTGCTGGCAGAGGCGCAGACTGTCAACTTCCATCCGCTGGTGAACACGGGCACGACGGCGATCGCGCAAAGTGATTTCCGGCGTTTTGTCGAGGCGACCGGTCACCGGTTCGAAGTGGTGGATTTTTCCGTCCTGTAAAGGACCGCCTCGCCCGGGCGAGCGTCAGAAGAACTGGCCGTCAAGCCCGCACTTTGGCCTTGTCCGGTTTCAGGATGCCCCGGTTGAGGAGTTCCTCGGCGATCTGGACGGCGTTTAATGCGGCACCTTTGCGCAGGTTATCGGAGACGCACCAGAAGGCGAGGCCGTTCTCGACGGTCGGATCGGTGCGTATACGGCTGACATAGGTCGCCCATTCGCCAGCGGCCTCCTTTGGCGTGATGTAGAGATCTTCCTTCGGATCATCGAGGACCATCAGGCCAGGGCTTTCGCGCAGCAGCGCGCGCGCCTCCTCGGCGCTCATGGGGGCGTTAAGCTCGATGGTGACGGCTTCGGAATGGCCGACGAAGACGGGAACGCGCACACAGGTCGCTACCAGCCGGATCGACGGGTCCAGGATCTTCTTGGTCTCGACCGTCATCTTCCACTCTTCCTTGGTGAAACCGTCCTCCATGAAGTCGTCGATATGGGGGATGACGTTGAAGGCGATCTCTTTTGGGAAGACTTCCGGGACCGGCTCGTCATTGACGAAAACGCCGCGCGTCTGGTTCCAGAGCTCGTCCATCGCCTCCTTTCCCTTGCCAGACACAGACTGGTAGGTGGCAACGACGACCCGGCTGATGCCAACGGCGTCATGGATCGGCTTAAGGACGACGACGAGCTGGGCGGTCGAGCAGTTGGGGTTCGCGATGATGCGTTTCTTCTCATATCCCATGACAGCCTCCGCGTTCACTTCCGGCACGATAAGAGGGACATCGGGGTCCATCCGCCATTGCGAGGAATTGTCGATCACAATGGCGCCAGCTCTGGCGATCCTGGGCGCCCATTCCTTCGACACCTTGCCCCCGGCCGACATCAGTACGAGGTCCACCCGGCTGAAATCGAACTGTTCGAGATCATGGCATTTCAGCGTGCGGTCGCCATAGGAAACTTCCTTGCCGATCGAGCGGCGCGAAGCGACGGCGAAAACCTCATCTGCCGGGAAAAGGCGCTCGTCGAGAATGTTTAAGAGTTCCCGACCGACATTGCCCGTGGCGCCGACGACGGCGATGCGCGTGCCCATTGTGTTCTCCCGTTCAGATGACAGCCGCGGTATATGGGGCATCTTGCCCCTGGCTGAAAGCGGCTTGTGCAATCCGCCCCCGGCTGGCAGGAGAGAAAAGCACTGTCAGAAGGGTTCCGCGCCGTGTTGGACGAGACCATCCGTCGTTACATTGCCAATTATAACGACCGCGACATTGACGCGATGCTGGCCTGCGTGACCGATGATGTCGTGTTCGAGAATATCTCGAATGCAGGCCAGTCGATGCGCCTCGACGGCAAGGTTATGATGCGCCAGGTGGCCGAGGTGTCCGGCAATGCTTTTTCCTACAGGCGCCAGCGGCTGATCAATATCGTCACGGGCGGCGGCAAGGCCGCCGCCGAAATCGAGTTCGAGGGCCGTGCCGCTGTGGACCTGCCGAACGGCGTGCGGGCAGGCGAGACCGTGCGGGTGCGCGGGGCAAGCTTTTTTGAGTTCCGCGGCCCACTCCTCTGCCGGATTGCGGATTATAGCTAAGGTGTCCGGCCCTGACCTCTCGAGGCCCGCATCTTGCCATTAACCCGCCGGGTGTGATCGAATGCGAATGCGCCGCGACCGATCGGTCGGAGGCGGCCGCCTTTTCGGCGTTCGCGACTGCTGTTGCCATCAGGTCGGCCGATTACCGCCGGAGCGGCGCACCTGCCTTCTCGGGGGCCCTGCCGGTACGTGCCGACGCGTCAGGCCAGCGCCAGCCGTTCAGGCCGGCGCAGATCTGCCGCCAGCCCCTCGCCCATAAGGTCGATGAAGTTCTCAGAGTAGAAGTTCGTGATCTGGGCGGGGCTGCAGCCGGCAAGCGCCTGATCGAAGCGCTTGAGCGGATTGCGGCCGCCCTCGACGTGTGGGTAGTCGGAGGAAAACAGACAGATCCCGTCACCTGAGTTGCGAATGATCCACCCCGCATCCTCGTGGGGATAAGGCGCGGCGCGGAAGGACCGGCGGACGATTTCGGAAGGCTTGGCAGAGAGCCTTTGCAGCCGCTCCTCATTACGGATGAAGGCATGCGCAGCCGAATCCATCGAGCGCATCCATCCGGGGACCCAGGCGGCACCAAGTTCTATGGCGCCCCATTTCAGGCTCGGGAACCGGTCGAACACGCCATCGAAAATCAACGTCGCGAGTGTCTGCATCGCCGATTGCGGGATCGGCATGTAGGAGACAGAGGTGAAGTTGTCGTCGCCGCCATGAAAATCCGGCACGGGCGGCAAGCCATTGGCCTTATAGACCGGGTTCATCTTCTCCTCCCCACCAACATGGAGCAGGATCGGTAGGCCCGCCTCTTGCGCGAGGCGCCAGACGGGGTCGAGCCCGAGATGGCTGGGCGAATGTTTTTGTGGGCAGACGGACGGTATCATCAACGCCTTGGCACCCAGCCTGATGGCAAGGCGTGCGGTCTCCTCAGCGCGGCCGAAATCTTCCAGTGGGACATAGGCCACCGCGAGCAGGCGGCGGTCGACGGAGCAGAAGTCCGTCATCATCCGGTTGTGCGCGTCGGCAGCGCCATAGCACAGCTCCATGTCATCTGACTGGTCGAGACCAAAATTTCCAAGGCAGAATGTTGTGAAAACGAGCTGACTGGCAAAACCGAGGCGATCGAGCGCAGCGGGCCGGTCCTGTCGGCGGAATGATCCGAGGGCAGTGTAATTCTTGTTGAGGAGGATCGCATCCGCAGCACCCGCGCGGTAGGCGGGGTCCTCATGGCGGGCACGCTCCTCATTCAGCTCGTGGGCGTGGGCGTGCTTCCATTTATAGGCGGGCAGATCGTGATAGCGCGTCAAAAGTCGCTTTTCGAAATACGGATCAAGGACATCCGTCATCTCCATGAGATGGCTATCGGCGTCATGTATCAGGCGTCCGTCAGCATAGGACATTTAGGGGCTCCTCCCGGGACATTTCTGCCGAGGATGTCACAGTCGGCGGAGAAGTCAAAAAGTCAGAGTGCGGCGATGATCGCGTCGGCCATCTGTTTTGTCGTCAGAGCGCCGCCAAGGTCGCGCGTGCGGGCACCGCGGTCGAGGGCCTTGCCGACGGCGGCGAGCAGGGCGTCGGCGGCTTTCTCTCGCTTCAGTGACCAGCGCAGGGCCATCTCGAGGGAAAGGATGGCGGCGCAGGGATTGGCAACGCCCTGCCCCGCGATATCCGGGGCTGAACCGTGCACGGGCTCATACAGGCCGGGCGTACCCGCCCGGCCGAGGGACGCAGATGGCAGCATGCCGATGGAGCCGGTTAGCATAGCGGCTTCATCCGACAGAAGATCACCGAAAAGGTTGTCGGCGAGGATCACGTCAAATTGTTTCGGCTGACGCACGAGTTCCATGGCGCAGGCATCGGCATACATATGGCTGAGCGCAACGCCGCCGCCGAACTCGGCATGCGCGAGAGTGACTTCCTGGCGCCAGAAGAGGCCGGATTCCATAACGTTGGATTTTTCAACCGAAGTGACGCGGCCGGAGCGGCCGCGCGCAATATCAAAGGCAACGCGGGCGACGCGCTCAACTTCGGGATGTGTATAAATCGCGGTATCATAACCGCGGCGCAGGCCGCCCTCTTCGTCGATCCCGCGCGGTGTTCCAAAATAGACACCGCCGGTGAGTTCACGCACGATCATCAGGTCGAGCCCCTCGACCCGGTCCCGCTTCAGGCTTGAGGCATCAACGAGCGCGGGAAAGCAGAAAGCGGGGCGCAGGTTTGCAAACACATCGAGCCCCTTGCGCAAGGAGAGCAGCCCCGCCTCGGGACGCTTGTCTCGGGCTGCGCCGGTCCATTGCGGACCGCCGACCGCACCGAGGAGGACCGCATCGGACTTGCGGGCGCGCTCGAGGGTTTCATCGGTCAGCGGTGTCGCGCGGGCATCCAGGCTGGCGCCTCCGATCAGGCCGGTTTCAATCACGATGTCGGACACGAGAAGCTCGGCCAAGCGCCGGGCTTCGGCAATGACCTCTGGGCCGATGCCGTCACCAGGCAGGAGGAGAAGGGTTTTCTTCATGGGCACAGGCCTCCGGCTAGGTCAGTCTGGCGGCGTGAGTAGCGAGGCCGGCGGTCGGGCGCAACCGCTTCAGATGGGGTTAGGGTCGGCCTCGTAGAGGCGCAGCCGGGGCTGGATGATGCGAATGAGGCCGGGATTGAGCGGATCGACGCGGCAGGCCCAGCCGACTTAGCCGGGTCCGGTTCGGCTGACGTGGATCCTCTATTGCATGACCGGGCGGGCCCGTTCGAGGTTTGCCGGCGAATTCTCATGCCTTCGACGGCGATCATGGCGGGGGCTCAGGCGCGGGCATCTGGCCTTCCGGTTCGACGGCCGGGCTCCGCGGAAGCTCAACCCCGGGAACTTCGGGCTTCATGCCGAAAGGGTCCGTGTGGCAGGCGGTCAGGACACCCATCAGGGCAATCGGCAGGAGACGGCAGGCGGCGCTGGGCATATCTGCGTCTGCGACCTGCCTTTCGTCAGCCGGCAGGCTCGAGCCAGGGGGCAGCGAGGCGGCGGCGGGCTTCGAAGGCATCAATCTCTGGCGCAGCCGTGAGCGAGGCGCCGATCTCGTCAAGACCGGCCATCAGGTTCGACTTGCGGCCGGGATCAATCTCGAACCGGTGGATTTCGCCGTCGGGCGTGGTGACGGTCTGGCTGCCAAGGTCAACGGTGAAGACATGGTTCGCGCCGCCTGCGCCGGTTGCCAGCCTGTCGCAGACTTCAACCGGCAGGCGGACCGGCAGGATGCCATTCTTGTAGCAATTGTTGTGGAAGATGTCGGCGAAGCTGGGGGCGATGACGCAGGTGATGCCCTGGTCCAGCAGTGCCCAGGGCGCGTGTTCGCGTGAGGAGCCGCAGCCGAAATTCTCGCCCGCGATCAGGATCGATGCTTTGGCATAGGCTGGCTTGTTGAGGACGAAATCGGCGTTGGGCGAGCCATCCGGATTGGTCTTCAGCTCATGGAAAAGACCCCTGGCAAGACCGGTGCGCGTGGTGGTCTTCAGGAACTGCTTGGGGATGATCATGTCGGTATCGACATTCGGCATCAGCCGGCCCTTTTCGAGCAGCGGCGCTGCGGTTCCGGTCAGAGATGAGAACGGGGTCATGTGATCTTCTTAATCGGCCACGCCGGAAATGAACAGGGTGGGTACGTTGATTGTGCCGTCACGGACTGTGAAGACGCGGGTACCGGGGCGGCGGCCGGTGCGCACATCCGACAGGCTGAAGCCGCGGGCGGCAAGGCGGGCATGGGCGGCTTCGATATCGCCGACACGCCAGGTGAGGCCCCAGAAGGAATCCGGGCCGTTCAGGTCATCGCCCTGGCCCAGGCGTTGAGCGATCTCAAGCGTCAGGCCGCCGGTACGAAAGAAGATCAGCCGGACATCCCATTCGGGCGCAGTCCGGTCGAGCGCGAGACGCAGGCCGAGCTTGGCGCCATAGAGCGCCATCGCGCGGTCCGGATTGGGCGTGTTGATGACAAGATGATCAAGCGCATGGACATGACCGAGAGGCACTTCGGCAGGCTCCGGCGGGCTCGTAAGGGGTTCTACAAAGAACCAGCGCACGCCGGCTCCGGCTTCCGGCGGACAGCGGAAGCGGCGCCAGGTGCGGCGGGCGTCGCGGCCGGTGTCCTGGCTCTCGCCCTCCTCGATGGGGCCGGGATTGAGGGCAAGACGGGTCAGGGTTCGGTGGTCGCCGGAAAGGTCGCTGGAGCGGAAGGCGAGCGATTTGAGGCCGGGACCTTCCTCTGTGATGCGCGCGCGCAGGTGATCAGCGCCGGGACCCTCGCCGCTCGGCGCGATCAGCTCCAGCGCCGTATTGCCAAGCTGAAAGAGCGCGGTGGCAATGCCGGAATCCCGCTCGGCGCGCCAGTCCGGCGCTCGGCCGAGCAGCGCCGAATAGACGCCTGTTCCCACCTCGATATCGGGCGCCAGCAAGACGATGTGATCGAGGCTGCTGATCATTGCCTGTCCCGCCCGGCGCCGCCCTTCCGGCAGGCTTTCATATGCACTGCCTCTGGCGCGATCTGCAAGCCTGCAAGATGCGGCCTTGCAGGCGGAAACGATCCTCATCACGCCAGTCCTCAACCTTCCTCAATCCCAGGATTGAGGTGAGAGTCTGCCTGGACTGTGATCCGCAAGCCCCGGTGCCTGAATGACGGGATGGGGTGTTGGTGTGCTTATGGGTGCGAGGCCGGCCGCCTCTGATCAGGCTTTAACGCTCGCCTGAGGCAGGCAGGTCGAAACATCCCGAAACCCCGGCAGGGCCTCGATGCGTGCCAGCCATTTTCGGACATTGCCATAGGGCGCAAGGTCAATCCCGGCCTGACCGGCATAGGCGGCAATGCCATAGATATCGATATCCGCTATCGTCGCGCCTTTGCCAACCAGCCAGTCGCGGCCCTCAAGCAGCATGTTCAGTTCCTTCAGACCGCCCTGCGCCGATTGCAGGTTCGCCTCGGCCACCTGTTCAGGGAATTTGAAGAAGCCAAGTTTCAGGGCGCGTGTCCGGTAGATCCCGGTGGTCAGCGTGCCGGCGCCCCAGAGCTGCCATTCACGGGCGCGCAGGCGTTCGCCCCGGTCCTTGCCACCGAACTTGCCCGTCTCGTCTGCCAGATAGTCAAGGATAACCGACGACTGGCAAAGGCAATAATCTGTCTGGTGATCTTCGAGGACCGGCACCTGACCATAGCGGTTCTTGACGAGGAAGGCGTCCGCCTTGTGGGCGCCTGCCCGAAGGTCGACATGCGCGTAATTGAAGGGCGTGCCGGTGAGACGCAGCATCAGGCCAACCTTGTAGGTGGGGCCAGAGGCAAAGATGCCGTGAAGGGTGTAGCGGGCCATGATGTCTCCTCGGCTGATGATGCACCCGCTGTTACCACCCTGGCCGGGGATTTGGCGAGAGCTCAAAGCCCTTCAAACAGCGCTGTCGAGACATAGCGCTCGGCGAAGCTGGCAAGGATGACGACGATGGTCTTACCGGCCATATCCGGGCGCTGGCCGAGCTGCACGGCGGCAAAGGCCGCTGCGCCCGAGGAAATCCCGCCCGGGATGCCCTCGGTCCGTGCGAGCCTGCGCGCGGTCGCGATGGCGTCTTCATTCGACACGGTCAGCACCTCGTCGATCAGCTGCGTGTCGGCGTTTCCGGGCACGAAGCCGGCGCCGATGCCCTGGATCATGTGCGCACCCGGAGCGCCGCCGGAGAGAACGGGAGAGGCTGCGGGCTCGACCGCGAACATCCTCAGACCGGGCCTGCGCGGCTTCAGAACGCGGCCGGTGCCGGTGAAGGTGCCACCTGTGCCGATGCCGGCGACGATCGCATCCACCCTGCCCGCAGTGTCGGACCAGATTTCCTCGGCCGTCGTCCTCTCGTGAATGGCCGGGTTCGATGGATTATCAAACTGGCTCGGCATCACCGCGCCCGGGATGGACTCGAGCAGCTCTTTCGCCCTGGCGATCGCACCGCCCATCCCCTTCTCGCGCGGGGTCAGCTCCAGCTCAGCCCCGAGGAAGGCCAACATCTTGCGCCGCTCGACCGACATTGACTCCGGCATGGTAAGGATCAGGCGGTAGCCGCGCTGGGCGGCGACAAAGGCAAGGCCGATGCCGGTATTGCCGGAGGTCGGCTCGATCAGCGTGCCGCCCGGCTTCAGCTTGCCCTCGGCCTCAAGGCCAAGGATCATGGCCAGGCCGATCCGGTCCTTCACGCTGGCCAGCGGATTGAAGAATTCTAGCTTGAAGAGAAGCTCGGCGCGGACCCCTTCAGCACGGGCAAATTTCTCTGCCCGCACGAGGGGCGTTGACCCGATGGTTTCAAGGATCGAGCCATAGATGCGCCCGCGCGGGCCATCGAGCGTGGCGCCGCCCTCGAGTTTGACGGATCCGGACATGGGCGTCTCCCTTCAGAGATGAACTTGAAAGGGGAATATCGGGCTGAGTGGCACGATGCGCAACCGATGGGGTTGTTTAGCTAAGCTGAACCTTCAGCAGGTGGGGCAGCCGCCGCTCACTGCGTCCAGAAGCTTCGCGTCCTTGTCCATGCCGGGGTTTGGAGTGGTCAGGAGGCGGTCGCCGACGAAGATGGAGTTCGCGCCGGCCAGCAGGCAGAGCGCCTGGCCTTCCGGGCTCATTGACTCGCGGCCTGCCGAGAGGCGGACCCAGCTTTTCGGAAAAACAATGCGGCAGGTGGCGATGGCACGGACCAGCTCAAGCGTGTCAATCTCTTCGCTCGCGCCCAGCGGGGTGCCCTTGATCGGGACGAGCTTGTTGACCGGCACGCTTTCTGGATGCGGGGTCAGTTTCGACAGCTCATGGATCAGACCGACGCGGTCGGCGCGGGACTCGCCCATGCCGAGGATGCCGCCGCAGCAGAGCTTGATGCCAGCCGTACGCGCACGGGCGAGCGTTTCGAGCCGGTCGTCATAGGTGCGTGTGCTGACGACATCACCATAATACTCGCGGGAAGTGTCGAGGTTGTGGTTGTAGTAGTCGAGACCCGCAGCCTTAAGCGCTTCAGCCTGGCCCTCTTCAAGCATACCGAGCGTGACGCAGGTCTCCAGCCCTTCAGCCTTCACCGCGGCAATCATCTCAGTAACCTTCGGCAGGTCGCGGTCTTTAAGCGAGCGCCAAGCTGCGCCCATGCAGAAGCGGTCCGCGCCGTTTGCTTTCGCGCGGCGGGCGGTCGCGACCACCTGCTCGAGCGGCAGCAGTTTTTCGGCCTTCAGGCCGGTCTCGAACTTGGCCGACTGGCTACAATAGCCGCAATCCTCGGGGCAGCCGCCGGTCTTGATCGACAGGAGCTGCGATTTCTGTACAGCGCCATCGGGCCAGTTGGCTGCCTTCACGGCGAGCGCCTGGGCGAGCAGCTTGTCGAGCGGCAATTCGTAGATGACCGCAATCTCGTCGCGGGTCCAGTCCTGGCGGGGGGCAAGGTCGAAGGCCATGGAGCGATTCCTGTTCTGTAGAGGGGTTAACCGATGACGCCGCTCAGCGCCGCGCGGGCGGCAAGCGCCGGGCTCATCAGGTGGGTACGCCCACCCCTGCCCTGGCGACCTTCGAAATTGCGGTTGGAGGTCGAGGCGCAGCGTTCGCCGGGCGCAAGGATATCCGGGTTCATACCCAGGCACATGGAACAGCCGGGCTCGCGCCATTCGAAGCCGGCTGCGAGGAAGATGGCATCCAGGCCTTCCTCCTCGGCCTGTGCGCGCACCAGGCCTGAGCCAGGCACAATCATGGCGCGCACGCCCGGGGCTACCTTGCCGGTTCTTGCAATGCTGGCCACGGCGCGCAGATCCTCAATCCGGGAATTGGTGCACGAGCCGATAAAAACGCGCTGAACCGGCGTGCCGGCAATTGGCCTGCCGCCTTCAAGGCCCATATAGGCAAGCGCGCGTTCACAGGCAGCGGCCTTGACCGGATCGGCGAAATCTTCGGGACGAGGAATAATGCCGGAGACCGCAATAGCCTGCTCTGGGCTGGTGCCCCAGGTGACAGTCGGTGCGACATCTTCGGCCCTGATCTTCAGGACATGATCGAACACTGCATCATCATCCGAGTACAGCGTTTGCCAGTAGCGCTCTGCCATTTCCCATGCGCCGCCTTTCGGGGCGGAGGGACGACCCCTGATATAGGCGAAGGTCTTCTCGTCCGGGGCGATAAGCCCGGCACGGGCGCCGCCTTCGATCGAGAGATTGCAGAGTGTCATGCGCCCTTCCATCGACAGGGCGCGGACGCCGTCTCCACGGTACTCGATGACATAGCCGGTGCCGCCGGCTGTGCCGGTTAGGGCGATGATATGGAGCGCGAGGTCCTTTGCCGTGACGGAATCGGGCAGGCGGCCGGAAACTTCAACTGCCATATTCCGCATCTTCCGGGCTCGGAGGGTCTGCGTCGCCAGGACATGCTCGACTTCCGAGGTGCCGATGCCGTGGGCGAGCGCGCCGAAGGCGCCGTGTGTCGAGGTATGGCTGTCGCCGCAGACGATGGTCATACCGGGTTGGGTGCGGCCCTGCTCCGGGCCGACCACGTGGACGATGCCGTTATTGATATCCCCCATCGGGAAGAACTGGATGCCATGCGCGGCAACATTATGCGTCAGTGTCTCGAGCTGGTTGCGCGCTTCCGGGTCCTTCACCCCGGCAAGGCCCAGGCCCTGATTCTCGGTCGGCGTGTTGTGGTCCGCGACAGCGAGGGTCAGCTCAGGGCGGCGCACGCGGCGGCCGGTGACTTTCAGGCCGTCAAAAGCCTGGGGGGTGGTCACCTCGTGAATGAGATGCAGATCGATATAGAGGAGGCTTTCGCCGGAGGCGGCGTCGGTATGGACGACATGCGCGTCCCAGATCTTGTCGTAGAGGGTCTTGCCGGGCATATCCGTCTCGCTTTTGCGCACCGCACAATAGCGCCAGATGCAGCGGAGAAAAGCCTGCGACTGGGTTTCGAACCGGGTGAGCGGGCAAGATCTGTGCCCTGTGCGCAGGCAGTCAGGCGCCGATGCGTCGTTTTTGCCGGGAGTCGGCCATCACAAAAATACCCCCGCCGGCGTGGCAGGGGCACTGTTGAGGTTTCGGGCCCGGCGGGCCTGCGGGCCTATTCCTTGGCTTCAGCCTCGGCGGCAGCCGCCACAGCCTCTGCGGCAGCAGCCGCTTCTGCTGCTTCGGCACGGGCTTTGGCAGCGGTGTCCTTGCGGGCCGCCTTCTCGGCGTCCTTCTGGCGCCGGCGCTCGGTTTTGGAGACGGCCACTTCCTGGGTCTCGATCCCGTGGCCGGAGGTCCGCTCAGCGATACGCGCGCCTTTGCCGCGCAGGTCGCGCAGGTAATACAGTTTTGCACGGCGTACCCGGCCCTTGCGGACGACTTCGATCGAGTCGATCAGCGGGGAGACCACCGGGAATACGCGTTCCACGCCTTCGCCGAAGGAGATCTTGCGAACGGTAAAGCTCTCATTGAGCCCCTGACCTGCCCGGGCAATGCAGATGCCCTCATAGCGCTGGACGCGCTCACGGTCGCCTTCCTTGATCTTCACGTTCACAGCCAGAGTGTCTCCGGGCGAGAATGCCGGGATCTTCTTGTCGCCGAGAACGCGGGCGGTTTCTGCCGTCTCAAGCTCTTTAATCAGGTTCATCGCCAGTCTCCGGCGCAACAGATGTGGGGGGTCGCAAGTAAGCGGCGTATAAATCGGGGCGGCGTTCAAAAGTCAACGCCTTTGATCGGCCGAGACGCCACTCTTCTATGCGTTTATGGTCCCCGGAAAGAAGAATGTCGGGGATCTGGCGCTCCTCCCAGTCCCGGGGCTGAGTATATTGGGGGTATTCCAGCAGCCCGTTCTCGAAACTTTCCCCCGCCAGGGAGGCGGAATTGCCGGCCACGCCGGGCAGAAGACGCACCGCCGCCTCGACCATCGCCATGGCGGCCACATCCCCGCCGGCCAGCACAAAATCCCCGAGGGACACTTCCTGCATGCCCCGGGCCTCGAGGACGCGCTCGTCCAGACCCTCGAACCGGCCGCAGAACAGGACCACCCCCGGCCCAGCCGCCCATTCGCGGGCCTGTCGCTGGTTAAACCGGGGCCCGCGGGGAGAGAGGTAAAGCAGGGGACGCCCGTCCAGGGACACGCTGTCGATGGCCGCGCCAGCCACATCCGCGCGCAGCACCAGGCCAGCCCCGCCCCCGGCCGGGGTGTCATCGACCTTCCGGTGCCTTCCGAGACCGAAGGAACGAAGGTCCACCGTCTCCAGCGCCCAGATGCCCTCGGCGCGAGCGCGGCCAAGGATCGAGACGCCGAGCGGGCCGGGCCAGGCCTCAGGCACCAGGGTAATACAGGTGGCAGTAAACATGGGCGGGGTTTAGCCCGCCACTGCCTTGATGGCGATAGGCGGATTCCGGGAGCCGTCAGCAGGCAAGCCGCCGGTCACGGCCGAAAACCTGCCAGGCTGGTTGCCCCGACCCTCAGCGCGCGAGGGCAAATGATTGCCGGCGGGAATCCAGGGACTGATTGGCTTCCGGCGCGGGCTGGATTAGGCAGGAGGCCATGACCCCCGCCCCCACCCTTTGTGTCCTGATCCCCTTCTTCAATGAGGCGGGCAATGTCCATCCTGTGATCGACGAAGTGCATGAGCTGCTCTCGGGGATTGATTTCGAGGTGGTCTGCGTCAACGACGCCTCCGGCGATGCAACCGGAGCCGAACTCGCCGAAGCGAAAGCAAAATATCCGGCGACCGTTCACGTCCTGACGCATGTCGAACGCCGGGGTAAGTCTGCGGCGCTGTTCACAGGGCTGAGGTTGGTCCGCGCAGACTGGGTGCAGCTGCTCGATGGGGACGGACAGAATGATCCGGCAGACACGGCCCGCCTCTGGGCGGCGATCATTGCGCCCGGCGCGCCGGCCCGGCTGGGCATCATCGCCGGCAGGCGCCGCAGCCGCAATGATTCCGGTTTCAAATGGGTCCAGTCGCGCGTTGCCAACGGTGTGCGCCGCTTCGTGCTGCAGGATAACGCGACCGACACTGGCTGCGGCTGGAAGCTCATCCGCACGGCGGCGTTCCGGGACCTGCCCTACTTTGCCTCGATGCACCGTTTCCTGCCAGCCCTCGTGAAGCGCGCCGGCTGGGAGGTATCGGAGGAACCGGTCAACGACCGGCGCCGGCTTGCGGGCGAGTCGAAATACGGTTTCCTGGGCCGTCTTGGCGCCGGCATTTTCGATCTGATCGGAATGTTCTGGCTGGTTCGCCGCGGGGGCTACGGCATTGCCGCCGAATGGAATGACCCACGCGGCGGGTCGACCTAGT
>CAZIGV010000007.1:0-163605 GCA_964538945.1 uncultured Hyphomonas sp.
AAAGGGGTCAGTTCTTCATGTCGTCAGGGGGTCAGTTTGTCATGTCGCCTGACAATCATCAAACGCGATCTTTGAAACATAGAGTTCGAAGGCTTCCGAAACCGTCGTCTTGTCGACCGGCGCCGGCACGCCTCCGAGCAAAGCTTCTGCTTTGGCCTCAGTCGGTGCATTCCCGAAATCGGCAGCCTTCAGGCGCGCAATGATCTCTTCGACATCAGGGAGCGCCGCAATCTCTTCGACCGGTCTGTAAACGAAGCCCTGAGCAAGGGCCCGGGCGACAGCGCTGCGGTAGCGATTTTCGGCCGCGCGCCAGCTCGATTGCTGCCGGTCACCGCCTGTCAATTCAAGACTGCGCGCATTCCACAAGGCAGCATCAGCCTCTGCAAGCGCGTCCCGCCGCATCATCGCTATCTCGAGTGACTGGGTTCGCAGGGCGACCTGAATCAGACCCCGATTATCAACGCCTTCGAAGCGGCTCGGCACGCGTCTCTGGTAATGCCACCAGCCACCGCGCGACTTTAGATATCTTAATCCGAGACCATTCTATTTCATCGCGAATTGTAGTGCAAAAAGTATGCAATCCGTAGTGCAAACTGTAGTGCAACAAGCGGCGTCGAACCCAAAAACGCTCCTTAAGAGCGCCCTAAGTTCTAAATTTTCAAGGACTTATGAGAATTTCATTCCGAAAGGAATGGCGCGAGTGACGGGGCTCGAACCCGCGACCTCCGGCGTGACAGGCCGGCACTCTAACCGACTGAGCTACACCCGCGCATTGACTGGACGCCCTTCGGGCGAAGCGCCTCTCTAATCGGGTCGCCCGGCCGGGTCAAGCGGTCCTGAGACAGGCCTTGTAAGGCTCTGCCCGGGACAGTCGCCTGCCATTTATCCTTCATCTGCCATTCAACCGACACAGTATGTGATCATGGGCTTGCGAGGCCCAAAAAGGGATCTGGAACATGAACCGTATCACCCTGATTTCAGTCGGTATTTTCTTGGTTATGATCGGGGCGCTGCTCACCATGCCCTTCCTGATCCCGAAATCCGTCTACCGCGCCCAGATAGAGCGCGCCGCCGGTGAGGCGCTGCAGCGCAAAGTCACGCTGGACGGCGACGTACGTCTGTCGATTTTTCCGCGCATCGCTGCGAGCGTCGGCGGGATGAAAGTGTCAAACCCCGAAGGCTTCGACGGCCCCTACATGATCGAGGCCGGCGAGCTGCGCGGTGCCGTTAAATGGGCCCCTTTGCTGTTTAGCCAGCGCGTGGAAGTGCACGAGCTTGCCTTCATTGATGCCTCGGTATTGCTACAGAAGAGGGGGGATGGCAGCACGAACTGGGTGCTGGAGGACAAGGCGCCCAGCCAGCCTGGAGCAGGCACTGGCGGCGGCTTTAACGGCGCCGTCGAACACCTGCGCCTGGAGAATGCCAGCCTGTCGTTTCGGGATGACCAGGCCAAGGCGCGCTATGAATTGCGCGAGCTCGACCTGACAGCCGCTATGACCGCGCTGAATGCACCGTTCGAGCTCGCGGCCGAAGGTGTCTTCCAAGGGCATAACTTCACCCTTGAGGCGACCCTTGACTCGATCGAAGCTGCGACCAGCGGCCAGGCTGCCAGGCTCGAGGCTGAGCTTGGCACAGCCTTTATCAAGGCACGCTTCGAAGGCGGGTTCACGCTCGGCGAGACGCTGGCCCTTGACGGCACTTTCGCCGCCAGCTCGGAAGCGGTCAGCCCGCTTTTCGAGTATGCCAACATCGACTTGCCGTTCGACTTCTCCAGGCTCGGCAACATCAATACCGAAGGCAGCGTCACCGGCACACTCGACACGCTCGCCATAGACGTAAAAAGGTTCACTCAGTCGTCCGACCTCGCCAAGACCAGCTTCACCGGCAGGATCAGTCTCGGCCCTGCCCCGGAGATCGATGGCCAGCTTACGCTTGATGCCCCAAAGATAGACGCGCTGGCGAAGTTCGCCGCACTGGAACTGCCGGTTAACACAGCACCGCTCGGCAGTCTCAATATCGAGGCCGAGCTCAGCGGCGCCCTGACCAGCCCGGCACTCAGGTTCGAGAAGCTGCGCGTCAAAGGTCCGTTGATGACCGCCAGCTATGCCGGCGATCTCGTGCTCGGCATGATACCGGCGCTGAACGGCAAGCTGAGCCTTGACACAGCGAGGGCCGGAGAACTGGCAAGGCAGATGAACGTCGAGCTGCCCGCCGCATCCGCGCTGGAAAAAGTCTCCCTCGACGGCACGATCAGCGGTAATGTTGACGCGCTGAAACTGTCCGGCATGACTTTCACTCATACCGGTGACCTGCTTAAGCTGTCCTATAAAGGCGACCTCTCACTCGCAGGCAAAGGGGACCTCAAAGGCAAGCTGAATGCCTCGAGCGCAGACTTGCGAGAACTTCTCGCCGCTGCTGACGTCGCACTTGCGCCGGGCTCCGCACTGAAAACCTTCTCGGCCACCGGCGATGTGTCGGGCACGTTCAAGCAGGTCGCCCTTTCGGCATTCGACCTCAAACTCGACCAGCTGACCGCCAAGGGCAGCGCCGGAATTGACCTCACGGGCCAAAAGCCGCGTCTTACCGGCAAGCTGAACATGGGGACGCTCGACCTGTCACCCTTCCTCGCACCTTCCGAGCAGAAGCCGAAAGCGGCCCAGCCGCTCGTGGCCTGGAGCAGGGAGAAGCTCGACCTCGCTGGCCTTTCCTCTGTCAATGCAGACCTGCAGATCAAGGCCGCACAGATCAGTCTGGGCAGCGTGAAGCTGACCGATGCCGCACTCACCGCCAGGCTGGCAGACGGAAGGCTTGCAGCCGATCTGTCGAAGTTCAAGGCCTTCGGAGGGAGCTGGGAGGGCAGAATGACGGTCGACACGGCCTCGTCCGCTCCCACGATCGGATTAAAGATGCAGGGCGAGCAGGTTGCCATATCAAACCTGCTCGGCACGCTCGCCGGCTTCGACAAGCTGGTGGGAACCGGCTCTTTCCGGATGGACATCGTCGCCAAGGGCGACTCTATCGCAGCTCTGATGGCCAACCTCAACGGCGACCTCTCAACCAAGCTGAGCGAAGGCGCCCTCAAGGGCTTCAACGTCATGCAGCTCGTCCGCAACGCCCAGTCGCTTCAGCAGGCTTTCGCCTCGGGCAAGCTCAAATCATTGGACTTGCGCGCCGTTCTCTCGCCGGCAGCAGAGACCGACTTCACCAATTTCGACAGCTCACTGAAGATCGAGAACGGTGTTGCAAAGGTCGTTGTCCTCGAACTTACCAGCCCGGCCCTCGCGATCGACGGCGCCGGCATCATCGATATCGGTGGCCAGAGGCTTGACCTGCGTCTCACCACAGCCATCGATAGGAAGGGCCAGGGTCAGGGCGCCGTCGTCCAGCTGAACGGCATCCCCGTGCCGGTGCGTCTCTCCGGGAGCTGGAACCAGCTCGATGTCACACCGGATTTCTCCGGCGTTCAGGCGGCGCTGGAAGCCGAACTGAAGGCCAGGCTGGCAGACGAAATCACAGGCCGCGCCGCTGACGCTGCCGGCAGCATCATGGGCGGCATGACGGGCGCTGAGCCGATGCCTCCCAACAACACAATGCCGGTCTCCGACGCTGAAACGCAAGAGCCGGAACCGCCAGCCACATCAACGCTTACACCGGAAGAACAACTTGAAGCTGCCGCTGAAAGAGCGGCCCGCGAAGCAATCGGGGGCCTGTTCGGCCGCAGGAAACCGGCGCCCGAGCCTGAGCGAGGAACAGCGACTGATGATCCTGCGCCCTAGGCGCGCTTCTCGGCGGTGAAGGCCAGGACGTTCGGTTCCTGCAGCATCCGTTTGTGGTCGACCGTTTCGATGAGCGCTGGCACGACAACCCGGCTTGGGCGCACATCAACAATGTGCGCCAGCCTGTCCAGAGGCTGTGCACGGCTGATAAAAAAGCCCTGAAGCTCATCACAGCCCTGATCGCGCAGGAAGTCGGCCTGATAGAGCGTCTCGACGCCTTCCGCCGTACACCGCAAGCCGAGCGATTTGGCGAGATTCAGCGTGGCGACCGTGATCGCCCGGCTTTCGGGGCGCGTTTCGATATCTTTCACAAAGGTCTTGTCGATCTTGATCTTGTCAAACGGGAACGCGCGCAGATAGCTCAGCGATGAATAGCCTGTCCCGAAATCATCAAGCGCGATGCGCACACCAAGATCCTTGATCTGATGCAGGCGTTTCTGGGTGAATTGTGTATCCGTCATGAGCACGGATTCGGCGATCTCCAGCTCCAGCCGGTTCGGTGCGATCCGGTTCTGGTCGAGCGCATTGACAATGGTCGAGACCAGCGTCGCTGAGTAAATCTGCAGCGGTGATATATTGACCGCGACTTTCACATGGTCGGGCAGGCGTGCCGCCTCGGCAAGAGCTGCGCGGATTACCCACTCGCCCATCCGTGTGATCAGGCCGTTATTCTCGGCCAGCTCGATGAACTGATCGGGGAAAATCAGTCCTCGGGTTGGATGCTGCCAGCGCAGCAGCGCCTCTGCCCCGATCATCTTGTGCGTACGTGCATCCACAAGCGGCTGGAAGTAGACGCGAAGTTCATCCCGATCGATGGCAGCTTCCAGCTCGGCCTCAGTCTGCACACGAATTTGAGCCTGCACTTCGAGGTCTGCGGTGAACATACGCCACTGGGCCTTGCCCGTCTTCTTGGCGTCATATAGCGCAAGATCTGCGTGTTTGAGCACAAGGCGCGAATCCGTCGTAAACGGATCGAACTGGCGCACCCCCAGCGATGCCGAACAGTAGGCTGTCGAGCCCCAGATGTTATAGGGCGTCTGCATGCATTCAGTCACCCGGTTGATGAACGCCTCAAGCGCCCCGCCAGCCGGGCGTTCTACCAGAAGCGCAAACTCATCTCCCCCGAGGCGCGCGACAACATCCTCTGCCTCACATACGTCTCTAAGGCGCGTCGTCACCTGACGCAAAAGTTCGTCGCCGGCCAGATGGCCGAGCGCATCATTGACCCATTTGAAGTTATCGAGGTCCATCCACAGCAAGGCGCGTACTCTGTTCGGCGACGGCGCGCGGCGCAGGAGCTTTTCAAGATGTTCCTGAAGGGTTGAACGGTTCGGCAGGCCGGTCAGACCATCATGATGTGCCATGTGCGCGATACGGTCTTCGATCTGCTTGGACTGGGTAATATCCGCCGCGACCCCACGGAAGCCGCGGAAGACCCCTTCCTCGAATATTGGCTTGCCGGTCAGCGACACCCAGACAACATCTTCACCGCTACCTCGTACTTCAAGGACGATATCCTTGAAGCCCTGCTGGCGCCTGGTGACGGTCTCAAGCATCTTGCGAGCCTCACCCGGCTGGAACAAGGAGAGCAGGTACTCGCCCTTTTTCATGAAGTCGGCGGCGTCAGACCCGTTATTCACCACAAGCGGGATGTCTTCCAGTACGCCCTCGGCGCTGGTCTGCCAGAGCCAGTCAGACGTGCTTTCCTCGAAATCGCGAAGCAGCAGACCAATGAGCTGGGACTGTTCCGTCAAGCCCGCTTCGCTCAGATGCTGCTCCACAAACTGAAGGTGCGACCAGCGGACGGCAAAGATCAGAACCGATAAGTAAACGATCGTCAGTACAGAAATGTAATGATAGACCGCGTTCGGCTGTATCTGCATCGAAACAATCAGGCCCGCGGCAATCGGAATGATGAATGAGAAGGCCGCTTCTGGAATGCGCGACAACAGGAAAGCGCCTGCGAACATCATTCCGACGAGCACAATGCCCATTACCATCTGGCCTAGAGGATCAGCCGAACTCATTACCAGCAAAGGCGCCGCTGCCCAAAACAGGCCGTTGATCATCGATCCGCGAACGACAGAATCGAGGTGGCGCTCATTGACACGGCCATTGACCAGGTCCCGGCGCGCGCGGATATGGCCCAGGAAGCCGAGACCAATGATGAACACGAGGCAGACGCCCCAGATCGAGAGCAGGTAACTGGCCAGATTTCCCCGGAAAGATTGCAGCACGACGGCAAGGCTGACCAGATTGGCCAGCATAATGACAGAAGTCATGTTGCCGACTGTGTGGAGCTGTTTGTCACGCAAGCCCGCGCGATACTTGTCTGGAACGGTAACAGCCTTCAGCAGGCGCGCAATCGACCAATTTTCCACTGGCGTTGCGAATTTGCCGTCCATCTCAGCCATCCCGGGCCTTCGCCCATAAGAGTTCATCAAACTCCGGGATAACATGCCAGCGTAAACTGGCGGGTTAGTCATCTGACAAGATTTGCCGCTTTGAGTTTACCTCCTGTTCAGCCTGCGGCCGGACAGGCTGTCTGCAAGAAAATCAGCCGCGCTGGCCCGCATCGTTGTGATTTCGGCTTCTGCAATCCGGTCGAATGCCTTGTAGATCAGTGCCATTCGGGGGTTTCTGCTCAAACGCTCCCGGTTGCGCGCAATGAAGTCCCAATAGAGGTAGTTGAACGGACACGCCTTCGGCCCGGACTTCTCGGTCACCTTATAGGCGCAGCGCCCACAATAATCCGACATCTTGTTGATGTAGTTTCCGCTCGCTGCATAAGGCTTCGACGCCATCAGGCCGGCATCGGCGTAAAGCGCCATCCCGTGCGTGTTCGGAAGCTCCACCCAGTCATAGGCGTCGGCATAAACCGTCAGATACCATTGATTGACCGCTTTGGGATCAATTCCGGCGATCAGAGCAAAGTTGCCGGTCACCATCAGGCGCTGGATATGGTGGGCATAGGCATGCCGCTTTGTCTGACCGATAGCCTCTGCCATGCAACGCATGGCGGTCTCGCCGGTCCAGTAGAAGTCCGGGAGCGGGCGATGTGCGTCCAGCGCGTTGGTGTCTGCATAGGCTGGCATTTTCAGCCAGTAGATGCCCCGGACATATTCCCGCCAACCGATGATCTGCCGGATGAACCCTTCGACCGCATTCAGCGGCGCTCGCCCCGCCCGCCATTGAGCCTCGGCCCGCCGGCACAGGTCGAGCGGGTCAAGCAGGCCGCAATTCAGGTAGACCGAGAGCAGCGAGTGCCACATCCACGGCTCGCCCGTCGCCATCGCGTCCTGCCAGTCGCCGAAACCGGGCAGGATGTCCGATATGAAGTGATCCCTCGCCGCCTCCGCCCCGGCCCGCGTCGTGGCGAGCACCCAGGGTTCAAGATCGCCGAAATGGTCAGGGAACCGCTCAGCGACACATGCGATCACTTCCTGCGTCAGCGTGTCGGCAGGTGGGAGGAATCGCGGCGGCGGCACCACGGATTTGGGCAGGCGCTTGCGGTTTTCCTGGTCGAAATTCCACTGCCCGCCGGCAGGCTCTTGCCCATCCATCAGCAGGCCCGTCTTGCGGCGCACTTCACGGTAGAAAAACTCCATCCGCAGCTGCTTGCGCCCCTTCGCCCAGGAGAAAAACTCAGTTAGCGGAACAATGAAACGTGTATCTTCGCGCAGCTCAACCGGGACGGGCAACAATTCCTGCCAGGCCTGCATGTCTTCTGACAGGCGCCACTCGCCGGGCCTGGTCGCCACAACCGATGTTAGTCCAGGCACCTCTTCCAGCGCCCGCGCGACTTCGCCCCTCAGGCTACCGGTATTGCCCCGATCCTCAAGACCAACATAGCGCACGCAGTACCCGGCCGCGCAGAGCTCTGCCGCAAAGTGGCGCATCGCGGCGAACAGGAACGCGATCTTCTTCTTGTGATGGCGCACATAGGTGGCCTCTTCGGACACTTCAGCCATCAGGACCATATCACCGGGCGCTGCATCTTGCAGTGACGAAATGCCCGGGGACAGCTGGTCGCCGAGAACGAGCCTGAGGACCCCCACGCCGGTCTCTGGCGGCTAGTAGAGACGGTCGAGGACGTACTCGATCTTCTGACCACGCGCATTGAAGGCAAGCTTCACCCAGCGCCCTGCGTCATCATACCAGAGATCAACGTCCAATGCTGAGTCCATCAGGTAGCGATTGGCCTCGATCGTCTTGTTACCGGCTCTGATCATCTCGCGGCCCTTTCTGACCACATTCACCTCAATGATCTCGCCATCTTCCGTCGACAGGAGCCTGCCGGACTTGGTCTGCGCATAGTTCCAGTGGCTCGCCGGCACGATGCCGGCTGGCGCTTCGCCCTTGAAGTCGCTGCCGCTGACGTTCAGCGTCTTACCCCTGCGCGTTGCCGTGACCGAACGCTTCTTGCCGTCATCATTGACGCTGCCGGAAACTTTCTCGAGCTGGCCATTCAGCCAGGTCTCGGTGGCGTCCAACTGATACCGGAACAGCGTCACCGGACCCAGACCCGCCTTCAGAGAAACAGCTGTCCTCGCGACCAGGGCGCCGTCCGCAGAGGTGCTGAAACTGACCGCGTGGCTGCCGAACGGCTTGCCTTCGCGCAGCACGCTGAAGCTGATCACGTCGCCGGCTTTTGGCTCCCAGCGGCCGGGAGAGGTCTGAGCTGCCGCGGTCAACCCGGCAGCGATCACCGAGAAGGCAAGGAAGATCGATCGCAGCAGTTTCAATGGAGTCTCCATGCAAATAACGGCGGCTCGGCGACATAGCAGATGCAGGTCTCGCTGCCTGCCGCGACAGGCCTGTGGTGCATGCCGGGCTCTCCCAGCATAAGGTCGCCGCGCCGGTAGGTGCCATACTCATCTTCCAGTTCACCCCGGATGATCACCGTGGCTTCTATGGTGCTGTGGCGATGCTTGGTCACGCTGACGCCCGGCTCGAGCTTCATCAATCGTCCACCCGGAACACCGATCGGATAGTAAGGCACACCTGAAAGGCCACGCTTCCATTTCAGCGGCCGAGCGGCCGATTCAAGGACGCAAGTTGCCCCAGCCACAGCGCGGTGCGCCTTGCGATAGACCGGTGCCTGAACGGGTGCAGGACCCAGCGCGAGACTGTCCTCAGCCTCGAGCAGCGCTCCGCCGATGATCGACCAGGCAAAGGCCGTCCGGGCGGCGTCAGAGCTCAGCAACATGTGAAGATCACCCGCCAGGGCAAGCGATTCCGGATGGTTCCCAGCCGCGTGGTCGAGCATGAACGCCGCGTAAGTGTCATCCCGCGTGAACAGCATGCTGTGCCGGCCTTCCTGATTTGATGTCTGTCTACGCCTGCGGGGCGAGGTTGGATCAAATCAAGCGCAGCCCGTTGCAGCCGGCCCCTGAGCCGCTTAAGGCTGGAGGGGTGCGCGAAATGACAGGAAACGCTCTGACATGACAGTCTACCGGTCGATTGTTGACCTGATCGGCAACACGCCGCTCCTGCGCCTGAAGCGCGCCTCGGAGGAGACGGGCTGCGAAATCCTCGGCAAATGTGAGTTTCTAAATCCCGGCCAGTCGGTCAAGGACCGCCCCGCCCTTGGCATCGTGCGTGAGGCAGAGGCGGCAGGCCTGCTGAAACCGGGCGGAACCATCGTCGAGGGCACAGCCGGCAATACCGGCATCGGCCTTGCCCTTGTCGGCAAGGCACTGGGCTACCGTGTCGTGATCGTCATGCCGCGTACCCAGAGCCAGGAAAAAAAGGATGCGATCCGCCTTCTCGGCGCGGAGCTGATCGAAGTCGACGCTGTCCCCTACGCGAATCCCAACAATTACGTGCGTTATTCCGGCCGCCTCGCTGAGGAACTCGCTGCCACACAGGCGAACGGGGCGATCTGGGCGAACCAGTTCGACAATCAGGCGAACCGGCGCGCGCACGCATCCACCACCGCCCAGGAGATATGGCAGCAGACCGGTGGCGGGGTTGACGGCTTCATCTGCGCTGTTGGCTCCGGCGGCACGCTGGGCGGCGTTTCACTGGCACTGAAGGAGAAGAACCGGAAGATCCAGATCGGCATAGCCGACCCCGGCGGCGCTGCGCTCTACGAGTATTACAAGAACGGCGCGTTGAAAGCCGAGGGCACCTCCATCACCGAAGGCATCGGCCAGGGCCGCATCACCGCAAACCTGGAAGGCATTGAAGTCGACAGGGCCTACCGCATCAGTGACGAGGAAGCCCTGCAGATCCTCTTCCGACTGGTCGAAGAGGAAGGCCTCTGCCTCGGAGGGTCAGCGGGCATAAACATTGCCGGCGCGATCCGGCTCGCCAGGGACCTCGGACCCGGCCACACGGTCGTGACCATTCTCTGCGACTACGGTAACCGATACCAGTCGAAGCTCTATAATCCTGAATTCCTGCGCACCCGGGGACTGCCCGTGCCGCCATGGATGGAGAAATAGTCAGATGCAAACCGAAGACCCCCTCGTCAGCGCCGAATGGCTTGTCAGGAACATCGCAGCGCCGGACGTGCGCATTGTGGATGCGACCTGGTTTGCGCCCTTCACACATCCGCCGGAGACAGGCCGTCAGGCCTGGATGCGCGGTCACATCCCGAAGGCCGTGCACTTCGACATCGACGAAATCGCCGACACCTCCTCAGACCTTCCGCATATGCTGCCGGATGCGGTGAAGTTCTCATCCCGGGTGCGAAGGCTGGGCCTTGGCGATGGCAACCGCATCATCATCTATGACCAGAACACTTTCTTTGCCAGCGCCCGCGCCTGGTGGATGTTCCGGGTGATGGGTCACAAGGATGTTTACGTGCTCGACGGCGGCCTGAAAGCCTGGATCGCCGCAGGCGGCGAGCTGGATGATATGCCCCCGATTACCGGAGAGCGCCACTTTACCCCGCGCGTGCGAACGGACCTTGTGATCGACGCGAACGGGATTGAAGCGCTGATCGGGAAGGCAAAAACCACAATCATTGACGCCCGTCCCGATGGCCGCTTTTCGGGCCGTGATCCGGAACCCCGTGCGGGCCTTGCCTCAGGCCACATCCCCGGCAGCATCAATCTGCCTGGCAGCCAGCTGATCGCCGCCGAAGGCCGCATGAAGTCCGCTGCGGAACTCATGCAGCTGTTCAAGGATCCGAAGGCGCCGACCGTGACGACCTGCGGCTCCGGCGTGACTGCTGCGATCACGGCGCTCGCCCTTGCCCGGCTAGGCAACTGGGATGTCGCGGTCTATGATGGTTCGTGGGCGGACTGGGCATCAGACCCCTCGCGCCCCATTGCAAAGGCATCCGCATGAAGACGAATGAGGCCGCCCCCGAAACGCGCCTCATCCACACCCGTGCAGGACGGATGGACCGCGTCACCGTCAATCCGCCGCTTGAGCGTGCCTCAACGGTTCTGTTCCGCGACGAAGCTGGCCTCTACGGAGCCAAACCGACCTATGGCCGGATGGGGCTCACCGTAAACCGCGAACTTGAAGCCGCAATGTGCGCGCTTGAAGGGGCAGCCCACGCCCGCCTTGCCTCTAACGGCCTGCAGGCCTGTGCGCTCGCCATTGCCAGTGTCGTGACCCCCGGCGACCATCTGCTCTTCAGCGACAGCACCTATGGCCCGACCGCCCGATTCTGTGAGAACAGGCTGAAGGCAATGGGCGTCGAGGCAGAGCGTTTCGATCCGCGTGCGGGCAGCGAGATCACCGCGTTGTTCCGGCCCAGCACGAAAGCCGTATTTATGGAAGCGCCGGGGTCGCTTACCTTCGAAATCTGCGACACGCCGGCTATCGCGGCGGCCGCAAAAGCGCGGGGGATCCGTACGATCCTCGACAATACCTGGGGCGCCGGCCTCCTGCATCAGCCGCTCGCCCTCGGCGTTGATATCTGCGTGCAGGCGCTCACCAAATATGTCGTCGGCCATGCCGACGCGTTTGGCGGCGCCGTGATGACCCGGGATCCGGGCCTCGCCTCGCGCATCGCGAGCGCCTCCGAAGACTGGGGCATCGGCCTTGCCCCGGATGACGCCTACCTTGCCTTACGCGGCCTGCGTACCCTGCCGACCCGGCTGCGTGCACATGAAGCCAGCGCTCTGGAGATGGCCCACTGGCTCGCTGCGCGCGCGGACGTCGCCGAGGTCCTCCACCCCGCCCTGCCCTCGAGCCCGGATCATGCCCGCTGGCAGCGGGACTTCACCGGCTCTAACGGCCTTTTCGGCATAATCCTCGGGCCGGTTCCGGAGGGCGGTCTGGAGCGTTTCTTCGAAGCCCTCTCGCTGTTTTCGCTGGGATTTTCCTGGGGAGGCTTCGAAAGTCTGATCATCCCCTGCGACCAGCAACTCACGCGGATGAAAGGCAGCTGGACGCAGACACGTCCCGGTCCACTTCTGCGCCTGCATATCGGCCTCGAAGCGACCTGCGACCTGAAGGCCGACCTTGAAGCTGGATTCAGGGCTTTGAGGGCAGTGTGATGAGGTCCTCATCAACCAGCGCCGGGCGCTTGAAATTGGTGAAGATCAGCATGTCCTCGACCTCGGCGCCCACCCATGTCAGGGGCTCTGAACGCGGCCACAGGTTCTCCTGCTGCTCGCGCACCGCAACGCAGCCGCGTGTCAGGCTGGCCAGGTGCACAAAATCATCCGCCTCCGGAAGCGACTCCAGGACGCAGGCATCGAAATAGGGATACCTCTCCTCGGCACTGCATCCAAATGATGTCCGGTCGGGCCGCGCAGCCGTCATGACCATACGGTTGGCCGCTTGCAAGGCCGGCAGGAAGGCGCCCGAGTAACAGGCAGAGATGACCACCACTGTCGGGCGCTGCCCGCACCATTGATCGACCAGCGTATTCATCCGTTCGGGCGAAAGCAGCCCCTCATTTCCGAGCACGATGCCTTCAGGCGATCCATGCGAGGTGAAATACAGCAGACATCCCGACTGGGCAGCTTTTGTCTTGGCCTCGATCGCTTCGAACATCTTGCGCGAGGTGGTTGCGGTTCCGAGAATGATATTGGGGCGAAGTGACAGGTCCGCGATATTGGCTGACTTCAGTCCGGCCGCGGTAAACGCCTTTGCAAGATCGCGGCTCGCATTATCAAAGGCTTCAATCGTGCGGCCGTTTCCATCACGCCAGTCAGCGGCGACGAAGGCGGCGGCCCAGTCCTTGAACGCGTTCTCCTCGGCCTCACCCTGCGCCCTTGCGGGGCTGCAGACAATGGCGAGCGCCAGAAGGGCCCATGCCAACAGATGCAGAAATCGCATCGCCTCCTCCCGAGATGGATATTCTGTAATCCATATGATCAGGGCCAGCGCAGGAGCGCAAGTCAGTCGATCACGCGGCCGGCGTCTATTCGGGATAGGTGTCCAGCGAGGGCTCCCGCCGCCAGCAGTCGCAGCCGCTGTCATACTGGTAGGCCTCGCCATAATCATTGATGCGTGTAGGCGCCGGATAGTACCAGCCGTGCACGAACTCATAGTCAGGGTCCCCGTACCGGTCGGCAAAGCCATCGCCGGTATCGTCGCAGACAGGATCATTGCGGTGATTGAGCCCGCAACTGTAGGCAGGCACCTGGGTCAGTGTCACGGCCATGTCTTCGGCAGCCATCTCAAGTCCGGCTGCAAAAGCTTCCAGGTCGGATGTTGTACAACCCGCCAGGGCTAACGCGCCCGCACTGGCGAGCCATAATCGCAGCGATGCGCCAAATCCATTATTCATCTTTTCTCCTGCAGCCCCACATCTGCCAGACCGTCTGCTGCTTCATCTGCTGGCCGCCAGTGAGCGGCCCCACAGCCTGAACGTAAGCTGAACCAGCTGTCAGGACGGCTCTTCACTGACTTTCACGACCAGCTTGCCGAGGTTCTTGCCCTCAAACAGGCGCGAGAGGCTGGCGGGTGCCTTCTCGAAGCCGTCGACGATGTCGGTCTCGAACTTCAGGCGCCCCTCCATCAGCCACATCGCCATCTGCTGGATACCCTCCGGGAAGCGGGGATAATAGTCGATGACAATGAAGCCCTTTACCAGCGTGCGTCGCATCAGGAGATTGGCAAAATTATAGGGGCCAGGTACCGGATCGGTCGCATTATAGGTCGAAATCAGCCCGCACAGTGGCATGCGCGAAAAATCATTGAGACGGCCGATCACCTCGTCCATGATCCGGCCTCCGACATTTTCAAAGTTGATATCGACCCCCTCCGGACAGTGCCTGTCGAGCATGGCGCCGACATCTTCGGACTTGTAGTCGATGGCGGCATCGAAGCCTGCCACTTCGGTCAGCCAGCGGCACTTGTCCTTGCCGCCTGCGATCCCGACGACACGGCAGCCCTGGATCTTTGCGATCTGCCCGACCATCGAGCCGACCGCGCCGGCAGCCGCCGAGACGACCACCGTCTCACCCGCCTTGGGTTTTGCGATATCCATCAGCCCGAAATAGGCGGTCATACCGGTCGCGCCGAGTGGCCCCATATAGGCCGTCAGTGGGACACCCGGCAGCTTCGGCAACCTGGCGAGCGCCGCACCGGGCAGGGTATTGTAGACAGACCAGCCAGCAAGCCCGGTATTGACGATATCACCCGGCACAAGGCCGTCGGACCGGCTCTCGGTGACCACGCTCAGCCCGCCGCCGCGCATTGCATCACCGATCTGCACGGGCGGCAGATAAGCATCCATGTCGCTCATCCAGATACGGTTGGTCGGATCAAGCGAAAGGTAGATCGTCTTCACCCGCACCTGCCCGTCCTCAAGTGGCGTCAGAGCGCTCTCGACGAGTTCGAGGTCACCCTCTCGCACCTCCCCCACCGGCCGCCTGCGCAACACCCAGGTCAGGTTCTTTTCATTGATCATCTTGTCCTCCCGAAGCCTCTGCCTGGGAGGCTAGACCGAATCCGCCTCAGCGCAAGACGCCGCGTTTGGCCTGGTGGAAAGCATAATTGAGCACCAGCAGCGCGACCACGATAATGCATACGGCCACCACACGGTTGAGATCGACGTCCGGCGCGGGCCGCGAATAGGTCGCCGCCATCGAGAAGATCGTCGCCGTCGCCGAGAGCGCGAGTACCCGCAAGGCCAGCAGCTGCCGCCGGACGAGCATCACCGACCCCGTCAGCGCCGAAAAGACGGCCACCGCCCAGATGCCATAGACGAAGCCCGGCAGACTGGCCCAGTAGTCGCGCGCATCCTCGGGCATGAGGTGCATGTAGGGATCAAACTGCGTGACCGTGGCGAGGAAATCGAAAACGCCCGCGAAGTTCCATAGCACGGCAGCAGGACCGACCAGAAACAGGTGCCAGGGGGCCTTGTCTGCGGGCTTGCAAACCGCCGTCGCGGAAGACCTGGTGTCGGGGTGGACGAGGTCGCGTTGCATAGCCGATTTTCTAGCACAGCTGGAAAGGCGTCAAAGCAGAATCTGCTTCAGGTAAATGTAATTTAACGCGCTGCGCAGCGACGCGCCGGCGGCCCAGGGGCGGCGTGACGGCAGGGTGACGGACCTGCGCTGAACGGCTAAACCCTCCCGAGCACAGAGGAATCGCCCATGGCCAACGCCCCCGTCAATGCGCAGAGCCATCTTTATCTCATCGATGCGAGCGCCTACATTTTCCGCGCCTTTCACGCCCTGCCCCCGCTGACGCGTGCCTCGGATGGCCTGCCGGTCGGCGCGGTCTCGGGTTTTTGCAACATGCTTTTCAAGCTGCTCGAAGAACTGAAGGGCAAGGACCGCCCGACCCATTTCGCCTGCATCTTCGATGCCTCCGGCCGCAGCTTCCGCAGCGACATCTATCCCCTCTACAAGGCGCAGCGCCCGCCGGCGCCGGAAGAACTCGTCCCGCAATTCCCGCTGGTGCGCCAGGCTTCGCTTGCTTTCGCGGCCCACGCGGTCGAGATGGACGGTTACGAAGCCGATGACCTGATCGCCACCTATGCCCGGCAAGCCGAGGCGAAGGGGGCGCGGGTGACCATCGTCTCCTCGGACAAGGACCTGATGCAACTGGTCTCCGACAAGGTTATGATGCTCGATCCGGTGAAGAACAGGCTGCTCGGGCGCGACGACGTCGTCGAGAAATTCGGCGTTGGCCCCGAACAGGTCGTCGATGTGCAGTCCCTCGCGGGCGACAGTGTCGACAACGTACCGGGCGCGCCGGGTATCGGCATCAAGACGGCCGCGCAACTGATCAGCGAGTATGGAAGCGTCGAAGCCCTGCTCGAACGCGCCAGCGAGATCAGGCAGCCAAAACGGCGCGAGACGCTGATCGCTTTCGCCGACCAGGTACGGGTATCGAAACAGCTCGTGACCCTTAGGGACGATGTGCCCGTCATGCTGCAGCCGGAAGACCTCGCTGTACAGGACCCGGATCCGGAAACCCTGATCGGCTTCCTCGAGCAGATGGAGTTTCGTACGCTCACGCGGCGGGTGCGCGAGCAGATGGAGAAGGAAGGCGCGCTTACGCCTGCTCTGCCCGGCCAGGCCGACCCCATCGATCGCAGCGCCTATGTTTGCATACGCGACCTCAATACGCTGGAAGACTGGGTCAGGCGGGCCATCGAGCAGGGCCGGGTCGCGGTCGACACAGAAACAGACGCGCTTGACTCCGTCGGCGGAGGATTGGTCGGCGTCTCGCTTGCCCTGGCCCCCGGCGAGGCATGCTACATCCCTCTCGCGCATATCGACCCTGAATCGAAAGGCGATGGCGACATGTTCGGCGCTGATCCGCCTCGACAGGTCAGGATGAGCGAGGCACTGAAGATCCTGAAGCCGATGCTGGAAGACACCAGCGTCCTCAAGATCGGGCAGAATATCAAGTATGACCTGAGCGTCTTCGCCCGGCACGGCATCTCAGCGGCGCCGATCGACGATACGATGCTGATGTCCTTCGCCCTCAATGCTGGCATCCATGGCCACGGCATGGACGAGCTTTCTGAGCGCTATCTCGGTCACAAGCCGATCGCATTCAAGGATGTGACCGGCACAGGTAAGGCGCAGCGGACTTTTGCCCATGTGCCGCTTGACAGGGCGACGCAGTACGCCGCCGAGGACGCAGACGTGACCCTCCGTCTGTGGCATTATCTGAAGCCGAGGCTGCGCACAGAAGAGGTAACTACGGTTTATGAAACGCTGGAGCGGCCCCTCGTGCCCGTGCTGGCGAATATGGAGCAGGCGGGCATCAAGGTCGACCGACAGATGCTCTCGCGCCTTTCGGCGGACTTCGCGCAGCGCATGGCCAGTCTCGAGGCCCAGGCCCAGGAACAGGCTGGGCGCGCGTTCAATATCGGCTCGCCCAAGCAGCTCGGCGAAATCCTTTTCGACGAGATGAACCTGCCCGGCGGCAAGAAGACCAAGACCGGCGCCTGGCAGACGGACGCCGATGTACTGGAAGGCCTCGCTGAGGAGGGGCACGTCCTGCCGCGCACAATCGTCGACTGGCGGATGCTCTCGAAGCTGCGTTCAACCTACACCGAAGCGCTGCAGGCCGCGATCAAGCCGGAAACCGGCCGTGTACACACAAGTTATATGATGGCTGGCGCGCAAACCGGTCGCCTATCTTCCACTGATCCGAACCTGCAGAATATTCCTGTGCGAACGGAAGAGGGGCGAAAAATTCGTGAAGCTTTTATCGCCGAAGATGGCAACCTTCTCGTCTCTGCCGACTATTCACAGATCGAACTGCGAATTCTCGCAGATATGGCAGACATCCCGTCCTTGAAGCAGGCCTTCAAGGACGGGCTCGATATCCATGCGATGACCGCCAGCGAGATCTTCGGTGTGCCGGTCGAAGGCATGGATCCGATGGTGCGCCGCCAGGCGAAGGCGATTAATTTCGGTATCATCTATGGCATCTCGGGTTTTGGCCTCGCCCGACAGCTTGGTATCCCGCAAAGCGAGGCGGCAGGGTACATCAAGACCTACTTCAGGCGCTTCCCGGGCATTCGTCAGTACATGGACGAAACCAAGGCCTACGCCCATGAAACCGGCTTCGTACGGACTGCATTCGGCCGCAAGATCCACCTGCCTGATATGAAAGCCAAGGGGCCTGCGCGCGCCTTCGCCGAACGTCAGGCGATCAATGCCCCACTCCAGGGCACCGCGGCCGATATCATCAAGCGCGCCATGATCCGCATGCCGGATGCCCTCGCCAGGGCCGGCCTGAAGGCGCGTATGCTGCTGCAGGTGCATGACGAACTCGTCTTTGAATGCCCTGAGGGGGAAGCCGAAACCCTGATCCGGATCGCCCGCGAAACCATGTCCGGCGCGGACGGGCCTGCGATTAAGCTTTCCGTACCGCTCGTGGTGGAGGCTAAGGCCGCCAGAACCTGGGCAGCGGCGCATTGATGGCAGCAAGAATGACCCCTCCTGAAAACCTCGAAGCGTCCCCGAACGGCAGTTTCATCGACGCCATCATCGCAATCGCCGGCGGTGCCGGCTCCAAGCCGCAGACGCTCGGCCAGGTCGTCGACGCGCTGGATGACCGCGCTTTCGGCCTTTCAATCCTGCTTCTGGCCATCCCATGCCTCGTGCCCGGCCTGCCGGGGGCGCAGCTGATTGCCATTCCGATCTTCCTTCTGGCGCTGCAGATCGCCCTGGGCCGGCGCGAGCCCTGGCTGCCCGGCTTCCTGATGCGAGCGACAATCAAGCCCGAATGGCTCTCGGCCACGGCAGACTTTGCCGGTAAGCGCATGCGCTGGAGCGAGCGCCTGTCACGCCCGCGCTGGCGTTTCATCGCGCATGGCCTCGGCGAGCGGATCATCGGCCTGGTCATCGCGCTGGCCTCGGTAACGATCATGCTGCCCATCACCAACACGATCCCATCGCTCGCGATAACCGTCGCCGCGGTTGGCCTCCTGCAGCGCGACGGCATGTTCATGGCCGGCGGCACGCTGCTGGCCCTCGGCTGGGTCACGGCCCTCGGCATACTGATCTTCGGCCTGATCACAGGTGCGGGCTTCGCCGCCCAGCTCGTCGGCGAACATGCGCCCTGGCTGGCGGAATGGTTCGGATAGGCGCATCGATGGCCTCGCCTTCCCTGCTGCCCGGCAGGGCGCTGACACTGCCTCAAACCGCGCAACCCAGCCCCAGGCCCGGCAGGATAGAGCGCCGATGGTCCTCCCGATAGCGGCGAGCTGACGGGGCTGCCGCCTTTTTTGGTAATCGGTCTGATGAGGCTTCCCGGACCGGCGTTGACCGGACCGGCCACAAGGCGCCCTGGCCTTCCGGCCTAACGCCACAGGTCCCGAAGGCGCCGCTTCTTTACGATTGCGGCATCCCTCGCCGCAATAAATCGCGAGGGCGCCGCAATCAAGGCAATCGTCCGCCGCACTTCGTTGATTTTGTTGATGCTCCACCATCGGAGGGCTTTTGAAATGAACCGAGCTGTGATTGAACCTCTTTCCAAGCGCACCGAAGCCTCACCCGGCTTCCGGCTGGCCGGGAAGGACAAGGCAATGACAACACTCGCACTGGTGGACGATGACGAAAACATCGTGGCCTCGCTCAAGATGTTTTTTGAGGCAGAAGGTTACCAGGTGCGCACCTATCATGATGGTGAAGCCGCCTTGCCCGCACTCACCGAGAGCCCGCCGGACATCGCGATCCTCGATGTGAAGATGCCAAAGATGGACGGCATGGAGCTGCTGCGCCGCCTGCGCCAGACCTCCGAGCTGCCCGTTATCTTCCTGACCTCCAAGGATGAGGAAATCGACGAGGTGATCGGGTTTAACATTGGCGCCGATGATTTCGTGCGCAAGCCCTGTTCCAATCGCCTCCTGGCTGAGCGCGTGAAGGCTGTGCTTCGCCGGGCCCGCGGCGGCTCCGCCGGCCCCGAAGAGGGCGACTCCAAGCCGATCGTGCGCGGCAAACTGGTGCTGGACCCCAACCGCCATGCCTGTACCTGGGACGGCAAAACCGTGCGCCTGACGGTGACCGAATTCCTGATCCTTCAGGCGCTGGCCGCGCGCCCTGGCTATGTGAAGAGCCGCGACCAGCTCATGGATGCCGCCTATGATGACCAGATCTACGTGGACGACCGTACCATCGACAGCCACATCAAGCGGCTGCGGAAGAAGTTCCGCGAAGTGACGGACGAGTTCGATGCAATCGAAACACTCTATGGCGTCGGCTATCGCTATACCGAGTAAGCCTCCGGCAGAAATCTATATCGGCGGGGCGGGAGACGAAACCTCCCGCCTCGTCTTTTCGTACGCCCAGGCGCGCCAGGCCCGCCTCGCCGGGGCCCGGCAGATTTACTACCTGCCGCATTGGAAGATCATGGCAGCAGCCAACCTCGTGACAGAACTCGCCGAGGCGGGCCATCCGATGGCACTGATCGGGCATAGCTGGGGCGCCGACACAGTTCTGCGTGCAGCGCGGGCAAGCATGGCGGCGGGCTTTGTGATTGGCGCTGACCCGGTGGCCAAGCCGGTAACGCGCCTGACCGCGCATGACGGGCGGCCTGCAGGCGCCAGGCTGGTCATGCATGTGGACGCCGCTCCGCACGCCTATGACCGGTCAGACTTCATCAAGGCCGCGGGCTTTCTCGCGGGCGGCGGCCTGCCGCGCGCGTTCCGGTCCGCCGACGTGCGCATCGAGACAAGGCTTAACCACTGGAACTTCAGCGGCATGATGCAGGCCGCAGGCAGCGACGGGCGTTCAGCCGAAGACTGGCTGGAAGTCTTTCCGGGCAGGATCAGCCAAAAAGCTGGCTGAAGCGTGCCTGCCAGTCAGGAAGCGCGAGCGTAAGATAGAGGAAAGCCGTGCCCGCCAGGATGCAGAGCGGTGAGTAAAGCCGGCGGTTGAGGGTCAGGAAAGGCTGCTCGGGCGCTGCACGTTCGAACGCCGGAAGCACGCCGGCGACACCGCGCGCCAGGAAAACCAGGGCCAGAAGCAGTCCAACCGGCGCAAGGAACGGCTTCGACTGCGGCACGGCCGCGCCAAACCCGCCGAGCAGGTAAGCGGCGAGGGCAGCGGCAAACAGCAGCACGCCGACATAGAGAAAAGACCGGCGCGAAGGTACGCGGGTGATCCCCCGCCGGCCGATGACCGAGCGGGCAAGCGCCTGTTCATTTGCGAAGGGGAAGCTGAGACCTGCGGCCCAGCCGAGATAGAACAGGCCAGACAGGCCCAGAATGGCTGCCAGAATATGCCCTGTGAGTCCGGCCAATCCGCGTCACTCCTACCCGTACCAGAGGTCAGAATACATGCAGGGCAAGCTTGCCGCCAGTCCTGCGATTGAATAGCCAGAGGCCGTACCGTTACATGACCTTCAAGCCCCGATGGAGTTTCCCTGATGTCTGACCTTGATAACACGCTGCTGCTGGAGACCTCGAAAGGCAATGTCACCATCCGCCTTCGCCCGGACCTGGCACCCAATCACGTTGCCCGGATCAAGGAACTCGCCCGCGAGGGGTTTTATGACGGCATTATCTTCCACCGCGTGATTGCCGGGTTCATGGCGCAGACCGGTTGTCCGAAAGGTACCGGTACAGGCAATTCGAAAAAGCCCGACCTGAAGGCCGAGTTCAATCCCGAGCCACACGTGCGCGGCGTCTGCTCGATGGCGCGCACCTCGGCGCCGCATTCGGCGAACAGCCAGTTTTTTATCTGCTTCGATGATGCGCGTTTCCTGGACAGACAATACACCGTCTGGGGTCAGGTGACCGAAGGCATGGAAGCCATCGATGCCCTGTCCAAGGGTGAGCCGCCCCGCAACCCGGACCGGATCATCAAGATGCGCGTCGTGGCCGACGCCTGAAGTGACCGCGGCAGGGCGTCCCGAGGAGACAAGGGTCATGACCGAGACACGCGCCCCTCGCCGCAGGCCGACCCGGCGCAACACCACAATCCTCGGATCGCGGATTGCGCGGCTGATCTTTGCCTCAAACCTCGCCGGCCTCGCGATCCTGATCATCGGCGCGATGGTGCTCAACGAGATGCGCGCAGGATTTGTGGCCTCGAAGAAACAGGACCTTGAAGCGCAGGCGCAGATTTTCTCGAGCCTTCTGTCTGATGATGCGACGACGCCGGAGCCTGGCCTGAACCGCGAGGCAGCGCGCGTCACGCTTCAGCGGCTGAACCTGCCCGAGCGCGTGCGCGCACGCATCTTCACACCGGAAGGCGAACTTATCGGCGACAGCTATTATCTCTCCGAGCGTGTCGATGTAACGGCACTGCCTGCGCTCAGCCAGCCGGGCTGGCTCGCGCGGACAGGCCGCGACCTGTCGGAAGGTACGAGCGAGCTGTTCGACTTCTTCTCGCCGCGTCGCTCCTCCGAGGCGCTGCGCACCCAGAGCTTCGAAGAGGAATTTCAAGTCGCCGCCCTTGGCGGACAGGCCGCCAGCCAGCGCTTTTCCGACCGGGGAAACCGGGTGATCTCCGTCTCGATGCCGGTCCAGCGGGTATCGGCAGTGGTCGGCGTTCTGGTGCTGGAGGCAAGCGATATCGACGAGATCATCCGCGCCGAGCGGGTGGCGCTGGTGCCGTTCATCGGGGTCGCGGTGCTGATGGCGTTCATCACCTCCGTGATGCTGACGCTCGGGATCGCCCGGCCACTGCGGCGCCTGTCGATTGCGGCAGACCGTATCCGCTCGGGCGCCTCCGACAAGATCGACGTGCCGCTGCTGACCCAGCGCAATGACGAGATCGGCGACCTTGCGACCTCGATCCAGAGCATGACCGAAGCGCTGCTCGAGCGCATCGAGGCGAACGAGCAATTCGCAGCAGACGTCGCGCATGAGCTCAAGAACCCGCTGACCTCGATCCGCTCGGCCGTCGAGACGCTCGAGCGGGTGACGGATCCTGATGCCACGACACGGCTGAGACAGGTTATCGCCTCGGACGTCAAGCGCCTGGACCGCCTGATCACCGACATCTCCAATGCCTCGCGCCTTGAAGCAGAGATGACACGCCTGCCAAGCGAGCAGATCGACATCGCCAGGTTCGTGCGCGATGTGGTGCGCACCTATGAAGGCATCGGCGAAGGCGAGATGGCCGTACATGTCGCCTTCACGGACGCGACCATGGGCGCCCAGCTGATCGTACGCGGGCGCGAAGGACCCCTTGGCCAGGTGCTGCGCAACCTGATCGACAATGCGCGGTCATTCTCGCCGGGCGGTTCAACCGTCGAGGTGCGCCTCGACCAGACCAATGAAGGTCCGCGCCCGGTTGCGCGCCTGACCGTAGAAGACTCAGGCCCCGGCATTCCGCCGGACAAGCTGGAAACGATCTTCAACCGTTTTTATACGGACAGGCCGAAAGGCACCGCCTTTGGCAACAATTCGGGCCTCGGCCTGTCGATTGTAAAGCAGATCGTCGCCACGCATCGCGGCAGGGTCTGGGCCGAAAACCGCCCCGAAGGCGGCGCGAGGTTCACGGTGGACCTGCCAGCGATTTAGCCGTCCTGGCGGTTCTGGCGGTTTTCGATCAGGTCGGTGACAACGTCCGGATCCGCCAGCGTGGAAGTGTCGCCGAGGCTCGAGAATTCATTTTCGGCTATCTTGCGCAGGATGCGGCGCATGATCTTGCCGGAGCGGGTTTTCGGCAGGCCGGGGGCGAACTGGATAAGGTCTGGCGAAGCGATCGGGCCGATTTCACCCCGCACATGCTGGACGAGGTTCCTGCGCAGAGCCTCGTCTGCGACAACCCCCTGGCGCAGCGTCACATAGGCATAGATACCCTGGCCCTTGATGTCGTGGGGATAGCCGACCACAGCGGCCTCGGCGACAGCATCGTGGGAGACCAGCGCGCTTTCGACTTCTGCCGTGCCCATACGGTGGCCGGAGACGTTGATCACATCATCGACGCGTCCGGTAATCCAGTAGAAACCATCCGCGTCGCGGCGGCAGCCATCACCGGTGAAATACTTTCCGGGATAGGCGGTGAAATAGGTCTCCACGAACCGCTGGTGATCGCCGTACACGGTACGCATCTGACCCGGCCAGCTGTCGGTTATCAGAAGGTTGCCATCGGCGGCACCTTCGAGCTCGCATCCCTCCGCGTCAACCAGAACGGGCTTGATGCCGAAGAAGGGGTGGGATCCGGCGCCGGGCTTCATCCCGGTTGTGTTCGGAAGTGGCACGATCAGTGTGCCGCCGGTCTCGGTCTGCCACCAGGTGTCAACGATGGGACAGCGGCCCTCGCCGACGACATGGAAATACCATTCCCAGGCTTCCGGATTGATCGGCTCACCGACCGTGCCAAGCAGGCGCAGGGACTTCCGGTGCGCCTTGTTCACCGGCGCTTCGCCTTCACGCATCAGGGCTCGGATAGCTGTGGGGGCGGTATAGAATATGGTCACTTTATGATGGTCACAGACTTTCCAGAAGCGGCTGGCATCCGGATAGGTCGGCACGCCTTCAAACATCAGGCTGGTCGCGCCGTTCGCCAGTGGACCGTATACGATGTACGTGTGCCCGGTGACCCAGCCAACATCCGCTGAGCACCAGAAAACATCGTTTTCCTTCAGGTCGAAGACATATTCATGGGTCATCGAGGCCCAGACAAGATAGCCTCCGGTCGTGTGCAGCACGCCCTTCGGCTTACCAGTGGAACCGGAGGTGTAAAGGATGAAGAGCGGGTCTTCGGCATTCATCGGCTCGGGTGGACAGTCCGCAGAAACGTCCGCGCCAATCTCGTGCAGCCAGTGGTCGCGGCCGTCGGTCATATTCACGTCGGCGCCGGTACGCTGCACGACGAGCATCTTCCTGACGACCCCGCCGGTGATTTCGGCAGCGCGGTCCGCGTTGACCTTAAGGGGAACCTTCTTGCCGCCGCGGATGCCTTCGTCTGCCGTGATGATCACTTCCGAGCCGCAATCCGAGATCCGCCCCGCCAGCGCGTCCGGCGAGAACCCTCCGAACACGACTGAATGGATCGCACCGATGCGGGCGCAGGCAAGCATGGCATAGGCCGCCTCGAGGATCATCGGCATGTAGATCGTGACACGGTCACCCTTCTTCACGCCGAGCGCCTTCAATACATTGGCAAACTTGCAGACTGCCTTGTGCGCCTGACGGTAGGTGACGGTGTAGGTCTCACCGGGCTCGTCGCCCTCCCAGATGAAGGCGGGCTTGTTGCCGCGCTTCTCAAGATGGCGGTCGAGACAGTTGGCGGAGACGTTCAGCACGCCGTCCTGATACCAGCGCACGTGCAGGTCGCCGGTTTCCCAAGAGACATCCTTGACCTGAGTATAGGGCGTCATCCAGTCGAGCCGCTTGCCCTGTTCGCCCCAGAAGGCGACCGGGTCGGCAATCGAGGCCGCGTACATTGCGCGGTATTTCTCCGGCGTGAGGTTGGCCTCAGCCGCGAAGGCTTCGGGAACGGGATAGGTTTTCGACGTGTCGGTCATAGGGGCCGCCTGAATGATTGCTGGCGTCTAGTCTACCGGCGCCATGCCTGAGTCCGCAATGCCATGCGGTCGGCGGGTGCCGGGAATGCGGATATCCTCGACGAGGTCCTGAATGTCCTTCGGCGGCGGTTTCGTCGCAAGGGACACGATGACCCCAACGGCAAGCGCCAGGATCATGAACACGAAGCCGATGCCTTCCGGCGAGACACCAAGGAACCACTCCTCCGCCGTGGCGGATTTGCCGGCACCGATCTTGAAGTGCCAGATATAGGCGAAGGTGGGGATGAGGCCGGTGAGCATAGAGGCGACGGCGCCCTCGCGGTTCATGCGTTTCCAGAAGATACCCAGCAGGATGACCGGGAACAGTGAGGCCGCGGCCAGCCCGAAAGCGAAAGCCACGACCTGCGCGACGAAGGCAAGGTTTGCCGAGTAGATGCCCATGAACCCCGCCGCGATGACGGCGCCGGCGGCGGCGAAGCGGGCAACGCGCAACTCTGTCTTGTCGCTCATGCCCTTGAAGAAGGTGCGCCGGCAGAGGTCGTGGCTGATTGCCGAGGCGATCACCATCAGCAGGCCTGCGGCCGTGGAGAGTGCGGCGGCAAGCCCCCCCGCAACCACGAGGCCAATGACCCAGTCCGGCAGGTTCGCGATCTCGGGATTGGCAAGCACGGCGATGTCATTGTTGATGGTGACTTCGTTCGCGAGCCCGTCCGGCGCCTCCGGTCCGCGGATCTGCATAACGCCGTCACCGTTCTTGTCCTCGAAGCCGACCAGCCTGGTGACTTCCCAGTTGGCAAACCATTCCGGCGAGGGGGTGGCGCCTTGAGCTGCAACGACGCCAGCGCGGGCCGCAAAGTTCTCGCCTGGTGCAACATAGGTCGTCTCGTTGACGGAGTTGATGACGTTGAGGCGCGAGAACGCGCCGACGGCCGGGGCGACCGTGTAGAGCAGCGCGATGAAGACGAGCGCCCAGCCAGCCGAAAGGCGCGCATCGCAGGCACGCGGCACGGTGAAAAAGCGGATGATCACATGCGGCAGGCCGGCCGTGCCGAACATCAGTGCGGCGGTGATGCAGAAGATGTCGAAGTTTGTCTTGGTGGAGGCAAGATAGCTCGTGAAGCCGAGATCGGTCACGGTCTGGTCAAGCTTCGCCAGCATCGGGACGTCTTCGCCCTTGATGTCGCCGATGAAGCCGAGCTGCGGCACCGGATTGCCGGTCAGCATCAGCGAGATGAAGATGGCAGGTACGGTATAGGCAAAGATCAGCACGACATACTGCGCGACCTGCGTATAGGTGACGCCCTTCATGCCGCCGAGCACGGCATAGACGAACACGATGCCCATGCCGGCGAAGATGCCCTCGTTGAACGAGACGCCAAGGAAGCGCGAGAATGCGATGCCGACGCCGGACATCTGCCCGGCGATATAGGTGAAGGAGACGAACAGTGCGCAGACGACAGCGACGAGGCGGGCGACATCGCTGTAATACCGGTCGCCGACAAAATCCGGCACGGTGAACTTGCCGAACTCGCGCAGGAACGGGGCGAGCAGCAGCGCCAGCAGCACATAGCCGCCCGTCCAGCCCATGAGGTAAACCGAGCCGCCATAGCCCATGCCGGCAATCAGCCCGGCCATCGAGAGGAAGGATGCGGCGCTCATCCAGTCGGCCGCCGTTGCCATGCCGTTAACCACCGGGTGGACGCCGTGCCCGGCGACGTAGAAATCATTGGTGGAGCCGGCCCGGGCCCAGAGGGCGATGCCGACATAGGTCGCAAAGGTTGCGATGACCCAGAAGAGCGTCCAGTCCATGGCTCAGCCCTCGATCCGGTACTTTTTCTCCAGACGGTTCATCGCCGCGCAGTAGGAGAAGATCAGCACGACAAACACATAGATCGACCCGTTCTGGGCGAACCAGAAGCCGAGCGGCGCGCCGCCGATGCTGAACTGGTCGAGGAACGCGCGCAGCAGTATCCCGGCGCCGAAGGAGACGAGGAACCAGATTGCCAGAAGCGTCAGTGTCAGACGGATAACCCCGGGCCAATAGCCCCTGCGGTCCGGCGTTTCACGGCCCTCGGTCATTCCTGTGCTCCCTGCCCCGTTTCTTGTTCTTGCCACCCTAACGGCTTGACGCACGAAGGGAAGCCGGGCGGCAACAACTTGCCAAAGCGGGGCAAACAGCCTGAATGTTCGTAAAAGACACGTGATCGGAGGTCGGGGCCTTGTTCAATAATTCCGAATGGCTGAGCCAGGTGCGCGAGGACGTGATCGACCCCGGCCGGGAAATCGTTGATCCCCACCACCATCTCTGGCCCAGGCCGCACCTCTCCTATGACCTTGAGGAGCTCTGGTGCGACACCCAGGACGGCCACAGGGTCACGGCGACCGTGTTCCTGGAATGCGGCGCTGCCTATCGTTCGGATGGGCCGGAGCCTCTGAGGCCGGTGGGGGAGACCGAGTTCGTAACCGCTGCGGCGGAGCGGGCGGCCAAGGCGCCGGAGAAGGCGCAGATCGCCGGCATCGTGGCGCATGCCGACCTGCGGCTGGCGGAGCTGGACAGCGTGCTCGACGCGCATGAAGCCGCCGCGAAGGGCCGGTTGCGCGGCATCCGTCATGCCGGGGCACGCGACGAAAGCGGTGCGCCGCTGAGCATTCCGGGCCGGGCGCCGAAAGGCCTGTTTGCGGATGCGGGCTTCCGGCGCGGCGTAGCCCGTCTTGGCACACGCGGCCTGACCTATGATACCTGGGTTTACCACCATCAGCTGCCGGACTTTGCGGTGCTGGCCCGTGCGGTGCCCGGCACCGTGATGATCCTCGACCATTTTGGCACGCCGCTGGGTGTCGGGCCCTATGCCGGCAAGCGCGACGAGATTTTTGCAAAGTGGAAGGACGACATTGCGCAAGTCGCCGCCTGCCCGAACGTTTATGCAAAGCTCGGCGGCATGGCGATGCCGGACAATGGCTATGGCTGGAACGGGGCTGCGAAGCCTCCGGGGTCGGATGAATTCGTCGAGGCGCAGGCGCCCTGGTACCATCACGCCATCAAGGTCTTCGGGCCTGAGCGCTGTATGTTCGAGAGCAACTTCCCGGTCGACCGCCTGTCAATCAGCTACCGTACGCTATGGAACGGCCTGAAGAAGATCGCGGGAGATTATCCTGAAAGCACAAAGGAAACGCTGTTCAGCGGGACCGCCAGGAAAGTGTACAGGCTTTGACGACTATACCCGAGCTTACGCATCTACCCGCACAACCTGCCAGTGTAGCCTGGCCGACGATGCACTGGCCGGCTGGCGAGTTGCCGGCCGGTGTCGCAGCGAGGCTGGAACCGCTCCTGGAGCTCGCATTCAGCGACCCCGCTCCCGACAGCCTTGGCGAGACGCATGCCTTCCTGGCCGTGCAGGGCGGACGCATCGTGGCAGAGCGCAACTGGCGCGAATTCGGGCCAGAGAGCACACATCCTTCCTGGTCGCAGGCCAAGAGCATGACGCAGGCGCTGATCGGCATTCTGGTGCGACAGGGCAAAATCGACATCCATGCGCCAGCGGATGTACCAGAATGGCAGGGCACGGATGATCTGCGACGCGCGATTACGCTGGACCAGCTGCTGCGCATGTCAAGCGGGCTTAAGTTCGCAGAGGACTATGTGGACGCCGGCGTCTCGGACGTGATCGAGATGCTATTCGGCTCCGGCAGGGAGGATGTCGGCGGATTTGCTGCCCAGTTCCCGTTGGTGCATCCGCCGGGAACGGTCTGGAGCTATGCCAGCGGCACGACCAATATCATCGCGCGCTGCGCCGCCCGGGCGGCCGGCGCCAGCGGCGAGGCGTTCCGCGAGTTCATGTTCCGCGAATTGTTCGGCCCCATCGGCATGACCTCGGCCACACCCAAATTCGATGTGGCGGGCACATTCATCGGCTCATCTTTCTGCTTCTGCACGACGCGCGATTTCGCCCGCTTCGGCCTGCTCTACCTGCGCGGCGGCGTCTGGGACGGCAGGCGCATTCTGCCGGAGGGCTGGGTGGATTATGCGCGCACGCCAACGCCCGTGCCGGAGGCAGAGGGGATGGGATACGGCGCCCACTGGTGGCTTGGGATGGCCGGGCCGGGCAGCTTCTCATCGAACGGTTATGAGGGGCAGTATACGGTGATGGTGCCGGAACTGGACCTGATCCTTGTGCGCAATGGCAAGTCGCCACTGGAGCGCAAGGACAACGTCATCCGCTGGATGGCCGAGGTTGCGGACTGCTTCAGAGGGTGACGAACCCTGCTTGCCAGGTACCGCCCCTTCCGCTAGACGCCCCCTCTCAAAGGACGGCGCCAGGCCGTGCCTGTCAGGTTCCGACCTTACCCTAGGGAAGGCGCGGTCCAGGGCGAAAGGAAAACACATGTCCAAGCACAACATCGTATTCAACGTCGACGTGCGTGCGCGCGTTGGCACAGGCGGCGCCCGTGAGGCACGCCGCCAGGGCTTCGTGCCCGGCGTTCTCTATGGCGGCGAACTCGCCCCGGTTGCGATCAATCTGAAGAAAGCCGAAGTCCTGAAGGCCATCGAAACCGGCCAGTTCCTGAACACGACCGCGACGCTGGTCTATAAGGGCGAGAAGCAGCTGGTCATTCCGCAGGGCGTCCAGATGCACCCGGTTTCGGACCAGCCCTGGCATGTCGACCTGCGCCGCGTCGAGCCTGATCAGATCATCAAGGTCGAGGTCCCGGTCCACTTCAAGGGCCAGGAGCTGTGCCCCGGCCTCAAGAAGGGCGGCACGCTGAACATCGTGCGCCACTCGGTCGAGCTCAACGTTCCCGCGGCACGCATCCCCGAATACATCGTTGCCGATATCTCGGCACTTGAAGTCGGCGACAATGTGAAGATCTCGAACGTCAACCTGCCGGATGAGGCTTCGCCCGCCATCACGGACCGCGACTTCACGATTGCGACCATCGCCGGCCGCGGTGGCAAGGCTGAAGACGAGGCGGCGACGACACCGGCAGCCGACGCCGTTCCGGCCGCCAAGGCAAAAGCGCCGGCTGGCGGCGCGGCGGCGCCTGCCAAGGGTGCGGCTCCCGCCAAGGGCGCTGCTCCGGCCAAGCCCGCCGGCAAGAAGTAATCCATTCTGGACAATCGGGGGGCCGCCAGTCACAAGCTGGCGGCCTCTTTGATTCCGGGGCTGAACAAGGGAAGGGCCCGCGCGCCATGCTGATCCTCGCCGGACAGGGAAACCCGGGCGCGAAGTATGCGAAAAACCGGCACAATGCAGGCTTCCTGCTGCTGGACCGGATCCACGCTGCCTACGGTTTCGGCCCCTGGCGGGCGAAGTTCAGTGCAGACGCTTCGGAAGGCGTGGTCGACACCGCTGCCGGGCGCCAGAAGGTGCTGCTGCTGAAGCCGCAGACCTACTACAATGAGTCAGGCCTATCGATGTCAAAAGCGGCAGCCTTCTACAAGGTAGATGCCGAGGCGGTGACCGTGTTGCATGATGAGATCGACCTTGCACCCGGGCGCCTGCGCGTAAAGCGCGGCGGGGGCCATTCCGGCAATAACGGTATCCGCTCGGCGATTGCCCATCTCGGCGAAAACTTCCGCCGCGTGCGCGTCGGCATCGGCCATCCGGGGGACAAGACACGGGTGATGCCCTATGTCCTTTCGGACTTCTCGAAGGCTGACCTCAACTGGTTCGAACCGCTGGGCGATGCGATCTGCAAGGCCCTGCCCTACCTGGTGGCCGGCGAAGACGAGCGCTTCCAGACTGAAGTCATGCGCCTTGCGCCTGCGCCGAAGAACGATCCCAAACAGACAGGCCGTCCGGAGACGCAATAGCTTGGGCTCAGGCCTTGCGTACGATGGCCATATTGGCGCGGGTGGAGGCGACCACAATAACGTCACCGACATTCAGCGGCCCCTCACCTTCGGCCGCTTCTGCCCCCCAGACCGTATCGCCGATCTGCACCTGCCCATGGCCGGAGCTGAGCTCGCGGGTCACCTCGCCGCGCTGGCCGACCAGGCCCGCCATGCGCCTGTTAAGGGTCGGGTGCTCCGGCGAGGCCTGCCTCAGGCTGGGAAACAGGACACGACTGGCGATGATCAGGAGAACCGAGGAGAGGGTAAACACGATCACCTGCACCTCCCAACCGCCGATGACATCCGGCAGGGCAAATGCAAGCACCGCGGTGAGGGCTGCCGCGATGGACGCCATCAGCAGATCGAATGTTCCGGTGATCATCTCGATGCCGAACAGCACCAGGCCCAGCACCAGCCAGTGCCACCAGCTTACGCCGCCAAGCAGGTCTTCCATGCCTTCACCTTCCTATTCACATACGGATAACTGATCAGCTGCGTGTCGGCGGAACCGCGCCGCCTGCGGGGCGAGGTGAGGTTGACGAGGACTTCGCTGCATCCGTGAGCCCTTTTATGCCTTCAATCGTACCAAGGATGGACGAGAATTCTGCAGGAATAATGACCGTGCGCTGCTGCGGCGAACTGGCGAGCTTTTCGAAGGCCGCAACATAGGCCTGGCCCAGGAAGTAGTTTATGGCGTTGACATCGCCGCGCGCGATGGCCTCAGACACCATGGTTGTCGCCTTGGCTTCGGCCTCGGCTTCACGCTCTCGGGCTTCCGCATCGCGGAAGGCAGCCTCGCGGCGGCCCTCCGCCTCGAGGATCTGCGCCTGCTTCTGGCCTTCCGCCTTGAGGATGGCGGACTGTTTCTCACCTTCCGCCGTCAGGATTTCCGCGCGCTTGAGTCGCTCGGCCTTCATCTGGCGGGCCATCGCCTCGGTAATGTCGGCCGGCGGGGTCAGGTCCTTGATCTCGATTCTCGTGACTTTCACGCCCCAGGGAAGGGTGGCTGCGTCAATCGTGCCGAGCAGGCGGGCATTGATTTCATCCCGGTTCGACAGGACCTGGTCGAGATCCATCGAGCCGACAACGGTCCGGATGTTGGTCATCGACAGGTTCGTGATGGCATGCGTGAGGTTGTTGACCTCATACGCCGCCTGGACCGCATCAATCACCTGGATGAACACAATGGCATCGCACGAGACCATCGCATTATCCTTGGTGATGACCTCCTGCTGGGGGACATCGAGGACGGTTTCCATCATGTTCATCTTGTGACCGATCCGGTCGATAAACGGCATGATGACGTGCGGGCCCGGTGTGAGCGTACGCGTATACCGCCCGAAACGCTCCACCGTCCAGTTATACCCCTGTGGCACGAACTTCAGGGCAGCGAAGAGGCCGATCAGGCCCACAATGAAAATCAGCAGGAAAGCTGAAGCAATAATGTCCACGGTCGTCCCTCTCCCCAGGCTTGGGCCGATGATATGGGACAGGATTTGCCGTTTTTCAATAAAACAGAATACAAAGCGGCCTGCCCATCCCCTGAGCAGGCCAATCATGGTCTTATTCGGTTAAGGTTCCTTAACGCCCGAAACCGGCTTGGATCATATCTGGGCGAGCAGAAAGTCGGCCGCCGATACCTTGAACTCACCGCCCTGCTCGACGTTGAGTTCGGTGACGACACCGTCCTTCACCAGCATTGAGTAGCGCTGCGAGCGCTTGCCCATACCAAAACCCGACGCGTCCAGCTCCAGGCCCAGCGCGTGGGCGAAAGCGCCGTTGCCATCGGCCAGCATGCGGATCTTATCCTCGGCATGCGAGGACTTGCCCCAGGCGCCCATGACGAACACATCGTTGACAGAGGTGCAGACGATCTCGTCAACGCCCTTGGCTTCGAACTCGGCGGCCTTGTCGACATAGCCCGGCAGGTGGCGCGCCGAGCAGGTCGGCGTGTAGGCGCCCGGAACAGCAAAGAGCGCGACTGTCCTGCCGGTGAACACCTGCGCGGTCGTCACGGGCCTTGGACCATCCGCTGTCATTTCCATGAAGGTGGCTTCGGGCAGCTTGTCGCCGACTTTGATGGTCATGAGAAGTCTCCTTGGTTGAGCGCCGGAGATAAGCCGCCGGCACCGGCACGGCAAGGGAGGCCGGAAGGGAAAGCCTGCCCGTTTTCACTTGCAATCGCGGGCTGGCTGGCCCAGCCTTGAAAGCTCGGAGACGTGAATGCAGTTCAACACAGACCTGACCGGAAAACTGCTGATTGCATTGCCCGGCATCGCAGACCGGCGATTCCAACGCTCGGTCGTCTTCCTTTGCGCCCATACGCCCGAATTTGCCATGGGCATCATGCTAAACAAGCCGATGGACGGCATCGATCTGCATCAGCTGATGGAGCAGCTGGATATTCCGATGGAAATCTCGCTGCGCGGTGTTCCCGTGCTCAATGGCGGGCCGGTGGCTGCGGAGCGCGGATTTGTTCTGCACACAGACGATGTGATCTGCGAAGGCGCAACAATCGAAGTCGACGGTGACATCTGCATGACTGCGACGCGCGAGATTCTCGGGATGGTCGCCTCAACAGGCGCGCCGCGTCAGTCGGTTTTCGCGCTCGGCTATGCCGGATGGGGTGCCGGCCAGCTGGAGAGCGAGCTGGCGGACAATGTCTGGATCATTTGCGAACCGGACTCCGATCTCGTATTCGGCAATGCCTATGAACACAAATGGCGCCGCGCGCTCACCCGGCTGGGTGTTGACCCTGCCAAGTTCCAGTCCGGCGGGGGAAATGCCTGAGGCGATGGTCCATCGGGGCAAGCCCATTCAGGGCACGACGTCCGCCAGCGTGTTCTAGCCTTTCAGGAACGCCAGTGCGGCTCTGGCATCTACGCCCTTCGAGAAAGCAAAACCCTGGGCATTGTCGAAGCCGAGCGCGCGCAGGCGGGCAGCATCTTCGCGTTTCTCCACGCCTTCAGCGGTGGTTGACATGCCAAGCCGGCTGGCGAGCAGCGTTATGGTCGAAAGGATCGTATCGGTGCGTGTCTCGCCGAGTTTGGCAGTCAGGCCATGATCGATCTTGAGGCTGTCAAACGGCAGGTCCGCGAGCCAGGCAAAGGACGAATGCCCGGTACCGAAATCGTCCAGCACGAGTCCCGCGCCCACCGCCTTCAGCGCCATCGCCGAGGCGAGCGTCTTGCTTTCGTCGCGCAGCGCGGCCTGCTCGGTCAGCTCGATCCGGATCGCCCGCTCCGGCAGGCCGTAGCTGGACGTCAGCGCCTCAATCAGCGCGGGGATCGTGCTCTTGGTCAGCTCGCGCGCGGTGAGGTTCACGTGCATGAAGAGGTCGTCGCGCTTTGCCTCCCGGCGCAGGTCAGCCAGCGTCTCGGCGGCGCGGATCAGCATGTTGGATGCGAGCGCCTGGTCTTCCCACCGGCTCGGCGGCGCGCTGAGGCCCACCCCGGCCCAGCGGGCCAGCGCCTCAAAGCCGACGACGCGGCCATCACGCAAGGAGATAATCGGCTGGTAGACTGGCACAAGATCCGGTCCGGGTTTGAGGTCCACCGGGTCAAACTCCGGAAAGTCCTCGCCTGTCAGGAGCATGCCCCGTGCCTCGGTCTCGCTGGTGAACATGCCAACAAGATGAACGTCCTGTCCGTTCGAAAGCCGCAGCGGGCAGCGCACAGGCCCGTCGCCGGTCGCAAAAACGCGGCCGAGCCGGCCGCGGCTCAGGCCTTCGAGCATCTTTTCCAGGGCATCGATCGACCAGGACCCGCCGAGCTCGGCAAGTGGCGTTCCGGGCGGCGATTCGATCACCAGCCGCCCTGTGGCAGGGTGCCAGCTCCAGCTGCCTTGGTCCTGGGCGCGTGTCGTCGGTGCCATGATCAGCATACCTAGCGGTCTGAACCCGGTCTGACGAGCCCGAAAAGGATGTGGTCGCGCCGCGTCCCGGCAATCTCGAGATAGGCCGCTGCGCGTCCCTCTTCAGCAAATCCCGTGCCTTCAAGCACGCGCCGGGAGCGCTCATTGCCTGGCACGATGCCAGCCTCGATACGGGCCAGGGCGAGCCGGTGGAAGGCCCAGTCGCAGGCCGCCGAGACGGCCTCGCGCATATAACCCCGCCCTTGGAATACTGCCCCCTGCCAGTAACCGAGACTGGCACTCTCGGAGGGCCAGGGCCGCACCTGTGTGAAAGACAGCCCGCCGAGCAGGGTATCATCGCAGATCCGGCGGATCAGGAACACATAGGCCGTGCCGGCCTTCCAGGCACCGGTCCAGGCCGAGAGGCGACGGTTCCAGTCTTTGCGGGTCAACGCATCATGCGGCCAGATCGGCTCCCAGGGTTCAAGATAGGCGCGGCTGGCCCTGCGCAGCGCCGCCCAGTCGGCATAATCCGCCCGGCATGCCGGAGCCAGCACGAGCCGCTTCGTGGTTATCAGCGTATCTGCAGGCCGGCGCAGCATCGCGCCTGTCAGCCAGCAAAGCCGAGGATGCGCGCCCGCACCGCACTGAAATCCGAATCCAGGCGCTCAAACACTTCATCCCGATGGCGCAGCGCCTCGCAGCGCGGCGGCAGCGGGGCATCATGATGCGTCGCCTCGGCAACCGTCTCGGGGAACTTGGACGCTGCCGCCGTCGCCAGAACGACCGTTGCTGCATCCTTCATGGGCAGCCGGCGCGCAAGCGATGTGCCAACGGCCGTGTGCGGACAGATCAGCCAGCCTGTCTCAGCCCGGAAGCGCTCCATCTCGCCCAGCGTGTCAGCATTACTGATTGAGGCTGCCGAGATGCCCGAACAGCCAAGCCGCGAGGGCACGTTTTCCGGGAGTGCGGCATCGCCCGATTGCGCGTAGGCAGCATATGTCGCGCGAACGGCCTGGCTGTCACGGCCGGCCATTTCATACATCAGGCGCTCGAAGTTCGAGGGCACCGAGATGTCCATCGCGGGGCTTGGCGTTGCAACCGCCGCCTGACGCTGCATGCGCCCGCTGCTGAACAGGCGGGCCAGCGCGTCATTCTCATTGACCGCGCAGACGATCTCGAGACCGCCGGTAAGCAGGCCGCAGCGCGCGGCGACATAGCCCGCCAGCGCATCGCCCATGTTGCCGCTCGGTACGACGAAGCGGATCGGCGCGCCGCGCAGCTGCGCCTGGCAGGTCGCATAGTAGACTGACTGGGCCGCAATCCGCGCCCAGTTGATCGAGTTGACGCCCGAGAGGTTCACGCCACGTGCAAAACCCGTGTCAGCGAACAGCTGCTTCACGATGGCCTGCGCCGAGTCGAAGTCTCCACCGGTCGCAAGGTTCAGGACGTTGCCCGCACCGGTCGTCGTCATGAACAGACGCTGCACCGGCGAAACGCGCTCATGCGGATGCAGGATGACAAGGCGCGACTGGCGCGCGCCCGCAAAGGCCGCCGCTGCTGCGCCGCCCGTGTCGCCGGACGTGGCGCAGACGATGGTGAGCTTTTGGCCGGACTTTGCCAGCAGGTAATCGTAGAGCTTCGCGATCAGCTGCATCGCGACGTCCTTAAATGCCAGTGTCGGGCCGTGATGCAGTTCCATCAGCCAGCTGTCAGGTCCCCACTGGACGAGCGGCGCGACTGCCTGGTGGGAGAAGGCGTCATAGGCCGAGCGGCAGATTTCACGCATGTCCGCTTCCGGAATGGCATCGCCCGCGAAGGCCGAGAGTATGCGGGCCGCGACCTGCCAGTAGGCTTCGCCGGGACGCGCAGGATCGATCTGGGGCCAGACCTTCGGGACATACAAACCGCCATCCGGCGCAAGTCCCGCAAGGCAGGCTTCAGCAAAACCGGTTTCCGGAGCAAGCCCGCGGGTAGAGATATAGTTCACGGGGTCCCTGTCCTGCTGAAGCGGAGGCGTCCGCGCTGATGATGCAGGGCGAGATACACACCGATCAGCCCGATGGCGAGCCCCCACCATGTCAGCGCATAGCCGAAATGCCGTTCCGGCGGCAGGCGTTCCTCGATTTCCGGAAGCAGAAACGGGTTTTGCATCAGCTCGGGAGGCGACGTATCGGTCCGCATGAGGACTTCCGGCTCGAAAATCCGCGGCTGAACCCGCCCCGCCAGGTCTGGCGGCAGCGCCCTGGCCAGCTCGGCCGGATCGAGTGCATAGAACAGGCGCGCCTCTGGATCGTCCTGCGTCGAGAAGGCATTGCGGTGCCTCGCCTCATACCAAAGGCCCCGGGCCGAGAAGACTTGCGGAGCCGGAACGTTCGACGGCGCCGGCGCGTCCATGGCGTAGTGAATTGTCTGCGGCACAAACACGGCGCCTTCTGCCAGCTCCACCAGCATGACATCGCGCCAGGCCGCCTTGCCGGCCGTCAGGGTGTAGACCTGCAGCGTCGTGCCCGGCAGCAGTGTGCCGGCAACCGTGGCCCATTCCGGCGCCTGCGACCTCGCAGCCATCTTCTCCTCGTAACGGCTCCACTGCCAGTTCCCGAACATGATCAGGATCACCACTGACACGGCCGCAAACAGGGTCAGCACCGGATACGGCCGGAAAGACATGGTGTTATCTCCAGAAGATCAAAAAACCCGCCGGCACGTTTTGCACCGGCGGGCCTTGAATGAAACCGCAGCTTGCTGCGTGCCCTACCTGCCCGCCTCGAAGACCAGGTACGGCGTGACATAGACGAAGGCGAAGAGGAACAGCCAGACCACGTCCACGAAGTGCCAATACCAGGCCGCGAACTCGAAGCCGAGGTGCTTCTTCGGCGTCAGATTGCCAGCATACATGCGGAAAAGGCAGACGATCAGGAAGATCGTACCGATCACGACGTGGGCGCCGTGGAACCCCGTCGCCATGTAGAAGGCCGAGCCGTAGAGCGTGCCGTCATAGGTGAAGCCGGCATGGCTGTACTCGAGCACCTGTAACCCGGTGAAGGCGATACCCAGCAGGATGGTGAGGATCAGGCCCAGCTTCGCGCCCTTCATGTCGCCGTGCTGCAGAGCGTGGTGGGCCCAGGTCACCGTGGTGCCTGAAAGCAGAAGGACCAGGGTATTCATCAGCGGCAGGTGGAACGGGTCAAATGTGGTGACGTCTGCCGGCGGGAACTGCTTGAAGCGCTCCAGGCCTTCCTGGTAGAGCGGGTTTGCCGCATCCCAGGTCATACCGACGCGGGCATCCCAGAAGATCGCGAACTCGAAGAAACCCCAGAACCAGGCCACAAAGAACATGATCTCCGAGACGATGAACAGGATCATGCCATAGCGCAGACCGATCTCGACGACCGGGGTATGGTCTCCCGTACGACCTTCCCGGACGACCGTGGCCCACCAGCCGAACATCGTCCAGAAGACCATGGCGAAGCCGATGGCCATCAGCCACCAGGTGCCCTCAGCCAGGCCGAACAGGCCCTTCATGTAGGTCACGGCGCCAAGGGCCAGCACCAGAACCGCCATCGAGCCGATAAGCGGCCAGGGCGACGGATTGACAAGATGGTAATCGTGTTTGACTTCGCCGCCGGCCATGAGTGTCCAATCCCCTATGGAATCCCTGAACTTCCGGGCTGTTTAACGTGCGCCCCAGCCACGTTGCAACTGGCTTAGCCGGGTGAGGCCGAATTCGCCGCACCTGGCAGCCGGTCCCCGGCCGAAGCCTGGTCGCGAGGCCCAGAATAGGCTGAACTGTCGAAGAAAGTGTAGCTGAGCGTGATCGTTTCGATCTCTCCGGCAACGCGGTCCTCGATCATCGCGGGCGATACGAAATACACCACCGGCAGCTTTCGCGTTTCGCCCGGCGCAATCACGCGCTCGGAAAAACAGAAACATTCCAGCTTGTTGAAGTAGAGCCCGGCATAGTGCGGCGTCACGTTATAGCTGGCGATAACGCGCACGTCCTGCCGCGTCGGGTTGGTCACTTCGTAAAAGGCGAGGCCGTGCTGCCCTATCCTGACCGTCTGGCTGGGCTGCAGCGCGCGAAACAAAAGTGGCGCATCCGCGACGTTGGCGTCGAAACGCACCTCGACCGTCTGCTCGAGAATCTCTGACGGACCCTTGGTGGCAACCTGGGTCGTACCGCCAAAGCCGGTCACCCTGCAGAAGGCTTCGTAGAGCGGCACGGCCGCATAGGCGAGGCCGGTCATGCCCAGCACACCTGCGGCCGAAATGCCTGCAATCATCCGGTTCGACAAGGCCATCACATCCGCTCCGAAACACCGGTGCCGCTGTGCAGACGGATGATCGTCACGATCATCACCAGCGCCACGAAAACGGCCAGCGCAAGGCCTAGCCAGAGATTACGCCGCCTGCGGGCCTTCAGAGCCCCGGCATCAAGCTGGGGAATGATCGGATCAGGACGTTCTGCCATCTCAGCCCCCCACCAGCGGGAAGTGCAGCCCGCCCGCATGCTCTGCGAGAACCGCACCGAACAGTGCAAAAAGATAGAAGATCGAGAACACGAACGTTCCCTTCGCCAGCTGCATGTCCGGCCCCTCCGCATTCGCCTCCCCGGCCTTCGAACGAGCGAGGCGCAAGGTATAGGTCATGAACATCACCCCGAGGCCGCAGGCGGCGACGCCGTAGATCCAGCCGCCGAGACCGGTTGCCAGCGGCAGCAGCGAGAACACCGCAAGCAGGAAAGTGTAGAGCACAATCTGGGTCCGGGTGACTTTTGCGCCATGCGTCACCGGCAGCATCGGCACGGATACCTTGGCATATTCCTTGTGTGCCAGCAGCGACAGCGCCCAGAAGTGCGGCGGGGTCCAGAGGAAGATGATCCCGAAGAGGATCCAGGCATCAAGGGGCACATTGCCGGTCACCGCCGCCCAGCCGATCACAGGCGGGAACGCGCCTGCCCCGCCACCGATGACAATGTTCTGCGGCGTCGCCCGCTTCAGCCACATTGTATAGATGACGCCGTAATAGAATATGGAGAATGCCAGCAGGCCCGCGGCCAGCCAGTTCGAGGCCAGCCACATCAGCATTACCGACACGCCTGACATGATCAGGCCCATTGCCAGCGCCTCGTCGCGCGGCACGGCGCCGGACGGGATCGGCCGGGTCGCGGTGCGGGTCATTTCGCTGTCAATGTCAGCGTCATACCACATGTTTATCGCTCCCGCAGCGCCCGAGCCGAGCGCAACGGCGAGCGTCGCAATCGCAGCCATCGCCGGGTGCATCGATATGCCGGTCATGCCAGAGGCCGCCACAAGGCCCGCAAAGCCGGTAAAAACCACCAGCATCATGATGCGGGGCTTCATCAGGTTGACATAGTCCGCCGCCGTGGCGTGGCGCTTTTGCGGCGTGACAATCGCGTCGGTCATCGTGTCGGCTTCCAGGGTTTACCTCGATGAAGCGGCCCGCACGCATCATGCGAGAGGGCCGCCCCGGAGTTCATTTCTGTGACGTCCCGGAACGGCAGGCCGGGATCGGATCAGTGCCCAGCTTTGCCCGTCACGACGGGCAGTTCATTGTATTGATGGAACGGCGGCGGCGACGGCAGCGTCCATTCCAGCGTCGTGGCACCTTCGCCCCACGGGTTGCCGCTGGTGGCCTTGCGGCGGCGGACAGCCGCTTCAATCAGCAGCACGAAGAACACAATCGTGGCGACCAGCGTGATGGCATAGCCGATAGACGAGATGTAGTGCCAGGTCGCAAAGCCGTCATTATAGTCGATATAGCGGCGCGGCATGCCCTGCAGCCCCAGGAAGTGCTGAGGGAAGAACAGCACGTTCGAACCGATGAACATCAGCCAGAAGTGGAGGCCGCCGAGGAAGCCGTTATACTTCACGCCGAACATCTTCTCGAACCAGTAGTACCAGCCTGCGAAGAGGCCGAACACAGCGCCGAGCGACAGCACGTAATGGAAGTGGGCGACCACGTAATAGGTATCGTGCAGGGCGTGGTCGATGCCGGCATTGGCCAGCACGACGCCGGTAACGCCGCCAATGGTGAACAGGAAGATAAAGCCGATGGCCCACAACATCGGTAGCTTGAAGTCGATTGAGCCGCCCCACATTGTGGCAATCCAGGAGAAGATCTTGATGCCGGTGGGAACCGCAATCACCATCGTCGCGGCCACGAAGTAGGCCTTCAGGTCGACGTTCATGCCAACCGTATACATATGGTGCGCCCAGACGACGAAGCCGATAACGCCAATCGACACCATGGCATAGGCCATGCCGAGATAGCCGAAGATCGGCTTCCTGGAGAAGGTCGAGACGATGTGGCTGATAATGCCGAAGGCGGGCAGGATCATGATGTAGACTTCGGGGTGACCGAAGAACCAGAACAGGTGCTGGAACATTACCGGATCGCCGCCGCCATTAGGGATAAAGAACTGCGAGCCGAAGTTACGGTCGGTCAACAGCATGGTCAGCGCCCCGGCAAGCACCGGCAGGGCGAGCAGAAGGAGGACGGCGGTCACCAGCATCGACCAGGCAAACAGCGGCATCTTGTGCAGGGTCATGCCCGGAGCGCGCATATTCAGGATGGTGACGATAAAGTTGATGGCGCCAAGGATCGAGGCAAGCCCGGCCGCGTGCAGCGACAGGATGAGCAGATCCATCGAGGGGCCAGGGTGGCCGACGGAAGATGAAAGTGGCGGGTAGATGGTCCAGCCTCCTCCAAATCCGTTGCCGCCAGGGCCGCCAGGGACCGCCATCGAGATGCAGGCGAGAATGAAGGCCACGACCGTCAGCCAGAACGAGATGTTGTTCATCCGCGGGAAGGCCATATCCGGGGCGCCGATCATCAGCGGCACGAACCAGTTGCCGAACCCGCCGATCAGCGCGGGCATCACCATGAAGAAGATCATGACGAGGCCGTGATAAGAGATCACGACGTTATAAAAGTGTTTTGCGGCCGTGATGGCAGCGTCGCCCTCGAGGCCGAAAATACTGGTCTGGATCCAGAGCAGAGGGCCGATACCTGGCTGAGCCAGTTCCCAGCGGATCAGGCCCGACAGACCATAGCCAACGATGCCCGCGATCAGGGCGAACACCAGATACAGCGTTCCGATATCCTTGTGGTTCGTCGAAAACAGCCAGCGCGTGAAGAAGCCGGGCTTGTGGTCGTGGGCGTCGTGGGCGTGACCGTGGGCGATTTCATCCATTGGCATCGGAAAGACTCTTCTATGAGAAATCAGTTGTTGGAGGCGAGTTGGGTTTCGGCGCCGAGCGAGGCGACCGTCATCACGGAGGCAAACGCGCCGTCAAAGTCGCCCGCCTTCATCAGCTCAGCCCAGCGGTCATATTGCGCCTGGGGAACGACCCGGACCTCGATCGGCATATAGGCGTGGTCAATTCCGCAGATTTCGGAGCACTGCCCGTAATACACGCCCGGCCGGTCTACCAGGAACCAGCCCTCGTTGAGGCGCCCCGGGATGGCGTCCGTCTTCACAGCGAATGCCGGAACGGTCCAGGAATGGATCACGTCCGCCGCGGCCGTATAGTAACGGATATAGCGGCCGGCAGGGATGACCATAGGATAGTCGACGGCATAATTGACCGGCTGGCTGTCGAAGTCGCTGCGACCCGTGCTTGCTTCGTAATTGGCTCTATCCGACGGGCGGCCCTTATGGATGCCGTTCGATACGAACTCGACGACGTTACCGCCCTCATCCATCAGGTCGGGATAAGTGTAGGTCCAGTTCCACTGGTTGCCCTGCACCTTCACGTTCACGAAGCCTTTCTCAGCGGCGTCCGGTGAGTAGTTTCTGGTAAAGGCCAGGTGCTCGGCCGTACGGTTCTCTGCGAGCAGTTTCTTGGACGTGGCCGCAATCTCGCCGAGATTCGGCGTCACGTTCTGATAATAGAGGTTCGGGAAGGACAGACTGGCAATCCCGACCAGGATGAGGGCCGGGACAACCGTCCAGATCACTTCCACCGTCGTATTGTGGCTGAACTTGCGCGGCGTCTTGTTCGCCCGCTGGCTGTACCGGATCATGACCCAAATCAGCAGCACGGTCACCAGCGCCGTGATGAGGGTGATGATCCACATCAGCACAACATGGAATTCATGCACACGCTCGGCGATCCGGGTGGCCGCAGGCTGGAAATTGATCCCCCCGTCCTCCGGAAGCGCTGCAAAGGCAGGCGAGGCAAAAAGGGCGGCAGTCAGGGCGGCCAGCAGGTGTCGCACGATCAGTAAACCTCGGTTGCGTTCGGATTCGAAGACTTCCTATACCAGCAAGGAAGCGAACCCCAGACCCTTACACGCTCAAAATTGTCGCAGCGCATCGCCGCACGGGCAAATCTGTGATAGGCTTCAGCAGGTTACAAAAGAGAGAAGAACCATGTTGCGTGCCCTCGTTCTGACAGCCTGCGCCGCCTTGTCCATGCCGGCCGCCACTGCGCAGGTTACCGTAATCGGCGGCGGCATTGCGCGGGAGTGTTACGAGACGGTGAAGTTCGGCTTGGGCTCTCTGGCAGATGCTGAGAAGACGTGTACCCGCGCCATCGAGCTTGAGGTCATGAACCTCGCGAACAAGGCTGCCACCTATACAAACCGCGGCGTGGTGCGGATGCGAATGGGCGATTATGACGCCGCCCTCGAAGACTATGCCGTTGCCAAGCGGATCCGCCCGGAAACCGGCGCCACATGGCTGAACGAAGGCGCAGCGCTGATATTCAAGAAGGATTACCCGGCCGCCCTGGCCTCTCTCGAAAAAGCGATCGAGCTCAATTCGGAGGATCTTTACGCCGCTTACTACAACCGGGCGATCGCGCGCGAGAAGACCGGAGATGTGGAAGGCGCCTACTTCGACTTCGTCAGAGCGAAGGAGCTCAACCCCGGCTTTGAGAGGATTGACGCACAGCTCGCCCGCTTCACCGTCGGCACGAATTGACACAGCCACGCTTGCCGAGCCGCGCGGGGCGCCGCATGTTGACAACATGACCGATACACATCTGCCGTTTGACATCAACGATGCCCTGCCCCTGCTCGCCGAGGCGGCCCGCGGCGCCGACGATGCTGACCTGTATATCGAGCGCTCGCGCTCCGAGAGCTTCGTCTTTGATGACGGGCGGCTCAAATCCGCGGCCTATGACACCGATCAGGGCTTCGGCCTGCGCGTGGTGGCAGGCGAAGCACAGGGCGCGGGCTATGCCTCGCAGCTTACCCTTGACGCCGTCCGGCGCGCGGCCGGGACCGCCGCGCAGGCCAGGCGCGGCCATTCCGGCAGGCTTGCCGCCGGGCCGCAACCGGCCAACCGGCGCCTCTACCCCCCGATAGATCCCACCCTGAACCCGGCCTTCACTGACAAGACAAGCCTGCTCGCCGAGATCGACGCCTTCGCACGCGCCGCCGACCCCCGCGTCGTTCAGGTCTCGGTTTCGCTTTCAGGCAGCCATAAGGAAGTGGACATCCTGCGCCCGGACGGCGCCCATTTCCACGACATCCGCCCCCTGGTCCGTCTTAACGTCTCGGTGACGCTCGAAGAAAATGGCAGGCGCGAATCGGCGGGCTCGGGCGCCGGTGGCCGCGCGGCCTATGATCAGTGGATTGCGCCTTCCCGCTGGCAGGCCATGGTCCGCGCCGCGATCCGGAAGGCCGAAGTAAACCTGCAATCCATCCCCGCTCCTGCCGGCGAGATGGAAGTCGTGCTCGGCCCCGGCTGGCCCGCTGTGCTGCTTCACGAAGCCGTTGGCCACGGCCTTGAGGGCGACTTCAACCGCAAGGGCACCAGCGTCTATGCCGGCCGCATCGGCGAGCAGGTCGCCGCCAGGGGCGTTACCATCATCGATGACGGCGCCATAGAGGCGCGCCGCGGCTCGCTCTCCTTCGATGATGAAGGTACGCCCACCCAGCGCACCGTACTGATCGAGGACGGCATCCTGAAGGGGTACATGCAGGACCGCATGAACGCCCGCCTGATGGGGATGGCACCAACCGGCAATGGCCGCCGTGAAAGCTATGAGTCACAGACCCTGCCGCGTATGACAAATACCGTGATGCTCGGGGGTGACTGCGACCCGAGGGAGATCGTCGCCTCGATCAAGCGCGGGCTCTGGGCCGTCGATTTTGGTGGCGGCCAGGTCGACATCACCTCCGGCAATTTCGTTTTCCAGTGCACCGAGGCCTATCTCGTGGAGAACGGCAAGGTCATCGCGCCGGTCAAGAACGCCACCCTCATCGGCCACGGCCCGACCGCCCTGTCAGATGTCACGATGATCGGCAATGATTTCGCAATGGACGACGGCGTCGGCGTATGCGGCAAAGCAGGCCAGTCGGTGCCTGTCGGCGTCGGCCAGCCGACGCTGAAAGTCGGATCCTTGACCGTCGGCGGCGCAGGTTGACCCTGCTGCGGAAGCACCAGAACACAATGAGGTGTTCCCGCCCGGCCGCATCCCCTGGCTGAGCCGTGCGCGCCGGCTTACTTCACGCCGGCCATGCCCCTGGTCAGCAGCGGCGACAGCAGCAACACCACGACGCCCACGCCGACGCCAATCAGGCCGATGTTCCAGAAGACCTCCGTATAGGTCTGAAGCTGCTTGGCACTGTCGACCACGACCCCGCCGACCGTCTCCGACGACGTCGTCTGCGCGATGATGCCAGCCAGCGTGTGGGCAATCGACGAGGACAGGAACCACACGCCCATCATCAGGCCTACGACTTTCGGTGCCGACAGCTTGGTGATCATGGACAGACCGACCGGCGAGAGGAAAATCTCCCCCGTCGTATGCAGAAGATAGGCAAGGAACAGCCAGATGAGCGGCACCAGCACAAGTACCTTGCCATCGACTTCCTGCTCCGCCGCGAAGGCGTTGGCGCCCCAGACGAGCACCAGGAAGCCGAGGCCGACCTGCACGAGCCCAAGCGCAAACTTCACCGGCACGGGCGGGTTCAGGCCGCGCTTCTCAAGCACGGTCCAAAGCCAGGCGAAGACCGGTGCCAGCAGCACGATAATGGCAGGGTTGAAGAAGTTCGTCTGCCCGGCCGTCATCTGGAGATCGCCCCAGATCGTAAGGTCAGAATTGCGCGACGCATAGAGCGTCAGAGAAGAGCCCGCCTGTTCGAACAGCATCCAGAACACGACCGAGAAGGCCGTCAGCAGGATGGCGACCACCATGCGCGAACGCTCCTGCGCCTTGAATGCGGCAAGGGCGTATATCAGCACACCGATGAAGATGGCCGGCCCGCCAATGGTCAGGAGGGTCGAGACGATGGCATCATTGCGCATCAGGAAATAGATCGGCAGCAGCGCAACGGCTCCGCCAATCCAGGTCGCCGCTTCCCAGCTGAACTTTATCGGCTGCTTCGGCTCGCCCTTGCCTTCCAGCCAGGGCTTGCCGATGATGAACGTGATCAGTCCTGCCAGCATACCAAGCCCGGCAAGGCCGAAGCCATAGGCCCAGCCATAGGTCGCGCCGAGATAGCCGCACAGCAGGGTGGCCAGCACGGAGCCGAGGTTGATACCCATATAGAAGATCGTGAAGCCGGAATCCCGGCGCGGATCAGTCTGTTCATACAGTGCGCCGACGATGGTCGAGATGTTCGCCTTGAGGAAGCCGACGCCAACCGTGATCAGCGACAGCGACAGGAAGAGGATGGAAACGAACGGCGCTTCCTTCTCGGTCCCCAGCGTATAATCAGCCGGTGCGATGCTCTTCAGCACACGGTCATCCGCACGTTCCGGCGTGCCCTTGTCATCGACGATCTGGATATAGGCCCCGGCCGCATCCCCCTCGCCGATCGTCTCGAACTGGAGGCTGCGCAGCGCGCCCTCATACTCGACGAAGAGGCGGCGGTTTGCATCACGCCCTTCGGCCTGAACCTGCGTGGTCTGACCATCGAACGTCACAAACTGCTTGGAGCCCGACCCTTCGAAAGCCATCCCGAAATGGCCGAGCACGAGGAAGACGGCGCCGATGAGGACGGCCTTACGCGGCCCGAGATAGCGGTCGGCTATGAAGCCGCCCACGATCGGCATCAGGTAAACCAGCGAGGCATAGGCCGCGTAGATGCCCTGGCTCTCATTGTCCGAAAACAGGAAATGCTGGGTCAGGTAGAGCACGAGCAGCGCCCGCATCCCGTAAAACGAAAAGCGTTCCCACATCTCAGCGAAGAAGAGGACCGCCAGGCCCCTGGGATGCCCAAAGAAGGATGTATCGCTGGCGCCCTTGGCGGCGCCGTCTGCCGGTGCTGTATCTGACAAAGCCCTTACCCCGTGTCTCAAGGCGCCCCAGCGCCCGTTGTGTCAGAGGTTTGATCATGCCCCGGCGGAGCGCTCAAGGCAGATTCTGCCGTTCAGGGTTGCGTAAGGGAATCGCTGCCCCCCTGTTTCACGCTCTGGGAGAATCACGCCGGAGGCAGAGGCGAGGCAATGGACGCACAGATCGCTTGATTCAACGGGAAAGCCCCAGAACTGACCGGCAATCACCGCGATGAATGGGTATTGATTGAGGGCCGGAAGGTGATCGGTCCTTATCGGGACTTTCGGCCTGCCATAACGGATGCCATCAAAAAGTCTGGCGGCCCTGGATTGTTTCTTATCCGCCGGATTGACGCGCCTGTGATCAACCTGCCTTAGCCCATCATCGAGAATTGATGGTCGGGTCTTTTTCCAGAGAAGGCCCGGATTTTCAGGCGCGCGCCGCGAAACTCGATCGGGCCCAACGCTTCCGATTGTGACCGGCCCCCATCGGGAAAACATCCGGACATCAGACTTGATTGATACTGGTGCTTCGTTTTGCGCCATCAAACCAAAATTGGGCAGAAGGCTCAGATTGAACCGCGTCGACCGGGCAATGGTTTCGGGCGTATCGGCTCAAGGTACTTCGTCAGAAGGTTTCGCCGGTTCGGTGTCTGGGTTCCTGGCTCTTGAAAATCCATCGCACGCCTTGCGGCTACAACTCGTGGCCGTCGATTTTTCGAGAGATCATAACGAATTGGGACTGCTGCTTGGGCGCCCCGCCCTGCAGACCTCAGAACCCTTGAAGGACGGAGATTGCGGCGCTTCAAGCTGACCGCATCGAAGGCTTCGACAATAATTCAGGGTGAGGACTGTCTCAGTAGGCCTCTTCTGCGAAGACTTTCGTCAGGTCGCGGTGCCAGGGGCCGTAATAGCGCTGCAGCAGCCTCTCGGCCGGCGTCAGCCCCGAGGCTGCAATCTCCTCGAGGCTCGAAAGGAAGCCGGATTCATCGTCGCCCGCCGCCGAGATCCGCGCCCGGTCACGCAGGCCCGCGCGGCTGATCGCCAGCACCTGCTTCGCGAGGTCCTGCATCGAGCGGCCACCCGGAATCGGCGTGCGAAGGCCCAGTGTGCGCACGCCCTGCCGCATCGCCTCGCGCTCCGGCGCGGTCCAGCCCTTCACGAGGTCCCAGGCCGCATCCAGCGAAGACTGTGAGTAAAGAATGCCCGTCCAGAAGGCCGAGAAGGCACACAGCCGGTCCCATGGGCCGGCATCGGAGCCGCGCATTTCGAGGAAGCGCTTCAGACGAACTTCCGGGAAAATCGTCGAAAGGTGGTCGACAAAGTCATCCATCGCCGGGCGCTCACCGGGCAGAATCGCCAGCTTGCCGGCCATGAAATCGCGGAAGCTGAGGCCGCTGGCGTCGAGATAACTGCCGCGCCGGCGCACGAAATACATCGGCACGTCCAGGGCATAGTCGACATACTGCTCAAACCCGAAGCCAGGCTCAAAGGCAAAGGGCAGCATCCCTGAGCGATCCGGGTCCGTGTCGGTCCAGATCTGCGAACGATAGGAGAGGAACCCGTTCGGCCGCCCGTCAATGAAGGGCGAATTGGCAAACAGCGCCGTACCCAGCGGCTGCAGCGCCAGCGACACGCGCAGCTTCTGCACCATGTCCGCTTCGGATGAGAAATCAAGGTTCGCCTGCACGGTGCAGGTGCGCAACATCATCTGCCGGCCAAGACGGCCAACCTTGTCCATGTACGCCATCATGATCTTGTAGCGGCCCTTCGGCATCACCGGGGTCTCGGCGAGGCTCCAGATCGGGCTGGCACCGAGGCCAAGGAAACCGATGCCCAGCGGCTCGGCCAGCTCGCGCACCTCGGTCAGATGGCGTCCGACTTCGGTGCAGGTCTCATGGATCGAGTCCAGCGGCGCGCCGGAGAGTTCGAACTGCCCGCCCGGCTCGAGGCTGATGCTCGCGCCGTCCTTTTTCAGCCCGATCAGGTAATCGCCTTCCATGATCGGCGCCCAGCCGAACCGGTCGCGAAGGCCTTCCAGCATCGCCAGCACCGAGGCTTTGCCCGCGTAGGGAAGCGGGCGCAGCCCCTCCCAAAGGAAGCCGAACTTTTCGTGTTCCGTGCCAATCCGCCAGTCAGCCTTCGGCTTGTTGCCGCCTTCGAGGTAGGCAACCAGCTCCGTCTTGCCGCTGATCCGAGGCGCGGCCTCGTCGATGTCGCTTGTTGGCGTCGTCATCGCCGGGCCTCCGGGTTCAGTTCCTGGTCGGCGTGGAGATAAGGCCAAAATGTGGCAACGCCAATGCCCTCGCCGAAATGTTGCACAACCCTTGCAGTCAGGCCCAGTCCCCGCAGGCGGCCTGCCAGAGCGCCATCGCCGCAACGGCCGCCGTTTCGGCCCGCAGGATGCGGGGGCCAAGACTGACGGGGTAGGTGGCGGGGCGCGCCCTGAGTGCCGAGCGTTCGAAAGGCGTAAACCCGCCCTCCGGGCCGACGAGTATGGCCGCCGGACGCCCCTTGAGCGCGCTGAATGCCGTCAGGGCGGACGGTGCGCGTCCCGCCGCGCCGCCCCAGGAAGCGGCCGGATCATCGCCGCTCTCATCACAAAAGATCAGCACCATCCCCGCAGGCAAGGCATCGAGCGCATGGGGAAGTGTCCTGACATCTGCAATCTCGGGAACATCAAGCCGCTCTGTCTGCTCCGCTGCCTCGATGGCGATCTTGCGAAACCGGTCGATCCGGACCGTGCGCGTCTGCGTGCGCTCGGTAAGCACCGGCAGCACCACCGAAGCTCCGAGTTCGGTCGCTTTCTCGACGATCAGGTCGGTGTTGTCGCGTTTGACCGGAGCAAAGAGCAGCCAGAGCGCGGCAGGGTCTGGCGGGGGAGGCTTCCGGAGCAGCTTCTCCAGCAGGACAACCGTCTTGCGGGCGCCGACCGCTTCGATCCGGCCCTGCCATTCTCCGCTGCCGGTATTGAACAGCCTTATCTGTTCGCCCAGGCTGACGCGTAAAACCCTGACAAGATAGTTCGACGCTTCTTCCCCAAGGCTCAGGAGTGCTCCCTCGGAGAGCGGCGTTTCGATATGAAGGCGCGGGGATGTCGGCATGCCAGCCGATATAGTCCCGTTCGGGCCTGCCTGTCAGGTGTGGTTTTTGCGTCACGCCCGGTGGTTTTGGAACCACAACCGATGCGGGTGCAGCCCAATTAGTCTATATCCTCTCAGGATGACCTATTCAGACCGCAACGGAGATCGGGAACGGTTCGTTTTCCCGGCTGACACGGCCCTGCCCGGCTGGCTGTCAGGCCTTCCGGCGCCCTGGCGCCCGTATGCGATGCTGGCGCGGCTCGACCGGCCGGTCGGCATCTGGCTCCTGTTCATCCCCTGCCTCATCGGCCTCGCCTTCCAGCGTCTCTCGGGCGGACTTTTCCTCGCCGACATCGGCTGGGCGCTGCTTTTCCTCATCGGTGCTGCGGCGATGCGCGGCGCAGGCTGCACCTGGAACGATATCACGGACCGGGACTTCGACGCGAAGGTCGCGCGCACCGCTCTGCGGCCCATCCCGTCCGGCGCGGTCACTGTCCGGCAGGCTTACCTGTTCCTGCTCGCCCAGCTGGGCGCCGGCTTTGCCGTATGGCTGATGCTGCCGGGCGATGCGAAGCTGACCGCGCTGCTGGCCCTGCCGCTGGTCGCAATCTACCCTTTCACCAAGCGTGTGACCTGGTGGCCCCAGGCCTGGCTGGGCCTGACCTTCAACTGGGGCGTCCTCGTCGGCGCCGCCACAGCCAACCTGATTACAGGGCCGGTCTACGTGCTCTATTTCGGCCTCGTTCTGTGGACCATTGCCTATGACACCGTCTATGCCCTGCAGGACCGCGAGGACGATGCGCTGATCGGCGTACGCTCCACGGCGCGCCTGTTCGGCAAGCGGGCGGTCCTGATGTCGTTCTGCTTCCACCTGGGCGCCGCCACACTGATCGCCTTTGCCGCGATGCTGAACGATGCGGGAAGGATCGGCGCGCTCGCGGCGCTGGGCTTCCTGATGCACGGCCTCTGGCAGGCAATGATCCTGAAGACCAGCGGCGAAAAATCGGCGCTGGCGATCTTCAAGTCCAACGTCTGGGCCGGGGCCATCCTGGCCGGCGGCTTCCTCCTCTCCGCCCTGATCCCGGAGCGGGCGCCGAAGTCGATCTTTGCCGAGCCGGCGATTGCCCCGCTCGCCCGGTCCGAAAGCCTGAGCCTGCCCTTCGGCCTCGAAATCCGCCGCAAGCCCCAGCCGAGGCCCGATGTGTGGCTGGTGCGTGACATCCGCGCCGCAATGGAGCTGCGCGGGCTGGATCCGGACGCGGCGGAAACCTTGTCCCAAAGGTGACGACAGCGCCGCGCTGGCCTATACTGGCTCTATGCCCGCTGCTGCCCGCATCCGTCCGCTTGATCTTTTTGCCCGCGAGGACTGGGAGGCCCTGTCGGCCCGCAATGGCTGGATGGGCCCACTGCTCGTGATCCACGCCTGGGCGATTATCGCCGGCGCGATGGCCCTGTCGATCTGGTCACCCTGGCTCCTGCCGGTCTCGGTGATGCTGATTGGCGCCCGCCAGCTGGGCCTGACGATCCTGATGCATGACGCAGCCCATGGCGCGCTGCATCCGAATGCGAAGGTCAATGATTTCGTCGGGCACTGGCTGTGCGGCGCGCCGATGGGCGGGCACCTGAAGGCCTACCGGCAGTATCACCTGTCGCATCACAAATACGCCCAGCAGGAAGAAGACCCGGACCTGATCCTGTCGAAACCCTTCCCGGTGACACGCTCTTCCCTGCGCCGCAAGATCATCCGTGATCTGACGGGGCAGACCTTCTTCAAACAGCGAAGCAACCAGTTTGCCAATGCGCTGGGCCTCGGCATCAAGAAGGGCCCTGGCGCGGAGAACCGCTCGCAGTCTGCACGCGAGGCCGTGATCCCGATGGTGATCACCAATCTCATGATCTTCAGTGTGCTGACCGTACTCGGATACGGGTGGGCTTATTTCGTTCTTTGGCTGTTGCCGATGGCGACCTGGATGATGATGATCACCCGCCTGCGCAATATCGGCGAGCATGCTGTGGTCCCGGACAATAACGACCCGATGCGCCATGCCCGCACGACGCTGGCTAATCCGCTGGAGGGCCTTCTGCTGGCGCCTTACTGGGTAAACTATCACTGCGAGCACCACATGTTCATGCATGTGCCCTGCTACCGCCTCGGGCTGATCCACCGGGCACTCGCCGCCAGGGGCGTGACACAGCGGATGGAGGTGCAGCGCGGCTATCTGAAGGTGCTAGCGATGGCGACGTCGAAGCCGGAACGGCCCATTGGGCTCACGGCCACATGACGCCGCTCAATGTCCTCGGCGCCCCGCTGGCCGATTGCAGCCATGATCCGCTGACGGGATACTTCCGCAATGGATGCTGCGAAACCGGGCCAATGGACCTTGGCAGCCATACGGTTTGCGCCGTCCTGACGGCCGACTTCCTGCAGTTCAGCTATACGCGCGGCAATGACCTGATCACGCCCCGGCCGGGCCTTGCCTTTGCAGGACTGCGGCCGGGCGATCGCTGGTGCCTTTGCGTGAACCGGTGGCGCGAGGCGTGGGAAGCGGGCTGCGCCCCGCCCGTTCTTCTGGAGGCGACGCATGCGGCGGCGCTGCGCAGCGTTACGATTGAAATGCTCATGGCGCACCGGGCGCCGCATAGGCAGGAGGCTCCATGACCGTGGTCATCGAAATGGTTTCGGACATAGTGTGCCCCTGGTGCTGGCTGGGCCTGCGCCGGATCGAGGAAGCCCGGCAGCTCGCGCCGGAAGTAGAGGTGCAGCTGCTGTTCCGACCCTACGAACTGGACCCGACAATCCCAAAGGAAGGTGTCGACTACAAGGCCTATATGTCGAACCGTGTGAGCTCACCGGAAGGCAGGGAACGGATGGCCATGATGCGCCAGGCGCTGATCGACTATGGCAACGCGGAGGATATTCCCTACCGGTTTGACACCCTGACGCACCGTCCGAGCAGTTTCGATGCACACCGGCTGGTGCGCTGGGCGCAGGGCCAGGGCAAGGGCAGCGCCGCGAAGGAGGCCCTCTTCCGGGCTTACTTCAACGAGGCCCGCGACGTGGGCGATCACGCGGTGCTGACGGATATCGCGCGCAGGATTGACCTCGACGCGGAGATTGTGGCGGACCTTCTGAAATCCGGAGCCGATACAGAGGTGGTACGCGAGGAGGCAGAGACTTTTCGCCAGATGGGAATTTCAGGCGTCCCGACCTATATCGCCAATCGACGCGTCGCCGTGCAGGGCGCCGAAAGCGCAGAGAAACTGGCGCGCTTCATCCGGCATGCGGCAAGCCTCCTGCCGCAGGAACGACCTGCCGGACCGGGCTGATGCCGATGGAACTCGTCCGCATACAGATTGACGGCCGTATCGCGACGGTGAGCTTCGACACCGGATCGAAGGCAAATGCGCTGAGCCAGAAGCTTATGCGCGAGCTGACTGAGGCGGCGCGCCTCTTCGCAGGCGACCCGGCGATCTCGGCGGTGATCCTGACAGGCCGCGCCGAGAACTTCACACTCGGCGCGGACCTGCGCGAGAGCGAAGGCGTCGACGTGCGCCGGCTGGGACTTGCTGAGCGCCGCGTGCGCCTGCGCACGGGGCCTGCAATGTGCGAGGCCTGGGAGGCGGTGGACGCGCTCACCATCTCAGCCATCGAAGGCTGGTGCGTCGGCGGCGGCGCGGCGCTCGCGGTCTCCTGCGACCTGCGGGTCGCTGCTCAGACGTCCACGATCTACGTGCCGGAAGTCGAGCGCGGCATGAACATGAGCTGGGGCTCGATCCCGCGCTTTGTCGCCCTTATCGGGCCGGCGCGCGCAAAGCGGATTGCAGGCCTCTGCGAAAAAGTCGGCGCCGAGACTGCGCTCGGCTGGGGCCTCATCGATCACATCACCCCGCCCGGCGGCGCGCTCGCCAAGGCGCGCGAGATTGCCGTTGCAGCCGCCAAACTGCCGCCTACGGCACTGAAGATGGTGAAGCAGGACGTCAACGTGGCCGCGCTCGCCCTCGCCAGGGCCACCGCCCACCGCGACCTGGAAGCCTTCGCCCTGATGCAGCAGACCGACGATTTCCGCGAAGGGGTGAAGGCCTTCTTCGAAAAGCGCGATCCGGATTTTACCGGGGACTGAGGTGCGTCAAGACGGGGCGTTACGGCTCACGCCGATCGCCGTCAGTGATACAGGACCAGCGCGAACTTTCTCGCAGCCAGCGATCTGTCCGCCATCTGCCGACGGATAGCTCATCAAACAAACCGGGCCGTCTCTGAGGTTCAAGTCGCGCCCCATACCGGGGCGTGCGGACTTTCCATGCCGATGATCCGATCATGGCTCCTGTTTTCATCGATCAGCTTTCTCAATGAAAACGGCCCGCGGCTTACCCGGCGCGGTTGCCCCGAACAGGAGGCTTTCTTCTGGATGAGTTGAGCCGTTCGCCATTCTGTTGGTGAACGCCATCAGAGGGCAAGGTCGCACTTCCTGGACCAAAGCCACCGTCAGCTCAGCTGAAGCTCCACAAGCCTCTTGTAGACACCGCCTTGCGTCATCAGGCTCTCATGCGATCCCTCTTCCACGGCGCGGCCGTTTTCCATGACAATGATGCGGTCAGCGGCCCGCACGGTTGAGAGGCGGTGGGCGATGACAAGGACGGTCCGCGCGCAGGAAAAACGCGCGAGGGCTTCCTGCACCTTCGCTTCGCTTTCGGCGTCGAGGGCGGAGGTGGCTTCGTCCAGCAGCAGGATCGGCGCGTCGCGCAGAATGGCGCGGGCGAGCGCGATTCGCTGGCGCTGGCCGCCGGAAAGGTTGCGGCCCAGCTCACCGGCGGGCGCATCATAGCCCCCGGGCATTGCGACGATGAAATCATGTGCGTTTGCGGCGCGGGCGGCGGCCTCGATCTCGCTGCGGGTGGCACCCAGGCGGCCGAGGGCGATGTTGCTGGCGATCGTGTCGTCGAAGAGCGCGGCATCCTGCGAGACGAGCGCCATGTTGCGGCGCAGGCTTTCACCGGTCACGTCGCGCACATCAACATGGTCGATGCTGATACAGCCGGAGGAGGCATCGTAGAGGCGCATGAGCAGGTTGAACACGGTGGACTTACCCGCGCCGGACGCGCCGACAAAGGCAACCGTTTCGCCGGGATTAGCGACGAAGGAGAGGCCCTTCAGCGCCTCGGTGCCGTCCGGATAGGCAAAGCGGACATCGCGGAAAGCGATGCTGCCGGCGGCGCCTTCCATCGTCAGGGCACCTGGCTTGTCGGCAACCTTCGGGGCGGCATCGACGATCTCAAACACCCGGTCGGCGGCGGCGGCACCTTCCTGCGCGACGGCGCTGATCGAGCCCAGCGCGCGCACTTCGGGCGCCGCGACCGCGACGGCGCCGATGACGCCGAGCAGGTCGCCGAAGGTATTCTCGCCCTCAGCGATGCGCCAGGTGACAAAGCCGAGCAGCGCGGCGAGTGCAAGACCGCCAAACACTTCGAGCACCGGATCGACACCGGCGCGCTTCGACAGGACCTTGAGGAACAGGCGCGAGCGTTCTGTAAAGCCCCGCTCCGCGCGCGTCTTCTGCCAGCGCTCGAGACCATAGGCCTTGACGATGCGCGCCGACTGGAAGCCTTCCGAGAGAAGCGAGGTGACCTCCCCGGCCTGCTCAGCGGCCTGCCTGGCGCGCGCGCGCACGGCATTACCGAGCGAGACGACCGGGCCGAGGGCGAGCGGATAGACGACGGCAATGATCAGCGCGAGCTGCCAGTCTTTCCAGAACAGCCAGACGAGCACACCGATCACTGTGGCGAGGCTCTTGGTGAAACTGTTGGCGAAGCGCAGCGCCGCTTCGCGGATGGAAATGACATCACTGATAAAGCGCGAGACGAAGCTGCCCGAAGCGGCGCCGGAGACGCGGGCGAAATCTCCATCGGTCAGCGTATCATACTGAACAGTCTGCACACTGACTAGTCCGCGTTGCACGCCGGTATTGTTCAGGAGCGTCATGGCGTACATTGACAGCGATCGCGCCAGGGTCAGACCGATGATCGCGGCAATGCCGGTCCAGATCCAGCTGCCATCCGGGCCCTGGCCCTCGCCGGTGATCTGCTGCTGAAGCGAGGTGCCGACGAAATCGAGCACGGCAACATAGCCGATGCCCCAGAGCGCCGTCAGAAGGGCGAGCACCGTTCCGCCGATAAACCACGCCTTGTGCGGCCAGAAATGCGCCTTGAACAGCCGCCAGAGGGACCGCTGCGGCGGGGAAGAGGCAGGCTCAGACGTGATGGGTGTCTCCCGTCGCAGGGTCGAGCAGCCGGTGCGCGTGCAGGATGAAATAGCGGGTTTCGGCATGGTCGACGGTGCGGTGGGCGGCCGCTTTCCATGCGTCATAGGCTTCCTGATAGTTCGGGAAGGCACCAACAAAATCGAGTTTCGAGAGGTCCTCGAACTCGACACCGGTCACATCCTTCAATTCACCACCAAACACGATGTGGAGCAGCTGTTTGGAAGGTTTATCCTTGCCGGCCATATTCGGGAGCTCCCTGGTCTCTGGCGCCGGGGTCTGAGCGGCCCGTGCCTGCGGGTCCGGGAGGCGCACATATCCTGTGCGGCGCACTAACAAAGGATGAAGCCCGTTTCCAGAGGCGACCACACTGCGCTGGGCCGGAACGGTGCGATTAAAGACCAGTTGCTCGCCGGAATGGGTGGTCACCTGCCCTCCTGCCTCGGTGACGAGCGCGGCGCCGGCGGCGAGGTCCCAGTCCGCCTTTTCGGCCAGCACGAGGGCGGCGTCCCAGTCGCCTGCGGCGACGAGCGCGAGGCGCAGGAGGGTCGCGTTGGGCTTCGGCCGGGCGAGATGCACCTCCGGCCAGGGCTCACGCCAGCCCGGATGGCTCAGCATGCCTTCATTGGTGATCAGGCGGCTGCCGGCCTCTTGCCCGCGCGCGGAGACGCGGATGGCCGAGCCATTACGGCGGGCACCTGCGCCGCGCCGCGCCTCAAAGAACTGACCGAGGGCGGGGGCGTAGATGACACCGGCCACGGCCTCCCCCTCCTCTACGACGGCAAGCCCCACGCACCAGTCGGGCCTGCCGTCCATGTAAGCCCGCGTGCCGTCGATCGGGTCGATGACCCAGCAGCGGGACCTCTGCCGGGCTGACGGGTCATCAAGGGTTTCTTCCGACAGCCAGCCGTATTCCGGCCGGGCGGATCTCAGGGTTGCGGCACACAGGCGGTTAACCGCGAGGTCAGCTTCGGTAACCGGGCCGCCGCTCGTCTTGTTCCAGGCGTCGGCGCCGCCCTTGTGCAGATAAGACATTGCGAGGTCGCCCGCTTCCTGCGCCAGCTGGCAGAGCCGCGTGAGATCTGCCTCAAGCGTGCGATCAGCTGCCCGCAAGGTTCATATCCTCGATGAGGATCGATGGGGCGTCGCGTGTGCCGCGCAGTTCAAGGTCGGACGCCGGAACCAGCCGAGCGAACATCGAAGGCAGGTCACCCGCGACGGTTACTTCAGAGACGGGATAGGCGATCTCACCGCCCTCGAACCAGAAGCCGGCCACGCCGACTGAATAATCACCCGTGTTCGGATTGATCGACGGGCCGAACATGTCGGTGATCAGAAGACCTTTGCCGGCGGACTTCGCGAGCGCGCCCGGCGACTGGGCACCGGGGCGCAGATAGACGTTGGACGTCGACACGCCGGGCGGATCACCAAAGCCAAGGCCTGCAAAGCCGTTCGGGGCGAGGCCGAGCTGGCGGGCGGTGGAGGTGTTCAGAAGCCAGCGCGTCAGGCGGCCGTCTTCGATCAGGTGGGTTTCGGCCACGGGAAGGCCTTCGCCGTCATGCGCCCGGCTACCCATACCCAGCGGACGGTGCGGATCATCGGTGAGATAAACGCCCTTGCTGAAAACCTGCCCGCCCATGCGGTCCTTCAGGAAGCTGACGCCGCGGGCGACGGAGGGGCCCGAGATGGCACCAAGGAAGGCACCGATCAGGCTATCGGAAACGCGCCGGTCGAAAATCACGGCGGCCTTCTGCGTTTCGATCTTGCGCGCGCCAAGGCGGGCAATCGTGCGCTCGCCAGCCGTCTTGCCGATTTCTTCCGCAGACGGACGATCCTTGCTGAAGCGGACAGACCAGCTGTCATAGTCGCGCTCCATCTGGCCGTCTTTCTCGGCGACGGCAGCCAGGCCGAGCCCGGTCGAGGTACCGGTCTTGTAGGCGCGGAAACCGTTGGTGGCCGCTACCCAGCGGGCCGACCGGTTCCAGGAGGCGCCGCATCCGGCCACCGTCTTGATACCAGGGACGGCGAGGGCCGCGGCTTCGGCGGCCAGCGCTTCGCGCTCAAGGATGTCGGCGGAGATTTCAGGCTCGCCGGAAAGGTCCATATCGACATTGCCGGGGGCGAGCTCGCGCGGCTCCGGCAGGCCGCAATACCTGTCTTCGGGCACGGCGCGCGCCATCGCCACACAGCGCTCGGTCAGCGCTTTCAGGCCGTCGGGTGACAGATCGGCGCCTGAGACATGGGCCTGCTGCTTTCCGAAGAGACAGCGCAGGGCAACGCTGGCGCTCTCCTCGCGCTCGATGCTTTCGAGCTTTCCCTCGCGCACCGAAACGCTGACCCCGTCGGCGACGCCGATCCTTGCATCCGCCGCAGTGGCTCCTGCCTTAAGGCAGCGATCGAGTAATCCGGCGAGCAGGTCAGCCGGGGGAATGTCAAATCCAGTCATGCGCGCTAGATGGACTGCGCCGCGCCGGCGCGCAACCATGCAGCATCAGGCAAGCGCGGCGTAGACGACATAGGCACCGATCCCCAGCATGCCCAGCCAGGTCAGCACCATGCCGAACTGGCGCGCCCAGAGAAGGGTTGCCGACAGGCCGACCGCATGCAGAAGACGGCCGAGGGTGAATACCCCGCCGAGCGCATGTATGGCCCAGACCGGAACGGCGAGCGAGGCCAGCACGATCAATCCCAGCATCGAGGCCGGGATGTACTCGGCCGCGTTGCCATGGGCACGGATGCGCACTTCCAGATCCGGATCGCCCCCCGATCCCAGTGACACCCGGGTGCGCAAACGGCCGCCGACAACCCGGAAGGAGAGCAGGAAAAGGAGCAGGATATTGATGCCGGCATAAAGCGCAGCAGCTGAAACGACGCTCATAGGAGGTCTCCCCGGAAAGGGCCGCCAGGACTGGCTGGGCGGCCCTATGTTTCATGTCCGACCCGAACGCGCCTAGATGTCCCGGCGCGCGTCCGGCAGGCGGTCATTGATATCGTCGCGGATATCCATGAGCGTGACGATCAGGCCGCAGATGATGCTGGCGGCGACCCAGCCACCGAAGCTGAAGATCGCAAAGTCTGCAACCTGGGCGGCTGCGCCTGACAGGCCGATCAGCTCGCCGGTGAACTCGCCCTTCTGATAGATGCCAAGGGCGATGCCTGCCACAATGATGGCGACATAGGCCACATATACCATGACCCGGAAACTATTGATTATAATGAACTTCATGAGGATCCCCTTCCTGGTTACGTCCCATTCTAGGACGTGCGCTGGCCCGCGTCACGTCATCGTTTAACATCGCAGGTTCCGGGGCCGTGCCGGCCTGCCCTGGCTTCTACCCTCCCGGCGCCGCCTTGCTGGCGCAGGCTTCAAGGTCGTTGGTGACGGCCGAGAAGGCAAGCAAGTCCTCTAACGGCAGCGTGTTGAGATATTCGAGCTCGGACTGCTTGTCCCGGCCCACGGCCTGGGCGAGCTTGCCGAACAGCTCAGGCGGCAGGTTTTTCTCGAGGGCATCGACTTCACAACTGCAGGCCGCCTCGGCGCTCCCGCTCTCCATACAGGTCTTTATCAGAACCTGCCTGTCGGTCGGCCCGCCCAGCGCGCCGCACCCGGCAAGCGCCAGGAGCGCCGTGGCCGAAACGGTCCAAACCCGCATGGCAACCCCTCTCCCTGATCTCCGCAGCTAAGTGCTGGCATGAAATCCGGCGGCTGAAAAGCGCTATTCCCGGCGCAGGAGAACGTCCAGCTGCAGCCTCTTGCCTGACGCGCGGGCGAAGGAAGCCTTGAGGGCCGCCCGGTCATAATCTTCTGCAACCCAGTCCAGGAACGGCTTCCGGCTGGCCGGAGGCCGGCCGGCATTGAAGGCCTCATAGGCCTCCAGGAAGGCATCCAGCACGCCCGTCTTGCCGTGTTTTATGTGCAGGTACTTGCCTGAGAGCTGCGCCTTGGCCTCGGAGAAAGGCACCCGTTCGCGCAGCAGCTTGTAGAGGACCGCCATTATCCCCGCCCGGTCCGCGCCCGACTTGCAGTGCATCAGGGCCGGGTATTCGATCCGCTCGAACAGATCGCGGGCGGCAAAAATCGCTTCTCGGGTGGGCGGATCGCGGGAAAACATCTGGAAATCAATGAGTTCTATGCCAGCCTCTGTGCAGGCTTCCTTCTCCAGCAGGTAGTAGCCCTGGGTGCTGGGGCCGCGCAGGTTGAGGACGGTGCGGATGCCGCGCTGGCGCGCATGCGCCAGGATCTGGCGGGGGCCAGGCTGGTTGGAGCGCCACATTTCCGGGGAGATCTGGTGCAGATTACGAAAGCGCGCTCTCAGGAAGCCATGGTCGCCCAAGGTCAGCTCGCGCCAGGCGCGCGCGCGTCCGGCCGGGGTCGAAAGATCCGCCGCGACGTGCGCCCTGCGCTGTTTCTTTGACCGGACCTTGACCATGCCCCGCACCTAAACAGCGGCGCCGCAGGGGGCAAGACGTAACCTACACTCCCGGTTGCAGCCAGAAAACTGGCAGTTTGCCAAAAAATTTCTGGCCGCCTGCATCCGTCTGGCCCCCTGGCCGCATCTTACGGGCATGAACACCAGCAATCGCGCTGGAATAACCTGAACCGGAGCCCCCCATGGGTGTTGAAATCCTCGTCCCCGTTGCCTTTTTCGGCACGATCATCGCCGTTGTCTGGCTTGTCAGCTATTTTAACGGCCGCAAGCGCCTGACCATTCACGAAACGCTGCGCCACGCCATCGACAAGGGCCAGACCCTGTCGCCGGAACTGCTGGAGAACATGTCGCTGGTTACCGACCCCGTCCGCGCCGACCTTCGCCGCGGCGTCCTGTTCCTGGCCTTCGGCGCTGCCTTTGCAGTCCTGGGCTCGCTGATCGGAATGGAAGAGTCCGAAGCCATCACGCCGATGCTCGGCGTGGCTACCTTCCCGATCTTCATGGGCATCGCCTACATTGGACTCTGGGCGTTCGGCCGTGGCAAGACCGCAAGCTGAACTCTGGCTGGTCGCCTCTGGAGGGCGGGACATGCGCAGCGACCCTGACCTGGCCTATGCGGCCGCACGTGGAAGCGAGGCAGCCTTTACCGAACTCGTGCGACGCCATCAGGCCAGGGTCCGCGGTATGGCCCGCCGTCTGACCGGCTCACACTCCAATGGCGATGATATTGCCCAGGTCACGTTTGTCACTGCATGGCAGAAAATCTCCACCTATGCTGGCGGCACGTTCAGTGCCTGGATCTGCACCATCTGCTGGCGGGAGTTCCTGCAATGGCGCCGCCGGCAGAAGATGGAAATCGAGTTCGACGAGACAGCGCAAATCATCCCCTTCGACCGCTCGGCGGACCAGACAGAGCAGCGGATGGACCTCACCCGCGCGCTCGAAAGCCTCAGCGAGGCCCAGCGCGCCTGCGTTGTGCTGTGTGTCGCCACGGGCCTGTCCCATACCGAAGCCGCCGAAGTGACCGGCTGGCCCCTCGGGACCGTAAAGTCACATGTCCAGCGCGGGGTTGCCCTGCTCAGGACCCGTCTTGAAAATGCCAATGTGGCGTGATGGAGTGAGAGATATGCGTGATCAGGATGCCTACAAGGATCTGTCTGACCTCTTCCGGGTCGAGGACAATGCGCTGCCCGCAGAACCCTTCACCCGTCAGGTCATGGGTCGCATCCACCGCCAGAAAACGGTGCGCCGTCTCGTGGTTGGCAGCCTCGGTCTGACCGGAGCCGCAATCGCCGCGATGCAGCTGCCGCAGCTCTTGGCAGGTTGGACGGGCGTCGACAAGACGGTCACCGAAGCGCTGACCACCGCCCCGACCGAACTGAGCTCTGCTGTCGTCAACCAGCTCAGCACGCTGGCCATGACCAACCCGATATGGGTCGCGATTGCCGCCGGCGCGGCCCTCTGCGTGTTCGCTGTCTCGGCCTTCGAACGCGCCTAGACCTGCCGCCGACGGACAAATCCGAACCCCGGCAGCGATGCCGGGGTTTTTTGTGGCCGGAGAACATGGCGCAGGCTTTCGGCGTTTCCTGGAACCGGGCACGAACGTCCCTTGCCTCTCGCGATGGCCGCCCCAAAAAAGACGGCGTCTCAAAAGGAATTTCTGATCATGTTGCCCCGATCACCCACGAAGAGCGCCTGCGCCCTCTTCGTTCTGCTGGCTTTTGCAGGATGCGCCTCTACGTATTCGGTGCCTCAATACGCCGTCAGCACAAGCGACACAGCGCGCCTGCGCGTTGCCTTGAGCAAGGGGACTGTTCCACAAACCAGCGTGGGCGACGCCATGACCGCCTTCTTGCACACAGCCGAGGACTGCTCTGCGCCCGCCGCGCTGGCGAGCGTCTACACGCTGGACAGCGATCCCGCCCAACACACGCCTGAGCGTCGCAATCACCGGAAGGCTGGAAAGCTTGATATGCCACTCGGCGAGTATGATGGTCTGGAGGTCAAGGAGTTGCTCATCGAGGCAGGCCCGAACCAGTCCATCGCCCTGCAAGTCAGCGTGCCGATTGGAGGACCGCCGGGCACATTCACGCGGTGCAACGTGTCTCTCGAACAGGATTTTTTCGCCGGACGCGACTATGAAATAGTCGGTCGTTTCGACTCCTTGACCAGCTGCTCGGCGGTCGTCAACGAACTGGTGCCGGAAGACAGTGGCCCCTCACGAAACCAGATCGCCAGCGCGAATAGCCTGAGCAATCCGCTCAACCCCACGTGTTTCGTGAAGTACTGATCGCGGGGCGGCCTGGCGATCACCGCCGCCAGCCCATGCCTTCCAGCAGCATCCGCGTCTCGTAAAGCGGCAGGCCGACGATGGCGGTGTAGCTGCCGCTGATCGCGGGGATGAAGCCGCCCGCCATGCCCTGGATGCCATAGCCGCCGGCCTTGCCCTTCCATTCGCCGCTGGCGACATAGGCGGCGATCTCGGCATCGGTCAGGCGTTTCATCTTCACGCGGGCGAGCACCGTGCGTGCGCTGACGCGCCCATCCGGCGCACGCACCGCGACACCGGTGATGCACTGATGCGCGCGCCCTGAAAGCAGCCGCAGGAAAGCCTCCGCCTCCGCCTCATGCGCCGCCTTCTCCAGATTGCGCTGGCCGAGCGCGACGACCGTATCGGCTGCCAGCACATAACCGGCCTCCGGGCAGGCCGCCGCCTTCCCGCGCGCCAGGCGCTCTGCCAGCGCGCGTGGGCTTTCGTCCTTGCGGCGGGTCTCGTCGATGTCGGTGGGGGCGACCTTGTCCGGCACGATGCCGATCTGGGCCAAGAGGTCGAGACGCCGGGGGCTCGCGCTCGCGAGAATGAGCGGTGCCTTCCCCGGCATGTCGATTTACTTAAAGCGGTAGGTGATGCGACCCTTGGTAAGGTCATACGGGGTCATTTCGACCATGACCTTGTCGCCGGTGAGCACGCGGATGCGGTTCTTGCGCATTTTGCCAGCAGTGTGCGCAATGATTTCGTGGTTATTCTCGAGTTTAACGCGGAACGTCGCGTTCGGCAGCAGTTCGACGACCGTACCTTCGAATTCGATAAGTTCTTCTTTGGACATGCCTTCTCCAGCTGACCGGCCATTCCGGCCAAGACTTCGCAATGCTGGGCTGCGCCATACAGGCTCACAGCGCTTCCGGCAAGCTCGCCGGGTAGGCAGGTGACTGAACACCGGATCAGCGTGGCGGCAGGGGCACCCCCGATTCGAGACTGCATTGACCGACAAAGCCGGGAAAGGCGCCGTTGGTGTCGAGATTTGATTCGGCGAAGCCATCGCCGATCGCCAGACGCGCGGTCTGGGTTGTGGCGATGCGTTCAAGGAGTTCTGGTGTCAGCGCCAGAGTGAGGCTCATCGCCGTGATGTCCCCGGCCTTGATCACGGCGTCGCCTGCAAACGCCTCACCCGAAGCTATAAACCTGGCAGACCCTGGCACGGCATAGGGGCCAAGCTGGCGCACCGGGGCGAGGACCTCCAGCGTCCTGGCGGCCGTATCACAATGCAGCGCAAACTTCGGCGGTGAGACCCCTGAAATCTCATCCTGCGGCCCGGCATCGAGAACAGAGACAAGGCCTTCGCCGTCGACAATTTCAAGGCCGAACACGGCCGGCGGGGGCAGCCCCCCTTCTGCATCAGGCTCAGCCGCAACTACCGGCGGGCCCGGTTCGACCGCAGGCTGATGACCGCGCGGCGCACCGCAGGCGGCGAGCGCGGAAAGACTCGCAGCGAGTAGGAATTGATACTTCATAGCCTTGCTCCTCAGGCGCCCGGCGCGCGGCCCTGCCCGGCATGCAGCGCACAGATCAGGGTGAACAGGCGGCGCGCCGTGAGGTGATCGATATCGATCTTGCCGGCGAGACGTTCCTTCAAAAGCTCCGAGCCTTCATTATGAATGCCGCGCCGCGCCATGTCGATCGCCTCGATCTGGTGAGGCGTCTGTGTCCGGATGGCTTCATAATAACTGTCGCAGATCATGAAATAGTCCCGGATCACGCCCCGGAAGGGACCAAGCGACAGGATGAAGGCATGGACATCCTCAGCAGCCTCGGTACGCACGGCGAAGATAAGGCGGCGCTCTGCCTGGCTGAGCGAAAGCATGTAGGGACCGCGGTCCTGTCCGGTGACAGCAAAGCTGTTTTCCTCGATCAGGTCAAAGATCGCGACACGCCGCTCATGCTCCGCGTCCGGACCAGACGCGCCGAGCGTCTCATCGTCGATATGCACGGCGATAAGGCGATCATTACCCATCGCTCCCGCTCCGGTTCATGCGGATGGAAACCGATCGCGCATGCGCCGGCAGGTTTTCGGCTTCGGCCAGGCGCAGAGCGGCCGGCGCAAGTATATCCAGCCCATGGGGCCCTGCGCGCTGCACGCTCATCCGCTTCAGGAAATCATTGAGTCCGAGCCCGGAGGAAAACCGCGCCGCCCGGCTTGTCGGCAGAACGTGGTTTGATCCGGTGACATAATCGCCCAGCGCTTCGGGTGTATGGTGGCCAAGGAAAACCGCGCCCGCATGACGGATCAGTGGCAGCAGGGCGTCCGGATCCTCAATGCAAAGCTCAAGGTGCTCCGCCGCAATCCGGTTGGCGATCTCGGCTGCCTGCAGACGATCGCGCACCAGGATGATCGCACCATGATTGACCCAGGACGCGCGCGCCCGCTCGCCAGTGGGCAGGGTCTTCAACTGGTTTTCCACAGCCTTTTCCACAGCCTTGCCCACATCCTCATCCAGGGTGATGAGGATGGCCTGGCTGGAAGGATCATGCTCGGCCTGGCTGAGGAGATCGGCGGCCACCCAATCGGGATTGGCCGTCACATCGGCAATCACCAGGATCTCGGAAGGCCCGGCAATCGTATCGATCCCGACCCGTCCGAACACCTGGCGCTTGGCTTCCGCGACCCAGGCATTACCCGGCCCGACAATCTTGTCGACGGGCGCCAGCGCGCCAGCGCCAAAGGCCAGCGCGCCAACGGCCTGCGCCCCTCCGATGGGATAATACTCATCCACGCCCGCCTTCAGCGCGGCATAGGCCACGGCCGGCGCGAGCTCGCCGTTCGGCGCCGGGGCAACCATCGCGATGCGCGCAACGCCCGCGATCCTTGCCGGGACGATGTTCATCAGCACCGAGGACGGGTAACTTGCCCGCCCGCCTGGCACGTAGACGCCGACGGAGTCCAGCGCCGTCCATCGCCAGCCCAGTTCTATGCCCGCTTCGTCGGTGAAGCGCTGGTCCGCCGGGCGCTGGACGCCGTGATAGGCTGCGATCCGGTCATGGGCATAATCGATCGCCGAGCGCAGGTCCGCCGGGCACTCTGCCGCCAGCGCGTGCAGGTTCACATTGTCGGAGGCGAGCGTCGAGGGGTCGATCTGCAGCCCGTCAAACCTGGCGGTATAGTCGGCGACCGCTGCCCCGCCGCGCCGTTTGACATCAGCGAGGATGTCCTTGACCACGCTGAAAACATCATCTCCCGTCCCCCGGTCTTCCGCGAGGAAACGCGTCAGGACCTCTTCGAACTGAGGCTTCGTGGCGTCTAGGTGGCGGGCCATGGGGCGGGCATTCCGGGGCTTTTGGTACAGTCTCGCTACATGGACCGGGGCTGGCGGGCTGGCAAGGTGGCGGATTGCGCCGGGGGTCATTCATAGCCCCGCCCCGGGCCACTCCACCCTACCTCTTGCGCCGCTCATGGCTCGGCAAATGCCGCGTGGGCCAGACATAGTCGCTGTCCAGCAGGGCGGCATCGATGGCCTCAACCGTCAGCACGATCTCGCCGTCGCCTGCAAACAGCAATGTGACCCTGCCGGCCGGCGGCACTGCATCCGGCGTGAACTCCACGCTCAGCAGTGAGAAGATCAGCTCAGGGTCCGCCCTGGTGACGCCGCGGGTCTTCACGCCCAGCACGCCATCGAATGCGAGGAGTGCGCGCACGCGCTCCCCGGGCTGGCCCCTGCGCTTCGGCGCGGCCTCCCACCGGTAGCGGTTGAGCTCAATAGCGAAGCGGCGGCCCCGCTTCTCGTATTTAAGGTTACCGGCCTTCACGACCGCATCCTGGACCGCCGCCGCGATAATCCTGAGGTCTTCAGCCTCCTCCGCGAGGAGGCGTAGCGGTTTCGGTTCGGTCATCAGCGCTTGCCCCCGGCTCCCGGCTCTGGTTACTCGTCCTCGCCAGATCGGCGTTCAATCTTCGCCCCGCAAGCCCTCAGTTTCGCCTCGAGCCGCTCAAAGCCGCGATCGAGGTGGTAAATCCGGTTCACCACCGTTTCACCCTGCGCTGCCAGACCGGCGATGACCAGCGAGACCGAGGCGCGCAGATCCGTCGCCATCACAGGCGCCGCCGTCAACTGCTTAACGCCCTTCACGACAGCCTCCTGCCCGCGCACCGTGATATCGGCGCCGAGGCGGGAGAGTTCCGGAGCATGCATGAAGCGGTTCTCGAAAATCGTCTCGCGGATGATGCTGGTGCCTTCAGCGGTGCACATCAACGCCATAAACTGGGCCTGCAAGTCGGTCGGGAAACCCGGATGCGGCTGCGTCGAGAGGCTCACGGCCTTGAGCGGCGAACCATTCCGCCGGATACGCAGCGTTGAGGCTGCCTCATCCGCGTCTATGGTGACGCCCGCTTCGCGCAGCTTGGAAATCATCGCGCCAAGCGCGGCGACGGGGCAGCCCTCAAGCGTAACATCCCCGCCCGCGGACGCCGCCGCCATAGCATAGGTGCCTGCCTCGATCCGGTCGGGCATCACGGCATAGGTGGTCCCCTGCAGGGCCTCCACGCCCTTGATGCGAATGATCGGCGTGCCTGCACCGGTCACCAGCGCGCCCATCGAATTGAGGCAGTTGGCAAGGTCCTCGATTTCCGGTTCGCGCGCGGCATTTTCGAGAATGGTCTCGCCCTTCGCCAGGGTAGCCGTCAGCATCGCATGCTCGGTGGCCCCGACCGAGACGGTCGAGAAATTGATATGCGCGCCTTTGAGGCCATGGATCGCCGCGGCTTTTACATAGCCGCCCTCGACGCGCAGGTCCGCGCCCATCGCCTCAAGGGCCTTGAGGTGCAGGTCCACGGGGCGGGCGCCGATGGCGCAGCCCCCTGGCAGCGAGACGGTGGCATGGCCGGAGCGCGCTATCAGCGGCCCGAGCACGTTAAAGCTCGCCCGCATCTTACGCACCTGCTCATAGGGCGCGATGGTGGACTTCAGCTCCGCCGCATTGAGGTGGCAGGTCGAGGCACCCTTCGGCCAGTAGACCTCTACGCCCAGCGACTCCAGGAGCTGCGCCAGGAAGCGCGTATCCGCAAGGTTCGGCATGTTGGTGAGCTCGACCGGCTGATCTGTCAGCAGGCAGGTCACCATCAGCTTAAGGGCCGAGTTCTTGGCGCCGGAGACGTGGATGCGGCCGTTAAGCGGCATACCGCCGGTAATGTGAAGTCTGTCCATGGGCGCGAGATATACTGTGCTTCGCGGCTTTGTCAGGACCGGAATGTGTGCGCGGTCAGGAATTTAACCCGGGGGACCGAGGAGCCAACCTGCGCGGTCAGCCGGGCTTGCGGGGCGGCGGATCGGAGGGAACATCCTTTCGGACAGCGGCTTTGCGCCGTTTCAGGTTGGCACGGAGCGCCGCGGCCCGGCGGGCGGCGCGTTCGGCCTGTTCTGGGGTGGGTGGCTTCTGGCTCATATTCTGCGGTTAAACGGTCTTTTCATGGGGGAAGGCTTAGGCTAAAGCCGCCGAACCGAACCGGCAATGCCGCCTTAGCTCAGGGGTAGAGCGCATCATTGGTAATGATGAGGTCGAGAGTTCAATTCTCTCAGGTGGCACCAGTTCGGACGCTTCCTCAAAGCGACTCCCGCCCCTAAAGCGCCCGGCCGAGGGCGGCTGACCAGCCTTTGAGCACGGCGCCCCGCACTCCGGCGGCCATTGCAGGACTGAACCGGCGGCCGGGCACATCGCGGGCGGCCCAGTCGGCGGGTTTCAGCCAGCCGAGCTGCATCGCGGCGGCCGCGGCAGCGCCGAGCGCGGTCATCTCCCGGTAGTCCGGCCGGAAGACGGGCACGTTGCACACGTCGGAAAGGAACTGCATCAGCCAGTCATTCGCCACCATGCCGCCATCGACACGAAGCTCGGCAATCGGGGCGCCGTCGCGCGCGAAGGCAGCGAGAAGGTCGCTCGTCTGGTAGGCAACCGATTCGAGCCCGGCGCGGACAAGGTGGGCGGACGTCGCCGCGCGCGTCAGGCCGGCGATGAGGCCGCGAGCTTCGGCGTTCCAGTGCGGCGCGCCGAGGCCGGTGAAGGCGGGCACCATATAGACCCCGCCATTGTCCGGCAGACTCGCGGCGGCAGCGGCGCTCTCATCGGCACGCCGGATGAGCTTCAGGTCATCGCGCAGCCATTTGATGACCGTACCCGCATTGAAGATCGAGCCTTCCAGCGCCATCGCGGCGGCGCCGGGTAAGGCATAGCCGAGCGTGCCGAGAAGGCGGTTTTGGGAGCGGGGCCGGACGGCGCCGGTATTGGCAACCAGGAAGGCGCCGGTACCGAAGGTGACCTTGGCCTGGCCGGGTGCGAGGCAGGCCTGGCCAACGAGGGCGGACTGCTGATCTCCGAGTACGGAGCAGACCGGGATGGCGCGGCCGAACAGGGCCGGATCCGTCAGGCCGAAGTCGGACCCACTCGGGCGAACATCAGGCAGGAGGCCTGAGGGAATATCGAGCAGCCTCGCCATCTCGCTGCTCCAGCCACCATCGGCACCAAGGCCAAGACGATAGAGCAGTGTACGCGAGGCATTCGTGACATCGGTCGCATGGACCCTGCCGCCCGTCAGGCGCCAGAGGAGATAGGAATCCACTGTGCCGAAGGCGAGCTGGCCCTCCCCGGCGAGACGGCGGGCGCCGGGTATGTTTTCGAGGATCCAGCCGAGCTTGGTGCCCGAGAAATAGGGATCGAGTAACAGGCCGGTTGCTTCCTGCACCGCCTCTTCACAGCCCGCCGCCTTAAGCCCTTCACAGACCGAAGCCGTGCGGCGGTCCTGCCAGACGATGGCAGGCGCGATCGGATTTGCGTCCTTACGGTTCCAGACCAGCGTCGTCTCACGCTGGTTGGTGATGCCGATCGCGGCGATGCGGTCGATTCCCCCGGCCTTGGCGATGACAGTCCGGCATACGGACAATGTCCGCGACCAGATTTCCTCAGCCTTCTGTTCAACCCATCCATCGGCCGGGTATTGAAGAGAAACCTCTTCCTGCGCGAGGGCGACTTCACCGAACTGGCGGTCATAAACAATCGCGCGGGTCGATGTGGTACCTTCATCGATGACGAGGATGAAATCAGTCATGGCGGCTCTCTGTCTCTACCGCCCCGGTCTAGACTGTCAGCTGGCGGGTTTCCAGCACCTTTGCCGGGCCAGGCAACCCAGCCAGACGCTGCGGCCGCCGGCATGAGGGTCCGCGCCTGTATTGCGCGGCCCGTGAAGGCCGCGACCAGCGCCGCGCCCGGAGGACGCCGCCGGGTGAAAGCCGGTTGCCTCGCCCCCCCCGACATGTCCTGCATAAACCCGTGCGGCCCGGGCAGCCAACTCAGGCTGGCGTGACCGGCTGTTTGCGGACAAAGCCAAGGCCCCTGGCGAGGGCGGCGCGGGCGTCATCATACTCGCGCACAAGCTGGTCGACGAAGACCTGGGTCGGCATGCGCGACTTGATGGCGCCGATACCCTGGCCGCAGCCCCAGATATCCTTCCAGGCTTTGGCCTCGGTATTGCCGCCTGAGCCGAAGTTCATCTTGGACGGATCGCTCTCCGGCAGATTGTCCGGGTCGAGGCCGGCGGCCACGATCGAGGGCTTCAGGTAGTTGCCATGCACACCGGTGAAGAGGTTTGTGTACACGATGTCTTCGGCGCCGTACGTGGCGATCGCATCCTTATAACCATCAGTGGCATTGGCCTCGTCACAGGCTATGAACGCCGAACCGATATAGCCCATATCGGCGCCCATCGCGAGCGCGGCCGCAACCGCGCCGCCGGTTGCTATGGAGCCTGAGAGTGCAAGCGGGCCATCGAAGAATTCGCGGATTTCCTGGATCAGCGCGAAAGGCGAGAGCGTGCCGGCATGGCCGCCAGCGCCGGTGCAGACCGCGATCAGGCCATCGGCGCCTTTTTCCAGAGCCTTCCTGGCAAAGAAGGTGTCGATCACGTCATGCAGGACGACGCCGCCATAGGAATGAATCGCATCGTTCACGTCCTTGCGGGCGCCGAGCGAGGTGATGATCACCGGCACCTTGAATTTCACGCAGGCCTCAATGTCATGCTCGAGGCGGTTGTTGGTCTTGTGCACGATCTGGTTGACCGCATAAGGCGCAGCCGGGCGATCGGGGTTCTTGATGTTGTATTCGCCGAGCTCGGTCGAGATGCGGTCGAGCCATTCGTGCAAGACCGGGCCGGGGCGGGCGTTAAGCGCCGGGAAGCTGCCAACCACGCCGGCCTTGCACTGGGCGATGACGAGGTCCGGATTTGAGATGATGAACAGCGGCGACGCGATCACCGGGATGCGCAGGTTCTGCAGGACGGGCGGCAGGGCCATAAGGCGTGTCTCCAAGGGGAAGGTTTTCGTTGTGCAACTTAGTCCCGGCCGGCGGGTCAGCAAGCCTTACGCCGGGACAGTCTCATTTGGCCAGATCGGGGTCGGGGGTCAGATCATCATCAAGCTGCACACCGAAGGTGTTCAGCATCATCGAGACCTGGGTGTATTGGCCGACGGTCATCACCAGGTCCATGCGCTGCTGCTCGGTCAGCGAGGCGAGCTGCGCCCAGGTCCTGTCAGAGACGAAGGCGTCGGCGGTCAGCTCGTCCGTGGCGCGCAGGAGCGCTGCATCGATGCCGCTCCAGCCTGGCGCGTCGGGGCCGGCTTTGATGCGTGTGATCTCCTCATCGGTAAGCCCGCACTGCTTGCCGATGCGCACGTGCTGGGCCCATTCGTAACCTGACTTCCAGTTGAAGCCGGTGCGCAGGATGACGAGTTCGCGCTCGCGCGCCGGGAGGCTGTTATCATCCGACAGGATGTAGCCGCCCCAGCGTGAGAAGGCCTGATAGGCTTTCGGCGCCTTGGCGAGGGTCAGGAAGATATTGAAGACCGGGCCGCCGCCGAACTGGGCGGCAAACGCCTCTTTTCGCTTCGCACTGATGTCTGCATCGCCAAGCGGTGCGATTCTCGGGGCCTTGAGCCTCATCTTCCTGTCTCCTGCAGTTTTGCGTTGCGGAGATTAGGGCCGGGGCAGGCCGGACAGCAAGGCCGGGTGCATCAGGCGCCCGGCGGGCCGAAGATGGCCGTCTCGCTGCGATCGAGCGATGCGCTGCGTGTGCGGGCCGGATCATCGGCGGCCTTGTCGATCGCATCAATCGTCGCGCTGTCGGCGATACCGGTGACCGGCAGGCCGTTTTCCTGCTGGAAGGCGACAACGGCGCGGCGGCTGGCCTGACCGAAAATCCCGTCAATGCCGTTCGTGACGTAGCCGAGGGCATTGAGATCGACCTGCAGCTCACGCACGCGGTCTCCGCGGCTGCCGACTTGCAGGGGCTGTGCCGCCGGCGCGTCGGGAGCCGGCGGCTCGGGCGCAAGGTTCTGGGGCGCCCGGGTAACCGACAGGGCGGTCTCGGTCCACAGGATGCGCAGGTCTTCGTGGTTGGCAGCGGCGGGGTCATTTGGATTGCCGCGGTTCACGCCGCGCGAGACTTTCGCCCCATCATTGAGGTCTGCATAGGTATTGAGACCGTTGGTTTTCCAGAAGGCAGCAGCGACTTCAACCGACTTGGCAAGGTCGCGCTTGATGATGTCGGGATCACTGACGAGATCAATGCCGGCGGCTTCGCCATAGCGGGCATAATTAGCACGGCCGGTCAGCTGGATGAAGCCGCGGCCGCGGAACTTCCAGCCATCGCCGGGCTGGGTGTTGCCGAGATCCCGGCGCCCGCCATAGACGGTGTTGGCGATCAGTTCCTTCTTGCGCGCGTGCTCTCGGGCGAGGTCCGGATTGCGGCGATAGACGCGGAAGGTCTTCTTCAGCATCTCTTCGGAGTAGCTGAAGCCTTCTTCGGTGTGTTTCAGCCAGCCGGTTTCCACGAGGCCCTGCCCGAAGAAATGACCAAGACGCAGCGGCGTGTTGATTTCATAACGCTCAAGCACCGGCCAGGAGTCGACAATGGCCTTGATGTAGCGGCCCTGCGTACCGAGTTTGAGGACGTCCCACCCGTTCCTGCCCGGCAGCAGCCGTGCGATCTTGTCGAGATCGATTTCGCCCACGCCCTCGATTGTCACAATTCTCGCCATAGGCCACCCTCCCTGCTCAATCGGCTTTTTGCCATGCCTTTGGAGACGACTACAGGGGGGGCTGGGTCGAAAATGTGACGGTGGGGGCGTCAGTCCCTGCTCTGCGGCTTGCGGCGCGGGTCGAGCAGGCCGGCAGCGGCCAGGCCGGCGAGTGCGGCAATGATCATGGTCCGGGTCGAGACGCCGCCGGCCAGCAGGTCGGTCAGGGCGCCAAGGGCAGCTTGCTGGCGGGCGGCGGCCGCTTCCCGGACGCGCTCCTGCTCGACGCGCGCGCCGATAGCAGCACAACCGAAGAGGATGCCTGCTGCGGCCAGCAAGCCGAGCGCGATGACGCCAAGTGCGGCTGAGGGGCTGATCCGTCCGGAAAGATAGACGGCCAGCGCGCCGACCGCGAGCACATAGGCCGTGAGCAGGAACAGCGCGGCGATGAGCATCAGGCCCACCCCCCTTGCCCGGCGTGAGACCGCGCGGCCCATGTCGAATTGCATCAGCGACAGGAGCGTCGAAAGAAGAGGCAGCAGGGAACGCAAGACAGGTCAGCGCCTGAGGAGCAGCGAAGCAAGGAAGCCTACGCCAAAGGCAACAAGCAGGGATTGCATCGGATGCTCGCGGGCGGTTTCAACGACTTTCCTTTCGGCCTCGCCGGCCCGGCGTTTGACGTCTCCCAGCACCTGGCGCAGCTCATCAAGGATCTCTTCGGCAGGGTTGCCCGTGGAGGCCTCCTTGAATTCGGCAGCCTGATTTCCCGCCTTGCCGGCGAGCGCCCTCCTGATTTCATCCATCTCGGACCGCAGGGCCTCGAGCCGGGCCTCCAGTTCCTGGGTGGCCGTCCCGGCATCGGCCTTTGTGCGCCTGGAGGCCGCCTGGGATGTATCGGACATATCAGTCTCCTGCTGGTCGGCGGCTCAGTCCGGCAGCAGATGCCAGAGAACGCTGAAGTTAGGGTGTAGAACATGGGTCAAATTGCGACCGTGGTCCGATCCAAGCACGCGAAGATGCCGGAACGGAATGCGGGAAAACCCGTATCAGCTGTGCCCGAGGCGCGTGCGCAGCAACTCCAGCCATGCCTGCTGGCGGTGCAGGAGGCTGATCAGGTCGCCCGGATCACCTTCCTCGATCAGGCGGTCAAGCCAGAGACCATGTACGCCTGGCTGCGAACCTGTCCCGTCGCACATCGGCCCAAGGACGGGCACCGATGAGGCGCCGGCGTCGCTTGTGGAGGGCGCGGGCGGTCGGGGGGCGAGGGGTTGGCGGGCGGAACGCAGGGTGTTGCCTCCATTTATGAGAACTATTATCATTCTCATAACTGTGCAGCGGGGTCAAGCTGCTCAGGGGCGGTATCACGCTGCCCCAAAGGAAATGGTTCACAAGGACGGGCACAATGGCCTAAATCCCGCGCCATGGCAGACGACATCCTCCCCTTCAGTTCCGCATTCCCCGAAGCCAACGAAGCCGACTGGCTGCGCGAGGTCGAAAAGGCCTTGAAAGGCAAGGGTCCTGAAACCCTGACCCGCAAGACCGCCGACGGGATCGCCATCAAGGCACTGTACCGGGAGAGCGACTTTGCGGCGGGCAGCGATCCGCTGGGCGTACCGGGCGCAGCACCCTTCCTGCGCGGGCCGACAGCGGCGCCGGATAAATGGCTGCCCTGGGACATAAGGCAGGCCTTTGCACACCCCTCGCCCGCCCAGACCAATGCGGAAGTGCTGCGCGACCTCGAGCGCGGCGTCTCGTCGATCGAGCTTCGTGTTGATGGCACGGGGCTCGGCGGCGTGCAGCTTTGCAGCCTCGATGATTTCAATACCGCGCTGGCGGGTGTGGACGCTGCGATTGCCTGCGTGGCGCTCGATTCGGGACGCGGCATGGGCGCGTATATGGCGGGACTGCTTGGTCAGTGGGCGGACGGCGCTGGCAATCCGGAGACGCTGAAGCTCGACTTCAACATGGACCCGCTCGGTGCGCTGGCCAAGACCGGGCAGATCGAAGGCGGGCTGGACGCGGCCTTTGCCAGCACCGGCGCGCTTGCAGAGAGGCTGCAGGCGAGGTTTCCGGCGGCCAACCTTTTGCGCATTGACGGCGCGCTGGTGCATGAGGCCGGCGGAACCGAGGCCCAGGAACTTGGGGCGCTGATCGCCTCGGCCATCGATACGCTGCGCCGGCTTGACGGAAGGCTCGACATGAAGTCGGCAACAGGCCGAATGCTCTTCCTCGTGGCCCTGGACACCAATTATGGCATCGGGATTGCGAAGCTGCGCGCCGCGCGGCGGCTGTGGGCACGCTGCCTTGAGGCCCTGGGCCTTCCGGCTGCGCCCATGAAGCTGCAGGCGGTAACGTCTGCGCGGATGCTGACGAGGTATGACCCGTGGACGAACATGCTGCGCGGCACGGCGGCGGCATTTGCCGGGGCCGTGGGCGGCGCGGATATCCTGACAGTCCGGGCCTTCAACGAAGCGCTTGGACTACCGGAAGAACTCGGCCGCCGGATTGCCCGCAATACACAGGTCATCGCGATGGAAGAAAGCCAGCTTGGCCGGGTTGCTGATGCGACCGGCGGAGCCTGGTTCACTGAAACGCTCGCAGATGACCTCGCAAAGGCAGCATGGGGCGAGTTCCAGCGTATCGAGAGCGAAGGCGGCTTTGGAGCCTCGCTGATCTCCGGCGCGCTCCAGGCGCGCGTCGCAGCAGCGCGGGAGGCACGGGCGAAGGACGTGGCCCGGCGCAAGCTTCCGCTGACAGGCGTTTCAGAATACCCGCTGATCGAGGAGATCGCCGCACCTGTCGCCGATGTGGAAGCCCCCAGGGCGAAAGCCGTTTCCGACGCCGGTCTGAAGCATTTTGTGCAGGCCCTGCCAGCCAGCGGCGAAGACGCCGTTGCAGCGGCGCTTCAGCCTATCCGGCTGGCAGCTGCGTTCGAGGCGCTGCGGGACAGGGCAGCACGCGCCAAAACGCCACCTGCGGTATTTCTGGCAACACTGGGCAGCCTTGCGGAGTTTACCGTGCGGGCAGACTTTGCACGTAACCTCTTTGCGGCCGGCGGGATCACCTCAAAGGAGCCCCCGGTGCCACCCAGGACGGCGGCGGAACTGGCAGCCGCGTTCAAGGCATCAGGCTGCCGGATTGCCGTCCTCTGCAGCACAGACAAGAATTACGAGGCCGGAGCGGCAGACGCCGCCGAGGCGCTGAAGAAAGCGGGGGCGCAGCGCGTCTGGCTCGCCGGCAGGCATGAAGGCGCCGGCATCGATGCGAACATCTTTGCGGGCGCGGATGTGGTGCATCTGCTCAATCTGGCGCAGGCCGAACTGGGAGTGGCCCAATGACCAAGTTTCCTGATTTCACAAAACTCGCACTGGAGACACCGCCCGCAAGGGCCGGCAAGCCTGAACTGGGCGAGGCCTGGGAGACCCCGGAAGGCATCGCGGTGAAGACCGCATACACCGCGGCAGACCGGGCGGGCCTCGATTTCGTGGACGATTATCCGGGGCTGGCACCGTTTGGCCGGGGTCCTTATCCGACCATGTATACCAACCAGCCCTGGACGATCCGACAGTATGCGGGTTTTTCGACAGCGGAGGATTCCAACGCCTTCTATCGTCGCAACCTGGCCGCAGGCCAGAAGGGCCTGTCGGTCGCTTTCGACCTGGCAACACACCGGGGGTATGACTCCGATCACGTGCGCGTCTCCGGCGATGTCGGCATGGCCGGCGTGGCTATCGATTCCATCTATGACATGCGCACGCTGTTTTCCGGCATTCCGCTCGACCAGATGTCCGTGTCGATGACCATGAACGGCGCCGTACTACCGATCCTCGCACTTTACATCGTCGCCGCCGAGGAACAGGGCGTGCCACCGGAGAAGCTCGCCGGAACCATTCAGAATGACATTCTGAAAGAGTTTATGGTGCGCAACACCTATATCTACCCGCCGAAACCCAGCATGCGGATCATTTCGGATATCTTCGCCTATACGAGCCAGAAGATGCCGAAGTTCAACTCCATCTCAATTTCCGGCTATCACATGCAGGAAGCAGGCGCGACGGCAGACCTCGAGCTCGCCTACACGCTGGCCGATGGCATCGAATACATCCGCGCAGGCGTCGCCGCCGGGCTGGATGTGGACGCCTTTGCTCCCCGGCTGTCCTTCTTCTGGGCGATCGGCATGAATACATTCATGGAAGTCGCCAAGATGCGGGCTGCGCGCCTTATCTGGGCGAAGCTGGTGAAAGAAAACTTCGCGCCGAAGTCTGACAAATCGCTCAGCCTGCGCACACATTCTCAGACCTCCGGTTGGAGCCTGACGGCGCAGGACGTTTACAACAACGTCATCCGTACCTGCCTTGAAGCCATCGCGGCGGCGGGCGGGCAGACCCAGAGCCTGCATACCAACAGCTTTGATGAAGCCCTCGCCCTGCCCACGGATTTTTCGGCGCGGATTGCCCGTAATACGCAGATCCTGCTGCAGCAGGAGGCGGGCGCCTGCCAGTCCATCGACCTGTTCGGCGGTAGTTATTATGTCGAGCGCCTGACCCATGACCTCGCCGGGAAGGCCCTGAAACATATCGCCGAGGTTGAGGCGATGGGCGGCATGGCGAAGGCGATCGAGGAAGGCCTGCCGAAACTGCGCATCGAAGAGGCAGCCGCCAATACGCAGGCGCGTATCGACAGCGCTGCACAGACCGTGGTCGGGGTCAACAAGTTCCTGCTCGACGAGGACGAGGATGTCCCTGTGCTGAAGGTCGACAACGCGGCGGTACGCCGGATGCAGCTGGAGAAGCTCGCGCGCCTGAGAGCCGAGCGTAGCGCCGCCGAAGTGGATGCCGCCTTGAATGCGATTGCCGACGCGGCTGCGAGCGGCAAGGGAAACCTGCTCGCGCTGGCCGTGGACGCAGCGCGCGCCAAGGCGACCGTCGGCGAAATCTCCGAAGCTGTGGAACGCAGCCAGGGCCGCCACAGTGCGGTCATCCGCTCGATCAAGGGCGTGTATGGCGGCGGCGTGAAGGGCAATGATAAGGCTGAGTTGGCTCAGGCGCTCGCCGCGACGTTCGAAAGGACCCACGGCCGCCGGCCGAAGATCTATATCGCCAAGATGGGCCAGGACGGGCATGACCGCGGGCAGAAGGTGGTTGCGTCCGCGCTGATGGACCTCGGCTGGGAGGTCGAGATCGGTCCGCTCTTCCAGACGCCGGAAGAGGCGGCGCGGGATGCGCGCAGGGCGGGCGTCGATATCGTTGCTGCTTCATCGCTCGCGGCCGGCCACCTGACGCTGGTGCCGGAACTCAAACGCGCGCTCGGCAATGAAGGCGCAGCCAATGCGCGGATCATCGTGGGCGGGGTCATCCCGCCGCAGGACTTCGATGCCTTGCGCACCGCAGGCGCTGCCGCCATCTTCCCCCCGGGCACTGTGATTGCCGACAGCGCGATCCGCATGCTCGAATTGCTGGACGGCACGACTGATCCGGCCCTTACCGCAGCCGAATAGGACCAAGCATGATCATCACCACCACCTCCACGATCGAAGGCCGCAGGATACTGGCCTATAAGGGCATTGCCTGCGGCGAGGTCGTGTTCGGCGCGCATCTCGGAAAAGACATTCTCGCAAGCTTCACCAATCTGGTTGGCGGACGATCGGAATCCTATGAAAGTTCACTGCGCGAGACGCGGGACGGGGCGATCAGCGAGATGATGGAGGAGGCGCGCCGACTGGGCGCCAATGCCATCCTGGGCGTGAAGTTTGACTATGGCGTCGTCGGCCAGCAGGGCTCGATGATGATGGTGGCGGTCTCCGGCACCGCCGTCGTGCTCGAGTGAGCGTTCTGGCGAGCCTTCCTCCCGGGGCGGACGAAATGCTCGCTTGTGCCGAGCAGTGTTTTGCCTCCCTGCCGGAGTTCATGCGCAGGGCCGCCGGCGATGTACGCATCGTGATCATGGATTTTGCCGAGGACGAGATCCTCGACGAAATGGAAATCGATGATGCGCTCGAGCTCACCGGGCTCTATTCCGGGGTTCCGCTGACGATCGACAGCGTGACCCAGCCTGCGCAGGAGCGACCCTTGATCTATCTCTACCGCCTGCCGATCCTGTTCGAATGGGCGCAGCGCGGCGACTCGACAATCGAAGAACTCCTCACCCACGTCTTCATCCACGAACTCGGCCATCATTTCGGCTGGTCGGATGAAGAGATCGATGCCAGCCTGGAGGCAGATGACAAGCACTGACCGTCTGAATCCTGACAATCCGACTTGTGACCATGTCTGCGCACCCTACACTCAAGGGAAGAGGTAATGAGACTCAACATCATAATCTTTACCGGCCTGCTTGTCAGTGCCTGCTCGCCAGCGCCGGCTGCACCGGCCGGGCCTATCAATCCGGCTGGCCTGGAGATGCAGGACGCGTCAGAAACCGGGATGCCTGGCGCTGAGACAGAGCCCGCATCACCGGCCGGTATTGCAGGCGAGCCGGCTCAGCGCGACGCGCGCCTGGCAGGCACATGGGTAAATGAGAGCACCATAGATATGGGCGAGGGTAACACGGCTTCCTACACGGTCGTGATGACAATGGAGCTGTTTGCGGATGGCCGGTCTGTCCGGTCCAGCGAAGGCGTCGGATGCAGCCCGGACATCCGGATTGAGTGCGAGCCCAGGATCGATTTCGATGGCTTGTGGCGCGCCGATGGCGAGACCCTGTACATGGGGATCCCCGGGCTGGATTTCATGAACGAGACGACCTACCGCTTTGCAGGTGAGACCCTCGTCACTCAGGGCACAGAAGGACCAGTGGTCTGGCAACGCCGGCAATAGAAGTCCAGAGACGGACCGGGAGGAAAGACGATGACGCAAATGGATGGGCTCGACCAGGCAAAGCTTGTACGCGACAGGAAGGTATCTGCCACAGAACTGCTTGATGCGGCCTTGGCTCGCGCGCAGAAGGCGCAAGACAGGCTCAACTGCTTTGCCGTCTTGTTTGCGGATCTTGCGCGCGAGCAGATCGCCAGGGGTCTGCCAGAGGGGCCCTATTCAGGGGTACCGTTCGCGACGAAGGATCTGGCCGTCGGCATCAAGGGCGCGCCGCTGACCGGCGGCAGCCGGGCTTATAAGGAGTTCGTGTCAGCAGAAGACACAACCCTCGTGCAGCGCTACCGGGCGGCGGGGCTGGTTTTCTTCGGCTCGACGACAACGCCGGAGTTCGGGCTGACCCTGACAACCGAGTCCACCCTTTATGGCCAGACCCGCAATCCCTGGGACCTCACGCGCATCGCCGGAGGCTCTTCTGGCGGCGCCGCAGCAGCAGTGGCGGCGGGTGTCTTGCCGGTGGCGCAGGCCAGCGATGGCGGTGGATCGATCCGTATTCCGGCAGCCTGCTGCGGCGTATTCGGGCTCAAGCCCTCACGCGGGCGCGTGCCGATGGGCCCGTCCAGGACCGAGGGCTGGAATGGCCTGTCGACGGTACATGTGGTGAGCAGGACCGTGCGCGATTCGGCAGCGCTTCTGGACCTGACCCAGGGTCCGGAGACCGGCAGCCGCTATATCGCACCCCCCCCTTCCCGGCCCTATCTCTCCGAGCTTGACCGGGATCCGAAACCCTTACGCATTGCACTCTGGCGCACGGCGCCGAACGGCACGAAGCCGGATGCCGATGCGACCGCCGGACTGGAAGCGACCGCCCGATTGCTCGAAAGCCTCGGGCACACGGTCGTCGAAGCCGGGCCACTGCTGAACGGCGAAGCGCTCAACCGGGCCGCGCTGTTTACGATCTCGGCCAACATCGCCGCCCAGCTCGACGAGCATGCCGCAGCGCGCGGGCGTCCGGTGACGGATGATGAGATCGAGCCGGTCACGGCGGGCATGGTCCAGCTCGGCCGGACGGTACCGATGCTGGAACTGGCCAAGGCCAACAATGCCTTCATCACAGCGGCAATCCAGTATGAACATTTTCTCGATGCGGGCGGGTTTGACCTGACCCTGTCGCCAACGCTTCACCGCGCGCCGGACCTGCTCGGCACAATGGCCCTGACGGCAGATCCGCAGGCAATGAGCGAGGCGATTGCCGGCTTTGCGCCGCACTGCGCCGTGTTCAATCAGATGGGCACGCCCGCAATGTCAGTCCCCCTGCACTGGACAGCGCCGACACCGACGGCACCGGGCGGTCTGCCGATCGGCATGATGTTTGGCGCGCGGTTTGGTCAGGAAGCCCTTCTGCTGGCGCTCGCCGGGCAGCTTGAGCGCTCGGCGCCCTGGGCACATCGCAAGCCCCCGGAATGGGTGGGATGAGGCAGGCGCTGCGAAAATGGCGTGAAGGCGGCTGCCATTGCGGCGCGGTGCGTTTTTCTGCCGAGCTGCCGGATACCTTCGAGGTCGAGGACTGCAATTGCTCGATTTGCGCAATGAGCGGCAACATTCATGTGATCGTCCCGTCCAGCCGGTTCCGGCTTCTTCAGGGGGCGGACAATCTCGGTGAGTATACATTCAATACGGGCCGTGCGAAGCATCGTTTCTGCAAGACCTGCGGGATCAAGAGCTTCTACGTACCCCGGTCGAATCCAGACGGCTTCGCCATCACCTGGCGCTGTCTTGATGACTGGGACAGTCTGGACGTGACGCTCTCGCCATTCGACGGGCAGAACTGGGAGGCAAATGCCGGGCGGCTGGCGCACAAATCGCAGGATTAGCGCGGCGCCTCTCCATCCGTGCGGATCTCTTCACGCCGCTCCCGCCAGGCCTCCAGACGCTCGCTGCGCATACCGCGTTTCTCGATATTGCCGGACACGACCCTTGCCACCAGGGCCCTCTGCGCGGGTGTCAGCTCCGGCATCCCTTCAAACATACGATCTGCCATGATGTCCCTCGCCTTGCGGTCCGCCTCGCGCAATTCATCATGGGCCGCGCGGGCGCCTGCCTGATCATAGGGCTCGGCCCTGAAGGTCTCAGCGACTCTGCGCTCAGCAAGCCGGCGGGCGGCCATTGCCTCGCGGCCGGCCTCGAAGCTTTCCCGCATCAATTCACGGACGACTTCGCGGTCTTCACGGCTGATTTGCGCGCCGCGAAGATCGGGTCTGCCGTCGCGTCCGGGTTTCGGCGGCGGGTTCAGGAAGATGCCCGCCAGCAGGCCCACAAGCACCAGATTGGCGAGTACGGAAACTGTCAGCCAGAACCCGAGTTGCGGGACTTGCGGTTTGCTCATTCGCCGAGCTCCTCTGTGAATGCCGCAGGGTCATATCCCAGCACGTGCTCGAGTACCGCCTCCACTTCATCGACGTCACTCGCGGCGCTGGCTGCAGGCGCGATCATCACGCCCATGAAAAGCCCCGCTGCAAGCGCGGCAAATCCGCTGGCAGGTGCCCAGGCAGAGACACCGGGCAGGCCGGACGCAGCCCGGACGCGCCGAGGGCGCGGGGCAGATGCGATCAGTGCCTCGGTGAGCTGCTGGGAGGGCAGGATTTCGGGCAAGCGCTTCAGGACCAGATCGAGCGCGCGGGCCTCCTCAAGCGGGGCAGCAAAACGCGAAGGATTGGCAGCAAGCAGCGCCCTAGCGGCGGCCCGCTCAGCCTCCGGAAAGCCCGCGGGGTCTGCGCCCCATGCTTCGATCAGTTCAATCAGCCGCTCTTCAGTCATGTGCTGGTTCTCCCTTCCAGCAGTTGCGCGCGCAAGGTCCTGCGCGCGCGGGCAAGCAGGCTTTCGAGGGCCTCCACGCTGATCTGCAGTATCTCGGCCGCCTCGGCCTGCGAATGTCCCTGCAGGGCGCACAAGGTCAGGGCAGCCCCCTGCCGGTCCGGGAGGGCCGCGACGGCGCCTTCTATCGCAGCGATGCGCTGGGCCTGGTCGAGCGCATCATGCGGCGCGAGGCGGGTATCGGCCTGATCCGGTAATTCGCCGGGCAGCGCATCCCTGCGCTTGCGCAGCCGGTCATAACAGAGGTTCAGCGCAACCCGGTGCAGCCAGGTCGACAGCTTCGCGCGTGGTTCCCAGTTCGGCAGCGCCTTCCAGGCGCGAAGGAATGTTTCCTGTGTCACGTCTTCTGCCTCTGACCGGTCGCCCAGCATCCGGGTGGCAAGGCCAAGAATGCCGGCACTGTAGCGGTTGACAAGCAGGCGCACCGCAGCCGGATCGCCCGCTGCGGCGCGCTCAATCTGGTCAAGGTCAGATGTAAAAGCCACGCAGCTGCATCTAACCGATTCCGGGGCCACGCCCCGAGTGACACTCGCAGAAGGCAGGCAATCGCAAGGTCACGGCCCCGGCCCGGCTGCGCTCTGTTTACTGCCCGGCTGCCCTGTCCCGCCATTTGCCGCGGCGCTCCTTCCTTTCAGCCTTGGCCGCCTCGATCTCGGCGGCGCTGAGGATGCCATCTGCGTCGGCATCGAGCCTGCCGAAGAATTCGAGCCGGTGGAGCGTGAACTCGGCCTGGCTCCACCGGCCGTCGCCGTCGGTGTCGGCCGCATCGAAGCGTTCAGCAGCCATTTCAGCCATCCTGGCCTTGCGAGCTTCCATCTTAGCCGGGCGGCGCTCGCCCTCCGGCTCGCGGGGCTGCCTGCCGGCGCGCTTATCTTCCCACTTGGCCCTCATTTCGGCGCGGTGGGCTTCACGCGCAGCCTTTTGCTCAGCCTCGGTCAGGAAGCCGTCCGCATTGGTGTCGATCTTCGCAAAGGCGGCGGCCGCGACCGCCTCAGCTTCGGCGCGTGTGATGGCGCCGTCCGAATTCGTATCCAGCGCCGGCATGTGAACGCCGCCGTCCTTATGGCCACCCGCGTGAGCGATCATCGGCAGGGCAAGGGCGAGCGTCAGCGCAGAAGCAGCTGCGAGCGACAGTTTCTTCATCGGGGTCTCCTTTTTGTATTCCTGATGATACTGGAACGCTGGCCACTCAGGATTCCGTCGCCGGCAGGTGCAGTTTTTGCCGGGCCAGGCGGTGGACGCGCGACTTGACCTCCTCAAGCCGGGCCTCCAGGGCCTCGAATTCATCTTCTCCGGCAACGCGGCACATCCGTTTCTTGAGGCCTTCAGGCATCGCTTCACCCTCCGCGTCCTTCCCCAGCGCGAGCCTCTGGAGTTGCTGCAGACAGGAAACAAGGCCCAGCGCGGCACGCAGGTAGGACCAGTCCTCGCCGTCCGGCTCATCAGCCTCGGCAAGACAGGACAGGGCCTGTGCGGTGTTCGCGCGCACGAGATCCGGCCGGGCGCGCAGGAGCATTTCCTGCTGAGCCATGAACTCGATATCGATCAGCCCCCCCCTTTCGGTTTTGAGGTCCCAGAGGCCTTTGCCCGGCTTCTCCCGGTACAGCGTCTGGCGCATGTCGGTGATATCGGCCGGGATCTGCCTGCGGCGGGGACTGCGGGCACGCGCACAGATGGCATCGGCGGCGATGTCCTGGACAGCTGCGCCCAAGGCCTCGTCACCCCAAACAAAACGTAGGCGTGTCAGCGCCATATGTTCCCATGTCCAGGCCTCCTCATTCTGATAGTGCCGGAAGGCTTCGAGGCTGACCGCAACCGGCCCTGCTCGCCCGGAGGGTCGCAGGCGCATGTCGACTTCGTAGAGCTCGCCTTCAGCTGTCGGCGCCGTGAGACCGGTAATCAGACGCTGGGTGACACGGGTAAACCAGGTCTGCGCGTTATCGGCCGCAGAATCGTAGATAACGATCAGGTCAAGATCGGAGCCTGCGGTCATCTCTTCACCGCCGAGCTTTCCCATGCTGAACACGCCCCAACACCCCGGCATATCACCATACCGGCGCAAGGTTTGCGCCTGGGCGGCCTCAGCCATAAACCGGACCGTCTCGTCGGCGAGGCGTGTCCATACGGCTGCTGCCTTGTCTGGCGCGATCAGACCATGCAGCAGGCGGTGGCCCGTCAAGAAGCTCTGTTCACGGTGATAACGGCGCCAGTCATCGAGCGCTGCATCGAATGACGCTGCAGACGAAGCAAGGGGTGCCTTCGTTACCGAGTTCGACACCAGCGCTTCAAGCAGGTCAGGGCGCCGGGCCAGGATGCGCGCGAGGCGCGGCGCAAGGGCGAGCGTGGCAACCAGGTCGGACAGCAGGTCAGGCCTTGCCAGCAGCATCGAGAGAATCTGCACGCCGGACGAGAGCCCCTCGAAGAAGCGCGAGTACCAATGGAAGGCCTGGTCGGGTTCGCCGGTGTCGCCCATTGCCTTGAGTATGCCCGGAAGGATAGCGGTCAGCAGTTCCCGTCCCCGCACCGTTCGGGTGGCGGGCACACGGCCCCTGTGCCAGTTCCGGATCGTGTCGATTGCGCAGGACGGATCGGAGAAACCAAGCCCTGACAGGGTCTGCACCGTACCCGGATCGTCATCTACGCCGGTGAAAACAAGATTTCCGAGGCCGTGATCTTCAATGGCACGTGTTTCGTGCGCGAACAGGCCGTCATAGGCCGCCTGGACGGAGCGGCGCGTGTCCAGCAGGTCGCGGTCAAAGCTCGCGAGCGCGTCATAACCGCAAAGGTAAGCAAGACTTTCGCGTTCCGCCGGATCGGCCGGCACCGTGTGGGTCTGCTCATCATGACGCATCTGGATGCGGTGTTCGACATTGCGCAGGGCCTTGTAGGCAGTCTCCAGCGTCGATGCGGTGGCGGGGGTAACCACGCCTGCATCAGCCAGCGCCTTCAGCGCGCCAAGCGTTGTATTGTCCCGCAGCGCCGCATCTCGCCCGCCGAGGATCAGCTGCTGCGTCTGGACAAAGAATTCGATCTCCCGGATGCCGCCGGGCGACAGTTTCACATCCGGCGAGACGGAAGCAAAATCGCCCGCCCCCACTTTGGTATTGATCATCCGCTTGATCGCCTGGATGTCGCCGATCGCCCAATAGTCGAGGTTGCGGCGCCAGATATAGGGCTCCATCCGAGCAAGGAACTTTCTTGCGGCCAACAGGTCGCCGGAAACCGGACGTCCCTTGATCCAGACCATGCGTTCCCAGTTCTGGCCGACACTTTCATAATAAAGTTCTGCCATCTCGGTCGAAACAGCCAGCGGCGTTGAGCCGGGATCGGGGCGCAGGCGCAGGTCCGTCCGGAAGACGTAACCGCTGGCCGTTATTTCATCCATGATGCGCACGACATCGCGGGCGGTCCGCTGGGCCGCCTCGCCGGGATCCCGGTCTGCGCCATCGAAGAGGTCGCGGTCATAAAAGATGGCAATGTCGATATCGCTGGAATAGTTGAGCTCAAACGCGCCCATCTTCCCGAGCGCGATGGCGAACAGGCCGTCATGTTTCAGGCCGCGGGCGGCAAGCGCGACGCGCATGGCGGCGTCGAGGCTCTCGCCGGCGAACTCGGTCAGGCAGCGCGTGACGTCCATGACGCCGCGCTCACCCGAGAGATCGGCCCCAGCCAGCGCCAGGTGAACACCGAGCTTCGAGGCACGCAGGCGGTCCATCGCTTCAGCCATGGGCGTATCGCCCGGGAGGGAGCGCGCAACGCCAAGCGCGGCGGCAAAATCGGTCCCCACACCGCGCTCCACCAGCCGGCGGAGGTAGGGCGCGTGGGGCGCAGCCGCGGCGAGGGCGGAGCCCGGATCAGGTGCGATGGGCTGGATGGTAAGCATCATGAAGGCTTAGCCGACGCGCGGGCGCCCGACAAATCCCACGCCGTTCAGGGCGTTCCGGGAGGCGGACGGCCCGGAACCGGGCGTATCGGCTGATACTGCCGGCCAGCCGGGCCGCTCACCCCGGCTTTGCAGGACGGGATGGTCAGGGGGTCTGTCATCCGGCCAGTTTTCTTTGGAGAGGGACGCCTGCACGGCGTCTTCACGCCGTGGCGGCCTGAACAGGCGCCTCAACCCCATGCCGCGCCGGAGGGTGAAACGCCGGAAGCTGAACGCAAGACCGTTTCGCGGCGCGTGGCGGGATGCTAACATGCGGTCCATGAAGATGCTGCTCTGCGCTGCCACGCTCGCCCTGCTGGCCGAAACCCCGCTTGCCGACGCGGCAGAGGAGGCGCGCGCTCAGCGGCTGATGCGCGAGATCCGCTGCGTCGCCTGCGAGAACGAGCCGGTCTCACAGTCCTCCGCCGCCATTGCCGAAGACATGCGGGTGCGCATCCGGGAGATGATCGCCGAGGGCGCCAGCGACAAGCAAGTCCGGGACTGGTTCGTCAGCCGGTATGGTGAATTTGTGCTGTTCCGTCCCACGGCCAGCGATCCGTCCGGCTGGCTGCTCTGGGGGCTGCCCTTTGCCCTGCTTCTCGCGGGCGGGAGCGCCGGGTTGGCCCTTGCCCGCAAAGCACGCGCCAGCAGCGCAGAGATCGAGGCCGAAGACGCCTGAGCCTGCCCGGGCCAGCGGGCCGTTCACATTCGTCTCAAATCACCTAACTGTCTTTTAATGACCACATGACCTGTGGCATGTTTATCTTGTGTCCCGTCGCCTGAACCGGCGGCATTTTCGATTCTCTGGAGCGGTTGATGTCCAAATTTGGCGTTTCGGCGCAAGCAATCATAGCGGCTGCATTCGGGGCCGCGATCATGGGCTCGGCGTTCGCGATACCAAAAATGCTCTCACCGGAAGCTGGCGCCCAGCCGATCGCCATCGCGCCGCCCCCGGGGGCGCCGCTGTCCTTTGCCGACCTGATCGAGAAGGTCGAGCCCGCCGTGGTCTCGGTCAACGTCGTTGCGACCGAGGAGCTCAGTCAGCTTGGGGATATGGAAGAGTTTCTGGAACAGTTCCGCGGCATGCCGGGCCTTGAGGAGTTTTTTGAACAACGCCGCAGGGACCAGGAGAACGGGGACAGCAGCCCGCGTACCCGGGAAGCCCGGTCGCTGGGATCAGGCTTCTTCATTTCCAAGGACGGGCTTGTCGTCACCAATAACCACGTCATCGAAGCAGCCACCCAGATCCAGATCGTCATGAGTGACGGGCGCGAACTGGACGCTGAACTTGTGGGCGCAGACCCGGCGACCGACCTGGCGGTCGTAAGGGTCAAGGAGAAGGGGTCATACCCCTATGTCCAGTTCGGTTCATCCAAGGAAATCCGGAAGGGAGACTGGGTTGTCGCACTCGGCAACCCGTTCGGCCTCGGCGGCACCGCAACCGCCGGCATCCTTTCTGCGGACGGGCGCGAACTCGGTGCCAGCAGCCCGTTTACCGACTTCCTGCAGATCGACGCACCCATCAACCGCGGCAACTCCGGAGGCCCGACCTTCGACCTCAAAGGCAACGTGATTGGTGTCAACTCGCAGATCCTGTCGCCCTCGGGTGGCTCGGTGGGCATCGGCTTTGCGATCCCGGCGGAACTCGCCAAGGAGATCACGGATACGCTGATCCGGGATGGCCGGGTTTCAAGGGGTTATCTGGGCGTACAGATCGGCGACCTGACACCTGAATTCGCTGAGGCTCTTGGCCTGAATGACGTGAAAGGCGCCCTGATTGCCGACGTCACCAGTGGCAGCCCTGCCGAACGCGCCGGCCTCAAGCGCAACGACATCATCCTGTCCGTGAATGGCCAGAAGGTCACGGATTCAACCTCGACGACGCGGGTCGTTGCGAAGCTGATTGCCAACACCCGCAACACGTTCGAGATCCTTCGGGACGGCAAGTCCCGGTCGATTGAGGTGACTGTTGGTGAACGTCCGGCAAACCTCGGCACGGTGGGCCAGGCTCCCGGCAGCGGCAGCCCCTCGACGCCCGGGGAAAAATCCTCGATTCCCGGCTCTCTGCTGCCCGATTTCGGGGTCCGCCTGATGCCGATGGATGAGGAAACCCGTTCCCGGCTGGGCCTGCGCGCCGGCGATACCGGGCTTGCAATCACAGAAGTCGTGAAGGACGGCATCTTCGACAAAGCAGGCTTCGCGCCAGGCATCGTGATCCTGGAAGCCAATAGCCGGCCGGTTCCGGGCGTCGACGCGTTCCAGCGCGCCGTTGCCGAAGCCCGCGCTGCAAACCGTTCAAAAATCCTGCTCGCCCTGCGTGTCGGGCAGGTGACCAGCTACCGGACGATTGACCTTCCCGACTAACCCCAGCGTGTATGGAGTTCAGCATGGCGGATACGCTGCATCATCGTTGCCTGAAGGTGCTCGTTATCGAAGACGATACGGAGATGGCGACCTTCATCGAGAAAGTGCTCGAGGATGCCGGGCATGACGTCGAACGCGCCAGCAACGGCGCTGAGGGGCTCGCGAAGGCCCGGGCCTCAGACTATGACGCGCTGGTTGTCGACCGGATGCTGCCCGAGAAGGACGGTCTTACCCTTCTGAAAGAGTTCCGGGATGCCGGGGGGACCACCCCGGCCCTGTTCCTGTCGGCCCTCGGCGACGTGCAGAACAAGGTTCAGGGCCTGAAGGCCGGCGCCGAAGATTATCTCGGCAAACCCTTTGTGCCCGCCGAACTGGCTGCCCGTGTCGAGGCGCTCGGCCGCCGCCAGATGGCCGAGCCTCAGGTTACGGTTCTGAAAGCCGGTGATCTCGAGATGAACCTTCTGACCCGGAAGGTCACCCGGGCCGGGAGGAAGATTGATCTCCAGCCGCGCGAATTCCGTCTTCTGGAATACCTGATGCGCCATGCCGGCCAGGTTGTGACCCGCACGATGCTGCTGGAAAAAGTCTGGGACTATAATTTTGATCCTCAGACAAATGTCATTGACGTCCATGTCTCCCGGCTGCGTGCCAAGATCGACAAGGACTTCCCGGAGGCCCTCCTGCACACTGTCCGCGGCGCGGGCTACCGCCTGCAGGGCTAGACGTCTTGCCGGGGGGCTGGCACTAGGCGCGCATGAAGCTGCCTACACAATGGCCGGCCTGGCTTAAGAGAGCGCATGTCCTCAAATCGCCCGCGATCGTCGCGGCATACCTCCGGCGTTTACCGGAGGAGCTTCGCCTGCCCCTGCCGGAAGGGGTACGAAAGGCGGTACCGGTCTTCGTGCGCACGACCACCTTCAAGCTGGCGATCCTTTACAGCACCATGATCGCCGCCTTTTCGGGCGCGCTGCTCGCCTACCTCTACTATTCGACGGTCTATTACATCCGGGTTGAGTCGGAGCGACGTATCACGGTCGAGTTTGAACAGCTGGCCAATGCCTATTACCAGGGAGGGATGCAGCGCCTCAGTCAGTCCGTGTTCGAACGGATGACGCTGTCTGGATCGCCTTTCTATTACTATCTTGAAGACACATCGGGACGCAAGATCGCGGGCCACTTTCCGCGCCTGCCGGACGATCCGCCCGATGCTGGCATGAAGACCGTTTATTTCAATTTCGAACTGCCACAACCGGACGGCTCCAAGACGTTGCGCCCGGCAGCCGGCCGGATCGTGCGCCTGCGGGACAATGGCGGCGCACTGATGGTCGCGTTCGACACGGCGCAGCAAACGGTTATCGTTGACCGCATCCAAAGTGCGATCCTCGTTGCGGCGCCTGTCGCACTGATCCTCTCACTGCTCGGCGGCGCGCTGATCACGCGCGGCGCAGCCCGGCGTGCCGAGGAACTGGCCAAGACCGCCGAAGCGGTAATCGGCGGCGAGCTCAGCCGGCGAGTGCCCGTGCGCGGCACGGGCGATGAGTTCGACCGCCTTGCCCAGCGCATCAATGCGATGCTCGACCAGATCGGCAAGCTCGTCGAAGCTTCGCAGAATACCGGCAACGCAATTGCCCACGATCTTCGCTCCCCGCTGACGCGACTGCGCAACAGGCTGGAGACGGCGCTGTCAAAACCAATGACACAGGAAGTGGCCAGCAGCACACTTGTCGAGACGGTGGAGGAAGTTGACCGCGTGCTGGGCACGTTCAACGCCATCCTGCGCCTGGCCCGGCTTGATGCGGGCACGGAAGGCCTGAGGGTACGCATGGACCTCAGTGACGTTGCTGAGGAGCTGGCCGAACTGTTCGGCCCCGCCTGCGAGGAATCCGGACTTGCGCTGCGCAGTCAGATCGCACGCAACCAGCAGGTCCTCGGCGACCGCGAACTGATCGGTCAGGCAATCTCGAACCTGATCGACAATGCCATCAAGTATACGCCGTCCGGCGGGTCGATCTCGCTCAGCGTCATGCGCGGTCCGGAGGCGATGATCGACCTGACCGTCACCGATACCGGCCCCGGTATTCCTGAACTGGAGCGACCGAAAGTCATCGAGCGGTTTCACCGGATGGACTCAGCGCGCACCCAGCCGGGTTCGGGCCTCGGCCTTGCTCTTGTCCAGTCGGTGGCCGACCTGCACGGCGGCGCCCTGTTGCTGGATGATGCAAACGGACCGAAAGACCGGCCCGGCCTGAAGGCTACGCTGCGGCTTCCTCGCGCCTGACGGAGCGGCCAGGCCACATGGCGATGAGGCCACCAAGACCGATCAGCGTGACGCCGAGATAGAGCACGTCGATGAGAGGGTTGTAGTAAACGCGGAAAACCCAGCGGGCTTCGCCGTCGACGTCACGCTGTTCTCCAAGCGCGGCGTAGAGATCGCCGGCTCCTGTCTTGAAGATCGCGGTTTCCGTGGTTGGCATCGCGGCAGCCGGGTAGAAACGTTTCATGGGCTCGAGAACAGTCTCATGACTTCCCTTGCGCGCTGTAAGCACGGCGCGGTCAGCATACCAGTTCGGACCTTCGATGGCGCGCACTTCCTCGAGTGTGATGGTCCAGCCCGCGACCGTGCCGGAGCCGCCTTCGGTCAGTGCGAGGGTCGTTTCATAGCGGCCGGTAGTCTCGACAACCGCTCCGATCACGAACAGCCCGATCCCGAGGTGCGCCAGCGTCATCGCCCATACTCGGCGGCTGAGCCTGAACACGCGGCGCAGCGTGACAGCGCGTCGTCTGAGTTCCCAGAGGGAGCCGAATACGAGCCAGACGCCAAGCGCCAGACCAAAGGCAGCGCCCGCCGGAATGTCGAGCGCACCAACGCCCAGCAGTATGAAGACCACGACAAGTCCTGCCCCGCCTGCAGCCCATCTGAGCCAGCCTTTGACATCCGCCTTGCCCCAGGCCCAGGCCTGAACCACCGGTAAGACGATCAGGATCAGCGCCAGGATCGGCACGAAGGTGAGATTGAAATAAGGCTCGCCGACTGAAACCGTCCGCCCGAAGGCCTCTGCCATCAGCGGGAAAAGGGTTCCAAGTAAAACGGTCAGCGCGGCCACGATAAGGACAACATTGTTTGCCATCAGCGCGCCCTGGCGGCTCACCAGGACCCATGCCTTTGCGCCCTTCAGCTTTGGCGCGCGCAAGGCAAACAGACCGAGTGCGAAGCTGCCATAGGCCAGGAGGCCGATAAGCAGCAGCGTGCCGCGTTCGGGGTCGACCGCGAAAGCGTGCACCGAAGTAAGCACGCCGGAGCGTACGAGAAAGGCGCCGAGGATCGAGAACAGGAATGAGAGTACGGCGAGCAGGGCCGTCCAGGCAGCAAAGCCCTCCTGCTTCTCAGTGACGATGACCGAGTGCAAGAGCGCTGCGCCGATCAGCCAGGGCATGAGCGAGGCATTCTCGACCGGATCCCAGAACCACCACCCGCCCCAGCCAAGCTCGTAATAGGCCCAGTAGGATCCGAGCGCGATCCCGAAGGTGAGCGGCGCGAAGGCCGCCAGCGACCAGACGCGCGCCTCTTTCGCCCAGACGCGGTCAATCCGGCCTTCCATGAGGCCGGCCGCCGCGAGCGCAAAGACGAAAGAATAACCGACATAGCCCAGGTAGAGCATCGGCGGATGGAGCGCGAGGGCGGGGTCCTGCAGCAGCGGGTTGAGCTCGGCGCCCTGGAACGGCGCCGGGTCAAGCCGGAGGTAGGGCGAGGAGGCAAAGAGAAGATAAGCCAGCGCACCGGTCGCAAGCAGGCCCTGAATGCCAAGGGCGCGGGCCTCGAACAGGTCGCGCCCGGTGCGCATGATCGCCGCGGCAGCGGCGCCGAAGCCGATCGTGACCAGACACCAGAGCGCCATCGAGCCCTCATGGTTGCCCCATGTGCCGGCAATCTTGTAGATCATCGGCTTCAGCGTGTGGGAGTTATTGGCAACGAGCGCGACGGAAAAGTCCGAGATCACGAAAGCATTGACGATCGTGAGGAAAGACAGCGCCATCACCAGGAAGGCCGCAACCGCCACCAGCCCGGCCAGACGCCGTTCCCCGCGCAGCCCCAGTACCCCCTGCGCCACCGACAGGGCCAGCGCAAGAAAGGCCGCAAAATGCCCGGCTTCAATCATCCGTCTGCCTCGAGCGGCTTGAGCTCGCGCGGCTGGTAGTTCTCGTCATGCTTGGCGAGCAGCTGGCGTGCGGTAAACACGCCGCTCGGATCGAAAGAGCCTGTGGCAACCACGCCCTGGCCTTCACGGAAGAGGTCTGGCGCGACGCCGGTGAAGCGCACGGTGATGGTGTTCGGACTATTATCGATCACAGTGAACTGCAGGGTCGTGCCGCCATCCGCATAAGTCAGGGTGCCCGGCTCGACCCATCCGCCGACTTTCACTTCGCGGCCGGGTTTCGGCAGGCCTTTGTCTGCAAGGACTTCCGGCGTGTAGAAGAGGTTCGCATTCTCACGCAGCGCAAAGAATGCCAGCACGGCGGCCGCGAGGATCAGCGCCGCGGCGATTCCAAAGGTGTAAAGGCGACGGGTACGGGCACGCATGATGAAGGGTATAAGGCCCGGCAGCCGGTTTGGGGAGTGCGGCAAGACGGCGGGCTAGTCTGCAGGGGCAGGCGATGTTGCATCGCCCTGCCCGATCGCTTCGATCATTGCCCGGAACCGTTCGCGGCGGGGGTCGTCTTCAGGCAGGCGGGCATAGATGTAGCGCATCGCCTGTTCGGCCTTGTCCTGGTCGCCGGCCTGGGCAGCGCCCATGGCCGCCCACATGCCAGCGCGCACCTGGGTTTCGTCGAGCTGATAGGCCCGGGCATAGAGCCGGGTCGCATCAGGGCTTACCGCCCCATTGCCAAGCTCGACCAGCACATCGGCAAGCGACACGAGCGCCGGCACGTAATCCTCGTTGCGCCGCAGCGCAGACTGGTAAGCGCGCAGGGCATCGTCAGGGCGCCCCTCGGCGCGCAGCATCTCGCCGATGAAGAAATGCGGCTCGGGCGCTTTCGGGTTGTCACGCATCGCCTGCTCCAGGCGCGACAGCGTCTCGGCAGCGGTCAGCGATTGCGGATCGGTCCGGATCTTCTCAGCCAGCGCGGCCTGGCGCGCACTCATCGGCTGGTCGGCCATTCCAGGCTTACCGACCAGAGCATAACCCGCAACCCCGGCGGCAAGGCAGGCGGAGAGAAGGATGGCATTGCTGCGCGAGATGAAGACTGAAGTCATGGACGCGGGAACCGGAGTGTCGCGCGCAGGCCGCCGGATGCGGCCACGCCGAGTTCGAGGCGGCCCTTATGCAACGCGGCGAGCTCATTGACAATCGACAGGCCAAGCCCCGTGCCCGGTGTTGTCTCGTCGAGACGAACACCCCGTTTCAGGGCATTGGCCCGCTCTGCCCCGGAAAGTCCCGGACCATCATCGCTCACTTCGATGACAAGTTCACCTGGCGAATCCGCGACTGTCACCTTTACCTCGGTCGCCGCCCATTTACAGGCATTCTCCATCAGGTTTCCGATCATCTCCTCGAAATCCTGCTTCTCGCCCCGGAAGATCGCAGCCGTGCTGCCATCGACCGTCACGTCAATTCCCCGGGCATCGAACAGTCGGTTGAGGAGCCGGGCAAGCCCATCGATCACGGGACGGACTTCGGTTCGCGCACCGATCGTCTCCGCCCGGGCCGCCATGCGCGCGCGCTTCAGGTAATGCTCAACATTTGTCTGCATGGCATCCGTCTGCCGGCGCACGACTTCGTCCAGCTGGCTGCTGCCGGCTGCTTCATTCCTGAGGACGGCAAGAGGTGTCTTAAGCGCATGCGCGAGGTTTCCGACATGAGTACGTGCGCGCTCAACCACTTCCAGGTTGTGCTCGATCAGCTTGTTCAACTCCTCCGTTAGCGGACGAATCTCAGCCGGATAATCTCCGGCAAGCTTCTGCGCTTCACCTTCACGAACACGGGCGATATCTGCCTTCAGCCGCTCCAGCGGTGTCAGCGAATACCGGATGCCCAGCACCATGGCTGCGAACACGCCGCCAAACAGGGCGATCATCGTGCCGATCAGGAGGTTACGAAAATTGGTGGCGGCCACATCATTGGGGGTCCGGTCTGCTGCGCTGACCAGGATGAGCGGCGTCGGTCTGTTTTCGATCACAATCGCCTGGGCTGCTACGCGCGAGCGCTGGTCTGCAGGTCCGTCGAAGTTGCCGAACTGCGTGACGCCTGGCGCCGCTACAGCCTTTGCGATCAAACCCGGCGACAGCGGCGGGTCTTCATCCCAAAGGCTCTTGGACCGGAAGTCACCGGCAATCGTCAGATCAGGTTTCAGCCCGACCACGGCCCAGTATTGCCCTGAATACTGGGTCTGGAACCGCGCATCGCTTGGAAAGAAATCGCGATCCGTATTGGTAATCCGGCCATCCGCCAGAAAGGCATCTTCCCGGATCAGCTCCCGGGACAGCGTGACCAGGGTTTCCTGCAGATCACGCTCGACGAGCGCCAGTGTCTGGGCGCGGTAGACTGCCGACAGGGCAAGCGCGCCGCCGATCAGGACGAACAGGCCCCAGATGGCCGCGGCAATTGTGATCCGGCGCGCCAGCGACACACCGGGCCATCGGTCAGTCAGGCTATGGGTCGCGGAGGAGGCACCGGTTTTGCTCATAGAGGCGGTTTAGCCTCCCTTCCGCTCAGCCTGCAATGCGGGCCTCGTCGTCAGGCACGATCAGGCGGTAGCCGAGGCCGCGCTCGGTCTGGATCCGGTCCTGGCCGATCTTGCGGCGCAGGCGCCCGATGAAAACCTCGATTGTATTCGAGTCCCGGTCAAAATCCTGATCATAAATGTGCTCGACCAGTTCGGTGCGCGGCACGACCCTGCCCTGATGGTGCATGAGGTATGACAAAACACGGTATTCGTGAGCGGTCAGCTTGATCGGCTCGCCGTTCACAGTGGCGCGCGCGGCGCGTGTGTCGACCATCAGCTTGCCGCACTCCAGCGTCGCCGCCGAATGCCCGGTCGCGCGGCGAAGAAGGGCCCGCAGGCGCGCTAGCAGCTCTTCGGTGATAAAGGGTTTCGTCAGATAGTCGTCCGCACCGGCGTCAAAGCCTGAAACCTTCTCGCTCCACTGGTCGCGGGCCGTGAGGATCAGCACCGGAAAGCCTTTGCCCTCCTTGCGCCAGCTCTTCAGTACGCTGACACCGTCGATCTTCGGCAGGCCAAGATCCAGAATCACGGCGTCATAAGGCTCTGTCTCGCCGAGGAACTGGCCGTCTTCGCCATCTGCGGCCAGGTCAACCGCATAGCCGGCATGCGACAGGGCATCCGCCAGCTGGCGGCGCAGGTCTGCATCATCTTCAACTACGAGAAGTCTCATCCGGAATACCCTTAAAACGCCAACCCTTGCCTTAACCGCCGCGCCGTTCAAGTACGGCGCCGGTCCGGGCGTCGACCGTCACCTGGACCTTTCGGCCATCCTCGGACAGCCAGTCGATCCTGTATACAGCCCCGCCGGTGTCTTGCGAATAAAGATCGGCGCCCAGCTGGTAGCCGCCATATTCACGCTTCAGCGTCTGGAAAATCCTGCTGAGGGGAACGGTGCGGCCTTCCTTGACGGCTTCGCGCGCCTGGCCGGGTGAGAACTGATTACCCCACCCCTGATCCTGCAATTGCGTGATTTGGCCGCCGGTCCACTCGCTTCCGGCGCGGCCACGGCTGACGTCCTGCTCTTCGCCCTGCGCGAGGCCAGCCTGGACGAAAATCAGGCCGAGGGCAGCAAGAAGGGTGAGCGAGCGTTTCATGAGGCTGCATATGCGCGCAAGGCTCTGAACGTTAAGTGAATGGCCCGGTTTGCCCGCAGACAGGCGACCGGCATCCCGCGATGATCGCTCCCGTGACCAGGAAGCCGAGCAGAAGATGCAGAGAATCGACAAAAAGTCATATTTCTCTGTGCTTTAGATAAAATTTCAGCGCCGCGCCGCCGCGCGGTGAACAACCCGATCCGGAAGGCGATCATCACCCCGGTCGCAAGGTTGCCGGCCCAGGAGCGCCTGATCAGGATAGCCGGGCCGATCGCTGTCAGAGCCGGCGTCATGGGGCGACTGTCATTTTCCAGCCCGGGGCCGCCGCTGTTGCCTGCCATCGCCTGGCCGTCCTGACCAGGGGTGCGACAGGAACAGTCCGCAAACAAGCAAGCCGGTCGCAGACAGGGCGGCCATGTCGGCGCGTACAGGCTACCCGTTCTCCCCGGCATAGCAGACGCTTTCGGAATTTGGCACCTTGTCCTGCCCTGGGCCGTTGCCGGTCGCGTCATGCCCGCGCGCACCCGCAGCCGATCAGATCTCCTAACGGCCTTCGGCCCAGCGTTTCAGCCCGTCGTCCCGCGGGTCGCTGAGAACAATCTCCATCCGGACATAAAGGTCACCGGGCGGCGTGACCTGCACCCCCTTACCTTTCAGGCGCAGCTGTGCGCCGGTATTGGTGCCCGCCGGCACTTTCAGCGCGACAGGTCCGGACGGCGTGCGCACATCGACAGTACCGCCGAGCACGGCCGTACGCAGGTCGATGCTCAGCGCCATCCGCAGATCCTTGCCTTCCCGCGTCCAGACAGGGCTGTCGGCCACGTCCACTTCCAGAAGGGCATCACCGGGGGCGCCGCCATTCGGCGAAGGCTGGCCCTGGCTCTTCAACCGGAGGGTTTGTCCGCTGGTGATACCGGGAGGAATATTGACATCCAGCGCGCTTCCATCGGCCATCGCCATGCGCCGGCGCGCACCTGTGACAGCATCTTCGAACGACACCTCGACACGGTAGCGCACGTCCCGCCCTTTCTGGGGTCCAGGATTACGGCGCCGGGTCCCGCCGAACATGCCCGCCAGGATATCCTCGAACGGATCACCCTGAGCTGCGAAAGGACCGCTCGTGCTTTCCCAGCGCCCGCCCCCGCCGCCAAAGCCGCGCGGATTTCCCTCTGCGTCGATCTCGCCGCGATCAAATTTTGCCCGCTTCTCCCCGTCCCCGAGAATCTCGAAGGCCGACGACACCCGCTTGAACTCCTCTGCCTTCAGCGCGTCGCCAGGGTGCAGGTCAGGGTGCAGGCTTTTGACCCGGGCCCTGTAGGCTTTCTTGATATCGGCCTCGGTTGCCGATTTCGGCACGCCGAGCACTGCATAAGGATCGAGCGCCAAGCCGGGCTCCCTGCTGTAACTGAAGTCGCTGCCTTACAGGTAGGGTGATCCGGCGCCAATTGAAAGCCGTGGCCCTGTCCGGCTGGCCGTCCACACCCCGCAGGATCCCCGGCCCCCCAGGCCTACGGCCCGGCAGCGGCGAGGCTCCGGAGGCGACCGACCAGGCCGTGGATGATGGTTTCAGGACGATCCTCAAGTTTCGATCGCACAAGTGTTTTCTTGTTCAACCAAATCTGTCATCACCCGGGGCAAAGAACGGACGAGACCGAAAGAGAGAAACTCCATGACGGCCCGCGTTATCTCGATTGCCAACTCCAAGGGCGGGGTCGGCAAGACCACCACATGCGTCAGCCTTGCCGAGGCCTTCGCGGCCTCTGGCATGCGCACGCTGGTGATTGACCTCGACACGCAGGCTAACGCTTCTCTGCTGATCTTCGGCCATGCCGGTGACGAACATCTGTTTCAGGCCATCCGCGATTACGCGACAATTTCAGACTGGCTGCTGGAAAACTTCTTCGCCGGCGAGCAGCGCCGCCTCTCGGAGTTCATCATTACCGGCGCCAGCGATGTCACCTTCAAGGATAAGCCCCTCACGCTCGATCTGATCCCGTCCTCGCCGCGCCTGCGCAAGACGGAGCGGGAACTGATTTTCGAACTCACCGCCAAGGGCTATGCGATGGAAGCGCTCCAGAACATGGTCGGAAGGCGCCTGCGCGATGACCTGAACCTGCTGAAGACCCAGTACGACGTTATCCTTTTTGACTGCCCGCCCGGCATCTCGGTGATGACCGAAACCGTGCTCGCCGCCAGCCATCTGATCATCGTGCCAACCATCCCGGATTTCATGTCCACCCTCGGCCTCGATCTCTTCACCGGTGACATCATGAAGGGCCTGCGTAACCGGGATATCGAAACCCTCCCGGTTGTGCTTGCCACCCGCTACGACAATTCCAGCCACCAGCAGGTTGTCCTCGGCGCCATGCGGGACGCCGCAGGCGCAAAGGAAACCGAGTTTGCGATGTTCAAGACCGTGATCCCGATGAAGTCCGGCTTTGCCACCAACCCGATCGAGCTCGGACCGGATCCGACACTTCAGGCCAAATGGCCGGGCGAGGCATTGACCATCGTCGAACAGCTGCTTGGCGAAGTAAGGGAGAAGCTGGCATGAACCCGACTGGCCGCCCCTCCGGCTATGAAGCCCTCGGTGCCCTGCTCGCTGTCCAGAGCGCCTTTCCAGCCGTTGCCGACAAGGACTGGGCCGCCGCCGCCGGCCTGATTGTCAAGAAGCTGCTGATTTCGGCCGGTCAGCCGGTTGACAGCCTGAAGGCCCTGCGCGCTGCGGTCGGCGAGGACATCTTCGACAGCCAGCTGAAGAGCCTGTCGCACCATCACGCAAAACTGCTCGCCAGACGTCTCGACAGGACGGTCCCCGACCTCGAAGTCTCGACGGCCCGGGCCGCCATTGCCCATATCCGCGCTCTGCTGACCGGCGCGGCTCAGCCAGCTGAGGTCGCCGCGGAAACCTTCGGCCTGGAGCAGGCTCAAACCGGAACTGCGCCCGGGCCTGAGGGTGACGAAACACCCCCCTCACCCCCATCCGCGACAAACCCCTATTTCGGCCGCAAATCCTTCCGCACGGGTTGACAGCACAGCTCAGGCCGGTCCCGGCCGCGGCCGATGGCTCGGATCTGCCCTCTGCCAGCGGGATCGGCCCGCCCCGGGGCGCGCTGAGATCTGCGAACGCAGATGTCTGTCCCTGGCCCTGCCATAGGCCTCATGCGGCACGCCGTTCAGGCAGGCTCGATCAGTTTCACGCGCAGGTCAGCCTGTAGCGAAGCATCCACGTTCAGGACGTCGACCAGATACCCCTCCACGGATCCCGCCCGCGCCCTGATCGCCCCAAAAGCCCGGTCGAGATATCTGAGGTGTACACCCATGAAGGGCCGGAACACCTCCGCCGGATAATCCTTGCCCAGCATGTTGTTGAAATAGGCCGCCGCTTCAGGCAGCCGCTGGTCCACGCCCACGGCCTCATTGGTCAGGTCATAGTCCGCGCGGATGTCAGCCTCGCCAACGCCCAGAATGTGATGCGTCAGCGCGCAGAGAATGCCGGTGCGGTCCTTGCCGGCCGCGCAGTTCACCAGTCCCGCTGCGTCACCTGGCGCCTCGGCCAGGTGCACGAACCAGTCCCGAAACAGCGCCTGGTGGTGCGCCTTGAACGGTGCCTTCTCGTAATACTCGCCCATCCACTCATCGGCCGCCGCTGCGTCAACCGCCACCTGCGTCAGGAACCGCATATGCGGCGCCTCGCTCTCGCGGCCGCCCTCATTGGTGATGAGCTGCGGCACGCGCAGCCGGCTTTTCTGCCTCTCACGTTCGTCCGGCCGGCGAAGGTCTGCCTGCACATGGATGCCGAGCGCTTCCATCCTGGCCAGATCGTCCGGCGTCGCTTCGGCATGGTGCCCCGACCGGTAGAGCCGCCCCATTCGTACCCGTCCGCCATGCCGGCTTTCATAGCCCCCGAAATCCCGGAAATTGCGGACGTTCTCGAGGGCGATCAGACGGGGTTGTTTCTTGGTCATGCCTGCGAACTAATTCCCCATCGCTGCTGCGTCCAGTGACAAACAGGTGTCACGCGGGGGCAACCAGCCCCTCCAGCAGGGTCCAGTCCCCCTTGCCCGGCGCGATCAATGCCCCGAAACTGCGCCCATGCCCCTGCCCTCTCCCGACCGCCTCGACGCCATCGCACGGACTGTCCACGAAGCGCTCCGCGCCTGGGCGGCTGCGCATGGCCAGGACGACATTCCTGGCTGGAGGGAGGCCGAACCCTGGATGCAGGCCTCGACCCTTGAGAGCGTGCGCCACGCCCTCATGTCTGACGCGCCTGACGGACGCTCGCAGCACGACCAGTGGACGGCGCAGAAGATACGTGATGGCTGGCGTTTCGGCCCGGTCAAGGATGCCGTGGCCAGAACCCATCCGCTGATGGTGCCCTATGACGACCTGCCGGACTGGGAGCGCCGCAAGGACGCATTGATCAACGCCCTCGCCCGCGCCCTCGCCTGATCCGTTTGCCAAGGATCAGCTCGCAGGCGCCCTTCGGCCCCTTTTTGGTTTTGGCGGCGCCCAGGACAGGCCTTCGGGACTGAACGGCGGATCAATATCCTCACCGGTTTCTGTGTCGACGAATTTCCAGTCCTCCTGCAGGCCATACCCGCCAGCGCCAAACAGGCGCACCATCCGGTACATGACAGAGCGCCGGATCGCCGGCACCCCGGCTTCGCGCATCGCGTTAAGGAACAGGCGGTCGGCCAGCGCACGCGCCTTCTTCTGACCGATCGCATAGAGATAGTCATGCAGGACGGCGGCCGGCGCGTGCCGCCCGAAAGGCTGGATCAGGCCCTGGAAAAACGAAGGGATCGAGGCAAAATCCGTCACGAAGCCGAGGGGCACTTCGATCATCACCTCTTGCCCGTGAACCGGATGCAGGTACGCATACGGACGGGTCACCACCGCCAGCGTCCGCCCCTGCTTCTCCATGTCCGCCAGGATCGCCACCGCAATCAGGCGGCGGCGCACTTCATCCCGGCCTATACGCGTCTTGCGCCGGACGCTTTCCAAACCGTCATCACCTGCCGATTCCAGCGCGCTTGCCGCGGCCGACCTGTCGATAAACGGCATCCCCCCCTCCCTCTGCGTATACCTGCCTAATGCCTGCCCAGCGACGCGGAATTTGCCGCTGCTGCAGCACCTTCAGCCGACGCGGCGGAAGAGGCAAGGCCCGGCGGCGCCAACGGGATACCCGCTTTTTCCTGCCGGACGGCCATCAGGATTGCCTGTATCCAAAGGCCTTCATTCGCCTTGTACACCTCGCCCGGCTTCAGGGGTCGCCCGATCGGTGCATCTGTGGTGGAATGATGCAGGCCGATGAGTTTGAGCGATGCCGCGCTGAAAACGGGGCTACCTGAATTGCCGGGCTCTGTTGGCGCACGGTAATGGATACGTACCGGTTGCGGCGTTGCCTTCGCCGCAGCATTCCTCAATTCATGATCGATGATGTAGTTGTGCTCGAACGTGATCTCGAGGCCGCGACCATTGGGATGCCCCACGACATAAACGCGCGGGGCACGGGCTGGCGTTTCACGCGGCGCCTGCCCGGCCTGCGTCGTGTGGCGCAGCGGCAGGGACTCCTGAAGCTCAATCTCGGCTTCAAGTCCCTCAGGCTGTCTGTTCAGCCTGAGAATAGCACAGTCATGCGCCTTCGAGTCTGACCGCCAGAACACTTCGGTAACGTAGAACTCTTCACTGGCGTTAAGGTCCTCAAACCGGATGATGGCTTCAGCGGAGCGCACAGAAGCGCCCCGATAGCTCTTCTCGTCGCAAACGACATGATCATTGGTTATGAAAACATATTCGTTTGCCAGCGCGGCATGGACGTGCCGGCCGTGCAGCAGGAAACCCGTTCCCACTGCCCGGCCGTTCTGTGCACAGACTTTCCCGACCGACTGGGCTAACTTCAGTACCTTGCGGATATCGGCTGCGGGCATGGCCGGAACACCGTCCAGCAGCGCTTCAAGCTCAGCATCTTCGGGCGCAGATGTCTGGGTAAGTGCGTCGATTTCCCCTGTCGTCATCGATACAGTCGCCATCGAGCGCATCGACAGCTGCGCCATCCTGCGCACGATCGCGGAAAGCTCGGTATTGCCCTTCGGATCGATCCCCCAGACCTCGACCAGCTGGCGCCGCGTCGTATTCACGGCAAACGGATTGTTCTTTTCAGCCTCGAGATAGGCTGCATAGAATTTCGCCGCTTCGGTCTCTTTTCCAAGGAAAAGCGCCGCATCGCCAGCATTAGCGAATTTCCAGGCCGTCGGCGCCCCGCCCTTCTTCATCTGCTTGAGAATGTCGCGGGCCCATCTGGCGCCCTCGCCCTTCCTGCCGAGCGCGACGCGCCTGCGCTCAGCCGACCTGATCAGCCCAAGCAGATTTACCTGATGGAATTGCGGGTCCGTGCCCAGCGCGGCGCCCTGCGAATAGTAGGTATATGAGCGTTCATAGGCGAGGCGTGCTGCCTCATTCATCTCCTGCGCGCGCACTGCCCGCATTTTCCAGATCCGCCCCTGCAGTCCGAGGCAATCGGACACAAGCGCAGGATCATTCTCGAAATCCTTGCCCGCCAGTTCGATGGCCTTGGCAAGATAGGCCTCCCCGCGCATTTCCGGCGGAGGCGACCCGTCGGGCGCGCGCGCCAGGTCCGCCAGTCCCGGCACCCCGTTCAGCTCGATATCCGCAAAGGCGCCAAAATAGTTCAGCCAGCCAATTTCCACGCCGCCGTCGCGTACCCGTGTCGCCAGGTCCAGGAGCGCGGTAAACTCGCGCCGTTTGCGAAGGCTCAGCGCCACCTCTTTCACCCGGTCGCGGTGCTGGTCGGGGTTGGAGCGCACCAGTGCCGCAAAATCCGAAACCGCGGTGTGCAGCTCGCCAAGCAGCGCCGTGAAGGCCGCCTCCTGCTCAATCGCCTCGGGATTGGCCAGCGCCTCCAGCGCCTCGGCCATCGCCGCTTCCACGTCCCGCGCCGCCTCAACCTCGTCCCTGCCTGCCCGCGCCGGCGACAGGGCCCTGGTCGAGACTTCGCGCGCCGGCAGCAGCGCCTCGTCAAATGCCAGCGCCTTATCCCTGCGCCGCTCCATCAGCCGCTCAAACAGACGCCTGGCATCAGCTATGATCTCGTCCCGGTCTCGCTCGGTCAGTTCGTCGGTGAAATCCACCTCGTCGCAGAACTGGCGGTATCGTCCCTGCAGCGCCGCATCATTCGCCTCGCCCTTGAAGGCCTCGCGTAACCGGTCATAGGCCCTGGCGATCCCGCCCACACGAAGACGGTCCGGATTGGTGTCGGTCGCGTTCACCGAATAAACAAGATACGGCTTCTGCAGCGCCTTACCCCTGCCATCAAACAGAAGGTTGCTGTGCCGGTCGAGATACAGGTTTTCTGGCAGCGTCCCTCCGCCTTCGATCAGCGCCCAGGTGCCCGTCTCGAAAGACGCGCTCGCCGCCCCGGGCAGCGAGTCGATCCTGCCCACCAGCCAGGGCGTCTGCCGGTCCGGCAGCAATTGCCTGATACCCTTCAGCGCCGCCTCGATGCCCCCTTCCACGGCCTTCCCGAGGATCAGCATCTCGCCGGTCGGCAGCAGCTTTGCCCCAGCCCTCGCGACATCGATCAGCGTGCGCGCCGCAGCGTTCGACTTGAACAGGTGCAGGCCGAGGCTGAAATCCACCGCTCCGTCAAACCGGGCAGGCCCGAAGAAGGTCCGCCCGCCAAAGGCATACTGGCCATGCGACTTAATGTTGGGATGAGCCTCCGGGTTAGGCCCCATGACGGTCATCTGCGGCAGGTCGGTATCCTTGCTGCGCCGCCAGCTGGCATCGGCGAAGATCAGCGGGACCTGCCTGGTCAGCCCCTTGCGTGCTTCCGGATGGTGAAAGGACAGGACGCTGATCTCGAGATAGACGTCTGAATGCGCCCCGATCTGGCGTTTAACCACAGGCGAGCCCTGCGCCGGCGACAGTTCCACCACATGCGGCGCAACCCTCGGCGCCGAGAAGATGGCCTTCAACCCGCCTTCACCTGAAACTGCCTGCGCGCCTTTTGCCGGCTGCGTATCCTTCGCCATGGTCCCACTCCACCAAGGATCATTGCGGTAACGTTATGTGAATCAAAGCCCTCAGGGAAGCGGGGGAAGTCTGTCGCGGCTGTCACAGGCCGTCTGGGGGCACTACGGCGCAGCTGCGGGCGCAGCGTCCTCGAAATCGAACAGGATTTCCGCCCGCCGGTTGGCCGGATCCCGCTCCCCCGGCTTCAGCGGCTGGGACGAGCCGAAACCAATAGAGGTTATCCACTCGGCATTGACCCCTCCCTGCGCGGTCAGGAACTCCGCAATCGCTGAGGCCCGCCGCTGCGACACGCCCTCCGCATAGCTGGGACTGCTGATCAGATCTTCATGCGCCTCGATGCGTACCTCGAGCAGTTCGCAGCCGAAGCTGCGGGTGAGGGCCTCTTCAAGGATGCTCTGTGCCTGCATTGTGAGATCTGTCCGGTCGAAGTCGAAATAGACAAGCGCCTTGAGGTCCCCGCAGGCCGCGCCGGGCTGAAGCTCGCCAACCCCTGCCGGCGGCGGCACCAAAACCTCTTGAAGAGGGGCCTCGCTCATCGCGGCAGGTTCTGCATCCGCATCAGGCGCCGCGCTCACAGCCTCGCCGCCTGCAGCCTGATCTTCGCTCCCGGCTCCGAGATAGGACATGACCGCAATACCCGCACCGGCGACGCTGATAATCAGGGCGGCGCCCGCCAGCATAACCGATCGCCCTGGCCGGGGCAGCGGCGCTTGGCCCCTGACACCCGCCTGTCCTGCTTCAACCGCGGCTGTCGACAGTTCCGGCCTTCCCAGCGTTCGCGCCAGCGACCGCATCAGGCGCTGCCACTCAGCCGTATCGGTCGGCCCGTGAAAGCCGGTGAAGTCGATCTGCTGCAAACCCTCGAACGCAACCGGGACGTCGAGGTCGCCGAGCGGCGCGATCGCCAGCGGGATCAGGCATTTCCGCTTCAGCCCGATCGAGCACTCCTGTTTCACCCAGGGCCTGCTCAGCGAATGCGGGCTCCACAGGCTGATGACCGCTCCGGCCCCCTTCACCTCACGGTCCAGCACATCCGGGAAAACGTCACCCCCATCCAGCCCCTCGACATCGAAGAACACGCTCAGACCGGCCGCCTCCAGCCCCGTCTTGATCCGCTCCGCCAGCTCCCGGTCGACCCGGGCATAAGAAAGAAAAACATCAGCCATCAGAATAGTTTCCTTCTTCCCTCCCCTCCCGGACGTCCGCGAGCGGCCGGAGGGGGACTGCGGTGAGGGGGGTACGCCCGCTCGTTCAAGCACAGATCCTTTAAGCAAAGCGCCGGCTTACCGAAAAGCCCAACCGAAGACACGCCCGGCCGCCTTCTCCCACCAGGGCACAGGCGGCGCTGTGCACACATCCTCCTCCTCGCGGCCCCTCAGCACCGGCGCCGCAAAGATCGCCGCGTCATCCAGCCGCCGGACAAAGGCCACGCCCCCGGCATCCGGTGTCCCCAGCAGTTTCGCCGCACAGACCTGCGCAATGTCGTCCGCGGTGGCGGCACCTCTTGCTGACCAGCCAATGTCAAGATCAACGAGCCGGCCGCCGAGTTCCGAGATCACCACCCGTCCGGCATCCCTTTGCCAGACGGCGCCTTGATTGGCAAAATCGCCCGACCAGCTCCAGACTTCTGCCAGCGTTGCCATGTCAAACTGACGGATGATACCCGAATTCAGGACCATCATGCGCCGGAAGTCTTCTGAAAAAAGGATCTCAGCCTCGCTCGACTGTAACAAGACCGGGTCACCCCGCAAAGCGCCGCTGGCAAGTGCCCAGAAGCGCATGAATCCGTCATCGGCATAGGTCACCAGCGTTGCACCGTCCGGAGCAAACGCAGCGCTCACAGGAATAGTCGGATGCACAAGAGGCGTGGTGGCCACCTGGCCGGTCACAAGATCGATCATCACTGCCCCGCGCTGCGGATAATCCAGCAGCAGGGCCGCCTGCCGGCCATCCACGTCCAGTGCTGCACCGAGAATCGGCGCCGCAGGCGTCACGAGCGCCTGAACCGGCGCCCCATCCTCTGCTGACCAGAAGCCGATCCGCTTCTCGCTCCATATCGCAATGCGTGAACCGTCGGCGCTGAAGCCAACCCCTGAAGATGGAAGGAACTCGGAGGCTTCCTCGAGGTCGGCCTGCGTCCAGACCACCATCGGCGCGCCAGTCGCAGCGCCGGTCTCCAGATCGATCAGCTGCCCGTTTCCATTGTTCAGGACAACCATTCGCCCGGTGACCGGGAGAACACGAAGCACAACATCATCGATCAGCACAGGCTCCGCCACGGGTTCCATCGTTTCGGTATTCCAGATCGTCAGTGTGCCATCATACTGCAGGGTCACCAGCCTGCGCCCATCCAGCGCAAACTGCATCTCGGAGATCGAAACCGGATGCTCGAGCATCGGGTCACCCTTTTCTCCGGTATTCGTATCGAGCAGCTGCACCACGCCCTCAAAGGAAATCGCGAGCCGCGGCGAATGCGCGTCAAACACTGTCTTGAAAGATTCCGGCGGACCGAGCAGCAATTCGCCGCCGATCTGCTCACCCGTCGCCGCATCGCGCAGCACAGCCCTGCCGGAGGCATTCCAGATCAGCTGGCGCATGCCGTCCGGCGAGAGCTTCGCACCTGCAGATGCCCCGATATCCGTTCCGCCCTTAAAGGGAATCGTCCGCGCCGGACCTGCCTTCCAGATTCGGGCTTCACTGCCCTCGACCGTCAGGACATGGCTGCCATCACCAATGAATTGCGGAGGGATCAGAAAATTGTCATGCTCCAGCGGGCCGAGCAGCTTGCTTCCGCCAAACGAGGTATCCCAGAAGAAAACGCCCTCCCCCTGATCCTGAGTGATCGCAATTCTGCCGTCAGGCGAGAGAGCTGCATGACTGACGAAGCCGGCCATATCCTGCGTCAGGCGCGTTTCCATCATCCGCCCCTCGCTGAACGTCAGGCGAACCGCGCGGCGGCCGTTCCAGGCAAGGTAGTCCTGCGTGCCGGGAATAGGGCTGACACCATTCCACCTTTCAGGGCCGCCAGCCAGGGCCCCGGCACCAACCAGAGGCGTCCCGCTCCGGATGTCCCAGATCTGCACTCCGCTGAGAAAAGACAAACTGGCAAACGTCACGGCATCGGCCGTGATATCCACCTCGCTTTCCATCTCGTCCGTAAGAATCGTATCGCCGACCGGCGTCCCCGTATCCGCATCCCAGAGCTGCACGCTGCCGATTGGCGATATCGTGGCAATCCGGCGGAGCCGGTCGATGAAGACCGTGCGCTGGACAATATCCGGAAAGACGGCCCGCGTGATCCGCTCGCCCGTTGACCCGTTCCATATCTCTATACTTTCGGTTTCGGTTTGCAGCGGCACGCTCAGATCCTCAGCTTGCCGCGCAAGTTCCCAGTCATATGCTCCGGAATTGCGCCTCAGAAGCACACGGCTGGCATCAGGTGAGAGAAAGCCGCCCCAATACTGCTGCCCTTCCGGATCAAACGGGCCCGCAATGATCTCCCCGCTCGCAGCGTCCGCGACGAAGGCCTCTCCGAGGCGTACGACAAGCACCTTGCTGCCATCCGCCGACAGGGCAACGCTGATCGAAGGCTCCGCCCGGCCTTCGAACGCCGCAAGCCGGCGTCCGGTGGCAATGTCGTAGGTACGTACGGTCCCATCCGTCAGCCCCGCCGCGAGCCGCCTGCCATCCTCGGACATTGCGGCATGGCTCATCTGGACGCCCTCTTCCTGCGCCTCGACGCCCAACCGCCCGGCCAGCCATGACCCGTCGCGCAGCGAGATGACATGCGCCCCGCTGCCATTCCACGCAGCCAGATATGCGCCCGCCGGCACCAGCAGCTCCCTGATATTTCCAAATTCGGGATTGATCGTGACTGTCTGGCCCAGTTGCCGGCCGGTCTGTGTATCCCATACGAACACGGACGATTCAGCGTTCGCGGTCACCAGCCGCGTCCCCCCAAGTGCCGGGTAGGCCCGCGCAATCACCGGATCAAGTTGGCTTCCCTCTGGAAAGCCCTGCCGCGCTGACGCCACATGCGCCAGTGCCTGGGCCGTCTTCGCGAACGCCGCCTTAGCCTCATCTGTGGACGGCCTTAGGAATGAATCGCGTGCCGCAAGGATCGCGACCTGTAACGCCCGCCGGTACTCACCCCGATTGAACAGCTGGTCAGACGTCCGCGCCAGCATCAGGCTCTCGCTGCGGCCGAGGTTCCTTTGTCCGTTGATGACAAACCAGGCACCCGCGACCGTCGCCAGCAACGTCGTCAGCACAAAGATGGCGGTCACGCGCCGCCAGAAAGCCCGCACTGCCGCGTCCTTGCGGATCTGCACACGACTGGCCGAAATCCAGGCCAGGAACAGCTCTCCGGGCTCTGGTTCATTGCGAGGCCGCGCCAGCGCCCAGCGCGCGGCCTCCTCGACCGCGCCTTCGCGCAGAAGCTGGCTCTTCGGCCGGCCGGCACTATCCCATTCCTGGACCCGGGCGAGATATTTGCGCGCCTGCCGGTGCCAGACGACGTTCGTCTCCAGAGCCGAAGTCAGGGATGCCAGTGCAGCCTGAAAACCCGGCCCGCCTTCTGAAAAATCAATCCGCACGTTAAGCGCCGACAGCCGCGGCGGCGCCCTGGCAAAGTCCACCGGCCGGGCCAGGACAGCGATGATCCGCTTACCCAGCGCCCGGGCATAGGCGATCTCTTCGTCGCACACCTGGCTAGCGGCCGAATCCGGTGACACGAGGAACACCATCGTATCTGCCGCTGCGATCATTTCCTGCAGCCTCTGCCACCACTCATCCTCGGCAGAGATTCCGGCGCTGACATTGTGCTGATCATGTGAGGCCTGGTCGAAATCTGCCAGAAACCCGGCCGCCATTAGCGCCTCGGCAATCTGCCCCACCAGACCTGAATCCTTGCGCGAATAGCTGAGGAAAACCCGGGTGCGGGCCTCCTCTTCAACCTGCAAACCGGCCCCCTGTCCCGCCATCGGCGTCCTCTTCGCGGAACGCACAGGTGACCCCAAAAAGGGGGGCAAGACAAGCAGCTTACTTCAGCCTGAAGGCGTGCGGCAGCAGATCGGCCAGTGTAAAATAGGCCTCGGCGCCGGTATCGGTGAAGCAGAGCACCTCCAGTGCCCCGTCCGAAAACTCCGCCAGCACCTGCCGGCAGATGCCGCAAGGTGTGCCGGGATCGGCCCCGCCGGTCGCGACCGCAATCGCCCGGAAAGAGGTGTGCCCTGCGGCGACCGCAGAAAACACCGCCGTCCGCTCGGCGCAGCAGGCCGCGCCATAGGTCGCGTTTTCAACATTGCATCCGGTCACCACGTCCCCACCCGAGCTCAGCAGGGCCGCACCGACCGGGTAGTCGGAATAGGGTGCATACGCCCGCCGCCGCGCCAACAGCGCCGCAGTCTTCAGCGAAGGCCAGTCGACCTTCATCTGAACGGCGGCTCGTCAAAGGCACGCAGCTTGCGGCTGTGCAGGCTTGCGCCATCGTCCACGGACAATCGCTCCAGCGTCTCGATACCGATACGGATATGCTCGCCGATGGCCCGCTCATAGAAACGGTTGGCTGCGCCCGGTAGCTTGATCTCGCCGTGCAGGGGCTTGTCGGAAACGCAGAGCAGCGTCCCGTAGGGCACACGCAGGCGAAAACCGTTGGCGGCAATCGTCGCGCTTTCCATGTCGATGGCCACCGCCCGGCTCTTGTTAAAACGCCTCGCCGAAGCGGTAAACCGGAGCTCCCAGTTGCGATCGTCCGTGGTCACCACCGTTCCGGTACGCAGCCGCTTTTTCAGTGCTTCGCCCTGCTCCCCGGTCACTGCGGCCGCTGCGGCTGCGAGCGCCAGCTGCACCTCGGCAATCGGCGGCACCGGAATTTCCGGGGGCAGGACTGCGTCGAGAACATGATCCTCGCGCAGATAGGCGTGCGCCAGGACATAATCGCCAATCTGCTGCGAATGGCGCAGCCCGCCGCAATGGCCGACCATCAGCCAGACCTGCGGGCGAAGCACGGCGAGATGGTCGGTAATAGTCTTCGCGTTCGACGGGCCGACACCGATATTCACAAGCGTGATCCCGGCGCCTTCCCTTGCGCGCAGGTGATAGGCCGGCATCTGGAAACGCCGCCAGGGTGAGGCCTCGATCGCCGCGCGGCTGCCTTCGTCCGGTTGTGAAATCTCCAGTCCTCCGGGAACGGACAGGGACGTATACCGCGTATGCCCGCCCAGCTGTGTCAGCGCCCAGTCGCAGAATGCATCGACGTAACGATGATAGTTTGTAAACAGGACATAGTGCTGGAAATGCTCGACCGGCGTGCCGGTATAATGCTGCAGGCGCTTCAGCGAGAAATCCACCCGCTGCGCATCAAACAGAGCCAGGGGGCGCTCATGTCCCGCATCAAAGGGCTCGCCATCGGCCACCTCATCGCCGATCAGCGTGAGTTTGGGCGACGGGAACCAGCGCACAAGCTCGGCCGGCGCAATCTCCTCCAGCCCAGCCGCCTGGGAGGGGTCCCAGACATAGGCATATGGGATTTCGGAAGTGGACCGCTCGACATAGACATCCACGTCATAATCACGCATCAGCGGTGTCAGCTGCTCGATCAGGTAGGCGCGGAAGAAATCCGGCCGCGTCACGGTCGTGATATAGATGCCGGCCTCGCTCATCTTCCCGAAGGCGCGGGAAATCGGCGGCGGCGGGCCGTCAGGATCATAGACGAGGCGGATCTGCGGATAGCAGAAAACGCCCCCTGCACGGGCCTCACCATCGGGCGGCGTGCCATCATGCAGGAAACGGTTCAGGGCTTGGGAAAGGGCGGAAACGGCTTCCGCGTAGAGCGCCTCAAGCGCGTCCACGACTGCGTTGGGTGTGGTGTGTTTTGACATGGCATCCATTGGCGCGGGCCGCGCGGGAAGTCAATCAGGCGATATCGCTGGTGAACGCCGGCGCCCCTTGTCCGGACGGACATGCGCGCTCGAGGGGTTGAGGGCGAACGCGCCAACCCGGAAAACGGCCCGCGGGGGCAAGCGCGTTGCCGGGGTGACGCAGGCGCGGAACGCCTGCCCTGACGAAGCGCTGACGGCCGAAGCGGCGACAGGTCACCCCCCTTTTTCGGCAAACGGATCTCAGCAACCACCGAGGCGGGTACCCCGCGAACTGCGAGGGCCTTGAGGCGGCTGCGTTCTGCGGCGCCGCTAGCCGCCGATCGGACCGCCGCCGCTGCGGGTGATGACCATCACAGAGGGGCGCGGGGGTGCGGTGTCGATGAAGTCGGGCCAACGGGTGGTTGGGGCTTCGAAGCTGGCGCCTTCGCCGTCTCCGGGATGCTGAACCGCGAGGAAGAGGGTCTCTCCATCCGGCGTGAAGCGCGGACCGCAGAGTTCAGCGCCGACGGGACAACGGAAGAAATGTCGGCCTGAGCCGCGGCGCCTGCCGTCTGTCTCAATCGCCCAGAGACCATCGGCGGCACCCGTATCGTCGTTGCCATCGGTCGAGACCCAGAGACGGCCCTTGGCATCGAGCGCGCAATTGTCGGGGCTGGCGAGCCAGCCGTTATCAGAGGTGAAGGGGCTCCAGGTGGCACCGACTTCCGCGATGGCGGGATCACCGCAGCGCACCAGAATGTCCCAGCGCGAGATCTCAGAAGTGAAATCACCGCCGGGCTCGGCGATTTCGATGATATGGCCGAAACGGTTGGTATGGCGCGGATTAGCGGCGTTCTCCTCACCGGGCTTGCGGCGGTCATTATTCGTCAGCATTACCCAGACGCGGCCGGTCTTCGGATCAGGTTCGACATCTTCCGGGCGGTCCATGGGCGTGGCGCCGAGGAGATCGCCGGCGCGGCGCGCCTCGATCAGGACGTCCGCTTGCGTATCAAATCCGTTGGCCGGGGTAAGCGGGCCCTGCCCCTGGATGAGCGCCAGCCAGGTGACCGTACCGTCCGCATCGAAGCGGGCGACATAGAGCGTGCCGGCGTCCAGAAGATCGATGTTGGCAGCGCGGTTTTCCGGGTCGACCTTTCCGGCGGAGACGAACTTGTAGACATAATCGAACCGCTGGTCGTCGCCCATGTAGACGACGAGACGGCCATCCGGGGCGATCACGGTTTCGGCGCCCTCATGCTTGAAGCGGCCGAGGGCGGTGCGTTTCTTCGGGGTCGAGACAGGGTCCATCGGATCGACTTCGACGATCCAGCCGAAACGGTTGGGCTCGTTAGGCTCTTTCGAGACATCGAAACGATCCAGATGACGGCCCCACTGGTACCAGCCGCCGGGAACGCCCATGCGCTTATGGTTTTCCGCTTCGGGGTGTCCGTCTGCGAGCTTTCCGAGAAAGTTGCCGTTAATGTTCTCTTCAGCCATCAGGTACGTACCCCAGGGCGTGATGCCGCCGGCGCAGTTGTTCATGGTCCCGAGGACGATGGTGCCGGTGGGGTCGGCCTTGGTCTGCATACGGACGTGACCGGCCGCCGGGCCGGAGATCTGCATCGGCGTATCGGCCGTGATGCGGCGGTTGAAGGGCGAGCCAATGACAGGGCGCCAGCCTCCGTCTAGCTGGCGCACTTCGACAATGGTGCCCCCATGGGCAGCGATTTCTGTAAGGGCAATGTCATAGGTGATCGCTTCCGGCTTTCCGGCAACGGCCGGGAACATCAGGTCGGTCGAGGTGTATTCGTGATTGACACAGAGCAGGCCGCCGGCCCGGCCCTCAGCATCCGCATCAAGCGGAATGAACCCGATAAAGTCATTATTGTATCCGAACTGGCGCATCTGCGCGGCGGCCGACTGGTTCATCGGATCGAAAACCGGGCTGTCTTCCCAGAGAGGGTCTCCCCAGCGCAGCAGCAGCGCGGCGGTATAACCCTCGGCGACGTGATGGAACGGGTCCATCCCGCGCGCGATTTCCGGAAAACTGAAGGCCGGCGCGGGGCGCGGCATGTCCTGTGTCGGGGCGGCTGCGCCGGCCGCATCCCTGGTGCGGCCCGCGCAGGCAGCGAGCGCGAGGCCGGAAACAGCGGTCAGCCCGCCGAGGAAGCCGCGCCGGGAGAGGCGGCGCTCGATCATCTCGCCAATCGTTTGAGCGCCGGCGGCAATACGCGGATTAACGGGGGTATTTTCGGACTGGTCCATGGCGCTGCACTCCTGCCTCAGGTCGGGATCGGGCCGTGGTTACACTGCTGCGTAACACAATGATGAACCCGGCCGTCAGGGATAGGGATAGGGCTCAAGTTTCGTCAGGTCGATCGAATAGGCCGCGTCACCGGTATCGTTGAGGAACTTGCCCGTTCCAAAGGTGCCTTCGACATAATAGGGCACCCAGATGTCATCAACCTTCACGCCTGCCGGGGCACGCACGAAGATGATCTGGTTCGGCGGGGGGGGCGGGGTGTGGATGCAGGCGCCCATATAAGGAACGAAGAGGAATTCGGTGTGCGTCTTCTTCGGGTTGAAATCGAACGGAACAACATAGCCGGGGATGCGCACCAGCATGGCATCGAAATCCTTCACCGTATCGAAGGTGCCGAACTGGGGCATGAAGTCCATCTCTGAGCCCTCCTCGATGCTGGCGAAGGGTTCAGCGTCATAGAGGCTCGTGGCATTGGCCTGGTAGCGCTGTTCGAGCATAGCGTAGAATTCAGCCTGCTGGCGGGCGAGCTCTTCCTCGGCGCCGACAGGGAGAAGGTCGCTCCAGATGATGGGCAGGGCTTCGCCAGGCTTCACGCCCCAGTATTCACGAGCAGCGCGGGGCGCCGCTGCGGGCGCGTCTGGGATCTCGAAGTCCGCCGTCTCGGCGCCTTCGGGAAGCGGGGGCGGTCCGGCGGCCGGCGCCGCGGCCGGCTTGCCGCAGGCGGTGATGAGGAGCACGGCGATCGCCGCTGCGAATCGAAGGGGAACGCGCATCGGCAGCCGGTTAACGTTATAAAGTAGCATTTTCAAGGCCGGCAGCGAGACCTTGGAGGTTGGAGTGCGAGACGATAAAGCTGTGAGCGTCGAGCCGCCCGAAAGCCCTGCTGCCCCATGACCGCCCCTGCCCGGACGCTGATCGGTATTGACCTTGGTACGACGAACTCGCTGGTGGCGGTGTTCACCGATGAGGGGCCAAGGCTGATCCCCAACTGCCTGGGGGAGATGCTGACGCCCTCAGCCGTGGGCTACGGCGATGACGGGACGCTGTTGACCGGGCGGGCGGCGAAGGATCGGTTGCTCACCCATCCGCAGCTGACGGCGGCACGGTTTAAGCGCTATATGGGCACCCATCATGAAATGATGCTGGGCAGGCGTGCCTTCCGCGCGGAGGAACTATCTTCGTTTGTGCTGCGCGCGCTCCGGGCCGATGCGGAGGCATATCTGGGGCACGGGGTGGACGAGGCCGTAATCTCGGTACCGGCCTATTTCAATGATATCCAGCGCAAGGCCACGATCACGGCCGCAGAATTTGCAGGCCTCAAAGTGAACCGGCTGATCAACGAGCCGACGGCCGCGGCTCTGGCCTATGGCCTGCAGGACCGGCAGGCAGAGTCGACCTTCCTCGTGGTTGACCTTGGCGGGGGCACGTTTGACGTTTCGATCCTCGAGATGTTTTCAGGTGTCATGGAAGTGCGCGCCTCGGCGGGGGATGCGTTTCTGGGCGGTGAGGATTTCACCGATGCCCTGGCCATGGAGCTCAGCCGGCAGCTGGGCTTCAGGCCCGAGGATCTCAGCCGGGAAGACGGGGCGCGCCTGCGGGGACTGGCAGAACGGATGAAAGTGCAGCTGACCGAGGCGCCGGAGGTGAGCGCGGAGTATGCCTTCAAGGGCGAAGCCCGGCACGTGACCCTCACGCGCGAGAAATTCGAGGAGATCACAGACCCGATCCTGAGGCGGCTGCGGCTGCCGATCCAGCGGGCGATTTCGGATGCGAGCCTGAGGGCGGATGACCTGCACCGGGTCATCACGGTAGGCGGAGCAACGCGGATGCATGCGGTGCGCCAGCTGGTGACGCGGCTGTTCAAGCGATTCCCGGAACATGCGATCGATCCGGACCATGTCGTCGCCCTCGGTGCGGCTGTGCAGGCAGGCCTCGCGGCGCGGCACAAGGCGCTGGAAGACGTGGTGATGACAGATGTCTGCCCGTTCACGCTGGGCTTTGAGACCGCGATCCCGGTGGGTGAAGGTAAGTTCGAGCACGGGCATTTCTCGCCAATGATCGAGCGCAATACTGTGGTGCCGGTGTCGAAGTCCGACATTATATCGCCGCTGCAGCCCAACCAGCACGAGATCGTCCTGAAGATTTACCAGGGCGAAAGCCCTTACGTGAAGGACAATATCCAGATTGGTAGGCTGCATGTGCCGCTGCGCGGCGGCGTGAAGGACGACAAGTCCGTGGACGTTCGGTATACGTATGATACGTCCGGTGTTCTGGAAGTGGAGGCGACACCGCTGGCGACAGGAAAGACAGAGCGCCTGGTGATCGAGGGCAATCCGGGCAGCCTGCCCCGCGCTGAGATCGAGAAGCGCCTGAAGGCGCTGGCTGCGATCAAGATCCACCCGCGCGAGCAACAGGAAAATGCAGCACTGATCGCTCGGATGCGGGCAGCTTACGAGAATCTCCTGGGCGACAGGCGTCAGTCGGTTGGCCGGCTGATTGCCCAATTCGAGAGTGCACTGTCGCGCCAGGATGTACGCGAGATCAGTGAGGCGCGCCGGCAGATCGAGCAGATCATCGGACATTTCGAAGGCGGCGATGTCTTCTGATCCGTTCAGACTTCTGGGTCTGGACGGGAAGACGGCGACCGACGCCGATGTGCGCCGGGCCTATGCCGAGCGGCTTAAGCGCACGCGGCCCGAAGACGACCGGGACGGGTTCATGGCCCTGCGCGATGCGTTCGAGCGGGCCCGCCAGAGCGTGCGCTGGCGCGGCGCCTGCGACAACGAGGCTGAGGTTGAGCCTGAGGCTCAGGCTGAAGCTGAGACCGAGAAGCCGCCGAATTGCGCCGAGGCGCTGATCATCCGGGCGGCCGGGCCGTCTGCGCCCAGACCCGAGGCTGCCCGGGAGGCGATCGATTATAATGCGGAGATGGCGGCTGGCGGGAGATTCGAGCCGCAGACGCTGGCGCCCGGCTTTACCGAAGCGGCCAGCGGCCAGGCCCCGGTGCCCGCACCCTTCGACATACGCGTGGGCAAAACGATGGACAGGCTGATTGATCTGCTGACCGCCGGACCGCTCGGTGCACAGGGCAAGGATGTGATGGCGGTCCTGGACCATCCGGATGTGGCCGGGATCGAAGAGTTCCAGGCACTGCAGGGGCGGGTGCGGCAATTCCTCTGTGACCGGACAGGGTTTAGCGGCAACCCGCAGGCGCTGCGTACCCCCGACTGGCTGACCGCCGACGTATTCCAGGCGCTGGATGCGTATTTCGGATGGACGCGCCAGCCTGTGACGCTGAGCTGGCTGCGCCAGCAGAATGACTGGCTGGTTCGGGTGCGCAACCAGATCGCCTGGGACGCCATGCCTGAGGGCCAGCGCAGAAAGGCAGCGCTCGCCCAGGTCCGGGCCGGCAAGAGCCGCAGCGCCGGAGGGTGGGTCTGGCTCTGGATCGGCGCAGGTATTCTCGTCATCCAGGTTGCACGGGCATTGTCCAGCGCAGGCGGTTAGCCTTGCGCAAGAGGCCTCTGTCTGGCGCCCCCCGGCAGCAGACGGTCTTCGGCCGAGAGGCTGACGGGACACCTGCGCCAGACCGGCTGGCCTTACTTGCGGAAAATCTCTGCCCGGCGCCTGCGCCTGACGCCGGGGCATACCTGTCGCGGCGGGTTGTTCGCAGGTAAATTCAGCCGGTAACAAGGCGTGCGGCGCGAGCATATGCCAGACCGTCGACGTCACGGAGGACATCAGCATGGCCGATACCGGCGCTCTCGACCTTGGATTCGATCCTTCCGCCCTGAAGGCACGCTACCTCGCCGAACGCGACAAGCGCCGGCGCAAGGATGGCAACGAGCAATACCTGAACGTGGCCGGGCAATTTGCCCATTACCTTGATGACCCGTATACGGAGCGTACAGCGCGCGCGCCGGTCAAGGATCATGTCGAGGTCGCCGTGATCGGCGGCGGCTTCGGCGGTATGCTGGCAGCCGCAAGGCTGCGCAAGGCCGGCTTCCAGGACATCCGGATGATCGAGACCGGAGGCGCCTTTGGCGGCACCTGGTACTGGAACCGCTATCCTGGCGCGGCGTGCGACATCGAAAGCTATATCTACCTGCCCCTGCTCGAAGAGACAGGCTTCATGCCTGAAGAGAAGTATACGAAGGCGCCGGAAATTCTTGCGCATTCGAAGCGGATCGCCGAGCATTTCAACCTGTTCGACAAGGCGCTGCTGAGCACCGGCGTGACGGGTATGAAGTGGAACCAGAAGAAAAAGGCCTGGACCATCGAGACGGACCGGGGCGACAGATTTACGGCCCAGTTCGTCGTCATGAGCAACGGGCCACTGAACCGGCCGAAGCTACCCGGCATTCCGGGCATTGAGAGCTTCCGGGGGCACAGCTTTCACACCAGCCGATGGGATTATCACTACACAGGCGGGGGACCGGAAGGCGGACTGACCGGCCTCAGGGACAAGGTGGTCGGCATCATCGGTACGGGGGCAACCGCCGTGCAATGCATTCCGCACCTGGCTGCCGGGGCGAGGCATCTCTACGTCTTCCAGCGTACACCTTCGTCGATTGATGTGCGCAATGACAGGCCGACCGATCCGGAATGGGTAAAGACCCTTGAACCCGGCTGGCAGCGCCGGCGAATGGAAAACTTCAATACGCTCGTTTCCGGCGGATATGAGCCGGAGGATCTTGTGAATGATGGGTGGACCGACATTATCCGGAACATCCTGTTCATCGCCTCGAAAGGCGACAGCCAGGGCCTGACCCCAGAGCGGCTGGCCGAGCTTGCGGAGATTGCCGATTTCAGGAAGATGGAACAGGTACGTGCACGCGTCGACGGGATCATCAAGGATCAGTCTGTCGCAGCGGCCCTCAAGCCCTGGTATCGCCAGTTCTGCAAGCGGCCCTGCTTCCATGACCAGTATCTGGACGCCTTTAACCGGCCCAATGTGACACTCGTGGACACAGATGGCCAGGGGGTTGACCGGATCACCGGGGACGCGGTGATCGCGGGCGGGCAGGAATACAGGCTGGACTGCCTTATCTATGCGACAGGATTTGAAGTCGGCACCGATTATACGCGCCGGGCGGGATATGATCCGGTGGGGCGCGGCGGCGTTCAGATGAAGGACTACTGGGCGCAGGGCATGCGCAGCCTGCACGGGCTGACCGTACACGGATTTCCGAACATGTTCCTGATGGGCCCGGGACAGGCGGGCTTCACGGCGAACTATCCCCACCTGCTGGATGAGCAGGCCGAGCAGATCGGTTATACGCTGGCTGAAGTGAAGGCGCGTCAGGCGCAAACCTTTGAAGCCAGCGCAGACGCCGAGGCCGCCTGGGTGCAAAAGATCATCGAGAAGGCCGTGATGCGACAGCAGTTTCTCGAGGAATGTACACCGGGCTATTACAACAATGAAGGCAAGCCGGGCGAGCGGGCAGCGCAGAACAACTCCTATGGCGACGGGCCGAATGCCTATTTCCGCATTCTGAAGGCCTGGCGCGAGAGCGGCGAACTTGAGGGGCTGGAGCTGAAGTAACGAGACGGTCCTTCAGGGCTTGAGCGCGCGGGTGATCGCGCTATCTGTTCGGGGCATGGATACCGAAGCGCTGCAGAGCTGGATCGGCCGCACGGACGTGCAGATTGACACCGTGCAGGCGGGGCCTGCACGTGCGCTCGCCGCAACGCTGGACCAGGACCCGGATGAGTTCACCGCCCGGGCACACTTGCCTCCTCTGTGGTTATGGCTTTACTTTCTTCCCGTGGTCCGGGCCTCTGGCGTGGGCCCTGACGGGCATCCCCGGCGGGGCGGCTTCCTGCCGCCAATCACTCTGCCCCGGCGCATGTGGGCCGGCAGCCGGTGCGTCTTCCACGGACCGGTGAGGATTGGCGACGAGCTGACCAAGGTCTCGACGATTGCCAAGGTCTCAGCCAAGACCGGACGGACGGGCGAGATGGTGTTTGTCACGGTGCGCCACTCCTATTCGCGCGGCGGCGCCGAGCTGATGGAGGAAGAGCAGGACATTGTCTACATGCCGATCCCGGACGTATTCAGCCCGCCGGAGCCCATGGAAGTGGGAGCCTGCATGTGGACGGAGCGTGTCGCGATTGACCCGGTCCTGCTCTTCCGCTTCTCGGCCCTGACGTTCAACGGACACCGGATCCATTACGACCGGACCTATGCGATGGAGACCGAGAAGTATCCCGGGCTGGTCGTGCACGGGCCGCTGCAGGCAATCCTGCTGATGGAGGCAGCGCGGCGATGGCAGCCGGGCCGGAAGCCGGAAAGCTATACGTTCCGGGGATTGCGGCCTCTGTTTGATTTCGATGCCGTTTCCGTTTGTGGCCGGACGAACGAGGCAGGTGGGCTGGACCTGTTCACCGCCAATGGCGAGGGCGCAGCCGGTATGCAGGCGACGATCGGCTGGGCGGCAGGTTGAAACGCCCTAGTTAACGCCACGGCAAGGCCAGTCGGTCCGGTCCGGGAGGAAAGCATGGTCAGGATTCTCGAGGGTCTGCGCATCATCGAAGGGTCTGCCTTCGTCGCGGCGCCGCTGGCAGGTATGACGCTGGCGCAGATGGGGGCAGATGTGATCCGGTTCGACCGGATCCGCGGCGGCCTTGATAACGGGCGCTGGCCGGTAACCGACAAGGGACGCAGCCTCTTCTGGGCAGGTCTTAACAAGGGCAAGCGTAGCCTGGCCGTAGACATGGCGACGCCGCGCGGACAGGAAATCGTGACACGGCTGATCTGCCAGCCCGGCGAAGGCAAGGGCATTTTCCTGACCAATCTGCGTGTCCGGGGATGGATGGATTATCCGGCACTGAAGAAGCACCGCGAAGACCTGATCATGATGTCTGTCACCGGGGACCGCAGCGGCGGGCCGCAGGTGGATTATACGGTGAACCCGGCCGTTGGCTTTCCGATGGCGACAGGTCCTGAGGGATCGTCCGAACCCGTGGGGCATGTTCTGCCCGCCTGGGACTGCATCACCGGGCAGCAGGCGGCGCTGGGGATCCTAGCAGCGGAGCGCCACCGCAGGCTGACCGGGAACGGGCAGCTTGTGGAACTCGCGCTGAAGGACATGGCACTCGCGATGCTGGGCAATCTGGGAATCATCGGCGAAGTGACGGTCAACGGCTATGACCGGCCAAAGATGGGCAATTCCCTTTACGGGGCTTACGCTCAGGATTTCGTCTGCAAGGATGGCGTGCGGGTGATCGTCGTCGCCCTGACCCAGCGCCAGTGGGACAATCTGAAAGCGGCAACGCACACACAGGTCGCCTTCGAGGCGCTGGCAGTCAAGCTGGGCGCAAACCTGAACCTTGAAGGGGCACGCTTCGAGCATCGCGGCGCCATCACTGAAGTGCTGAAACCCTTCTTCGAAGCGCGCCGCGTGGAGGAATTCGAGGTTTCGTTCAACGGGCGCAGCGTGACCTGGGCACGCTACCGGACGTTTGCACAGGCAGTGCGGGAGGATCCGGACCTATCGGCAGACAACCCCATGTTTTCAATGCTGGAGCATCCGGGCATTGGCACTTACCTGACGCCCGGCAATCCCATCACCTTCTCGGATGCCGAGCGGATAGCGCCGGTGCGCGCGCCGAGCCTCGGCGAGAATACCGATGAAATATTGTCCGACATCGGATATTCAGATGGAGAGATTGGACGCCTGCATGATGACCTCATCGTGGCGGGGCCCAATTAGTCGAGGACCCCTGCCCGCGGGTGGGCCCCTGATTACTCTTCCACCAGCATCACCAGCACATCACCGTCCGCGACCTGCTGACCGGCAACGGCATGGACGGCCCCGACCATACCGTCGCGGGGGGCAGCGAGGGCATGCTCCATTTTCATCGCTTCAAGGACGGCGAGCGTTTCGCCCCGGGTGACGGCCTTGCCTGGCCGTGCAAGCATGCTGAGGACCTTGCCGGGCATCGGCGCCTTTACGATATTGCCGCCGAGGGCGGCGTCAGCATCAGCGCTGAATTCGGGGATGGTGACGAGGAAGGTGTCGCCGCCCGTGGTGACAGCGAAACGGCGGGGCGCGAGGTCGGTGATGAGCGGCGCCGATACTTCCTCACTGAAAGGCGCATCCGGATCGACAAGTTGAGCAGCGCCGTCCGCAGCCAGCAACACGGCGCGGCGCGCAGCGCCATTGAGACGAAATCCGTCCTTCAGGTCCCAGGGGGAGACGGCGCCGTCATCTTCCATGAGCAGCGAAGCGACGGCAGCGAGGGCAGCGTCACGATGCGCGTGCGGGACGCTGGCAAGAGCATCCAGATTTTCGCCGATCCAGTTCACATGATGGACGCCGGCAGCGAAAGCGTCGGACAGGGCGCAGCGGCGCAGGAAGCCGGTATTGGACGCGACACCGCAAAGCTGCAGATGGGCCAGCGTGTCCGTCAGGCGCCGCAGGGCAGCATCGCGCGTTTCTGCGTGCACGATCAGCTTGGCGATCATGGAATCATAATTTGACGGAACACGGTCTCCCGTTTCGAAACCGGCATCCCAGCGGACGCCTTCGCCGTCCGGGTCTTCGAGCAGGCCGAATTCAAGGATGAGGCCGGCACCGGGACGGAAGCCTTCAGCCGGGTCTTCAGCGCAGATTCGGGCCTCGAAGGCATGGCCGGTGAGCTTTATGTCCTTCTGCTTCAGGGGCAGCCTGCCGCCGCTGGCGACGGTCAGCTGCCATTCAACCAGATCGGTTCGCGTGATCGCTTCAGTGACCGGATGCTCGACTTGCAGGCGCGTGTTCATTTCCAGGAACCAGAACGTATCGAGACCGAGCGGCTTTGATCCGTCCACGATGAATTCAACAGTGCCCGCGCCCTGATAGCCGACGGCCCTGGCGAGCTTCACCGCCGCCTCGGTCATCGCCTTGCGGACCGGCTCGGTCATGCCCGGCGCGGGGGCTTCCTCGATGACTTTCTGGCGGCGGCGCTGCAGCGAGCAGTCCCGCTCGAACAGATGGACGACATTACCATGGCTGTCGCCGAAGACCTGGACTTCGATATGACGGGGGCGCTCGACGAGTTTCTCGAGCATGACGCGTCCATCACCGAAGGAGGATTCAGCTTCGCGCACGGCGCTCATCAGTTCCTGTTCAAGGTCAGCGGCCGCGGCGACCTGACGAATACCCCTTCCCCCGCCGCCGGCCACGGCCTTGATCAGGAGTGGATAGCCGATCTTCTCGGCGGCTTTGGTCAGTGTTCCTATATCCTGTGCGGCGCCCCGGTAGCCGGGCAGAACCGGCACGCCTGCTTCTTCTGCGATACGCTTGGCTTCATCCTTCGGGCCCATCGAACGAATGGCAGCGGGGGGCGGACCGACCCAGGTGAGGCCGGCGGCGATCACGGCCTCGGCGAAGCCAGCATTCTCAGACAGGAAACCATAGCCGGGGTGGACAGCGTCGGCGCCGGCCTGGGCTGCGGCGGCGAGAATGGCCTCGATGCTCAGATAGCTTGTTGCCGCCGGAGCCGCGCCAATATGGACAGCTTCGTCCGCTTCGCGCACATGCATCGCGCCGAAGTCCGCATCGGAATAGACAGCGACCGTGGAAATGCCGAGGCGGCGGCAGGTGCGCAAGATCCGGACGGCGATCTCACCCCGGTTTGCGACGAGGAGCTTGGTGATTTTCACGTCTGGGTCCTGTTCATGTCTTGCCTACCCGCCCCCGGTGCACGGTGGCGACCAGGACAAAACTGATGATCATCAGCAGATACCATGATCCGAGCTTGGAAAAAGATACCATCTCCCATCCGTCCTCCTGGCCGGGATAGGACCAGGCATGGGCAAAGGTGGCGAGGTTTTCGGCAAACCAGATGAACAGGGCCACGAGGAGAAAGCCAGCCAGCAGCGGCATGGGGCGATGAACTTCGTCCGGGCGAAACCACACAACCGTGCGCAGGTAGAGGATGGCCGCGGCCGCGAAGAGGCCGAGGCGGATGTCGAACGTCCAGTGGTGGGCGAAGAAGTTCACGTAGACGGCGCCCGCGAGCAGGCCTTGTGCCCAGAGCGGGGGGAAACGGTCGAACCGGAACTCGAAGATGCGCCAGACCCGGGCGATATAGGACCCGACGGCCGCATACATAAAGCCGGAAAACAGCGGCACGCCGCCGATGCGCAGGAAGCTGTCCTCCGGATAGACCCAGCTGCCATGGGCGGTCTTGAACAGCTCCATGATCGTGCCGACGATGTGGAAGACAAGGATGACGCGCGCCTCCTCCCAGGTTTCGAGACCTGACAGGATCAGGCCCAGCTGCAGGGCCAGAGCGGCGAAGACAAGGAAGTCGTAGCGCGAGAGGGGGGCGCTGTCCGGATAGAAGAAATGGGTCAGCAGCAGCAGGGCCAGAATGGCGCCGCCGAAGAGGCAGGCCCAGGCCTGCTTGATACCGAAACTGACGAATTCGAAGACGCCGAGCGACCAGGCCCCTCTTACCCAGCGGGCGCGCAGGGCTTCGCGTTCTGAATGAAGGCGGTCGCGCAGGCGGGCGGCGCTGGAAGCGGGCAGAAGCATCATCGCAACGGGCATGGCGCAGTTCAGGGGTCGAAACAAGGCACCCGGCGGCACCAGTCGCCCTGAAATTCCGGCTTTGTCACGTCTCCCGGATACGGTAAACAGCAGCCTGTTCAAACCAAGGGGGGGGAGGCCGATGGCTTACAATTCTGGTGTGCAACTGGCAGGCCTCGCCGGGATCGTCGGCGGCGGCCTCGGTGCCTATTTAGGGTATAATTACGCCATCGCCGAAGGCATGTCGCCGGTTCAGGGCGCGTTGATCCTGGGAGCGGTGGGCATGATCGCCTTCAGTGCGGGCGCCTTCGTGCTGAAATCGGTGATACAGTTCGTGGTCTATGTCATCCTGCTGGGGCTGGTGGTGTACATATTCCGTGAGCCCATAGAAGGGCTGACCGGCATCAACCCGGTCGAGGCGGTTCACACCACGCTGAGCGGATGGGGCATTGCGCTGCCACCGCTGGAATAGGCTAGGCCTTCCAGCTGGGGGCGCGTTTTTCGAGGAAGGCGGCGATGCCTTCCTTTCCTTCGTCTGAGGAGCGGCGCGCCGCAATCCGCCGGGCGGTGTTCTGGGCCAGCTCACGGTCTATGGGGCGGCCAGCGACGTCCCGGACGAGCTTTTTGGCGTCGGCGATCGCCCCGGGAGCAGCGGCAAAGACAAGCCTTGCGATGTGTTCTTCAAGCTGCGCCATCTCATCCGATGTCTGAGCAACATACTGGACGAGGCCAATGCGCTCTGCATAGGCAGCATCAAATGTCTCTGCCGTAACGAACAGGGCGCGGGCCCAGCGGGGACCAATAGCCTCGATCACGAAGGGGCTGATGGTAGCGGGCGTCAGGCCAAGGCGGACTTCGGAGAAACGGAAGGACGCGCCTGCCATGGCGATCGCCACATCGCAGGCTGCCACGAGCCCCGCCCCGCCGCCCATCGCACTGCCCTGCACAAGGGCAAGCGTCATCTGCGGCATCTCGTAGAGGGTCTGCAGCATCCGTGCTAGACGCTCGGCATCGGCTTCATTGTCCTCTCGCGTGTGGCTGGACGCACGCTTCATCCAGGCGAGATCTGCGCCGGCCGAGAAGGACGCCCCCTCCCCGCGCAGGATCATCATGCGGATGGAGGACTGGCCCGCGATCATCGTGAAGACATCGGTCAATTCGGCGATCAGTTCGGCGTTGAAGGCGTTGTGCACATCCGGCCGATTGAGTGTGACGATCGCAACGCCGGCGCGGGTCGCGTCAAACTTGATCAGATCGTATTCAGAATCGCGCATCGTCGTCTATCCTCGGGAAGGGGTTCATCCGGGCTCATCCTGAGGGACGCGGCCCGCCTGCGCAAGGTATCGTTGCCAGGCAGCGCCAGGAAAGAGCCAGGAAAGAGCCGGGAACGAGCAAGGACAGTCAATCCTGTAAGTTCGTCCCGGCAGAACGGCCTCCGACACCCGGGCCTAGTCAGGACCCGCACGGTCCATAAGGATCGCCGCATAGTCCTGACCCGGGTGAAAGAAGCCGAAAACGCGGACGATCTGCAGATCCTTGACCAGCTCGAATGCCACGACAGCCCGTCCCACGGCTGCGGTTCGAAGCCCCTTTCGAATATCGTCCCGCTGCCGGCTATGCTGGGATAGGGAAGTTGCCGAACTCGCGAACGCAAGCATTTCCCGCGTTCGCCGGACCGCGCCCGCGATGTCGCCGGTTGCCCCCTCCAGCTGGCGGGCGATCGCCCGCAGGTCGTCAATGGCAGCCGAGGAAAAACGGACCTTGAAGCGCTGCACGCTCATGCCGTCCACGGATTTACAAGAAGTTCAGCAAACATCCGGTCTGTTTCAATATGAAACCGGTCTGCATCCAGAAACTCGCCTTCTGCCCGTGTGATAAGCTCTCCCCGCACGACCAGGGACCTTGCCTTATGCACGTCTTCGGCTTCCAGCAGAGAATGGACCGCGCGCTCAACCAGCGAACTCATGTGCGCAAATGTGCCAGACTGGACCAACTCCATAGCCCTCTCATAAGTTTCATCGGTGAGCAGGACAGTGGTTTTGACAGTCATGGCTCCAACCCGCAGCAAAAAAGAGTGCTGCCTCTAGCCTGCCCCGCCGGAAAACTCAATTACATACGGAATAGTCCGAAGCCGCGCGCGCCGAAGGGGGCATTGAGGCTGGCCGAGATCGCAAGGCCCAGGACGCGGCGGGTGTCGGCGGGATCAATGATGCCGTCATCCCAGAGCCGGGCGGTCGAGTAATAGGGGTTGCCCTCGGCTTCGTATAGATCACGGATCGGCTGCTTGAAGGCCTGCTCTTCCTCAGCGCTCCAGCTGCCGCCCCTGCGCTCAATGCCATCGCGCCGGACCGTGGCAAGCACACTGGCGGCCTGCTCGCCGCCCATGACGGAGATACGCGCGTTCGGCCACATGAACAGGAAACGGGGCGAATAGGCGCGCCCGCACATGCCGTAGTTTCCGGCGCCGTAGCTGCCGCCGGTCACGACGGTGAACTTCGGTACGGACGCAGTCGCAACAGCGGTGACCATCTTGGCCCCGTCCTTGGCGATGCCTCCGGCTTCATATTTCGAGCCGACCATGAAGCCGGTGATGTTCTGCAGGAAGACAAGCGGAATCCGGCGCTGGTCGGCAAGCTCGATGAAGTGCGCCGCCTTCTGCGCGCTCTCGGAAAAGAGGATGCCATTATTAGCGAGGATGGCGACCGGCATGCCATAGAGGCGCGCAAAACCGCAAACCAGGGTCTCCCCGTAAAGCTGCTTGAACTCATGGAACTCCGAGCCGTCGACGAGGCGGGCAATCACTTCGCGGGCATCATAGGGCTCGCGCACGTCCTGTGGTACCAGGCCGTGTATCTCACCCGGGTCGTAGAGGGGCTCGCACGGCTCAGCCAGATCAAGAGGCTGCAATCCGGGTCTGTTCAGTGTGCGGATTATAGACCGGACGATAGAAAGAGCATGGGAGTCATGCGCGGCATAGTGGTCGGCAACGCCGGAGCGGCGGGCGTGAACATCGGCGCCGCCAAGGTCTTCGGCGCTGATCTCCTCACCGGTCGCGGCCTTCACCAGCGGTGGGCCGCCAAGGAAGATGGTGCCTTGCCTGCGCACGATCACCGTTTCGTCCGACATGGCCGGAACATAGGCGCCGCCGGCGGTGCAGCTGCCCATGACGGCGGCGATCTGCGGGATGCCCTTTGCGCTCATCTGCGCCTGGTTATAGAAAATGCGGCCAAAGTGCTCCCGGTCGGGAAACACTTCGGACTGGTGCGGCAGGTTCGCGCCCCCGCTATCCACCAGATAAATACAAGGCAGATGGTTTTCCATCGCCACTTCCTGCGCGCGCAGGTGCTTCTTCACCGTGATCGGGAAGTAGGCGCCGCCTTTGACCGTGGCATCATTGCAGACGATCAGGCACTCGCGGCCCTCGACGCGGCCGATGCCGGTGATCAGGCCTGCACCGGGAGCTTCTCCGTCATACATGCCGTTGGCCGCGAGGGCACCGATCTCCAGGAAGGCGCTGGCGGGGTCGATCAGCCGCTCGACGCGCTCCCTGGGAAGCAGCTTGCCGCGTTCCGCATGCCGGCGACGGGACTCTTCAGGTCCGCCCAGGGCAGCTTCAGCCGTCTTTGCCCGCAGTTCCCTCAGAAGGGCCTGCATCGCCCGGCGATTGGCGGCAAACTTGGCTCCGGAGACATCCAGGACCGATTTGAGAACAGGCATGCGATTTTCCTTAACACTCGGCTTTTGGATTAGACGCCGGTCAGGCGCATGTCACCGGTTCGGTAACGGATTTATGGTAGCATATCCTGTATGGACGGCTTTCAATCCTCAGTCAGAACGCGCAAGACACGGGTCATGCAGATCCCTCCCAATCCTGATCTGAAAACAATACCGCTGCTGAAGGATGTCTCGCAGCGCGCCATGCGCTCGGCGGGCAAGGAAGCCCGCTGGTACTCACTGCCGGCGGGCCAGCCTCTCTTCCTCGCGGGCGAGCTTGCCGATTCGATTTTCTTCGTGGTCTCAGGCACACTCGGCGCCTTCAATGCCAATAATGAATTCGTCGGCCACATCCGCCCGGGTGAACCGGTGGGCGAGATGGCACTGTTCCTCGGCGGCGTGGATACCAATGGCGATGGCAAGGCCGAAGACAAGCCGCATACCGGCTCAGTCTATGCGGTGCGCGATTCGGAAGTTGTCGCGTTGTCGCGCAGTGGCTGGAACCGGCTGGTTAAATCCGAACCGGAGCTGCTGGAAGGCATGATCCGGATTATCCTGCGCAGACTTGGCCGCGCCGGCCAGCGCGACATGGCGACCGTGCCAAAGGTATATACGCTGCTGGCAACATCGCCGACCATCGATCTGCGCGTGCGGGCTCAGGCGCTGCGCGAGGCGCTGATGAAATTCGGCCAGAAAGTGGCCATCATCGACGATGTGCAGGGCGACGGGAAGCCGGCAGCTTACTTCGATGCGCTTGAAGAGGACAATGATACTGTCATCCTGATTGCCGCTATCGGCGACACATCCTGGTTCCGGCTGGCGACGCGGCAGGCTGACCGGATCTGGGTCCTGGCGCGCGGTGACGCACGCCCTTCGGTGCCACTGATGCCGGAGGAATCCTCCCCGGCGCAGCGCCTCAAACTGCTCGATGTGCTGCTGCTTCATCCGGGCTCAGAGCGGCGCGCATCGCGGCCCCAGGAGTGGCTGGATGCCACCGGCGCAAACCGGCTGTTCCACTGGTTCGGAGACTCCGAAGCAGATGCCAGGCGTCTTGCGCGCGTCATGGCCGGCCGTTCGGTCGGCATTGTTCTGTCAGGCGGCGGGGCACGGGCCTACAGCCATATCGGTGCCATCCGCGCCATCCGGGAAAAGGGCATCCCGATTGATTTTGCGGGCGGTGCCTCCATGGGCGCCGTGGTCGCGGCCTGCGTCGCGATGGGCTGGGACGACAGAGAGATAGAGCAGCGTATCCGAAAGGCCTTCGTCGAGAGCAATCCGCTCGGCGATTACAACCTGCCGGTGGTGGGCATGGTCAAGGGCAGACGGGTGAATGCCCGCTTGCAGGAACATTTCGGCGAAACCGAGATCTGCGATCTGAAAATCCCGTTCTATGCGCTCTCGACCAACCTGACATCCGGCAAGATTCATCTTCACCGCTCGGGAAGCCTGCGCCAGGCGCTGCGCGCAACCATCTCGCTGCCAGGCATCCTGCCGCCGGTTGTGGAGGGGGATAGCATCTTTGTCGACGGCGCGGTGCTGAACAATTTCCCGGTCGACATGATGCGCGACCTCCATCAGGGCTTCATAATCGGCTCGGACGTTTCCGGCCAGCCGGAGGGATTGAACAAGGAGGAGTTCGCCCGTCCGCTGAGCTTCTGGCAATGGGTCGCGCGCAACGGGTTCTCCTCAGCGCCGCCGATTGCCGGGCTGCTGATGCGCGCGGCAACGGTTCGCAACGACCCACGTCTCGGCCAGGACATGGCGGATGTACTGGTGTTGCCGGACCTGCCGGGTATCGAACTGCGCGACTGGACAGCCTATGATGAGGCCGTGGAAGCCGGCTATGTCGCCGCCAAGGCCGCCCTGGAAGCGAGCGAAATCCCCACCCTCTGCTGCCCGGCCTGACCTGCGAGCGCCGGTGCGGAACGCATCGAGCTACGCTATGGACCGCGACCGGACCGAGGCATTTTTCCCGGGGCGTGTACCGGCAGCGGCGCAGGCTATGGCGCGCAGCAGGCTGACGCCGCGTGAAGGCCGGACCGCCCTTGATCTTGCGGACACGCTGCTGAACATGCGCCGTCGCACCAGGCAACGAAGGGGAGTGGGATCATGGCCAGGCAACCAAAACAGCACAAAGCCGTTGGCGAGGAATACCTGTCGACAGCCAGGCAGGCGAGCGCCGTCCACCGTTTCCCCTTCCCGCCGCAGATGGTGTGGAACGCCCTTCTGGACGGGCCTGCCTGGACCGAGTGGCTGCCGATCACCAAGGTGACCTGGACGAGCCCGAAGCCCTTCGGTCCCGGCACGACCCGAACGGTGGAAGTTGGCGCGCAGGTTATCGAAGAGACCTTCTTCGCCTGGGAAGACGGCAGGCGGATGGCGTTCCGGTTCGAGCGCTCCACCCTGCCCGTCTCGGCGGGCGTTGAGGACTACCGCGTGGTGCCGGTGGACGGCGGCTGCGAGCTGCGCTGGAGCGGCAAGGCCAGCGCGCCGCTCTTTCTCGGCGGCCTGATCACCGGCCAGCTCACCAAAGGTTTGGTGGACGGTTTGCCCAAGCTGGAGGCGCTGATTGCCAGGCAGCCGGACCGGTTCAGGTAACGCGGCGTCTGTCGCACCGAGCGGCTGCATACAGAGGCACCAACACCCTGGCGCTGTGGGCGGCTGCGCAAGCAGGCAGCTCTGCTTCGCCTCACTGGTTCTCCTTCAAACAAGCCCTCGCCGCCGGCGCAGCTGTGCGCAGGGGCGAACGCGGGTCTTTCATCGTCTTTTACACCGAACCGCCCGGTGATGCCGACGCCGCGACCCGTGATGACCCCAGGGGCGACAAGAAGCACATCCTTCGCGGCTACACGGTGTTCACCGCCTCGCAGATCGACGGTCTGGCGGGCGCGTATCTCACGCAAGCAACGCCGCCCATGCCGCGCGACGAAGATGATGCCCGGCTCACAACCCTGTTTGCGAAGCTCCCGTTTCGTTCACGCCGTCTCGCTGAACAGCTCCCGCCCGATCAGCCAGCGGCGAATTTCGCTGGTACCGGCACCGATCTCGTAGAGCTTTGCGTCACGCAAGAGGCGGCCCGTGGGGTACTCATTGATGTAGCCATTGCCGCCGAGCAGCTGGATTGCGTCGAGGGCAAGCCTGGTGGCGGTCTCGGCCGCGTAGAGGATTGCGCCGGCGGCGTCCTTGCGGGCCGTCTCTCCGCGGTCGCACGCCTTGGCCACAGCATAGACGTAAGCCCTGGCCGCGTTCATCTGGACATACATGTCTGCCAGCTTGCCCTGCACCAGCTGAAACTCGCCGATCGACTGGCCGAATTGCCTGCGGTCGTGGATGTAGGGGATCACGACATCGAGGCAGGCCTGCATGATGCCGGTGGGGCCGGCGGCGAGCACAGCGCGCTCATAATCAAGGCCGCTCATCAGGATGCGCGCACCGGCCCCGACCGGACCCATGACGTTTTCGCCCGGTACTTCGCAATCCTCGAAGACGAGCTCGCCGGTTTCCGAGCCGCGCATGCCAAGCTTGTCGAGCTTCTGTGCAACCCTGAAGCCTTTGAAGCCGCGCTCGATCAGGAAGGCGGTGATCCCTTTTGAGCCGGCATCCGGATCGGTCTTGGCATAGACGACAAGAGTATCCGCATCCGGAGCATTGGTGATCCACATCTTGGTGCCGTTGAGGATGTAACGGTCACCGCGTCTGTCGGCGCGCAGCTTCATCGAGACAACATCGGATCCGGCGCCGCCTTCGCTCATCGCGAGGGCGCCGAGGTGCTCCCCGGAGATCAGTTTCGGCAGGTAGCGGGATTTCTGCTCATCATTGCCCCACCGGCGCAGCTGGTTGACGCAGAGGTTCGAATGGGCGCCGTAGGACAGGCCGACCGAGGCCGAGGCCCTGGAAATTTCTTCCATGGCCACGACATGCTCGAGATAACCGAGGCCGGTGCCACCCCACGCCTCTTCAACCGTGATGCCAAGCAGGCCCAGCTCGCCCATCTTTGGCAGCAGGTCGCGCGGGAACCTGTCGGTCCGGTCAATCTCGGCCGCGCGGGGCGCTATCTCGTTCTGGGCAAAGTTTTTCACGGTTTCCCGGATCATGTCCGCGGTTTCACCGAGATCGAAGTTCAGCGTGGGATATGTGTTCGCAGCCATACCATGTTCCTAGCAAGGACGCCCGGGCCTGTCAGCGCAAAAACAGTGTTCAGTCCTGCCGCGTGAGGGCCCGGTAGAGGTAATAGCCGGCCATGAGGAACAGGAAGCCGCCGCCAAGCGCCAGCACCGGTCCGGCATAGGCGTCGCTACCGCCGGGCAGGCCGGCCTGCGCGGTTTGCAGCACACGTTGCAAGCCGGCAATCAGGCCCGCCATGCCCAGGCCCGACAGCAGCGCAAAGGGTATCCAGGCCCCCGGATGGCGCAGGCCCGCCGTACCGAGGCCGCCATTTTCCTGAATCGCGCGTTCGAGATCACGCGGGTCGACCTCGGCGATCTCAAGGTCATCCACCACGATGCCCTCGGCTGGCGGAAGGGCGAGGCTAAGAGATTGCAGCGGATCTTCCGCCGGCGACAGGGTCTGCGTGCAGGCAGGGGGGCGGGGCGAACGGCGCCGCTCAATACCTTCCGGCGGACTCCTCGGCCGCTGCACAGGGGTGACCGGCGGGGCGGGGTCATCCCCGACCAGCGCCTTCAGCGCATCGGTAATCTCTTCCGGCGTGGGGCCGTCACCCGCCGCAGGCGCCGCCAGAGGGGGCGCGGGCGGCTGGGGCGGCGCTTCACCAAGGATGCGGGCGATGCGTTCGCTGACGGCGCGGGCAGCGGCCTGGGTCGAAGTCTGGGGCGATGGCGCCTCGCCCTTGGGGACGCTGCGCGCGCCAATGACGAGCGTGCGGGCACCCTCCAGCGCTTCCTCGTCGTCCTGGCCTTTCTGGGCGAGCGGACGCACCAGCGCGCCCGGAATGACCGCCGGGCCATCCGGATGCTTCAGGAAGAGGGCAATCTCAGCAGCTCGGCGGCGCACCAGCGCGTCGACGACGCGCAGTTCGCCGGAAATACTGGCCAGCCGCCAGGACCACATCGCATGGGCGGCCTGAGCCCGGTCACCGGCGTTCAGTGCTGCGACGACGTCGCAGGACGCAAACGCGTCGGCGCCGATATTGAACGCAAAGGAGACGAGCGCGTCGAATTCGTTCTGGCTGAGCGGGCTCAGCACCTGTTCGGCGATCTGCTGCTCGATCGGGGGAAGATCATGGTGGCGCAGGATCAAGGCCGCGTCGCGCTCGGAAATCTGGAGGCCGGCACGGGCGGTCGCGGTGTGGCCATGGCCGATCAGCCAGCCGCCGCCGGGCAGACGCGCGGCGCCCGGGCGGAAGCCCTCGAAGCTCTGGATGAGCGCGATGCCCTCTGCTGACGTGCGCATGGGACGGGCCAAACTCACTAGCTCCCGATCTGGTACAACCGGCAAAATGCCTACAGGCGGCCTGTGCAAAACGCGCGCCTATTCGCCTGAAAAGCGAGATTCGGCCGAAATTCCGTCTGTTTACAAGAGCAGCAGTGTGGCGAGGCCGAGAAAGCTCAGAAACGCCATGACATCGGTCAGGGTTAACACGAATACCGAGGAGGCAACGGCGGGGTCAGCGCCGAGGCGTTTCAGGCTGAGCGGCACCAGGATCCCGGACAATCCGGCCCATAGGAAGGTGCCAAACATCGCCAGCGCAATCACGAGGCCGAGCGCATCATCGCCAAACCAGAACATGGCGATCAGCCCGACCCCGGCGCCGATCAGCAGGCCGTTGATCGCGGCCGCCAGCACTTCGCGCAGGATGGCACGGCGACCGGCTGCGCCGTCGAGCTGGCGGGAGGCGATGGCGCGGACAGCCACGGCGAGGCCCTGGCTGCCGGCATTGCCGCCGAGGGCGGCCACCACCGGCATCAGGATGGCGAGGGCTACGAGTTCCTCGATGGCGCCCTCGAACAGGGAGATGATCGCCGAGGCAATGAAGGCGGTGAAGAGGTTGATACCGAGCCAGGGCAAGCGGGCCTTCACGGTCTCTAGGACGGTGTCGGAGGCGTCGGCCGAAGATACGTTCGAAAGCGCCAGCAAGTCCTCGCTGTGCTCGTCATGGATAACGTCCACCATATCGTCGACCGTAATCATGCCGACGAGACGGCCTGCCTCATCGGTGACAGGCGCCGAGGCGAGCGAGTATTTCTGGAACTGGAAGGCAACGTCCTCCTGATCGGTCGAGGTGTTCAGTTCGCTCGTCGGCGCGTGCATGATATCTTCAAGCGCCGTGTCGCGGGGCTGGCGCAGGAGGCTTGCCAGCGAGACGATGCCCTTCAGCCGGTGACCGGGATCGATGACATAGATCTCATAGAAGACTTCCGGCAGGTCGGTGCCGAGATTGCGGGCATGGTCGATGGTCTGGCCCACTGTCCAGAACTCCGGAACCGCCAGGAATTCCGTCTGCATGAGACGCCCGGCGGTTTCCTCCTCATAGGCAAGGCTGCGCTCGAGTTCGGCGCGGTCGACCGGTGCGAGGTCCTCAAGGATGCGCTCACGCCGGTCTTCCCCGAGGTCTTCGAGGATCGTGGTGGCATCGTCGGACTCCAGCTCGTCGAGCGCCTGCGCGACGGCTGTATCGGGAAGCATCTCTACGGCGCCTTCGCGGTAGGAATCGCGAAGTTCGATGAGGATTTCAGGCGCCAGCTCACCACCGAGCAGCCCGACGGCTGCCTCGAACGTCTCATAGGGCAACGCTTCAAGCGCGTCGGCAGCGTCTGCCGGGTGCATCCGCTTCAGCCTGCGCGACAGCCAGCGGACATCGCGCTCGCCAACGGCATCGGCGAGGTCGTCCAGAAAGACCGGGTCGATCTTTCCCGGCTCTGAAGGCGAAGGGGCGCTGGTATCGGTCATCGGGGCCTCTCATGCCGGGGTTGCCGGGCCGCGGCAAGAGAGAGCGTCGGCAGGCCGGCTCAGGCGTAGCGCAGTTCCGGGGCGTCCAGGTCGATAAGGGGGAGTTCGTCCTTTTCCTTCCAGTAATTCTGGCTATGAGCCCATTCGGGATTTCCCCCGCGCTTCGGCATTTTGTCGATCGATCGGGCAAGGTAGCCGGGATTGAAATTCTCCGCGTCGATCCAGGGCAGAATTTCCATGTTGTGGTCCTGCGGCCGCAGCGCCACGTTGACCTGTGCGGCGCCCTTCTCGTCCATGTGTTTGAGCAGGCGCGTGACGAAGTCGCCCATCAAGTCGACCCGCAGGGTCCAGCTGGCCCGGAAATAGCCGAAGACCCAGACAAGATTTGGCACACCGGTAAACATCATGCCGCGATAAGTGATGGTGTCCGACCAGTCGACAGGTTTGCCATCCACCTCGAACGGAATGCCTCCCAATACAGAAAGATTGAAACCCGTCGCGGTAACAATCACATCGGCCTGAAGCTCGCGGCCGGATTTAAGCAGGATGCCCGTCTGTGTGAACCGGTCGATATGATCGGTCACCACACTCGCCTGACCCGCCTTGACGGCCTCGAAAAGGTCTGCATCCGGAACAAAGGCGATACGTTGCTGCCAGGGCCGATAGTCCGGCGTGAAGTGGGTCATGTCATACCCCTCCGGCAGGCAGGCCCTGACACCCTCGAGAAGTTCGGCCCGCAGGGCTTCGGCATCCTCAAAGGAGCGGCGGGTGAATTCACCCTGTTCAAAAACATATTTGCGCCGGACGATTTCATGGATCCATGTCTCATCGACCCCCAGCTTGCGCAGCTCATCAGCCATCACATTTTCATTGCGCGCCGGGATAAAATAGGTTGGAGAGCGTTGCAGAAGCGTGACGTGCGCGCACTTTCCGGCGATGGCGGGCACGAGCGTGGCGGCTGTCGCGCCCGAACCGATACAGATGACCTTCTTGCCGGTCAGGTCGAGGCCCTCTGGCCATGTCTGGGGATGAACAATCTGCCCACGGAACTTTTCCATACCCGGCCATTCGGGCGTGTAGCCCTCCGAATGCTTGTAATAGCCCTGGCACATCCAGAGAAACCTGGCGGTTAAGGTGACACATTCGCCGGTATCGAGACGCTCGGCCCTGACACGCCAGCGTTTCCTGGCCGACGACCAGCTGGCAGAGATGATCCGGTGGCGATAGCGGATGTGGGGGCCGAGATCGCTCTCGCGGATGACCTCGTCCATATATCTCAGGATCTCATCCCGGCTGGCGATCGGCGGGCCGACCCAGGGCTTGTGACGGTAGCCGAAGGTATAGAGATCCGAATCCGAGCGGACACCGGGATAGCGGTGCATGTGCCAGGTCCCGCCGAAGGTTTCATAAGCCTCGAGGATGACGAACTTCTTCTTCGGCAGCTTTGTTTTGAGGTGATGGCCGGCGCCCACACCTGAAATGCCTGCGCCGACGATCAGCACATCAAAATGCTCTGTCTTCGCCCTGGGACGTGTTGACTGAAGGGGTGCCGTATCCGCCATGATCTTCCTCACATTGCCCGGCCAACGGGCATGCCGCTTTTGTCAGCTTGCAGGTTTCGCCCGGGAGGAAGGCGCTTCAGTAAGCAGCCAACCGCAGATGCCGCAGAGGCAAGCAAGCCGTATCTGCAAGCTGAAGCCGGCGGCGCCGGGCGAACTGGCTGCGTCGCTGTCCCGCAGGCATCGTACGGCGGGCCGGCTCCGCTTCGGGGGGCTCGGACGAGGGGGCGTGAACGGCGTACCGGAATCTCAGCGCGGAATGAGGCCCTTGACGTCCTGCATGACGCCCGAGAAATCGAGGCCGTCCAGCCCTCTGTCCGACAAGGCCTGATAAATGCGCTCGGCATGTTCCCCGAGCCGGATTTCGGCGCCGGCTGCCCGGGCAGCATCAGCGGCGAGGTGAAGGTCTTTCAGCATCATGGCAACGGCAAAGCCGGGCCTGTAGTCCCGGTTGGCGGGCGAGGCCGGCACCGGACCCGGCGCCGGACAATAGCTGGTCATCGACCAGCACTGGCCTGACGAGACGGACGAAATCCTGAAGAAGGTCTCAGCATCGAGCCCGAGCTTTTCGGCTAGATTGAAGGCTTCGCAGGTGGCGATCATCGAGATCGCAAGCAGCATGTTGTTGGCGATCTTGGCCGCCTGCCCGTTACCGGGGCCACCGGCGTGGAAGATGTTCCTGCCCATGCCCGCAAGGACACCCTGCGCCCTTTCGAAGGCCTTCGCGTCACCGCCAACCATGAAGGTAAGGGTGCCGGCTTCAGCGGCCGCCACACCTCCGGAGACCGGCGCGTCGACCATGATTAACCCGCAACGGTCTGCCTGGATATGGGCATCACGTGCCTCGGTCACAGCGATCGTTGAGCAATCAATCAGGAGGGTGCCGCGCCTGGCGTGATCCCTGACACCGTCCGGGCCGAAATAGACATCCAGCACATGCCTGCCGGCAGGGAGCATGGAGACGACAACCTCGGCATCCTTGACGGCATCGGCCACCGACGCCGCCGCGCGCGCGCCCCTCGCGGTGACGGCCTGGACCGCATCCGTGTTAAGATCAAACGCGGCCACGGTGTGGCCCGCCTTTACGAGATTGGTGCACATGCCGGCGCCCATGTTTCCGAGGCCGATGAAGGCAAGGCTGGTCATGTCATCTGTCCTCGAACTTCGCGGGGCGTTTTTCGCTGAAGGCGGCCATGCCTTCTTTCTGGTCGGCCGTTCCAAACAGGCCCTGGAACAGGCGGCGTTCGAATTTCACACCCTCGGTTGTCGGAAGTTCAAGGGCGCGGGCGACCATTTCCTTGGCGGCCATCAGGGACGGCACGGAGAAGGCCGCAATTTCGTCTGCTGCAGCCAGCGCAGCCTCGATCAGCGTGTCATGTGCCACGACGCGCGAGACAAGGCCGATCCGGTCGGCTTCGGCCGCGTCAATCATCCGGCCCGTCAGGACGAGGTCCATGGCCTTCGCCTTGCCGACCGCCTTCGTTAAGCGGATGGAGCCGCCCATGCCCGGCGTGACACCGAGCTTGATCTCCGGCTGGCCGAACTTTGCCTTGTCGGAGGCGATGATCAGGTCGCACATCAAGGCAAGCTCGCAGCCGCCTCCCAGGGCGAAGCCGTTGACGGCCGCAATCACCGGCTTGCGGCTGGCCGCGAAGCGGTCCCAGCCGGCAAAATAATCCTCGACGTACATGTCGGAGAAGGATTGCGGCTGCATTTCCTTGATATCGGCGCCTGCCGCGAAGGCACGGCCCGCCCCCGTCAGAACACTGACGGCAATTCCGGGATTGCGGTCGATCGCCGCAAAGCAGTCGACGACCTCACGCATGATCTCGGCATTCAGCGCGTTGAGGCTGTCGGGCCGGTTCAGCGTGACGAGTGCAATGCGGCCCTTTTGTTCGAAGGTGATGGTCTTGAAGGATGTCATGTTCCTACCCCATTGTCGGAATAACGAAGGCCTGATCGCCGATATCGCCTTCCGGCCAGCGCTGCGTGACGGTCTTGATCCTGGTCCAGAAGCGGATGCCTTCCGGGCCATGCTGGTTGGTGTCGCCGAAGGCAGACCGCTTCCAGCCGCCGAATGTGTGATAGGCCACTGGCACAGGGATTGGCACGTTGATGCCGATCATGCCGACATTGACCTGCGCAGCGAACTCGCGCGCAGCCCGGCCATTCGAGGTGAAGATCGCGCACCCGTTTCCGTACTGATGATGGCTCGGCAGGGCGGCGGCTTCTTCCAGGGATTCGGCACGGATAACCTGGAGGACGGGCCCGAAGATTTCCTCATGATAGGATTTCATGCCCGGCTTCACATGGTCAAACAGCGACGGGCCGATGAAGAAGCCTTTCTCATGCCCTTGCAGCGTATGGCCCCGGCCATCGAGCACGAGCTTGGCGCCCTCATCGACACCCATCTGGATATAGTTTTCGATCTTCGCCTTGTGCACGGCGGAGACGACGGGGCCGTAATGCGCGTCCTTGTCGGTTGAGATGCCGATCTTCAGCTTCCGCGCCTCGACCGTCATGCGCTCGACAAACTCGTCCGCCGTTTTCTTGCCCACCGGCACGGCCACCGGAAGCGCCATGCAGCGCTCCCCCGCCGAGCCATAGGCCGCGCCGACGATGTCTTTCACCGCCTGCTCCATGTCCGCGTCCGGCAGGATGATGCCATGGTTCTTCGCGCCCCCCATCGCCTGCACGCGCTTGCCGTGTGCGGTACCGGTGGAATAGACATAGTGTGCGATGTCGGACGATCCGACGAAGCTGACGGCCTTGATGTCCGGATGGGTGAGGATGGCGTCGACGGCGACCTTGTCACCGTTGACGACGTTCAGCACGCCGGCAGGCGCGCCTGCCTCCAGCATCAGCTCAGCCAGACGCATCGGCACCGAGGGATCCTTCTCGGACGGCTTCAGGATGAAGGTGTTGCCGCAGGCGATGGCAATCGCGGCCATCCAGCAGGGGATCATGGCCGGAAAGTTGAAGGGCGTGATCCCGGCGCAGATACCCAGCGCCTGGCGCATCGAGTAGACGTCGATGCCGGGACCGGCGCCCTCGGTATACTCACCCTTGAGGAGGTGGGGCACGCCGCAGGCGAACTCGACGACATCCAGGCCGCGCTGGATGTCGCCTCTGGAGTCGGCGATCACCTTGCCGTGCTCCGAGGAGAGCAGGTGCGCGAGGTCGTTGATATTGGCCTCGACCAGGCGCCTGAACTCGAACATGACGCGGGCGCGCCGCTGCGGGTTGGTGTTTGACCAGGCCGGAAGGGCCGCCTTCGCGGCGTCAACGGCAGCGGCCAGCTCGGCTTCTGTCGCAAGGGCGACACGGGCCTGAACATCGCCGGTGTTCGGATTGTAGATGTCACCAAAGCGCCCGGATCTGCCCTGCACGACCTTGCCGGCAATGAAATGATGTACCTCGCGCATGGCGCCACTCCCTTATCTTTCGCGGCCTTATAGGCGCTCGCCCGGCGGAGATACATGCCGAATCTGCAAGCCTCCAGCCAGGCAGGTGCCCCGGCTGAAGCAACGCACAGAATTCGTAAATCTACGCATGGACACGGCGGACGCGGCAGGAAACATTAGGGGCGTTGCACAGAAGGGTACCCGGAGCACGCACATGACCCAGCCCAGACGCCTTTCATCCATGCTGGCCATCCTGCTGCTGGCGGGGCTGGCGTTCAGTCTTTCGGCCTGCAAGAGCGCGGACGGGCCGCCCGCCCCTGCCGCCGCCGTCCTGCCCGTGCCCCAGATGCCGGGGCGCGCATTTGCCGAGCGCACCTGCGCGGGTTGCCATTCCATAGACCGCACCGGCGAGAGCCCGCATCCGGACGCGCTGCCCTTCCGCCGGCTTTCGCAATACTATCCCGTGCGCCATCTGGAAGAGGCACTGGCGGAGGGCATCTTCGTCGGCCATCCGGACATGCCGCCCTTCCAGCTGGAACCTGATGAAATCGACGACCTGCTGAGTTATCTGGAGGCGATCCAGGACCCGGTCTGAGCGGCGATCTGCGGCGCGCCCGGTCAACAGCGCAGCCGGATCGGTTGCCGATCCGGGGCGTCCTCACCAGGTCAGCCTGGCCTGCAGACCGCCAAGGGATGAGGGGGCAAGTTCCAGGTGCCCGTCCGTGGCTTCGGCAAGGTCGCTCGCAATCGCAAGGCCAAGGCCATGCCCGTCGGGACGTTCATCCGCACGCTGGCCCCTCAGGCGCAGACGTTCGCGCTCTGCATCACCCAGCCCCGGCCCGTCATCCTCGATGGCGAGTTCGCCCGGCCTGGCCGACACCAGGACCCGGCGACGGGCATGGCGGACCGCATTTTCCATAAGCGGGCCAGCCATCTCAAGCAGCTGATCGGCATGGACCGGAAGGCGCGTGCCCGGCGCCACGGCGATATCGATGGAAATCCGGCTGCCGGCTTCTGTCCGGCGAAGGACATCAGCCAGGCGCAACAGCGGCGGCTGCGGATCGCAGGGACCGCGATCTGCGCTTGCAGCCGTGCGGGCACGGGCCAGTTCACGCTCGACGGTTTCGGTTGCGGCGCGCACCGAGGTATCAAGCCCGTCGGCGAGGTCGCCCTGACCTGCAGCGCGGACCTTTCGCGCAAGGGCCGACAGGGCTGACAGCGGCGTCTTCAGCGCATGCGCAAGGTTCGCCGCCCGGTCACGGGCTGACTGAAGGTCGCCTTCACGGGTTGCAGCCAGCAGGTTGATCTGGTCGACAAGCGGGGTGACTTCGAGCGCAAAGCGTTCAGGATCGAGACGCGATGCTGGCGACGAGGTCAGCTCCCGGATCGAGGTCTCGACAGAACGCAGGGGAGTCAATCCGATGCGAACCTGAAGCCAGGCTGCCGCGCTAAGCCCCGCCCAGAGCAGCAGGAGGTACAGGGCGAGCTCAAGCGCGAACTCGCGGCGCGCCGCCAGGAGCCCCGTCCGGTTGAGCGCAACGACCAGTGTGACAGGCTCGGCCCGCTCGCTTGTGCGGATACTGCGATACACCTGTATAACCTGCTGCCCGAAAGGTCCCTGCGAAATACCCCGGCCCCAGCCGCTGGCCGGCGCCTGATCCGGGACTTCGAGCGCGCCATCCCATAATGACCTCGAGCGGACCAACCGGTCACCGATCGAAACCTGCCAGTAGAGACCGCTTGCGGGGCGTTCAAACCGCAGATCACCTGCAGCGCCTGGCAAAACGGTAATTGTATCGGGCGCGACCTGGAGGGCGCCTGCAATCTGCTGGCCATGCAGGATGAGATCCGCTTCAAGGCCGCGCTGCAGATGGCGATCGAACAGAAGCAAAAGTGCCATCCAGCTGACCATCAGCGCGCCGGCAATGGCAAAGGCCGCGCCGGCAAGCAGTCGCAGGCGCACCGAGCGCATGAGCGTCAGCCCTCCGAGGCGATGATATAGCCAAAGCCGCGGCGCGTCTCGATCACACCGGGGCCGAGTTTGCGGCGAAGGCGCGAGACCATGGCCTCAATCGCATTGGCATCCGCGCCGCCTTCGAGGCCGTGCAGATGTTCGCACAGCTCCCCGCTCGACACGGCCCGGTCGCGGTTATGGATCAGATAATCGACCAGCCGGAACTCCAGCGGCGTCACCCTGACCGGCTGTCCGCCGAAATGAACGGACATCCGGCGCGTATCAACCACGAGATCACCCGCCTTGAGGACCGGTTGCGCGACACCCGCCGAGCGCCGGATCAGCGCCCTGAGGCGAACGATCAGTTCGGCCATTTCGAAAGGCTTGGGCAGGTAATCGTCCGCGCCGGCTTCGATGCCGTCGACCCGCTCGATCCAGCTGCCCCGCGCAGACAGGATGAGAACCGGCAGGGTCTGGCCGGCCGATCGCCAGCGCTTGAGAACCGAGAGCCCGTCCAGACGCGGCAGGCCGAGATCAAGGATGATCGCGTCATAGGGCTCGGTATCGCCCATGAACCAGGCGGCTTCCCCGTCACGGGCGCAGTCAACGAGGAAGCCCGCCGCCCGCAAGGCAGCCGACACATCGTCAGCGATCAGGGGCTCGTCTTCGACGAGTAGCACCCGCATCAGTCGTCCTCCTCAAGATCCAGTATCCGCCCGGTCGCTGCATCCACGTCTATTTCAAGCACGATACCGCGCCGGGTCAGCACCTTGATCTCATAGATGAAGCCATCATCCTCATCGTCAAAGTCAATCTCGACGATCTCGCCCGGATAGTCCTTCAACGCCCGGTCGAGGATGACCTCGATCGGCAGGACCGCACCGCTCCGGCGCGCCTGCAGGGCCCGTTCCTGATCGTCACCGCCGCGCCCGCCTTCGCGGTCGGCCCCGGCCGGCGCGGCGGCGGCCATCAGGACGCAAAGTGCGACGACCAGGAAGCGGGAGATGAGCGGTGGCAAGGATCGGGGCCCCTTCTGACACACTCCAGCCTATCGCGGGCTTTTCCTGACGGGAAGCTGACGGACCCGGGCAGAGGGCTGTCAGGAAGCCTCAGGCAGAGGCTTTGCAAGAGCCGATAACCCGGCCTCTGCGCCAGAAAGGAAACATCCCTATGCTCACACAAAAAAGCCGTCTCGCCGCGGGCGCACTGCTGATCAGCGCCGCCGCCTTCGGCACGGGTCTCAGCATGGCCCAGTCCGTTTCGGGCCAGTCCGCCCTGGGTCAGGCCCAGCCAGCCCGCTTTGACATCGGCCCCGACCCGTCTTTTGGCGAGGTGCGCGCCCGTCTGGCCGATCAGGGCTTTGACGTGCGCGAAGTCGACCTTGACGGGGGCAAGATCGAGGTGAAAGGCCTGGATGCGTCTGGCCGCTGCATGGAAATCTATTTCAGCCCCGGCTCAGGCGAGGAACTGAGGCGCGAGCGTGACGATGATTGCGCCCCCTCTGGCCGCGCACGACCTGGCTCAGACGATGACCGCTGCGATGAGGAGGAAGATCGCTGGAAGGCGTGACCCGGGGCGGCCAAGACCGGGCCGCCCCCCCGAGCTCTTGCCGGACCCACCTGCGGAACGGACCTGCGACTGGCCCCCAACTGGCCCCTAACTGGCCCGGAACTGGCCCGCGACCGGCCTGCCCGAACCGCCCCGAACCGTCCGGAGAGCCAGCCCGGAAGCTTTCCTTAACGACATTCCGGACTGTAAGGCGCTCCGGTTGCCCCGGCGTCCATGTTCCTTTGCGCCGGGTTCTGTGCATGATCGGCCCCAACCAGACAACATGACCGGGGAGAGACATGCACTACGCTGAGCTCAAGCAAGCGCGCGAAGAACTGACCGGGCCCGGCGGCGCCTTCGAGATCGTCCCGGCCGACGTGCTCGGCCAGCAGATCCTGACCTACAGGAACGCGCCGCCCAGCGTGCGTGAGGTCTGGCTGTCGACCCAGCAATTCGCCGAACGGGACTACCTTGTCTATGAGGAGGAACGTCTGACCTATGCCCAGTCCCATGCCCGGGTGAACGCCGTTGCCTCCTGGCTGACGGCGCAGGGCGTAAGGCCCGGCGACCGCGTCGCCGTTGCCATGCGCAATTATCCCGAATGGATGCTGATCTACTGGGCGTGTGTTTCGATAGGCGTGGCGGTTGTTGGCATGAACGCCTGGTGGACCGCCGAAGAGATGGCCTATGGCCTGTCCGATTCGGCGCCAAAGGTGGTTTTCCTTGATGGTGAACGTTTCGCCCGGGTGAAGGAACGCCCCGAGATGGTGGCGGGGATGGCGCTGGTCGGCGTGCGTATTGCGGATGCGCCGGCAGGGATGACGGCCTGGGCAGATGTGATCGCACGGGGCGGCGCCATGCCGGAAGTGACCGTCGATCCTGATGCGGACGCGTGCATATTCTACACCTCGGGCACCACGGGCTTTCCGAAAGGTGCGCAGCTCACGCATCGCGGCTGTGTTGCAAACCTGATGAACATGCAGTTTGCGGCGGCCTCCTCCGCGCTTGCGATGCAGCGCGCAACCGGCCTCCAGCCACCGGCCACGCCCCCCATACCCGTCACGCTGATCACAACACCTCTGTTCCACGTCACCGCCAACAATTGCGGCGCCTATGCCGCGACCGCCGTGGGCGGAACACTTGTGCTGATGTATCGCTGGGATGCAGGCGAAGCGCTGCGTCTGATCCAGAAGGAGCGCATCAGCGGCATGAGCGGCGTGCCGGTGATGGCGCGCGAGCTGATCAACCATCCGGATTTCGGGAAGACCGACACGTCAAGCCTCTTGGCGCTTGCCGGCGGCGGCGCACAAGTGCCTCCCGACCTCGTGCTGAAAATCGAATCGAAAGTCGCGACCGCGCGGCCGGGCACCGGGTATGGCATGACGGAAACCTGCGGGATCATCACATCGATCTCCGGAGACTTTTTCGTTGACAAGCCCGATAGCGCCGGCCCCTGGATGCCGAACTTCGAGGCAAAGTGCGTTGATGATGACGGCCAGACGGTCGCACCCGGCGAGGTTGGAGAATTGTGGGTACGCGGATCGTCGGTTATCAAGGGCTATATCAACCGGCCCGAGGCAACCGCGGCCTCGATCACCGATGGCTGGCTGCACACAGGTGATGTTGCAAGGATTGACGCGCACGGCTTCATATACATCGTCGATCGCAAGAAGGATATGGTTCTGCGCGGCGGCGAGAACGTCTACTGCGCCGAAGTGGAAGCGACCATCTACCGTCACAGCGCGGTTGCCGAGTGCTGCGTGTTCGGCGTTGCTGATGACCGGCTCGGCGAAGAAGTGGGCGCGGCAGTCGTCCTGAAGCCGGGCGAAAGCCTCACGGATGGCGCCCTGCGTGAACACTGCGCAGCGATCATGGCCAGGCATAAAGTGCCCCGCTATATCTGGTTCCTCGACGAGCCCCTGCCCCGGAATGCCAGCGGCAAGTTCCTTAAACGGGAGCTGCGTGACCAGCTGAGCCCGAAGCCTTTGAAAACCTAACAGCCCTGCCGCCTGAGGACCGGGATGAGTGCGGCGCCCGTCAGAAGGACGCCGGCTCCAAACCAGGCTCCGGCGCCGACATACAGAAGCGCCGACAGGAGCATCAACGTGCTGACAATCACGAACAGGGCCGGCATGACCGGATACAGCGGCACGCGGAACGGCCGGAAAGTCCCGGGCTCCTTGTGCCTCAGACGGAACAAGGCAAGGCCGCTGGCGATGAGAAAGAGCCAGTAGACCGGCGCCGTATAGTCGACGAGTGTCTGAAAACCCTGATAAGCCGCACCCAGCCCGACCAGAATGAGGGAGAGGGCGCCCTGCAGGAGAATGGCGTTACGCGGGCTTTGCGTCCTGTCATTCCAGACACTCACCCAGCTGAGCGCCGGAAGTCTCTGGGCAGCGGCATAAGTCGTGCGTGCACCGACCATGAGGGTTGCGTTCACAGACGTGCCAGCTGCCGCAATGACAGCGACGGCGAGGATCACCCCGGCCCCCGGACCGAAGGCCCGGTTCATCAGATCGGCTGCAGGCGCCTCGGAGGCGGACAGCCCCTGCAGCCCCAGGCCGCGCAGCATGGCCCAGGCCGTGAGCAGGTAGAGCAGGGTTATGACGGCGATCGCCGCCACGAGGCCGGTCACCATGCCGCGCTGGCGATCGCGCACCTCGGCAGACAAGGTTGCCGTTTCAGTCCAACCACCAAAGGCCAGCAGCACGAAGACGAGCCCATATCCAAGCCCGCCAAGGGTAGGCGGTGCGGCCTCGCCTGGCGCGGCGGGGGGTACGCCTTGCAGGCTGAGCCACGCCGCAGCGCCGGCCAGAGCCAGCAATCCGGCGATCAGCACACCGACCAGCGCAGTGTCACTTGCCCTGCCAGGCCGGCTCAGCCCGAGCGCCGTTGCAAGGGCGACGCTGGCAAAGGCATAGATGGACGGTCCCCAGGGCCCGATATCGACGACGCGGTTCATATAGTCGCCGATCACGAAGCCGAGCAGCGCGATCGCACCGGTATTGATTACGGCAAGGCGTGCCCAGGCGAAGAGGAATGCAAATCTCTGCCCGTAGGCCCGTTCGAGAAAGTGATAGTCTCCGCCGGGATGTGAAAAAGCGGTTGCAAGTTCGGCGTAACAGAGCGCCCCCGCCAGGGAGATCAGGCCGCCCAGCATCCAGAGCAGATAAACCACGGTTTCTGAACCCGCATTCGCCGCCACGAGGGCCGGCGACTTGAAGATACCGGCACCAACGACCATCGCTATGGTCACCACGATCACATACCTGACCGAGAGGTGGCGCTCCGGGACAGCCCGGGCCTGCGCGTCCGCGGGCTTGGAGAATCTTGGTTCACCGGGCGTGTTCATGCGGCATCTTCCCAGGGCCTGGCGGTGTGCTCGCGAACTCTTTAGGGCCCCGGTCGCCGGCCGGATAGTCATTTGCCGCCCTGCCCCGCCGGCATCCGGAGAAACAGCTGGCGCGGCCGACCTGGCGCGCCTGGACCGCAAGCGGCTGTCAGAGGCCAGACCTCTCCTGACGGATGGCAGCCGCATCAGATCATCCCGCAGGCGGATCCCTGGCTCCCCCGAGCGCCGGTCTTCGCCGGAGCGAACGCTCCAGCAAGCCGGAAGCCGCGATCCAATGCCGCCCACCTTTCGGCAGACCAGGCATGCATCGCGGTTACCCACTTCGTCTTTGACAACGTTGCCCTAACTGCGCTTGTGTGGCGTGATGACCGCCCGAAACAGCAAAACAGCCGCTTTGAGCCTTGATTGGGCACAGGACTTCCTCCGGCAGGAAGCTGCACGAATTGACGCCGACCCACTGACCAACTCGGTCTTCTCCCTCGCCCAGACTTTGTTCCGCAAACTGGAATCGGGCGAATTCAGCTTCGAACAGTTCCCGCGCCTCGCCGAGGCGGTGCATCTGACGCTGATTGAGGAACGGGCTGCCAGATTGCGCGCCCAACATGCCGGCGCAAACCCCGAGGCCGGCTGGGCGCCGGTCCGGGCGCGCCTGAAGGCATTGACCGAGCAGAGCTTTGACGCCTTCCGGCAAGCGGTGGAAACCCCGACCGGCGGGATCGTGTTTACAGCGCACCCGACCTTCGCTCTTTCGCGCGATCTGCGGGCTGCCCTGGCGGCCTACGTGACCAAACCCGGCCCCGCAAACAGGGCGGCGCTGAAGGCCGAAGCCAGTGCTGACGGACGCGCCTGGAACCAGTCGATTTCCCTGGGGACGGAGCATCGGGAGGCCCAGGACGTGCTTCGCCACGCCGCCGATGCCCAGGCAGCCTATGCACGCCTTGTAATCGAGACAGCGCAAGAGGCCTTCCCCCACGCCTGGCAAAGCCTGCGACCCGCCCTGCCGACGCTCGCCAGCTGGGTTGGCTATGACCTGGACGGGCGCACCGATATTCCCTGGTTCCGCTCCGTGCAGTTGCGCCTTGGCGAGAAAGCCGAACAGCTCGCCCGCTATGCCCGCCAGCTTGAAGACATCCTCGAAGGCATCAAGGCGCCCGCGCCCCTCGCCGCTCTGCCGGAGAAACTGAAGCGTGCTGCCAAGGCCGCCGCCGAACACGCCGTTCATTTTGCCGGCGACCTGACAGACGCCGCCCTTCTCGTCGAAGCCGCCAATGCGCTGACAGCCAGCCATCCCGGCAGGCTGACACATGTGCGGGAGTTGACCGACATCATCGACGACGCCATCGCAGCCGTTCCGGAGGCAACCGCAGCACGCCTGATGGCGCTGCGGGCACAGATGGAGGCGCTGCAACTCGGCACGGCGCGGATACATCTGAGGGTCAATGCGGCGCAGGTGCGCACAGTCATCGCACGTGATCTCGGCCTCGAAACCGAAGACCGCGCGCTGGGCCGCGTAGCCTTGTCGCAGCTGGCCCAGAAGGCACGCCGCTCAAAGCCGCTGTCCGTCAACTTCGCAGACCTCTGGCGCGAACAGTCGACCGCGCGGCGTCAGTTCATGATGTGCGCGCAGCTTCTCAAGCATGTCGATGCCGGTTGCGTGATTCGCTTCCTGATCGCTGAGAGTGAGAACCCAGCCACCGTCATGGGCGCGCTCTACCTCGCCCGGCAATACGGTGTGGACGGACAGCTCGACATCTCACCCCTGTTCGAGACGCCGGAGGCACTGGAGACCGGCGGCCGGTTCATCGAACGCCTGCTGGAGGAACCAGAATTCCTCGCCTATGTGAAACAGCGCGGATACCTTTCGATCCAGCTTGGTTTTTCGGACTCGGGCCGCTTCATCGGCCAGGTTGCCGCTTCCATGGCAATCGAGCGGATCCATAATCTGATCATCCGGGCCCTTGCAGCGCGCAGGGCTGATGTCAGTTTACTGATCTTCAATACACATGGCGAGTCGATGGGCAGGGGCGGCTGGCCCGGCCACTTCGAGCAACGCTTCGACTACCTGCTGACCCCCTGGACCCGCGCCGGCGCAGCCGCTCGCGGCGTGCCGCTGATCCACGAGGTGAGCTTTCAGGGCGGTGATGGCTTCCTGCATTTTGCAACCCCCGAGCTTGCAGAGACAAGCTATGCCGCCTGGTGCGCCAGCCGCCTCGCCCCGCCGCCAGGCGAAGTCGCCGACCCCTTTTATACACGCACCGATCTTGTCTGGGACTTCTACCGCTCCCTTCGTGCCTGGCATGAGCGGCTGTTTGACAATCCCGATTACGGGCGCCTGCTCGGCTCCTTCGCAAGCGGCCTGGTTGTGCGCGCCGGCTCGCGCCAGAAAAAGCGCAGCGGCGGACCAACAGGACCAGCAGCACTGAGGGCCATTTCGCACAATGCAACGCTGCACCAGCTGGGCATACCGGTGAATACGGCGGCCGGCATCGGCTCGTCGCTGCAGCGCGAGAGCGAGCGGCTTGCCGCACTGATTAACGAAAGCCCGCGGATGCACAGCCTTATCCAGCTGGCGAGCCATGCGCGCACGTACACGAGCCTGCCTGCCCTTCGCGCCTACGCGAACCTGTTCGATCCCGGCGTCTGGATCGCCCATGCCCGCCTTGCCCCGGGCGAAAGGGCCCGCAGCTACCGGGCAGCCTATTATGTTCTGCGAACGGACGAGACGGCGGCCTCGATCCACCGTATCGCGAACCTCCTGTCGATCGACCTTGGCCGGTTCGACCGTCTGCTCGCCGGTGTACAAGGCGTCCCTTCCGCCGAGGCACGCCATGAAGGCCGGCTCGAGATGCATGTGCTGCATGCCCTGCGTCAGGCCCTGATCATGAAGGCCATTGCCATAGCCGGAAGCATCCCGCGCATTTCAGAACGCCACGATGTCAGCCAGCGCGACATTATCCGCATGGTGGCGGAACTCAGGCTGGCCGAAACGACCGAGCTGCTCGCCCGTATCTTCCCGCGCGCAGAAGCCGAGCAAGGCCCGATTGCCGGCCTGGAAGAACGGGGATCAGGCCAGACCTCCGGCTTCGGCTATGACCGGATCCACGCCGACATCATCGCCCCGCTAGAGGATATAGACCGCACACTGCACGGTATCAGCCTCGCCCTGACCCATGCGTATGGCGCGTTCGGGTGACCGGCGCTTCCCGGAGGCTGGCTGCCCCTGCGTCACGGCTTCCGATTACGCTTACGTTCGCGTAAGGCAGCACGACCAAAGCCCGAAGCCGAAGGGCCTGTGATACAAGGGAGATCCACCATGGCCGATGCCTATATCGTTGATGCCGTCCGGACGCCGCGCGGCGTCGGCAAGGTCGGCAAGGGCGCCCTCGCCCACATGCACCCGCAACACCTCGCCGCTACCGTGCTGAGCCAGCTGCGTGACCGAAACAAGCTCGACACCGAGACCGTCGACGACATCATCTGGGGAACATCCAGCCAGCGCGGCCTGCAGGGCGGCGACATGGGCCGCATGGCGGCTCTCGATGCCGGCTATAACGTCAAGGCCTCGGGCGTGACGCTCGACCGTTTCTGCGGCTCTGGCATAACCACGGTAAACCTGGCAGCCGCACAGATCATGTCCGGCATGGAGCAGTGCGTCATCGCCGGCGGCTGCGAAATGATGAGCTATACGGCGGCCTCGGCTGATCCGAAGTCCCCGCCAATGATGGATGCCGGCAACCTGCGCCTTCGTGAGCGTCATCCGCAATCGCAGCAAGGCTGCTGCGCCGACGCAATCGCGACACTTGAAGGCATCGACCGCGCGGCAGTCGACCAGCTCGCCGTCGTCTCGCAGGAGCGCGCCGCCCGCGCCATCAAGGAAGGCCGCTTCAACAGGTCGGTTGTCCCGGTTTACAACGTGGACGGAACACTTGCCCTCGACCATGAGGAGTTCCCGCGCCCGGGCACCACGATGGAGAGCCTTTCGGGCCTCAAGACCGTGTTCAACATGTTCTGGAGCATCCCGGTCGACGACAAGGGCACCACCTATGGCAGCCTGATCGAGAGCCGGTATCCGCAGCTGAAAGGCAATATCAACCATGTCCACCATGCCGGTAACTCGTCGGGTGTCGTTGACGGCTCGGGCGGCGTCCTGCTGGCTTCGGCAGAGTATATGAAGAAGCACAACCTCAAGCCGCGTGCCCGTATCGTGGCGACGGCGAACATGGGCGACTGCCCGACACTGATGCTCAACGCCCCGGTTCCGGCGGCGAAGAAAGTGCTTGAGAAAGCCGGCATGACCACCAGCGATATCGATGTCTGGGAAATCAATGAGGCCTTTTCGGTGGTCGCCGAGAAATTCATCCGTGACCTGAAGCTCGACCGGGAGAAGGTCAACATAAATGGCGGTGCGATGGCCCTTGGCCACCCGATCGGCGCCACCGGCTCGATCCTCATCGGCACTGCGCTCGACGAACTCGAGCGCTCCCAGAAGCGCTACGGCCTCGTCACCATGTGCGCCGCCGGCGGCATGGCCCCGGCCATCATCATCGAGCGCCTCGACGCCTGATCCCTGCTTCACGGCCAGAGAGCAAGGCCCCGCCGGTGACAGCCGGCGGGGTTTTCTTTGATGCTGGCATCCACGCGGAAACCTGGATAGCCTGACCGCAAAGGGGATACACCGATGATAAAGTCACTTACGGCAGGCCTTTGCATGGGCGTGCTGGCGGCCTGCACCAGCGCGCCGGACGCGGCCGCGAGCCGCCTTGCCGATCCGGCGACGATTGACGCCGCCTTCCCGCCGGGCCTTGCGGAAGTGTCGTTCGAAAGCGGCGGCGACCGGCTCAATGGGCATATCTATCTGGCCAATGGCGCCGGGCCGCATCCCACGGTCATCCTGCTGCACGGCTTTCCGGGCAATGAGAAGAACCTCGACCTTGCGCAGGCTCTGCGCAGCGAAGGGTTCAACGTGCTCTTCTTCCATTATCGCGGCGCCTGGGGCAGCGAGGGCGTCTACTCGTTCACCCACCTGATCGAGGATGTCGGCGCGGCCGCAAGCTTTCTGCGGACAAAGGCGGCGGACTACCGGGTCGATCCGGCGAAACTGATCCCCATCGGCCATTCGATGGGCGGTTTTGCAGCGCTCCAGGGCGCGGCGCGCGATCCGTTAATTGCCTGCACGGCGGCCATCGCGCCGGCAAATCTGGGCGCCCGCGTTTTCGCGTTTGACCAGGACCCGCAGTTCGAAGCGGGTTTCCGCGCCTATGCCGACAGCCTTCAGATGCTCGCTGGCTTTGACGGCGAGCGCGGCGTTGCCGAAATCAGGAACAATGCCGAGGCGTTCGAGTTGCAGAACCTGACGCCGGGCCTGGCGGGCAAGCAGGTGCTGATCGTCGGCGCCGACAAGGATGCCTCCGTCTCGGCCGAGACCGTGATCAGGCCGCTGATTGCAGCCTATGAGGCCGACCCTGCGATCAGGGCGAGCGGGGTGATGCTGCCAGGGGACCATTCCTTCTCCTGGACGCGCGGAGCGCTGATCCGCACGGTCGCAGACTGGGCGGCGGGCTGCCGCTGAGGCGCAAGACGGCTTTCAATCTTCGGCGCGCACGGCTATCGCAGCGCGAATGATGGATGCTGTTGTCTTCGAAACCCTGCTGCTGGCCCTTGAGGACGGGGCCGTGCCCTTGCCTGCGTCCGGGCCGATCCTTGTGCTGAATGCTGAACCCGGGCCCTGGCTGATGCGGCTGCCGAAGGCGCAGCTCGTCTGCCGGACGAGTTTCAGGCCAAACCATGCGGCGCTGGTGGCAGCGGGGCTCACGGTGCTGCCGGCCCCGTCGGTCGACCTGCCCGAAGCGGGGCTCACCATCGTGGTGCCGCCGCGCCAGCGCGACCAGGCGCGGGCACTTTATGCGCGGGCCCTGCTGGCGGCTCCGGAGGGCAGCTATGTCCTGGCGAGCCTGCCGAACACTCTGGGCGGCAAGACCGGCGAGAAGCTGCTGGCCGAAATCGCCGGCGAGGCAGACAGTCTCTCCAAGCACAAGTGCCGCGCTTTCTGGGCACGCAAGGTGGGCGCCGCCGTCAACCACGCGCTGGCCGACGCCTGGATCGCAGAAGACGGGGTGCGCGAGATCGAACCTGGCCTCTTCAGCCGGCCGGGCCTGTTCAGCTGGGACCGTGTCGACCCGGGCAGTGAACTCCTGGCCGACAGCGTGCCCGAGCAGACCAGGGGCATCGGCGCAGACCTCGGCGGCGGCTACGGCTTCCTCAGCCGCGAGATCCTCGGGCACTGCCCGGACGTGGAACGGATGGATGTTTATGAGGCAGAGTACCGCGCCCTTGGCTGCATCGAGGCGACGCTGGCCCCTTATGAGGGCCGGTTCACTGCGCACTGGGCGGATGTGCAGACCGAACTGCCGAAGGCCGCCTATGATTTCGTCGTGATGAACCCGCCTTTCCATACCGGCAGGGCTGACAACGCTGCCCTCGGACGCAGTTTCATCCGTGCCGCTGCCCAAACGCTGAAGCCCGGCGGTACGCTCTGGCTCGTCGCCAACCGCCACCTGCCCTATGAGGCGGAACTGGCGGCCTGCTTCAAGGCGCATGAGATGCTGGAGGATGAAGGCGGCTACAAGATTATCCGCGCCGAAAGACCGAAGCGCCAGAAGTGATGCGCCCATGAAAGATCGTCTGAAGCTTGCCAAACAGCTTGCTGGCCTCGGCTATGGTACGCGCAAGGAAGTCGCGATTGCCATTCGCGATGGACGCGTCACCGGCGAGGGCGAGGGCCTGCGCTTTGATGGCCAGCCGATCGATCCCCCCCATGGCATGGTGCTGATGATGCACAAGCCGTCAGGTTTTACCTGTTCGCATGCTGACCAGGGCAGGCTCGTCTATGAGCTTCTTCCGCCCCGCTTCCTCAAACGTGATCCGAAGCTTTCCTCGGTCGGTCGGCTGGATGCGGAGACGACCGGTCTTCTTCTGTTTACGGATGATGGCACGCTGCTTCACAAGCTCATCTCACCGAAATCGAGCTTCGAAAAGACCTATGAGGCAGCTCTTGCCCGGCCGCTTGAAGGGCATGAGGCCGCGCTGTTTGCAGCCGGCACGCTGGTGCTGCGCGGCGAGGACAAGCCTTGCCTTCCGGCCCGTCTCGAGGTCACCGGCGAACGCACGGCCCGGCTGACGCTGACCGAGGGGCGCTATCACCAGGTCCGGCGCATGTTTGCGGCGGCCGGCAATCATGTCGAGGCACTGCACCGCTCCCGGTTTGGCGGGCTGGAGCTCGGCGATCTCGCCGCGGGCTGCTGGCGGCCGCTGACGCTCGACGAGCGGCGTCGTCTCGGCAGCTGAGAAGGCGCGGACAAGGCCGCTCGCAGGCCACAGCCAGCGGGCCCGTCCTGCATGCCCCCGGCCGCGCGCATTGCCGTGTCGTCCGGGCCGCTGCGCGCCGCTGCCTCGCAGAATGATCCAGGCCGCAGCGCGCAGCGTACTGTACCGGAGTAAACCGGGAGATTTCGATGCGGGCTACCTTGATTTTCGCGGCGCTGACCTTCGCCTCGCTGCCCGCGCTCGCGCAGGCGCCCGAGCCGCCCGAGGGCTGGCAAGTCACCGTCGGCGCCGGCGGCCTTTATGCGCCGACCTACCAGGGCGATGATGATTATGCCCTGTCCGTGCTGCCCAACCTGCAGCTCAAGTATGCGGACACTTTCTTTGCCTCGGTGCAGGACGGCGCCGGTTACAACCTGATCCGTTCGGAAACCCTGAAGGCTGGCCCGATCGGCCGCATCGTGTTTTCCCGCGACGAGGACGGCGATCAGGCCTTCGCTGTCTCGGGCGGCGGCACGGGCGATCTGCTGGGCCTTGGCGATGTAGAGACGAGCATCGAACTTGGCGGGTTCCTGCGCTATCGCAGCGGCCCCTGGTCTGCAGGAGCTGAACTGCGTCAGGCCGTGTCGGGCCATGAAGGCATGGTCTTGGACCTCAATGCAGGCGCCGGCGGCGTGATCAGGGGCTTCGGTGCGCCGATCATCTGGTCAGCCGGCCCGCGCGCGAAGATCGCAGATGACACCTACACGTCCGCCTATTTCGGGGTGACCCCGGCCCAGTCGGCCGCGTCGGGCCTGCCAGTCTATTCAGCTGGCGGCGGGGCCACCAGTTACGGCTTCGGCGCGCTCGGCATCCTTCCGCTGGACCGCGACTTCAGATGGTCGGTGGTTGCCTTTGCCGGCTATGACAGGCTGACCGGCGATGCCGGCGACAGCCCGCTTGTCACGCTCAGGGGCGACGCTGACCAGTTCAGTGCCGGCGTTTTCCTCAGCTACACCTTTAACTGAGGCCGTTTGGGGGGAGCGCCGCGCCCGCCCCCTAGCCTCGGCGCCAGCCAGCCGCTATCTCCCCGGCCATGGCCCAGCCCCCCCTTATTTCACTGACCGACGTGCGCCTGACTTTCGGCAGCGGCCCACTCTTCGAGGGCGTGACGCTGTCGCTGTCAAAGGGCGAGCGAGCCGCGCTGGTCGGCCGCAATGGCGCCGGCAAGTCGACCCTGATGAAGATCATCTCCGAGGCGATCGAGCCGGATTCCGGCGAAGTCTGGCGCCAGCCCGGCATCACCTATGCGACACTCACCCAGGAGCCGGATCTTTCAGGCTATGCCAGCGTGCTCGACTATGTCGCCGAGGACCTGGACGGCGTCTACATGGCCGAGGCCGAGATCATGGAATTCGGCGTGGACAAGGACGCCGATCCGGCAACCCTTTCGGGCGGGCAGAAGCGGCGCGCTGCCCTCGCCAGGGCCTTTGCACGCCAGCCCTCTATCCTGCTGCTGGACGAGCCGACCAACCATCTCGACGTCCCGATGATCGAGTATCTCGAAGGACGCCTCAAGGCATTCAACGGCGTCGTGCTGGTGGTCAGCCATGACCGGCGCTTCCTCGAGACCGTGTCGACCAACACACTGTGGCTTCGCCAGGGGAAAGTCCTGAAGAGCCCGGAAGGCTACCTGAAGTTTGATCAGTGGGCCGAGCAGATCGAGGAGGAAGATGCCCGCCAGCTGCGGCGGATGACGACCCACCTGAAGGAAGAGCAGCACTGGCTGGCACGCGGCGTGACGGCGCGGCGCAAGCGCAACCAGGGAAGGCTGGCCCGCCTCAAGGATCTGCGCGTGCAGCATGCTCAGATGCGTACCGCCCTCAATGACCGCAAGGCCAGCGCCGAATTCATTGCCGATGCCGGCGAGGCCATGAGCCGGAAGGTGATCGAGGCGAAAGGCCTGTCGAAGACGTATCAGACCGCAGACGGCCCGCTGGTGATCGCCCGGTCCCTTGACCTGCGCATCCTTCGCGGCGACCGGATCGGCATCATCGGACCGAATGGCGCCGGCAAGACCACGCTGGTGCGCCTGCTGCTCGGCGAGATTGCCCCGGACGAAGGCAGCGTGACGCATTCGAAGACGCTCCAGGTGACCTATCAGGACCAGACGCGTGCCTCGCTGAAAGCCACGGATACGATTTGGGAAGCGCTCGCCCCGATGGGGGGGGACTCGATCAATGTGCAGGGCCAGCAGCGGCATGTGGCGGCCTATGCGAAGGACTTCCTGTTTCGCCCCGAACAGCTGCGCCAGCCGGTCGGCGCCCTCTCGGGCGGCGAGCGCAACCGTCTTGCCCTCGCCATAGGCCTCTCGCAGACCTCAAACCTGCTTGTGATGGACGAGCCGACCAACGACCTCGACATGCAGACGCTCGACCTGCTGGAAGACATGCTCCTGGCCTATGACGGCACGCTGCTGCTGGTCAGCCATGACCGCGCTTTCCTTGACGCGACGGTGACGAGCTGCCTGTCACCCGTCGGCGGCGGCGCCTGGCTGCAGACGGCCGGCGGATGGAGCGATGCCCAGGACCAGCTGAAGACCCTGCGCCGGCAGGATGCGCCGAAAGCCGAGAAGCAGAAGGCGCCGGCCCCCAGCCAGGCCAAGCCGAAACCGGCGGCCAAGCTTTCCTACAGGGACGAACACCGCCAGAAGGAAATCGACGGGCTGATCCCGAAACTGCAGGCTGAGATTGCCGCGCTGGAGAAAGTCCTCGCCGATGGCAGCCTCTATACCCGGGATGCGTCAGCCTTCAACAGGACGTCTGCCCGCATCGGGGCCGCCCGGGGCGAGCTGGAGTCGATCGAGACTGAATGGCTGGAAATCGAGGAAAGGCGGGCGAGCCTGACCCGCTGACACAGGCCCTCGTCAGGCCGGGGGGCCTTCACCCCCGGGTGCAATGTGAGTGCCGGACGACCGGCGCCTGACTTTGCCGGCAAGACAGCCAGGGGCCTCTTGCAATTGCGGCCGCTAGACCGAGCGTTCTTTCGTGGCGGTGAACCGGATGCCGGGATTCTTTTCCTGCGCGTAGCCGACATCCCAGGCATTCTTGGCAAGATAGACCGGCGCGCCGTCGAGATCTGTTCCGGAGACAGACTTGTTCTTCTCGAGAAAGTCCTCAAGCTTTTTCGGATCGTCCGAGGACAGCCAGCGGGCCAGGTTGTAAGGGGCCGGCTCGAAAAAGACTTCAAGACCATATTCGGCTGTCATCCGCTCGATCATCACTTCGAACTGCAGCTGGCCGACAGCGCCGACGATCATGTCCGAGCCGATCTGGGGCGTAAACAGCTGCGTGACGCCTTCCTCGGCAAGGCTTTCCAGCGCCTTGCGCAGGTGCTTGGCTTTCATCGGGTCCTTCACGCGCGCGCGCCGCAGGAGTTCCGGTGCAAAGTTCGGGATGCCGGCGAACTGGATTTCTCCGCTCTCGGACAAGGAGTCGCCGACCCTCAGCTGGCCATGGTTCGACACCCCGATCACATCGCCGGCATAGGCTGTCTCGGCAATCTCGCGGTCCTGGGCCATGAACATCATCGGGTTATGGATGTTCAGCTGCCGCCCGCCTGCTGTCTTGAGGCGCATGCCGCGCCGGAACTCGCCGGAGCAGAGACGCACGAAGGCGACGCGGTCGCGGTGGTTGGGATCCATGTTCGCCTGGATCTTGAACACAAAGCCGCTGACCGCCGGGTCGCTCGCATGTACGCGGACCGGCTCATTCTTCCTGACTGCCTTCTGGTCACGCGGCGCGGGCGCATAGGTGTGCAGTGTCCGAAGCAGTTCGGCGACACCAAAATAGCGCAGCGCCGATCCGAAGACGACCGGCGTCATATTGCCGGCACGGAATGCGCCTGCATCGAAGGCCGGCAGCAGGCTGCGCGCCATCTCGATGCCTTCGGCCATCTCGGCAAACACGTAAGGATCAAGGTTTGCCCTGAGGCTCGCCTCATCGCCGGGGATTTCGGCAGCTGGACCAATACGGGCCGGCTCGCCCGGGCGGCGCTCGAACTGCAGGAAGACATTGCGCATCAGGTCGAGCATGCCGGCAAAACGCTGGCCACTGGCCGCTGGCCAGTAAAGCGGCGCCGTATCGAGCTGCAGCTTGTCCTGGACCTCATCGAGGAGCGCGATCGGCTCAAGTGCCTCGCGGTCCATCTTGTTGATGAAGGTAATGATCGGGATATCCCGCATCCGGCAGACTTCAAACAGCTTCAGGGTCTGCGGCTCGATACCCTTTGCAGCATCGAGCACCATCACGGCGCAGTCGGCCGCCGTCAGTGTCCGGTAGGTATCTTCCGAAAAATCCTCATGGCCCGGCGTATCGAGCAGGTTGAACATGAAGCCGTCGAACTCAAAGGTCATCACCGAGGCCGAGACCGAGATACCGCGGTCACGCTCGATCTTCATCCAGTCCGACCGTGTGCGCCGCGCTTCTCCCCGCGCCGCCACTTCGCCGGCCGCCCGGATGGCCCCGCCAGCCAGAAGCAGGTTCTCGGTCAGCGTCGTCTTGCCGGCGTCCGGGTGCGAGATAATGGCAAAGGTGCGCCTGCGGGCGGCTTCAGTTACGTGCGACATGGGTCAGGGTCTCTCTCTGGCCGAGGCCCTAACCGATTTACGATATGGATTGAAGGGGCTGGCTCAGTCCGCAGGAAGGCCGGACAAAGGCGCTGAAGGACCGGCCCCGGGATTGCTTAAGCCAAGCCTTCCCGTGGCCCGGAAGCTGGGTTTGGTTGCGAAGCATGGCCGGGCCCCGACCCGGCATTCAGGCCGGTTGGCCGGTGGGCTGAGGCGGTTGTACCCCCCCTCATCGGATAAGAGGCGCAGGCCCCCTCCCGGCAGATGCCTGCGAACGCCGGGCGCCGATCTGGAGAGGGCTGGCAGCGGGCGCATCTCGGAAGAACAGGGTTGGCGGCAGGGCGCCACCGGGTGAAAGGCGGGCTCAGGAGCCGACTTGTCTGTCAGACCATCACAGACGCGTGACGGGAGCGGTTAATCAAGTCCTGGCGCGTTCAGGACGCAAAAGCCTGCTTCAGCGAGAGGCTGGCGAGCTGCCTTAGGAAAGACCCGCAGCTCATGACCCGGCGCAGGATTGCCCCCCCGGGGCCTCAGGCGGCGCGCGGCCAGAATACCCGGATATCCGGCCGGCCCCCTTCGGCGAGGCGGGCCCTGACGGCTTCGAGGATGCTTTCCGGCAGGATCGTGAGGCGCGGCTCGGACACCCGGCCGGCCTGAAGCGGGAAAAGCGCGGCATTGGCGCCGGTCTTGGCGATGATCAGGGCGGCCAGATCGGCCAGTAGGCCTGGATCCGGCATCGCGGCCTGATCGTGGCAGTCCTGAAGGCGGGCGCGGGCATATTCGATGGCATCGCGGGCGCGTATCGCGTGGATGTCCTGCAAGCCGAGCGCGGGGCCGCGCTTCAAGAGGCGCAGCTCAGGCGCCTCAATCTGCGTAACGGTCTCGTTCAACAGAAACAGCATCGGCGCAACAGCCCCTCAAACCCGGCGAATCGCAAGCTGCACCGCCCGGGTTTAGGAGATCTTAACGCTGCTCAGTCCTCGACCGTCTCGGTCAGGAAGGTGCGCCCTTCGCGGTCCTCGATCTCGACGATCCAGAGATCGCGGTCACGCGCCTTCGCCCTGCGCACATAGTCCTCGACGCTGGCTTCATCCGGCCCGACGCCCTGGCGTGCAAGGTTCAGAAACACCCGGGCGCCGTCCCGGCTGGTGGACGCAACATAGGCCGCCGCCCTGCCATCCAGGCGCGCGACCTTGACCAGCACGTCGCCGCGATCATCGTCGCCGTGCTGGACGATAAAGGCGCTGGCGCCGGAGAGCTGCGCCCGCCGGACCAGAGCCTCGATCCAGAGCCGTGACGGCAGGCGGTCCATGGCAGAGCCTCCCCTGACAGCCGCGCGCCGGTGGAAGGCCGGGGCGGTTAGCCTCCGGCCCCGCCCATCATGCAGCTCATGCCGGCCGCCATCAGCGCGCCCATGACAGCGCCCTGCTTATCAACCGGCAGCTCCGTCATCATCTTCTCGCCTTCTTCGTCGCCCGCCGCCATGGCGGTGGCCACCTGCTTGAAGGTCGCCGCATCAAGGCTGCCCTCAAGGCTGTCGGCGATACAGGTACAATTGGTCTCCGATTCGCCGCTTTCGGTGCAGGCCTTGACCATCGCGGCCTTTGCACCGCCCGCTGCGCCGCAACCGGCAAGTACAAGCGCCGCAACAGCGGCCATCACAAAACGTTTCACTGGGCATCCCCCCTGCTGGATATCGCAGCTGACCGTTACACGGTTCACCCGTTTGGGAAATGACAAATTTTTCGTCAGCTGTTGCGCCGGCTATCCCGGGACGCCTATTGGCCGGCCTCCTGCATCGGGGCGATGTCGGCTTCCGAGGCCCGCGGAAGGGTCACCTGAACACGCGTCCCCTTTCCGGGCCTGGAGTCGATATGCAGGGCGCCGCCATGCAGCTCGGCGAAGCAGCGCACGACCGAGAGGCCGAGGCCGGTCCCGGGCTTGGCGCCGGCGGCCTGGGCGAAGGGCTCGGTCAGCCGGCCGAGGTCGGCTGGCGCAATGCCGGCCCCCCGGTCGGTGACGCTCAGCACCGCGGCGCCGCTGTCGATACGGGTTTCCAGCGTCACTGCCTTGCCGCGCGGCGAATACTTGATCGCGTTGGAGATGAGGTTCTGCCAGATCTGGCGCACGGCGCGCGCGTCGGCCTCGGCCCAGACTTCCCCGGCGGCCTTGAGCCTGAGCGTCACGCCGGCGCGGCTGGCCTGCGCGGTCAACTGGCGGATGACGGATTCGGCGGCGGCCGAAAGGTCCACCGGCTCAGGCTCAAGGCGGGGCTTGCCGGCCTCGGCGCGGGCAAGGTCGAGGATATCATCGACGAGCAGCAGAAGGTCTGTGCCGCTCTCATGGATGATAGCCGGATAGTCCGCATAAGGCCCGGGCATCGGCCCCATCAGTTCGGCCTGCATCACTTCGGCATAGCCGAGAATGGCATTCAGCGGGGTCTTCAGTTCATGCCCGAGCGATGCGAAGAAGGCGGTGCGCGATTGCAGACGGGCCTCCAGCTCGGCGATCGCGCGGGCGGGCACGTCCGCTCCCTCCTCTGCCGCATCAATCATCAGCATGTACCAGCCCCTGGCGTGGCGCTGCGCCAGCAGCCTTACGCGCTGACCGGAGACGAGCTCTGCGGTCACGAGCCTGCGCCCCGGGCGGGCGAGGCAAGCCGGGTCGAGATCATGGTCAGCGAAGAGGCTCGCCAGTGCCGATCCGGGGCGCAGGGTGAGGAGGCCGAACGTGTCGCCCTGCACGGCCCGCAGGCGCCCCTCCGGCGTCACGTCCAGCCAGCTGATGCCGGAGAAGGTGCCGGTCAGGGTGTCAGGAAGGGTGCCAGGCAGGTTGAGGGGCCCGGGCCCGGCTTGCGGTTTCGTCTCCGGCTTCGGGGCGGGCGCTGCCGTTTCCTGCCGGTCTGACACGAGCAGCGAGACGATCAGCCCTGCAAGGACGAGGCCGGCAAAGGCGAAGGGGCCGGCAAGCGCGGCCGCGCCAGGCACCTCAGGCGGCAGGATACCGAGCGGCGCAGCGATGAAGACGGCAAACAGGGCAAGCGCGGCGAAGATACCGGCTTCGGTTGCCATTCTTGGCGCGCCCGACAGCAGCGCGGTCAGCGGCGCGATCACCAGCAGTACGATCAGCGGGGAGCCCCCCCCGCCCGTGAGCACAACCGATACAAGCGCCAGCAGCAGCCAGGCGATCACGCTCCAGCCCCGGCGCAGCGTATCGCCGGCGCCTGCCGAAAGGTAGCCTGCCAGTCCCGGAACCAGCGCCATGGCGATGGCCATAGCAAGACTTCCGCCTGGCGCACCTCCCAATCCGCCCGACACAGCCGCGGTCAGCCCCAGCGCCATCCACGCAAGGTGTACAAATTTTAATCGCTTCTGCGCCGCTTCGGGGGCCAAGAGTTAACACCCCATAGATAATTTTAAGCATTCTTGCCGCTTCAGGTGTCCGTGCTGCTGTATTTGTAATGCGCAAATCGCACAAGGCGTGGTTCCCCATGCCGGGAAGTTCGGGCATCTTCGGTCGCGTGTGGCGCGAGGGAGTTTGGAATGAAGACCTCTGGGATGATGGCTGCACTTCTGCTGGGTGCCGGGCTGGTGCTCGGCAGCGGGCGGATTGCGAGTGCTTCGGCGCAGGCCGGCGATCCGATTTCGGAAGCTGCGGCTGTTTACATGACGTATCAGTCGGACGCCGAAGCGGTGGGCGCCAAGCCTTTCCGGAGCGCCGGCGACATCGAGGCCGCGCTCGGCACGATGGGCGCCTATAATGCCGATCAGCTCTCGCAGGGCTGGATGGCCTATTCTGCCATGATCGCGGCGCAGGATCCGCTGTTTGCCAGCAAGGTGCGGGATATTTACGCCTTTTACGGCGCCGGCGCGCTGAGGAGCTTTGCCAGGGGCGACGGATATGCGCGCTCGCTGGAGGGCGGCAATGATGCCGTTGGCGCGGCTGTGTCGGTGACCCGGAGCGACCTTGCGAAGATTTACACCTCGGCGGCGACGGTGAAGGAACAGGGCTATTCGCTGCAGGGTTATGGCTGGGCCAAGGCCCGCATCCATAATGGCAATGAACGCTCGCGGACCGTGCAGGCCCTGCAGCTGAAAGGCCGCTCGGCGGATAACATGATCGTCTCGGCACTGATGCGGGCCTCGCCCCTTTCCAGCGACGTGACGGCCGGGGTCATGACGGTTGCGGCAACGGCGGAAGATGTCACCGGCGCCGTGCGCCTGCCTGCTTTCCTGACCAGCGGCTTTACCGGAAGCCGGGAGACCGTGAAATTCGGCAAGGAAAGTGTCGCCGACCAGATCGCCTCGCTCGCCGCCCTGCGCATCATCGGGACGGACGCCGTCGACCAGGCGCGCCTCAGGAGCGTGATGACCGAACGCACCTCGCAGAGCTGCCTGAGGATGGAAAACCTTGAGCTGCAGGGCTGCGTCGCCAGTGTCGGCCAGCAGTTTGAGGTCCCCCACTGCATCAGCTCGCACGCGATGGCCGAAGTCGCCGACTGCCTCGGGTCCATCTACAAGTAGCCTGCAGGCGCCGGAGCCGGCGGCGGGCCCTGCCACGACCTTCTGGCAGGTTTGATCTGCGAGCTTGTTGCGCGCTGCCGGCCTGTCCCGGCGTCTTGCCTAG
>CAZIGV010000008.1:0-156691 GCA_964538945.1 uncultured Hyphomonas sp.
TAGCCCCCTTCGTATTACCGCGGCTGCTGGCACGAAGTTAGCCGGGGCTTCTTCTTCAGGTACGGTCATTATCATCCCTGACGAAAGAATTTTACAACCCTAAGGCCTTCATCATTCACGCGGCATGGCTGCATCAGGCTTTCGCCCATTGTGCAAGATTCCCCACTGCTGCCTCCCGTAGGAGTCTGGGCCGTGTCTCAGTCCCAGTGTGGCTGATCATCCTCTCAGACCAGCTATGGATCGTCGCCTTTGTGAGCCATTACCTCACCAACTAGCTAATCCAACGCGGGCCGATCTTTCACCGATAAATCTTTCCCCCTGAGGGCGTATACGGTATTACCACCAATTTCTCGGAGCTATTCCGTAGTGAAAGGTACGTTCCCACGCGTTACTCACCCGTCTGCCACTGTATCGTTCGACTTGCATGTGTTAGGCCTGCCGCCAGCGTTCGTTCTGAGCCAGAATCAAACTCTCAAATTGAGTGTTGATCTGACGATACCGTCCATTGGAATATGGACGGCCACTTTGCTGTTAAGCATAAGTATTGCGTTCTTTGACGAGAAACCCTTTTAGCAAAGACCAGGCCGAAACCTGATCGATGGAAAAAAGAATTCTCTCAAGAAACACATTCGTCGTGATCGTCTGAACTTCTTGCGAAGTCCGCAAGCCGTCACGCCGCCTGCGTTTCTCTTCCTATCTCTTACAATGTCAAACAGCTGGAAACCGAAGCTTCCGAAGATCGCTGCCGAAGCGCTCTGGCCCCGGCGAAGTGGCGGCTTATACAGCCGGACTTTTTTCCGTCAACAACCTTTTTTCACTCTTCTGCAGTTTAGCGGATTAACCGTCAAACCTGCCGTTTTCAGAGCGAACAGACCTTCTGGACCGATTATCTCGGCCTAAAAAGTCAGGCGTTCAGAGGAACCGCACATATAGCCGCTGTTCGGGGGAAAGGGCAAGCCCTTTTCTTCCAAGAGGCGACCATCTGGGGCCAACGCGTCACCAGCCGGAAGGCGGGTTAAGCGAAGCGCTCGGATAGCGGGAGGGGCGCCAGGCCGCAAGCCCTATTTGTGCGAATTGCACAGCTTGGGCGGCTGTTTCCGAGCAGGATCAGAACTGGGCTGACAGATAGGACTTCATCGCACTCGCTTCCGCTTCGGTTTCCGCGATCTTCCACTTAACCAGATCCCCGATTGAGATCACCCCGACCAGCCGATCATTCTCGACAACCGGAAGATGGCGGATGCGACGGTCGGTCATGGTCTGAAGGGCCTGTTCGACCGAGCTGGCCGCACCGACCGTGATCACAGCCCGCGTCATTGCGCCGGCGACCGGCATCCCCAGCGCCGCGCCCCCAAGCCGGGCCACCTGGCGCACAATATCCCGCTCTGAAAGCACCCCGACAATCCGGTCATCCGGCCCCAGTGCAACAACGGCGCCGATTTTCTTTACATCCAGCAGCTCGGCGGCCGCCTGAAGGGTCTGATCGGCCCGCAGCGTGACGACGTCATGGCCTTTGTCATTCAGGATCTGCTCCAGGAGCATTGTGCCGGGCCTCCTCCCCGCCGCGGGACACGTCTAACCACGCCCGCCTGCGACAGGATAGCACACCCCGGGACCGGAATCGACCGCCACGATGACAAAGGCAGTCTCAGGCCGCGCCGGCCTCGAATCGCAGCAGCACGAGCCGCATGGCGAGCGCGCCCCCGACATAGCCGCCCAGATGTGCCTCCCAGGCAATGGAGGCCCCCAGCAGGCCCGGGCCAAGCAAAGCGATCAGCCCATTGGCCACCACGAAAAGGGCGCTGGCCACAAGGAAACCGCGTGCCAGCAGCCACCGCCCGGGGCCCTCCCGGATCAGCAGAACCGCCGCCAGTAGCCCGCTGATTCCCCCGGATGCGCCGACCGCCGCGCCGCCGCCCGGATGGTTCAGCCCCAGATAAACCAGGCCGCTTATGATCTGCGAGAACAGGAAGAGGCCAAGCAAAAGGCCGGAAGCGCCCGGCTCCTGCCCGGGCCAGACGCGGCGAAACAGCTCAAGCAGAGGCTTCGCAAGGGCCACCAGGAAGGCGGCATTCAAGATCACATGCATCCAGTCCGAATGCAGCAATCCGCTGGCGATCAGCGGCACAAAGGCTGCCAGTCGTCCCTCATAACCCGGCAGACCAGAAGGCCCTGGCGACCCCTCCGGCGCCCAGAACCTGCCGGGGATCAGCGCACCCTCGAAGAACACGCCAACCTGCCAGCTCTCGGGCAGAAGGATCCGCACCAGATGCAGGCCGACCATCAGGGTCGCAAAGACCGTTACCGGCAAGGGTGCGTTAATCAACGGCGGCTGGCGGCGGGTCGTCGGCATCAGGGCTCCGGATACGGCCATAGCCGCTTTCATTTCAATCTATATACGACAGGACGGCCAACGTGCCTCCCCTTTCCGCGGGCCTTGCGAAGGCTATCTCAAAGATTGTGATGATTCGTTTCTTCCTCGCGCTAATGGCGCTCATGTTCGCTGCCTTCGGGCTCTACAGCCTCCTCAATCCCCTCGGCATGGCCGCGGGTCTCGGCGTCGACGTGGGCGGCCCCAACGGGGCTTATGAGCTGCGCGGCATCTATGGCGGCGTCAGCCTCGCGGCCGGCCTCCTCTGTGCTGCCGGCGCGCTTCGTGCGGGCCCGCGGCAGTCCGCACTCTGGTTCCTCGTCGTCTATATGGGCGGCTACCTCTTCGCCCGCGGCGCCGCCCTGTTGCTCGGTCCGCCGCCCACGCCGGACTTTGCCGCCTTCATCGCCTTCGAGGCCCTCAGCTTCGTCCTTGCTGCAGTAAGCCTGCGCGCCAGCTACCGCGCCTGAAATGAAAGAAGCCCCGCCTTGTCAGGCAGGGCTTCCATCATGCGGTTCTGGCGAATCTCAGAACGACTTCCGGATCGTGACGCCGTAGGTCGGCGGCGCGCTGGGATAACCCGAAATCGTCCCCGCCTGGGCAACGCCCGGGAACGCTGTCGTGATGTATTCATCATCGAATATGTTCCGGCCCCAGAAGGTGACCCCGAGCCCGCCCTCGGTCTCGAAGCCGGCCGAGGCGTTGAACGTGCTGATCTCCTTCTCAGTGCCAATCAGCGCCTGGTTGTCGGTGCCGGTGAAGCCTGTACCGATTGCGTCGAAATAGGCCACCGGGCTTTCATACTGCCAGTCGGCACGGACGAACGAAGCCAGACCACCGACATCGAAGGTGTAGGTCGCCGATGTCGATGTGGCTGTTTCCGGAATGCCCGAAGGCTTCGTGCCGGAAATGTCGCCCGTCGCCGAGGCCGTGAAGCTATCATAGACCGGATCCTGGAAGGTACCGGCAAAGGTCAGCGTCAGGTTTTCCGTTGCATTCCAGGTTGCATCAAGTTCGATGCCCTGCGCCGACTGCTCACCGGCATTTGCCAGAGAAAAGCCCGTACCCGTGAACACGTTTGACTGGAAGCCTTCAATCGTCTGATCAAACAGGGCGATGTTGAACGCGATCGAGTCAAGGGCTGCCTTCAGGCCGATTTCGAACACTTTTGCCTGCTCCGGTCCCGCATAACGCGTGCCCGTAGTCAGATTGGTCACCGCCAGCCCCGCACTGGTGATCGGGGAGGCGGGGGCCGCAAATACCTGCTGAGTGACCGGGTCGACCACGCGCTGGTTGCCCGGCACGAAGTCGGACGCGAACGGGCGAGAGTCGCGCGAGAGGTTCCAGGACGTTGCCTTGAAGCCGGTCGCATATGAGCCATAAAGGTTGATGTTGTCGCTCACGTCATAAGCAAGACGAAGCGTGTAGGTCGTGTCGCTGTCACTGGTCTGCCCGTCTTCCACGGCGTTCGGGAAGGCAAGGAAGGGTGGCAGGAACTGCAAAGCCGTCAGACCGGCAAGCGGGTTGCGGGTCAAGACAGGCGTATTCGGATTGAAGTTGCGCGACACAGCCAGCGCCTGCTGCTGCAGCACGCCGTAGGTCGCAGCGTTGTTCTGAACGTATGGACCGACCGAGGCAGGGTTGGTGATATCGACGCCCTGACCGGCAAGCAGCTGCTGCAGCACGAGATTATAGCCGAGCTGCGTCAGGCTGAGTGCTGAGAATGCATCCGTGTTTGTTGCACGGCCAAAGGCCGACTTTTCATCCTTCGTATAGTTGAGACCGATTGTGGCAGTGAGACGATCTGTCAGTTTCCAGTCAACCGTACCGAAAAGCGAGTAGGCCTGGTTATCCTGACCAAAGGTTTCGCGCGGTCCCTGTCCCGCACGCGCATAAAGCTGGCCAATGGCGCCAGGTCCGCCGACAGCTGCTTCCACCTGATCAATCGGGCTGAGAAGGGTTCCGGCAAGCACCTGGCCAATCTGTTGCGGCGTCAGAGCCGGGTTGGCTCCGAGGGATGCCAGCACTTCAGCATAAGCACGAAAATCGGTCCCAAACCGGAAGTCGTTCCCGATCGCGACCTTTTCATCGAAATAGAAGCCGCCGATCATCCAGTCGATTGCCCCCTCGCCCGTCGAGGTCAGGCGAAGCTCCTGGGTAAAGGTCTCGATGTTGGTCTCGTTCGCGTTGCGGCCGATCAGGTCGGCGCTCGTGAAATCAGAATCAGCATTCTGCGCAAGATCGGACGTGCGAAACGCCGTGATCGAGGTCAGCGAGGCAAAACCGGCATCATAGTCGCCCTGCAGCGAGATACCTGAATTCTCGATCTTATTTTCCGAACCGAAATTGTAGGCGACGCGGTTGGAGAAAGGGGCACCTGCCACGATCTGACCACCGATGGCATTGACAATGGCCCCCGTCGGGCCGTTGATGACGTTGACCGCCGCGCAGCAGATTTCGTCAATCTGGTCATAGTCGCCAATCAGACGCAGGCTGAGGTTTTCGGACGGCTCGAACAGCAATTCGCCGCGAAGACCATAGCGGTTGCGCTCGTTTGTGTCCGGGCCGTCGCCGACGTCTTCGACATAGCCGTCGCGAACGTTGTAATTACCGCTCAGGCTGAAGGCCAAAGTATCGGTGATCGGCGCGGTATAGTAGCCGCCGACGCGGTAGCCGTTGAAATTGCTGATCGTGCCTTCGATGTCGCCTTCAGAGGTGAAGCTGGGTTTCTTGGTAACGACCGAGATCACACCCGCAGAGGCATTCTTTCCGAACAGGGTCGATTGCGGGCCGCGCAGCACTTCGACGCGCTGGATGTTCGGAAGGTCTGAAATCTGTGACGCCGAACGCGAGCGGTAGACGCCGTCAATGAACACACCCACCGACGGTTCAATCCCGGCATTGTTGGCGCCGTTACCAAAGCCGCGGATGACGAAGTTGGTGTTGGCAGAAGATTGCAGCTGGCCGACGCGCAGCGAAGGGACAATTGACTGAAGGTCGCCCAGATCGACGATCTCGGCCTTCTCGATGACGTCTTCGCCAATAACCGACACGGCAATCGGCACGTCCTGCAAGGTCTGCTCACGCTTGGTTGCCGTGATCGTGACGGCCTGCAGCGTGCGTGTTTCTTCTTCAGCTTCTTCCTGTGCAAGGGCAGGCGACGCAAACGCCGTCAGCGCCGAGAGGCCCGCGCCAAGGCAAAGGATTGCCTGCAGCCCGCCTGAGCGGGGCTTTTTAGTCGTGTAAGGGATCACTGAGAGTTTCCTTCCTGGGAGTTTAGTCTGAAACGGCTGATCGAGGCCGGTTTCGTCGCGCGGCGACTCCGGTCTTCTTTATATTTTGGGCGAAATAATGCGGGCGGGCAGCTTTGCGCAACCCAGCCGGGCGGCTCTGTCGCAGCCGACCACCCGGTTCTGGCGCCGCAAACTGCTGGCGTCGGGCCCGGTGCGGCACCTGTGCGACAAATGCGGCAAATGTTCCGCCTTGGCACGCTGGCGCGCGGCTCGGGGCAAAATTCCCCTGAGATGCGCAAGTCTGTCGGCCGACTCAGGCTGAGGCGTGAATTGCTCACCCTTTTGGCGCAGACTTTCCAATCCCCGGGCAACGTCTGGGCTGGAACGGATATTGCGATTGCAGACCCCAGACTGGCCCCCGGGGTCAGACAGTACGATCGGGAGCAGAAGCCCTCATGACCAGCCGGACGATCCACCCCAACACGCGCGTCCTGCTGGACGCATGGCGGCGCATGCAGGCAGACCCCCAATCGCATGACCTCACCGGCCCCGAAGCCGGAGAGTGCGCCGCCCTGATCGACCGCATCTTCGTGGTCGAGCAGCGCGAGGACCTGTCCTGGCTCGTTCGTACCTCCGGCACCACGCTGAACGCCCTCGTCGGGCGCAATCTCGTCAACCACAATTATCTCGACCTCTGGACAGGCCCCGACCGGGCCATGATGGCCGCGTTTCTGGAAGCCATTCGCCTCGACGGCGCGCCCGGTGTCATCCGCGGCCGCGGTGAGACGCTGAATGGCGAACGTGTCGAACTCGAGATCAGCCTGATGCCGCTGAACTCCCAAACCGGCCGCTCACGCCGCCAGCGCATGCTCGGCCTTTATCAGACCCTCGGCGACGAAGACCTGCCGGCCAGCAAGCCGGTCTTCCGCCACCGCGTCTCGATGCTCGTGCCGCCTGATACACGCCGCTCCGGCACGCGGCTGCGCCTGATCGTCAATCACTGACCGGACGGCGCGTCCGCTCAGGCCCGTGCGGGCGCCCGCCTGTTCTCTTCCGGCGCCGGTGGCCTCGCCCCGGTTATCATGTCGGCGGCTTTCTCGGCCACCATGATCGTTGGAGCATTGGTGTTGCCGCCAATCAGCGTGGGCATCACCGACGCATCGACAACCCGCAGCCCATCGATCCCGCGCACTTTCAGCTCGCCATCCAGAGGGCTCGACGTCCCGGTGCCCATCGCGACCGTACCGACCGGGTGATAGATCGTCTCTCCCCTGGCACGGATGAACCCGTCGATATCGGCATCTGATACCACACCCGCACCCGGCAGGATCTCGCCCGCCGCATAGGGCTGCAGCGCTGCCTGGCGGATCACATCGCGCACCATCTTCACCGACTGGCGCATCGCACGGCGGTCCTCCTCGGTCGCAAGATAGTTCGGATCAATTGACGGATGATCGAACGGGTCTGCGGAGTTCAATTTCACGCTACCACGGCTTTCAGGGCGCAGCTGACAGGCATGGATCGTGAAGCCATCCTCCGTCGGCTGATGATTTGCATGATCCATCATGATCGCATTGACCGCATGCAGCTGGATATCCGGCATCTCCAGCCCTTCGCGCGACTTGAGGAACGCGCCGGCCTGAAGGAAGTTGTCAGCACCCGCGCCCGTCTGGGTGGCGAGAAACTGTATGGCCACAAACACCTTCCTGATCCCCTTCTGCATCGAATAGGCCGAAACCGGCTGGGTCATGCGTTGGATCACCGTCACATCGAGATGGTCCTGCAGGTTCCTGCCAACCTCCGGCGAGGCAGCATGCACCGGAATACCAAGCACCTTCAGAGCGTCCGGATCACCGATCCCCGATAACTGCAGCAGCTGCGGCGACTGCACAGCGCCCGCACAGACAATCACCTCCCGCGCCGCCCGGACCGATTGGGCCATCTGTCCCCTGCCCGCGACAAATTCGGCGCCCACTGCCCGGCCAGCCTCGATCAGCACGCGGGTTACAAGTCCCGTCGAGATCACCCTCAGGTTTGACCGCACGCCTTCGATCGGCCGCAGGTAGCCGGAAGAGGCACTCCAGCGCTCGCCCTTATGGATGGTCCGCTGATAGGGGCCAAAGCCTTCCTGCTGCGCCCCGTTGAAATCATCCGTCACAGGATATCCGGCCTGCCTGCCCGCTTCGATGAACGCCTTGTAGATCGGGCTCGTCATCGGGCTTTCGGAGACGTTCAGCGGCCCGCTGCCGCCGTGGAAGTCGCTGGCCCCGCCTGCGTAGGTTTCAGAGCGCTTAAAATAGGGAAGGATATCTGCATAGCTCCAGCCCTTGAGGCCCATCTGGCCCCACTGGTCATAGTCGCCCGCATGGCCGCGGATGTAGACCATCCCGTTGATAGACGAGGAACCACCCCATCCCCTGCCCCGCGGCCAGTAAAGCCTGCGATTGTCCATATGCGCCTGGGGCTGTGTCCAGAAGCCCCAGTTATACTCGTTCGCTTCCTTGATCAGATTGCCCACGCCCGCCGGCATGCGCACCATCAGCGAGGTATCCTTCTTGCCCGCCTCAATCAGGCAGACCCGTATGGCAGGGTCCGCCGAGAGCCGGTTCGCCATCACGCAGCCTGCGCTTCCCGCACCAATGATCACATAGTCAAACGTTTCGACACTCACCTGTGGTGGCTCCCTGCTAGGCTTTCGGATTTCAATCCTACGGATCCGGATACCGACCTAGCAAGCCGGGGCAACCAATTGTCAACCTTCCTCGCCTAGCTTGCAAAAAAGGCGCCCCCGGGCAGGCAGCGCCTTCACGAAAGGGGGATCGGTCTCTTGTCGCAGCCACAACCTCTCCTTTCACAGCTGTCATCGGGCCCCAGCCCCTGGCGGGACCGGCGCAGCCATAAGCGCCTCGAGCTGAGCCTCACCGGCCGCTATCTGCGCGGCCAGAGCGATGACTATGCACTGCTGACCTTGAACATCTCCTGCGACGGCGCCTTCATCGTGTGCCAGTCCCCGCCCGACTGCGGCGAGCAGATCATCTGCTATTTCGACGATCTGGGGCGTGTTGTTGCCGAAGTCGTCCGCCTGGCGCCCGGCGGCTTTGCCGTGCGTTTCATGACCTCGGCGCTGAAGCGCGAAAAATTAGCGGACCGGCTCAACCGGCTGGCAAACAAGGACCCCGTCGGCCTGGCCGAAGACCGGGCTGCGGTGCGTGTACCCGCCAGCGGCCATGCCGCTGTTATCCTCCCGGACGGCACTGAGCTGCAATGCCGCCTTACGGACATCTCCCTCACCGGCGCCGCCTTCGAGGCTCTCGGCAGGCCGCCCTTCGTCGGCGACCGGGTCCGCGCCGGGAACCATCCGGCTGAAGTCGTGCGTGTCGCGGGCAGGAAGTTCGCGGTCCGCTATCTGAGGGGCGCCGAGGCCACTGCCAGCTGACGCCGCGCGCGCCAGATCAGCCCAGGCCCGCCCGGCAAGGCGGCACGTTTGCCCGGCCATCGAGTCCCTCACCGAACCCCGGTCAGCCCGGCACACCCCGCCCGATGCGGCCCTGCTGATCATTCTCAGTCCGTGTGATGGCCGCCCTTCCTCGCCAGGCCTGCCCATCCGGAGCGCCGGGCCAGCCTGAACCGTCCGGGACGGGCTACTCAATCCGCCTGCGGACTAGCCGATCTTCTTCAGCTGCGCCGCGTGCTGCTGCCAGTTCTCGACATAGTGCAGTGCCGACATGCGGATCATCTGAGACTGCGGCGCAGAAACTTCCTTCACGACCTTCCCCGGCGACCCCATCACCAGTGAGTTATCGGGAATCTCCCTGCCCTCTGAGATCAGCGTATTGGCGCCAATGATGCAGTTCCTGCCGATCTTGACCCGGTTCAGGATCGTCGAGCCCATACCGATCAGCGTGTCATCACCGATCTCACAGCCGTGCAGGATCACCCGGTGGCCGATCGTCACGTTCGCCCCGATGGTCACCGGCGCGCCAATGTCGGTATGGATCACGGTCAGGTCCTGGACGTTGGTGTTCTCGCCGATCGTGATCGGATCATTGTCGCCGCGCAGCACGCAGCCATACCAGACCGAGGCGTTCTCCCGCAGGACGACATTGCCCATCACTTCGGCACTGGCGGCGATCCAGAATCTGCCACTGGCCGGAAGCTCCGGCTTGACCCCGCCAATCTCGTAAATCGCCATTTGCCGCCCCTTGTTTCGCCTGCGTAACGTCACTTAACCGTCCGATAAGGCTGCTATTGTATAAAGGTAGTAGATTCGGAGAGGCAATGGCCGTTTACGTGCCCATTCATCCCTCACCCCCGGGAGCCAGACTTCCGGACGCCGCTCGCCCGCCTCGTGCGCGCGCCTACGCACCATCCGCCGTTTCGCCGAGCCGCTGCGCAGTTTCGCCAGCGGCTTTTTTCTTGCCCGCAGCCAAGGAGGCCCCCCATGGGTAAACGCAATGCAGCCAAGCGACTGAAGACCGCAACCGAGGTTCGCTCCTCGGCCTGGTTCGACGAGCCCAGCCGCACAAAGGGACCCCATCTGCTTGCCATCGATGGCGGCCGCCAGGGCTGGCATCCGGATGATGGCCAGACGATCACCAACCTCCAGCCGCACGAACGCACCCAGCGCTACCAGAAAACCGTCAAGCCCCGCTCCGAAAACCAGGCCCAGCTGATGAACGCGATCGACAGCCATGCCCTCGTCTGCGCCGTCGGCCCGGCCGGCACCGGCAAGACCTACCTCGCCATCTGCAAGGCGGTCGAAGCCCTGCAGCGGGGAAAGGTCTCGAAGATCATCCTCGCCCGCCCGGCGGTGGAAGCCGGCGAACAGATCGGCTTCCTGCCCGGCGGCATGGAGGACAAGCTCGCACCTTACCTGCGCCCGCTCTACGACGCCCTCGCCGACCGCCTTTCCCCGGCCCAGCTCAAACACATGCTGGCTGAAGGCGTGATCGAGATCGCCCCCATCGGCTTCATGCGCGGGCGTACACTGAATAATGCCTTCATCGTCATCGACGAAGCGCAAAACTGCACGTACACCCAGCTGAAAATGCTCCTGACCCGCCTGGGCTGGCATTCAACGATGGTCATCACAGGTGACCCTAACCAGTCCGACCTCCTGCCGGAACTGTCCGGCCTGGCCAAAGCCGCCGAACGCCTCGAGGCCCTCTCCGGCGCGGCCGTGATAAGGCTGGAATCGGGAGATGTCGTCAGGCACCCGCTGGTTGCAGACATGCTGGACGTCCTCTAGCCTCCTGATCCGGGCCAGAATACGGGCTAGAATACGGGCCAGAATCCCGGCGCGACTGAACCGGGCCTGCTTGCAGGAACAGCCCGCCCGCCAGAGGTGCGGGCTGGCAGCCGGATCGCGCGTGCTTGACGCCCGGCCCCTGCCTGCCTCAACTCACCGCTCCAACACACGCCGCAGGCGCCCCGCTATGATCCGCCCTTTAATCCGCCCGGTAATCGTCAGGGCGCACGCGTGCTGCTCCTCGCCGGCCTGGCCCTTTTCACCGCCCGCGCAGAGCAAGCCGCCCGCATGAAAACCTACGCCTCCTTTGACGGTACGACGATCAGCTACCACGAACTGGGCGAAGGCCCGGTCGTGATCCTCCTTCACGGCTTCTCGGGGAATGCCGATCTGAACTGGCTGCGGCCGCAGATCGCCCAGAAAATCGCCGCCGCCGGCTACCGCGTGATCGCGCCGGACCTGCGCGGCCACGGCGCCTCGGCCTATGATGCCCCGCCGGGGCGCTGGCCCGCCGACGCCGTCGCCCGCGACCAGATCGCCCTCACCGCGCACCTGGGTGAAACACCCTACGCCACGATCGGCTACTCAATGGGCGCCATCAGCGCACTGCGCTTCCATCTCCTGTCGCGCAGGACCGGCCGCCTCATCCTCGGCGGCGTCGGCGCGTCCGTGGCCGACGAGAACAATACCGACCGCAACATCGCCTTCCGCACCGCCATAGAGGAGGGTCTCGCCGGCAGGGATACGCCCGGCGCGAAAGCTGTCCTCGCCCGCGCCGAGGCCACCGGCGGCACCCTCACCGGCTATCTCGGCGCCCTTTCGGCGCGCACCTACACACCCGCCGACCTGCTGGCGACCTTCAGCGTGCCGACCCTCGTTCTCACGGGCGATCAGGACCTCGACAACGGCGCCGGACCCGGCCTCGCCGCCAAGATCCCAGGCGCCCGCTACACCGGACTGACCGGCACACACCTCACCGCCGTGCTCGATCCCGCCTTCCCCGCCGCCATCCTTGCCGACCTTGCGCAGGGGCGCTGAAAGCTTTCCCCTGCGTCCCCCCTCGCCCGGGCTTTACGCGCACGTTAAACCGCCCTGAAAAGCACTGAAGGGAGCATAAACATGGCAAAAGGTGACCTTCCGGTCCTGATCGGCGTAGGCCAGTCGCTCAGCCAGTGGGATGGCAGATCCGGTCCCGCTGGTGCCCCCTCACCGCTCTCGCTGATGACCGAGGCCTCGAAGGCCGCACTAGCCGATACCGCCGCGCCCGGCATCGCCGCCGCCATCGACACCCTCGCCGTCGTGCGCATCTTTGAGGATTCCGTCGGCCGCGCCGCCCATCCTCACGGCCATAACACGAACCTTCCCGGCACCCTCGCCCGGGACACCGGGATCAGGCCCGAGCGCCTCGTCTACGAAACTGTCGGCGGGCAGAGCCCGCAGGCCCTCGTCAACGAATTCGCCCGGCGCATCCATGAAGGCGAACTCGACGGCGTCCTCATCTCCGGCTCGGAGGCTAACCGCGCCTCGAAGGGCGCCCGCAGGTACGGCCTGGAGATAAACTGGGCGGATGGAGCCGATGCCCCCTATGAGGATCGCGGCCTGGGCCCGATGATGCTCTCCCGCGAGGAAATCAAGCACGGCCTGATTGCGCCGGCCTATTTCTATGGCCTGTTCGAAAACGCCATCGCCGCCCGCGAAGGGCGTACCCGCTCCGGCCACCGCCGCGCCATGGCCGAGCTCTTCCAGCCCTTCTCTGCCATTGCCGCGAAGAACCGGTATTCTCAGTTCCCGGTCGAGCATGACCTGGCTTTCCTCTCCACGCCCTCGCGCGAGAACTATGAATACGCAGACCCATACCTCAAATGGTTCATCGCTCAGGACGCGGTCAATCAGGGCGCCGCGGCGATCCTTGTTTCATCCTCAAAAGCAGACGCGCTCGGCGTGCCGGACGAAAGGCGCGTCTATCTTCATGGCGGCGGAGATGCCAGCGATGATCTGATTTCCCTGCGTCCCGTCCTCGACCGGTCCTGGGCGATGGACACCGCCATTGGCCGCGCGCTCGCGCAGGCCGGCAAGACCCAGTCCGATATCGCACACTTTGATCTCTATTCCTGTTTTCCCAGCGCCGTCTTCTCCGCCTGTGCTGCGCTCGGCCTTGACTGGAAAACCGACAGGCGCCCGCTCACCCTGACCGGCGGCCTTCCCTTCTTCGGCGGCCCGGGCAATAACTACTCCCTGCACGCGATCGCTGAGATGGCTGCGATCCTGCGCAGCAACCCGGGCACCTTCGGTCTCGTGCTCGCAAATGGTGGCTGGATGACCAAGGAAGCGGCCGGTGTCTATTCCACCAGCGCGCCCAGGACCTTTACCCCGGCACACTCCCCCGCAAAGGCCGGGACGCAGGTCGACCTCGCCATCATGCCGGGCGAGTCGGTCCTTGAGACCTTCACCGTCACGCACGGCAAGGATGGCCCTGAGCGCGGGATCATCTTCGCCCGGTTTGCTGACGGGCGCCGGGCCATCGCCAACAGCACAGGCGGGAGCGAACTCGCCGTTCTTCGCCAGGACGAAAGCCCTGTGGGCCGCAAGGTCTGCCTGACCGTCAGGGACGAGACAGCGACATTCGTTTTTGTCTGAAACGGAACCGGCATGACGGCTCCGCGCTATTTCGACATCTCTCTCGTGCGCTGGTGCGGCGAGTTCGTCTGCGGCCGGGTCACACGGGCTTTCTTCGACTATTGGAAGGGGCGGCCCGAGGAAGACCTCACCGCCTTCATGACGGCCTGGAAACAGGAGGATCGTGAACCCGGTGTGCCCCCCGCCCGTAGCGATGGCAGTACACCGGATAACTGGGATGAGTTCGATGATATCGAACACGTCAGCAACGCGCTCACTCAGAACAACATCGTTCGTGTCATCGAAGTGGAGCCCGATACGGGGGCCGGCGGTTTCCGGAAGAAAGCCGGTGGCTATGAGGAAGACTTTGAGATTTCCGCCATAGCGGGTGATATGCCCGGTAGCTTCCTTAACTGCGTCCGCAGCCTCAAAGTCGATCAGGAAACGGATGATCCCTCCCATCCGGTCATTGTCGCAAAAGCGCTCGCCAAGGGTGTCGAAACCCTCGCCCGCTGCGAGACATCAGGTCCTTTCGACATCCGGAAGCTGAGCATTTCCTATGTCGACTTTGATGGCGATAACGTCGTCGAGGCACTGACGTATGACGGCGTGCCTCTGGACATCGAAGGCGAGCACTCGGATGGCAAAGGTATGGTCTTCTACCTCGGCGACCTGCACCGCACGGCGCCCGGAGACGGGGAGGCCGCACACTCAGCCAGCCCGGTCCGCCCGCCGGGCAGGCTGCGCCTGCTTGCGGGCACACTCTGGCCGTCGCTGAACACGGCGCTCGGAGCCGTCTTCTCGCTCTTCGGCTTTCCCGTATTCCTGCTCGCGATGATCAGCGCAGCCAAATACCTGCAGCTCTTCAACCTGACAGAACTGAGGGGCTGGGCCCTGACGATTATCGAAACCCAGGCCGACCTGCTCGACGAGATCGCCGAGGCCGCTGCCGCCTACGGGGTGACATTGCCCGCCTTCCTTGCCGACGCTGTGATCCTTTACCTTTCCGTCGGAAACACCATGGCCAGAGCCGAGAAGAATGATCTTGTCAGCGTCGACAATGACGAGGCAAACCATTGGGAGCTGTTCAGGGAGTGGATCACCAGGGGCCGCATCGATTCGCTTGTCCTCAGCCTGCCAAAGATCGTCCGCGACGGTTTCGTGCGCCTCTTCTGGCCACTCATGATCCTCTACCGCTTCAGGACGCCTTTTGTGGTGAGCGGCCCCGGACCATCGGGCGAGATGATCAACTCGTCCGTTCCCCGCCGCGAACTCCTGGGCTTTGCACGAATGGTCACCGAAGCGCGAGGCACCTGGAAAGGCCAATCGATCCAGGACTTCCGGCAGATTTTCCTCTGGCATGTGATCCTCGTCGCCGGCGCAGCGGCACTGAGCGCTGAGGCCTTCCGCCTGATGAGCTGAGCACCCCGCTTGCCCCAGCCGCCGGCTTACGCCACAACGCCGCCCATGACTGCGTACTTCAAAACCATCGGCGTCATGGGTGCCGGCGCCTGGGGCACGGCCATTGCGCAGATGCTGACCCGCGAGGGCCAGTCGGTCCTCCTCTGGGCGCGCGAGCCGGAAGTGGCGGATGACATCAACACCGGCCATGAAAATACGGCCTTCCTGCCCGGCGTGCCGCTCAATCCGGCCCTGCGCGCTACCCCCCGCCTTGGCGATCTTGCAGGCTGTGATGCTGTCTTCAGTGTCACCCCGGCCCAGCACACCCGCGCCACGCTCGCCCGCCTCAAGGGCTGGCTGAAACCAGGCACGCCGGTCGTCCTGTGCTCCAAAGGGATCGAGCTTTCGACCGGAAAGTTCATGACTGAAGTGCTGGCCGAAGAACTGCCTGAAGCCGTGCCTGCCGTCATGTCCGGCCCCAGCTTCGCCATCGATGTCGCAAAGGGACTGCCTACCGCCGTCACCCTCGCCATACGCGATGCAGCGTGCGGCGCTACACTGATCCAGGCAATCTCCACTCCTACTTTCCGACCTTATCTGGGGACGGATCTTCTGGGGGCGGAAGTTGGCGGTGCGGTCAAGAATGTTCTCGCCATCGCCTGCGGCATCGCCCTCGGTAAGGGCCTCGGCCGCTCCGCACATGCCGCCCTGATTGCGCGCGGCTATGCAGAGATGACGCGCCTGGCCGCGGCGCTCGGCGCCGATGCCGAAACCCTCACCGGCCTCTCCGGACTTGGCGATCTGGTGCTCACCTGCTCATCGGAGGCGAGCCGCAATATGTCGCTCGGCCTTGCCCTCGGCCAGGGCGCGTCGCTCGGCGGCGTTCTCGGCGCGCGCCATTCGGTCACCGAAGGCGTTGCCACCGCCCCGGTCCTGCGCCGGCTCGCCCGCGCCAGGGGTATCGAGATGCCGATCTCGGAAGCTGTGGCCGCTGTGATCGAGGGTGAGATCAGCGTCGATGAAGCGATCCTCACCCTCCTGATGCGGCCTGTGAAGGCTGAAGCGCGGGGAGCCTAGCGGTCAGTCTTTTTTCCGGCCGGGGCGCTCAGGCTTGCGCCACAACGCAGGCGCGCCGGGACCGGGCTTTCGGGTCAGCCGCCATAGGGTGCGGTTGACCGGAGAACCGCCGGGGGAGGCTGAAGCGCCTTTACCCTCCTGCCGGCGTTCCGGCCGGTGCTCTCCTCCCAGACGCCGGGGGTCATGCCGCGCTGCGCCGGAATGTCCGGCAGAACCTCAGGGACTGCCGGATCCCGCATCCTGTTGCCTTGTCTTGCTGCCCGCCTGCGCAGGCAGCCCGGGACGGCCTTCTCCCCGCGTCACCCCTCGCCGCGGCGGACCGGGCTGCTAAACTCGCCGACAAACGGAGGAACGTGCCCATGCTGAAGTCATCTTACGAAGCCTTCAAAGTGACCATTGAGGACAAGGTCGCCCACATCCAGATGTCACGCCCCGAGGCGATGAACACGATGAACAAGGCCTTCTGGAACGAACTTCCGGAAATCGTCCGTGCCATCGACACCGGCGCCCTCGCCCGCGTCATCGTCATCTCCTCCACCGGCAGGCACTTTTCTGCCGGCATGGACACCGCCGTCTTCACCGGACCGCGACCCGCCGGCCCGCAGGACCGCTACGTCGCCGCCGAAGCCTTCCGCTCGAACGTCAAGGCAATCCAGCAATCCTTCAACTGTATGGAAGAGGCCCGCATTCCGGTGCTCTTCGCCTGTCATGGCGGCGTCATCGGCGGGGCGATCGACATGATCACTGCCGGCGACATCCGCTGGTGCACGAAAGATGCCTTCTTCTGCATCATGGAAATCAATATCGCGATGACCGCCGATGTCGGCACCTTCCCGCGTCTGCAGCGCTATATTCCTGAGGGCTGGGTGAAGGAACTCGCCTATACCGGTCGTCGCATTGATGCGGCCAAGGCCAAGGAAATCGGCCTTGTCAATGATGTGTTCGACACGCACGAGGAGCTCCTCGCCTATGTCATGGCCACCGCCCGCGAAATCGCCTCCAAGAACCCGGTTGCCGTCACCGGCTCGAAAGTACTGATCAATTACGGCCGCGACCACACAACGGCTGACACGCTGGATTACATCGGCGTCTGGAACGCCGCAATGTTCCCGCCGGGACACATGGCCGAAGCCTTCGCCGCGCGCGCCGAAAAGCGTGAGCCCGTCTTCCCGGATCTCGCCCCCATCCGCACCGAACCGATGTAGGCACCCCTTACCGCTGGCATGACGAGGCCGTCCAGCGGCTTTCGGGAAGGGTCGGTCGCGGATGAAACCAGCCTCCCATGACCGGCAGCCCCCCTGAACCAGGCCCGTTTTCCGCCCTGCGTCTTGCACGTTTCGGCGAAGAGGCCGGCCGGGTTACGGGGGAGGTGTTTTAAGGTGCGCGCACGGATCGGCGCCCAGACCTCGACGCCCGCCTGCCCCGGTGCCGGCACCTTTGCAAACGGCCCGCTCTGTCCAGGCCCGGCTCACAGCGTCCTTTGCCAGGGCGCGCTGTCGCCGCGCCGGGCAAGCGCCGCAACCGGGCAGACGTCCGGCACGCAGGACACCCAGGCAGGTCAGGTTAACAAGTGACAAACGCGGCCTGTAAAATCGCAGCCTGCGATCAAGTCTGAAAACAATCGTTCGTTGCCATAAGCGCCACCATGAGCGCGGCGCAGAATTTCCTGAGGTATGTCCTGACAGGCAAGCCGGACGAGGACCCGGCCATACGCCCGCGTGTGCGCCTGCAGCAACATCTGGACCTCTCACGCGCCGCCCGGCTGATGGCGCTGATGACCGTCAGCAACGCCGCCATCGCCGGCTATCTTGCCTATGCGTTGACACAGGAGATGATCGTCATCGCCTGGGTTTCGGCAAACGTCATCCTTGCAGTGCTGATGGCCTCCCGCCGTTTTCGCACATCCAGCCCGCCATCGCCCGAGGACGTCCACCCTAACGAGGTACGCCGCTCGGAAACACTGTCGATCCTGGCCGGCTTCGTGTTCGCAAGTCTGCCGCTTTACCTGCAAAAGGACCCGTTCGCCTCTCTCATCGTCTCGGCCCTCTTCTCAGTGTCGATGTGCGCCGGCCTGATGTCCGCCCTGCCGCGCAATCCGCGCCTGGTGATCCGCTACCTCACAGGTGCAATCATCCCGCTCCTCGTTCATATGGCCCTGCATGCAAGCGATCGCATGGTGGCCATTATAATCGCCCTGACACTGCTCGTCCTGACGATCTACTTCGGCTGCCGCGCCAGCTTCAGGCTCTACCTCGATGAAGTCAGACTGGTCGAGGAAGCCAGCCAGCTTCGCGGCATTCTCGAGGTGGCGCTCGATGGCTCAGGCCAGGGTTTCGCCGTGCGGTCAAAAGATGGCAGGATCATCTTCGAGAACCCGCTCTACCAGCAGGTCCACCCGGCCCTGCGCAACAGCGAGGCCTTCAGCGGCGTCGTCCACGTCCTTGAACGCTACTGGCAGACAGCCAGGTATGAAGTCGGCGGCATCGGCTCAGTCGACATATTCACGGATGTGACGCGCATCGAAGATGCCCGCCAGGAAGCTGAGGCGCTGCGTGAGGAGGCCTGTGACGCCAGCCAAGCCAAGACACGTTTCCTGCAGTCCGTGACGTCCGAACTGCTGGTGCCACTGCGAACGATCCGCCTGCAGGCCTCCATGATGGATGCAGGTTCCCGTATCCCGGTGAGCAGGGAGGACGTCAGCCGGGCCGCGGAGCAAATCCGTTTACTGACGGAATCCATGGAGTACCGGGTTGAAGAGATTATCGCATATGCCAGCCGAGAGGCTGCCCAGGGCGATCACGCTGCCAGCGCCGATCTCAGTGAGAACAGTTCCAGCCCTGTGTTGAAACTCGTCTCCTTGCTGCGCCGAAGCCTGCGCGAAGGTTTGGCGCGCTAGACCATCGGGCTGATCCGGGGAACCAGCCCCATGGTCCGGATCTTTGAATTATCGTGGCGTTTTCCCGAATACCGGTTTCCACTTTTCGCAACCCCGCTATAGATCGGCAGGTAACAGGCCATGATGCGAGGGCCCGGCAGGTGCTGCGGCTCTGTCACGCCGCGAATAAGCGCAGCCGTATCCCTATCCCTCGCCTTCCCCCCCCGTTTGCGGTTCTCGGCAAAAAGTGGGCGATCGCCGCGCGTTTGAACTCAGCTCCCGGCGGGCTAGGTCACGCCCTGCCCCAACAGAGCAGGCGCCCGCCATGACCTTCCACCCCGCCACGCGCGCCGAAGCTGAAGCGCGCATGCAGGCCTTCATCCCGCACATGGGCAGGCTCTACGCCGCCGAGCGCAATTATGATAACGGCCCCGGTGCGCATGTCAGCGTCTCAGCCCTGTCGCCCTGGCTGCGCCGCCGCCTGCTTCTGGAAAGCGACCTTGCAGCCGCCGCTCTCGCAGCCCATGGCCCGCAAGCTTCAGCAAAATTCCTCCAGGAAATCCTCTGGCGCGGCTATTTCAAGGGCTGGCTCGAACACCGCCCCGGCATATGGGCGCGTTACGTCTCCGGCCTCGCCGGCGATCTGAACGCGGCGGCCTCGAATGCGGGGCTGCGCCGCGCGCTCGAGGCCGCCGAGACCGGAACAACCGGCCTTGAGTGTTTCGATGCCTGGGCGTGCGAGCTGACCGAAACCGGCTACCTTCATAACCATGCCCGCATGTGGTTTGCCTCGATCTGGATCTTCACACTGAGGCTGCCCTGGCGCCTTGGCGCAGACTTTTTTTACCGCCACCTCCTCGACGGTGATCCGGCATCCAACACGCTTAGCTGGCGCTGGGTTGCCGGCCTGCATACGCGCGGCAAAGCCTACGCGGCACAGGCCTGGAACATCGCCAAGTTTACCCGCCAGCGCTTCACGCCGTCCGAGACAGACTTCGCCGCCGATGTGCAGGGCCTCGAGGCAACCGAGCCCGAGGGCCTGCCCCCGGTCACGCCGCTGCGCGTGCTCTCGCCTCCGGTCCCGGGCAGACCGTCTGCTCTTTTGATCACGGAAGAAGATTGCCGCACGGAAGACTTCCCCCTCGCCCGGTTTGACATCCGCGCTGCCGCCACCCTCGCCGCCAGCCACCTGCGCTCGCCCCGCCCTGTCTCAGGCCTCATCACCCGCTTCGAGGCCGAAGCCCTCGCCGATGCTGCCGCGCGCAGCGCGGCCGACGCTAAACTGCTGCGCGCCGATACCCCGCACGTCCTCATCGACTGGGCAGGACAGGCCGGTGCGCGCCAGATCCTTACCCCCTGCATACCCGAAGGGCCGCTGCGGGACTGGCTGAGCGCAGCCGCCCCCCTGCTCGCCCGTGAGGGCATCGCAGTCTGCGAATGGCGACGCGACTGGGACACAGCCATCTGGCCCCATGCGACCGCTGGCTTCTTCAAGGTCAGGGAAAAAATGCCCGCCATCCTGCAGGCCGCAGGTCTCAGCTGATCGCAGGGCCCAGAGGACGCTGGCGAGCCGCGATCAGGACCGTCTGAAGCCGATATCAGACCTGCTGGCAGGGCCGAAAGACTGTCACCGGACGGTCGCGTCCCGGGACAGGGTGTAGCTGGTTAGCGCTGCGGGCCGCACCCTTTGCGCTTCAGTTCAGGGTAAATCCAGGCCCCCAGACCATCCTCGTCTCGCTGATGGCGTCAGGAGACTTTTCAGGGTTGGAAACGGGATGGTGGGCGATAACGGGCTCGAACCGCTGACATCCTGCGTGTAAAGCAGGCGCTCTACCAACTGAGCTAATCGCCCCCGATGTCTGTTTGCCGGGCGGCGCGCCGAAAGGCAAGGGCGCTTATCGCCGGACGCCCCCGATGCAAACGCAGGAAGGCCCGCCGGAGCGGGCCTTTGCACGAAGTAAGGGGAACAACCGCGATCAGTGAGCGCGGATCGTGTCGGTGTCGTCGGCCGGCTTCGCCGGGCCGCCGGTGAGGCTCGCCTGCAGAGCCGCCTCATCGGCTTCCGACCATTCGATCGGCACCAGCGGACGCGCCAGCGCCAGCTTGAGCACTTCCTGGATGTCGGAGACGGCGATGATCTTCATCTGCGTCTTCACATTCTCCGGGATTTCGTCGAGGTCCTTTTCGTTGTCCTTCGGGATCAGGACCGTCTTGATGCCGCCGCGCAGGGCCGCGAGCAGTTTCTCCTTGAGCCCCCCGATCGGCAGCACACGCCCACGCAGGCTGATTTCGCCCGTCATCGCCACTTCGCGGTTCACCGGGATGCCAGTGAGCAGCGAAACGATGGCCGTCGTCATCGCCGCACCTGCGCTGGGGCCGTCCTTTGGCGTGGCCCCATCAGGCACGTGAACATGGATGTCCGTCGTGTTGAACGCCGTTGGCCGGATGCCAAGCGAAACCGAGCGTGCCCGCACCAGCGAGCTGGCCGCCTGGATCGATTCCTTCATGACATCGCGCAGGTTGCCGGTCACCTTCATGTTGCCACGCCCCGGCATCTTGACGGCCTCAATCGTGAGCAGGTCACCGCCGACTTCCGTCCAGGCAAGACCGGTGACAGCGCCGACCTGATCTGTCTCGTCCGCAAGGCCGAACCGGTACTTTCGCACGCCCGCAAACTCCGCGAGGTTGGCCTCAGTTACGGTCAGTGTGCCGCCTTCCGTCAGTGAGAGCTCGCGCACCGCCTTGCGGGCAAGGCGCGCGATCTCCCGCTTGAGCGAACGCACGCCTGCTTCGCGCGTGTAGAAACGGATCAGGTCGCTGATGGCGCCATCTGTGACAATCCACTCCTCGGGCTTCAGGCCATGATCATTGCGCACCTGAGGGATCAGGTGACGCTTGGTGATCTCGAGCTTCTCATCCTCCGTGTACCCCGCAATCCGGATGATCTCCATCCGGTCGAGCAAGGGCTGCGGCATGTTCAGCGAGTTCGCCGTTGTCACGAACATCACATCCGAGAGGTCATAATCGACTTCCAGATAGTGATCATTGAAGGTCGAGTTCTGTTCGGGGTCCAGCACTTCAAGCAGGGCCGAGGCCGGGTCGCCGCGGTGGTCCATGCCCATCTTGTCGATCTCATCGAGCAGGAAGAGCGGGTTGCCGCTCTTCACCTTCTTGAGGCTCTGAATGACCCGTCCCGGCATCGAGCCGATATAGGTGCGCCGGTGTCCGCGGATCTCGCTTTCGTCGCGCACACCGCCGAGCGATACGCGCACGAAGTCGCGCCCCGTCGCTTCCGCGATGGATTTCCCGAGCGACGTCTTGCCGACGCCGGGCGGGCCGACGAGGCAAAGGATCGGACCTTTCAGCTTGCCGGTACGTTTCTGGACGGCCAGGTATTCGAGGATCCTCTCCTTCACCTTGTCCAGACCATAATGGTCATCATCGAGCTGCTTCTCGGCCCGGCGAAGATCGGTGACGATCTCCTTGCGCTTCGCCCAGGGCAGCGAAAGGATCCAGTCGAGATAATTGCGCACGACCGTCGACTCCGCCGACATCGGGCTCATCTGGCGCAGCTTCTTCAGCTCCGCCTCAGCCTTCGTGCGGGCCTCCTGACTGAGCGGAGCCTCGGCGATCTTCTGCTCGAGCTCAGCCATCTCATCGCGCTCGCCGCCATCGCCGCCCTGCTCGCCAAGCTCGCGCTGGATCGCCTTCATCTGCTCGTTGAGGTAATACTCGCGCTGGGTCTTCTCCATCTGCCGCTTGACGCGGTTTTTGATCTTTCGCTCCATCTGGAGCATCCCCATCTCGCCCTCCATCAGGGCGAAGACCTTCTCCAGCCGGTCCTTGGCGTCCGGCATCTCGAGCAGGTCCTGCTTGTCGGACAGCTTTACCGAAAGGTTCGAGGCGACCTGGTCGGCCAGCCGGCCCGGCTCGGTCAGCTGCGAGATCGAAGACACCGCTTCCGGCGGGATCTTGCGGTTCAGTTTCACATAATTTTCGAACTGCTCCTGCACGGCGCGCGTCAGGGCCTGGATGTCCGCCCCCGCACTCTGCGCTTCGGCGATCGGCTCGATCTCGGCTTCAAAATACTCTTCCCGGTCATACAGCTGGACAAGACGCGCGCGCGATTTTCCCTCAACCAGGACTTTCACCGTGCCGTCGGGCAGTTTCAGCAGCTGCAGGATCGTCGCCAGCGTGCCCACCAGGTGCAGGTCACCGGCCCCGGGCGTGTCGATCGCAGCATCCCGCTGCGCGACCAGCATGATCTCGTTTTCGGTTTCCTCAATCATTTCAAGAGCCCGAACGGACTTTTCCCGGCCGACGAAGAGCGGCGCGACCATATCGGGGAAAACAACGATGTCCCGAAGCGGCAACACCGGTACTGTCTTCGATCTTGGCATAAGACTGCCTCCTTTAAGTGGGCCCCGCAATGCAGCGACCCGGATACCTCAGATCGCCGGTCAGGGCGACTGTCAGGCGATGCGAAGGATGTGGAAACCTCGCCCCCCGCCTTCAACCCATGCTCTGCTCAACAACGGTGTTTATTGCGCTGATCTGCGCGGGATTGAACATTATGTCCCGGCAAGATCCGCCGGCCGGCCCGCTCTGGCGCGCGTCTCGCAAGCCCGGGGCGGAGATCATTTGCGCCGCCGCCTTGCCGGATCGCCGCGGCGCCCTCGCTGATCGCCCGGTCTGCCGCCCGTCCTCCTGCCCGGACCAATATCAGGCTCAGGACCGGCCCCGGCACAGATAGCCGGACGGGCTGACCGGCGGGCCGCGGCTCCGCCGCGGCCAACCTCGCGGCACGCCGGGACTGAAAAGCCCCTCGCAGGCGCCCGGCCCCTTGCCCCGGCAGCCGAGTCCGGCTTGATACCGCTTCCCGGCAGAAGGCCAGAGGGTTAAGGCGTCTTTAACGCTTTCGGAACCGTTTCAGCTTCATCTGCCGGGGTCCCTCGCTGGCTCGTCCGGCAAACTGCTCACGGAGACCCGCCCCATGTCCTCAGCCCGGCAACTGAAGTCCGTCGACGATCTCCTGACAGGCTCCTCGGGCTATTCGGCCAAGGATATCGAGGTCCTCGAGGGCCTTGAACCTGTCCGCAAGCGTCCCGGCATGTACATCGGCGGAACCGACGAGCGTGCCTACCATCACCTTTTCGCAGAAGTCCTCGACAACGCCATGGACGAGGCGGTCGCCGGCTATGCCAGCCGCATCGAAATCAGGCTGACAACGGATGGTTATCTGACCGTGACGGATAACGGGCGCGGCATCCCCGTCGACCCGCACCCGAAATTCCCCAAGAAATCCGCGCTCGAAGTCATCATGACGACGCTGCACTCTGGCGGCAAATTCTCCGACAAAGCCTATTCCACGGCAGGCGGGCTTCACGGCGTCGGCATCTCGGTCGTCAACGCTCTGTCCGAGCACGTCGAAGTCGAAGTCGCCCGGGACCGCACGGTCTACCGCCAGGAATTCTCGCGCGGAAATCCGATGGGCAAGCTCGCCAGGGTCGGGACGACGCCCAACCGGCGCGGCACCTCGGTCCGCTTCAAGCCCGACCCCCAGATCTTCGGCGACAAGCTGCGCTGGCGCCCGTCCCGCCTGTTCGGCATGGCGCGTTCCAAAGCCTATCTCTTCCGCGGCGTCGAAGTGCGCTGGTCATGCGAAGCCGATCTTTTGCCGGAAGACTCGAAAATCCCGGCCGAAGCCGTCCTGTCCTACCCGAACGGTCTCGCCGACCAGCTCGGCGAAGTCTTTGCCGACAAGGCCACGATTACCGATTCGCCCTTTACCGGCCTTGTCGACCTCGGCCATGAAGGCAAATGCGAATGGGCGATTGCCTGGACCCAGGCCGGGTTCGGCGAACAGGACGGCTTCTCCCGTTCCTACTGCAACACGATCCCGACCCCGGAAGGCGGCACCCACGAGGCGGGCTTTCGCTCTGCCATTACCAAGGGCCTGCGCAATTTCGGCGAGCTGACGGGCAACAAGAAAGCCGCCGAGATCACAGCCGAAGATGTGATGGGCCATTCCGGCTTCCTGCTCTCGGTCTTCATCCGCGGTCCCGAATTCGTCGGCCAGACCAAGGATAAACTCTCATCCACCCATGCCTTCCGCCTCGTGGAGGCCGCCGTACGGGACCATTTCGACCACTGGCTCGCCCAGTCGCCCAAGGAGGCCGGCAAGCTCCTCACCTGGGCGATCGACCGCGCCGAGGAGCGCGCCAAGCGCCGCAAGGCAAAGGAAATCTCGCGAAAGTCGGCCACCAAGAAGCTGCGCCTTCCCGGCAAGCTGGCGGACTGCTCGGCCAAGGGCCCTGAGGGAACCGAACTCTTCCTCGTAGAGGGCGACTCGGCCGGCGGTTCTGCCAAGCAGGCACGCAACCGCGAAACCCAGGCCATCCTGCCCCTGCGCGGCAAGATCCTGAACGTGGAGAGCGCGTCGGACGACAAGCTGATGGCCAACCAGGAACTGTCAGACCTCTCACTTGCTCTGGGCACCGAGCTTGGCCGCCGCTTCAATCTCGATGATCTGCGTTACGAACGCATCATCATCATGACCGATGCAGACGTCGACGGGGCCCACATTGCCTCGCTGCTGATCACCTTCTTCTACCGCCTCACCCCCGGCCTGATCGAAGCCGGGCGGCTCTACCTCGCAATGCCGCCCCTTTACCGGCTCTCGAACAAGGGCAACATCCACTATGCGATGAATGATGAGCACCGCGCCGAGTTGATGAAACAGCACTTCAAGGGCAACCAGAAAGTCGACCTCACCCGCTTCAAGGGCCTTGGCGAGATGAACCCGGCACAGCTTAAGGAAACCACGATGAACCCGGCCAGCCGCACGCTTGCGCGGGTCAGCCTGCCGGATTCGATGGACGAGCTGACGGAGATGAAGCCCGCCGAACTCATCAACACCCTGATGGGCAAGAAAGCCGAACTCCGCTTCAAGTTCATTCAGGAGAATGCGGCCTTCGTCGAAGAGCTGGACATCTGATCCCCACCTCAAGCGCAGGATCAGCCGGGACGGCTTGACCGCCTGAGCACCTGCGGGCGTCGCCCGGGGTCGGCTCTGGCAAAGCTCTGACCACACCCGCCCTGGACCGCGTCAACACCGGCACAGCACGCAGGCGGCAAGTGCGGGCTTGCATGCCCCTGCGGCAAAGGCGCAGCTTGGCCGGCAGATGAACAAACCAGAGGGAGCCTGCCATCATGCCTGATCCGAGTATCCTGAACCGCCTCCATCCGGAATTCGCGCCCCTGCTCGCACAATTCGCCGTGGTCCCGCAGACCCCGCCAACACTGGCCGAGACGCGGGCGATGTACCGGGCGCTGCAGCCTGGCGCGCCTCAGCTGACCGTGGGCGCCGTGCGCGATGCGACCTTCACCGGCCCGGCCGGGCCGGTGAAGATCCGGCACTATATCCCGGAGGGCAAAGGCCCCTTCCCGGTAATCGTGCATTTCCATGGCGGCGGCTTTATCATGGGCGACCTTGAGACCCATGACGCCCAATGCCGCCTGCTCTGCCGCGAGACCGGCTGCATCGTGACCGCCGTCGATTATCGCCTGGGACCGGAACATCCCTATCCGGCCGGCCATGAGGACTGCTTCGCCGCCCTCAGCTGGGCAAGCACCCATGCCGCTGAGTTCGGCGGTGATGCCGGACGAATCGGCGTGGCAGGCGACAGCGCCGGCGGACACCTTGCGCTCTACTGCGCCCTGCGGGCCAAGAAGAACGGCGGCCCGGTCATCCGGGCGCTGCTGGCGGTTGTCCCAGGTGTTGTCATGGGACCTGCATTGACCCGCGAGACTGCCGCCGGACGGGAGACGCGCAACAATTCCCTGCTGAGCTGCGAGGGCATGGACAATTTCGTGGCCGCCTATTTCCAGTCACCTGAGGATGCCGCCGACCCGGCCCTCGATTTCCTCGGCGCCGACCTGAGCGGCCTGCCGCCTTCGATCATAGCCCCGGCAGAGATCGACGTGCTGCACGATGAAGGCGTCGCCATCGCCAGGCGCCTCAAGGATGCAGGCGTGCCAACCCAGCTGATGGTCGGCGAAGGCATGGTGCACATCTATTTCTCGGTCACGGAACTCTTCCCCTCCGCGCGGCCCTTCGCTGTCAGGGCGGCGAAGGCAATGGGCGAGCAGATGCGGGCTTAGGCCCTGCCTCACTCGACCTGAGGCGGCGTGATGACAGGAATGTCCGTGAAGGGCCTGATGCCAAGATAAGGATAGATCTCACTCGGGAAGTAGACCGTATCGCCTTTCGAGACGAGCCGGATGGTCTTTATCGCCTTCAGGTCGTCGAGCGGATTGCCGGGAACGAGGAAGAAGTCAGCCTTCTTGCCAGGCTCGATCGAGCCGAGCTCGGCTCCAAGGCCGAGATAGTCCGCCGCCTCGAATGTGGCACGGGCGAGGATTTCGCCAGGCGTGAAACCAGCCAGCTGGTAGAGTTCCAGCTCCCGGTGCAGCGTCAATCCGCCGCCAAGGTCGGTACCCATGACGATGAAGATGCCGCGCGCCTTCATCCGGCGGATCGTAGCCGTGATCTGATCAAACGCGCCCCTGTAGGCAGCGTCCTCTGCCGGCGTCGTGACAGACGACAGGGCGGCCTTAGCCTCGCGTTGGACGGCGACCGGCATGTTCTCCACATAATCGGCCATACCAGCCCGCAGAACGCCATTGCGCGAGAGCAGCAATGCCTCGTGAATCGCAAAGGTCGGATCGATGGCAACGCCGCTGCCGGCCATGAGACCGAGGGTCTTATCGACAGCCTCACCGTCAAGGTCGACCACCGGCAGGCGCTGCAGCGCAGTCAGCCGGAGCAGGGTGCGCGTGTCTTCCTCCGGCGCGAGTACCCAGCCAAGCATCAGCTGGTTGATATGGGTCATCTCATTATAGCCCGCCTCGATCATCCGGTTCGCATCCGTGAAGGCGGGCACATGGCCGGTGACACGCAGGCCGCGCGCCCTGGCGCGCTCCACCATCGCGGGCACCCAGGCCGGGGTGATTGAATTGTAGATCTTGATCGACCAGAAATCGCCCTGATCAGCATACCAATCGACCGCCGCGAGGGCCTCCTCCTCGGTGCTGACGAGGATGCCGTTATTCGAGCTGAACGGGCTCTTGCCCTCAATGAAGCCGGAGCGGACGACGCGGGGACCTGCCAGCTTTCCAGCCTCAATCTTGCCGATCAGCTGACTGAGCACAGCATTGTCATTGCCCATGTCTCGGATCAGCGTCACGCCCGCGGCGATATTCTTGAGCGCTCCGTCCTCACCCATATGGCCATGCATTTCAGCAAGGCCAGGTATCAGGGAGCCGCCCTGCCCATCGACCAGATAGGCTCCGGCCGTATCCGCGCCGTCCGTTGTGACAGACCTGATCACGCCGCCCTCAATAATCACTGTTGCGGGCGCCGTCATCGCCCTGGCAACAGGATCGAAGAGACGGACATTGGTGATCGCGAGCGGCGCGTCGAACCTGTGGGCCGTTCGGGCCTGAATTTTCTCAAGACGATCCGTAGAAAGACGGCTTGCGATGTCTTTCAATCGCTGGTCGGTCTCTTCATAGCCCTCCCGCACCACCACAAAGCGGGGCGATATGAGCGCGAAGAGTTTGCCTTCCTCGTCGAGCAGGAAGTAACCAGGGTCCGTATCGTTGCCGACAAGGGCATAAGCGGCCGCCTCAACCGGCCCGCCGGCACCCTCGAGGCGCACGGTTTCCAGGGGACTGATCGACAGGGTCCCTGCAGGCCATGCCGGCAGGGACCCGTCGGCATCGGCGAGCAGCGCCCCCGCATAGACGGCGAAGGCATATGGCGAGGCGTTCTGCGGCACGTAGATCGTGGGCCCCGTCATCGCGGCCGCCGACGAACCGGTCGTGTCGGTCCAGCTGGCGACGCCGCCTTCGAGGGAAAACGTCTCCTGGATCTGGTTGCCGAAGGTGGTCGTCCCCCTGATGGTCCAGCTGACGGGCAGACCGTCGGGGCCGAGCCTGATTGTCTCCGCAAGGGTCGGCCCGCGGCCATTATTGCGGTATTCATAATCGACCGAGACGGTATCGCCCGTCCTGATGGCCACAAGCTGGCCAAGCGTCTGGCCGAACAGGCGAACGGAAAAGGTCTCAGTGGTGGCCGTGGCGGGCCCGGCAGGGGCGCGTTGCGCCATCGGCACCCCGGCCTCATGCGCGCAGGCGCCAAGGATAATCAGCGCCGCCAGCGACGCGCAGCCTAACCGGTTGATCATGCCGAGTGCCCTTCCCGTCCGGGCCAGACAACACGCGGCCCCTACCGGGCGCCTTGGTGGCACAGGATGGCAGGGACGGGAAGTTGCGCCGGGCGGAAAACCGCGAATGACCCCGTTGACAAACCCCGGCGAAAGCTGAGGCGCAGCGACGGACTGGAGATCGTTTCCTCCGGATCGCTGCCTTCGCAGGCATCTGCATGCAGCAGGCAGATAACTCGCAGAAGCAGGAAATTGAGCTTTCTCGGGTGGTCTCATCCTGCCCTAAAGCGGAATATTGTCATGCTTTTTCCAGGGGTTGGTCAGCTTCTTATTCTTCAGGGTGCGGAGTGCTTTTGAAACGCGGCGGCGCGTATTGTGAGGCATGATGATGTCATCGATATAGCCCTTCTTCGCCGCGACATAGGGGTTCGCGAAGTTTTCTTCGTATTCCCTCGTGCGGGCGGCAAGCTTTTCAGGGTCACCCGCTTCCTTGCGGAAAATGATCTCGACAGCGCCCTTAGCGCCCATAACCGCGATCTCAGCAGTCGGCCAGGCATAATTCACATCGCCGCGCAGGTGCTTGGAGCTCATCACGTCATAGGCACCACCATAGGCCTTGCGTGTAATCACGGTGACTTTCGGAACGGTCGCCTCGGCATAGGCGAAGAGGAGCTTGGCACCATGCTTGATGAGGCCGCCATACTCCTGCTTGGTTCCCGGCATGAAGCCGGGTACATCCACGAAGGTCAGGATCGGGATATTGAAACAGTCGCAGAAGCGCACGAAGCGTGCGGCCTTGCGGCTTGCGTCAATGTCGAGCACGCCGGCCAGCGTCATCGGCTGGTTGGCGACGACGCCAACGGTTGAGCCCTCGATACGGGCGAAGCCGCAGATGATGTTGCCGCCGAACCCGGGGCTGATTTCGAAAAAGTCGCCCTCGTCGACGACCTTGGCGATCAGCTCCTTCATGTCATAGGGCGTATTCGGGTTGGGCGGGATGAGCGTATCGAGGCTGAGCTCCTGCCGGTCATAGACGTCATGCACCGGGCGCACGGGAGGCTGTTCGCGGTTTGAGGCGGGCAGAAAGTCAATCAGGCGGCGCATCTGGATCAGCGCCTCGATATCATTTTCGAAAGCGCCGTCGACGACGCCAGACTTCTTGGCATGGACAGAGGCGCCGCCGAGCGTTTCGTGGGTGACCTCCTCATTGGTCACGGTCTTCACGACATCCGGGCCGGTCACATACATATAGGAAGTATCCTTCACCATGAAGATGAAGTCGGTCATCGCCGGCGAATACACATCGCCGCCGGCGCAGGGGCCCATGATGACGGAGATCTGCGGGATGACGCCGGAGGAGAGCACGTTCTCCATGAAGATGTCGGCATAGCCCGCCAGTGAATCGACGCCTTCCTGGATGCGGGCGCCGCCCGCATCGAACAGGCCGATGACCGGCGCGCCATTGCGGGCCGCCATTTGCTGGACCTTGACGATCTTCTCGGCATGCGCGCGGCTGAGGGAGCCACCGAAGACGGTGAAATCCTTGGAGAAGACGTAGACGAGGCGGCCATTGATCGTGCCGTGGCCCGTGACCACGCCGTCGCCGGGGATCTTCTGGTCCTGCATGCCGAAATCGCTGCAGCGATGCTCGACGAACATGTCGTACTCTTCGAAGCTGCCTTCATCGAGCAGGACATGGATGCGCTCGCGGGCGGTCAGCTTGCCCTTGGCGTGCTGGCTGTCGATGCGCACCTGCCCGCCGCCGAGCCGTGCCTGCTCGCGCTTTGCTTCCAATGCCTCGATGAGTTTGTGCATGCCCCGGCGCTCCTGATGTTCGTACCTGTTGCCGGGCTGACTGAATAGCTGCCCCAGCCGCCTTGGCAAGCGGAGCGGACGCGACACAGGACCCTGCCGCGGCGAAAGGGTGCGCCCCGGATGCCCGGTCCGGGGCGTGGCTCGCCCTGAGGAGAACAGCCAGGCCTTACCCGCCCCGGCCATACCCCTTGCCGACGCGGGCGCGAGGTCAGCCGCGGCGAGGTGATCGTTGCCGGCGCCGGCAAATTAAAGTGATCAGTTGCTTACTTTGCCGTTTTTTCGCCGTAGTTTAATGTGAGTGAACATTTGCATATTTTGAGGATGCCATGCCGAACCGTCTGATGACCCCCTTCTGCTTTGCCTCGGTGGCGGCCGCGATGCTGCTTGCCGAAGGCAGCCTTGCCGACCGCTTCCCGAATGCCCGGGCGCACCCGCACGATTGCGCCAAAGCCCCTGCCGCGGACGTCCGTCAACAGCCTGCCCGAGAGCGCGGGCGGCGCGCCGCGGTCAAGGCGCGCAGCAAGACGGTATAAGGCGGATGAACCGCGCCCGCGTGCCGGCGGGGCCCTGGATTACCTTGCCCGCCGGGCCGTGCTGCCTGAGGCCGGACGGAGCAGCGCTGAGCCATGCCCCGCAGGCCCGGCCGCCGCTGAAATCCGGAACGGGCCCGCACGGCATTTACCCTTCTTTAGCTGGCGTTGCGGCATGGGTCGCGGCGAACGTAACAGCCCCACTGACCCCCTCAGGACGCGAACGCCGAAGGCAATGCAGACCCTCAAGATTGAAATGGCTATCGCAGGCGGGGCACTGTTTGCCCTGGGCGCCTTTATAGCGACCCGGCCTTCGGGCGCAGAGGCTGCGGTGGCCCAGCCTGTGGCCGTGCGGGCCTTCACCGAGGCTGACTATGCGGCGTTTGACCGGGGCTTCATGCTGGACGGCGCGCCCTGCCTTGTGGGTATTGAACGCCACAGGATCTGCTTCACGCCCTCACCGCTGGAGGCGCGCATCGGGCCAGGCATGACCGTTCCGCCGGATGTCCCTCTGGTGGCGGCAGAGTTCCGGGTAATCGTGGAAACCGACCTGAAGACAGCCGACCTGCGCACGGTGCGGTTTGGCCAGACCCTGGCGCTGGTCAATCCTGAGACCCGCGAGATCGTCGACCTGATGCGGCTTGCGCCGACTGGAAGCTGACGCTTGGCGCGCGGCCTGCTCCGGCGTAAGCGGGGCAGATGACGACTGACCCCAGACCCAAACGCTTCTACACGACAGCCGCCGCCGAACCGCTCGGCCATGCCTGGACCACAGCCCTCGACGGGCGCACGCTGAAGACGCCTCAACGCAATCCCTTCGCCCTGCCCGCCCGCGGCCTGGCGGAAGCCATCGCCGCCGAATGGCAGGCGCAGGGCGAGCATATCGAACTCCTGCAGCTGCACCTGACGCGGCTTGCCAATGTCGCCATCGACCGCACCCCCGAAGCGCGCGACGCAATGGCCGACGAGGTCGCCCGCTATTGCGAGACAGACCTCACCTGCCACATCGCCGAGGAGCCGGCAGAACTGGCCGCGCTGGAGGAGGGCCATTGGGGACCCGTGCGGGACTGGGCAGGTGATGCGCTGGGCGTGATCCTGGTGACGACGCAAGGCGTGCGCGCGACGCCGCAACCGGATGCCTCGCTCGATGCAGCGCGCCGCTATGCGCTCAGCCTCGACGATTTCCGGCTGACCGGGCTGGTCTATGGCTGCGCGCTGTTCGGATCGGCCGTGCTGGCGATGTCGGTCTGCGAAGGCGTCCTGCCGGCAGACGAGGCATTCGCCATGTCCCGCATCGACGAGACCTGGCAGGCGTCCCGCTGGGGCGAGGACGAGGAGGCGACCGCCGCCGCAAACGCCAGGCGCGCCGAAGCCGAAGCGCTGGGGCGCTGGTTTGCGGGGCTGGCGGGCTGACCTCTTTACGCCGCGATAGCGTTGGCACCGCGCTGCCCGGTGTTATCCTCCCGACAATTCCAGACGCAGGCAGGAGGAAGTTTGCCATGGCCGACGATATGCGCTTCGTGCTGGAGGTACCGGGACAGGCATCCCAACCCGTCTCTCCCCAGCGCACGGCGTCAGCCAGGACACACGACTGGCCGGCAGGCACCCTGATCATCTCGGCGGACAGCCACATGCTGGAGACCGATTGCTGGATCGACCGCTTTCCCGCGCATCTTAAAGACAAGGCGCCGCGGATGGAATTTCGCGATGGTGGCTGGCACTTCACCATCGGCGGCAAGCCGCTGATGCGCCCGCACGATATCGTGCCGCTGTGCGAGGCAATGGAATGCCATCCGGGACTGACAGATGTCGAGGCACGCCTGAAAGATCTGGATACGGAGGGTGTAGACAGGGAGCTGATCTTCCCGCAGCGCCTGTTCGGTCTCTATATGATGACCGACATGGAGATGCGCGCCGAGATTTTCAGTGCGTATAATGAGTCGATTGCCGAGCAATGCGCGAAGGGCCGTGGCCGGCTGTTTGGGGTGATGGTACCCAACTATTGGGACATGAGCGAGGCCCACGCCTCGGTGCAGCGCTGCAAGGCACTTGGCGCACGCTGCCTGATGGTACCGATCAATCCGCGCAGGGACATGGACGGCCAGCCGATCCTCTATAATGACCCGAAGATGGATACCCTCTGGGAAGCCATTGCAGACAGCGGCATTCCTCTGTGCTTCCATATCGGCGAGAACATTCCGACCGCGGCGCCAGGTGCGACGGGTACCTTCGTGCTGACCCAGATGGGCGGCTTCCGGCAGAATTGGGGCATGCTGACTTTTGCCGGCGTGTTCGACCGGTTTCCAGCGCTGAAAGTGGTGTTTGTGGAGGCGGGTATCTCATGGGTGGCGAGCATGATCCATGACGCGGACATGATCTATACCCACTTCCCGACCCAGGTTCAGCCGAAACTCAGGCATCCGCCGAGCTGGTACTGGCATAACCACTGCTATGCGACCTTCATGACCGATCCGGCCGGCCTCGAACTGCTGCACCGGATCGGCCCGGACCGGGTGATGTGGTCGTCTGACTATCCCCACCAGGAGAGCACATTCGGCTATACCCGCGGCGCGATCCAGGCCGTTTTCGATGCAACAAGCGTGGACAACGCGCAGAAGATCCTCGGCAGGACGGCAGAGCAGCTGTTCCGGATGTTCTGAAGACTGCGGCCCGCGCTATCCTGCCGCCGGAGCGAAGGCCAGAAGGCTCTTCGTCAGTGTGGAGAATTCGTGGTGGACTTCGTCGGCGCCGGCCTCCTGAAGCTCATCAGCGCGGCCGAAGCCCCAGCTCACGCCCAGTGAACGCACGCCGGCGGCCCGGCCCATGGCGATGTCATGGACAGCATCCCCGATCATCAGCGACTGAGCCGGCCCGCAGCCGAGGGCGCCCATCGCCTGCTCAACCATGAAGGGGTGCGGTTTGCCGGGGCCGTCATCAGCGCACCAGACCGTGTCGAATAAGGACCTGATGTCGTGCCTGGCAAACAGGCCCTCGAGGCCACGATGCGTCTTGCCGGTGGCGATGGCAAGCAGCCAGCCCTCCTGCTTCAGCCGGTCCAGCACGTCGAACGCGCCGTCATACATCGGCTCGTGCAGGCCGGGTTCGGCGCGCAGGCGCGTGAAGGCATGGCGATAGGCATCAACCAGCCGCTCAAGGCGCTGCGCACCGATGTCCGGCGGAGCAAGCTGGGCGATACCGGCCTGCAGGCTGAGGCCGACAATCCGCCGGACAGCGTCATAGTCCGGCGGCGCCAGGCCGCTCTCCCGAAAGGCCAGCTCCATGCTCGCCTGGATGACAGCACGGGAATCGACCAGCGTTCCGTCGACATCCCAGATGGCAAGGCGTAGCGGCATGCTCAGCTGAACGGGGCCAGGGGGTCCCGGCCCGCTTCCTGCTCGAGGAAACCGAGCGTCGCGAAGGTTTCCTTCATATGCGGCGGCAGCGGCGCGACAAGGGTGATCGGCTTGCCCTGCGCGCGCGGAATGATCAGCGCGCGGGCGTGCAGGTGCATGCCCTCGGCGAGCCCTTGCGGGACTTCGCGGCGGGACCTGTACTTCTGGTCTCCGAGAATTGAGGTATTCATTTCCAGCATGTGGAAACGCAGCTGGTGCATGCGGCCGGTTTCGGGACGCAAGGCAACCCAGGCCGCCTTGCCGCCCGCATGCGAGATAACAGTGTAGTCCGTGATCGAATGGCGCGCACCTTCGACGCCCTGGGCTGAGCGGATCATGCGCTCGCGGTCGACATCCCGGCGCCTGGCCGTAGATTTCGGATCATAGGGACGATAACCCGAGGGTTCATCCGGATCTGGAATGCCTTTGATCATCCAGCAGCGGATCTGGCCCATCGGGGGATTCGGAACACCGACCGTGACGGCCCAGTAGACCTTGTCCATTTCCCGGCCCCTGAACATGTCGGCCAGCTGATGGGCTGCGCGCGGATGCTTGGCAAGCAGGAGAACCCCGGACGTTTCCTTGTCGAGCCGGTGAACGAGGACAGGGCGGTGCGCCTCATCGGCGTAAACGCCCTGCAGCAAGCCATCGATATGGCGGCCCTGCCCCGATCCACCCTGCACAGCGATGCCGGCAGGCTTGTTCAAGGCCATCATGTCCGCGTCCTCATAGAGGATGAGGGATTCGAGGAAGGCCCTGTCCTCAGCGCTGGCCCGGGCGGTATGATGAGCCTTTGGTGCCATCGTTTCGGAACTGAAGATCGGAAGGCGGACTTCATGGCCCGCTTCAAGGCGCGTACTGGCTTTCGCACGCCCGCCATTCACCCGGATCTGGCCGGTACGCAGCATCTTCTCGATCTGGCCCTGGGTCAGCTGAACGCGGCGCTTGATCCAGCGGTCAAGACGCGCGCCGCCTTCCTGGTGGGAGACGGTTTCGGTGATGATCTGTCCGCTCATGCAAGGACCCGTCTTCCAATCCAGAGGCCGAGGGCGAGCGCGGCTATGCTGAGCACGACCGAGAGGCCGGCATAGGCCGCGGCCTTGCCGGCCTCACCTGCCCGCAAAAGGGTCAGGGTCTCCAGCGAGAAGGCCGAGAATGTGGTGAAGCCGCCGAGAAGGCCGGTGGCGAGGAAAAGGCGCAGGTCCTGCCCGCTGTCACCGGCCTTGCTGGCAAACCAGGCGGCCACCAGCCCCATGGCGAAGCCGCCGATGAGGTTTACCGAAAACGTGGCCCAGGGCCAGGAGGCCGGCAGATAGCGCCCGCCAAGGAGGCCGGCGCCATGGCGCAGGGAGGCGCCGATGGCCCCGCCGGCGGCGACGAGGAGGAAGCTGTTCATGGCGGGGCGTTTACACGCGGCAAACGCCGCGCGCCAGTAAGATTTGGCGGGCCCTTGCGCCGCAGGCCGGGTTGGATCAAATACGAACGCCGCGCGCGGGTGTAGCTCAATGGTAGAGCAGCAGCTTCCCAAGCTGACGACGGGGGTTCGATTCCCCTCACCCGCTCCAAAAAAGCTGCAAATACAATATACTGAAAGCCCCCCCGGATAGTGCACAGGCGAGGATGGCTCTCCCGGCTGGAAATACATACCAATGCCGGATTTGATGAATTTTCGCAGTTTTTCGATATTGTGAGCATTATTCGTATTCTGGGAGCGTTTTTCGGGAAGAATGCGATCAGAACAGATTTGCGTCTTGAAGGTTTTTTGTTGATTGCCGTTGAGAAATGGCCCTGGGAGGGCACAAATTTCCACTGAGAACTGACCCATGTTTGAACCGGTCCCGAGCTTTGGCGAGCGGGGGACCATGGAGTGTTGGACATGGCATTATTGAGCGTTATCCGGCGGTGGTATCACCTCGACCAGATGTCGATCCGGGAGATTTCCCGGCGGACGGGCCTTTCAAGAAACACGCTACGCAGGTACCTGTGATCCGAGTTGGTCGAGCCGCGTTTCCGGACGCCGGACCGGCCGGGCAAGCTGGATCCTTATGCGGACCGGGTGTCGGCATGGCTGCGGCGGGAGATGACGCGGCCGCGCAAGCAGAAGCGCACAATCAAGCAGCTGCATGCCGATCTGGTGAGCCTTGGATATGACGGCTCGTATGGCCGTGTGGCGGCGTTTGCACGGGCCTGGCAAGACGGGCAACGCGTCCAGCAGCAGACAAGTGGACGCGGGACATGTGTGCCGCTCTCGTTCGCGCCGGGCGAGGCGTTCCAGTTTGACTGGAGCGAGGACTGGGCGATCATTGACGGTTTTCGCACCAAGCTTCAGGTCGCGCACTTCAAGCTCAGCTACAGCCGCGCCTTCTTCGTGCGCGCCTATATCCTTCAGACGCATGAGATGCTGTTCGACGCGCACAACCATGCGTTCCGTATGCCTGGCGGCGTGCCGCGGCGCGGGATCTATGACAGTGAGACGGCAAAGCAATCGATCTAGTGATCGATTGCCCGTCGAACGCGCGCGGCGATCGCCAAGGTCGGGCGCGGCAAGGCGCGGACAGTCAACGCACGGTTTGCCGCGATGGTCAGCCACTACATGTTCGAGGCCGATTTCTGCAATCCGGCTGCGGGCTGGCGCACGCCATCGAAACCGGCGATGATCGCTTCCCGTTCAAGGACAGCTCGGCGCAGAAGCCGAAATCGAAAAAGGAGAAGGCATCACCTTGACCCGGAAATGCAACCCAAAAGATAGCCAAACGGCGGGTCAGCTCTCGATGGAAACCCCGGGTCAGTTCTCAGCAGAAATCAACAAATTATGTATTTCCCGAGCCGCGGGGCATTCATGCAAATGATGGCAGACCCTGATTTTCAGCAAACGTCACGGCATCGAAAGGCGGCATTGAAGCGCCACCTTATGATTCACCTGAACGGCGAAGCCTTACGGGAATAGAACGGTTCCGCGCCCGGCGCTCCTGCCTCACAATTCCAGCGCAGCCACGACTGACCTGAGCCCCGATCGGTCCCGCATCTAAGCCGAGAATTCTGTAGCATTCGGCCGTCCGGCCACATGCGGCCTGTGACGGCTTCCGGCGATGGCGAGCCGCCTGCTGCGCATGCAGGCTACTGGCGGGATTGGCGCGTCCTAGCCGGTCGCGTAGGGTGAGCGAGGAGTGGGACAGCTTTTCCACGACCGTCCAGAGAGCGGAGATATGCAAGACGTCGGCAAGAAACTGATCGTGTTAGCCGCGAGCGTGGGCGTAATGCTGCTCGTGCCGTTGGCGGCGATGCAGTTTACCGATCAGGTGGCGTGGACTCTGGCGGATTTCGGTTCGGCCAGCGTACTCCTGTTCGGCGCTGGTCTGGCATATGTACTGCTTACGAGGAAAGAGGACGGGCGCCGAGTTTGGGTCGCCATGGCAATTGTACTTGTTCTTCTCATAGTCTGGGCGGAGCTAGCAGTCGGCGTCTTCGGAACCCCCTGGGCCGGATCATGATACCTGCGAGACTCGAATGACGCTTTCCGGCGAGGTCCTGCCTGGCGACGGTGGGCGGGCGAATGGCAGGACTGAGGTGGCCCTGCCAGTTCCGGTATCTGACGATGAGAACCATCCTGGCGCTAAACCGCCGCTTGCGCCCGGACCAGACTGCGCTATGCGTCAGGGCCTGGCTGCAGGAGACAGGTTTGCCGGATTTCATCGCATTGCAGGGGCGGGCGAGTTCGCTCATCCTTGAAGCTATCGCCGGCGGGGCGCCGCTCTGGCGATACTGGGGACCGCGCCTGCCGGACGGGACGATGCCCGAGGCCCAGCTGGCGGCCACGCGGCCGCTGCCAACCTTCGCGCTCGACAAGGATGTCGCCCTCAGCGTGTTTCCGCTGATAGGAGAAGGCTGGTTCGGACAGAGCGCGCTGCTCGCGCACCGCGCAGGCAAAGACTGGGCGCAGGCCGTAACACAGTGCGAGGTGAAGGCGGCGGCAGGTGAAGTGCGCATAAGGCTGGCAGATGAAATCTCAGGGCTCAGCGCCCAGGTGAACCTGCAGCTTGATCCGGAGACGGATGTTCTGACAGCGTGGAGCGAGCTGACAAATACCGGGGACGGTGCGGTCGACGTGCTATGGCTCGCCGCAGTGACCCTCCCCCTGCCTGCCGGGACGCGGCGAATGCACTTTTACAATGGCCGCCATCAGGCAGAGTTCAGGCCAGAGGTGCAGGAACTGACACGCAGCCTCTGGAGGCGCGAGAACCGGCGGGGGCTGACGTCGCATGACGCGCCGCCAACCGGCTTTGCTGAGACCGCGGCAGGGCATATCTATGCCGCTCACTTCGCCTGGTCCGGCAATAGCGTGCAGCAGGCCGAGTGGCTCGATGACGGACGGTATCTCTGGCAGTTTGGTGAGTGGCTGGCGCCGGGCGAGGTCCGCCTTGGGCCGGGTGAAACCCTCCGGACGCCGGACCTGATTGCTACCTTTTCCGCCGAAGGCCGCAACCAGGCCATGCAGAACTTCCATGCCGCGATCCGCAAACGCATCAGATGGCCAGGTACCCGCATGCGGGCGAGGCCAGTGCAGATCAACACCTGGGAAGGCTTCTACTTCAATCATGACATGGCCGGCATGAAAGCACTGGCGGACGAAGCGGCAGGGCTCGGGATCGAGCGGTTCGTGCTGGACGACGGCTGGTTCGAGGGCCGCAGCGATGACAAGGCCGCGCTGGGCGACTGGACGCCCGACCGGAAGAAGTACCCGGAGGGACTTGGCCCGCTGGCTGCGCATGTCACCGCACTGGGCATGGAGTTCGGCCTGTGGGTCGAACCGGAAATGATCAGTCCGGACAGCGACCTGGCACGGGCCCACCCGGACTGGATGCTGACCGGCGCGGGGCGCCCGATCCTGACAGCGCGCAACCAGATGGTGCTGGACCTGTCTAAGCCCGGCGCGGGCGAATATCTCTATACCGTTCTGGCCAGCCTCCTGAAATCGCTGCCGGTCTCATACCTGAAATGGGACCACAACCGCGAGATCGTGGCAGGCGGGGCGCGCGCCGTCTATCGGCAGCAGGTGCTGGCGACCTATGCGCTGATGGCGCAGCTTCGGGTCGCCTTTCCGGACGTCGAGATCGAAGCCTGCGCAGCGGGCGGCGGGCGGATTGATGCGGGTATCCTTCAGTATACGCACCGGTTCTGGACAAGCGACTCGCTTGATGCCAGGCAGCGCATCGGCATGCAGCGGGAATTCCTGCGCGTCTTTCCACCCGAAGTGATGGGATCACATATCGGCACAGCCCCAGCCCACAGCACACGGCGACGGCAGTCTCTGGACTTCAGGGCCGGCGTGGCGCTCGCCGGGCATTTCGGGGTCGAGCTCGACCCGATTAAGCTGGACGCAAAGGACAAGGCACGGCTGGCTGATTGGATCGCCGTGCACAAATCCCTGCGCGACCGGTTACATTCCGGGCGCGTCTGGCTGGGCGAGGCGGGGGACGGCGTCGTCTGGCAGGCGCATGGCCAGCCCCGCGACCTGGTGCTGCTGCTCTATCGCATAGAGCCGGCCGCGCAGCGGCACATGCCGCTGGTCCGCCTGCCGATGCTGGAGGACGCCGTCTATACCGTCACCCGGCTTGACGCCGCACGTACGAACCAGACGGCGCCCTTCATCGAGACGATGCGGAACGGCGCGGGCGTATCCGGTGCCTGGCTGCGCGAGTCCGGGCTGACGATGCCGACGATTGCAGCGGAGACGACGGCCATCTTCCAGATCACAGCGACGTGATGTGTTAGACCGGCCAGGCCGCCACACCGGCAAGTCCGAGGCGCGGGCCGCCAAGCCGGTAGGCGGCCGGCTCCGCCGGGGCGCCGAAGGGCGCCAGATCAACCGGGTCAGGACCGTAATTGAAGGCGAACTGCAGACCCGCCCTGCGGCGCAGGCGAAGGTCGGGACCCGTCGGGCGAACCCTGAGCCCGGCCTGCGCACACAGCACTCCGAGCACCTCGCCGAGGAGGAGCTCGTCGGGCCAGGTGGCAAGGTAATGGGCGCGGTCATGGCTGATCCAGGCCGGCGTGCCCGTCTCAAACCGGGCGTGTACCCCCGCGCCTGGCCCGATCGTCTCGCGCCAGCGGCTGGCGGTGTAGGTCGCAGTCCCGGTCTGCACCTTGAGCGTGATGTGCGGCGCGAAGCTTTCGAAACGCAGCATCTGCATCGGAAGAAGCTCTGGCAGAGGCCCAAGATCCGGACGGGGCGGCAGGTGGCCTTCCGGCGTTCTGCAACCCGTCAGCGCGGTCGCGAGGACCGCCGCGCCGCTGGCCCTCAACCGGGCACCCAGATCAGCCGGCAGGATGGAGGGGCTCGGCAGGACAACGAGCCTGTAGCCGGAAAAATCGGCCGTGGATGCAAGGATGTCGACGTCCAGGCCAAAACGACGCAGACCGGTATAGAGCGTCCGGCAAAGATCGATGGCGCCGCCGCCGCGGCCCTGAGGCTGGATCTCGTGATGCCAGAGGCTCGGATAGTCAAGCACGAGGGCAACATCCGCGCGCTGCGAACCGACCTCGCCGATCGCCCTGATTTCATCTGCAACGACAGAAATCTCGTCCACAACCGGCTGGCGCGCGCGGTCCCAGCGCAACAGGCCTGCATGCGTCTGTTCCTGAGCGAAGGGCGCCTGGCGCCATCGGAAATAGCTGACGAAGCGGGCGCCATGCGCGAAGGCCTCCCAGGTCCAGAGGCGCACCATGCCGGGTGCGGGGGCTGCATTATGGCGGGCCCAGTTTACCGGCCCGGGCTGCTGTTCCATGACGGCCCAGGCAGGAGCTGCGCCGCGAAACGCATCATGGTTGAAGGCGGCAAAATCCGGATGCCCCTGGTGCAGCCAACGGCTCTTCTCTTCGGGCGTGAAGCCCCCCTCACTGAGCAGGCCGATGGGATAGCTGTCCCAGGTGGCAATATCGAGATGCCTGCCGATATCGTGATGATTGAGGCGGATGAAATCACCGATGAAATTATGCGTGACCGGACGGTTCGGGCTATGGCGGCGCAGGATCGCTTCCTGTTCGGCGTGGAAGCTCACCATCTGGTCGCTATTGAAGCGGCGAAAATCCAGAAGGTGTGAAGGATTGGCTTCAGTGACCGTAGCACCCGGGAGGTCCACTTCCTCGAAGCTGCGATATTCCTGGGACCAGAAAACCGTACCCCAGGCGGCGTTCAGCGCGGCGGGCGTACCATAGCGCCCCTCGAGCCAGCGCCGGAAGGCAGCCCCGGCATCCGGTGAAAAACTCTCATCGCTGCCATGATGGCCGAACTCGTTGTCCGTCTGCCACATCACCACGCCAGGATGCCCGCCATAGCGGCGGGCGAGTGCCTCAGTGATGCGGGCGCTCTCGCGGCGATAGGTCTGCGAGGAAAAGCAGTAATGGCGGCGCGAGCCGAAGCGGCGCGGGGCGCCATGCTCGTCCTGCGGGAGAATATCCGGGTAAAGGTCAATCAGCCATTTGGGGGGCGTGGCCGTCGGGGTGCCAAGGATAACGCCCAGTCCCCCGGCATGCAGGGTATCGATGGCGCGGTCGAGCCAGCCCCAGTCAAACCGGCCGGGCTCCGGCTCCAGCCGCGACCAGGCGAATTCGCCGATCCGCACCAGGCTGAGGCCGAGATCGCGCATCATCCGGGCATCCTCAGCCCAGTCGGCCTCAGGCCAGTGTTCGGGATAGTAGCAGACGCCGAGCTGCATGGCGGGAGAATCTCCTGACTTGCTCCCTTTCTGGCACGGGCCGGGATGACTTGGAAAGAAAACGCTGCCAATCAGGCGTGCCATGAGCACGGACAGTTCCAACACGCTTCTGAAGGGCCGGGCGCGCAACGTCTACCGGCGCGACCATGCCAAGGCCGATGGCCGGACGCTTCGCCTTTATGGCTATACGCCGCATCAGGGCGAGCCGGGTGAGGAACTGCTTGCCTCGGCTGCAGACCAGAGCGAACTTCGCCGCGACCCCCTGCGGGGCACCTGGTCGCTCTATGCTCCCCACCGCCAGTCGCGCACCTTCAACCCGTCCGCCGGCGCAGACCCCCTCGCTCCGGCCAGCGGCGGCGCGGTTACCGAAATTCCCTTCAGGGATTATGAACTCGCGATCTTCGACAACCGTTTTCCCAGCCTGAAGCCGGGCGCGCCTGCCGGCGCCCTGACCGACTGGGCCGAGGGGCCTGCGACCGGACGCTGCGAAGTCGTTGTCTATACCAGCGCGGCCGAGGGCAGCCTGCATACGATCGGCCAGGACCGGCGCGTGCTGCTGCTGGAGGCGCTCACAGACCGGTACGCTGCGCTGCACCGCGAAGGGGCCGCCTATGTGATCGCCTTCGAGAACCGCGGCGAGCAGGTCGGCGTGACCCTGCCTCATCCGCACGGACAGATCTATTCCTTCCCCTTCGTGCCCGCCCCGCAGGCTGCCGCCGCGGCCGCCTTCGCGGGCGGATATGATCTGACGGCCGATCACCGCGGATGGGCAGGCCGCTTTGACGTGGCCTCGGCGGGAGAAGTCTGCGCCTTCTGCCCGCCTTTCGCACGGTTTCCGTTCGAAACCTGGATCATGCCCAAGCGGCGCTGCCCGGGGCCATGGGCCCTGACGCCGGACGAGACCGAAGCGCTGGCAGCACTTCTGGGGGATGTGACGCGCCGTCTTGACGCTCTGTTCGATGCACCGATGCCCTACATGATGAGCTTCCAGGCCGCGCCGGGCGGGACCGCAAGTAATTATCAGTTTACGGTACAGTTTTATCCGATCCTGCGCGATGCGGGACGATTGAAGTTCCTGGCGAGCGTCGAGCAGTATACCGGCGTATTCACCGTCGATGTTGTACCCGAGGCAGCAGCAGAAAGACTGAGGACGTTATGAGTAGCGAGGCGGTGTGTGTACGTGTGCCGGGACGCGTCAATCTGATCGGCGAGTGGATCGACTTCAGTGGCGGCACGGTCCTGCCGATGCCGATCCGCAGCGAGATCACACTGACGCGCAAGGCCAATGGCTCATCCCTTGACGTCATCAGCTCGGCTGAGTTCGCGGGCGCAGCGCGCTTTGACATTCATGCACCGGCCCTGCGCCACTGGTCGGACCCGGTCCGCGGCGCGCTGCAGGTGGCGCGGGCGCAGGGCTGGATCGACGGCGGTCAGGATGTGACGGTCGCCAGCACCATTCCGGTCGGGCAAGGCCTCTCCTCGTCCGCCGCCACAATCGTGGCGGCGCTTAAGGCAAGCCAGCCCGCCGGCCAGCATGATGACACCGCGCTGGCGCAGAGGGCGCGGGCCGTAGAGAATGACTTCATGGGCGTGCCTTGCGGGATCATGGACCAGATGGCCGTCGCCGTTGGCAAGCCAGGTCATGTTCTGGCACTGGACACACGTGACTGCAGCTACGAGCATCTTCCGCTACCGGAAGACTGGGAAATCGTCGTGATCCGCTCCGGTGTACAGCGCGAACTCGCTGATGGCAGCTACAAAGTGCGCCAGCTCGAATGCAAGGCCGCAATGGATTTGCTCGGCACACGTGATCTTTGCCAGGCTGATCCTGCGCTGTTCGCGCAGCTTGACGGCGATGTCGCCCGGCGCGTGCAGCATGTGTGGAGCGAGGGCCAGCGCAGCCTCGAGGCTGTGACGGCGCTCAAGGCCGGGGACCGCACCGCCTTCGGGCGCCTGATGATCGCAAGCCATGCCTCCCTGCGGGACGACATGCAGATCTCGGTTGCCGCCATCGACCGGATCGTTGAGGACGCCCTCGCCCTCGGCGCCGCCGGCGCACGCATTACCGGCGCCGGCTTTGGCGGATGCGTTGTGGCGCTGGTTGCACCCGAACGCGCCGGGGCATGGTGGAGCGCCCTCCAGGCGCGCCACCCGCATATCGCCCGCGCCGTCTGACCTGCCCCTGCGGCGGGGCTTGATAGGATAAAGCGTCCACATCAAGCTCTGCAGGGCCGCCATGGAGACGCTCCACCATGAACCTTGATCTGACACCCCGGGATATCGCGTTCCGCGACGAGGTACGCGACTTTCTGCGTACCTCTCTGACCCCCGAGCTTGCTGCGGCCGGCCGGCTGGCGACAAGCGTTTTCATCGAACCGGAATACACCCTGCCCTGGCAGCGGATCCTGCATGCGAAGGGCTGGGTCGCACCGCACTGGCCGAAAGCGTATGGTGGCACCGGATGGGACGAGATGCAGCGCTACATCTTCGCGTCCGAACTCGCGCGGGCGGGGGCCCCGGGCCTCGCCCCGATGGGGCTTGGCATGGTAGGGCCGTGCCTCATCGGCTATGGCACAGCCGAGCAGAAGGCCTACTACCTTCCCCGCATCCTGTCGGGTGAGGATTACTGGTGCCAGGGCTATTCAGAGCCGGGATCAGGATCGGACCTTGCTTCCCTGCAAATGAAGGCGGAGAGTGACGGTGATCACTATGTTCTGAACGGCACCAAGATCTGGACGACGCACGCCCATCACGCCAACAAGATGTTCTGCCTTGTACGGACAGATCCGGCCGCCAAACCCCAACTCGGCATCACCTTCCTCCTGCTCGACATGAAGACACCCGGCATCAAGGTCGACCCGATCATCACGCTTGCCGGCGAGCACGAACTTAACCAGGTTTTCTTCGATGATGTCCGTGTTCCGAAGAGCGGGCGGCTGGGCGCGGAAAATGATGGCTGGTCCGTCGCCAAATACCTGCTCGAGTTCGAACGCGGTGGCGGCTCCTCCGCAGGGCTGGAGGCGGTTCTGTCGCGCCTGCAGGCCCATGCCCATGCCGATCCGCAGACCGATACAGCCCTCATCCGACGTATCGGCGAAGCCGCGATGCGGCTGGAAGCCATCAAGACCACCGAGCAGCGCATCCTCTCTGACCTGAGCAGCGGGCAGCCGCCAGGCCCGGCCAGCTCAATGCTCAAGGTTCAGCGCACGGAACTGATGCAGGCCATCGACACGCTTGCCATCGAAGCGCTTGGCAGCTTCGCTGCGCCGTATCAGCCAGATGCCTGGCAGCCCGGCATGAACCCGCCGGTTATCGGCCCGGGCGTCCTCGTCACCGGCATGGCGCGCTACCTCAACAACCGGGCCGGCTCGATCTATGGCGGCTCCAATGAGGTGCAACGCAACATCATGGCCAAGGCGGTGCTCGGCCTCTAGAGCTCTTGGCCACAGGGCTTGCACAGGCAGGCCATAGGACAACCGCGCTCGCCGCGCCGGCTTCGCGGGCACCCGCGCGCGTCAGCTCGGCCGCGAGGTGTCGTAAGGACTGTCGAGCGAGAAGGCCGGGATCACAGCAACCAGCTCCTCGCCGTCCTCACCTATGAGATCATAGGTACCGCTCATCATGCCCGACGGCGTCGCCAGCGGCGTACCGGAGGTATAGCTGAACCGCTCCCCCGGCCCGATGGTCGGCGTCTGACCAACCACCCCTTCTCCATCCACTGCCATCAATCGGCCGGCGGCGTCGACGATCCGCCAGTGGCGGCGGGCGATGGTCCAGATGCGGGGGCTCTCATTTTCGACTTCGACGGTGTACTGCCACATGAAGCGGCTGCGGCCTGGCTCGGATTCGTCATGCAGAAACCGGGCGCGCACGCGCACTCTCACACCATCGGTGACGGCCTCGAACTGGGGCGGGGCAGGACGCCGGGCCATCCGTCAATACTCCACGAACACTCTAGACCGCGTCTAGAGCATTGATGAAGTCTGCCGCAAGATCATCCGGGTCCTCAAGCCCCACGGACACACGGATCCAGCTGCGATCAAGCCCCATGGCAGCCTGCTCGGCATCGGTGAGGGCGCGGTGCGTGGTCGTCGAGGGATGGCAGGCAAGTGTCTTGGTATCGCCGAGATTGTTGCAGATATCAGCGATCTTCAGCCCGTTGAGGAAACGGAAAGCCTCGGCCTGACCGCCCTTCAGGGAGAGCGCGAGCAGCGTGCCGCCGGACGTCATCTGCCGCTTATGAATTTCGTAGTGCGGATGATCGCTGCGGTGCGGATAGCGGACCGCTGCAACTCCGGGATGGGCGGCAACCAGATCGGCGAGGCGGGCCGCATTGCGGCTCTGTGCCTCGACACGCAGCTGCATCGTCTCCAGCCCCTTGAGTACGACCCAGGCGTTGAAGGGCGAACAGGCGGGGCCCATGTGGCGCAGCCAGGGATCATAGACTTCGGACATGTAGCTGGCGGATGTCAGGATGGCGCCGGCGAGGACCCGGCCCTGCCCGTCCATGTGCTTGGTGGCCGAATAGGCGACGACGTCCGCACCCAGCTCAAGCGGGCGCTGGAGTACGGGCGTGGCGAAAACGTTATCGACCACCAGGCGCGCGCCGGCCGCTCTGCAGAGCCTGGCCACGGCGGCAATGTCGACCCCGTCGAGCAGCGGGTTGGCGGGGCTTTCGATCAGCACGAGCTGGCAGCCAGCGGCGATCTCGCGCTCCCAGGCGGCCATGTCTGCACCATTAACGAAGACCGTTTCGATACCGAATTTGGGCATCTGGTTAGCAAGGATCCAGCGGCAGGAGCCGAACAGGGCAGTGGCCGCAACGACCCGGTCGCCCGCCTTCAGCGGGGCCATGATGGCGGTCGAGATGGCTCCCATGCCGGAACTGGTCACGCGGCAGGCCTCGGCCCCCTCGATCAGGCAGAGCCGGTCCTGCAACATCTCGGCAGTCGGGCTGCCATAGCGGGAATAAACAAAGCCCGGCTCCCTGCCGGCCATGCGAGCCTCGGCCTGTTCGGCCGAATCATAAGCGTAGCCTGACGTAAGGAAGATCGCCTCGGAAATCTCCCCATGCTGCGAACGCATCAGGCCGCCCCGCACGGCCTGGGTGGCAGGTTTCCATCCTTTCGGGTCGTCTGCGCCAGGTGTGTCGGCCATGTCTGCGCTCGTCCTTGTGTTTCCGGGAGAGGGACTTATGCCTGATGACCCATGAGGTGCAAGATATGGCTGATGTGAGCGGGGTTCTTCCAGACTTTGAAATCGAGGCTCTGGAGGCAGCCGGGGGTATTCGAAGCACCTTTGCACTTGAGCCAGGACAAGTGCAGCCGGCGAGCCTTGACCTGCGCCTGGCGCAGGATGCCTACCGTCTGCGCGCCAGCTTCCTGCCCGGCAAGGACCGGACCGTGGCCGACCTGCTGCAGGACCCAGGTATCCGGCTTCACCGGATTGACCTCACCGACAAGGGCGCCGTGCTCGAGACGGGCTGTGTCTACCTGGTGCCGGTGCAGGAATCCCTGCGCCTTCCCGCCGGACTGGCGGCACGGGCAAACCCCAAGAGCTCGACCGGCAGGATCGACGTGTTCACCCGGCTGGTCACCAACCGGGGCAGAGCCTTTGATGACGTGGCAACCGGATATTCCGGGCCGCTATACCTTGAAGTCAGTCCCCGCACCTTCCCGATCATGGTGCGCCCGGGCGACCGGCTGGCGCAGCTGCGCTTCAAGCGGAAAAAGCCGGAGACCCTGAAAGAAAAAGTCGTATCCATCGACCTGGAGCCACCCGGGGGCCAGCCTGCCGGCTACCGCGCCAAGCCGCATTCCGGTATCGTGGACCTGCGCGCGGCCGGCGCACATGCGGCGAGCCAGTTCTGGGAACCGGTCTATCCCAAACAGGGACGTATCGTGCTCAATCCCGAGGAATTCTACATCCTGGTCAGCCGCGAGACCGTCAAGGTAGCCGCTGACGAAGCCGCCGAAATGGCGCCGATAGCGCCGGAGCTGGGCGAGTTCCGGGCGCATTATGCGGGCTTTTTCGATCCGGGTTTCGGCCTCAACAAGGACGGCAGCCGCGCCGTGCTCGAGGTGCGCTCACGCGATGTGCCCTTTATTCTCGAGCATGGCCAGCCGGTGGCCAAGCTGATCTATGAACCGATGATGGCAAAGCCCCGCGCGCTGTATGGCGGGCAAGACTCCAGCTATCAGGGACAGGGCTTGAAACTGTCGAAGCATTTCACCGGCGCTTGACCGAGGGGCACGGCTGCGGCTGCAGCGAGGCTGCAGCCGCCTGACCCTTCCGCCTCGCCGCGCCTCCTGCCTTTGATCGCCGGACAGCGTCAGGATCCCTCTGGCGCGAACCTGAAGCGGTTGCCGTCGGGCACCGACAGACATGCGACCCGGTTACAACGGCCGGAAGGAGCTCAGAACGAAAAACCCGGCAGGGAGTCGAAGGCCTTTTTCAGGGCCTCGCCCCAACCCCGGGAAATGGTCTGGTAATAGGGGTCTTCAGCCTCGATGCGCTTTGAGAGGCCAAGGCGCAGCGCATCATTCTGCACAACCTGCAGGTCCAGGGGCAGGCCGACCGAGAGGTTTGCCTTGATGGTAGAGTCAAAGGAGACCAGCAGCAGCTTGGCGGCGTCCTCGAAATTCATATCAGGATCATAGGCGCGCACGAGGATGGGACGGCCATACTTGGTTTCACCAATCTGGAAGTAGGGCGTGTCATCGCTGGCCTCGATGAAATTGCCTTCCGGATAGATCAAGAAAAGCCGCGGCTCCATGCCCCTCACCTGCCCGCCGAGGATCAGGGTGGAGTTGAAGGTCGAGTCAGCCTTCTGGCCCGTGGAAGCGTTCGACTGGATGACCTCGCGCAGCGTTTCGCCGACATGCCGGGCAACCTGGAACATCGTCGGCAATTCCAGGATCGAGGGGCGCCGTTCGGAAGGGGCCTTGGTGCGCTCTTCCAGCAGGCTGACGACGGACTGGGTGGTGGCCAGGTTGCCGGCGGTCATCAGCACGATGGCCCGCTCGCCCGGCACCGACCAGGTGAACAGCTTGCGGAAGCGCGAAACATTGTCGACCCCGGCATTGGTGCGGGTGTCGGACATGAAAACAAGGCCGCGCTTGAGCCTGAGACCGACGCAATAGGTCATGTTTGCGTTCCGCCTGTGCCGCTTGCTTACTGCTGTTGCACCTGTATCGACACATCCAGCGATTCGCTGGCGGCGCCGAACCGCAGCCCAGAAACCGGAGCGGCCTCCCGGTAGTCAAGTCCTGTCGCTACGCGAACATAGCGGCCATCAGGAGAAATAGCGTTCGAGACGTCGAAGCCAAGCCAGCCGATATTGTCGACGTGCACTTCAGCCCAGGCATGGCCGGCATACTGCTGGATGCGGCCGTCCATCATCAGATAGCCGCCGACATAACGGGCGGGGTAGCCCAGAAGGCGGGCGGCAGAGATGAAGACATGCGCATGGTCCTGGCAGACGCCGCGGCCCTTCTCAAGCGCGTCCTCGGCCCTGGTGTCGGCATCGGTCCAGCCAGGCTCATAGCGGATGGCCCCGTGCACCTCAGCGGCTACCGCGTGCAGGCGCGCGATGTCGCCGCCCGAAGCATCCGGGGCGGCCTTGACCAGCTTGCGCAGCAGCGGACCCGGACGGGTAAGCGGGGTGGTCCGACGGAACAGCCAGAGCGGCGTGCAGCCCGCATGCGCGCCGATCACACCGGCACGGTCCTCGACCTCGACTTCACCATGACTGGACAGGACAAGCTCTTCGGCTCCGGGATCAAGGCTGATCAGCTGGACCCAGTTGGCATTGTGATCTTCATACTCGGCCTCAATCCGTCCGCCGGTTATCTGATGGTGCCAGCTGAGCACGCTCTGGCCGGTGCGCGACCGGGGCGTCTGGCGCAGCTGCAGCAGGCCGTAGGATACGGGGCTGGTATAAGTGTAGCGAGAGGCATGCTGGATCTTCAGCCGCATCGGTCTTCCCTCACCTGTTGAAGCGGAAGTCTTCCTCGACATGACGTGCGAGGGCATTATTGGACTGGATGAAGCCAGTCAGGAATTCATGCAGGCCGCGCTCCATGACCTGCTCGATGGTGAGCTCTTCCAGCTCATCGCGCAGGCTCAGCGCATAGTCGAGACTGGGGCGGCGCACCCCATAGTCCGTGCACAGATGGCCTAGATTTCCGGCGATCTTGCGCAGGCAATAGAGCAGCGAGCGCGGCAACCGGCGGTCAAGGATCAGGAAGTCGGCAATCGTCAGCGGCCGGGTCTCGCCGCCGTGCAGCCAGCGGAAGGAGCGCTCCGCAGCCGCCGCGCGCAGGATGGTTTCCCATTGCACATTGTCCAGGGTCGAGCCGACCAGCTGCACCGAAGGCAGGAGAACGTAATATTTCACATCGAGGATACGGGCAATGTTATCTGCGCGCTCGATGAAGGTGCCGACCCGAGCAAAATTGTAGATATCGTTTCGCAACATCGTGCCGACGGTAGCGCCGCGCACGAGGGCGCTCTGATTGCGGATCCGGGCCAGAACGTCCGGCAGGTCGGTTTCTTTCACCGGACGGGCAAGCGCTTCCTTGAGCACGATCCAGGTTTCGTTGACCGCCTCCCAGACCTCACGGGTGAGGGCCGTGCGCACCAGCCGGGCATTGTTGCGCGCCGCCTCAGTGACCGACATCACGCTGGAGCGGTTGGCCGGATCGCGCAGCAGGAAGTTGATGACGCCCGGCCCGTCAAACCGGCCGCCGGCGTCCAGGAAGGCATGTCGCACCGATGCCGTGTCAATGATCGAGGCCCATTCATCCTCGGCATGGTCGGACCGCGTCAATGCGATCCGGAAGCCGGCATCGACCAGACGGGCGGTGTTTTCCGCGCGCTCGAGGTAGCGGAACATCCAGAACAGGCCGCCTGCAGTCTTGCCAAGCATTGCGCCTAGTCCTCCAGAACCCAGGTATCTTTGGTGCCGCCGCCCTGGCTGGAATTAACCACCAGAGAGCCCTTCCTGAGCGCAACCCGGGTCAGGCCGCCGGGCGTGATCTCAATACCGTCCGGAGACATCAGCACGAAGGGACGAAGGTCAACATGGCGCGGCGCAAGGCCTGAACGCGTCAGGATGGGAACCGTCGACAGTGCGAGCGTCGGCTGGGCGATATAATTGCCAGGCTTTGCGGTGAGCTTGGAACGGAAGGCCTCGATTTCCTTCTTCGAGGCGGCGGGCCCCACAAGCATGCCATAGCCGCCCGAGCCATGGACTTCCTTGACCACCAGCTCGCCCAGATGTTCGAGCACATAGGCGAGCGAAGAGGGCTCCGAGCAGCGCCAGGTCGGCACGTTCTTCAGGATCGGTTTCTCGCCGGTGTAGAACTGAACGATATCCGGCATGTAGGAATAGATCGCCTTGTCATCCGCGATTCCCGTGCCAGGCGCGTTGGCAATCGTAATGCCGCCGGAGCGGTAGACATCAAGGATGCCCGGCACGCCCAGCAAGGAGTCGGCACGGAAATTCAGCGGATCGAGAAAGTCGTCATCGACGCGCCGGTAGAGCACATCAATCGGCGTATAGCCAAGCGTCGTGCGCATCGCGATGCGGCCATCGACCACGCGCAGGTCATGGCCCTCAACCAGCTCGGCGCCCATCTGGTCGGCGAGAAAGGCATGTTCGTAATAGGCCGAGTTGTGGATGCCCGGGGTGAGCACGGCCACGATGGGGCGCCCCTTGCAGGCCGGCGGCGCGCACGCCGACAGCGACCGGCGCAGCATCTTCGGATAATCGCTGACCGGACGCACACGGATTTTTGTGAACAGTTCGGGAAACATCTGCAGCATCGTCTCCCGGTTCTCCAGCATGTAGGAAACGCCGGAGGGCGTGCGGGCATTGTCTTCCAGGACAAAGAACTCGTTCTCGCTGGTCCGCACCAGATCCACGCCGACAATGTGGGTGTAAACGTTTCCAGGTGGCGACAGGCCAAGCATCCTCGGCAGGAAGGCGTCGTTGTTCTCGATCAGCTGGACCGGAACGCGGCCCGCGCGCAGGATTTCCTGGCGATGGTAGATATCGTTCAGGAAGGCGTTGATGGCCCGCACCCGCTGCTCGATACCGCGGGTGAGCTTCGACCATTCCCTGGCCGAGATAATGCGCGGCACGATATCGAACGGGATCAGCCGCTCATCCGCGTCAGCGGCGCCATAGACGTTGAAGGTGATTCCCGTACGCCGGAAGAAGGATTCTGCCTCGCCGGCCTTGCGACGCAGCCTCTCGGGCGGTTCTGAGGCAATCCAGTCCGCATACCGGGCATAGGGCGCACGCGGGCGCTCACCATTGCCGTCCATCTCATTGAAAAATGCCGGGGTTTCAGCCATGCGCGCCACATTACGCGGGATTCATCGCGGCTCAATCGGCTTCGCGCCGCCGATCGGGTCCGCGCCGCCCTGCCACTTCTCTGGGCATGCCGTGCGAATAGCTGCCCGAAAAACCATCATATGGCTCAGGCCGGGACCGGAACCAGCGGCCAGAAGATCGGAATCACGATGGCGGCGACCGCTACGAAGATCCAGTTGAGGGGCGAGCCGAACTTGACGAAATCCATAAACCTGTAGCCGCCAGCCCGGTAGACCAGCGTGTTGGTCTGGTAGCCGATGGGGGTCGCGAAGCTGGCACTGGCCGCAAACATCACCGCAACAATGAAAGGACGCGGGTCGATGCCGATCGACTGCGCAAGACCGATCGCGAGCGGCGTGATCAGGATGGCGGCCGCATTGTTGCTCATCACTTCGGTGACGATCGAGGTGAAGGCGTAGACGATGATCAGAAGCACAAGCGGCCCGAAACCGGACGAGACCATACCAAGGAATCCGACGATCAGATCGGCAGCGCCGGTCTTCTCCAGCGCGATACCGAGGGCCAGCATGCCAAAGATGAGCATCAGGATATCCCACTGGATCGACTGATAAGCCTCCTGGTGATCAAGGCAGCCGAAGGCAACAACCGCGGTGGCGGCAATCAGGGCAAGACCTGCGATTGGCATCAGCTCGATGGCGGCAAGCCCCATGACCAGCAGCACAGCGCCGACCGCTATCGGCGCCTTGTCGCGGCGGATCGCACGTTCGCTGCTCTCCGTGAGGTTGTTAAGGACCCCGTCCTCGAACATCTGACGCATACCGGCCGGCGGACCCTCGATCAGCACCGTATCGCCGATCTCGAAGCGCAGCTCGTCGATCTGGCGGGCCATGTTCTCGCCGCGGCGATGAATGGCGAGAACATAGACACCGTAAAGACGGGCGAGACCAAGGCCCGCGAGGCGGCGGCCGACCAGGCGGGACTGCGGACCGATGACGCCTTCCATCACAACGGTTTCGGTTGTCTGCACCGGCTCAAAGGCGGAGGGGGCATTCGCCTGAGCCCCGAGCGCGACATTGCCTGCCTCCTTCAGCGTGAGCATTTCCGAAACCGGCGAGCGCAGGACCATGCGGTCACCCGCCTTCAGGACGATCGCCTTCAGATTGTTGCGCAAAGACAGACCTTCGCGGAATACGTCGATGACTGTGAAACCCTTTTCGGCCGAGAAGCCTGTTTCCGCGATTGTCTTGCCGATCAGGTCCGAATTCAGGGGGATAAGGATCTGGGCGACAAAGCGGCGCTCTCTCTGGTCGGGCAGCAGCGAAGACAGCGACTCGCGGTCCGGCAGAAGGAAGGGGCTGAGGATGGCCGTGTAGAGAATGCCGACGCCGGCAAACATCAGGCCGGCCAGCGTGATCTCAAACATGCCAAAGGGGGCCATCCCCTGCTGCTGGGCGACACCGTCGACCAGAATATTGGTGGAGGTGCCGATCAGGGTTGTTGTGCCGCCGAAGATGGCCGCAAAGGAAAGCGGGATCAGGAGCTTTGACGGCGAGATGCCGATGGCTCGCGCGAGCCGGATGGCAACCGGGATGAGGATGATGACGACAGGCGTATTGTTGATGAAGGCCGACAGAACGACCACCCCGAGCATCAGAGCGATGACTGCAATCGTCGGCGAGCCCTTCTGCGCCAGGCTCGCCACCTTTCGCCCGACCCAGTCGATCACGCCGGTACGCTCGAGCGCGGCAGACAAAACGAACATCGCGCCAACCGTGATCGGGGCGGCATTGGAGAAAACCGCAAGCGTATCGCTGACCGACAGGATGCCCGTCAGCATCAGCGCGCCCATCGCAAGCAGCGCCACCACGTCCGACGGGACTTTCTCCCGCACGAAACCGAAGAAGACAATCACCACAAGGGCCAAGACGAAGCCGATCTGGAAGGCCTGGCTTTCAAGTATCGGCGCGAGCATCAAAAATCCCGGAGCGGTCTGGAAGAGTTCACACAAGCCCGAACGGCGCACGAAGGCAACAGCTCGAGAGGGTATCGAAATGCATTTGTGCACTTAGGGGCTATATGCAACTCACTGAAAAGAATAGAAAATAAAGCAGGTCAGGATGACACGGTCTCCCCCGCCCCGATGCCGCTGTCTCGCCGGCATGCAGGCCTTTATAGAGGCGAACACGCGGCTCCTGCCCGTGCCGGGCCTTGCTGACGCAGGCACGCCCCTCCGGCTCTGGCAGGCAGATGCGATCACGCCGATCTGGTCAGCAACCGAGACCGATCTGAGCCAGCAAGGCATCGAGCCGCCCTTCTGGGCATTTGCCTGGGCCGGGGGGCAGGCGATCGCGCGGCTGATCCTGGAGCAGCCCGGGATCGTTGAAGGCAAGCGGGTGCTGGACATCGCCTGTGGCAGCGGGCTGATCGCCGTCGCCGCAGCACGCGCCGGAGCGGCAGATGTCGCGGCGAACGATATCGATCCCCTCTGCGAGGCGGCGGTCGCACTGAACGCGGCCGCCAATGGGGTGACAGTCACCTGGCGCGGGGGCGACCTGCTGGACGGGCCGGGGCCGGATGTCGACGTGATCATGGCGGGCGACGTGTTCTACCAGCGCCAGATGGCTGAGCGGTTTACAGCCTGGCTTTCGCAGGCGGCCGCCAGAGGCGCGGCCGTCTATGCCGGTGACCCCGGGCGCGCTTATGCACCTGTCAGCCTCGCGCCGCCAATTGCGGAGTATGACATCGACACCCTGCCCGACCTCGAGAGCGCCGTGTCAAGGCGCACCCGGGTGTGGACGTTCTGAGCGCCGGTCAGCGCGTCAGGGCATCGACCGCGTCGTTGATGATCACGGGGTCGCCGTACCCCAAGGCCCTGAGGCGGTCCAGCTGCGTCTCGGCGTCGCCAACGATCACGTAGTTCATCGCATCGGGGCGGATCAGCCGGCTGGCGAGCGCACGGATGTCCGCAAGCGTGAGCGCCTCGACGGCGGCGACCTGGCGGACGGCAAAATCATGCGGCAGGCCGTAATCCGCAATATCCGACAGGACCTCGAGCTTGGCGCGCAGCGATTCAAAACGCCGGGCCTGGCTCTTCACAAAGAAGCTGCGCGTGACGTCGAGATCTTCCTGCGTGAAAGTCGCGGCATAGTCCGCCATGATGTCTCGGATGAGCCGGGTTGCCTCAAGCGAGACGTTGGAGCGCACACCGCTGAAGATGTTGAACGTGCCCTCAGCTGCCGTTGCCGTAAAGCCCGACCCGATGCCGTAGGTATAACCCTTGCCTTCGCGCAGCTCCTGGGTAAACCGCGAGGCGAACCCGCCACCACCGAGACGGTAGTTCATCACCTCGGCCAGGTCGTAATCAGGATCCGTACGCCTCAGCGAGGGATAGCCGAACCGCAAGACCGACTGAGATGCACCCGGGACGTCGTAGAAGTAGATCCTGGACGTCGCAGGCGGGGAGATCGGGGCCTCAACAGGCAGCGTGACGTCCACCTTTTTCCAGCGGGCGGACAGGCCCTGCAGCGCGGCCTCGACCTCTGCGCCGCTGACATCACCGACCACGCGAACGCTGGTCAGATGTGGGGAAAGATTGCCCGCATGCCAGGCCTTGAGGTCTTCCAGATCTATACCGGCCAGTGACGTCTCGCTTCCCAGGACGCTCAGCGCACGCATGCTGGCGGGCCCGTAGGTGACATAGTCGAAGGCCCATCCGGCGATCTCGTTCGGCTCGGAGCGGGCCGCATCGATCGCATCGCGGGTACGGGCGACGGCAAGGTCGAACTCGGCAGGATCCCAGCGCGGATCCATCAGCGCTTCCTCGATCAGGGCAAGGGTCGGCGCCAGATTGCGCGCGAGTGTCTGGCCGTTGATCTGGAACGTTTCTGCTGTGACACGGGCCGACACGCTGGCACCGAGCAGGGCAAACGCCTTGTCGAGTTCTGCCGGGGTCCTGGTTGCTGTGCCTTTCAGGAGGACTTCAGCCAGCAGGTTGGCGGTACCTGCGGTTTGGGGGGTATCGAGCAGGTGTCCGCCCCTCGCGACGATGGAGAAACGCACCATCGGCAGCTCGCTGTCTGATATGCCATAGATCTGCATTCCATTGCCAGCCACGCTTTGCCAGACATCCGGCGCCGAGAGTTTCGGTGCGCCACCATAGGGCGGCTCGACGCTTCGATCGATCCGGGATGGCGTTCGTGCATAGCCCGCCTCCCGGGTCAGATCGACGTCGGCTTCCGCGCCTTGCACGATCGGTTCAATCACGACATCTGCCAGCGCTGACCCCGCCAGCGCCAGCTCCGGCGAGCCCCTGGGAACAAAGCTGGTCGCAACGAAGTTGCGGCCCTTGATATAAGTCTCGTAAACGCGCCGGACGTCTTCGGCGGTCACGGCCTGCAGCCGGGCAAGGTCTTCATCGATATAGCCCGGATTGCCGGCAAAGAGGCTATAACGGGCAAGCTGCTCGCCCTTGCCCAGAACGCTGCCGAGAGCGTTGTAGAAGTCGACCTCCTGCTGCGTCTTGATCCGTTGCAGGTCGTCCGGTGTGATCGGCTCGGCCTCGAACCGGGCAAAGGCCGCGTCAATCGCGGCGGCGACCGCATCGAGATCGGTGCCGTTGAAGGCGCTGACCTGCAGGATCAGCTCGCCGGCCAGCTCGCTGTCATACGCGAAGCTCGCAACCGAGGCGGCCAGCTTGGCCTCATCGATCAGCACCTCATTGAGCGGCGCCTCCTTGCCATCGGTCAGGAGGCGGCTGAGCACGGCCAGGGGATAACTGTCAGGATGAAACATCTCGACCGTGGGCCAGACCATGGTCAGCTGCGGCAGTTTGGCGAAATTGTCTTCATGGTAGAGCCGCACGGTTTCAGTGACGCGTCCCGGCTGAGGCTTAAGCGGCACGATCTCAGGACCGCGGGGAATTTCGGCGAAGTATGTCTCGACCCAGGCGCGGGCCTGCACCGGATCGAAGTCGCCCGCCACCACCAGCGTGACATTGTTGGGCGTATACCAGGCGCGGAAGAAGTCCTTGACGTCTTCCAGCGTAGCGGCCTGCAGGTCCTCAAGCGAGCCGATTACCTGCCAGTTGTAGGGATGGGTCTGCGGATAGAGCGCCTTGTGCAGGACATAGAAGGTATGGCCATACGGCCGGTTGTCGACGCCCTGGCGTTTCTCGTTCTTGACGACCTCCTTTTCTTTGGCGAGCACCGGCTCGGTCACCGTATTGATGAACCAGCCGAGCTTGTCAGCCTCTGCCCAGAGCATCTTTTCAAGCGCGTCGCTCGGGACGGTCTGGAGATAGTTTGTGCGATCGCGGTTGGTCGACCCATTGGCCCCGGAGCCGCCGATCCGGGCCGAAAGACGGTCAAGGCCGCCGGGGCCCAGATTTTCTGACTCCAGGAAAAGAAGATGTTCAAACAGGTGGGCAAAACCGGTGCGGCCGGGCTTTTCGCGGGCCGAGCCGACATGCGCTGTAAGCGAGACCGCGACAACCGGATCAGACCGGTCGATATGGAAGAGGACGCTCAGCCCGTTCTCCAGGGTGAAGGCTTCGTAGGGCAGCAGCGCTGGCGCCGCCCTGGTCTCAACCGGCGCAGCCGCAGGTGCCTCAGGCACAGGCGCCTGCACACCCGCACAGGCGCCAAGCACCAGAGCCGCAGCGGTGAACAGGAAACGGGAAATGGGCATGAGAGGGTCTCCGAAGACAGGGCGCGTGCACGCTGATGTCCTGTATAGGGCGATCCGGAAGCAGCGGCCAACCGGCCCCGGCCGGAAAAAGGTGTTTAGCCGCAAACCCGCCGACAGGCCGGTTCGCGCAAACCCGTTTTGCACCCGTACGCATTGAACATCACGCAGGACGCACAAACTCTCCAGCGCAGGGCGCTGACCATAAAAGGTCCTGCCGGCCGAACTCGTGAGGGAGATGATCCATGGCGCAAGGCCCCGCCCCGCCGCGCTGGCTCAAAGCTGAGCGCCAGGGGCTCTACCTGCCCGCCATCGACTTCTGGATCGACCCGTCGATCGCCGCGGCACGCGCACTGATCACCCACGGGCATAGCGACCATGCGCGCGGCGGCCACGGCGAAGTCTGGGCCACGGCAGCCACCCGGGACATTATCCAGGCGCGCTATGGCCCGCCCGGCGGGGGGCGATCGCTGGCCTATGGGGAAGTGATGGAACTGGGCGACGGGATCAGCGCCACCTTCCTGCCGGCCGGCCATGTGCTCGGCTCAGCCCAGATCCTGCTGGAACGCCGGGGCGAACGGATCATCGTGACCGGAGACTATAAACGCCGGCCCGACCCGACCTGCCTGCCCTTCCTGCCGACGCCCTGCGATATCCTGATCACCGAGGCAACCTTTGCCCTTCCGGTGTTCACCCATCCCCCGATCGAAGAGGAAATCGCCCGCCTGCTCTCGGCCCGAAAGGCCAACCCGCACCGAGCCATTCTGGTGGGCGCGTATGCGCTCGGAAAGGCCCAGCGCGTAATCGCAGAACTCCGGCGCGCAGGCTATGATGAGACGATCTGGCTGCACGGCGCCATGACCGCGATGTGCGAGCTTTACATCCGTCATGGGGTCGCGCTCGGAGCGCTGGCGCCGGTTGCGCGGGCAGAGCGCGCTGCCCTGAAGGGTCAGATCGTGATCTGCCCACCCTCCGCCCTGAACGCGGCCTGGGCACGCAGCCTGCCCGATCCGCTCAACGCAATGGCCTCGGGCTGGATGCGTGTTCGCCAGCGGGCCGTGCAGCGCAATGTCGAGCTTCCGCTGATCATTTCGGATCATTGCGACTGGCATGAACTGACGCAGACCCTGCGCGAAATTGCGCCCCGCGAGATCTGGATTACGCATGGACGCGAAGAAGCGCTCGTCCACTGGTGCAGCCTGCACCAGATGCAGGCGCGGGCGCTGGAACTCATAGGCCGCGAAGCGGACGAGACCGGCTGATGGACCGTTTCGCTGCCCTGCTCGCGAGCCTCATCTATACCCGCGCGCGCAATCGTAAGCTTGCGCTCATTGCAGATTATTTGCGCACGACGCCGGACCCGGATCGCGGCTGGGCACTGGCCGGCCTGACCGGCGCCTTGTCCTTTCCCGCGATCAAGGCCGGCATTGTCCGTGAACTGATCAGAGAGCGTATCGACCCCGTTCTGTTTTCGCTCTCACGCGACTTTGTCGGCGATACGGCTGAGACGGTCAGCCTCCTGTGGCCGGAGCCACCCGGCGTCCGCGGCCCATCCCCTGGGATCAGCGAAGCGGTTGCCCTGCTCAGCGCCGCCACGCGGGCCGAAGCAAAGCCGTCCCTCACCCGCCTGCTCGACCGGCTCGATGAGCCCGGGCGCTTCGCGCTGCTCAAGCTCGCCACCGGCGCGCTTCGGATCGGCGTTTCGGCACGTCTCGCGAAGACAGCCTTCGCCCAGGCATTTGACGTGCCCCTCGATGACGTCGAAGAGATCTGGCACGCGCTGCGCCCGCCCTATGCGGAGCTGTTTGCCTGGGCCGATGGCGGCGCCGAAAAGCCCGATATCAGTGCCCTGCCCGTGTTTCGCCCCTTCATGCTGGCGGGCCCGTTTGAAGAAGAGACGATCGACCTGTCAGCCTATGCCGCAGAATGGAAATGGGACGGCATCCGCATCCAGCTGGTCCAGGCCGGCGGCCAGACACGCCTTTTCAGCCGCGGCGGAGAGGACATTTCCGCAAGCTTCCCCGAGATCACCCGCGCCTTTACTGATAACAGTGTCCTGGACGGCGAGCTGCTGGTGCGCGGGACGGCGCAGGGCGGCAAAAGCGGGGGGGCAGCAAGCTTCAATGCGCTGCAGAAACGCCTCGGCCGCAAGAGCGTACCCTCCGCTCTGCAGACGAAATATCCGGCCTTCGTGCGCCTCTATGACATTCTCTTTGACCAGGACGAGGACCTGCGCACTTACCCCTGGACGGAGCGCCGCGCCCGGCTGGAACAGGCGGCCGGGCGGCTGGATCCGGCCGCCTTCGACCTTTCGCCTCTGATCATAACAGAAAGTTTCGAGGAACTTGCCGAACTGCGGGCCGGTGCCCGCGCGGCAGATATCGAAGGCGTCATGCTGAAACGACGCGACAGCATCTATGAAGCCGGCCGCAAGGCCGGCCTCTGGTACAAGTGGAAGCGCTCACCACTCACGGCAGACTGCGTGCTGATGTATGCCCAGCGCGGCTCAGGCAAACGTTCGAGCCTCTACTCGGATTTTACCTTTGGCTGCTGGAGCGCGCCGCCAGCCGAAGGCGGCGTGCTGCTGCCCGTCGGCAAGACCTATTCCGGCGTCACCAACGAGGAACTCGCCTGGCTCGACAGCTTCGTTCGCAGGCATACGGCAAACCGCTTCGGCCCGGTGCGCGAAGTCGACAAAAGCCTTGTGCTGGAAGTCGCCTTCGATGCGATCAACCCAAGCACTCGCCACAAATCCGGCCTCGCGATGCGCTTTGCGCGCATCAGCCGTATCCGCCGGGACAAGCCCGCCGAAGAGGCCGACCTGATCGAAACCCTGCGCCGGATGGCCGTCCCGACCCCGGTGTGACCGGCTGATACGGGTCCAGGTCCGCTTCAGCCGGGCGCCTTGGCCCGCGAGGCATTTGCGGCAGACCCGAATATGCCTTTTGCCATCAGCGACGTCTCGCCGTCGCGCCGGCGCTGGAAAACATCTGCGCGGTAGGCGTGCACGGCCGGGTTTTCCGGATCAGCAAGGGCGGCCATCTCTGCGAGGTGACACGCCAGGCGGATGTCCGTGCCACACAGGTCGCTGGCACGTTTTGCCAGTGCAACCGGACCACCGGCCATGCGTGCCACTTCCTGGGCCAGATCCCGATCCCGCGCAGGTTTCAGCTCAGCCGGATTGCCATCATACCAGCCTCCATAGAGGCGCCAGATATTGCGCACGATGAATTCAGGTTCGTCATAGGCCGGGCGCAGGTAAGGCTTCTCCAGGAGCGCCGGATCAACCTTTACGGTATGGACAATATCATTCAGGCGCGCGCCGTCATTCATCATGTCGAGCGTGTCGTTCACCAGCTTATCCAGAACGTCCGCGACTTCGGTCAGGACAGCCCGGATCCGGGTCTTGCCGTCAATCGGCAGCCCGTGCGCGGGCAGGAACAGTTCTGCGCCTTTCATCGCCATGCTGCGCAAAGCAGCCGCCCATTCGCGCGGGTAGCGCTGCGCTTTCTGAGGATTGCCGGCATTCGGGAAGTTCCAGATGAAAAAATCGCCCGCGCAGATCGCCTTGTGCCCGGGTATCCAGGCCCAGCTATGGTCGTCCGTCTCACCTCTGGCATGATAGAGGTGAATGTCCAGACCGCCGACATTCAGCTCGAGCGTGTCGCTATACGTCGTATCCGGAGCAGGTGTCGTCGAGGGCAGGAAGCGAGTGTCTCCGGCAAGGTCGTAGCCGCGCCGCCTGAACTGGCCGAACTGGCGTTCATTGATGACCTTGTTATAGCCATTCGTCAGATTGTAGCGCTCGAAACGTTTCTGAACATTCTCATGCCCGACAATGCGCGGCGCCGGCGCCCGGCAGGCAGCGCAATCGTGAACAAAGGCGCCGCAGCCGCCGACATGGTCAATATGTCCGTGCGTATAGACGATCGTATGGAACGGGTCGGCGGACCAGCCCCGGATGGCCTCAACGGCCCTTTCCCCGCCATGCTCATTCGATGTGTCGAACGCAACGAGCCCTTCATCGGTGCGAAACACAACCGAGTGCGAAAAGGCCTCGACCATCGCGACGCCGTCAGAGATCTCAGACAGTTCGTGCGTAATCCGGTTCAGCGGACCGGTTTCAGCAAACCCCTTTCCCTCATCAATGACACTTCGCGATAAAGCCAGCAGGTCTGCCATGAATCCCTCCCGATAGGATCTGATCTGCCGGATTATGCGCGCCCGTTGCGGCAGACGCAACAAACCAGGCAGACAGATCCGGATGATGAGGGCTATGGCTTCGCAGACTGGACGGCCCGGCCCCGGCCGGCGTCATGATCGGCTCCGGGTTAAGCCGGACCAGCGGGCCAGACCTGCCTGCGCCAGAAGGCCTGGTCGCGTCGCCGGCCTGGCCTGGGATAAGCAACGGGACATCGCAGCTGGCTGCCTGTCTGTGCACGAAGTAATGCAGCCTACCCGACCGAAGTGATGTCGAATGAGGGAAAGTACGAATAGACAAGGCCTTCCCAAGTCCGCACTCTGCGTCCGGGCTGCCAAAAACGACAAGATATTCAAGGAGTGCATCACCATGCCCCGCGCATCAACCAAGGCTGAAAATACCAAAGGAGCACACAGAACATTTTCCCCGGCTGACCCTTTCGCCTCTCTGAGGCCCATGATCCCTACAGGCCTCACCCCCCCGACCGCCATCGATAGCCTGCGCCGGATAAGCGAGGTCCAGATGAGCATCGCAAGGTTTGCAGCCGAGCGGGTCCGTAAGGATACCAGCACAATGGCGGCCCTGGTGACCTGCCGTTCGCCCGTGGATCTGCTTGAGGTCTGGCGCAAGGCAGCTATCGACGCAGTGACAGACTATGCCGACGAGGCGGCGCGCATTCTTGACCGCGCCCCGAATTAAGCGGACACGCCCCGCGTCCATCAATCGGCAACCCGAACTTATCCCCGGCCCCGATGCACCCGGCACGCGTCCGGGCACATGCGAACCGGATCGCGAGACCGAAAACCTGCTCAGGGAACTCGATCGGCGCCTGCGCGGGCGTTTTGCACACCTGACGGGGGGCCAGTCGCCCTGGGCGGCCCTTCAGGCCTGGGAAGACTGGTACTTCCATCTTTCGGTCTCGCCGGCACGGCAGATCGAACTCTGGTGGCGCTGGTCAGAGGCGCTTCAGGCGCTGGCTGCAGGCGCGAGCGCCGAAGAGAGAGCAGACTGGGCCTTCCGGCCTGAACCCGGCGACCGGCGGTTCCGCAGCCCCGGCTGGAGGCGTGCGCCTTATCGCCTGCTGGCGCAGTCGCACCTGGCAGCTGAGGCGCAGTGGCGCGCCGCAACGTCCTGCCTGCGAGGCGTCGCCGATCACCATGCGCGCCGTGTCGCGTTCATGGGGTCCTCGATCCTGAATGCCGTTGCACCCGTGAATTTTCCCTGGAGCAATCCCGATGTCCTGGATGCGACGCTGGCAAGCTATGGGCAGAACTTTCTGCGGGGCATAACAAACTTCTGGAAAGACATGGCCGCCCAGGGCGGTCACATCCGCCCGCAGGACAGGCCATCCTGGCGCGTTGGCGAGACCATGGCCATCACCGAAGGCCATGTTGTCTATCGCAACGACCTGTTCGAACTCATCCAGTACACGCCGACGACCGCAACGGTGTGTCCCGAACCCGTGCTCGTCGTGCCCGCATGGATCATGAAATACTATATCCTGGACATAAGGCCTGAAGACTCCTTTGTACGCTGGCTGGTCTCCCAGGGGTTCACCGTCTTCATTGTCTCCTGGAAGAATCCGGGGACAGAACTGCGCGACACAGGATTTGATGACTATCGCCGCTATGGGGTGATGGAAGCGCTGGGCATCGTGCAAAAAGCCTGCGGCGGCGCCTTGGTTCACGGCGTCGGCTACTGCCTGGGCGGCACCATCCTGGCGATCGCTGCGGCTGCGATGGGCCGCAGCGATGATAATCGGCTTGCCTCGCTTACCCTTCTGGCCGCCCAGACGGATTTTCGCGAAGCCGGCGAACTCCTTCTCTTCATCGATGAAAGTCAGGTCGCCCTGCTGGAAGACATGATGCACATCGATGGCACCCTCGACGCGCGCAATATGGCTGGCGCCTTTTCGATCCTGCGTGCCCATGAGCTGGTCTATTCACGCCTCGTCGAGCGCTACATGCTCGGGCATCTGGCTGAACCCGGCCCCCTGGAAGCCTGGCTTGCTGATCCCACCCGCATGCCAGCCCGCATGCATAGCGAATATCTGCGCCAGCTTTTCATGGAGAACAGCTTCACGCACGGCGAACTTTCAGTTGAGGGCGAGTTCGTCGCAGTTAAGGACATCCGTGTACCTATTTTTGCGCTGGGGGCGGAGCGCGACCATATCGCCCCCTGGCATTCGGTCTACAGGATCGGCCTGCACGGCTCTGCCGATACGACCTTCGCGCTCACCGGCGGTGGTCATAACACAAGCGTCATCAGTCCGCCCGGCAAGGCAGGTGCCTACTTCTATTCCGGTCCAGCCATCGGAGGACGGACCTACCTTGAGCCCGATGCCTGGATGGCCCGCGCCCGGCGCAAGGAAGGATCGTGGTGGCCCGAATGGCTCAGCTGGCTGAAGAAACATTCCAGCTCCGGGCCAACCGCCCGGCCGCCGCAGCCACCGGATGTCCTCGGGTCAGCACCAGGAACCTACGTTCTGGAAACCTGATGCAGGCCACCTGAACGAACCTGTCTGACAGCCAGCCTGATCTGCTGCTGTTCAGTTCACGCGTGCCCGCAAGCCCCATGTCCCGGAATATTGTCCATGCAATCCTGCGTAAGTTCAGGATTTGATCTACCGCAATACGTGCATCGTCGGGCTGACGCATAAGGACAAAAAAGGAGAAACACTCATGAAACAGACAGCCCGTACGCAGGACTTACCCCATGTTGGGGATGGGCCATTGGCACACGCACTGGAAACCCTGACCCGGCTGAGTACGCGGTCGGGAGAGCAGCTCCAGAGCGGATTGATTGAAGCGTCAGTTGCCCTGACCCATGCGGCTGGAAGCATGCTTGAAGAAGCAAAAATGCAATCTAAAAAAGTGGCAAGAAGTGCGACCCGGGAAATCCAGGAGCACCCCATCGCAACCACTGCGTCAATTATTCTGGCGAGCGCTGCCATCGTCAACTTGCTGATCAGCCTGCGCAAGTACTCTGACGCCAGCCTGGCCAACGGCCTGGATGAAATCAGCCATCACGAAGAAGCTAAAAAGCCAGCCGATAAGAAAAGGCAAAACAAGGATTCATGAGGCGACGCTTTACAGAGCGGGACTTCAAACCGCACGCAGTGCGGGATTAAAGGGAGAAGAGTATGAAGGTCAAACAGGCAATGCGCCGTACGGTTAACTGGCAGCCACCCGGGACCAGTCTTTCAGACATTGCGAAAATCATGAAGAAGGAGGACATCGGCGCCATTCCGATTGGGGAAGACGATCGTCTCGTCGGTATGGTGACAGACCGGGACATTGTTGTGCGCGGATTGAGTAACGGGGACAATCTGTCAACGCTTTGCGCCCGCGATGTCATGACGAAGAATGTTCTCTATTGCCGGGAGGATGATGATATCGTGGATGCTGTATCTCTTATGAAAAAGAAACAGGTTCGCAGACTGCCGGTCCTGGACGGTGCCAAGCGGATGACAGGAATGCTGAGCCTCGGTGACGTGTCCCATGCCGCAGATTACGCCGTCACAGGCGACCTCGTTCGCGCCGTTTCAGCGCACCACTAGCCGGGCCCCGCCCTCCCGTACTTCCTGAATACCAGCGATCAGCTGATCGCTGGTATCAGCCGTGATGCAGATTGGTTCAAATGGCGCTCGCACAGAGAAAACTGACCCCAACTGTGTTCAGCCCCAACAAGCCAGAAATGCCTCCCCCCTGTAAAAGACCAGCCTGGGCAGTCGGAGGGACTGTTATTCTTTCCCGTCGTTGGGACAGGTCCTCTACTGTTTGTCTGTATACGGTCTTTACACTCCGGAACAGGAATCCACCAGGGAGAATCCCCGCCAGGTGAGCAGCCTGATCCTGCCTGGCGAGTGCTGTCTTGCCTGCGCCTGCCGGCAAGGTGAACTATCGAAGCTGGTCGTGGATGCGCAGAGCCGTTTGGGCCTGTTTTCGGCAGAAACATAGCTGCAGACGACGCCACCCTCTCCCAGTCTGCTTTGAAACACCCCTGTCAGTGTGATACAGGCACGCATGTCCGCACAGAACTTTCTTCATGGGGGCCACCCGAACAGTCTGTTCACAGGGCTCATCTGCGGCGACGATTCGGGTTTCCGGATGAAACCGGCGGCCGCCGTCACATACTCAGGCTCTCAGGCCCGGCTGAGGTCATCAGGGCCGAATTGAGCGACGTTGCGCATCACTCAGTCAGAGCTTTTATTGAAATGGATATTCCTGGATTCTACCGGAAGCCACCTTGTCTTCCTCGCACAGAGCACCTCAACTGGGACCAGCGCTGATCAAGGCCTCGGATAAGATCTGATCAGGAACCAACAGGCCGCTTCCCCACGCGCCCTTTTATTCTCATACCGAGAGATGGAATTTTTTCCCTTGTCCAGATTGCTTTCGATAACGAGGCTTGTATCCGGCTGTTGATGTTCCGACTGGAACGGCGGGGCAGACCCGGGATGATGCCGGAATCAGTAAGCTGCTCCGTTCACTGGCTTCAGCACCCCGGCTATGTTGAATTGCCCGACGTCCGCACGATCGGGATCTTGAGGCGACACTGGCTGAAGGCGTCGGCAGAAGCAGATCCTTCCGATCTGAGTTACGTTCATAAAACGCTTCTCAAATCACGGGCGGGATTCTGCCAAGGCACAGTCAGAGGCTTGCGAGCCTGCGCCTGCAGCAGCGAGGGGCGGCCCGCCCGCGCTTGAGCAAGGTCAAATCGCCCGATTGGATGTTGAGTATCCTGCATTTCACTGACAAGGAGGTCTTTAACATGGCAGTAAAGGAGAAACCGGAGCACGGCGATGGCAGCTGGGCTTCGCGATACTTTCAAGCTCCGCAGTTTAATGGCCAGCTTCCGGTCTCGCCGCCGCAGTTTGAAGCTCCCGCATGGTTCTCCAAACAGTATGCCCACAATCTCAATCTGGGTATCGACATTTTCGGAGCCTGGCTTACTGGCGGCAGAAGGCTTATTGACGCCTGGAGAGACAGTGTGCGTCGTCAACAGGACATTCTGCTGAACGGAATGCGCAAACAGATAGAGACTGATGCGGAGTTCTCCGGGAAATCCTTTTCCGATGCCGGGACAATTGTAACGCCTCCTGCTCGCGCCAACAGGGAACCCAGAACAGCGAAGCAGCCGACCGCCTGAACGGTCGTTCTCAAAAGGCTTCTGGCGAAAGACTCCCGGATCAGTTTATCATCGCGGTATCGTGAACCATGAGGCCCAGAGGGGGGCCGGGTTCAAACCTTTTGCCGATGGCGAGCCGGCAGGCAGGTTCTCTCAGCTGTTTGCATCTCACGCGACCAGCATAAGCACCTGCAGAACCCTGCACGGAATTCTTCACATCGAGGCGTTCCCAGGGACGAAGATGACCGGACGTTATGCGCCAGCCTCGTTAGCAGGGGCGCTGCCTTAGCCGCTTCTTCCGTCGCCCTGCACTCTTACCCGGCACTAACCTTTCCGCGCGAGGCCGCCCGATTCCCGCCGGGATCGACGGAAATATTACCAACGCCCCTATAAGCCATCCGGTACAGAGCACGGGTGATCGCCTTCGTGACATCTTCGGGAAATGCCGGTATTTTTACCGGAATCCAGATGACTGACGACGACAGGAGGACCTGAATAGCTTCGGTAATAGCTGTGGCTCCACTGAGCCGGTGTGTGGTTTGCTGAACTGCCAGTTCTTCCGGCTTCAGATGCTATTACGCCTGACGGCGTCATAGAAACCTTTTGGATTATAGAGTCGTCCTGCATCGATCTTACACAGCGATCCCAGTCATTGGCCCACTCGCACGCCGGGTGCCAGCCGGCAGTATTTCGCGGTAGAGCCCGCATCGGCGGCAAAACTCCGGGACGCCGTTTCGCTCATCCCAGCCGTCTCAGGCAATGCCGAAAACTTGTCGCGCGCCGTCCAGCCGTCAGGGCCCACATGAGCGTCAGGCAGGCGCTGCCCTTTGCTGCACGCCCCTGAACGCCAGCGCGGGCAGCGTGCCCTCTGCATAACCCTTGTCCTGCAATAAACGCCGGTGAGACGTTTTAAGCGGCGCACGACCGTCAGAGATAGTCGCCGCCTTGCGTTCTGCCGTATACGTCATGTCCTGTCCGGTTAAACGCCCGTCTCTGGTTTCTGTTTAACCTGAACTTAAGGCCGCAATTGCCCTGAAAGCGTAACAGCGGCCATTAAAACCACCCGAAGCCAGTCCGCTCGACGTGTCTGGCAGCACATGCTGGGCAACTGGCGCTCAAGTCGCGTCCCCGAAGACGACCAACAGATCGTCGAGCTGCGCTGCAAGCCTCGACCAATATGTCCATCAGACGACAAGATTGAGTTCCTGAATGAAGCTCAGGACTCCCAGGTTTGAGCCTCCGGAACCCGTCATCAAGCCAACGGAATTGACATCAACACAAGGCTGGCCCTCAGGGGCTGAACCTCCCTCTGACGGGCCAGGCCTGGCCGCCGGCTTGGTTGATTCAAATCACAGAACTGTGGGCGTTCCGGATCTAGTCTGCACAAGGTGCAGACTAGGGAAGCTATAATCCACCCCCTCGCACGCACAGGGTTATAGTCGGAGCCAATGGAGGATGCTTTCTTGCATAACACCCGGACAATTACGGAGCTTGATAACATTCTGCGTCACAACGCGTCCGATGTGGCAGATCTTAATGAACGACACCTCATTGTGCACTGCGTTCTGCATCTGCTGATGCGCGATCATTCGGATCTGGCAGCGACGACAAAGGCGGACCATCGGTCAACTCTTGACCGGGTTCTCAGATGGCGGGCGCAGCAGCAGCGATCTGAGAGGTAGGAGCCTGTCATTCTTTTTTCCAATGGCGGATACCCGTCCCGGACCAGTACGAAGAGAGCAAGATTCGGTTCTACGTTTTCCTGCAGCATCGGTGTGTATCCGGCAAGACAGACAACAGGCCCCCCGGATGCCTTTAGGCGCCCGGAACAATAAACTCTGCATCTCCCGCAACCGGCAAAATTGCCTGCGCTGGTATCGGAGAAAAGCCCTCTGGAATCCCGACACTGAACTCGTCGCCGGGACACGCCTTATGCGCGTCACTGATCCCGGGGTAGAAACAAGGCCTCCCCGGGACGCACATCCGTTTCCGGTAAGCGCCCAACCCACCGAGGTCCCACTGCCCGATCCGGGGCAGAATCCTGCCGGCAGGGATCACGGGAAACAGCCCGCCGCCCGCTGGCAACATGCCGGTCTAAACTTGCTGTTGGTGAACGGGCACTTCTGGACAGGACCGAGCGGCGATGACTCAAATGTGCTGGCGCGCATTGAGATCAGACACTGTTGCGCCATTGCCGGAAAAGATATCCAACGGGCCACGAATTGATGGGTTGATCCAGCCACTGTGCTTTCTGCCCGATAGCCGGCCAGAAAGAGGCTTCCTCTTTGGACGGACCGGCGATTCCCTGATCTAATGAAGTGGCTCTGTTGCTCACAGAGCCCGGCTGGTCTTTATGGATCAGCAACCGGACATCCTTAATCTGACAGGCGGCTGTGCCCATGTCGCCAGGCGTGGAATTCAAACAAAGGCGAAAACCGGTTGCATGATGCAATCCGGTGATTTTGCAGCTGGCTGACCGGCGACCATGACTTGGCGTGGACAGATGAAAATCGACTGACACATGTATTTCTCTCCGTCATGCCGGGAGTAAGATATGGGCGTGCCAGCCGGTGCGCTGCAGACGTCAGGCCTTAACCCGCGCTATCGCCGGCGCTTTGCTTTCGTGCAGCAGGGCGGCCTTCAGTCCAGGGCTTACGAATAAGACGCGATAAAAAATCGCCGGGTGACGCCCTTCTGACCTGAACACAAATGCGATGGTGAAAAAAATGAGGAGCGGTCCGCCGGCGGGAGGGGGGGCTTGCTATACGGACCGCTCCTCTCAGAGGGCGACATCTTAATGCCTGCCACCCTGTTTCTTCATCCGCCCGGAGAGCTAATTGGAACGGATGAAATGTTCGTCAGCCGCGAGACACCTGAATCTTCTGCCCGTCTGATCCGGCGGGTTTCGGAACCGAGACACGGAGCACGCCATTGACGAGCTTCGCCTTGATCTTTGAAGGCTCCGTGCCCACAGGTAAGCGCAGCGAGCGCTCGAAAGCCCCGTAGAGCCTTTCATACAACCGGTAATTTGCTGACTTGTTTTCCGTATCGGTTTTCTTGTCTCCGTGAATAACCAGATATCCATCACGAAAGCTGATATCGATGTCGGACTCTGTCATTCCTGGCAGTTCAGCGAGGATTTCGAGGGAGCCATCATCTTCCCGAACATCCATACTGGGCCAGAATGAACGCCCCAACGGGCCTAAGGCATAGTCGCCATTCAAACTGTCAAACACCCGATCAATTTCGGTCTGGAGAAAGCCGAAAGGATCGAACAACCTCCGTCTTGCCGGGACTTGTGTAGCAGCCGGGACGTTCCTCTGCGCGGTATGGGTAAGCGCTCCAGTTTTCATCAAAACCTCCGTCATTGATGTTCCCAACCATGCTGCATGTTGCCGGAGGCAGTATTGATATTCCTCAACTCTGCAATCGCGACATCTCTTCGGCCGTCACCGGAGAATGACCGCTGCCTGTGCAAAACTCCGTCAGCCTGCCGGGATCAGAACGCCGCCAGCGCACCTACCCGCGCGAAAAACGGTACATCCCTTGAGGCCCAGATCGAAGGCCTTCAGGAAGATGTCGAAAATGTCCTGGCCGTCCGCCTGGAGAAGATTGATTGTCTTCGAAATGGCATTGTCGATGAAAGGCTGGATAGCCGCCTGCATCTCCAGATGCGCGCGGGCAGACAGTCCGGCCGCGGTAACAAAGGCTGGCGGGAGACCGCCTCGCAGTCCCGACTGCGCCCAGATATCAAGTGCGTGATCTGTCAATCCGAAAGATTCCGTCCCTTCGTTCGCTGTCTGGACTTGGCGAACCTGATGCGCGGCAAAGACCGGTTCAATGCCTGAGGAAACATTGCCTGCAAGCAGGCTGATGGATCCGGCCGGAGCAATGGCAAGCAGATGGCTGTTGCGAAGACCTGAGTGCGCAATGCGGGTTCGCAACCCGCTCGGCAAGCGCTGCACGAAAGGAGATTGCAGATACCCCTCGGGCCTGAAGGCCTTGAAGGTACCTTTTTCCTCCGCGAGCCTGATGGAGGCATCGTAGGCTGCGTCCCGGATCGTTTCGGCAATCCTCGCAGCCAGACAGCGCGCTGTCTCGCTGTCATAGGGCAGTCCCAGCAAGATAAGCGCATCGGCCAGCCCCGTGAGCCCGACCCCGATCCGGCGGCTTTCTCTCGCCCTGATTGCCTGTTCAGGAAGCGGGAAAGCAGCGACATCAATAACGTCATCCAGAAACCTGACAGCCCGCTGGACCGCTGACGCAAGGCGGAGGAAGTCAATATGACTGCCGGCCTGATATGGCGCCCTGACAAATCGGGTCAGGTTGAGGGAGCCGAGAACGCAGGCTCCATGCGCGGGCAATGGAACTTCCCCACAGGGATTACAGGCCGTAATCGTCTCAGCATAGGCAAGATTGTTCTCCCGGTTGATCCGGTCAATAAAGAGCACTCCAGGTTCGCCGCTCTCCAAGGCAGCCTGAGCAAGGCCTTGCCAGAGCTGGCGCGCCGGAAGGGTTGTGACCGTCCGCCCGTCAATAACGAGCCCCCAGGATGCGTCCGCGCGCACCGCAGCCACGAAACTGTCCCTGACCAAAACAGACAGATTACAGTGCTTAAGTCCGCCTGAGAACTGTTTTGTCCGGATGAAGGCCTCAATGTCGGGATGATCACAGCGGAGCGTTGCCATGATGGCGGCTCGTCGGGGGGGATGCGCGACAAGGTCTCGGCACATCTGGTCGACCCTTTCGATCCAGGCGACCGGACCGGAAAGACCCGCCCCCGAACCTCCAAGAGGCGGAACCGGAGAAAAGTCGATCCCGACCCCCCCGCCTCGCTCCAATGTCAAAGCGCTTTCGCGAAGAAGGGCTTCCAATCCATCCTGCGACGGCATGACGGGGCCGGCGACGAAGCAGTTGACGAGGGTCGCCTCCTGATCCGTTCCGGCATTTGCAAGGATCCGGCCGCCTGGCAGGAAACCTCCCTCCAGCAGGAGTTCGAGAAACACCGGCGCCCATAGCCGTGCCCGGTCGCCTTCAGCTTGCGCAGCTGCCTGCGCAACACGCTGGAAGGTCGCCGACAAGGCGACTTCATTGCGCCAACGATACTTCTGTCGCCAAATCCATTCGGACACAGCCAGGATGCCGTCGGCCATACGTCGCTCCTCACCCGCCAGGGTTTCAGATACCGAAGGGATATGTGTCCGGCGCTCCTTCCGGGGGCGCGCCCGCCAGAGGCGTTAACGCGGTGGTCTTTCTTATCCAGACCAGAGCATCGAATTGACGCGCGAGATTAGCATCGAAAGAATGGCTCCAGCGCTCGGTCTCGGGGCGGTAAATCACACCGATGGCGCGTTCGATGCGATACTGATCCAGAATGTCGGACAGCTCAGGATCATGACGCCAGATCAGCAGTCCGGCTGGCATCTGAGTTTCGCTGAACACCTGCTCCCAGCTTGCTGCCAAAGGCGGCATAATCTGCCGGACTCGTGCCGCCCCGCCCCATGTGTCTGCAGCCAGGACATGACCGCTGCAGGCAACAAACCCGATTGCCGCCACGTCGCTGCCAAAATGCTCCCGGCAAAGCTGGCCCAGATTGTATTCACCCCGCTGCCCCATAGTAGTGGCCCCAGCATCGCCGATATGTGAATTATGGGCCCAGACAACGACCCTTGCTGCAGGACCTTTGCGGTCCAGAAGGCGCTTGAGTGTTGAGTACATATGAAAATCGCGAAGGTTCCAGCTTTCAACCGCCCCGCGATACATAGCCCGGTAATAACGCTCTGCGGCACATACAACCCTGGCATTCTGCTCGGCATCGGAAAACCTGTCGCCGTCCTGTCGGACATAAGCGACCTGCGCATTCAGAAGGTCGATCAGCTGGCCGACCACTTCATCCTCGCAGGTCTGCCCTGTATACACAGCCTGAGCGCCATAAATCTGCGGCCGCCCCACAAACGGGCTGAGGCAGGCATAACGCCTGCGTGCCAACTCCGCAGCAGGCGGATCAATCCGCTCGAGATAGCTCAGCACCGCCGCCATTGATTTATCCAGACTATAGACATCAAGCCCGTATATAGCCGCCTGATCAGCCGCTGCCCGAAAGCTGTTCCATTCCCGGAGACCCGCCAGAAACTTAGCAAACTCTTTATTGCGCCACATCCAGCGGGGAAAATTCACAAAAGTGTCCTGCTCGCCCCAAGCTTCTCGCCCGCGGATGTATCGATCAAGTTCCGCCGTATCGGGCCAATCTGCCTCAATTGCGAGAAGGCGAAAGTCATGTTTCCTGATCAGCCGCTGAGTGATGGCTGCGCGCGCACGATAGAATTCGGAAGTTCCATGCGTGGACTCGCCCAGCAAGACGATCCGGGCATCAGCAAGCTGGTCTATATGCTGTGCGAGTTCTTCAAATTCATCTTCCAGAGAAAACGTCTGCGCCCTTGAGGCTACCAATCGCGAAAGACCAGACCGAGAAACAGGCTGGGGATTTATCATGCGCCTACCTCTTCTGCATACTGACACAGCATTTGTATGACTTCTTCATCTGTCATTTGATGAAAGTCGTTATAATACTGACTGACAGAACCGAACCGATCAGGAACAGCAAGTGCGATGGCCTCATCGACAAGATGACCTAGCATATTCATCGCGTCCTCGGAGGCGACCGGAACAGCCAAAACGATCCTTGCAGGCTCCTGTTTGCGGATAGCTAGAATGGCCGCACGCATAGTGGTCCCGGTCGCAACTCCATCATCCACGAGAATCGCGGTACGCGCTTTAGCTGTCACCGGCGCCCGCTCGAGCCGGTATAGTTTTCTCTGGCGTTCTATTTCCTCAAGTTCCCGAACAGCCAGACGCCGGACATCGTCTTTGCTCAATGGAACGGCTTTCATGACGTCGTCATTCATCACGATGTCCGCCTGGTCTCCGTTGATGACGCAGGCCGCTGCCAGCTCCGGCTGTCCCGGCACGCCAATCTTACGAACCAGGATCAAATCCAGCGGTGCATGGAGAGACCTGGCGATTTCGATCGCCAGCGCAACTCCCCCGCGGGGCAGAGCATAAACGACAGGCTTCTCAAATTTGTGGTCCACCAGGATCTGTCCGAGGCGTTCACCGGCCTGTACCCGGCTGCGGAAAGGAAGATCCGTACGTACAAACGCGTGCATGTGCTTCAGAAACCAGGCCCCCGAAATGGCGAGCACCTGCTCGAGCGCGCCGGGTTCTTCAAACAGGTGGCCGGCACCCGGAACGACAATTATCCTGTGCGGGCACAGCATCTGCTCCGCAGCCGCTTCATTGAGCGCCAGGACGTCGCGATCCTTCCCTCCCACAATCAGAAGTGTGGGCGCCCTGAGTTGACGCAAGCCAGGGCCACTAAGATCCGGCCGTCCACCGCGGGACACGATCGCACTAACGAAAGGAGAAGATGCTGCGGCCCTCAAGGCAGCGCCCGCTCCGGTGCTCGCCCCGAAGAGCCCTATAGGCAACCCATCGAGAGAAGCCTGTTCCAGGGCCCAGGAAAGAGCCTGCCCGATCCGAACCGCGAGGAGTGATATGTCAAACACATTACGGCGGTCCTGTGCCTCCTCATCCGTCAAAAGATCAAACAGTAGCGTCGCAAATCCGAGTTCCTCTAATCTCCTGGCAGCGGCGGCGTTACGCGGAGAGTGCCGGCTCGATCCGCTGCCATGCGCAAATATAATCAGTCCCCGCGGCGCCTCGGGAAGCGTCAACCATCCAGGAAGCGCCCGCTCGCCGATAGAGACAATTCTGGAAACAACCATGATATGCTCCGCAGTGGCCAACCGTTTTCTGGTAGCACCAGCCAACACTGACCGACTTGAGACGGCTCAAGTACCAGCGATTTCCTGACAAGGGGCCGCGGGCGCACTGAGCCATCTGCTCCGCTACGGTCAGCGTCTGGCAAGGATGCCTGGGGCGTAAGACTTCCAGGCCAGCAATGTGACGTCCGCCGGCTGACTGAATTGATTCGATGCGTAGAGTGCTGCTGGATGATTAAATTCGTCCATCAACGGAAACGTCAAAGGTCGCTACGCCGCCCGCAATTTTAGGATCCGGCCGGGACAATGCTTCCGGGTGGCGAAGCGTTCGGACCGCATCGAGGTACCCGGTTCGCCAATGCTCCTCGATATTAAGCCGCGAGAACTCAAAATCCTTCGTTGTCCCTTGATGACGGGGCGCATGATAGATCAGGTGAACGATCTGGAACACCTTTCGCTCCACTTCAGCCTTGAGCCGATCTATGGAAGGAAGGTTGTGGCCACTGCCTGAAAGATCATCCAGGACATCGGCCACTGCATTTCGCAGCCGCTGCAGTTTTCTAAGCGAATCTGTGCTGTAACGTGTCCGGCTTGCATACTGGATTTCCTTCTGTCGTGTGACGGCCTCCACGAGGTTCGTCGGGTATTCACCGCGCGTATTCCAGACATCGACCTGGAAGATCAGTGTATCAGTCTTCGGATCCTGCTCAGCAACCCATTCGAGTGGCGTATTGGAAACGACGCCCCCATCCCAATAGAACTCGCCGTCGATCTCTACCGGCGGAAAATTTGGCGGCAGCGCGGCGCTCGCCATGACATGCTGGGGACCAATAACATGCGTGGTGGTGTCAAAATAAGTAAAGTTTCCGCTCCTTATATTGACGGCCCCGAGGCTCAACCGCGTCTGCCCTGTGTTGATAAGATCAAAATCGACATAGCGTTCCAGCGCTTGAGCGAGGGGACGTGTATCATAGAAACTAAGTGCACCCGAGGTTCCGCTCGGCCAGAAAAAAGCCGGTAGTAACCTTGGCTGAAACATTGATCGAACGCCAAAAATCAGGCTGTGGTTTGCGCTCAAGGCATTCAGCCAACTTCGGATATCCTGGCCAGCGATCAGCTCTTTCGGAAGATACTGCCAGGCAAGAAGCCCGCCCGGCTCGCTTGAGACCTCATGCCAGAACCGGCTCAGTATCTGCAATCGTTCAGACGCTCGTGACCCGGCTATCAGGGCGGCATTGATGGCACCGATGGATATGCCCGCGATCCAGTCAGGCTCGAGACTAGCCTCCTGCATCGCCTGATAAACGCCAGCCTGATAAGAACCAAGCGCGCCGCCGCCCTGGAGAACCAATGCGATGTTGTCGAAATCAGGCGGCGGCAGACTACGATGTGATTTCAGCAGCGGCGAGTGGGAATTCCTCATCGTTGGTTCTCCGATGCTTATTCATGTCTCAAGCGCACAAATTTAAAGGGCCGGATACAGAACAAATTCCGGGCCGACTTACCCGGGCGCAAGCCGAACGACCTTGCCCCCGTGAGAAGCCTCCAGGGCCGCGCGCGCGATCAGCGCAGTCATGCCCCCTGGCGCTTTTCTGCTCAGACAAGCCAGCGGCCCGGGACGATGTGTCACCGCGGCCATGGCGGCTCCGGCAATGATAACATCGGCTATTTCTTCTCAGACTGACTGACATCACGATTACTCCGCTTTCCTTCCGAGAGAACAGGGAAATTGAGGAGATCACCGAAATGGTTACAATCCGCCCCTTGCCAGGAAATGTTCAGCATCACGATTTCCTTGATCGCAGCACCCCGACCAACTATCTCAATGGTGTCACAGGAGACGGTGTTTGCAGGAAAGAATCTGAACGGACGTTCAGAAGGGGCCCTGGCGGTCGGCTGGATATGGTCTTCCTGTTTAGTGTACAGTATCTTCGGGACATTCTCCGTGTAAAGCGTTTCTGTTTAAGGACGGATACCAAATATCTTCCATCATATCGTCCGTCATTTAACATCATTGAAAGTTAAACCGTGATATGACTTTATGACTGACACACTTGCGGGGCTCCTCTTTCACCAGGGCAGGTTCCGGCCATTGGTCATCATCTCGAACCACGCAACTGCTCCACCCCCAAAAATCAGAAAATTGATCCCCTCCGGACGTCCGCGTTGAAGCGACAAGCGCACACTTGCCAGGGTGAAAACACCTTTCAGATAGGCGACCTGGGAATCACGGACCCCAACAGCCAACCTGCCCACGCGCCCGCACATCGGCTGACGACCGCAAGTGCCCCCCCTGTGGCCGAGGAACCACGCCACCACACCAAGCCGGACTCTTTCAGGCTATCTGCAACCGGTCGTCGACGGCCGTAACGCCGGGGGCCGCCCATGCAACCTTCTCTGCAACCTCGCGGTCATGCCAAGCATCGATCTTGCCTTCGAGTGTGACTTTGCCATTCGCAACCGACACGCGTATGCCTTTTGCCTCGGTCTCGGCATGGCGTATCAGAGCCTTCTCAATACGGTCCTTAATATCCGATGGTGTCGCGCGCTCTTTTACCGAAATTGAATTGGAAACGCCCCGGACGCCGGGGAGGTTTGAGACACACCGTTGCGCAGCTTCACGCTGGAAGTTCCAGTCCACCTCCCCAGTCAGGGTTACCCAGCCATTCTGGACTCTGGCCTGGACTTTCCGGTGAGGAACAGATACGTCCCAATCAAGCACGTTAGCTGACTTCTCAGCGATCTGATCATCCTTCAGAGGTGCGCCCCGCCCGTCAAGGCGCACTTCAATTTCCTGAGCGATCGCCCGCACGCCCTTCACGCGCCGCGTCGCCTCCTCGGCAGCGATCTTCTCCACATAAGACGGCACATGACCCATCAGAGTCACGACGCCGTCTTTGACAGCTACACCGATGTCCGCCGCGTTCACCCGCGGCTCCCAATCGAGTTCGTCCTCGATAAGACTTTTGAGCGCTTTGTCGTCCATTTTCAACTCCATCCGTGTAACTAGCGCTTTAGTCATCGCGCTTTTCCATGATCAACCGATCTGAGAAACTTGTTTTGATCAACGTCAATTCCTCCCGGTTCGGGTGGACTGATCTGTGACATGACCGCTTCGAAAGTCTGCAAAACTGATCGAGTGAGAAAGATTTTGAAACCGACAACTGAGCGTTTTTCATTCTGACTCAGGTCAAAGCAAGGCTGATTTTTCTCAGCCAGAGGAAGTAGAAAACAAAGTTCAAGTCAGCTTGGAGTGTTCGATGCTTAGACTTATGCTGCTGATAAGCGTGATAACCCTTTACCTTGTCGCCTGCTCCACTCCGACGCCCTATGGCCCCATGACGGGTCGGTATGGTTATGCCGAGCAGCGTATTGAAGCGGACCGCTTTCGGGTGCTTTTCCACGGCAATGAGTCAACGCCGCGGGAACAGGTTGAGACTTTCCTGCTCTATCGTGCGGCGGAGCTGACGTTGGAAAACGGGTTCGACTATTTTTTGGTCATCGAGCAGGATACCGACATCAGCCGCACTTATACATCGACCCGGTTTGAGCCGCCGCTCGATGGCTATTATGCGTTCGGTCATCAGAGATTTCCATACTATGCTTATGGTTATCCCTGGTCCCTTAGTGTCGATGTCCGCGAGCGCCGCCAGTTCGAGGCCCACGCCTTCATTGTCCTTCGCAAGGGCGAGAGCCCTGAAGGGGATCCCCATGCCTTTGATGCCGATGAAGTAGTTCGGAACCTGAAACCGCGCGTGCAAGAAAGTCTTGCGCGATCATAACATTGCGATGCAAGCCGATCTGCCGGTTCTTTGTCACGACCCGTGAACACCGGTAACAAAAGGGGCCACGTATTGGCGGTCTGACCGGCGGGATTGCCGGATTAGAAAAGGGCCATTCCTTAGGTAATCATCCCTGAAAATAAGCGACTTGAAAACTGGACTTCTCCGGCGTTGATTATCTACGGAGACGAGAATGAGCCGAAGGCAGACGCAGCCAACAAATCGAGATTTACCGAGCCGCAGATACTGGCGATCCTGAACCAGGGCGAGAGCGGAGTGCCTGTGCCTGATCTCTGCCGCGAGAATGGGATCAGCAACGCCGCCTATGATAACTAGCGAAGCAAGTATGGCGGCATGGACGCCTCGCTGAGGTCAGAGATGAGCCGCAGGCAGGCGAAGCCAACGCGATGGCGGATGAAAACCGCCGACTCAAGAAGATGTACGCCGTGTCCGTCGTCAGGTATTTTGAGACAGAAGGCTGCCTGACTTAAGGAGGGTCTGGCGCATCTGGGTTTGAGTTAAGCAGCGGCAACTGCTTCTTTGAGGAAACCAGAAGCGTCGAGTGGGGGGAGAATTGGGGGAAGAGAAAATCAGAACCTAAAATATTTCTACATTTTCAAGATGCTGATGTATTTCGGTGGCGGAGAGGGAGGGATTCGAACCCTCGATACCCTTGCGAGTATACCGGTTTTCGAGACCGGCGCGATCGACCACTCCGCCACCTCTCCGCGCCGGGGTCTTCGAAGCGGGGTCAACTATCCCGGACTTGGCCGCAGCGCAAGCGTTCCGAGGGAAAATCCGCACCCCCGCCCCCCTTCAGCGCAGCGCACGCAGCGACAATTCTGCCAGCGCCTGCAGCTGGGAAGCGCTTGCGCCGCTGCGCGCCGCAATCCGGATGCCGGACATGCTGGCTGCAAGGAAGGCTGCCGCCTCGCGGGCGTCGAGCCCGGCGGCCACATCGCCCTCTGCCTGTGCCTCGTTGACCCGGGACGCCAGCGCCGTCAGCAGCACCCGCTCGGCCGCTGCCAGGATCGCGGTCAGCCCGGGCTTGCGGCGCCCGAATTCACTTGCCGCGCCAAGGGCGAGACAGCCCTCGCCCGCCTTCGCCCTCACACGCGCAAGGAAGATTTCCAGCCCGTCGATCGCCCGCGGCCCAGTGCTCAGCGCCGCCCGGTGGGCTTCGGTCTCCCTCGCGCCATAGAGGGCCAGCGCCGCCGTGTAGAGCTGCCACTTATCGCCAAACGTATCGTAAAGGCTCTGACGGCCGATCTGCATGGCCCTTGTCAGATCACCGGTCGAGGTGCCGGCAAAGCCCCGCTCGCGAAACACGCCGATGGCCGCATCCAGCGCCGCCTGTCTGTCAAATTCCTTCGGCCTTGCCATTGCCGTAGAGCTAGAAGTTTTGGACTGATCAGTCAATAATCTTGAATTTCCGGGCTCCGGGGCGCGCCCTCCGCGCCGCCTGAATGACCCGAAACCCCAGCTGCCAAAGGCCATTCGGGCCCGCCAGGCTGCCTGCACTACCGATTTGACATCGCCGCCGGTTTGGTGTTTACCGCCGGCTCCGTTGCCGGGCTCGATAAGCGCAGCGGCTTTGCGTTTCTGTAAGTTACATTCCGGAAGGTTGCACCCATGTTCGCGGTGATCAAGACAGGCGGCAAGCAGTATAAAGTGTCCGAAGGCGACACGCTTGTCATCGAAAAACTCAGCGCCGCTGCTGGCGACACGGTAACCTTTGACCAGGTGCTGATGATCGGCGAAGGCGCAGGCGTCACGGTCGGCGCGCCCGTCGTGGCCGGCGCCACGGTGACAGCCGAAGTGGCCGGCGACGTGCGCGGCCCGAAGCTGATTACCCGCAAGAAGCGTCAGCGCCAGACCTACCGCCGCACCATCGGCCATCGTCAGGACCTTATGGAAGTTACGATCACGTCGATCAGCGCAGACGGCGCTGCACCGGCTAAGAAAGCCGCGCGCAAGAAAGCCGCCCCGAAGGCTGACACCGCCGAAGGCACCACCGAAGCTTAACCCATTCCGGGGCATTATCCCCGTCACACGGACACCAAAGGGAGCGGACCATGGCTCATAAGAAATCAGGCGGCTCATCGCGCAACGGTCGCGACTCGAACCCGAAATACCTCGGCGTGAAGAAGTATGGCGGCGAGGAAGTGGTTCCCGGCATGATCATCGTGCGTCAGCGCGGCACCCAGAAGTGGCCGGGAAAAGGCGTCGGCATGGGCAAGGATCATACCATCTTCGCGACCAAGGGCGGCAAGGTGGAGTTTGCGCACAAGTCGGGTGGCCGGGTATACGTAAACGTCGTGCCGGCGGCAGACGCGGCAGAATAACGGCCGGAGACAGCAGCCGGCCTCGTATTGGACGAGTGGCCGGGTCGCTGTAGAAGACGACCAGTTTCCGGGGGGAGGCAGGCCACTGCCTCCCCCTTTTCATTTGCCCCTCCCCGGATGGCCCCGCATGAAGGAGGCCGGGATGCGCGAGACCGATATACGAACTGAGCGACTGCACCTGCGCCCGCTCACCCCGCGGGACAGCGGACGTGTAACCCAAGTGGTGGCAGACCCGCGCGTCCATCGGATGCTCGCACGTGTACCGCCTGGCCAGACCAAGGCGCAGACCCTCGCCTGGATCCTGACGCATGAGCGGAGCCGCGCCGAGGATATCGGCCATGTCTTCGCGATCACCCGGGGCGGCCACCTGCTCGGCGTGACCGGGGCCCACAGGGCGTCGACAGACCTGCCTTTCGAAGTCGGCTACTGGCTCGCACCGGAGGTCTGGGGTCAGGGCTTTGTTACTGAGGCCAGCGCCGGCCTGATCCGGTGGCTCGAGGGCCATAAGGGCGCCCGCGCGCTGGTCTCGGGTCACTTCGCGGACAATCCGGCTTCCGGCCGCGTCCTCGCTAAACTCGGCTTCCTGCCGAGCGGCCGCGACAGGAGGTACTGCAGCGGCCGCGGCGAGATCGCCGAGCATATTCTGATGGCAAGGATCAGCTGATGACTCCCCTTCGCCCCGCGCCGGGCAGGGTTCCGGCACCCGCCCCCTTCCCCAACGCGCCACTCTGGGCCATGAGCAGCCGATGAAGTTTCTTGATCAGGCCAAAGTCTATATCCGCTCCGGTGACGGCGGCGCCGGCGCTGTCTCGTTCCGGCGCGAGAAGTTCATCGAATATGGCGGTCCCGACGGCGGGGATGGCGGACGCGGCGGCGACGTCTGGGCACTCGCGGTCGAAGGCCTGAACACGCTGATAGACTTCCGCTACCAGCAGCATTTCAAGGCCAAGAAAGGCGGCCATGGCATGGGTCGCAACCGTTTTGGCGCCAGCGGCGAAGACGCGATCCTGATGGTGCCCGTCGGCACACAGATCTATGAGGAAGATCAGGAAACCCTGATCGCCGACCTGATCGAACCCGGCCAGAAAGTCCTCCTGGCGGCCGGCGGCAATGGCGGCTGGGGCAACCTGCGCTTCAAGACCTCAACCAACCAGGCTCCCGCCCGCTCCAATCCCGGCGCGCCGGGTGAGGAGCGCTGGATCTGGCTGCGCCTGAAACTGATCGCCGATGCCGGCCTCGTCGGCCTGCCTAATGCAGGCAAGTCCACCTTCCTTGCCGCCGCCACCGCCGCTCACCCGAAGATCGCCGATTATCCGTTCACGACCCTTCACCCCGGCCTGGGTGTTGTCGATCTCGGCACCAGCACACGCTTCGTGCTTGCTGACATTCCCGGCCTGATCGAAGGAGCCGCCGAAGGCGCAGGCCTCGGCCACCGCTTCCTCGGCCATATCGAGCGCTGTAAGGTTCTGCTCCACCTGATCGACTGCACGCAGGACGATCCCGCCGGCGCCTACAAGACCATCCGCAACGAACTGCGCGCCTATGATCCAGACCTCGCCGCCCGCCCGGAAATCGTTGCTCTCAACAAGATCGACGCCCTGACGCCGGAACTGGTCAAAGAACAGCTGAAGGCCCTGAAAAAAGCCTATAAGGGCAAGCCCCTGCTCCTTTCGGGAGTCTCCGGCGAAGGCGTGCGTCCAGCCCTATATGCCATCGCCGAAAAACTTGGCCTGCACGCTGACCGGGAAGAGGTCTCGAAACGGTCGGACAGCCCGGACAAGGAAGACGGATGGAGCCCGCTATAGAGACGGCTTTTTCTCCTCAAGCCCGTGCACTCGGCCTTGCGCTCACCCGCGCATGCCACGCGCGCACATTCCCGGCCGCCTCTGGCACCTTCAGCCCGGTCCAATCGGCAAAATCCACCGTGCTGAGCGCGCAGATATCCGCCATGGTGAATATCTCGCCCGCGAGAAAGTCACGCCCCTCCAGCTCCCCGTCAAGCCACATCAGTGCCTTCTCATAAGCACCCCGGTTCGCCTCACCAAACGCCTTGTACTGAGCAACCACGACGCGCGCAGTGAGCGGATGCGCATGCCGCCAGAAGTTCCCCGCGGGCCCCATCAGCTGGAACTCCGCCCTGCGCACCCACATCTCCACCTGCGCCTCCTCCAGAGCAGTTCTACCAAACATCGCCGGCTCGGGGTGCAAGCGCTCCAGATACCGGCAGATCGCCGTCGTTTCAGTGAGACAGGTCCCGTCCTCCAGCTCAAGCACCGGCGTCTGGCCGAGCGAGTTGCGCGCCACATGTTCCGGTGCCTTGTGCTCGCCCTTGATCAGGGAGACATCCACCAGCGGCACGCTCGCACCCTTCTCGGCCAGGAAAATGCGCACCCGGCGCGGGTTCGGTGCCGGCATCGGCGTATTGTAGAGCCTCATAGGCGCGTCTCCTCATCAGACCGAGACTGGATTGGCGCGCCGGGGAGGTCAACGCACAGCCCCCTCGCCTTTCGCTCCGGCGGGATGTATCTCCCCGACCCATGACGGCTGACACACTCTCCCGCGCCCGGCGCATCGTGGTGAAAACCGGCTCGGCCCTGATCGCCGAGGCCAGCGCCCCGCGCCGTGACTGGCTGGCTGCTCTGGCCGGCGACATCGCGGCGCTGCGGGCGCAGGCCAAGGACGTGATCCTCGTCTCCTCCGGCGCCGTCGCGCTCGGCAAGGCCGCTCTCGGCGCGCCGTACCAGGGCCGGCTTGAGCAGAAGCAGGCTGCCGCCGCCATCGGCCAGCCGCGCCTGATGGCCGCCCTCGCGGACGCCCTGGCTCCCCATGGCCTGACCTGCGGCCAGGCCCTGCTCACGCCCGGCGACACCGAAAACCGCCGCCGCTGGCTGAACGCCCGCGCCACGCTTGAAACCCTGCTCGAAGCTGGCGTTGTCCCCGTGATCAACGAAAATGATACCGTTGCCACTGAGGAAATCCGCTATGGCGACAATGACCGCCTCGCCGCCCGCGTCGCCCAGATGATGGCGGCTGACGTCCTGATCCTCCTGTCGGACATTGACGGCCTCTACACCGCGGATCCACGCAGCAATCCGGACGCCCGCCACATCCCCTTCCTCGAGGCCCTCACGAGCGAACATGATGCCATGGCCGCAGGCTCCAACGCCGCCGCCGGTCTTGGCTCAGGCGGCATGATCACCAAGCTCGCCGCCGCCCGCATCGCGCATGCCGCGGGCTGCTCCACGCTGATCACCCTCGGCAACCGCCCGCGCCCCATCGGCGCGATCGAGGCCGGCGAACGCGCCACACTGATCGCCTCGAGGATCTCGCCCGCCAAGGCGCGTGCCGCCTGGCTCGAAGGCCATCTCCAGCCCGAAGGTGAGATCACTGTCGATGACGGCGCCGCCCGCGCACTGGAGAAAGGCGCGAGCCTCCTCGCCGTGGGTGTGTGCAGCGTTACCGGCCAGTTTGAGCGCGGCGCCGCGGTTGCCGTGCGTGACAGGGCCGGGCATACCCTCGCCAAGGGGGTCACCGCCTACAGCGCCGAAGATATCCGCCGCATCGCCGGCCGGCGCACTGAAGACGCCGAAGCCCTCCTCGGTTATCGCGGACGCCCCGCCATCATCCACCGGGACGATATGGTGCGGCTGTGATCCGCACCGCAACTCCGGCTGACCTGGCCGCACTGGTGGCCATGGAAGAGGCCTTCCCTGAAGTGGACCGGTTCGATACCCGGACCTGGCGCCGCCTGCTGGCCGGACGGTCCTTCACCCTCGTCAACGAAACAGACGGGGGCATCGACGCCAATGCGACCGTGTTGTTACGCAAGGGCTCCTCCATAGCCCGCCTGTATTCAATCTCGGTCGCGCTGGCAGCCCGCGGCAGGGGGCTCGGCAGGGCACTGCTTTCTGCCAGCGAACAGTTTGCCCGCGCCAAAGGCGCCAAACGCATGCGCCTCGAAGTGCGTGCTACAAATAAGTCAGCGCACCGCCTTTACGAGGCCGCCGGATATCGCGTAATTGCGCGCGTTGAGTCCTACTATCCGGACGGAGAAGCGGCGCACAGGATGGAGAAAGTTCTCATCGCGCCCTCAGATGGAGCCTCATGACCGATTGGGTCGTGCTCGTTGAGACGGCGAGCGATATCTCCCAAGCCGAGACGCCGCACAAGGTGCTGCGCATCGCCGATTACATTTCCAAGCCCGCGCTGTTCGCCGGACGCCGCCCCTATATTCTCAACCTCGCCCGCTCCTATGCCTACCAGTCCGAAGGCTACTACGCCTCGCTGCTGGCCGAAGCGCGCGGCCACCGGGTCAGCCCCTCGGTCCAGACAATGGTCGAGCTCTCCAAAAAGAGCCTGTACAATCATGCCCTGCCAGATCTCGGCGAGACCCTGCAGGAAGTCCTGGCCAGGGGCGCGCCGAGGGTGGCAAGCCTGTTCGTCGCCTTCTCACGCGCTGAAATCCCGGCCTACGAAAGCCTCGCCCGCGAGGCCATGGACTGGTTTCGAACCCCCGCCCTCGAGATCGAGTTCGATGATGAAGCCCCGCACGGCATCGGTCGCATCCGCGCCATGCCGCCCCACAAACTCAAGGACCAGCGCCGCCAGTTCTTTCTCGACGCGATGGCCGGCTATACCAAGGGCAAGGTTCGCGATACGAAGGCACGCGCTCCGGCCAAATGGGCCCTCGCCGTACTGGTCGATCCTAACGAGAAGACCGCCCCGTCCAAGCCCGCCTCACTGAAGCGCTTCGCCGATGTTGCCGAGAAGATGGGGGTCGAGGTCGAGCTGATCGACCCGACCGACTTGCCGAGCCTCGCCGAATTCGATGCCCTGTTCATCCGGGCGACCACCTCGATCGACAACTTCACCTACCGTTTCGCCCGCCGCGCCGAACAGGAAGGCATGCCCGTGATCGACGACACCCAGTCTATGATCCGCTGCACCAACAAGGTCTACCTCAAGGAAATCCTGGAAAAGGCAGGCCTGCCCATTCCGCGTACTGAGATTGTCGATGAGAAGGCAGATCTCGCCGCCCTCTTCCAGCGTCTCGGCTCACCGGTCATACTGAAAACACCTGATGGCAGCTTCGGCATCAATATGGTCAAGGCGAGCACGCTCGAGGAGCTCAAGACCGGCGCGAAGAAGATGTTCGAAGACACCGCCCTCATCATCGCGCAGGAATTCCGCCCGACGAAGTTCGACTGGCGCATCGGCGTGCTCAACGGCGAGCCGCTCTACGCCTGCCAGTACCGCATGGCGCGCGGCCACTGGCAGACCGTGAAGTATGGCGAAGGCGGCAAATCGAGTGAGGGCGGCTTCACAACCCTGCCGGTTGAAGACGCCCCGCCGGATGTTGTGAACGCCGCCGTCCGCGCAGCCCAGTTGATCGGCGACGGCCTTTACGGGGTCGACCTTAAGGAAACCGAACAGGGCGTGATCATTATCGAGATCAACGATAACCCCTCGATCGATCATGATGTCGAGGGCCAGATCCTTAAGGACGAAATCTGGCGCCGCATCATCTCCTGGTTCTCCACACGTCTCGAGCGGCGCATGAACCGGTCGGGTTAGCGCCCCGCCCTGCTTGCCCGGAGCCTTGACCGGCTTGGTCGGGATCCGCAAGGGCCGCCACCCGCACAGCAGCGCCTGCCTGCAGTGAGACCTGTCGGCTCAAGACCCGCCCGGTCCGCCGCCGTTTTCAACACACTTCCCGTTCACTCCGGCCTAACCCGGCCAGACAGGAAACCGGCACAATTTACACGGGGAAAAAGTATTCACTCAATATTGAGTTGAAGTCCGGATCTTCTGACGCCGAGGCTGACAGCCGCGGAATGGATCGGGACGGACCGCAGATGACAGATGTGTGCAGCGCGCTGTTCCGGCCGCAACAGCACACTTCGTATCTGCCGCGCGGCGAAAAGGCCTTGCACCGGCGCGGCTACTCATTACACCGGGACTCCGGAGCGTAGCGCAGTCTGGTAGCGCATCTGGTTTGGGACCAGAGGGTCGTAGGTTCGAATCCTATCGCTCCGACCAAAATTCCCAATCGGGTCGGAGAGACGTCGGAATCATGGAAGCGCGGATCTACAAACCGGCAAAAAGCGCCATGCAATCAGGGCGCGGCAACACGAAGGACTGGGTCCTCGAGTTCGTTAACGCCTCGGCGAGACGCCGCCTTGACCCCCTGATGGGATGGACCGGCATCGATGACATGTCAGGCCAGGTGAAGCTGCACTTCGAAACGCGCGAACAGGCCATCGCCTATGCAGAGCGCGAGGGCCTGAAGTTTACGGTCGAAGAGCCGCGCGAGCGCAAACGCCTGATCAAGGCCTATTCGGAAAACTTCTCCGCCTCACGCAAACAGCCGTGGACACACTGACGCGACCCGCGCTACTTGCGCCTCACGACTCCGTAGCTCAGCTGGATAGAGCGCTCGCCTTCTAAGCGAGTGGTCGCAGGTTCAAATCCTGCCGGGGTCGCCACTGATCATTTGCCGGATAAGACCCTTGCCCAGCCCGCCTGCAGGCAGGGCAACATGCGCAGATTTCACCAACGGCTCGCCCCGCTAAAACCTGAATCCCCCCGAAACAAGCCGGTCATAGCGTCCCGGGGTCATCGGCACATAGCAGGCCTCTTCGGGGTCGAGCATCCAGAGCGGGTCGTCTACCCTGTCGGGATCAAACCCGTCAGCCACCAGCTCTACCTTGCGATACTTGAACGTGCCGGTGGTTTCGGCTTCCGGCTGCACGCGGATGAAAATCGGCACCGCATAGGCTGGCAGCTTCGAAGCCAGCGCCGCATAGAGCCCGCTGAAATCCACCTCACCCTCGGTCGTGATGGCCGCCATACCCGCCTTTCCGTCCGTCCCAGGTATATGAACGCCATAGACATTGGCCGTCTTGATGCCTGGTATGCGCGACAGCGCCTCCCCCACTTCATTGGTCGAGACATTCTCGCCCTTCCAGCGAAACGTGTCACCGATACGGTCAACGAAGAAGATGTAGCCGTCCTTGTCCATACGCAACAAGTCGCCCGTCCGGAACCACAGGTCGCCCTTTGCGAACACGTCGCGCAGCAACTTCTTCTCGGTCGCCTTGGCGTCATTATAACCTTCAAAGCGCTGGCGTATGTCCTCCCCAATCAACCCGAGCGCCTCACCCGCCTCATCCAGACCCGCCCGGATGCACAGCCCGTCCGGGCCGCGCACCGGCTGCTCGGTCTCCACATCGAACTTAACGATGGCGATGTGCGCAAACTGAGATTTCAGCCAGCCTGGAATACGCCCGACCGCACCGACCCTGCCGTCGAAATTGAGGAAACTGACATTACCCTCGGTCGAGCCATAGAACTCGCACAGATGCGGTATCTGGAACCGGTCGAGGAAGGCCTGCCACACTTCCGGGCGGAGCCCGTTGCCGAACCCTGTCCGGATGCGGTGAGCGCGCTCCTGGGGATGGGGCGGCGAATTGAGGAGATAGCGGCACAGCTCACCGATATAGACAATGGCGGTCGCCTGCTCGGCCACCGCATCATCCCAGAATGCGCTAGCCGAGAATTTACGCCGCAGGATCGCCGTCGCACCGGTCATCAGCGCCTGGCCAATACCGCAAAGCCCGCCGGTGCCATGATAGAGCGGAAGCGTGATGTACACCTTGTCCTTCGGCGTGATCCGGCAGGGCGCAATGAAGCTGCGCATCATGCCTTGCGTGCGCGCATGTGTCAGGCGCGCGGCCTTCGGCAATCCAGTCGTCCCCGACGTATAGACGTAAAGACAGAGGTCCTTGCCCAGGAGACCCGCCCGCAGCGACCTGTCCGGCCGCTTGTCGGAAAAAGCCTCAAGTGCCCCGCTGAGATCACCGCCAAACCTGCCGCCCAGGGTCCAGACCGGCGGCGCGCCCGAAATCAGGCTCATCGCCCCGCGCATGGCCTCATCCTGGTCTGTGCCGGTTATGATCAGCTTCGCACCGGCGATGTTCACGCAGTGCGCCAGAGCCTCGCCTTCGAGGTTATGGTTGATCAGTGCCGTGACGACCCCGGCCTTGGCAAAGCCGGCCCAGGCCGCAACGTATTCGGGCCGGTTCTCCATATAGAGCGCGACGCAGTCACCCGCCTTCAGCCCCTGCGCCAGCGCCCAGTGCGCAAACCGGCTCGCCAGCGCATCGAACTGCCCATACGTGGTCGAACGGCCCTCAAACCGGAAGGCAATATTGCCGCGATGAGCGTCGACCGCCCGCTCGAAATCATCGGCCACGAGAAAATCTGAGTCCGGCGAGATATCGCCCGTCCACTTTTTCAGCAGCTGTGCGTCCTGGAAGAACCTGAACTCGCGAGAAAGTATGGCAATCGGATTCATGGTCGGCGCCTCCGGTATTAGAGCGTCGTTGGAAAAACAGGTTTTGAATGCCGCAACTCAAAGGCGTTTTGCCCGTCTTGTCAAAGAAAACCGGCGTTATCCGGCGATTGCCTTCCCGGGCATGACCGCCTACTGCTGCGCCGCACAAGAGTAACGAAGGAGCCGCGCCATGGCGACCGATCCCGTAGGCGACCTGCTGACCCTGCTCGATATCGAGCGTCTGGAACTGGACCTGTTCCGCGGCCAGAGCCCGGATGAGGAAGAAAGCCAGCGGGTCTTCGGAGGCCAGGTCATCGCCCAGGCCCTCGTCGCGGCCTACCGCACCGTGCCAGACGAGCGCACCTGCCACTCACTGCACGGTTACTTCATCCGTCCGGGCGATCCGAAAGTGCCGATCATATACCAGGTCGACCATTCCCGCGATGGCGGCAGCTTCACCACCCGCCGCGTCGTTGCCATTCAGCACGGCAAACAGATTTTCAACCTCGCAGCCAGCTTCCATGTCTCTGAGGAAGGCTGGCACCACCAGCACCCGATGCCGGACGTGATCGGCCCGGAGCAGGTCGAGGACCGCAGCGAATGGCGCAAGCGATTCGCCGAAAAACTTCCCGAACGTCATCGCGGCCATTTCCTCCGGCCACGCCCGATCGAGATGCGCGAGATCAAACCGCTGCATCCTCTGAAACCCGCGATTTCCAGCGACCAGAACGACCTCTGGTTCCGCGTTGCACGGCCCATCGACGAAGCACCCTGGCTTCACCATTGCCTGCTCGCCTATGCCTCCGACATGGCCCTGCTGGGTACTGGCAACCGCCCGCACGGCATCTCCTGGATGACCGGCGAGCTGATGTCCGCCAGCCTCGATCATGCGATGTGGTTTCACGCTCCGCTGAAGTTCGACAACTGGCACCTCTACTCGATGGACAGTCCCTATGCGGGCGGCGGGCGCAGCTTCAACCGCGGCAAGGTCTTCGATGCGAACGGCAATCTCGTTGCCTCCGTCGCCCAGGAAGGCCTGATGCGTAAAGTGATCCGCAGGCCTAAGGACTGAATGAGGCCCGATCACAGGCAGGCCGCCCCCCGCAAAGGGAGAGCTTGCGGCCATATCTGCCTGCCGGCGCTGCAGAGGCCAAATGGGAAGAGGCAAAGCTCGCCCCCATTTGCCTCCACTATCCTTTCAATAAGGCGGCCGGACCTCAAAAGGCTGGAACTGCGAAAACGAGGTGCCGGTCCGCGCGCTGGTCAAGTCTCGCGAACACAGCCGGTATGGCCGAACTCATCGCCCGGGTATTTTCTGGTGCAACTTGCCAACCGCAGGGAACTCGCACATGGCGAACATCCCGGGGTCGAATTGGCTCAGGACTGAGGGACGCGAGCTGACAATCGCCTACTGTTGGGAGGCGCCCCCCGAGCTGTCGGAGCTGTCGCTTGAATCATCATTGAACCACTCCTGGGCCTGGTTCAGATAGCTGTCCGCCGTATCTTCAACGATGTTGTAAGCGTCAGTGATCGTTTCTGCGGCGTCTTGGGCAAATGTGGAGCCGCTGCTTTCATCGCTCTCGCTTGAACTGATGTCATCTGCTTCCTGTGCGAAAACCGGTCCACAGGCGAGAAGGGCCAGAGCAATCATGCTCGATGCGAATTTCATACGGTTCTCCTGTACTTCACGAAAAACAACCTTCGCCGGTCAGACCTTGAGACCGCGCGTCCCGCAAGGGGCGAAAGCTTCCGAAACGCCGGTCTGCGCTTTTCATTCGGATAGCACCGCGATGGGCTTGCGACAACGCCGATGCATCAGTTTGCGCCGCACCGGTCCTTAATGACCGATGACATCAAGCCGGAGTCTGCCTAAATGCTCATCATGAGCAAAAATCTCAGCATCCTGGCAGCACAGCTAAACCCCGTCGTGGGGGATGTGGCAGGCAATCTGGCACTGGCGCGGGCGGCGCTGGCCGAAGCCAGGATACGCGGCGCCGACCTTGCCGTGCTGAGCGAGCACTTCATCCTGGGCTATCCGGCCGAGGACCTCGTCCTCAAGCCGGCGGCGGTGGAGCAGTCCATGGCCGCCATCCACGCCCTCGCGCGCGAGACCCGGGACGGCCCCGCCCTGCTGATCGGCGCACCCTGGCGGGACGGCGAGCAGCTGCATAATGCCGCGCTGTTCCTCGAAGGAGGCGAAATCCGCGCGCGCCACGACAAACGCGAGCTGCCGAACTACGGGGTGTTTGACGAAAAGCGCCACTACTCGCCCGGCCAAGGCCCGGCGGTCGTGGTGGCGTTCAGGGGTGTGCGCCTCGGCCTCGCCATCTGCGAGGATATCTGGTTCGAGCGCGTGCCGCGCGCAGTCAAGATGGCAGGGGCAGACCTGCTGCTCGTGCCCAACGCCTCACCCTGGCGCCGCGCCATCCAGGCCGAGCGGGCGACTGCCTTCGACCGATGGTCGCACCTTGGCCTTCCCTACATGTTCGTGAACCAGACGGGCGGGCAGGACGAGCTGGTCTTCGACGGCGCCTCGTATGTGACAAATTCCACGCATGGCGCACGCCGTGGCCTCGTCGGTCAGTTCGAAACCGGTTTTGCGATCGCTGAGTTTGATCCGTCCACGAAGCTGTTTACAGGCACCGGCCAGGGCTGCGCAGCCGACCTGGATGGCTGCGCAGCGGAATACCGGGCTGCGATGCAGGGCCTTGGCGACTATGTCCGGAAGAACAGGTTTCCCGGCGTTGTGCTCGGCATGTCCGGCGGCATCGATTCGGCAATTACCGCAGCGATCGCCGCCGACGCGCTTGGCCCGGAGAAAGTCTGGTGCGTGATGTTGCCCTCGAAGTATACGAGCAGGGAGAGCCTGGAAGATGCGCAGGCCTGCGCCGAGGCGCTTGGGGTTCGCTATGATACGATCCCGATCAATCCGGGCGTCGAAGCGCTGGGCGGCATGCTCGCTTCTGCTTTCGCCGGAAGCAAGCCCGACATAACGGAAGAGAATATCCAGTCCCGCCTGCGCGCCGTGACGCTGATGGCGCTTTCGAATAAGTTCGGCCACATGGTCGTGACCACCGGCAACAAGAGCGAGATGGCCGTCGGCTATGCAACGCTCTATGGCGATATGTGCGGCGGCTACAATGCGCTGAAGGATTTCTACAAGACGGAAGTCTTCGAACTGGCGAAATGGCGAAATGCCAATGTTCCGCCCGGCGCGCGGGTGGGCCGTGGCCATGTGATCCCCGAACGGATCATCACCAAGCCGCCCTCGGCCGAATTGCGCGAGGACCAGAAGGACGAGGATTCCCTGCCACCCTATCCCGTGCTGGACGATATTCTGCGCGGCCTCGTGGACCTTGAGGAAGACGTAGACGAGATCCTCGCGCGCGGCCATGATGGCGCGACGGTGCGGCGCATCGAGCACCTCGTCTATATCGCTGAATACAAGCGACGCCAGGCGCCGCCGGGTGTCAAGGTCGGAGGCAAGAATTTCGGTCGGGACAGACGATACCCGATAACCAACCGGTTCCGGGATGATTAGGGGGGCGCAGCCCCCCAGCCCTCCCTCCGCGGGGTTCCGGCGAGATTATTCGTCAGAAGGCGGGATGACTTCGTCCCCCGACCGATCAAGGCCATAGGCATCAGGGGACATCGCAGCCCGCACGGCTTCGACATCGCCGGGGGCAATGTCGGCAGCTTCGCCATAAACGGTGATCGGCGAGGGATAGATGCCGGGCTCGTCGATCACTTCATCGAACATCAGCCAGGCCTGCTTGCCGCCGAGGCAGGTGACGCGCAGCCAGAGATCTTCATCAAGGTCGGTTTCGGCAATATCGGTGACACTCGACAGTTCACCCTCGTTAATGTCTAACTCGCGGCCGTTGAATGACATCACCGTATAGCCTTCGCCGATATAGCGCAGGTAAGTCAGCTGATCTCCCTTCTTCAGGCTCAGCGTTTTGATGCCGTCGTCGCCGATGAACTCAACCTCGGCATCCTCCAGAACATTCACGGGCACTTTCTTGGTGGCGACGAAATATTCCAGACTGTCCGCCTCGCTGCGGGCCGTGTTCCAGAGCTGGTAGTTGGCGTATTGGGGCAGCAGGCAGTTGATATCCTGCGGGTCAGTCGGGTTCGGCCGGGCCCGGGCAGGCACCTTCACGTCCGCGTCCAGGACAGTGATGCCCGGGGGGTACTCACCCGGCCAGCCGGGGCTGAGGAACCAGTTGGCAACGTCATAGCCAGACAGGGCGGCGTAATCGAGCGGCGGGCGCACGGTCGCATCTGCCCCTGCGGCAGCCGCAGCCGAAGCCGTATCTCCGTCAGAGGCAGCGGGACCTGCCCCTTCCTTCTGTCCGCAGGCAGCCAGAAAAAGTGCACCTGCCAGCACCCAGCCGAATCTCATTACCCACTCCCGGATTTGCGCCATGCTATCTGTTGGTCGAATAAAACAATAGCAGGAATATGGCCGAGGCGCTTGGCTTTTACCCCGATTTGATGTCGAAAGCGGCTTTTCCACCCCCGCAAGGCCCGCTTAGCCCATGACCGAACCCGTCGTCCGATTTGCCCCCTCGCCCACTGGCCGGCTGCATGTTGGCAATGTGCGTACAGCGCTCGTCAACTGGCTCTTTGCGTCCGGCCAGGGGGGCAAGTTCATCTTGCGTATCGACGATACCGACCTTGAACGCTCGACCAAGGAAAACGAGGCCATCCTCAAGCAGGACCTGACCTGGCTGGGCCTGAGCTGGGCAGAGACCTTCAATCAGTCCGAACGCTTCAGCCTCTACGACCAGGCGGCTGACAGACTTCGCGCCATGGGCCTGCTCTACCCAGCCTATGAGACCGCCGAGGAACTCGACGTCAAACGCAAGATCGCCCAGTCGCGCGGGCGGCCCCCGGTCTATGACCGGGCGGCCCTGAAGCTGACCGCAGACGAGCGCAAGAAACTGGAAGCCTCCGGCCTGAAACCCCACTGGCGCTTCAGGCTCAGCGGTCAGCGCGTCGAATGGAACGACCTCGTGCGCGGGCCACAGAGTATTGACACCTCCTCCGTGTCCGATCCGGTGCTCATCCGCGAGGATGGCAGCTATCTGTATACCCTGCCCTCGGTGGTCGACGATATCGAGGCGGGCATCACGCATGTCGTGCGCGGCGAGGATCATGTTACCAATTCCGGCGCGCAGATCGAAATCTTCATGGCTCTCGGCGGCAGGGCGCCGGAGATGGCGCACATGCCGCTGCTGGTGGGCGCCGACGGCTCGACCCTGTCGAAACGGATCGGCTCGCTCTCGGTCGGCCAGCTACGTGACCAGGGGATCGAAGCAATGGCGATCTGCAGTCACCTCGCCAAGCTTGGCACCTCGGACAATATCGAGCCGCGCGCCACCCTGTCGGCGCTGGCGGCGGAGTTTTCCTTTTCGAAGATCGGCCGGGCCCCGGCTCGCTTCGACGAAGCAGACCTTGAAAACCTCAACGCCGCGCTGGTACATACCCTGCCGTTCGAGGCCGTGAGCGATCGCCTTAGGGCGCTTGATCCGCGCATGCAGAACGAGGCCTTCTGGCTGGCGGTGCGCGAAAACTGCGCGCGGGTCTCAGCTGCGAAACCCTGGGCCGAGATCATCTATGGAAAGATCGCGCCTGTCGTGGCCGGCGAGGACAGGGACTTCATCGCCGCCGCCGCCGCGAGCCTGCCCGCCGGCGAGATGACCGTCGCCAGCTGGGGCGAATGGACAAACGCGCTCAAGGGCGCCACAGGCCGCAAGGGCAAGGGCCTGTTCATGCCGCTGCGCAAGGCGCTGACCGGGCTGGAACACGGGCCTGAGATGAGCGCCGTCCTTCCCCTGGTCGGACGGACGCGGATACTGGAACGGTTGGGGTAGTTCTGCAGCTTCGAGGCCTGCGCCCCTGGCCCGCCGGGTTGCAGTGAGGAGACGGGCGGCGCGGGCCGGCCGCGGCTTTTCTTCGCCATTGCCTTGCTGCGCCCTCAAGCGCGCGGCCCGGGGAGATTGCGCTGCCGGAAAAAAGCCTCCACACAATTACGGGGCGGCAGGGCCGCGCACTCAGCCTTCAGTCACAAGCCTGGTCGAGCGCACATGACACGTTTTCGACCTGCCCGCCCTCGGTCAGGGTGCGCACCCAATCGACCGCGCGTACGCTGCTGGTTTCAGTGGCATACAGACGGTCATAGCGCAGTAATGTATGATCATCTCCCCTGGCGGAGAAATACCGGAAGCCAGGAATGTCTGTCGCAAGATCCCGGAGATTGGCGTCCATCAATCCGCGTACCGGATCGCGCACGCCCATCAGGCCCAGGAACATCTGCTGGACCTCGTCATCGACATTGTTGAACTGGCTCATGCGCATGTCCGGATGGCGCGCCGCGGTGACGCGAAAGAAGTCCTCGATTGTGAAGCTCGCCCGGTCGAAGGCAGAAAACTCCGGCCAGCCCGGCAGGCCGTCGAACGCGCCCCAGCCCTCAAGCAGGCCGGAGACTGGCCCGGCGCGATATCCGCCCGCCCCACCGCTATACTGGATAACTTCGGCCTGCGGATAATGATCTGCAACGAGGCCGGCATAGAAGGGCGACGCAATCGCCCCGGCACTGGCGCCGCCGACAAAGATGCGGCCGGGCGCAGCATAGTTCGCATAGACCCAGTCGAGGGCCGACTGGACGTTGACCTTGCCCCGATGATGCACCGTAATCATACTGCCAGCCTCGGTCGGATAGGTCACATCGCGCCCGCCGAGATGGGCGTCGCCGGTACAATAGGACACAAAGACCTGCGTCCAGCCTGCGAAGGGATTTTCAGGATCGGACGCATCGAACGCTCCGGCCGTCGTGCCCGGCTGGTTTGTCTCCATTTCAGCGAAGGGGGTATAGGCATTGAGGCCGAGGGACGGATCGCACAGCCTGCCCGACCAGCAGGCCCCGCCGCCGTTCAGGAAGATCATCACGCGCGCGGCATCGCCCGGGCGGACGTGGAAACTGTAGGGCGTACCGGTGGCGCAGAGCGTGTCGCCGCCGGGGGTGATCATGGTCCAGGCCGCCTCTGCCGCGGGCGGAGCGATAGCGCCGGCTTCCCGCTGGGGCGCGGGCCCGGCCTGGCAGGCGCAAAGCCCAAGGGCGGCGACAAAGGCAAGGCGGGTCAGCAGGGTTTCCTCCAAGCGGCTTCTGACAGAAGATCGGCGCCAGCCTAAGGCCCGCCAGGGCGCTTGCAAGACCTTCAGGTGTGTCGACACAGCAGCCTAGACTGGCTTCAGCTCAGCCTCTTCGCCGATCTTCAGCCACCTGGCGAGGAGGCCGACCGTGGTGCTTTGCAGGACCAGACTGACAAGCACGACAAGGAAGGCGATGTTGAAGAAGTCCCCGGGCACGCCGAGCATCACCGGGATGATGGCGAGGTAGATCGGGATTGCACCGCGCAGGCCGACCCATGAAATGAACAGCTTCTCGCGCCAGTTGAACTTTTCAAAGGCAAGGCTGACGAAGACCGCGGCAGGGCGCGCGAAAAAGATCAGCACGCAGGAAATAATCAGCGCGTCCGGGATATCCGAGATGAGTTTCGACGGTGTGACGAGCAGGCCGAGGATAAGCAGCATGCTAAGCTGGGCGAGCCAGGCCATGCCGTCCATGAACTGCTTGACGATCTGCTTGGCGCGGTAAGCATGGTTGCCGAGAATGAGCCCGGCCAGATAAACTGCCAGGAAGCCGGAGCCACCCAGGAGGTTGGTCGCACCGAAGATGAGCAGGCCGGCCGCCAGGGCGAAGATCGGGTTGAGGCCCAGTTCAAGCTCGATGCGGTCGTAGATGAAGGTCAGCAGGCGCCCGCCGGCAAAGCCGAGGAGCGCGCCGAGGCCGAACTGCTGCACGAAAACTGCCGCCATGGATGAGGCCGGCCGCGCCTCACCGGAAGCGAGCATCAGCCCGGTGACCGTGAGCGCGAGGAAGATGGCCATCGGATCATTGATGCCCGATTCGACTTCCAGCGTGTTGGATACCTGGTCCCTCAGCCTGATACCCTGCTGGCGCAGCAGAAGGAAAACGGCGGCGGCATCGGTGGAAGCCACCAGCGAACCGAGCAGGAAGGCGTAGAGCGGATCGGTGCCAAGCAGCCACCACATGCCGAGGGCCACAATGCTGGCCGTAATCAGAACGCCGAGCGTTGCAAGGATCAGCGATGGGCGCAGGGCGCGCCGGAAATTCTTCATCGGCGTATGGACGCCGCCATCATAAAGTATGATTGCAAGGGCGAAGGAACAGGCAACAAAGGCAAGGCTGGCATCGTTGAAGACGATGCCGCCGGGACCATCCTCGCCGAAGAGGATACCGACGCCAAGGAAGGTGACCAGCAGCGGGGCACCGATCCGGCGCGAGACAAAACTCGCGAAGATGGCCGCGCAAAGCAGGAGCCCACAAAAGAAAATGAGCTGGTTGGTCGCGTCCATTCGGCCCCATCAAAACTTCGGATTGTCAGGATATCTGCCATCTGGCGTCTCATTAGGTCGATGACAACCTCAACTTCGCTGCGGATTTTAGAAAACAAAGGCCCGACGGGCCGCAGACACGTGCTCCAGCTGCTGACCGCCGCGTCACGCCGGTCAGCAAGGCCCCGCACCCTCTCCGGGGCCCACGTGCCCGAAGCACGCCGCCGGCGGATTTAGACCCATTCCATGACCGCGGCCGCCGCCTCCCCGCCGGTCCCGGCAGGCCCAGTCACGGCCCAGTCATGGCCCAGTCCGGGCCATCAGCCGCGCAGACCGCAAAAACCTGAACAGGCTGGGCCCGAGCCACGGATTTATCAAGCTGGCCCCCGTCTGTTCAAAATCATCCTGCTTCCGCGTCACCACGGTCAATCCGTGCATCAAAGCGGTCGCCGCGATGAGCGCGTCGCGCTCTGGCAGGGGATCGGGCACGACGACCGACCCGGCCCCGTTGACCATGATTGAGACCTGGATCAGGCTGAAACCGAAGGACGAGTGGCGCAAAGGGGTCACGTTGGCGACATCATCGCTGAGCTTGACCAGCGCCTTCGAATGCCCAGCCTCGTCAATTCCCCGGGTTATCCCGTCAGGATCCGCATGGACATGGTCCCGACCGGTGTAAGCACCCAGATCGGCGTCAAGGTAACCGACGACAATCTCGCAGAGATCGAGGCGATCGCTCGCGACATCGCATCGGTCATCTCTGAAACACCTGGCACATGCTCAGCCTGCGTCGTTGACCTTCCGCGCGGCTATACGTTGGAGTTTTCCGCAGTATGGGCAAATGGGAGAAGCAGGCGCGCGCCTGCAGATTGCTATCCCGGCAGCTGTGGGGCTTTTCTTCCTGCTCCTCATGCGACATTTCGGGCGACTGGACCGTAAGCTCATCATCATGGCGAGCCTTGCTTTTGATGTGGTCGGCGGGCTCTGGGCCGTCTGGCTCGCGGGTTACAATCTCTCGGTGGCTGTCGCGGCCGGATTCATCGCCTTAGGCGATATCGCGGTCGAGACCGCCATTATCATCCTGCTTTATATCGACAGCGAAGTGCGCAAGGCGCAGCCGCAATCACGCGAAGAGTTGTTCGCCGCCATCAGCAGGGGCGCAGCGACGCGTATACGCCCGAAGCTGATGACCGTTACAATTATCTTTGCCGGCCTCGCGCCGATCTTCTTGACGGACGGGCTCGGCTCGGATGTCATGCGGCGGATCGCTTTGCCGATGATCGGCGGGATAACTCCGACGCTTGTCAGCACGCTGATTGTAATTGCGGCCATCCGCTATTTCCGAATCGGAGCCCAGCTTTCCACGCGCGCAGGGGGCGTACGCCAGGACGCGCACCCCGCATGATCAGCCCCTGACGGAAGACCGATATGAAACGCGTTACACCGGTATTGGCCAGTATTCTTTTGCTCGGACTCGCAGCCTGCGGCGGCACGGAAGAACCAGCCCCCCGGCAACCCCGGAAACCGGAAGCTCTGTGGATATGCCGGGCCATGATGGGATGGATCATGGTGACCATCAGATGGGCAGCGAGATGGATCGCATCGGCCATGCGACAGGCACGGTTCGCTCCGTCGGCGCGCAGGACGATTTCGTTACCATAAGCCATGGTCCTTTTGATGGTGGTAAAGAAGCCCGCGCCCATCGAGTTGCTGACACGACTGCGCAAGCTGCGCGGACGCCTGCCGGCTGACTTCAAGTTTGACCGGCTGGAAGCCAATGAGCGGCGCTAAACGCCCGTTCCTGGACACTAGCATCATCGTATAGCTGAAGTCTGGCGACGTCGCCAAAGCGAGCAGGGCCGAGAGCCTCATCGCCAGCGCAGGCGTCATCAGCACTCAGGTGCTGAATGAGTTCACTTCCGTCGCTCGTCGCAAGCTGGCATTGACCTGGGTCGAGACTGAAGAAGTCCTGCAAGCCCTGAAGGCCAATCTTGAGGTCGTCCCGCTGACGCTCTGCATCCATGAACGCGCCGTCGCCCTTGCGTCCGCCCACGACCTCAACATCGATGACGCATCGATCATTGCTGCCCCACTGGAAAACCGGTGCGATGTAGTCGTTAGCGAGGACATGCAGAACGGACAGGCGTTCATGGGATTGTGTATCGTAAATCTATTTCTTTAAAATATGCAGCCGCTTGCGTTCCCAAGTGGAAGGTGGGACGGCTGTGCCTGTCTGCCCGTCCCGCCCGCCCGGCTAATTCGGCAGGAGATCGCCGATAGAAGTCGTTGCTACAGCGCCGCCGCACGAGCGCTCGCGCAAAGCAATGGGTAAGTTATCCCGCAACCGCCAGCTGTTCGAGCGAAGCGAGCGACGTCTCCGATCCAAGGCGGCGAGCGGAATGGACCACGTGGTCAAACCCGAGCGAAAATTCTTGCCTGGAATGCTCCAAAACGTGCTATATTGCACCAATAGTATGATATTTGCGCCCGAAGGAGCCGAGCCATGACCACAGTCCGAAAGACCATTACCCTCACCGATACGCAGAATGACTGGATCAAGGCGCAGATCGACAGCGGCGCGTATACGAACGACAGCGAGGTTTTGCGCGACCTGATCCGCAAGGCGCAGCAGGAGACTTCCGAGATCGAGGCTATTCGCGCGGCGCTCATCGAAGGCGAGAGAAGCGGCCTCAGCGCGCGCGGCCCCGAAGAGATTCGCGCAGCGGTGAAGAAGCGGAAGCCCCAGAATGGTTGATGGCCGCTATTATTTAACCCAGGCGGCCGATGCGGACCTCGAACGCTTGTACGAGTGGGGCATTGATCGCTTCGGCGTTAATGTGGCGGACGAATACTATGACGGGCTGATCGCACGCCTGGCGCAGATCGCGAATACTCCGCAGCTATAGCAAGAGGTCGATCATATCCGCGCTGGCTATCGCCGCTCGGTGTATTTCGCGCATTCCATCTATTTTCGGATCGAGGCCAGTGGCGTATTTATCGTGCGCGTCCTCGGGCGCGAAAACCCGCAAACCAGTCTGCCGAATGACTAACCGATGACCAGGGTAGCCAGGTCATTGGGATACCACGTCGATTTCTGTCATCTGCCCGATGGTTTTCATACCAGTCTCGTCATGTAGCAAGCGGCGGTTTAGGGCCAATGATAGCCTGATGGTTACCGTCGGCGGTCGGCAGAAATGGCCTCCTTTACCGCCACTGACCCCTCTCCGCCCCAGCCCTCTTTGCCGTCCCCCGGCCAGCGTCCAGGCGATCGCGCGTTCGCGTGCCTCAATGACCAGCGAGCGTCCGCACTGGTGTTCAAGGCCTGAACACTATGGCACCAGGACAAAGGCTTTCTGGTCACGTCCACCTGAGGGGTGGAAATTAAGGCGGCCAAGCGGTGTACCAGCTCAGGCCGCGCGCGGTGTAAGTATCTGCGATGCTGCTGGCGGCACAAGAACGAACCGGTCGATTTCCTCATCGACTGTATTCACGCTCGCGAACGCCTCTATCGACAGGTAGCGGTGCTGGAGCTGGCATTCATCGTTTGCCTCGAGCAGTACGGCGCCGACGAGCCTCACGATCGGGCCCTCATTGGGGAGTGAGGGCATGACTGCCAACGGTTCGAAGGAAAGATGTGGTTCGGGAAATCTGGACAGGGTGGCTAGGTGAGATTTCTGCCTGCAGATCGGCTATTCTGCCGGGCACAGGAGACGATCCATGCCCAACCGGCCCCGCCGGAATCACAGTACGGCTTTTAAAGCGAAGGCAGCTCCCGCCGCCGTTCGCGGGGAACAGACCCTCACCGAACATGCCCGGCAGTTCGATGTTCATCCCAACCAGATCAGGCTGTGGAGTGAGGAAGAATAGAAAACGATCCGGTGGATCGTTTTGCCAACGAACCAGCTTCTCGAAGGCGCGACAGGCGTCTTCGGCGACCCGCCGAAGAAAGAGGCCCCAGCCGTCGAACGGTGCCGGTCGGATCGCAGGAAAACCGCTGGAAAAAGCGAGACTTTTCCCGGAGCTTGATGGCCCCTGCCAGCCCCGGCAGATGGCCCATTCCGATCCCGGCGTCGATGGGCCGCCCCGGCGCTGGTCCGATCGTCCCGCGATCGTCATGGTGCTCGCAAGCCTTCCGGACCTTGCAATAAAAACGCCCGCGCGCCCCCGAGCACAACCTTGCGACTCAGTCCGGCAGCACAAATTGAGCGCAATTTGTCGCACAAATTCGCTTCAAACGCATTCGAACCCGCCGATCAAGGGCAAAAAGCCTTGATTCCCCAGTCAAAATTGTCCGCAGAATGGATGAAATGGTGCGGTCGAGAGGACTCGAACCTCCACGGGTTGCCCCACAGCGACCTCAACGCTGCGCGTCTACCAATTCCGCCACGACCGCACATTGACAAGGTATATTCGGGGCAGACGGGCCGTATAAGGCGCACCTGTCAGTTTGTGAAGCCCTGAAAAATGGCTATATCGCAGCCGCCATGACAAAACTTCCGGACGTTGACTGGGCGGTCTCTGAAGCCCCCGTTCCCTACGCTGCGGCGCTGGCCGTAATGGAGGCACGGGCGGCCGCCATACGCGCCGGGGGCGCGCGGGAACTGGTCTGGTTCCTGGAGCATCCGTCGCTCTACACGGCCGGCACCTCGTCCCGGCCCGAAGACCTGCGAGACCCGGCCCGCTTCCCCGTGTTCGATGCCGGACGCGGCGGGCAGTACACCTATCACGGGCCAGGCCAGCGGGTGGCTTACCTGATGCTGGACGTCGCCGCCCGGGGACGTGATGTGCGCGCCTTCGTGGCAAACCTAGAGTGCTGGGTTATTCGGGCGCTGGCAGCCTTCAATGTGCAGGCCGGGGTTCGGGAAGGTCGTGTCGGCGTCTGGGTTGACCGCACGCAGCCGGGCGGCGAGCTGCGCGAGGACAAGATTGCCGCTATCGGCGTGCGCCTCAAGCGCTGGGTCAGCCTGCACGGGATCTCACTGAACGTGGAGCCAGACCTTGATCACTTCACCGGTATCACGCCCTGCGGGATTGACGATGCACGCTATGGCGTGACAAGCCTCGCCGGGCTTGGCCGGGTCATCTCGATGGCCGAGACCGACATGGCGTTGCGGGACGCATTCGAAGATGTCTTCGCCAGCCGGCTGGTGCGCGTCGAGGGGCCTCTGCCCGCGCCTGCAGGCCAGACCTAAGCGCCCGCCTCGACTTCCTCAGGCGTCAGATGGCTTCCGGTGCACACGCGCCCCCGGCCGCCGTTCGGCAGGCGCGCCACCCAGACCAGGCTCCAGGCCATGACGATCGAGGAGGCGAGCCACCAGACCGGCATGGCAAGACCGAGACCGGTTGCAATCGCGGCCTGGCGTTCACTCTTCGGCGGACCCGCAGGCCCGCGGCGCTGAGGCGGACGGCGGCGCTCTTCTGCCGGCCGGGCCGACGGGCCTTCCTTTGCGGCCTCCACCCTTGCGGCGGGCGGGGCGTTAAGGGCGCGGTGCTGGGCGGCGCCCATGCCTGTGCCTGCCGCATAAGCGGCGAGCCCGAGCATCATGGGCACCATCACGATCACTGCCAGCCAGGTGGGGCGCTGCGCGTCAGCGAGACGGCGCAGGTGGGCGATGAAGGAGGTGAACTCCGTGACAATCGTAAAGATCGCGAAGGGAAGCAGCAGGGCCGGGACCGTAAACAGGAGGAGGTCGACGGGCGTGTTCAGGACATCGGTCTTCACACCGGCAAGAGCGATCACTCCGGCCGTGACCGAGGGCAAAAGATACAGCATCAGACGGCCCGTGAACATGAAAGTCCAGGCGCGGCTGAAATGCAGCTTGGAGGTCTCGCCGAAAGGGTTCAGCAGGGTCTCGGCCCAGTTCATGGCTCCTGGATCATCGCGATGGTCGCGGATCCAGGGGCGATGCGGATCAATGGCGCCGGGGGTCTTATCCATCAGGTCAGTCGCCTTTTTTGCCGGACAGTCAATGGAAAGTCTCGGCCGGGCTGCGGAGGTTGGGGGGGCCATGCCGGTTGGCGCCCGGATCGGAGCGCATGCGGAAGGCAGCAAGGCCAGCCAGGCCGCTGGCGAGCAGGAAAGCGGCAAGCGTGGTGACGGCGGACAGGCGCGCATACTCGCGGGCGCGTTCGGCGAGCGCGTCCAGCGCAGCCGCAAATCCCTGCTCTGCCATCATCTCCTGGATTTCGCTTTGTACCGCGAAAGCCTGCGGCGACAGCACGGGCAGCAGGACAGCCGAAAGCAGTAGGCTGATGAAGCCGAAACCCGCAAGAAAGGCGAGCCAGAGCCAGGCGCTCAGGCCAGCATCGTGAAGCCGTTTGCCGAACAGGCAGATATAGGGGAAAAGCAGGGCGTACTGCAGGATGCCAAAACTGGGCGAGGCAACAGCCGAAAGGGTCGTGATCACCGCCATCGCGGCGGTCAGCAGAATGAAGCCGCGGGCAAATCGCACAGGCGAAAGGCGGCCCTGAGGCTCGAGGAACAGGAAGCGGTAGTCCATGGGCGGAATGTCGTTTCCTTGAAGATCAGGTCGGCAGATCAGGAACGTCACGTATCAATAAACGATAACGGGGTGAAGCAAAAAGAGCCAGGCCCCTGCCCGGCTCTTTCTGACGATCAGCGCCCGATCAGTTAAAGGCAACCGATGTGCCGGCGGGCCCGGGGCCATACGGGTTGTCATTAGGGTCGGTCTTGTTGATGGCACCCATCACCGCGCCCACCACGCCCGTGACGATACCCGTCGACAGGATGCCAGGCAGCAGCTGCGCCTGAGCAATCTTCTGGGAAGCCTGCATCGCAGCAGCCATCGCAGAGGCAGGATCCCCGCTGCTGCTGCGCTCGATATCGCGCATCATCTCTTCCTGAAGAGCAAGCTGATCGATGCCGAACAGGCCCGGCAGAACCAGGCTGCTGACCATCGAGACGATGAAGGCGAGCACAACCATCGCCACCGTCAACCATCCGGTCTTTCCGGAATCATGGAAGCGCTTAACGTGCACGGCGATCCAGGGCCAGATGAAGACAACGCCCAGAATACCGATGAAGGTCGAGACGAAGGCACTGGCCACCGTCAATGCGGCGCTGATGCCAAACAGGATCAGGACAGCGCGCCAATAGGTCGGCTGATCAATCCTGCCGTTAGGGGTGAGAAAGAGTTCCATGTGTTTCAGCTCCTGACATTGGGGCGCTCGCCCCTCTTTCGCCTTAAGGCTCGCGGTCATTGCGCCGGCAGGTCCGGCCTGCCGGCGCCGCCGCCGGATCAGGATAGCAGGTTGAACCGGTTTCTGGAACGTTAAGCCCGGCCAGGTTACGCTTGGCCGCGCCCCGGGGCTGGCTTATGCGAACTCGACCATGATTTCGTCGGCAGCAACGCTGTCTCCCGCCTTAACATTGATCGCTTTAACCTTCCCGGTTGCGCCGGCACGGATGATGTTCTGCATCTTCATCGCCTCAACAATGCAGACCGCTTCGCCTTCCTGGACTTCCTGGCCCATCGAGACCTCAAGCGAGACGACGAGGCCCGGCATCGGTGAGATCACCAGCTTGGATGTGTCGGCTTTCGGCTTCTCGGGCAGGCGGGCATGCAGGTCTGCAACGAAGGGGGTGCACACCAGCGCCCGCAGCGTGACGCCCCGGTGACGGAACACATAGCCTTCGGTCCGGTCGGCAAACTTGACACTGCACGGCCTGCCGTCGAGCACACCTTCGACAAGGTGCTCGCCGGGCTTCCAGGAGGTAAGGAAGCTGTGCGGATTTCCTCCATCGACGCAGATCTGGGCATCGCCGGCTTCACCGATATCGATCGTGACGGGGTGGTGCCTGTCGCCGAGGATGACGACCCAGTCGCGGCTGAGCTTGCCGGACGCTGCCAGGGTGCCGGATATCTGGCGGCCACGCCGATCGAGGAAGGCATGGACATAGGCGGCTGAACAGATCAGCTGGAGTTCCTGCGCCGCCGTAGGCTCGGTACCCTGAAAGCCCTGAGGGAACTCATCCTTGATATAGGCGGTTGTGATATTGCCCGAACGGAACCGTTTCTCGTCGACCACGGCGGCGATGAAGGGGATATTGTCCTGAATGCCCTCGATATGGAACCGGTCAAGGGCCTCACCATGGGCGTCAAGGGCTGTGTCGCGGTCCTTGCCATGGGTGATCAGCTTGGCGATCATCGGATCGTAGAACATCGAAATTTCGTCGCCTTCGCGTACGCCGGAATCAAGGCGCACGGTGCCCTCGCCGAGCCTTCCCTCCGCAGGCGGATGAAAACGCTTCAGTCGGCCGATCGAAGGCAGGAAATTGCGGTAGGGATCTTCCGCGTATACGCGGCTTTCAACCGCCCAGCCATTGATCTTGACGTCGGACTGCCTGATCGTCAGCTTCTCGCCGCAGGCAACGCGCAGCATCTGCTCGACGAGGTCGACCCCCGTGATCATCTCGGTAACCGGATGCTCCACCTGCAGGCGGGTGTTCATTTCCAGGAAATAGAAGCCCTTATCCTTGCCCGAGGCCACGAATTCGACCGTGCCGGCGCTGTCATAGTTCACAGCCCTGGCGAGGGCGACAGCCTGCTCGCCCATCTTGCGGCGGGTTTCCGGATCGAGCAGCGGCGAGGGGGCTTCCTCGATGACTTTCTGATTGCGGCGCTGGATCGAGCATTCGCGCTCATTCAGATAGATACAGTTTCCGTGCTTGTCGCCGAGCACCTGGATCTCGATATGGCGCGGCTCGAGGATGAACTTCTCGATGAAGACGCGGTCGTCACCGAAGGAGGCCTTCGCCTCGGCTTTCACGGCGGGAAAGCCTTCTTCGACTTCCCTGTCAGTGTAAGCGACACGGATACCCTTACCGCCGCCGCCCGCCGAAGCCTTGATCATTACGGGATAACCGATTTGCCTCGAGATCTTCACAGCTTCCTTCGTATCCTCGATCAGGCCCATATGACCCGGCACGGTCGAGACACCGGCTTCGGCAGCGAGTTTCTTGGAGCTGATCTTATCGCCCATCGCATCGATGGCGAACGCGTTCGGGCCGATCCAGCCGATCTTCTCGGCCTCGAGGCGTTTGGCGAAGGCGGGGTTCTCGGACAGGAAACCAAAGCCCGGATGGATCGCCTCGGCGCCGGTCTGGCGCACGGCCGCAACGATTTTGTCCTGGACAAGATAGGACTGGGCCGCTGGCGAAGCGCCGATATAGACGCTCTCATCGGCCATCTCGACAGCCATGGAGTTTGCGTCGGCGTCAGAATAGACCACAACCGTTCTGACCCCGAGCCGGCGGCAGGTCTTGATGACCCGGACGGCGATTTCCCCGCGGTTGGCGATCAAAATCTTGCTGAACATGCGCCCGATTGCCCCTCGTCTTGGAAGATTTGCGTCGCAGTTAAGCCGCACGCCGCACCTTGTCCATGCTTGCCGATACGGCAAGAGGCGCGCAGGACCTTTGCCGCAATGGCCGGCAAGGCTAAAGCTGGCATCAGGCATACAGGCAGCGACGCACGCAGCCACACAGGCGGGAGGCCCTCAGGACATGGAAAAGGCACGCATCAGGCTCAGGCGACTGGGTATGGCCGGGGCCGCGCTCATCACCGCGCTGGGGGCAGGCTGGTTCCTGATCGGGCCGGACTGGCGGGCCCTGATCATGCATCCGCCTTCGGGCCGGGATGTGCTGTTCTGGTCGGATGCCCAGCGCGATGCGGCCTTCCGGATGCTCGACAAGGTCGGTTTCATCATTCAGTCGCGGCCCATTCCGGCCGGTGGGAAGGTGCGCCCCCTGCCCCCGGGCGAGCCGCTGGACCTCAGCGCAGAGGTCGACCTCGATGCCTTCATGCAATCGCAAAACGCCGCCTCGCTGGTCATCCTGCAGGACGGCAAGCTGCGGCTTGAGCGCTATGGGATCGGGTTCACGGGCGAAGGCCGCTGGACGAGCTTTTCGGTGGCCAAGTCCCTGACCTCGACACTTGTCGGCGCGGCGGTCAGGGACGGGCATATCAGGAGCCTTGAGGACAAGGTCACCAATTATATCCCGGACCTTGCCGGCTCTCCTTATGACGATGTGACGATTGCGCAGCTGCTGACGATGACCTCCGGGGTCGCCTGGAACGAGGATTATGAAGATCCGGCCTCGGATGTCGCCTTGTTCGACCGGCAGGCGCCCGAGCCCGGCCGGAATGGCATCGTCACCTATATGCGCGGGCTTGAGCGGGCGCACCCGCCGGGCGAGCAATGGAACTACTCGACTGGCGAGACAAACCTGATCGGGGTGCTGGTCAGCGAGGCAACAGGTAAGCCTGTGGCCGAGTATCTCTCGGAAAAGATCTGGAAACCTTACGGCATGGAGCAGGACGCCACCTGGCTGCTCGGCCAGGACGGGCACGAGATTTCCGGCTGCTGCATCCAGGCGGCGACCCGGGACTTCGCCCGCTTCGGCCAGTTCATCCTGGACGGCGGGGCGACGCCGGACGGCCCGCTTCTGCCGCCGGACTGGCTGGCACAGGCGACCGTCAAGCAGGCCGATATCGGCGAAGAGGGCTTCGGTTACGGCTTCCAGTGGTGGACCTGGGATGATGGCGCCTTCCAGGCCGACGGCATCTTTGGCCAGGGCATCTTCATCGACCCGAAGCGCAGGCTGGTGATCGCCTCCAATGCCAACTGGTCGAGCGCGCTCGGCCTGAAACAGGGAGAATGGCCAGCCCGCGCTGAATTCTACCGGGCGGTTCAGCGGGCGGTGGACGCAGACAAATAGCCGGACCTAACGCGGGTCCTGCTGCTGATCGGAACCGCCGCGGCCATTGGGCGCGGCGCGGTCCGAGTGCGGCTCCGGATATTCTGTCTGCTGAATGAATTTCGAGAACAGATGCAGGATGTCGCGCGGCACACCGGCCTCCATCAGTCCGTCGATGGAATCTGCGCGCCTTGCAATCATCGAGCCGACAGAGCCGTGCCGGTCGACGCGGAAATAGTTCATCGACCAGTTAGGGAAGACCCGGGTCTCGGCCCATTCCGCCATGATACGAATGATGCCGCTGTGACGCTTGTCCCGCAGGATACGGCCATAGATCTCGTCGACCTCGGCGAAAGGGCCCTCGATGAGCTGCATGAAGCTCGGCCCGTTGTGCACAAGATATCCGGTAATATAGCGCTCGTCATTATTCGACTGCGACGCGTTCAAAATTGATTCGATGTCAGCATCTGTCAGCCGAGGCATCGCAGTGCTGACATAGACGATCCTGAAAAGCCCCGCCACTCTAGTCTAATCCGTCAATCTGAATTGACACTTTTTCGGGGTTTCGGCGGTTGATTGCAAGCCCGGGGTTCACTCTCGTTTTGCGAGCAAGCAGATGGACATGACAGGTTGCGGCGCGATACGAGGGAAGAAGGAACTGACGCCTAAGGCCGGAGGAGAAACATGATCCAACCCAGGGACCTCGAAGGGCGCCATGCGCTGGTGACAGGATCGGCAACAGGTCTCGGCCGCGCGATCGCACTTCGCCTGGCCGAGCGTGGCGCCAGCGTCATCGTCAACTGCACCAAGTCGGTCGCGGATGGCGAAGCGACGGTTACCGATTGCCAGAAGGCGGGCGCACAGGCGCGGCTGGTGGTGGCCGATGTCTCAACCGATGAAGGCTGTGCAAAACTCGCCGAGGCCGCCGCGCAGGGCGGGCGGCTGGACATTCTTGTAAACAATGCCGGCATCACGAAACATGCGCGCGATCATTCCGATCTCGATGCGCTGTCGCGCGAGGATTTCCTGCACACCTATGCGGTGAATGTTGCTGGCCCCTTCCTGATGCTGCAGAAGGCGAAAGCCCTGCTCGTAGAGGCGCACCGCCAGACCGGCCGGGCCTCGGCGGTGCTGAATGTTTCCTCCATCGCGGGCGTTACCGGGATCGGGTCGTCCGTCGCCTATGCAGCGACCAAGGGCGCGCTCAACACGATGACGGTCAGCCTGGCCCGGGCCCTCGCTCCGGCGATCCGCGTCAACGCCGTCTGCCCCGGCTTTATCGGGACGCGCTGGTTCAAGGATGAGATGAGCCCGGAACAATATGCCAAGATGGAGGCCGGGGTGGCCGCCTCGGTGCCCCTCCAGGTGGCCAGCGGACCCGATGACATTGCCGACGCAGCCGTTTTTTTCCTGACGGATGCGTCCCGGCACGTTACCGGTGAGACACTTCTGGTCGATGCAGGCATGCATCTTGGCTACGCGCCGATGGTCGCCCGCTGAGGCTGCGAACTGTTGTAATTCTGCTACATGAGCGGGGATTGTCTGCATCGCACAAAGGTGAGGCAAGCTGCGCACACCCTGCCCAAATCGCCAGCGCAGGGCGCTTTGCGTCAAGCTTTACGCAAGGTTTGGCATCGTAATTGCCGCAACTCCCGGCAGCGTCGGCTTCGCCGCTCGATCAGGAGCGTGACAACAGCAACAGAGGTTTCCTCCAGATGAAAACAACTTTCACCCGGGCCAGCATGCTCGCTCTCGCACTGGCCACCGCAGCAACAGGCACCGCCGCCGCAGAAGGCGAATTCTCGGGCAATGTTGCCCTGTCGACGGATTACACCTGGCGCGGCATCTCGCAGACCAATGGCGACCCGGCGATCTCCGGCGGCTTTGACTATGCCAATGGCATTTTCTACGCTGGCGTCTGGGCGGCAAACGTCGACTTCGACACGACCTCCGACGCCAACATCGAAGTCGATCTCTATGGCGGTATCGCCAGCGAGTTCTCCAACGGCGTCACATGGGACCTCGGCGTCATCTACTACGCCTATCCCGACACCAAAGAGGATGACATCAACTTTGTCGAACTCAAGGGCGCTCTCGGCTATTCGTTCGAGGGGGGCCTCTCGGTAGGCGGCGAGCTCTATTATGATCCCGATAACAAGAACACCTATGTCAATGCCACTGCAGGCTTCGCCCTGGGCGAGAATTTCGGCATCGATGGCAGCGTCGGCAACTACGCTTTTGACGCTGGCGGCGACTATACCAACTGGTCACTCGGCGCGACGACGGCTGCAGCCGGCTTCGGCTTCGACCTTCGCTATTGGGGCACGGATATCGACGGCGTCGAAGTCGCCGATGACCGCATCGTGCTGACAGTTTCACGCTCCATGTAAGCTGGGCCAGCGCAAGCTGGACACAGGCGGGGCCGCAGGCGGGGAGGATGTCCCCGCCTGCGGCTCTTCTGTTCTGACGATCGCTAAAGGCTGGAAGTTGCGCCAGGCCGGCGCTATAGGGACAGCTTTACCCTAGGAGATGCTGGATGCGCATCGGTGTTCCAACTGAGATCAAGAAACAGGAATCTCGTGTCGGGCTGACGCCAGAAAGCGTTGGCGAACTCGTTCGCGCGGGCCATTCGGTCGTCGTTCAGTCCGGCGCGGGCGTGAATTCAGGGTTTATCAACGATGCCTATACGGCGGTCGGCGCAAAGATCGCCCCGGATGCAGAGGCCGTCTTCGGCGAGAGCGAGCTGATCGTGAAGGTCAAGGAACCCCAGCCGGAAGAGACCGCGCGCCTGACGCCCGGCCATACCCTGTTCACCTATCTCCATCTCGCACCGGACCCGGTCCAGGCGAGGGGACTGATGAAATCCGGCTGCCTGGCGATTGCCTATGAGACCGTAACCGACGCTGAAGGCGGCCTGCCCCTGCTGCGCCCGATGAGTCAGGTGGCCGGGCGGATGTCGATGCAGGTCGCCGCCTGGGCGCTGATGCGTACCAAGCGGGGACGCGGTATCCTGCTCGGCGGCGTGCCGGGCGTGGCGCCGGCAAAAGTGGTGATCATCGGCGGCGGCGTCTCGGGCACGCATGCAGCGGAGATTGCCGTCGGCATGCGCGCAGACGTAACCGTGTTTGACCGCAACAATACCCGCCTCGGCCAGCTCGACGAACAGTTCCGCGGCAGCCTGAAGACAATGTATTCGACAGCGCATTCACTGGCGCAGGCGATCACGGACGCCGACCTCGTGATCGGCGCCGTGCTGATCCCGGGCGCCGCGGCCCCTAAGCTGATCAGCCGCGAACAACTGAAGACAATGAAGCCCGGCGCCGTTCTGGTGGATATCGCGATCGATCAGGGCGGCTGTTTTGAAACGAGCCACGCGACAACCCACGAAGACCCGATCTACGACGTAGACGGAATACTCCATTACTGCGTGGCAAACATGCCAGGCGCCGTACCGCGCACCTCCACCTATGCACTCAATAATGCGACCCTGCCTTTCGTGATGCAGATCGCCAATCTGGGCGCACGGGCCGCGATCAACGCGAGCAGGCACCTCGCCAGCGGCTTGACCGTCGACCAGGGCAGAATCGCCCACAAGCTTGTCGCCCGCGACCTCGGCGAAAAGTATGTCCGGCCCGACTGGCTGACAGTCATCTGACTTTCAGTCTTTCACGACGTTGCCTCGAAGCATAACGAAATCAACCTGCTTGAGCACTTTCACGTCCTTGAGAGGATCGCCCTTCACCGCAATCAGATCAGCGCTCTTGCCGGGCTCCAGCGTCCCGACTTCGGCGGAAAGGCCGAGCAGGTCAGCGGCATTCACCGTGGCCGCTTTGATCGCCTCTGCCGGCGGCATGCCAAACTTTACCATCAGCTCGAACTCATCCGCATTGCGCCCGTGCTTTGAGACACCGGCATCGGTTCCAAAAGCAATCCGCACACCCCTGGCATAGAGAATTTCGAGGCTTTTCCCAGTGATACCGATACGCCACTCGATCTTGGAACGGACATCCGGCTCATAGGCCTCAGCATTTGCCTTGAGCCGCTCGATATAGCCGTTTACGGTCGAAAGTGTCGGCACATAATAGGCACCGGAGTCGACAAAGGCATCGATGGTTTCCGGATCAAGCATTGTGCCATGCTCAATCGAATCGACACCGGCCTCAAGCGCGAGGCGTATGCCATCAGCGCCGTGAGCGTGTGCAGAGACTTTCTTGCCGAAAAGTTTTGCGGTCTCCACGATGGCATTGGCTTCATCCGCAAACATCTGCTTGCCAAGACCGGCGCCAATGCGGCTGTTGACGCCGCCGGTAGAGGCGAACTTGATCACATCCGCCCCGCGCGCCACCTGCAGGCGAACGGCGCGGCGGCAGTCTTCGGCACCGTTGCAGGTGTTGCCGGCGGCATTGAAGAAATCGCGCAGCTCGTCGCGGTAACCGAGCGAACCGTCCATATGCCCGGACGTCGCGGAGATCGAGGCGCCAGCATCGAGGATCCGCGGACCCTGTACCTGTCCATCATTGATCGCATCGCGCAAGGCGAGAACAGCGCCGTCGCCATCCCCCAGATTGCGCACGGTGGTAAAGCCGGCATTCAGGGTCTTGATACCGTTTTCCCAGGCGTTGAAGGCCTGCGCGGCAGGCGAAAGCGTGACGTCTTCCAGCTGTGAGGCGATGCCGCCCGTGTCGGAGGTCAGATGAACGTGGGAATCAATCAGGCCCGGCAGGACGTAGCTGTTCTTGAGGTCAACGAGGCGGATCTTGCTGTCCCGCGGCGCCGTGTAGCCCGGTATGAGAGAATCGATCCTGCCATCCCTGACGATGATGGTCGTGGCGCCAAGGGGTGCCTCGCCGGGAACGGCCAGCACCCTTCCGGCCTGAATATAAACTGTTTCGGCGAGTGCCGGCAGCGCAGCGCCAAGGGCGAGGGCGGCGCTGGCAGCGGCACGGATGAGACGGACGGATAAGGGCATGACGGCAGGGGCTCCGGAGCAGATTGGAAACAGGACGCTCCCTCACCTTATCGCGCTGTACTCAGCGCGAAAGGGGTACTCGGGTCCGCGCCGCGTAGCGGCAATTCAGAAGCGGGCGCTTTGGCGCGCTATGCGGCATCAGGATCGAATGTCTGAAAACGGACCAGGCGACAAAACAATTCCCGTTCGCGATGAAAAGTGATGGACCAGACCCGGGTCGCAGCGACACACCGTGCCTTGCGATAAGCGCAAGGCCTTCGGCAGGGCCAACGCGTCGCCGCAGCCAGTATGAGGCCTTCTGATCGAGCTCGAAGCCGAAAAGGCAATCGCCGTCGTCTGCCCCTTCAGGACCCGGAAGGGACCGGATGAAGTGAGGAGAGAGGAACCGCGGTAATGGGCGGCCATGTGAAGCCCGCTCTGATCCGTGCCAGCCAGCCGCGCAGTACGGCCTGGCTTCAATCAAAGCAACTGGTGCGGACGGCGGGACTCGAACCCGCACGGGGATACCCCCGACAGATTTTCTTACCAACTACGGTTTTCACCGCCGACGACCGGGCTGCAGAAGCCGCCGGCCCCGTTTGTAGTCTGGACTATCCCTTCATCATAGCCAGCACGCTGACCTTAGATGCTGCCCGTCTAGTCTCTACACCTTCCGGGCCTTCACCCGGCTTGGCTCGGGATTGGCATCGGCCCGGTACAGACCCTTAGCTTTCCCCGAATTTGAGCAGTTCTACGCCCGGCATTTCTACCGGGGCACTCAATCCCATGGCTTAAGTCTGTTGTGTCTACCGATTTCACCACGTCCGCATTCAGCCATCACGGTTACGGCGCAGCCGCTTCAAAGGCAAGCACCGAGGCCGGTTTCCGCTCCGGCTAAAGCAGGCTAAGCCTTAATCTGGGATCTGGGGCTGAGGGATCAGAAGATGACCGAGACGCAAGAGACACACCCTGCGCGCGCGGCCGCGCCAGTGGATGCGTCCGGCGCCAAGCCGGCATCCGGCCGCGCGGCGCAGATCGGGCTGTTGCTTGGCCCAGCCCTCGGCCTCCTGATTGGCCTGCTGCCAGCGCCGGAAGGGCTGGAGCGACCGGGCATGCTCGTCGCCGGACTGCTGACGCTGATGGCCGTCTGGTGGGCGAGCGAGGCGGTGCCGATTGCCGTGACCTCGCTGCTGCCGCTCGCCATCCTGCCACTCTTCGGACTGATGAGCCTTAAGGAGATCGCCGCGCCCTATGCCGACCCGGTCGTCCTGCTGCTGCTCGGCGGCTTCATCGTGGCAATGGCGATCGAGAAATGGAACCTGCATCTGCGGATTGCACTCAACGTCCTGGTCGTTTCCGGGGCCAGGCTGAAACTTCTGGTTGCCGGCTTCATGCTGACGACGGCGCTGCTGTCGATGTGGATTTCCAATACCGCGACCAGCCTGATGATGGCGCCGATCGCCATGTCGGTCGCCCTCGCCGCGGGCGGCGGGCCGAAGCTGGCGGCATCGCTGCTGCTGGGGGTTGCCTATTCTGCCTCGGTCGGCGGCCTCGCCACGCCGGTTGGCACGCCGACCAACCTCATCGCTATCGGCTGGCTGAACGAGAATGCCGGTGTCGCCATCACATTCCGAGACTGGATGGCGTTCGCCTTACCGATCGTCGGCCTGATCCTGCCCGCAGCCTGGCTGATCCTCACCTGGGGACTGAAATCGGATGCCTCGGGCGCGGCTGCGGCAAGCGCGGAAATCCGGGCCCAGCGACGCGCGCTGGGCCCGGTCAACCGGCCGCAGGCGCGTGTTGCCATGACATTCGCTCTGATCGCCGGCGCGTGGATCTTCCGGGAGCAACTCGTCAGGCTGCCCGGTCTCGATGGCCTCACCGATACCGGTATTGCCATCATGGGGGCGATTGCCATGTTCCTCGTCCCGCACGGCGACCCGGCCTCCAGGGCGGCCGGCAAGAGCTTTGCCCTGCTCGACTGGGAAGATGGCAGGGCCATTCCCTGGGAAGTCGTGCTCCTGTTCGGTGGAGGACTGTCGATTGCGGCCGCCGTGCAGGCCTCGGGACTGGCCGACTGGCTCGGCACATCGCTCGCAGGCTTTGCAGCCCTGCCACCCATCCTGCTGATCCTGATCGTCGTGGCCGTGATCATCTTCCTGACCGAAGTGATGTCCAATGTGGCCGCGATGACGACCTTCCTGCCTGTTCTCGGCGCGCTGGCAGCGGCGACGGGAATCGACGTGAAGACCCTCGTGATTCCGTGTGCTATTGCCGCCTCGTGCGCCTTCATGCTGCCCATTGCGACCGGGCCGAATGCCGTTGTGTTCGGAACGCGCCAGATCACGATCGCACAGATGGCCAGGACGGGGCTCTGGCTCAACATCTCCTGCATCGTCATTGTGGTGCTCTATTTCGGCTTATAGGGCTCCGGATCGGGACAACCTGTCATTTCATGTACTCACCTTTACTGAAGCGACGGGCGATCTGCCGCAGTCTGTGCCCGTTTATTGTCAGTTTTGTGTCAGCCTTCCTCATCTACGGTGAAGCCGTGCACCGCGCCTTGTTCCCCCTTGCTGCCCTCACCACGCTCCTCGCCCCTTCGGCCAGTGCTGAGAACCAGATCTGGACGAATTATGAGCTGAAGAAGGAGGCACCCGCCGGCTTGCCGGTTGACCTGACGCTGAACGGGGAAATCCGCTTCGAGCCTGACGGGCAGATCACGCAATATGTACTCCGGCCCGGGATCAGCTATGCGTTAAATGACCGGCTGATGCTCAGCGGCGGGTATCGCTACAGCCAGTCACCGGGCAAGGGCACGGACCAGGTCGAGCATCGGCTCTGGCAACAGGCAGGCTATCGCATCGCCGAGCTCGCCAGCGCACGGATTACCGGGCGCACACGGCTGGAGCAGCGTTTCAGGGAGGACGAAAGCGGCACAGGCTGGCGGGTACGTCAGCAGATTTCGCTCGAACAGCCGCTCGCCGGGACCGACATCGAGCTTGCCATCAGAAGCGAGCTCTTCGTTGGGCTGAAAGAGACAGGCTGGGGCAATGCCAATGGTCTGCAGGAGGTCCGCTCACGTGCCAGCGTCAATTGGGCGATGGCGGGCCTTGGCTGGGAAGCAGGCTATCTTAATCAGATCCGCATGGGTACGGCAGGCGCCGCCGACCAGACCAGTCACCACATCTATCTCGGTCTGTCTAAGAGCTTCTGAGGCCCTGGCGGAAAATAAAAAAGCGCGCCCCGTTATGCGGAGCGCGCTGCTTGGGCGTGGGGCGGCGGCGACCGCGCAGGTCACGTACTGCGCCAGCCCGCCTGACCTCAGGCCAGTTCGATCGTGCTCACGGCAATCTTGCCGGAACGCTGATCCTTAGCAGTGTCAAAATTGACCTTCTGGCCTTCGTTCAGGGTCGCGATGCCCGAGCGCTCAAGCGCAGTGACGTGCACGAACACGTCGTTGCCGCCATTTGCAGGCGCAATGAAGCCGAAGCCTTTTTGGCTGTTGAAGAATTTCACAGTACCGTTTGTCATTGAAACAAGTCTCATATCAGTTTGTGGGCTGACAATGCGCCAGCCCTTGCATATCGATTTCTGGAAGGGTTGTCTGAAACTGCGCCCGTTTCGGGGAGCTGCGCCTGATTGGCCGGCCAAGTCGATCGCGACCCCATGCGCCTGAAGCCGCGAAATAGCAAGTGTTTTATCCGCAAGGTTCCGGCCTGGTCCGGAAACCGGCAATCTTCAGCTGATGCGCTCGAACACGGCAGCCAGGCCCTGACCGCCTCCGATACACATGGTCTCCAGGCCATAGCGTGCGCCGCGGCGATCCATCTCGCGCAACATCGTGGCCAGGATGCGCCCGCCCGTTGCACCTACCGGGTGACCGAGCGAGATGCCGGAGCCGTGGACGTTCAGGCGGTCATAATCCTCCTCAGAGAAGCCCATGGCCTTCGTGCAGGCCAGCACCTGCGCCGCGAAGGCTTCATTGAGTTCGATCAGGTCGATATCCTTGAGACTGAGGCCCGCGCGCTTCAGGGCTTTCTGCGTCGACGGAACAGGACCGATGCCCATCACGGCAGGACCAACACCGGCAACGGCCCAGCTTAACAGACGGGCCAGTGGCTTCAGGCCGTTGGCGTCGGCCATCTCGCGGGTCATCACAAGGCAGGCAGAAGCGCCGTCATTCTGCCCACTGGCATTGCCCGCGGTGACCGTGGCCTCGCTATCCTGCCTGGCGCGGACTGGCTTCAGCCGCGAGAGCACCTCGACGGTCGAGTCCGCCCGCGGGTGCTCGTCCTGCGTCACGAGCAAATCGCCCTTGCGGCCCTTGACGGTGACCGGGATGATCTCCTCGGCGAAGACGCCGTTCTTCTGCGCGGCAACCGCCTTGGCATGGCTCGCCGCGGCAAACTCGTCCTGCGCGGTGCGGGTGATCTGGTACTCACGGCGCAGGTTCTCAGCCGTCTCCAGCATGCCGCCGGGAACGGGATAATTCTTGCCACCGGCCGTCAGGCGGCCGGTAATCAGACCATCATTGACGGTCATGTTGCCCTGGCCAAGGCCCCAGCGCCAGCTGGTCGAATAGAACGGCGCATTGCTCATCGATTCGGCGCCGCCGGCGATGACGCAGTCCATCGCGCCGGTTGCAACCTGCATCGTCGCGTTGATGATCGCCTGCAGGCCCGAGCCACAACGCCGGTCGATCTGCATGCCGCCGGTCTCGACTGGAAGTCCGGCGTCGAGAGCAACCACACGGCCAAGCGCCGGCGCATCCATGGACGGGTAGCACTGCGCGAAGATCACATCATCAACCTTGTCGCGCGCCAGTCCGGTGCGTGCCAGCAGGCCCTCCACCACCGCAGCGCCCAGCACATGGGCCGGCACATCCCGGTAGGCGCCGCCAAAGCCGCCAACGGCTGTCCGCACAGGTTCACAAATTACGACATCGCGCATGGTGGTCTCCCTCTTTTTCTGCTGGCAGGGTGATAGACCCGCCAGGCATCAACACGCAACTCAGGAGGCAGTCATGCGGCTGCGGAATAGATGTTACGCAAACGAGGCCCTGCCCCGCCGGCCTGCCACGGCCTAGGCTGAAACTGGACACAGATTTTTCAGGATGATTGCTCGATGACCTGGCCCCTTTTCGTATCGCACGGCTCGCCGACCTTGCTTTTCGACGACGTGCCGGCGCGCGATTTCCTGATCGGGCTCGGCAGGTCCCTGCCCCGTCCGAAGGCAATCCTTGTCGTCTCCGCCCACTGGGAAACCAATAGTCCGGCCTTGAACGCCGTCGCTGTGAACGAGACGATTCATGATTTGGGCGGCTTCCCGCAGATCCTTTATGATCAGCGCTATCCGGCGCCGGGCGACAGGGCGCTGGCAGAGCAGGCCGCACAGCTGATTTTGGCGGCCGGCCTGCCTGCCGGAATCGATACGGCCCGAGGCCTCGACCATGGCGCCTGGGTGCCGCTCAAGCTGATGTATCCGGCCAATGACATTCCAGTCGTGCAGCTCTCGGTGCAGACGCACCTTGGGCCGGCGCACCACTACAAGCTCGGCCAGGCGCTTCGGCCACTCCTGGACGAGGGGGTACTCATCCTCGGCAGCGGAAGCTTCACGCATAACCTCGGCCGCCTCGCCTGGAGCGGCTCGAATGAAGCACCGGACTGGGTCACGAGTTTTGCAGACTGGGTCTCTACGGCACTGGCCAACGGGCGAATCGAGGACCTGCTGGACTATCGCCGCCTCGCTCCCTTTGCGGGGCTCAATCATCCGACGGAGGAACATTTCCTGCCACTGTTTGTTGCGCTGGGCGCCGGAGGACCTAAGGTCAAGAGCCTGCATAAATCCGTGACGTTCAGTGTACTGAGGATGGATGCATTTGGGTTTGCGGCTTAAGTCCGGCGCCTATCCCTGCTGATCCCTGCCCCGGGCGGTGACCTGTTTCCTTGCCTCTTCAACACTCTCGGCAGACACCGACGCTGAATGCTCGATCGAGCGTTTGACTTCCTCCTTCATCGCCTTGCCGAACTCCATGGCAAAACCGTCATCGATGAGGGCCTTGTACTTCTTCAGCAGCACCGGCTGGGTGCTGGTCATCTCAGCGGCCAGCTTTAACGCAGCCGGGACGAGTTCTGCGGCCGGATAGACGCGGTTGACGAGGCCCCACTTCTCAGAGGTATGCGCGTCGATGAAGTTACCGGTGAAGGAGAGTTCCTTGGCGCGGCTGATGCCGATCAGGCGCGACAGCTTCTGCGACAGGCCCCAGCCCGGCACAATGCCGACGCGGGCATGCGTGTCGGCAAACCTGGCATTCTCCGAAGCGAGCAGCACATCGCACATCAGAGCAAGTTCGAAGCCGCCCGTGATCGCAAAACCATTGATGGCACCGATGATCGGCCAGGGATAGGCCTCCAGCGCGGCGGCCATGTTGATGGCCCTAGAATCCTCGTCAGCACCGAGAGCAAAGCCGGTCTGACCGGCCTCTTTCAGGTCGATGCCCGCGGTGAAGGCGCGGCCGGCACCGGTCAGCACGACAGCCCGGATGTCCCCGTCATCCTTCAGCTCGTTGAACACGCGCACAATCTCGGCGCGCAGGGCGCGGCTGAGCGCGTTCAGTGCGTCCGGCCGGTTCAGTGTGACGAGGGCAACGGCGCCGTGGCGCTCGACGAGGATAATCGGTTCGGACATGGCGGTTGCTCCCTCAGGGTTTCTTCACCGCCTTGATACCGCCGTCAGGCGCCCCGAGCCAAGCCTGACGTCACGGAGGCCTCAGGCCTTCTTCTTCGTGGCCAGCCGGAAGACGGCAATGCCCGCCGCAACGACGGCGATCAGTCCGGCCAGGTAGAAGAGGTTCATCTTCAGCGGCGATACCCATGCCTTGGGCTCCAGCACGTAAGCGGCGCCGGAGAGCGTGATCGCCTGCAGCGTGTTCTCGGTCAGATCCACGATCAGTACCGCAAATCCGGGGATCGCCGCGAAAGGGCCGAACCTGCCGAAGAAACGCCAGGCCATGCCGGCGAAGAACAGGCCGAAGCTGAGCGGGTAGGCTGTGTCGAGCAGAACCGTAAGCCAGAAGTGTGTGCTGCGCTCGCCGGGCGTCATCGCTTCAAACAGCGCGCGGGTGTCTTCAGGCGCGGAGGCCATGTCAAGGAAGCGGCCGCCCACCATGGGTGCAGCAGAGCCGAAGGCAAGGGTCAGAACGACCATCAGCGCAAAGAGCATCCAGAGGACCGGGGTGCGGGTGATCAGGTTCATACTTCGATCTCCGGTTTCACCCCGAAAGATGCCGCGAGCGCTTCAAGTTGGGAGCGGACCGCTGCAAGGGCGCCCGCATCCACCGAGCGCGCAACCAGCGCCACGCCATGATCATCGCTTGACCGGTACCAGGGATAGGAGCCGACCGATACGCCAGGCGCCGCTGCCGCAATCTCGCCGAGCCTGACGGCCAGGTCACCTTCGCGCAGCCCCCTGCCCTTGACCGTCACCTTGCAAACCACAGCCCCCGTCTTCAGCCTCGGCCCGATATCTTCCAGCATGGCACGCGCGATCTGGGGCACTCCGGCCAAGGTGAAGACATTCTCCATCCGGAAGCCCGGGGCGCCGGAAACCGGGTTTGCCACCAGGCTCGCCCCGTGCGGCACGCGCGCCATCCGGCGGCGCGCAGGCGTGAACTCGGTGTTCATGGCGCCATAGCGGGCCGCCATGTCACGGATCGCGTCCGGATGCTCGGAAATGCCGACGCCAAACGCTGCTGCGATCGCATCTGCCGTGATGTCGTCATGCGTGGGGCCGATACCGCCGGTGGTGAAGACATAGGTATACCTGGCCCGCAGGGCGTTCACGGCCGCGACAATCTCGCCCTGAATGTCCGGCACTGTTCGGCACTCCATCACCGGGATGCCGAGCGGCTCGAGATATTGGGCGATCTGTTGCAGGTTGATGTCCCGGGTGCGGCCGGACAGGAGTTCATCTCCGATCAGGAGAACAGCAGCTGTGGGCGCCGTCATTTCACCAGCGCCTCATAAACGTAAGCTGCCGATTCGCTGCGAAAATCGACCGCAGGGCCGGCCTGACCAAAGCGCTGGATCATCCCGATGAAGATCAGATTATTGCTCGGATCAATCCAGAACCAGGTGCCCGCCGCCCCGCCCCAGAAGTAGGAACCAGCCGCCTGGGGACGCCCGCCGGCGGCAGGATCCTCGATCAGACCCAGACCCAGGCCAAACGCAAGACCCGCCGTTTGATTGCTGGCGCCGGTACCATCGGAAAACAGCCGCGCGCCAGCAGGCAGCATGTTGGTTCGCATCAGCCGGACGGTTTCAGGCCGGAGAATGCGAATACCTTCCAGCTCCCCCTCATTGAGCAGCATCCGGGCAAAGCGCGTATAGTCATCCATCGTCGAGACCAGCCCGCCACCGCCGGACTCCATCGCAACCGTGTCCCTCCGGAAGGCAAGCTGCGGCAGATCGAGCGCCACCCATCCGTTCGCCTCTTGCGAATAGCCGAAGACGTCGCTCAGCCGGCCAAGCTCGGCGTCGGGGACATAGAAGCCGGTGTCCTTCATGCCGAGCGGATCGAACACGCGGGTCTTGAGGAAGTTCCCGAATGACTGGCCGGAAATCTTCTGAATGAGATAGCCCTGGATATCGACCGATGCGCTGTAGGCCCAGCCCGTTCCAGGCTGGAACAACAGGGGCACGCTGGCCACCTGGTCGATAAAGGTCTCGAGGTCGGGTGCACTGAGGATCCTCTGCTCGCGAAACGCCCTGTTGGCCGGATCGTTGCCGGACAGGCCATAGGCAAAGCCCGCCGTATGCGTCATCACATCCCTCAGCGTCACGGGGCGGGCCGGATCTTCAAGAACAGGCATGCCGTCGCCATCCACACCGCTCATGACCCTCAGACTTGCAAACTCCGGCACGAACTTGGTGATCGGGTCATCCAGCGTGAAGGCACCCTCCTCATAGAGCATCATCATCGCGACGCCGGTAACCGGCTTTGACATCGAGTAGATACGATAGACCGTATCCTTCTCAATCGGGGCACCGTCTGACGCACGGCGGATACCAGCCGTAAGATCGCTGACAACATCCCCGTCCACGATCAGGCGGGCGGCGATCCCCCGGACCTGCCCATCCGTCACATATCCGGCCATCCGCGCTTCCAGAGCGGCAATCCCGCTTTCGGTAACACGCGCGCCCGGCGCCTGAGCCGGCGCCTCGGCGGCCGGCGCCGCCTCGCGAGCCTGAACCGGGGCACTGGCACAGGCGCCAAGAAGCAGTACGGCCAAGACGGCCGCAACCTTCGGAATATTTCTCATCAACCTGTATCCGCTCGCTGGGTTCCTGCCCTGCTAACTGACAGCGACCGGGGATTAGGGCAAGGCAGCGCGCAATAAGGCAGTGGAAAACCGGTCTGCGGCCTGCCATATTGAGCGTATGGCTGAACAAGACCTCCTCCTGCCCGTCCGTAACGGAGAAATCCGCATCCATGGCCCCGAAGGCTTTGAGGGCATGCGCCGCGCTGGCCGGCTTGTGGCCGAATGCCTCGACATGCTGGTAACCGAGGTCAGGCCAGGCGTAACGACCGAATACCTGGACCGCCTGGTATACGAATTCGTGAACGATCACGGGGCAACCTCTGCCACCATCGGCTATCGTGGCTACCGGCACGCCTCGTGTATCTCGGTCAACCACGTGATCTGCCATGGTATCCCCGGCCCCAAGGCCCTCAAGGAGGGTGACATCGCGAACATCGACGTAACCCTGGTCCTCGATGGCTGGCACGGCGACCATAGCCGCATGTACGGGGTGGGCGAGGTGAAGCGAAAGGCCGAGCGGCTGATGGAGGTTACCTACGAGGCTCTGATGGCCGGCATCGCGCAGGTGAAACCCGGCAACCGTTTTGGTGATATCGGCGGCGCGATAAGCGAAGTCGCCCGGCTGAACCGTCTGTCCGTGGTCGATGAATTCTGCGGCCACGGCCTCGGACGCCTGTTCCATGATGAGCCGAATGTCGTACATTCCTCAGCCTACGGAACAGGGCCGGAATTGAAGCCGGGCATGTTCTTCACCATCGAGCCTATGCTCAATCTCGGCCGCAAGGATGCAGCGATCTTGCCGGACGGCTGGACGGCGGTCACGCGCGACCGCCAGCTCTCGGCCCAGTTTGAGCATTCGGTGGGCGTCACCGAAACCGGGGTGGAAATCTTCTCCGCCTCCCCCAGAGGCTGGCACGAGCCGTTCAGGATCAAAGTCTGACCCCCGTCCGCCCGGTCCAGGGCCCGTTGTATAAAGGCCGTGCCGGCAAGGCCGCCGTAAGGGGCTGCGGCGCGCGCCTGCGCCGCACGCGTCCTCGGCCCCGGGCAGCTGGCGGCGAGGCTGCGCTCCACTGACAGCCCGCCCGGCGCAGCCGGGTCGTCCTGCCGATGCCGTTCGGGCCCACCGCGGCCGAGCCTGCCTGATCGAGACCGGAGCAAGGGCATTGAGAATGCCTCCTTCGTCAGGCGGGGCGCGGACCATCGACGACGGACAGGCCTCACAGAGGCAGACAGGCGCGCGTCACGGCCAGCGGCCTGATGCGGAAGCGGTCGTCCTGGCATTGATCTGCCGGGCAGCGGGCCCGCACCGGCAGGCTCGATAGAGGCGAGATGCCCCGCAGGCAGCTTTCAGTCCCGCGACACGCGAATTCTCCGCCGAACCTGCCTGACCTGACGATAACACTTGCAGCCCACCATAAGCAGGTTACCGTTCCGCCAAACACCAGCGCGCCAAAGAAGCACGCGATCCCAGGGAGGCAGACTTACATGGCGGGCACTTCGGCTACGGCTGACAGCGAGAACGGGCACATCACGGGCTTTGGTACAAAGGGCTATCGATCCTATGTGCTGATTGCCCTGACACTGATCTATACGCTGAACTTCATTGACCGCACCGTCATCACGGTCGTTGCCCAGCCGATCATCAACACCTTCTCGCTCAGCGATACCCAGTGGGGCCTGCTGACCGGGCCGCCCTTTGCCCTATTCTATGCCATCATGGGGATCCCGATCGCGATGTGGGCCGACCGGTCCAACCGAGTGATGATCATTGCCATCTGCGTCATTATCTGGTCGCTGATGACCGTCTTCTGCGGCCTCGCCACCAGTTTCCTCTGGCTGCTCCTGTTTCGGATCGGCGTGGCGATCGGCGAGGCAGGCTGCACGCCGCCGGCCAATTCGATCATCACCGATTACTATCCTCCCAAGAGCCGGGCGAATGCCATCGGCATCTATTCGATGGGCGTCACCATAGGCGGGGTCATGGCCCAGCTTTTCGGCGGACAGCTCGCAAGTCTTAAGGGCGAGACCTTCGGCGGCTGGATGGAGGCCATCGGTCTCAGCTTCCTCTTCTCGGGCGTGAACTGGGCGGACGTGGAAGGCTGGCGGCTCGTCTTCGTCATCGTTGGTCTGCCGGGCATTCTGGTCGCCCTCATTTTCTGGCTGACAGTGCGCGAGCCGCCGCGCGGTTACTCGGATCCCAAGGAAGCGGTCAAAATAGATAAGGCAGGCTTCTTCGAGGCTTTCAGGGAGTTCGGACAGAAACCAACCTTCTGGACACTTTCCCTCGGCGCCGCCTTCGTCGCCTTTGTCGGCTACGGCCTGATCAGTTTCCAGGCCCCGTTCCTGATGCGCGTCCACGGGGTCAGCGTCGCTGAGGCAGCTATCAGTTACGGGGCGCCGCTTGCCGGCGTGGCGGCTTTGGGCACATTCCTCGGCGGCTTCCTTTCAGAGAAGCTATCGCCGCGCTTTCCATCCGTTGCGGCCTGGCTTCCGGCTGTCGGCCTGCTGATTGCCATTCCGGCCTATGTCCTGGCCTTCCTCAGCCCGACGCTCACCCTGGCCTTCTGGATGTGGATCATCGCCGCGATTGCGCACTATGCCTATCTCGGTGCCCAGTACACGGTATCGACGGCGATCGTCAGCCCCCGCTCGCGCGCCACGACCGTTTCGGTGATGCTGCTCATCGTCAGCCTGATCGGCAACGGTATCGGCCCCTTGTTTACCGGCATGATGAGCAGCGCCTTCATGGGCGCCATCGTCAAGGAGGCCGGGCTGCAAGAGGCGTTTGCAAGTTTCAACCCGGGCCTGTGCGCCGGACGTATTGCTGAGCTTGGCGAGACAGGACCTGCGCTCTGCTCAGCTTATGCAGAGGGCCTGCGCCAGTCGATGGTCGCAACCGTCATGTTCTTCGTCATCGCCGCCGCTTTCTATTTCCTCGCGGCCCGCACCTACCAGAAGGACCGCTGGAGCCCCGCGACCTGATTTCGCCCTGTCTTTCTGCCTTAACTGGAGACGCCTATGACCGACGCCGCCACTTCTAGCCAGACAGACCCGTCTGCCCAACCCGGTTATCTGACCGGCTTCGGCACACCGCTCTATCGCAGCTATGTTCTGTTTTCGCTGCTGATCGTCTATATTTTCAATTTCATCGACCGCTCGATCTTCGGCATCCTGACGGAACCGATGAAGCTTTCCCTGAAGCTTGAAGACTGGCACATGGGCCTGCTCGGCGGGCTCGCCTTCGCGATCTTCTATACAACGCTTGGTATTCCGATTGCGCGCGTAGCCGAGCGTCGCAACCGGATGATGATCATCATTCTCTCCCTGACGCTGTGGAGCCTGATGACCGTGTTGTGCGGTTTCGCAACAAGCTTCATCACGCTCTTCATATTCCGCCTGCTCGTAGGGGTCGGTGAAGCAGGCTGCACCCCGCCGGCACAGTCTGTCATCGCTGACTACTTCAAACCGACGAGCCGAGCGACGGCGGCGTCTATCTACGCGCTTGGCGTCCCTCTGGGAGGCATGTTCGCCGGTCTCGCGGCAGGTCCCATCAACGACTACATAACCGGAGCGAATGTCTACAATCTGCTCGGCTCGTGGGGCTGGAGCTGGGCCCAGAACCTGATTGACTGGAACAGTCTGGAAGGCTGGCGCATCGCCTTCATTGCCGTCGGCCTGCCGGGTGTGCTGTTTGCCCTTGTCCTTGTCTTGACCGTCAAGGAACCGCCAAGGGGTTATTCTGACCCGCCTGGCGCCCCGAAGAAAGCGGTGCCCGATGGCTTCGGCACAGTCCTGAAGGACCTGATGAAGAAGCCGACTTACGTCCACGTGGTCGCGGGCGCGGCAATCGCCTCCTTTGCGGGATACGGTGTTGCAGCCTTCTCGACATCTTTCCTCCTCAGGACGCACGGCCTGACGCTCACCGAAGCGGCGCTGATCTTCTCTCTCGTTCTCGGCCTCATGGCGGCGCTCGGGGTCTTCCTTTCAGGCTACCTCGCGGACAAGATGTCGGTGCGTTATCCGACTGCCCTGTCCTGGATGCCGGCACTCGGCATGGGACTTTCGGTTCCCCTCTACTGGATGGGTTATCTCAGCCCGACTGTGCCCATGATGATCCCGCCGCTGATGCTCGCCGCAACCCTGCACTACTTCTACCTCGGCCCGATGTATGCCGTCTCGGCCGGCGTCGTTGACAGCCGAACCCGGGCGACCGCTGTGGCAATCACACTGTTCGCCGTGAACCTTATCGGCATCGGCCTCGGGCCGACTCTGATCGGCCTGCTGTCAACCTTCCTGAAGACGAGCCTTCTCAGCGGCAATGACCTCGGCTTGACGCTGGCGATCTGCAAAGATGTCAGCACACTGGCCGCCGACCAGGTCGCAGCCTGCAAGAGCGCGGATGCACGCGGCCTGCAATGGTCGATCATCGTCTTCGCCTCGCTCTATGGCTGGGCCGCGATCCATTACTTGCTGGCTGGAAAAACACTGTCGCGTGACATGCTCCCCAAGACCGCATAAGCTCACCTCAGATGGCGGTTTACACGCAGGTTTCTGACGAGGCACTCTCGGCCTTCCTGGCGGAGTATGATCTCGGAGCGGCCCTTGCCTTCAAGGGCATCGCCGAGGGCGTGGAGAATTCTAACTACTATCTCGAGACCGAGAAGGGCCGCTTCATCCTTACTCTGTTCGAGAAGCGGGTGAACGCAGCCGAGCTGCCCTACTTCATTGGCCTCAAGCAGCACCTGGCCGCAAAGGGCTATCCCTGCCCTGAACCGGTGATGGGGCGGGACGCGGGCGCGCTGCGCAACCTCGAAGGGCGCCCGGCGGTCATCGTCACCTTCCTCGACGGCCTCTCGCCCAGGCGACCGAATATGCGCCAGTGCCACGCCCTCGGCGAAGGCCTGGCGCGGATGCATGCAGCGCTCGCTGACTTTACGATGCAGCGGGACAATGCACTCGGGCCAACCGCCTGGACGCGGCTCTGGCAGGCGCATGCAGACGGTGCAGAAGCCTTACAACACGGCACGACCGCGACCGCCGAAGAGGCGTTTGCAAGGATCCGGGAGGCCAGCGCCTTCAGCGGACAGCTGCCGCGAGGCACAATCCATGCCGACCTCTTCCCGGACAATGCCTTCTTCCTCGGTAATCGATTTTCCGGGGCGATCGATTTCTATTTCGCCTGTACCGACGCCCTTGCCTATGATCTTGCCGTCTGCCTGAACGCCTGGGCCTTCGATGATGGCAATGCGAACGATGCCTCCCGGCTGGAGTACAACTTCTCGAAAGGGGCCGCGCTGATAGCCGGCTACCAGTCGGTCCGTCTCCTGACAGCAGAGGAGCGCGGCGCCCTGCCTGCGCTTTGCCTCGGCGCGGCCATGCGCTTTTTCCTGACGCGCTTGGCTGACTGGACAGCAACACCCCCGGGCGCTCTTGTCCGGCCCAAGAACCCGCTTGAATATGTCGCCCGCCTTGCATTCCATCTGCGCATGGACAGTGCGAAAGGGTATGGGGCATGACACGCCCGGACAGGAAGGATCCGGACCTTCCCGCCTATGCGACCTCGCCAAGGCCGAAGCGCGTGAAGCGGGTGCGCCTGGCCGTGCTCGTGGCCTCCTTTGCCGCCTGTCTGAGCGTAACGCTGATTGGCATAGTCTTCATGAGCATGATGAAGTTCGCCCTGAACCTGTTTGGAGAGACGCCTGCCATGTTCGGACATAGCAGTGTGCTCGGAGGGGTTGAGCTGGCGCTGCAACTATCCTCGATGAATTTCTTTCTGTTCTTCATTACTGTGCCCGCCGCGGGCCTCGCGCTTGGCCTGTCGATCGGGCGACTGCCGCACCGGGGCATCACGGCGCTGGCCCCCTATCTGCGATGGGGCGCAATCTGGGGCGCCATTCTGGTTGGCGGCACGACGTTCGCCGTCGGCCTGCTGAGTGCAGCCGCCGCAGCAGCGGGGGCGCTGATCACAGGCCTCGGCATTGGCGGACTTGCCGGCGCGTTTTGCGGGTTTCTGGTACACCGGATCATTGCACCGCCGCGCCAGCTGGCCGAGATGGATGTCAGCGCCTTCTGAGGCGCTTGACGCCCCGGACGAAGCGGGTCACTTCGCGGCAATGACCGAGATGATCGAAATCTGGACGGACGGCGCCTGCAGCGGCAATCCCGGACCGGGCGGCTGGGGCGCGCTGATCCGCTGGAACGGACACCAGAAGGAACTCTTCGGCGGCGACCCTGCGACAACCAATAACCGTATGGAGATGCTTGCCGTAATCGAGGCCCTTAACGCGCTGAAGCGCCCCTCAAAGGTCACGCTGAATGTCGATTCCACCTATGTAAAGGACGGGCTGACCAAGTGGATCAAGGGCTGGAAGCGTAATGGCTGGAAGACCGCTGACAGGAAACCGGTCAAAAATCAGGATTTGTGGATGGCCATGGAAGAGGCCTGCGCCCGGCACGAGATCACCTGGGTCTGGGTGAAGGGCCATAACGGCGACGAAGGCAATGAACGCGCCGACGCCCTCGCCCGCCAGGGCACGGAACAAGCGCGGCAGAAAATCTAACCCGGGAGTCCGGAAAACTGCGAGCGAGGCTGGATTTATCGGGAAGGTTCAGCAAAGGACGACAAACGGCGCCCACAGACGACATGCGCACCGGTCGCCGGGGCACCAGCTGTTAGAGCCCCCTCACGCACGGCAACGGACCAGGCCGGGACTCATCGGTGGTCGGGCAAGCCCCCGCCGGTAACGAAAGGCCTAAGGCCCGCCCGGGCGCTCGGTTCCGGGCCGCAGGCGCCTCAGGCGGCTTCTTCGATTTCACCGGCCTTCTGACCCGGACGCGGATCCCGCAGCACATAGCCCCGGCCCCAAACGGTTTCGATATAGTGATTGCCGCCCGTAGCCTGCTGCAGCTTCTTACGGAGCTTGCAGATGAACACGTCGATGATCTTGAGTTCCGGCTCGTCCATTCCGCCATACAGGTGATTGAGGAACATTTCCTTGGTAAGCGTGGTGCCTTTACGCAGCGAGAGCAGCTCGAACATCGAGTACTCCTTGCCGGTGAGGTGCACACGCTCGCCTTCAACTTCGACTGTCTTGGCATCCAGGTTGACAAGGATTTCGCCAGTGCGAATGACGCTCTCGGCATGCCCCTTCGACCGACGGACGATCGCGGTGATGCGGGCGATCAGCTCATCCTTGTTGAAGGGCTTGGTAAGGTAATCGTCAGCGCCATAGCCGAGGGTTTTCACCTTCGCCTCGATGTCCGGATTACCAGAGAGGATCATGACCGGCGTGTTGACGCGGCTCATGCGCAGCTGCTTGAGAACCTCGAAGCCGGAGATATCAGGCAGGGAGAGATCCAGAAGGATCATGTCATACTCATAGACCTTGCCAAGATCGACACCATCCTCACCGAGGTCGGTCATGTAGACGTTGAAGCCCGCAGCCTTCAGCATCAGCTCGATAGAGCGCGCAAGGGCCCGATCATCTTCAATCAAAAGGACGCGCATCGCTCGTCTCCCGAATCATTTGAGCCAGTCTAGCCCGATTGTTAACCCAAGTGGACCCTAGCGCCGCTTCGTTATACACAAGTTAATTAGGCGTTCGGATACGGACAAAATCTTCATAATTCCCAGTACGGATCAATTGCCGATGTGAGCAGGCTGCCCCTCCCCCATCAGCACCTGAGCGATCGCCATCACGTCCTGGACAGGCTGGGCCTGAGGATCGGTGGAAATCAGTGTCTTCTGACACCGGATAGCATTGCGGACCTTCGGGTCGCGCATCACGGTTCCGGCATGACGGGGCCGGAAACCGAGAAAGGTTGTACAGGCGCGCGCGATCGCCTCATAGGTGCGCTGACCGGCAGCTCGGGAATCGGCCTGATTGATGGCGATCACCGGCTCCACATTCGGGGCATAGCCGCGCAGCACCTTGATAAAGGCGTAGGCATCGGTCATCGATGAGGGATCATCGGTGATAACGATCAGCGATTTATCGGCCGCACGCGCCAGGCGCATGCAGTTGGCTTCGATGCCGGCGCCCAGATCGAGGACGAGATGATCGTATTGCAGAGCAAGCGCCGAAAGGCCGGCGGCCAGGCGCGCAACCTCTTCCGGCGGCAGTTCAGCGAGCGCGCCGGAACCGGAACGGCCCGGCAGAACATCGAACCCGCCGCCCCCCGCCCCGCCATCGACAGGGGTCACAGCGTCATCAAGCTCAACCCAGCCGGCAACAACGGCCGCAAGATCGGTTTCCGGCGCAATGCCCAGCTGAACGTCGACATTGGCAAGACCAAGGTCACCATCCACAAGCAGGACGCGGCGCCCGAGCTTAGCCAGGGCCGAAGCAAGCGTAATCGAGACGAAGGTCTTGCCGACACCGCCCTTGCCGCTGGCAACGGCAATCAGCGAGGCGGGCGTCACGCGTGGTGGCGGCCGGACGGGCGGGCGCTCCTGGGATCGTCGCATCGTGAAACTCATGGGATCAGGCTGCTCCTCTGAGGGCGATGACATCACCTCGCGCTTCCTCGATGAGGAGGGCCGAGAGGCGCGAAGGCGCTGCCGGCACAAGCCCCCCGCCAATGAAGGGCGTGATGGCAATGTGCGAGAAGGCGATACCGGCCGATGTCAGGGCGGCAATGGCGCCGCCCCGGCGACGAACCACGTCAAGCTTAGTGAGAATGGCCCGCCGGACGCCGGCGCGGTGGAAGGCCCGGGCAGCTTCGGCGAGGTCCTCGGGATGACCTTCGGCGGAAAGCACAAGCACCGGCTCGGCGCGGATCGCGGCCACCAGATCAGAAAGGCTGGCAAGATCATCGCCTTCGAAGGGATTAATCGCCGGCAGGTCGATGACACAGCGGCGGTCCTCGCTACGCAGCGCGCGCAGCGTGGCGAACAGGGCATCCGGGGTCTCTGCCACCCTTATCTGGTCGCGCTCGAGCTCAAGATAAGCGGCGAGCTGGGCGCCGGCGCCCGAGCCGTCGAGATCGGCGGCGAGCGGGGTGATTTCAGCGCGGGCAACCGCAGCGCGGCGCGTCAGCTTGGCGGCCGTGGCCGTTCGGCCATGGCCGGGAGGGCCGACGAGGAGGAGGTCACGGTCAAGCCGGGCCGGCAGCGGATCGCAGGTGATCAGGCGGCCGAGGCCTTCGGCCATTGCGTCCTCGGGCGAAGTAAACTGGCCGGGCAGGCGGCCGGCGCCCTCCTGGGCAACGCGCTCGGCAAAGCGCTGGGGGGCGCCGTGCCAGAGCAAAGCGTCGCGGACCCGGGCAAACATCGGATTGTCTACACCCCGGCCATGGCCGCCGCGCCCATCTCGCAGGAATACGGGCTCGTTGTTAACCGCCCCGCCCCCGATCCGGTCAACGGCAGCCCGTACCTCCACCCCGCCCTCAACCTTGCGCTCTGAAAGAATAACGGCGTCGGCGCCCATTTCTGCAAATATGAGCGCTTTGACAGCGTCCATCGATTCTGCAGAGAACATCTTCATGCGCATAGGGCGGCTTCCTTGCAACGCTGGGCGGCCAGAGCAGCGATCCTGCCGCAAGCCGAGAGACTCTGGACCCATCAAGCCGGGAAATGGTTAATTTTTTAAAAAGCAAAGTTAGCAATTACCCCGAATTCAACAATCGGCGCCAGCCAAAGGGGCCGCTCACCGGCCGCAGCCCCGTCGGTGCGGCAAAGTCCGACGATTAACTTCTCTGCCATCAGATCTGCCCTATCCTCAGGGATCTCGAGACGGGGATATGACGATGCACTACGGCGAAATAATCGGGCTTCTTGGTCTGGGTCTGGGCGCAGCCATGGGGCTTGGCGCCCTGTTTGCGCCGGACTGGGCAGCCGGGGTCGTACGCCTGAAGCCCGATCCGGACAGGCCAGGCGGCTATTCGGAGTTCCGGGCCACCTATGGCGGCCTGCTGCTTCTGGTGCATCTGACCGCTTTCTTGCTGCTGCTGCAGACCCCGTCAGCGATGGGCCTGGCGGCGGCCCTTCCGGTCGCGGCCGGCTGGCTCGGCGCAGCGATCGGGCGCACGTTTTCGATGCTGCTGGACCGCGGCAAGGGCGGTGAGGCGAAGATCATCCCGATCTGGATGGGCACGGAGGTCGCCCTCGGGCTTGCCATTGCCGCGCCGATCCTTCAGTTCATCGGCTGAACCAGACGAAAGACCAGACCATGACGGAGCGTCGCGAGACGGGCCGCCCCAGCCGGAGACCTTCCGGCGCGCGCCCGGGTTCATCCGGTAAACCCCTCCCCGGGATCGGACCGAAGACGGACGCGCCGTGGGACGCGGGCGGCGAACGCATCGCCAAGTATCTCGCCCGCGCGGGCGTCGCCTCGCGCCGCGAGATCGAGCGGCTGATCGAGGCGGGAGATGTCAGCGTCAACGGCCGGACGCTGACCTCGGCGGCGTTCAAGGTCACCGGCAGGGAGACCATCAAGGTCGGCCGCAAGACAATCCAGGCGCCCGAGGCGACGCGGCTTTGGCGGTATCACAAACCCTCCGGCCTGATTACCACGACGGATGATCCGGCGGGACGGCGGACCGTGTTCCAGGAGCTGCCTAAATCCCTTCCCCGCGTGGTCACGGTCGGACGGCTCGATCTGACCACCGAAGGCCTGCTGCTGCTGACCAATGACGGCGAGCTGGCACGCTTCCTGGAGCTGCCCAAATCCGCAATGGAGCGCACCTACCGGGTTCGGGCCAAAGGCACGGTGACGGGGCAGAAGATCGAGGAACTGGCGCGCGGGATCACCGTGGACGGGGTCACCTACCAACCGATCAGGGCCGTGTTCGACCGCGAGATGGGCGCTAATTCCTGGCTGACCGTGACCCTGACCGAAGGCAAGAAGCGCGAGGTGCGCCGGGCGCTGGAAGCACTCGGGCTGACCGTGAACCGGTTGATCCGGGTGAGCTATGGCCCCTTCCATCTGACCGACCTCAAACCAGGCCAGGTCGAGGAAATTCCAGGCGATATCTTGGCGCAGGCGCTCGAAGCGCTCGGCGCGCCGATGGCGCCCGCGGCGCCGCCAGACACCCAGCCTGCCCCTAAGTCACATCTTGGCAGGGGGCCGCGTGCGGATAGATTGAAGGCGAGACGGAAAAACCCGCGCCGCACCTGAAATCCGGAGACAATAAAATGGCCGACACAGTCGCCCTCGCAACGCCGCCTGAGACAAAGTTCGACCCGGCGCGCACCATGAGCGGGGCGGCCGCCGAGACCTGCAATCTGATCGTCACCCCGGCCGTTTATGCCGACCAGAAGCTGCTGGATGCCACCTTTGCCCGCCTGCGCGCTGAAGATCCGCTGGCCTGGTGCGAGCCGGAGGCGTTCCGTCCCTTCTGGGCCGTCACCAAGCACGCCGACATTATGGAAGTGTCGCGCCAGAACCAGCTGTTCACGAATGGCGAGCGCGAGATGCTGTCCTATCATGAGGCCGAAAAGGGCGTGTATGCAAAGTTCGGCCAGCCCCACCTCCTGAAGACGCTGGTCCAGCTCGATGACCCGCTCCACTACAAGCTGCGTCACCTGACCCAGGAATGGTTTATGCCCCAGAACGTCAAGAAGCGTGAAGACGCGATCAAGACAATCGCCAGGCAGTATGTAGACCGGATGGAAGATCTTGGCGGCGAATGCGACTTCCAGCGCGACATCGCTCTCTATTACCCGCTACGCGTGATCATGCAGATCCTCGGCGTTCCGGAATCAGACGAACCGATGATGCTGAAACTGACACAGGAGATCTTCGGCGCTCAGGACGAGGATCTGATGCGCGATAAGTCCCTCGCCGAAGAGCGCGACGTGGAGAAAGGCCTCGCCTCGATCCAGGCGACGCTTGCGGAATTCTTCATGTACTTTACCGCGATCACCGCCGACCGCCGCGCAAGTCCCAAGGACGATGTGTCGACTGTCATTGCCAATGGCATGATTGACGGCGAGCCGATCGGCCAGCTGGAAGCGATGAGCTATTACATCATCACGGCGGCGGCCGGCCATGACACGACGAGCGCCTCGACCGGCGGCGGCGTGCTGGCCATGCTCCAGGATCCAGAGCAGCTGCAGAAGATGATGGCTGACCCGAAAGCCTATTCGCGCACGGCTGTGGATGAGGCGATCCGCTGGACGACCCCGGTGAAGCATTTCATGCGAACGGCGCAGGAGGACTATACGCTGCGCGGCAGGAAGGTACTGAAGGGCGAGAGCCTGCTGCTATGCTACCCCTCGGGCAACCGCGATGAAGATGTCTTCGACGAGCCTTTCAAGTTCAGGGTTGACCGTAGCCCGAACAAGCTGATCTCATTCGGCCATGGCGGCCACATGTGCCTTGGTATGCACCTTGCCCGTCTCGAGATGCAGGCAATCTATGAGGAATTGTTTTCCCGCGTTAAATCAATCGAACTCGCCGGTGAACCGAGCTTCATCAAGGCGAACTTCGTGGGCGGGCCGAAATCTATCCCGGTACGGTATAAATTCTGATTTGCTGCCGGCGCGGGCCAGGTGCCCGGCGCTGAAGTGACCTGGCATCTGAGGGAGCGCCTGATGACACTTGTCAATGTAACCGAGACATACCAGGTCGAGCGCCCGCCGGGCGACCCGAAATATACACCTGCCTACGCCCTGAAACCTCCGGTCGACCTGACCGACCCGGAAGTGTTCTCCCGCCGGGGCGGCTATACATTCGAAGCCTTCGCCGAAATGCGCGAAAAGGCGCCCGTCATGTGGCATCCGGAGATGATGGGCGCAGGGTTCTGGGCGATCTCAAGCTATGAGCTTGTCAAGAAGGTGGAGCTGGCTCCGGAAACCTTTTCGTCGCAAAAAGGTGGTATCCTGATGAATTACGGCATGGAGGGCGTACCGCGTCACCCCCTGCTGCATTCATCCTCACTCAACTCCCTGATCAATCTTGACCGGCCCTACCATACGCCGCTGCGCATGGAACACATGGCCTTCTTCCGCGCCGACTTCGTGGCCGAGCTCAGGAAGCGGGTCGATGTCGAGGTCAACCGGCTGCTTGATGCCATGCAGGCTGAGGGGCCGGTGGTCGAGATGGTGGAGATGTTTTCTGCCGAGCTGCCGCTGTTCACGCTCTGCGAGATTCTCGGTGTGCCGGCGGCGGACCGGCCGAAACTGGTACACTGGATGCACTTCCTCGAGACCTCGCAATACCAGGCCCAGCAGGAAGGCCTTGGCAATGTCTCACCCGAACAGATCATGACTTTCCTTTCCGAAATCCAGGCGATGTTCGAATATGGCCGCTATCTTCTGGAAGAACGCCGGAAAAATCCGCAAGCTGATCTGCTGTCCGCTATCGCGAATGTGAAAATCGACGGGCAGCCTCTGTCCCCGGAATTTCTCGACGGCTCCTGGCTGCTGATCGTGTTCGCCGGCAATGACACGACACGCAACTCCCTCTCCGGCACGATGCGGCTGATCACCCGGTTTACCGACCTTCGGCATCAACTGGCTAAGGATCCCGGCCTGTTTCCGAATTTTGTCAACGAAGCGATCCGGATGGTGACGCCGGTGACCTATATGCGCCGCACGGCGACGCAGGACACCGAGCTTGGCGGCCAGAAGATCGGCGCCGGCGAAAAGCTGGTGATGTACTATCCGGCAGCCAACCGGGATCCGGCGAAGTTCGACAGCCCGGACACCTTCCGGATCGACCGGCCGAACGCGCGCGAGCATCTCGCCTTCGGGCATGGCCCGCATGTCTGTCTCGGCCAGCGGGTGGCCAACATGCAGCTGGAAAGCGCCTATCGCAACATCCTCGGGCGCTTCCCGAAAGTCCGCTGGACCGGCGAACAGGTGCTTGCGCCGAACAATTTCGTGCATGCGATTTCTTCTCTGACCGTGGACCTCGGCACATGAGCGCCGGCCTGGTTACCCGGGCTGACAGGGACGGCCTTGCCCTCCTGACGCTGAACCGGCCGGAAAAGCTCAACTCGCTGACCGTCGGCATGTTCCGCGAACTGCGCGATCATGTCAGTGACCTTTACAGGGACGCGTCCATCGGCTGCGTCGTGCTGCGCGGGGCGGGCAAGTGCTTCTCGGCCGGGCATGACCTGGCCGATATTGCCGAGGGCGAGAAAGTGCCCTCGCGCGGATGGCATTCTGAAACCCTTCGTCTGCTCGAAAGGCTGCCGAAGCCGGTGTTCGCGGCGGTGCACGGCCATTGCTATACGGGCGCGCTGGAAGTGGCGCTGGCAGCGGATTTCATTCTGGCCGCCGAAAGCGCACGTTTTGGAGATACCCATGCCAAATGGGCCCTCACCCCGATCTGGGGCATGAGCCAGCGCCTGCCGCGCCGGGTGGGGATCGCGACCGCCAAGCGTCTGATGTTCACGGCCGAGATGATCAACGCCGCTGAAGCCTTCCGTATCGGCCTGGCGGAGAAGGTTGTGCCGGATGCGGAATTTGACACATCGATCGAGGCCTTGGCGAGGCAGATCCTCGACAACTCGCCCTTCAGCCATGCCGCCAATAAGCGCCTGCTGGAGGCGACCGATGCGCGCGACATGGACAGCGGGCTGCAATGGGAAATTCTCAACAATGAGGGTGTCGGCCCTGACATGCAGGCCCGAATCGGCGCCTTCATGGGAAAGTCAAAGGCATGAGACTTCAAAGAGGTGGCGGGCATGGCGGACTTTCTCATCAAGCGCGGCGACCTGCGCCAGACTGCCTGGTCGGATGGCGAACCCGGTCCGCTTGCTGAGGGGGCCGCCCGCCTGAAGGTCGAGCATTTTGCCCTGACCGCCAATAACGTAACCTATGCCAGCTTCGGAGAAGCCATGGGTTACTGGAACTTCTTCCCGGCCGCGGATGCAGCCTGGGGGCGCGTGCCGGTCTGGGGTTTTGCCACGGTGACCGGGTCGAAGGTGGCCGGCGTAGAGGCAGGCGCGCGCGTCTATGGCTACCTTCCGATCTCGGAGAGTTTTGACGTGATGCCGGTGAAGGCCAGCAAGGAGAGCTTCCTGGACGGCGCCGCGAACCGGCAGGGCCTGGCGCCGATCTACAACACCTATATCTTCACGGCTGCCGATCCGGGCTATGACCCGGAACTCGAGGCCGAGCAGATGCTGCTGCGCCCCTTGTTCACGACCGGCTTCATGATCGACGACTGCCTGATGGAAACCGGTGACAGCGCACCCGAAACGGTCGTGATTTCCAGCGCCTCCTCGAAGACCGCGCTGGGGCTGGCGCATTGCCTCAAGACGCGTAGACAGGTCGAGGCAGTGGGGCTGACCTCGCCTGGCAATAAGGCCTATGTCGAAAGCCTCGGCCTTTATTCACGCGTCGAAACCTATGACGCCGCAGACCGCCTGCAAACGCGCGGGGTGAGCGCGTATGTCGATTTTCTCGGCCGGCCGTCGCTCACCGCAGACGTGCACACGGCGCTGCGCGACCGGCTGGTGCGCAGCCTCATCATCGGCGTGACGGACTGGGAAGGAAACCGCGCGCCGGTTGCCCTGCCCGATCCGCAGCCGGAATTCTTTTTTGTGCCAACCTATGCGGCCGACCGCGCCAGAGCGCTGGGACCGGATGTGCTGAATGCCCGCCTCGGCGCAGCGACACGCGGCTTCTATGCGGCGTCACCGAGATACCTCACCCCTCAAACGGCGAAGGGCAAGGCCGCCATCGGGGCCGCCTGGGCCGATACGCTCGACGCAAAGGTGCCGCCTTCGAAGGGGCTGGTGCTTAGTTTCTGAGGCTCAGCGCGCGCTGACGTTAAACTCGGTGCGGCGGTTACGGTCATAGGCTTCGGGATTGAGCGCCGGATCGAGCGGGCGTGTCTCCCCATATCCGACCGCAAGCAGGCCCTCTTCAGGCACGCCCTTTGCGACCAGATAATCGCGCAGGGCGTCAGCGCGTTCCTGAGACAGTTTCAGGTTGAACGCATCATTGCCGCGCGAATCCGTATGGCTGCCGATCTCGATGACGAATGGCTGGCACAGAAGCGCGACGCCGCTGAGGGCGTCAAGCAGGGGGATGCTGACCGGAGAAAGACGGGCATTGCCGGATTCGAACTGGAGGGTGCGGCCCTGCATCGTGCCAGCAAAGGCACGCTGGCAGGCCTCCAGGCCAATACCGGTATCGACAAGCCCGGCAAGGCTCTCACCCACGCCGCGTCCACCGGCGTCATCCGACAGGCCGTCAATAATCAGCAGGCCGGCCGGGCCGGCCTGAGGATGGGCCGCAATGACGGCCTCGCCTGCGGACAGGGCAGCCGCCCGGGCATCGGCGCTTGGCGCTGTGCCCGTGAGAACAGCCACGCGGTCGCGGATCCTGAGGCCCATCCAGGGGAAGCCGAGACCGGCAAAGCCGGCCTGGATCTCGCTCTGCAGGCTCGCCGCGGCGCTCGCGGCGGCGGTATCGGCCGTGACAGCCAGGAACTGACCATCGTCAAACTCGTAGACCCCCTCGGCAAGGGTAACACAGTGGGCCGGCAGGGCCGCCTCGGCGCCAGGGGCGGACGCCTCGCCGGAAGGAGGCGCGCTGCAGGCGCCAAGCAGCGCCAGCGTCAGGGCAGAAGCGCAGAATGTACCAGAGCGGGTCGCAACCATGTCTCGTCTCGAAGCAAAGGGACCGGGGAGCCGGCCAGCCCCCCTCCCCTTGCAAGCCATAAGCCCAGCCCGCACCAAGGTCAAAACCCCGCCGCAGGCGCGCAAGACAGCCTGGGCTCAGGGCGAGCCGAGCGGCCTGATGACGTCTCCGCCCTTCATCACGAAGTCAACATCCTCAAGCTCCCTGATATTCTTCAGGGGGTCCCGGGTGACGGCAATCAGGTCGGCAAACTTGCCCTTTTCGAGCGTGCCGATCTCGGCCTGCATTTCGAGATGCTCTGCGGCGACCACTGTGGCGGCGCGAATAGCCTCCTCGGGCGTGAAGCCGGCCTCGACCATCAGGGCGAATTCTTTCGCATTGTCGCCATGGCGGGAGACGCCGGTATCGGTACCAAAGGCAACCCTGACGCCGCCTTCATGCGCGCGCCGGAGCATATCCAGCATCAGCGGGCCGACGATCGCGGCCTTGGCGCGCGAGGGCGCCGGCAGCCAGGGCTCGTTGGTCCAGCCGGTCACCGTTGCACCGGCCAGCACCGTGGGCACCAGCGTCGCGCCGCTTGCCTTGAAGAGCGCAACCGATTCGGCGTCGAGATACGTGCCGTGCTCGATCGAGTCGACACCGGCCCGCAGGGCGGCGTCGACACCGCTCTTGCCGTGCGCATGGGCCGTGACCTTCCGGCCCATGGCGTGGGCCGCTTCGACGATGGCCTTCAGTTCCGCGTCCGAGAACTGCTGTTCGAGGCCAGCCGCCGTATTCGACAGCACACCGCCCGTGGCCGTGATCTTGATCAGGTCTGCACCTTCCTTGATCTGCTGGCGCACGGCGCGGCGACAGTCATCCGCCCCGTTGCAGATCGAGGCGCCGGTTAAGGCGGCCATCACGCGGGCGGAGTAGCCGTTGATGTCGCCGTGACCGCCGGTCACCGCCACCGAGCTTCCGGACGCGCGAAGGCGCGGGCCAGGCACGGCGCCGCGCGCAATGGCATCGCGCAGGCCAAAAACCGCGTCGTTGGGACCGCCGACATCCTGCACCGACGTAAAGCCTGCCTTCAGGGTCTTCAGGGCGAAGGCGGCGCCGTCAAAGGCTGCATCAACATCGGAATCCTCGAACTCACTGATGCGGCCATCCGGACCGTTCTCGCTGGTAATGTGGACATGGCTGTCGATCAGGCCGGGCAGCACATAGGCGTTCCTGAGATCAATGACCGGGAAATTTTTGTGTGTCTTATAGCCGGGTGATACCGATACAATGCGCCCGTCTTCGACCAGGATCGTCTGCTGGGTGAGATAGCCTTCACCCGGTACGGCGAGCACATGACCGGCATGGATGACGCCGTCCTGCGCATGAGCCAAGGCGGCAAGGCAGACAGCGCCGATCAGAGCAGCAGAAATCTTCTTCATGGGTAGGTTCTTCCCCGGATTGTTTGGCGTGACCGTAACGGGTTTGGCTGCGTAATCAACGCGTCGGGGCGGAAACCAGGTGGTGTCAGAATGGCGGGAATTCGCTTGCCGAACCTGTGACCGCCCGAATTGTGATTTTGCAGGAACCCTGCGACCTTCATCGCTGTAAACTTCCGAAACGCAGGCAGGAGGCTTGGATAAAACTATTGCAGCTGCGTGCCCTGCCTGCTTGGCGTCCGGAGTGGCAGCGGGACAGGAGGCAGATACAAAGCTCGTGCTATCCGGCACGGGCAAAGTCCAACCCGCACTTAAAAAACAACCTCAAGGATGAGGCGCGTTTGACTTTCCGCGGCATTGCGAATGACAAGCCGCTTATTCGGAAACTGGCCGATCTGGAACGCCGCGCGCCGCAGACGACAGACCTCGCCTGCTTCGAGGATACCGAAGCCGCACGATTAGTTTTCCAGAGACAATCTGCCCGTCTCAATCAAACCTGCAGATGCCAATTGAGATTACCCGGAAAGCATCGCGGGCGTCCCTATTGGGCCGAAGCTCACCGGTCCCGCCCGCTTCGGACCTCAATCCTCGATCAATCGCCCGTCTGCAGCCCGAACCTCCGGGCCATCCACCCGCGCGCGGCCATCTCCGAAAGCGGCGTCGCGGGCGCGCAGGGTCGCCTTCAGACCCTTTTCCTGAACCGATTTGCGGAAACTGGCGGCGGCCCGCGTGTTATGTCCGCGCACGTCATTCTCGGCAGCAAGGCGCTGAAGTGTGCGCGCTCCCATCAGCTCCATCGCAAGGTTCACGATCCGCTTGTTGGCTGAGAGCAGGTCGGGATCGATCAGGGCAAGGCGCGCAGCGAGGCCCGTGACCTCGGTCTCAAGATCCGCCTCCGGCACGGCTTTCATCACAAGGCCGATCGCCTGTGCTTGCTTGCCGGTGATGGTGTCGCCGGTCAGCATGAGGCGCTTTGCCCATTGCGGCCCGCAATGATAGATCCAGAATTGATTCGGCAGCGCGCCAAGGTCGCGCGCGGGCGGAAAGCCGAAGGTGGCGCTCTCGGCAGAGATCACCATGTCGCTCATCAGCGCAAGATCGCAGCCGCCGGCCAGACAGTAGCCGTGTACCTTGGCAATGACCGGCTTGTGCATGTCAAAGATCGCCATCCGCCAGCGCTGCTGGCGCTCGAGCTGCCAGGCATCATCATCAATCGAGCGGTGGCCGCGATAGGACTTCACCGCCTTGTCCTCGACCGCAGACACCGGCACCTCACCGTCCGCCCCCGACAAATCATACCCCGCACAGAAAGCCCGGCCCGCGCCTTGCAGTATCACGCTGTGAACAGACGTATCATTGTCCGCCTCCCAGAGCGCTTCGCACAGCTCGTTCTGCATCACATAGGAAAGCGCATTCAGCTTGGCCGGGCGGTTCAGCGTGATGCGGGCGTGGCCGGCGCCGGTTTCATAGACAATACAATCAAATCCCATCTCAGTCTCCAAACGGCAGCAGGCTGGCCTGTACCTTTCTCGTCAGGCCCGAGCGGATGATGGCATAGGCCTGGGTGATGCGGTTCTTCAATTCGGCAGCGGGAAGCGACCAGGGGCCAATCCGGACCCATCTGGCGCGGGCAAGATAGGGCACAGTAATCGCGGCGCCGGTTTCGGTCAGGATCAAGAAGGATTGATCACTGCACTTGAAGCAGATCTTTGTATAGCCCGCATCGCAGATGGTGAACATCCTGCCGGCGACCTTGAAAACCTGCGCATCGCCCCACTGCACCGAAAGCTCAGCCCCCGGAAGGGAAAGACAGTGCTTACGCAGCGCGGCAGGCGTCATGCAAGCCGTCCGGCCGGATAGTACGGATAACTTGCCTTCATCACGCCATGGTTCAGCAGCATCTCGGCCTTCTGCAGCTTGCCGGTCGCATCGAAGATACGCGTGCGCACCCAGTAGTTCTCGACGCGGCGCGACTCAGACAGCGCGACGATCTCACGGCGCAGAAGATAGTCCTCATCGACGAAAAGCGGGCCATCGATCATGCGGATCTCGAGATCGGCAAACAGACCAATGCTGGGGCTCTTCACCGGGAAGCGGGCGCCATGGCTCGAATAATTTGCCAGCACGCTGACCATCTCCAGCGGGACGACCGGGCGCGCCCAGGGCGAGGCCTTGGCGTCTGCATACATCGGATGCGTCTCGGTGATGACTTTCAGCTTGTCAGCCAGCGAGAAGGGATAAAGGTCGCCCATATGCTGGTCAGGGCCCATGCGGACGATCTCATTATCCCGTCCGGTCATGCCGACTTTCAGGTCAGCAAGGATCACGAGATCCCCCGCCGGGCGCAGTGCCTTCATGCGGGCCTCCAGCAGCGTCTCGCCATGATCCGGCCCAAGGCTGGCGCTTGCTTCGAGCACCGGCGTGCCATCTTCCTTGAAAGCCCGGGCCAGGGTGCGCATGGCGCCGGGGGCTGGCCGGTCGATCTCGGCGCGGACCTTTTCGCCCTCGAAGACCATATTCAGGAAATGCGAGGAGAAGCAGCCCCGCTCATACCAGGCATCGCCCCAGACCTCTGCCAGCAACGGCACGAACTGGGAAAAATGTGTCGGCCCCTCGATCGGCCCGGCCCTGATGCCCAGGCGCGCCGCCTCGGCATCGTCGTGAAGGGATTTGTGTCCGGCATATGTCTGCTCGGTCAGCAGGTTGACCGGGCTGCGCAGCGCGCCTGAAAGAATTCCGGACATAACCCCTACCCTTCCATTCCAGCCTTCTGCGCATAAGCATAGGCAAACCTCGCCAGCGGTACGACACGCGCCGCGTTCGATTCGGCATTGGCACTGTTGGCCGTGCCATCGCGGACGCGCCCGATGATGCCCTGCAGGATGCCTGCAAGGCGGAAGGCGTTGTAGGAGAAGTAATAGTTCAGCTCCGGCAGGCCGTTGCGGCCCGTATGCTGACAGTAGAGCGCCACATACTCTTCCATCGTCGGGATGCCCCAGGCCCTGAGGTCGGGGATCGACATGATCGAGCCGCGCGTCGAATCGCCCGGCGGCATGACCCAGTTCATCAGATGATAGGAAAAGTCCGCAATCGGATCACCAAGGGTGGAAAGCTCCCAGTCGAGCACGGCGATGACGCGCGGTTCAGTCGGGTGAAGCACCATATTGTCGAGCCGGTAGTCGCCGTGCACGATGGTGGTCGTATCGCCTGGCGGGATGTTTTTCGGCAGCCATTCGATGAGCTTCTCCATCTCCGGAATATGCATTGTCTCGGAGGCCTTGTACTGCTTAGTCCAGCGATGGATCTGGCGGGCCACATAATCGCCTTCCTTGCCGAATTCCTGCAGCCCCGCCTTTTTCCAGTCGACATTGTGCAGCTCGGCAAAGGTCCTGACCTTGGCCTCATAGATCCTGCGCCGCATTGCGGGCTCATAATCGGGCAGCGTTCCATCCCAGAGGATGCGGCCTTCCATCATATCCATGATGTAAAACATTGTGCCCACCACGCTTTCGTCCGTGCACAGCCCATACGGGCGCGCAACCGGATAGCCGAGGGGGTAGAGTGCATTGATGATCGTATACTCGCGGTCGACTGCATGGGCAGACGGCAGCAGCTTACCCGGCGGCTTACGTCGCATTACGTATTTTTTCTTCGGCGTCACCAGCTGGTAGGTCGGGTTGGACTGGCCGCCCTTGAACTGGCGCACCTCCAGCGGGCCCTCATAGCCCTCGACATGTGCCTGCATCCAGGCGGCCAGATTGGCCTCGTTGAAGCGGTGGGATTCGGCGACCTCCTTGGTCCCCGAAAACAGGTCCTGTGCGTTTGCCGCCTCTGCCATGGCGCTCTCCCTAAATTCTGCCGGATTTTGCAGACTACCATACTGATACCACCCGGCGCGCCAAGACCTGCCGCTGCGTCGCAGCCGGGCGGCCAAACAAGGAACCGCCCGGCATGAACCGCGTTATCCTGCTGATGCTCCTCGCCCTCATCGCAGCCAGGCTGCCCGCCCGCGCAGGCGAACCGGACCCGGAAGGCCTGATCCGTCCCGCCCTCCTGGAGCGCGCGCTCGAGGCCGTGCAGGCGCACGGCCAAGAAGAGCCCGCCTCCGGCAAGCTGGTCGTGGTCGATTACAGCCTTCATTCCAGCAAGCAGCGCCTGTTCGTCATCGATGTGGAAACCGGCGCGGTCTCAGCCTATCGCACGGCTCATGGCCTGGGCTCGGACCCTGACCATGACGGCTATCTCGACAGCTTCTCCAGCCAGCCAGGTTCCGAGGCGACCCCCCAGGGCGTCTTCCGATTAGCCGAGGCCTACCAGGGCAGGCATGGCCCGTCCTTCCGGCTGGACGGGCTGGATGAGACCAACCGCAACACCCGCGCCCGCGCCATTGTCGTCCATTCGGCCTGGTATGCCGAGCCAGGCTTTCTTGACCGGCACGGCAAGCTCGGACGCTCCAGCGGCTGCATCGTGTTCTCGAAGGCCGAACTTGCCCGGTTCGCAGACGAGGCGCCCGTCGGCACGCTGATCTTCATGGGCAGGTAGCTCCCCATCAGGTGCGCTTGGCGTAACCGACAATGACCACCGCGACCGCCAGTACAAGGATCGCGCCGGCCTCCAGGACAACTTTCTCAGGCGCCATGTCCTTTCCCTGCAGGACGATGAGGCGCGCGATCGCCGTTATCGCAATGAAGATGGGGTAGATAAAGGGCGAGCCAACCCCGGTATAGAATACCGCGATCATGCTGATCACCTCGACATACAGGAACATCAGGAGGATGTCGGCAAGGCCAACCTCCTGTTTGACGTAGATGTTCCAGACTTCGTTTGCCGCCGCGATGATCGTCAGGGCTGCCGTCACCACAAGCAGGGTGCGCTCGACCAGCTTGAAAAATGACAGGCCGAAATGGCTGCCGATCTCTCCGATCGGGGACGGACCATCAGGCTTTGGCTGCGGCATCAATCATCTCCCTGCAGACGGGAACCTATTCTTTTGGGGGCGCGCGGCAACGGGGGGCTTGAAAACACTTCGCCTCCCCGGCTAAACGCGCCGCATGACCGACACGCCCCCAGACCGCCTTTCTGTCCACCCTTACAGCCCGTTCTATGATTATGACGTGCTGGTGCGCGGCATCGGCGTGCGCTTCCGGGGCGAAGAGAAGACCACGGTTGAGGAATATTGCGTCTCCGAAGGCTGGATCAAGGTCGCCGCCGGCAAGGCGCTCGACCGCAAGGGCCGCCCGCTGCAGCTGACGCTGAAGGGACCGGTCGAAGTCTGGTTCAAGGACCAGCCGGCCGGCTGAACTTCAGCTCAGCGCCCGCCAGCCGATATCGCGCCGGCAAAATCCCTCCGGCCAATCGATCACGTCGACGGCCGCATACGCCCGCTCGACCGCTTCGCGCAGCGTGCCGGCGCTGGCGGTGACGCTGAGCACACGCCCGCCACTGGCGATGAGCTCGCCATCTGCGGCCACATCCGTGCCGGCATGGAAGACGGTCACGCCCTCCATCCTGCCGGCATCCTGGAGGCCGCGGATCGCGCTGCCTCTGCTGTAGGCGCCGGGATAACCTTTGGCTGCCAACACAACGGTCGCCGTGGGCTGGAACGTCTCGAGTTCGAACAGCGCCTCAAACGCCGCCTCATTGCCCGCGAGCCCGCCAGTCGCTGAAGCGAGGACAGCCGGCACAATATCGCCCGCCAGCCCCGCCATCAGAACCTGGCATTCCGGGTCGCCAAAACGAGCGTTGAACTCAACGACTTTCGGCCCTTCGGCCGTTACCATCACGCCGATATAAAGCACGCCCTGATAAGGCATCCCGTCCTTCGCCATGCCGCGCAGCATCGGCTGCGCAATCTCCCGCTTTATCCGCTCCAGGATCGGTGCACTGACGACAGGCGCCGGCGCATAGGCGCCCATGCCGCCGGTATTCGGGCCGGTATCGCCCTCGCCGACACGCTTATGGTCCTGTACTGCGGGCAGGTAGACTGCACCCCTGCCATCGGTGATGACGAACACGCTCGCCTCTTCACCGTGCATGAACTCCTCGATCACCAGCGTCGCCGATGCCTTACCGAACTTGCCCGAAAGCATCTCATCAATCCCGGCATCGGCCTCGGCAAGGCTGCCTGCAATCACCACCCCCTTACCCGCCGCCAGTCCGTCCGCCTTGAGCACATAAGGCGCCTGCATGGTGCGCAGGAAGGCTTTCGCGAGGTCGGGCTCAGTGAACTCGCCATAGGCCGCCGTCGGCACCCCGTATTTTTTCATCCGACCCTTGGAGAAAGCCTTTGAGGCCTCAAGCTTCGCGGCCTCCCGGCCGGGCCCGAAAACGTCAAACCCGCGCGCGCGCAGGATGTCCGCAAGGCCCAGCGCCAGCGGCGCCTCCGGCCCGATCACCACAAGGTCCGGCTCGATCTGCAGGGCGAGGCTCACCAGCCCGTCGACATCTTCGACCGCCACATCAAAACAGGGGCCGATCTGGTCCATGCCGGGATTTCCAGGCGCGCAGTGCACCACATCCACCAGCGGCGAGGCCGCCATCTTCCAGGCCAGGGCGTGTTCACGGCCGCCCGATCCGATCAGGAGTATGTTCATAGGGGCGCTTGATGCGCCGCCCGGCTCATGGGATCAAGTCCCCATGCCTGAATCGCCGCCTGCCAATGACAGCGCCCTGTCCGTCTCCGAACTCGCCGCCAAGCTGAAGCGGACGATCGAGACCAGTTATGACCACGTCGTGGTGCGCGGCGAACTCGGCCGCGTAACCCTTGCCAAGTCAGGCCACATGTATGCTGACCTTAAGGACGAGCGGGCGGTGCTCAATACGATCATGTGGCGCGGCCAGGTCGAACGCCTGCCGTTCCGCCCGGAGGAGGGCCTGGAAGTCGTAGCGACAGGCCGACTGTCCACATATGAGGGCCGCTCTGCCTACCAGCTGATCGCCAGTTCCATGCGCCCCGCAGGGGCCGGCGCCTTGATGGCTCTGCTGGAAGAGCGTAAGAAGAAGCTCGCTGCCGAAGGCCTGTTCGACGCCCGGCACAAGAAGAAGCTGCCCTACCTGCCACGCACGATCGGCGTCGTGACCTCGCCGACGGGTGCCGTCATCCGCGACATTCTCCACCGTATCCGCGAACGTTTCCCGGTCCGCGTCATTGTCTGGCCTGCCCTGGTGCAGGGCGAGCAGGCCGGGGCACAGGTGACGGCCGGCATTCGCGGCTTCAACGCCATGACCGGGCCGGACCGGCCGGACGTGCTGATCGTTGCACGCGGCGGCGGCTCGATCGAGGATCTCTGGCCCTTTAATGAGGAAAGTGTCGTACGTGCCGCATTCGAGAGCGATATCCCGCTGATCTCCGCCATTGGCCACGAGACCGACACAACGCTGATAGACTATGTGTCCGACCAGCGTGCGCCGACACCAACCGGTGCAGCGGAGATGGCCGTCCCGGTACGGACGGAACTCCTCTTGTCCACCGGCGAGAGCGGCGAGCGGTTGAAGCGCGCCCTTGCCCGGGCCCTCTCGCGCTGCGGTGACAAGCTGAAGGCGGCGCGCCTGCCGCGCCCGGAGATGCTGTTGCAGCCGGCCCGCCAGAGGCTAGACTTTGCCGCGGCCAACCTGCCTAAAGCCATCCTCGCGGCGACCCAGAAGGCGCGGTTGAGACTTTCGCGCCTTCAGATCTCATCTGCCATGCTGAAGACCGAAATCCGGCAAGGCCGCCAGCGCCTGCGCGACGCCGCCACGCGGGCGCGCCCCGCCCTGATGCGCCTGATCGACCGGCGACGCACCGCGCTCACCGCCCAGGCAAAGCTGCTGCAGACCCTTTCCTATCAGGCAACGCTGAAGCGCGGCTATGCAATAGTGCGTGACACTGATGGCCGCCTGATCCGCTCAGCCGGCCTTGCTTCGGGCACACAGCAGTTCAGGGTCAGCTTCGCGGACGGCGACATTGCCGCCCGTCCGCTCGACGCACCGCCGCCGAAACCGCGGGCCCCGGCGCGCAGACCCGGCGACCAGGGCAACCTGTTCTGATGCATTCCGCTCCGATCTTCAGGCAAACCGATCCGGAAACGCTGCTGGAGCGCATCCGCGCCTATCCGCTCGGCCTGGTTTGCGTGAATGGCGAAACCGCGCCGCTCGCGGCGCATACACCGGTGCTCGCCGCGATGGACACGGGCAGCCTGCGCCTGCGCTTTCATTTGTCGGCGCACAGCCCGGTCAACCGCTGCCTCGAGGCCGGAGCTGGTGCGCTGATCGTCTTCACCGGCCCCGACGCCTACATCTCGCCGGACTGGTACGGCCCCGTGCCCAATCAGGTGCCGACCTGGAACTACCTCTCGGTTGAGGCCGAGGGCACGGCGGCACCAACCGATGCGGCGAAGTTCCTTGACGATGTCTCCGACCATTTCGAAACGCGCCTGCTGCCCAAGCCGCCCTGGACCCGCGCCAAGATGGCGCCCGGTTCATTCGAGCTGATGCTGCGCGCCATCCGGGCCTACGAACTCACGCCCCACCGCTTCGAAGGTATCGCTAAACTCAGCCAGAATAAGACCCGCGAGGCGCGCGACGGCGTCATCGAAGGTCTTTCGGCTACCGCCAGCGGCCTCGCCATTGCGCAGGAAATGCGTAAACTGCAGGGATGATGACGCGCCCGCCCCCCAGCTTCCTCGCCTCGGTCAAGGACCTGCTCGGCCCGAAAGGCTGGAGCGACGATCCGGAGAAACTCAGCGCCGTCTCAGCCCCCTGGCGCGGCACCTGGCAAGGGTACACGCCTTTCATTGCCCGCCCGGCCTCGACCGGCGAAGCTGCCGCCCTTGTCAAACTCTGCGCCCAGCACCGCGTCGCCATCACCCCGCAGGGCGGCAATACGGGCCTCGTCGATGGCGGGACGCCGCATGGCGAAGTCTGCGTGTCTATGACCCGCATGACGGGCGTACGGGAAGTCGACCCGTTCAACAATTCCATGGTGATCGAGGCCGGCGCCACACTCCATTCCGCACAGGAGACAGCGGAGAGGGCCAACCGCCTCTTTCCCCTCGCCCTGGGTTCGCAGGGCACGGCCACGCTGGGCGGCCTGATCTCCACCAATGCCGGCGGCGTCGCCGTGCTGCGCTATGGCATGATGCGCGACCTGATCCTCGGTCTTGAAGTGGTGCTGCCCTCCGGCGAGATCTGGGATGGTCTTTCAGGCCTCAGGAAGAACAATACCGGCTATGACCTCAAACACCTCTTTGCCGGCGCCGAAGGTACGCTGGGCCTGATTACGGCCGCAACTTTGAAACTCTTCCCGAAAGTCCAGCGCGCAACGGGATGGGTCGTGGTCGCCGCCGCAGAAGATGTCGTCAGACTCCTCGCCCTCGTGCGCGACCATGCAGGCGATTCGGTGACGAGTTTCGAGATCATCCCCGCCAATGCCGTTGCCATGGTCGTCGCAGATATTCCCGGCACGCGCGATCCTCTGCCCGCCAATGCTGACTGGCGCGTACTGATCGAAATCTCGCAGCCCCGTGCCGAACAGGCCGAAGCGCTGCTGACGGCCGCCCTCGAAGCCGGTGCCGAAGCGGGCCTGGTACAAGACGCTGCGATTGCCGCCAGCGAGATGCAGTCAAAATCCTTCTGGCATATCAGAGAAACGATCCCACTGTCCAAGCGCGCCTATGGCACGGCCCTGAATCAGGATATCTCCGTTCCAATCAGCCGCATCCCGGCCTTTATCGAGGCCTGCAACGCGGCCGTTCGGGCGCATGTTCCGTCTGCAGAATTTGTTATCTTCGGTCATGTCGGCGACGGCAATCTGCACTATTCCGTAGTTGAACCTGCGGATTCTGGCGCGCCTGCGCTGAGGGCGCACGAGGGCGCCATTACACGCATTGTGTTTGACACGGTCACGGCCTTCGGCGGCTCGATCTCCGCCGAACACGGCGTCGGCCGCCTGAAACGCGACGAGCTCACCCGCATTCGCCCGCCTGCCGCCACCGAAACCATGCGCGCGATCAAGCGGGCCATCGACCCCCTGAATATCATGAATCCGGGCCGCGTCGTCAGCGTCTGAATAGGGCCCTGCGTCGCCTGGCAGAGCTTCTGCCCTTGCATACTGACCGGGGATGCTCATGCGTAACTGCCCCTTATCTCCGCTTCCTTATTGGCCGTGTCGGCCTGCTCATCTGCCCCTGCGGCCAAGGCCGGAATTGCCATCACCGCATCTCCGGCTCGGGCAGCTGACAGGCCTGATCAAGGACCGGCCGAGGTCATGGGCGGGCCCTGCGACTGCAACAGCAAGGGCGTCATCGGCAGGGTGATCGCTCTGGACGGCCCGGCAGTCGGTTTCGAAGACTCCGATGGACAGACCTTCTGGATGGATCTTCCCGACGTCCGGAAAGATCTGCGACCGGCACACACCTTCGCTTCATAAAGACTTCCATCGTTCAGGGAACCTGCACGGCGTTGAGCTACAGGCTGGCAGGCAGGGCGGCGGACGTCCTGCCGGCCGCAGACTGAAAGCCGCGAAGGATCGGCTCGGCCGGGCCTTGAACTGCGACCTCGCGCTCACCCAGACGGGACAGCGCTCACGCGCCAGCACAGGCGCCCGGCGGTTCACCGGCCCTGCCCCGATCATCGCCGCCCGAACAGCTTTTCGATATCGGTAAGCTTCAGCTCGACATAGGTCGGCCGGCCATGATTACACTGCCCGGAATGGGGCGTCGCCTCCATCTGGCGCAGCAGCGCATTCATTTCATCGCCGCTGAGACGCCGCCCGGCGCGTACCGAGGAGCGGCAGGCCATGTTTCCCATGACGTCTTCGAACAGCTCCTTGAGCGCCAGGCCCGCGCCATACTCCGCAAAGTCATCGGCAAGGTCGCGCAGCAGGCCCGCCGTATCCATCTCGCCGAAAAGCGCCGGAGTTGCACGCACACAGACCGCCCCCGGGCCGAAAGCCTCGATCTCCAGGCCAAGCGCGCCGAGTTCGTCTGCGCGCTCAAGCACGCGGGCAGCCTCTTCTTCATTCATCTCGACAATATCGGGAATGAGCAGCGCCTGCCGGCGCACGCCGCCTTCAGCCATCTGCCGCTTCATCGCTTCATAGACGAGGCGCTCGTGCGCGGCATGCTGGTCGACGATGACGATACCATCAGCTGTCTGAGCAAGGATGTAGGTCTCATGCAGCTGCGCCCGGGCAGCCCCCAGCGGGAAATCCTCAGAGTGCGCCGGCGCACATGTCTCTATGCGCGCCGAAGGCGCCGTATCTGGCACACCCGGCATAGATGCCGCTTCGCTGGGGCCGCGCGGCAGGCTGACCGGGCGATGGATCTGCACATAAGGCGCCTGCCAGAGCAGGCCCGCCTCAGCAGCTTGTGGCTGCGCGCGGCCAAGCGCAAATCCGGCAACCGTCGTGGAAGCGCGGTGACCTGCACCTGCGAGACCATGGCGCAAGGCGCCTATCATCAGCCCACGAATTGACGCCGCATCCCGGAAGCGGACTTCCGTCTTGGCAGGGTGAACGTTTACATCGACGTCCTCGGGCTCAAGTTCAACAAACAGGGCGAGCATCGGATGCCGGTCCCTGGCCAGGAAATCCTGATAGGCTGCCCGCACGACACCGGTGAGCATCCGATCCTTCACCGGGCGCCCGTTGACGAACAGGAACTGCATCTGCGCATTGCCGCGATTGAGCGTTGGCAGCCCGGCAAAACCGGCGAGGCGGGCCCCATCACGTTCGGTTGCAATGGCGATTGCATTATCGCTGAATTCACGTCCCATGATGGCGCCGAGGCGTGAGAGCCGGCCGGCCTCGTCGTTACGCTCGGGAATATACCGCAGCACATTGCGGCCATTGTTTTCGAGCGTGAAGCCGACCACCGGATTGGCCATCGCCAGACGCTTGACGACGTCGCAGACCGCCAGCGCTTCGGCGCGTTCGCCGCGCATGAATTTCAGCCGCGCCGGGGTGGCGTAAAAGAGGTCAGCCACATCGATGCGCGTGCCCGTCGCGCCGCGCCCGGTGAAAGCGGCAGGTCTCGGCCCGTCGATCCGTCCGGCATCGGAGTAAATCTCTGCCGCAGGCTCGCCCGCTGCGCGGCTGGTGACACGCATCCGGCTGACTGAGGCGATCGAGGGCAGAGCCTCGCCGCGAAAACCCATTGTATGAATGTTAAGCAGATCCACCCGCCCGTCTGCATCGGGCACGAGCTTCGAGGTCGCATGCCGCTCCAGAGCGACGCAGAGATCCTCCCCCGTCAGTCCGCAGCCATCATCCTCGATCGTGATCCGTTTCAGTCCACCCTCTTCGATGGCAATGGAAATCTGCACCGCGCCGGCATCCAGCGCATTTTCGACGAGTTCCTTTACGGCAGCCGCCGGGCGCTCAACCACCTCGCCGGCAGCGATACGGTTGACCACCTCCGGCGGCAGGCGGAGGATGACGGGGCGGGGGCGCGCAGAATCAGCCATTGATCCTGCACTGTAGTCGCGCCCGGCGGCGCTGTCGCCCTTGTCTGCTCAGAGAATCGGCTGATCGCGGTCGCGGATCCAGACCGACAGCAGCCATTTCTCGCCCATTGTGACCGGCAGGCCTGCATGCAGCGAGCGTCTGTCGGGCGTGCCATCGCCCAGCACATTGTCAAATGCGATCATGCCCCCCGTGGGGGTGCGGGCATGTTTCTGGATTGCATCGAACCAGGTCTGCCCCTCCATAAACTCGCGGTTCAGGTAGACCAGGGCCGTCGTCCGGCGTTGCCCATGCCTGGCGAGTTCGCCGGCGAAGTGCGGGTTTTCCGGATCGAGGAAGTCATAATGCAGGCCGTACTGCTCACCCACAGCATAATGCAGGACGTTCGGCGCCTCCTGCCATCTGCGCGGGCGCCCGACGGCGGCGGCGATCCGGGCAAGGCAAAGCTGCATGACGACATCCGACTGCAGGATGCCGAACCCGGTGCCGGAATTTGTCCGGATGCCATCCTGCGTGCGGCCACCCTGCTCAGGATTGTGCACGCGCGCGGCCTGCAGCTGGTTGGCGGCGCGGGCAATCCACCACTGACACATAGGCTCCGGCAGGACATGATCTGCCGCCACGACCCAGGGCGACTCCGAAAACAGCAGCGGCGCTGGCGGTCGGAGGAATTCAGCGAGTGTTGCATCGTCATGAATGCCGCTTACCCTGATCGCGGCAAGCTGGGCCTGTGCAGAGGGCTCGCCCGACTGCGCGGCGGCCTCGAGCAGGTTCAAAGCGCCGCCGAAATCCGGGGCAGTGCCGATGCCCGCCGCCAGAAACAGGGCACGCCAGCAGCAGGCTTCCGGAAAGCCAGCCCTGACGGCTGCGTCAACCCACTTAATCCCCGCTGGCGGATCGCTGGGGGCGCCAATACCGACGACGAGCCGCATCCCGAGTTCTGTCGCCGCCACCGGGTGCCCGTCCTGGGCAGCGCGCAGGAGCCAGTTGAAGCTTTCTTCCGGCTTACCCTGCTGGAGCAAGACCTCAGCGTAGAGCCGCGCTGCCTCCATGTCGCCGGCCTGCGCCCTGCTGGCGAGTTCAGCCGGGGAAAAGTCAGCAGCGGTCGTATCAGTCATTATTCTTTCCCTCGGGAATGTGGCGCTTACTGGTCTGATAGCAGCCCGACCCGGCATGGACAAACCCTCCGATGGCAGCGAGCCAGATGCCGCGCCCGGAAACCATTGTGTTTACTGCCGGAAGGCGCCAGACTTTCCCCTCCTCGCCACCTGGAACCCGAAGCTCATGCCCCCACCTCTGCGACCGCTCCTCGCAAGCCTCGCCCTCATCGCGGCCTGCGACAGCCCCTCTGACCCGCCGCCCCGCCAGCCGCCGCCGGCTGAAGCTTCGCCCGCCCTGGCGGCGCCTGTCCGGGCTGCCCCGGTCGAGCCGAGCCTCGAATTTGCATCCCTGCCTGCGCCATACAACACGGCAAGCTATTCGGCCGGGAACCGGACCTGGAAACTCTGCCAGTCCTGCCACATGACTGCCGAGGGCGCCGGAAACCTCGTCGGCCCGAACCTCTATGGCCTGTTCGCCCGCCAGGTCGCCTCTGCCGAAGGCTTCGACTACTCACCGGCCCTGAAGGCCGAGACGTTCACCTGGACCCCGGAACGGCTCGACGAATGGCTGGCTAATCCGCGCGGCTTCCTGCCGGGTAACCGGATGAGCTTTGCTGGCGTGCGAAAGCCCGAAGACCGGCTGGCCCTGATCGCCTACCTGATGGTCGAGACAGGGTACGTCTCGCCAGCCGAAGAGGCCGCCGCGCCCGAGTGACCCGTCCCGGCTGGTGCGCGAGCGCTGGGACCAGCCCGGCGGGGATCGGGCGGGGCGCACCGCGCGGCGCAGGCCTGCGCGGCGCCCCCCCCCTTTCAGAGCCGGAGATAGTCGGAGACGATGCGCGGGCCGGGCGCGCCGGCAACCGGCTCGCCGACATGGATATGGACAGCCTGCGGGGCCAAAAGGCTGCTCACATCCAGGACCGTGTCGATTGTGGCGAGGTTGTCCTTGTGGCGGCTGGTCCAGTCGGGCGACAGCCTGCGGGCCCGGCGCCAGATCTCTGACTTTCCAGCCCCCACCATGAACAGATACTGATGCTGCTCGCCAAAGAGTTCCGGCGTGTAGCCCCCGATATTTACGAACCAGAGCCTGTCAGTGCCGTCCGGGGGCGCGGGCCCGGGGCGCACCTCAATGCGCCGCCCTTCGACGTGCGTCAGCTCGGCATAGCCGTCGATGTGCAGAGACGAAGGCGTGCCCCACCAGGCGGCTCGCAGCTGAGGCACTGTCTCGTCGATCGTGTTGCCGGTGACAAAACGCAGGTCGTGGAGCTCGATATTGGCCCGCGGATGCTCACCACCGACAAAGACAGCAAAGAGCTTCATGATCTCCTCCCTTCTACCAGAGCCCCTCAGCGTGACGGCCGCACGTAACGTCGCCAGGGCGAAATCCTGCCTTGCACCAGAAAGTCGTCTGATTTCATGCCCGTCAATCTTGATTCACAAAGCCCTTTCCCAGACGAAGCGCGAGGCCTTAAAAGACCCGCGCCTGCAGCCTGATCCTTACAGCAGAAGAACTGGGCGTGGCGCTTGAAGGCGCGGCAGCTGAAAGCGCCGGTTATTGCGTGCCAGCATGAGACCGCAGCTCGGTCCAACAATCATGAAGGCGGGGCCGGGATGGCCCGCGCGCGCTGGCTGGCGCCAGCCGGCGCGTCACCTTCGCCCGCCGCGCAGCTCCGCCAGGAT
>CAZIGV010000009.1:0-105712 GCA_964538945.1 uncultured Hyphomonas sp.
GGGGCATACTCAGGGCGCACCTCAGGTCGACGATCCGGCACCGCGTCACCAAAAGAATGCCGCAGCCGCACGGCCTGGTTCATGCTGGCGAGGAATCACGCCTGAGACACCGAATGGACCGGACGCACAGAACATCGCAAAGGGCTCAACGACGCGCTATCGATCAGCATAGTGTCGCAGCCCCGGCGACCGACGAGAAATGAGCGCGGTGTGGATGGAAAACACCGCGGTGGCCGATCAATAACCATTCCGTCCCGGCAACAAAACCTTGTCATGAGGGTGCCTGTAAGCCCGAAGTCTGCGCCCATCTCGCATCCGCGTATCTGTTCGTTTTCGGGTTGCTTCATTCTACCATCGGCACGCCCCGCTGTCTCAGATCGAACGGGCGCCGACACCGACCAGTTGGAATCCGTGTACTGTTATCCTTGGCTTCCCGTGATATCGGCGACAGCAGAATACCGCTCTGCAGAACTACCTGAGCGACTTCCTGGAGCCACACCTATGCCAGGGTGACGCGCAACCACCGCGCTGGATGTCCGCTCGTTCTGACAAAGAGAAAGGCCGGGCCAGTATATTCCGGGCCCGGCCTTATAAGTTGCACAGGGAGATACTTCAGATCAAAATTTTGCGAAGCCGTTATCAGCGCCCCAGAGGAACCAGTTATCAACCACGGTACCGGTGAGCAAAACGCCGATGCCGCCGGTGATCGGGCAGAGGATAGCAAACCACCAGGCCCAGCGGTGGATCGATTCCATCGAGGCATTGAAGCCCATTGTCCAACGCCAGAACAGGGCGGCACGCTCTGAGGCTGTGCCACGATCGGTGATCTGCTCGATCTCGCGCTCGCCGCCATATCGGCCGACGGCCAGGATCGTTGCGCCATGCATCGCGAACAGGAGTGCAGACCCGTATAGGAAGGCGATCGATAACATATGGAAAGGGTTGTAGAAGAAGTTACCGTAGACGAGAGAGAGATTGTTCGTCCAGTCCAGGTGCGAGAAGATACCGAAAGGCACCGCCTCGTTCCAGCTTCCCATCATAACGGGACGGATGAACCCACAGACGAGGTAGAGCCAGATGGCTGCTGCGAAGGCCCAGCAGATATGGGTGCCCATACCTAGCGTAATGGCCCGGCGGTAGGAACGCACCCACCAAAGCAGGATCGAGGCGGTCAGGAAGAAGCCCGCCATCAGCCACCAGCCACCTTCATTAAGCGGCATAAAGAGCTTAAGGCCATGCTCCGGCAGGGGCTGGTCGAGCGACAGCCAGGGCAGCTGCCCGAAGAAGCGGATCGGATCCCAGCCGACGCTGGCCCACATGTTGAGGCCGATGATCTCGATGGCGATAAAGCCACAAATCAGCGAGGCAACGCCTGACCAACCGAGATAGAGCGGCCCGAGCTGTGCGTCCCCGATCCGACCAAGCAAATGACTCGTGGTCGTGAGGTTGTAGCGCGGCTCGGCAGCTCCATCCTGCGGGATACCATAATCCGTGTGCCCACGGACCTGAACCTGGGTGAAGATATTCTGATAGTCAGCCATGTGCAGATCCTCCTACACGCGCCAGATGGCGAGGTTTTTCCAGCCGTTCCACCAGTCAACCCATGAGCCTTCGTAAAGCGGGCCGGAGATGACGATGCAAATGGCGCTCCAGATACCAGCAGAAAGGGCAAGGAAGAGGCCAAGGCGGTGGATACCGAGCGTACCAACCGAATAGCCGATGAAGTCACGGAAGAAGGCGTTCTCATGTTCCGGCGTCTTCACTGTCTTGCCACGGCCGGGGTTGACCGCGGACAGAACAAGCCCGCCATGCATCGCAAGGGCAAGACACGTTGTGAAGAAGAAGGTGATCGCCACCATGTGGGCCGGATTGTAGTGGAAGTTGCCATACGAGTAGCCGACGTTCGAAACCCAATCGAGGTGGCTCATAATGCCGTAGGGGAATCCGTGGCCCCAGGCACCCATAAGGAAGGGTCGAATGACTACAAGTGTAACATAGGCGAGAATCGCAACGCTAAAGGCGATGGGTACATGCAGTCCCATGCCAAGCTTCCGGGAAATCTCGACTTCCCGTAGAGCCCAGGACCCGAAGGCACCGATCGCGCAGATCGTGACCATTTGCCAGATCCCCCCCTCCGCCATCGGCGCAAGTTGTAATCCATACTCGATCGGGGGTGGATCAATACTGATCAACCAAGGATTCCATGTGCCCTCCATCGACGCGCCCAAGAAGATGAGCGCCGTACCGAGGAAGGCGAAGAAGATTGCCGTGATGCCGAAGAATCCGACATAAAACGGGCCGATCCAGAAATCGAAAAGGTCACCGCCGACAAGCGTGCCACCTCGGATCCGGTATTTTCTTTCAAAGTTGAGTAGCGCCATCGCCGGGGCTCCTTCTTTTGGCGAGCGTCCGGAATATCCGGTATCTGCGCGCCGCTAATTCCTTCATGCGTGAGAGGGCAGGTGGCGGGCGGGCTCAACCCACCCGCCAACCGCCATTGGTTCAGGCACTCTGGACCGTATCAACCGACAGCTCCGCCACAGTTGCCGGCGTCGTACCGAGCCAGTTGTAGCGGGGTGAGCTGAGCAGGATGAAATGGATCAGAATTGCCAGCACGAACAGGAAAGCCGCAAGGGCCACCAGAATGCGCCGTGGATCGAAAAGAAGCCAAATTCTCCACATAGGTCAGTCTCCTTATGCCTTGAAGCTCACGAGCGCGCTCGCGAGTCTCACAGTGTCTTCGATCATTGCATAGCCGTTGGGGCCTGGAATCCAGGGCCTCCACGACCAGACGAGGAAGTGAGCGCCGACCGCAATCAGCGTAAAGATGATAAAACTCATCACAAAGAGTTTGTGAAAAGCTTGGGCTTCGGACGCTGTCAAACCTGTCAGCGACCCAGTCCTTTCATTTGAATTTTCGGCCATTAGTTTTCTCCATTCGGGCCTAGGTCAGTGACCGCAACAGCGCCCTGCTGCGATCCATTTGGCGGTATGGTTGCCCATACCGCCAAAAGCTTGTGTCAGTCGTCTTCAGATGATCAGAGATTCCGCTCATCTGTGGACGAAGAACCATGGTACGACGCTGCGGGTGAGGTCAGCTGCCTCGGCGAAGGCAGAGGGGCGGACGCCCGCTTGAGCCTTCAAGCCCGAGGACGGCAGAACCCGCCTCAACATCGCAGTAACAAGAAATACCGGATAAATGAGCGCTTCATAAGCAATCATCGCGTCGCGATCCCGATCTCTCGGATGATCAGCTGTCTGATTTTTGACTAGCGCCATGACGTTCCTCCTCATCTCACTTCTCTTCAACCGCCCTTTTCACTTCCGGATCAGGCTGCGCGGTACCCTTCTACTTCGATCCGGGTTCGCCGGACCGTTTCAACCGTTACCCGGCCTGCCCCTTCCCTCCCAGCCAGCGCTTCAGCGTGATCGCGAAGGCGCTTGGCCGCGGAAATCCGGGTGAGGACGGCGTATTTCGATATGTACGTCTCAAGTTCTTCATTGGCGGCTTCGTCCCAGACAATCTGAGCTGCGCGGGCCGGCGTTGCCTCTGCCCGGTCCATCGTCGCGGCGAGTGGCAGGATATGGAACAGCGCATCGAACAGAGCGTTGCAGTACTCCTGCACGACATAGGTTGCGCCCGAATAGCCCATAAAGGGTGTGCCGATATGGCGTCGGATAATGGCTCCCGGGAAGGAGGCCGGAACCCAGACAGACCGCGCGCCGGCTTCCTGCATATACATGCGTTCATTGATGCTGCCGAACAGCACAAAGGGCGCGTTTGTCTTGATGAGTTCGCGCACGGCATCATTGTCGGTTTTCTTGCCTGCAACGCGGGTGATGGCGAAATTGCACGGGATGCCGAGATCGGTCTCGAGGAAATTGCGCAAACCGCGCGCATGGGTCTCGCTGGCCACGATGCCGAAACTGGCGGTGGCAAAGAAATCCTGAGTGACCGACCGCCAGAGATCCCAGAGCGGCTTCAACGTCGAATGCTTCTCAGCCTCGATGAAAGGCTCTGGGTCGAGGCCTGTCAGCTCGCCGAGGGCGCGCAGGAACTTCGTGGTCGAATGCAGACCGATGGGCGCCTGGAGATAAGGCTGGCCGAGCGCTTCGCAGAGGTTGCGACCATACTCACGATACATGCAGACGTTCACGTCGGCCTCCACGAGACGGCGAACATCAGCCACATGGCTGCCGAGCGGGAAGGTCATGTTAACGTCGGCGCCGATGCCTTCGATCAAACGGCGAATCTCGGCGAGGTCGGAGGGGCCGTTAAACATTCCATAGGCAGGGCCAATGATATTGACCCTCGGCCTGGCGCCTTCCACCTTCTTGGCCGGCTTCGGATTACGGCCCTTGGTCTGGCCAAATTCCGTCCAGAGCCAGAGCATCGCGCGGTCCGCCGTTTGCCACTGGTCCTCGTCAATCGTGCGCGGGAGGAAACGCTGGATGTTCGAACCTTCAGGCGTGACACCACCGCCGATCATTTCAGCGATGGAACCGGTCACGACGACGGCGGGAAGTTCAGGGTCCAGAACGGCACGGGCGCGTTTCATCGCCGCCTCTGTCCCGTGCTGGCCAAGTTCCTCCTCCCCGAGGCCTGTGACCACGATAGGCAGCTCATGTGGTGGCAAGCCGTCCGTATAATGGAGTACCGAGGTGACGGGGAGATTCTCGCAGCCTACAGGGCCGTCGATGACGACCTGCAGGCCCTTGATTGCTGTAAAGACATAGACGGCGCCCCAATAGCCCCCCGCCCGGTCATGATCCTGGATCAACATCCTGTGGGGGCCTCCAGGTTTGCGGCCTGCTTCGCCCTGGCAGCAAGTTTACGGCGCTGGTGCTCGCGGAACTCCTTGTTTATGGGGGGCTGGCCTTCCCATATGCCGGCTGTATCCCCGGATCCCACGCCGTCGAAGAAGCCCTTCATCATGTCGAAGCGGTCTTTGCCAGCAATCGCGGCGTTGATGACATCGGCGAGCGAGCCTGCACCCGCGGGCCCCATGAGGGGACGCGCGGAAATCAGGTTGGTAAAGTAAAGGCCGGGCGTTGCGATCTCTTTCGCAGCCTGAACGACCGGCGTCGTGCCAATGGCAAGGTCTGGCCTGAACTCATGCATGGCAGCGATGTCCTGCTCCAGCGATGCACGGAACTGCACATGGACACCTTTGTCTTCGAGCCATTCGCAGTCGGCGTCAGACCAGCGGGTCCGTGGCAGGGCTGTACCCACATAGCGCAGGTCCGCTCCGCTTTCGATCAGTAGCCGGGCAACGAGCAGCTCCGAGCCCTCATAGCCCGACAGTGTAATCCGTCCACGGATCGGTTTTGACTTGAGAGCACTGGCAATAGCCCCGCTGAACATGTTGCGTGCAGCGTCAATTTTCGATCTGGGAACGTTAGCCGCATCGCCGATGGCCGCCAGCCAAGCATCCGTGCCCTCTAGACCGACCGGTGCAGAGCCGATGACCGGGCGGCCAGCGGCCTCAAACTCTCGGATTGACGCTGCGTAGAATGGATGCAGAGCAGCGACAACCGCGCCATCGAGCGCGGTATAGAGCTCGCGCCATTCACGGGTCGGGACGACAGCGCCAGCGGCCAGGCCAAGTGGTTCAAGCATCCGCCCTATAATGACGGGGTCGGCCGGGAACATTTCGCCAAGCAGGGTAACTTTCGGCAACTGAGCGGTGTCATTCGCGGCGCGCTGGACAGGACCAGTCAAGGCCTCCCTGCGGGCATAGGCGAGCATCGCGCCAGCAAGCACATCCTTGGCTTCCGCATGCGTCGGCACGCCAAAGCCCGGTACATCAATGCCGATGATACGCACACCGTTGATCTCGTCCGGCAGCAGGCGCAGCGGAACGCCGGAAGCGGTAGGCACGCAGAGATTGGTGATCACGATTGTGTCGTAGAGCGCCGGGTCAGCGGTGTTCTCGACCGCCTCCTTGATGTCTTCGAAAAGCTTTCCGGTGACGAGCGTTTCGGAATTAAACGGCACATAACCGACCGAACGCTTGGCGCCATAAAAGTGAGACGTGAAGGTGAGACCATAGACACAGCAGGCCGACCCCGAAAGGATCGTTGCGGTCCGGCGCATGCGCAGACCGACGCGCAGGGAACCGAAAGCCGGACACATGCTCTGCGGCTGGTCATGCGGACCCTGCGGATAATCCTTAGAATACTGATTGATTATCTCGCTTTTGCCAGCAGCTTTCGCAGCCTTCAGCATTTCCGCCTTGCCGCCATGGCAGCCGGCAGCCTCAGTCAGGGGCGCCGACTGGTCCGCAGACGGAATCGCCGTAGCAACCGGCCGGACCGGACGTTCACGATGCTCGAGAAGGGTGCGCCTGGAGGCCATCTCGATCAAATTTCCTCGTACACGACTTCAAGGGAGCGTTTCTCCGCCTCGGCGATCCCACACATGTCGGCGACTGTTGCAGGCTCCAGAACGATGTCGCCGCCCGTATCCTTAGACGAGAATAGGCCCAGAAGACCGTCAGATGTCAGAGGATTAGGACGGTTTGGGACCGAGCCATGAATATTTGCAGCCAGCTCGGCGAACAGCGGCCCCCATTCGGAAGTCGTGGTACCAACGATCTGGTAATTTGCCGACTTGCGGCGGATGTCATCATTGGCCGGAATGGTGGCAAGGACCGGGATACCGACCGCATCGGCAAACGCGGCGGCTTCGCCGGTTCCGTCATCTCGGTTTATCACCATGCCAGCCACGCCGACATTTCCGCCCATCTTCCGGAAGTACTCGACCGCCGAGCAAACATTGTTGGCGACGTACAGAGACTGCAAGTCGTTCGATCCGACGACAATCACCTTCTGGCACATGTCGCGGGCAATCGGCAGGCCAAAGCCGCCGCAGACCACGTCGCCAAGAAAGTCGAGCAGAACATAATCGAAATCCCACTCGTGGAAACCGAGCTTCTCGAGCAGTTCGAAGCCGTGGATGATACCCCGTCCGCCGCAGCCGCGGCCGACTTCGGGTCCGCCAAGTTCCATGGCAAAGACGCCGTAGCGCTTGAAGCAGACATCGCCGATGGCCACTTCCTCGCCAGCGAGTTTTTTCTTTGAGGAGGTCTCGATGATCGTCGGACAGGCTTTGCCGCCGAAGAGTAGCGAGGTCGTGTCGGACTTCGGATCGCAGCCAATCAGGAGCACCTTCTTGCCCTGCTCCGCCATCATGCAGCTTAGGTTGGCGAGCGTGAAGCTCTTGCCGATGCCACCCTTGCCGTAGATAGCGATAATCTGCGTGTCTTTCTTCACCGGGCCTGTAGACACCGGATCAGGCTCGATCGAGGCTTCGTCACGCAGGGCACCAGCGTAATCCTCTCCGGCATTTCGGGGCGTCAGGCGAAGAAGGTCAGACATCGGAAGAACCCCAGTCGATAATCATCTTTAGGCAGGACGGATCGGAGAAAGCCTGGGCATAGGCGCCGGCAGCGTTTTCAGAAGGCGAGACATGGGTGATGAGACCGGCCAGCGGCAGGCGGCCGGACTCGACCAGAGCAGCGACCGCCGCGAGATCTGACGGGCGCCATTCGGCCGCGACGCGCAGGCGCATTTCCTGGCGGAATGCCAGCGGGAAAGAGAAGGATGGACGCGCGGCGTAGAAGCCTGCGAGGCAAAGCTCGGCGCCATGGGCCGCATGTGGCAGCACCTGGTCGATGATGTTTGCATCGCCGCTCATATCGCAGATCGAGACATAGTCCCGGCGCGTGTCGGTTGCCGGCGCGATAACAGGATAGTCGGCGGCGTCGCGACGGGCGGGACTGGCCTCCCAGACAACCGGATTGCCGCCGAGGGCAATAACAAGGCGCGTTGTGAGGCGGCCAAGGACGCCGTAACCGACAATCAGATCCGGCAATGCGCCGCCGCTGATGGCATGGTGAGCCGTGGCAGCGAGGGCGAGCAGCACGCCCTCCTGCGGGTCGGACAGCTGAAGGCGGTAGGCCTTGGCTGCCGGTACGACGAGACGTGAGGCGGTCGCGCCAAACAGGCCATGCGCGTCCTCGAAACACCGCGCTCCGGGTACAAAGACGATCTCGCCGATACGCTCGGGCGCCGCATCCGAACGGATGATGCGACCAACGGCTTCATAGCCGGGGACGAGCGGATAGCCCATTCCCGGGAAGGCTGGCATTTCGCCGGCCCACATCAGGCGCTCGGTTCCGGTGCTGATGCCGGACCAGAAGATATCAACGACGACATCTTCCGCTTCAGGGGCCTTCAGGGTGAGCGTTCGCAGACTGGCGGCGCAGTTACCTTCGAAGAGAACCGCGCGGGCGCGCAGCTCGAGCCGGCCAAGCGCCGAAGGGCGGAGCGACCCGCCAGGCGATATGGGCGACAAACCCTGCGACTCGATGACCCTCTTCTCCATGAATGTCACTCTAGCTTGACAGTTTCTTGTGTCAATGTCGATTTACCCAAGCCGCCCGTATTTCGGGCATTCATAAGAATCCTCAACTCGCGATGATTGCGCTGACGAGCAGCGGCTGCGCCGTCCGCAGGTGGCGGATCTGATTGAACCCGGCTTCCTCCAGAAGGGCAGCAAGCTCCTCCGCCCGGCGGGGGCGGCCCCGGCCCATGGCCCAGAGGTAAAGGCCGAAATAGGCGTCGGCCATCGCGTCGGCGCCCCGAATTCCGGCCATTGGCTCGGCGATCAACAGCCGCCCGCCGGGCGCCAGCGCTCGGCGGATCGACGCCAGGAGCAGGCGAACTGGCTGGTCATCATGGTCATGAACGACCCGCAACAGCGTGATCAGGTCGGCGCCTTCGGGCAGCGGCTCGCCCAGCATGTTGCGCGGCTCGATACGCAGCCTTTGTGCGAGAGGCCCCCGGGAGAGCTTTTCCCGGGCGAGCTCGGCGACCGGCGGAAGGTCGACCAGGACGAGCTGGGGGTTGTCATAGCGCTCGCCAAGGGCAGCCAGAAAGGCGCCGAGCCCGCCGCCGACATCCATCACTGTGTGGTGGGCTCGGAAGTCATAAGCATCGAGCACGTTGCGGGCGATCAAAGCCTGTGTTTCGGCCATCAGCGCCGAATAGGCGGCGGCATCACCCTTGCTGGTGGAGGCTTCATAGGCCCAGAAGCGGGAGAGCTCGGTATCGCTGCGCCGCTGCCGGAGAAGCGCGAGCGGATCGCTGATGTCACGGTAGAAGGCCGCGTGATGTCGCACCATAGCGAAGACGGACGGATTGCCGAGAAACGCGGCGCCGACCTCGCCGAGACCAAAGCGGCCATCAGACTGCACGCGGACGAGCCCGAGCGCCGCTGCCGCGCGCAGCAGGCGCTGGGCGCCGTCGAGCGGCAGACCCGCCGCTTCGGCCAGCCCCGCTTCGGTAACCGGCGCCTGGCGCGCCTGTTCGAGCAGCCGGCACTCGACAGCCGCCGCAAGCACTTGGGAGTAGACGAAGCCGGCAACCAGGTCGAACGCAGCCTTCGCCTTCTTCTCTGCCAGAGGCCGCGTGAACGGGTTGCGCACCGCCCAGGACTGGAAGCGCGGGTCTGAAATCAGGCCATTGCGCCATGCGGCGAAGCGATCGGCGAAGCTCATGGCGGCAGCCTCCCCGGCGCCTCGCTGGAATCAGGCAACGTTGCGCAAAAGACTCTTCGGCATCAGACGCGAAGCCTGTCCATGCACGATTTCCCGAAGCATCGGCGCACCGGCACAGTCGGGAATGGAATCTGAGGCATCGACGATCAGGCTCTTCAGGCGCGCAATCGCACCGGCAACACCGAAGCTCTGCACCGCGTTCGGCCGGAAGTGTGACGCATCCTGACCGGCCGGTTTGCCAAGCTCTTTCTCGCTGAGGAGCACATCACGCAAGTCGTCGGCTACCTGATAGGCTTCACCCAGACGCTCGCCAAGCGCACGCCAGGGCGCAGGATCAAGCCCGGCCGCTGCAGCACCGGCCGTAGAGGCAGCAACAAACAGGGCGCCTGTCTTTGCCTGGTGATAGGCACTGAGATCGATCGAGGCTTCACTTTCCCAGGCCTGTCCGGCTACGATCCCGCGCGGCGAACCGACGGCTTCGATCAGGATCGTCATCAGCGCAGGGAGTACCCCGGGTGTCTCCCGGCTTTCGCGCAGCAAGGTTTCGAAGGCCATGACGATGAGCGCGTCGCCGGCCAGAACCGCCAGAGGTTCGCCGAACTCCGTGTGGACGGAAGGTTTGCCGCGCCGGGTAGCCGCGCCGTCAAAGGCGGGCAGATCATCGTGCACGAGCGAGGCGCAATGCATCAGCTCCAGCGCCGCACCGGCGCCTGAAGCTGCCGCGATACCGCGCCCCTCCCCGCAGGCCGCCGCAACAGCAATACAGAGCTTCGGGCGGACACGGGCCCCGCCCGGAAAGACTGCGTGACGTATTGCGCGACCAAGCAAAGGTGGCGCGCCGGGACCTTCGGCGCCGGAAACCGAGCGCTCAAGAACCCTCTCAATCAGGCCATCTGCATCCATGGGACCTCCAACTTCGTCATCTTATGTTGTCATTCTTGACTGTCAAACTGAATTGACGTTTGTCTTGGCTCAAGAGGGGATTTGGATGGCCAATGCGAAACCAGCGCCCGCGGCCCAGCCCCGGCTGTTCGACACCGCGACCGTGCCGGGCGGCTATACCTGGTGGTACGCAGACGGGCTCAGCCGTGACGGAAGCCAGGGCTTCACGCTGATCGCCTTTATCGGCAGCGTCTTCTCGCCCTACTATGCCTGGTCCGGACGCGCCGACCCGGAGAACCATTGCGCCGTCAACCTCGCCCTTTACAGCCGGACCCACCCGCGCTGGACGATGACGGAGCGCGGCCGCGGCGATCTGCAGACCGATGCCACGAGCCTGCGCATCGGCCCGAGCATGCTGCGCTGGGACAACGGCACGCTGATCATCGACATTGCCGAACACAGCGCACCGGTGCCCATGCCGGTGCGCGGACAGATCCGACTGAAACCGCGGGCGCTCAACCACGACGTCTTCCGGATAGATACGCCAGGCGCGCATCTCTGGCAGCCGATCGCACCCTCGGCCGAAGTAGAGCTGGACTTTTCCTGGCCAGGCATACGGTGGACCGGCGATGGCTACCTTGACACCAATCGTGGAACGGCACCGCTCGAAGAGGCCTTCCGGTATTGGGACTGGTCTCGCGTCCAGTCTCCGGACGGGCGGACCGGCGTGCTCTACAACACAGTGGAACGCGACCACGCCGAGCAGAGCCTTGCCCTGCTCTTCAGGCCGGATGGCAGCTATGAAAGGTTTGATCCGCCGCCAAAAGCGCGCCTGAAGTCAACGCCGGTCTTCCGTGTGGGACGCACGACCCGCGCCAGCGGCGACTCGTCCGTGCGCCTGCACCGCACCCTTGAAGATACACCCTTCTACAGCCGCTCGATCATCGAGAGCGACTTGCTGGGTGGGCGCGCCGTAGGTGTGCATGAGAGTTTTGACGGCGACCGGCTGAAAAGCGCGATCGTCAAACTGATGCTCCCCGTCCGGATGCCTAGGCGGCCGCTCAAGCGCTGAGAGCGCTCAGACGTCTGGTGCAGATTGCTTGGCTGGCGCTTCTTCAGCCTCTCGCTTCCGGATCGCGCGGTCGGTGCTCCAGAGTTCCCACAACCCCCAAGCCAGGGCCGATCCGCTGAAAACAACAAGCTCAAGCAGAAAAAGGTTGTGCATGCGGTCAACCCTGTCCGGGATAGAGATCGCGCTGTTCCAGGCGCAGGAAAAGATCGATCGCCCACACCGGCGACCCCGCCCTGGGCGCCTCAAGGACGATCGGCGGCGCAGGTTGAGCCCCCACGGCGTCGACCAGAAACTGGCACTCGGACGCCGCCGGGGCCGAGTGAAGCGCCGTAGCTGGCCGGCCGGGAATGAATGAACCGGCCGCCAGCGCAATCTTGCGGCGCTTCGACACGACAGCGCGCTGAGCAATCGTGTCGTGCCCGGCGCGGGCAATTTCGGCGCCGATCTCGGCATAAATCGAGGCAGCGGCGCGGATGGCGGGACGGCAGGCTTCAGGTAGCAGGGCGATCCCGCTCAGACCCGACAGGTAAAGCGGCCGGGCCGCCTCGAGCATCCGCTCGGTCAGCCCCTTTACCCTTTCATCCGCCTCACTGAGCTTGCTGAGGTCGCCCAGAGTGAGTCCAGCCTGCCGCAACCATTGCAAAGGCAGGTAACATCGACCGACCCGCGCGTCTTCACCGACATCGCGGGCGATATTGGTAAGCTGCATCGCCAGCCCCAGGTCACAGGCGCGGGCGAGGGCCTCCCGCGTGCGGACCCCCATCACCAGCGTCATCATCACGCCGACCGTCGCCGCAACGCGGGCAGCATAGGCTTTCACATCTTCCAGCGTCTCAGGCCGACGGCCCTGCGCATCCCACTCAAAGCCCTCGATCAGGGCTTCAGGCACTGAGACCGGGATACCATAGGCGCTCAGGACCCAGGCAAAGGCGCGGTCAACGCTTGTCGGATCGGGTCGGCCTGCAACGGCGAGACGCAGCCTGCGGCGAATATCCTGCAACGCAGCTTCGGGTCGCTCCCCCTCATCCACGGCATCGTCTGAGACCCTGCAAAACGCGTAGAGCGCGTAGGCTGCTGCCCGAACGTCGCGCGGCAAGAGCAGTGACGCTGCGTGGAAACTCTTGGATCCATCACGGATAATCCGGCCGCAAGCCACCAGATCTGCAGCGAGGGACTCTTCCGTGCGGGCATCCTTGCGGGCACCATTCATGCCGGGAATGTACATTCCGAACATCTCTTTCCGGCAGGACGCCGCGCGCCGCCTGTAGTTGAGTTTTCCGCCTTACCACGTCAAACGAAGCTGTATGGCCAGTCCGCAGGATTTAGTGCAAACTATATCTTACACTCTCTTGTGTCATCCCAACTGGACGGTCCGCAACGAAAAAAGAGATGTCAAAGACGGTTCTTCTTACACTCGGCCGGCTGCCGAAGGCCCTCGAACTCGCACGCGCCCTGCACCAGGCCGGAGCCCGGGTTATTGTGGCTGAGCCCTTTGAACTGCATGTCTGCCGGGTTTCTCGCTCAGTTGCGAAGTCAATAAGTGTGCCAGCGCCTAACACCAACCCGGCCGCCTACCTTGATGCCCTTGAAGCGATCATAGACCGCGAAAGCGTAGATCTGGTCGTTCCAGTATCCGAAGAGGCGCTGCACGCTGCCAGCCTGGCGGAGCGCCTTCCAGCCCGAGCACGGCTCTTTGGTCCCCCACAAGACGCGCTGGCACGCCTTCATGACAAGCTCGTTTTTAACCGAACCGCAGCCGCAATCGGCCTGACGGTTCCAGAAACATATGAGGGCCATTCAGAGGACGCGCTCCGTCTGGCGCAGGCGAACGATTACATCGTAAAACCCGCCCACGGCTGTTCCGGAATCGGCGTATCCCTGCGGCACAGGGGAGATCCGCTGCAGCGGGCAGACCGTCAACCGGGCATGTTGGTCCAGGCACGACTGCCCGGCCGGCATGTCAGTTCGTTGAGCATCGCCCGCAACGGAGAGGTGCTGGCAACCGCGCTCTACCAAGGCAGGATCTATTCGGGAACGGTCTCAGTCTCGTTTGCCCGGGTGGATGATTGTCCCGCTGCGGCCCGCTGGATCCAGCGGTTTGCGAAAGCCGAGGCCTATACCGGTTTTATCTCCTTTGACTTTATTGAAGATGCCGGGGGCGTGCCATGCGCCATCGAGTGCAATCCCCGACTTACAAGCGGCGTGCATTTCCTGGACCCTTCAGGACTGGCACAAGCCGTGCTGGCACTTGAGCAAGCAGTGCCGATCGCGATGCGGTCGGCCCGCTCATTCCAGGAGGGCCATACGGCCCTGCTCGAAGTTTACAGCGCGCTATTCAGGCCGCCAGAGTTTTTCCGGCGACTGAGAGCCTTCCTGACCTCGCAGGATGTCCTTTTGCGGCTGAACGACCCCCTGCCTTTCCTGTTGTTCACGCCAATGTCCTGGCCTGTTCTCAGGCTAGCCCTGTTCGAGCGAATTTCGCTTGGCGAGGCGGCCACGCGCGACATCACCTGGGCCCCACCGGACCAGGCAGCAGGCTCACATTCCCTTTCAGAGGTCAGACATGGCGCAGCCGCACTCGGCACATGATCTCGCGGGATGGTCGCGTTGTGAGCCGCGCAACGGGACGCACGCCGCGCGCCTGACGGACGTCAAAGTCGAACCGGCGCGCGAGGCGCGCAAGTACAAGGATGCCCTCAGTGGTGGCAAAACCCGAGCCGACACAAGTATGCGGCCCTGCGCCGAACGGGATGAATGCGCCGGGGGTCTGCGCTGCTTCTGCGGCGGGCATAAATCGGTCTGGATCGAATGTGTCCGGCCGGTCCCAGTAGGACTTGTGCCGGTGAAGGGTCCATGGCGAGATCATTACCAAGGCGCCCCTGCGCAGGGAGCAGTCACCAATTCTGGCGGCCTTGAGGGCGACTCTCGGCATAAATGTGATGGGCGGATAAAGGCGCAGCGTTTCGCGAAAGACGGCACGCACGAAGGGCATGCGCCGGGTATGCTCGAAGCTTATTGGCCCGTCACCGGCAACTGCATCGACCTCAGCGCGCAACCTCGACAGGATCTCGGGCCGGCTTGCGAGAATGTAGACGGCCCAGGTCAGGGCGCTGGCGGTGGTCTCGTGACCAGCCAGGAAGAACACACCCAGCTGGTCGATAAGCTCGTCTCTGGAAAAGGCTTCACCTGTCTGGGCGTCCCGGGCGGCCATGACCGCGCCTGCGATATCATCCGTACCCGCATGAGCGTCGATCAATGCGCCGAGGTGGGACCGGATCCGGGCGCAGGCGGCGAGCACGCCGGGCTTCTGAGGAACGCGCGTCCAGGCCGGATCGGAGATCAACCGCGCAATCCGGACCTGCGCGACATCGCGCTCGAAAACAATGAAGTCTTCGAAAACATCCCGGGCGACCCCGACATCGAGCGACACAGAGAAAACCGTCCGGCAGATAACATCGGCGGTCAGGTGGCTCATCGCCAGATCGAGCGACAGCAAGTCACCCGAGACTGCGAATTGACCGATACGTACCTCCTGATCGTCCACGGCCTCGCTCATGGCCTTGAAGGCAATCGACAAGCGCATGTGAGAGAAAGCCGGATCAATCATCGCCCGCTGTCGCCGCCAGGTCTCGCCATCCGTCACGAAAATCGACTCGCCGATCAGCGGCTCGAGCGCGCCAACCATAAGGTCACTTTTTGGAAAGACTGCCTCCTTGTCCTCAAGGATCTGTCGGACCAGCGCGGGGTCGTTGAAGAGGATGATCGACCGGCGCGAGTAGCCGAGCGCACCGGCTGGCACGCGGTAGGCCGAGGCAGGAAGCAGCGCCAGCAGATTGCCTTCCCCCTGCCAGATCGTGCGCGCAAGTGCGGCCACTGGCCAAAGCGGGCGAGGCCGCGGGGGATCGAGCGGGATATCCCGTTTTGCCGCCATTCACCATTTTCCTCTGCTGTATCGCTGTTGTCGGACTAGCATATTCATGACCGTGCATCATGCCTTCGAATTACTCATTGTAGCCCACATCATAACCGGCGCCCCGGGCCTTGCAGGTTTCTGGCTGCCGATCGCTGCGCGCAAGGGCAGCCGTCTGCACCGGTTATCCGGAAAGGTTTTCGTAGGGTTAATGCTGACCACCGCCACCTTCGCGGCGGCCATGGCAACGCTGACGGTGATTGCACCGATCGCCACACACCCCAAGCTTGCGACACATGCGCTCCTCGGGCACCCAGAAGTGATCCGGGGGATCTTTGGCTGGATGATGTTGTATCTGGCGATCCTGACGATCAATCTCGCCTGGTATGGCCGGACCTGTATCCTGAACCGGTCCGATCACATCCGTCATCGCTCGCCCCTGAACATCTTCCTGCAGGCTGCCCTCACAGCTGCAGCCTTGAATTGCGCAATTCAGGGCGCGCTTATCGGCCAGTGGATCATGGTCGGCATCTCGCTTGTCGGATTTGCCACAGTTGGCACCAACCTGTGGTTCATGCTCCGGTCACGGCCGCAGCCGCTGGAATGGCTGACGGAACATATCAAGGCACTGGTAGGCACCGGCATCTCAGTCTACACGGCCTTCCTTGCCTTTGGCGCTGTTCGTTATGTCCCTGAGATGGCACTATCACCCATACTCTGGAGTATCCCTCTGATCACGGGTGTCGGTCTTATCCTCTATCACCAGCGTGCAGCCACCGCATCATTGCGCCGCTCCCGGACAAGAGCTGCTGCGTGAGGTCCATGCAACGGGTCGTCGTGATTGGTGCGGGCGCAGGCGGCCTGGCGGCCGCAAGCGACCTTGCTCATGCCGGACTTGACGTCACCGTCATCGAAAAGGCGCCGTGTGAAGGCGGAAAGATGCGGCAGGTCGAGGCGGGCGGAACGCTGATAGATGCGGGTCCAACGGTATTCACGATGCGCTGGGTTTTCGAGGCGCTGTTCGAAGCTGGCGGACAGAGCTTCGGCGCCGCACTTGGCCTGATGCCCGCTTGCGTCCTCGCACGGCACGCCTGGCGCGATTCCAGCCTACTTGATCTGTATGCTGATTTCGACAGATCGGCAGATGCTATCGCCGAATTTGCAGGCCGCCGCGAAGGCGAGGCTTATCGCGGCTTCATTTCCGAATGCCGTGACATTCACGCAACGCTCAGGGACACCTTCATGGCGGCCCAGAAACCGAATCCTGCCAGCCTGATGCTGAGGGTCGGAAATCTCGGCGCATTGTGGCGAACACGTCCCTTCGACACCTACTGGTCGCGCTTGCAAAAGCGCTTCGCGGACCCGCGCCTGCGACAGCTTTTTGGCCGGTATTCGACCTATGTCGGCGCCTCCCCTTTCAAAGCACCCGCCACTTTGATGCTGATCGCACACGTTGAGCAGGACGGCGTCTGGCTTCTGGATGGAGGGATGCGCAGACTGGCATCGGCGATGCGCAAACTAGCGGAAGCCGGCGGCGCAAAATTCCGTTTTGGAGACGCGGCTGAGCGTATCCTCGTTCAACGGGGATCGGTGTGCGGCGTCCGGCTGACAACCGGCGAGGAAATCCCCGCTGGCACGGTCGTCTTCAACGGTGATAGCGCGGCTCTGCCGGCAGGTCTGCTTGGAGATGCGGTAAGCAAGACCGCCCGACCAGTCAGGCGCCGCGAGCGATCTCTTTCTGCAATCACCTGGTGCGTCGCGACGCGGACCAGGGGCCTGCCATTGGCCTATCATAACGTGTTCTTCTCCAACGACTATGCAGAAGAGTTCGATTCTGTGTTCCGGCGTCGGACTATCCCGCAAAGCCCGACCATTTACATCTGCGCTCAAGATCGCCTCGGCAGTATAATGCCTCAGGGCGCCGAGCGCTTATTACTGCTGATCAATGCGCCGGCCGACGGCGATCTTGGCGATTCTGAAGTCATGCAGGCCAGCCGCTTTTCCGCCCGCGTACTGGAACATCTGCAAGCCTGCGGACTCGAATTGGAGCGTGGTCTCGAATCAGGTGTCGCAACGACTCCGGAAAATTTTGCATCTCTGTTTCCGGCAACCGGCGGCGCGCTTTATGGTCAGGCAAATCACGGCCCGATGGCTAGTTTCGCCAGGCCAGGCAGCGCCGCCCCGCTGCCTGGTCTTTATCTTGCTGGCGGATCAGCGCATCCCGGACCTGGTGTGCCGATGGCGACCCTCTCAGGCCGCCTCGCCGCGGCCCGTATCCTGTCTGACCTGACACGCTGAGAGCCGGTCCAAAAGCTTTATCAGCGCGACCTCGCGCGCCAAAGCGAGGCTTCCGGAATCAGACAGTCGACGACTTTCGCCGAAGATAGCACACTTGGCACACCGGCACCGGGATGGGTGCTGGCGCCTGCGAGGTAAAGACCCTTTACGTCAGCACTGATGTTGTGAGGACGAAACCAGGCGCTTTGCAGGAGTTTGGGCTCCAGGCCAAATGCCGCGCCCTTCGTCGAAAGGAGGCGGTCTCGGAAATCTGCAGGCGTCATTACCCGCTCACTGACGATTTCCTGCCGCAGGTCTGGCAGGACTGTTTCCTCCAGTCTCTCTGCAATCTTTTCCCGGAACGGCGCCGCAATGGCTTGCCAGTCCGTTCCGGAGTCGAGATGTGGGACCGGCGCCAGAACGTAAAAGCTATCACATCCTTCGGGCGCAAGAGACGGATCATTGGCCGTCGGCCGATGAAGATAGAGGCTGAAATCTTCAGCAAGAACCTTGCGACGAAATATATCCTTCAGCAAGCCACGATAACGAGGACCAAGAATAATCGTGTGATGATAACAATCAGTATACTGTCGCTGGGTACCAAAATACCAGACAAACAGACTCATGGAGTAGTCCGCTTTAGCTATCCTCCGATCCGTCCAGACGCGCCGAGGCGTGTTGCGTAACAACTTTGAATATGTCCAGCCGATTTCGGCATTGGACACGACGAGGTCACAACCGATCTCTTCACCGCCCGCCAGCCGCACGCCGGTTACCCGGCCGCCCTCAGTCAGGATTTCGTCCACCTCGGTGTTAAGACGAAGCGTATTGCCCTGCCTTTCAATCAAGCGGACAAGCCCCCGGACCAGCTCTCCGGTGCCGCCGATGGCGTAATGGACACCCCAGATACGTTCGAGATGTGATATCAGGCAATAATAAGACGTCGCTTCAAACGGGTCTCCTCCGATGAAGAGGGGATGAAATGAAAAGGCAATGCGCAGCTTCTCATTAGAAAAATAGTCTGAGACTTTGGCATAAACCGACCGAACGCCGCCAAGGCGGATCATATCTGGCGCTGCCTTGATCAGCGTCGACAGACGGTGAAAAGGCACCTCTGCAAGTTGAGTATAGGCTGCATCAAAAATGGCTTCGCTGGCCTTCAGGAAGCGTTCAAATCCGGGCAGGTCTTCCGGCGCAAACCTGGTGATTTCAGCACGGGTCTTTTCGATATCTGCATGGGCTTCAAAAACTGAGCCATCGTCAAAGCGGATCCGGTAGAACGGATCGATTGCTCGAAGGGTGATCTCATCTTCCAGCCGCAGGCCGCACAACGCCCACAGCTCGCTGAAAAGATGCGGAGCTGTAAGAATAGTCGGCCCGGCATCGAAGGTGAACCCGTCTTGCCTGAAGGTGTAGGCACGCCCCCCCGGTGCATCCAGCTTGTCGAAAACCGTCACGCGGTAGCCTTTAGCCCCTAGCCGCACGGCAGCGGCGAGGCCACCAAAGCCGGCACCAACAACAATCGCAAGCGGGTCGTCCTTACCTGGCTTTATCGACTGGGTCATTGCGTCCATGGCTCTGGGCTTTCCTGGTATCTCGTACAGAAGTTGAGGGTGGCCAGCTGGATACAGGCAATGCCGCGCCCGCTGACCAGGCGTAAACTGGCGCGCCCGGCGCATTCGTCACGTGTTTTCATGTGCCCGACTTGCGGCTTTGGACCCGCGTCCCATCGAGCGTATTGAAAATCGCCGCCGCAACCCGCGGCGCATCTTCCTCATGCGCAAGATGGCCAAGGCCCGCCAGACGCTCCAGAGTAATCGTCTCAAAACGCCGCGCGAGGTCTTCGGCGTGTGCAGGAGGTACCGCCCTGTCCTTGAGCCCGACAATCTGGTGCATTGCAATTCCGGCGTTCATGAAGGGCGCAACCAAGCCCGATACATCCCAATTCGCCATCATCGACAAAGTGCCCGACACATGGCGCGGGTCCCCGAATAAACGGCCATAGAACTTCAGATAGTCCGCCCCCGGACGCGAGCCCGTGGCTTCGATTAGACGGGCCACCCGCGCCGGATCCCGGCCGCCGCGTGCGAGCGCATGATGGACGAGGGGATTGACTGCGAGCGCCTTCGCCAGCACGGGCGCAATCAGCGCCGCCGGCCCGCCGAAAGGCTTCAGCGCGCCATTGAGCGCAATCACACCGCGAGGCAGAGGCCGAAGCTGCAACGCAAGCCGCAGCGCTATGGCTGCACCCGCCGAATGCCCGATGATCCAGCCCGGCACGAAGCGCTCGGCCTGCAGCAGCGCCTTCAGCCCTTCCGTCATAGCGTCCAGCGAGGCATCGAGGCGGCCGGAGCTGCGCGTGAAACCATGACCCGGTAAGTCCATCGCCAACACGTCATAGCGTTCGGCCAGTAGCGGAAACAGATCTGCCCAGGTATGCGTCGAGGCACCGGTACCGTGCAGAAGAAGTACGCCTTCTCCCGTGCCAGCGCGCTGCACATGCCAGCGACAGGAGCCCGCCTCAACGAAGCGGCTGTGCGCCCGGTTCGGCCAGTCCTTGCCGTCTGAGCTCCAATTGAGGCGGCTTGTCATCTTGCCTCAGTCCAGCAGCAGACTGCGTACGGTCTCGGACACACGTGCAGCGTCCGCGACAGGCAGGGGCCGGTAAATCGCGCCCATCGCACGACTGATGCTTTCTGCCTGCATACTTGGCCGGCGGGAGATGTCAAAGAACAGGATCGGCTCACCCAGCGATTTCAGGCGCCGCGCCATGTCGCGCGCATCTTCGCCCGCGCGCTCGCGACCCGTGCTGCCATCCAACGCCACATTGCCCTGCCCGTCGGAGAGGAATACGACATGTGGCGCCTTACGCTTGCGCCGCTCGATGCGAACCAGCTGTGCGGCAGCTGCTAGGCCAGCGGCCAGGGGTGTCGCGCCCCCACCCGGCAGGCGCGAAAGTGACCGCTTCACCCTTGTCAGCGACCGGGTCGGCGCCAGCAGCAAATCAGCACCCTCTTTCCGGAATGCGATGAGCGCGACCGACTCCCTGCGCGCATAGCAGCCGCTCAGCAAGAGTTCGATGGCACCCTTGGCTTCGGCCAGCCGGTTCATCGCGGAAGACCCAGATGCATCAACGACAAAAATGACGACCGCTTCGCTGCGATGCCGGAAGCGCTTTACGCGGAAATCGCTGGCACGCACCGCAATCGCCGCGCCGCCGGCAGGGGCTTCGCGGATGCGCTGCCAGGGAGCGGCGGCACGCAAGGTGGCGAGGAGGTCGAGACGGCCATCGCGGCGCGGATCGCCGGCGCGCGCCCCAATTCGGCTGCCGCGCTTGCGCGAATGCACAAGATCACCGGATTTTCCGGGCGCGGCCTCTTGCCGCGTGCGCGGCAGGCGGCTGCGTTCACGTGCTGCAATATCCAGGGAGAGGCTCAGCTGAACGGCTTCGACGAGCAGCTCGGTCAACGCATCGGGCTGGGGCTGCGGGCGCGGCTCGCCCTCCTCTTCCGGCGCCGGCGGCTCTGGCGGACGCTCCGGTACGGGCTCGGATTGCATCTGCACCTTCGCACGGCGTGCGAACACCAGTTCAGCAGCGAGCGAGAGGTCTGCGACGGTCACCTCTTCCCGGCCCGCAAGCGCAGCGATACCCCGGGCGGATGCGAGGGCAAATCCCGGCGCGCGAAGTGAGCGGATACCAAGACGGAAGGCTGCGTCAATCATTGCATCCTTGAGGTTGTCGGGAACATTGACCCATCTGAGCTTAGCCCGCGCAGCAGCGATGATGGCAGGGGTCAACCTATCCGCACGCGGGCGGGCAGCAGACACGCCGTGGAGCGACAGGCCGAAGGCCAGCCGGTCGCCAAGGCCGGAAGGTAGAATTTCACCTGGCTCGTCGGGATCTGCGAACGCGAGCGTGACGAACTGTGCCGGCATTTTAAGCGATAGGCCATCGCGCTCGGTATCTGCCTCGCCGGTATCAATGACACGGGCGAGCTGCGCAGCCGCGCGGGCGGGCAAACGCTCCGCCATCGGAACAATCAGCACACCGCCATGGGCGCGGGCAAGCAATCCTCTTTCGGCAACTGGGCGGCCAGCGGCCAGCGTTGCGGAAAGATCGAGCCCGCCCAACAGGCGGTCATCGGTAATCGAGACAGGCATACGATGCAGCGTTATGTTTTCGCCAAGCCCTGCCGCGAGCCGGTCCTGCAGCAAGCCAGCCAGCTCCGGCGCTGCGCCATCAATCACCGCACCTTTCAGGCGTCCGGGCATCAGGGCGAGCAGCGCAGCCGCGAGGTCCGCCTTGACCCAGCCGGCAGCATCGGCCCGTTCGAAAGCCTCGCGGCCTGCCTGCCAGTCTTTCGGCGGCGGCACAGCGATCGGCGTCACGGCACGAACACCTCAGAGACGGCACGTTCGACACGCACACCGGCATCGGTGTCGTCGAGTGGATCCTTGCGCAGCCGGTGCCGCAAGGCGAGCGGAGCAACCGCTTTCAGGATTTCCATCGAGACCTGCGCCTCGCCAGACAGCGCCGCGCGGGCGCGGGCGGCACGCATCAGTGTCAGTTCACCGCGCAGTCCGTCTGCGCCGAGCCTCATGCATAGCTCGACCGCCTTGGCGAGAACGATATCCGGCAGGCTGACGGTCTTGATCCGGACACGCGCCTCGATGATGCGCTTGCGCAGTGCAGAGGTCTTGCGTGACCAGTCCTTGACGAACGCTTCGGGATCCTGCTCGAACGCATCGCGGCGGCGAACGATTTCCATGCGCTCGCGCAGGTCATCTGAGGTGCGCACATCAACGCAGAGGCCAAACCGGTCGAGGAGTTGCGGGCGCAGATCCCCCTCCTCCGGATTACCGCTTCCGACCAGTACGAATTTCGCCGGATGCCGGATCGAAAGCCCTTCACGCTCGACCACATTCTCGCCCGAGGCCGCGACATCCAGCAGCAGATCGACGAGATGGTCATCCAACAGGTTGACCTCATCAATGTAGAGGAAACCACGATGGGCGCGCGCCAGCAATCCGGGCTCAAACTGCTTTTCTCCCTTTGACAGGGCACGTTCGAGGTCCAGGGCACCAACGACCCGGTCTTCAGTCGCCCCCAGCGGCAGGTCCACCACCGGCGCGGACATTCTGGTTACTTCGCGCGCCTTTGTATCATTGCAGACGCTGCAAAGTGCCGCCGGCTCTGAAGGTTGGCAGCGATAAGGACAGCCGCGGACGACCTCGATGGCAGGCAGCAAGGCAGCGAGGGCGCGGATGGCGGTCGATTTTCCGGTTCCCCGGTCGCCAAGCGCGAGAACACCGCCTATGGCGGGCTCGATCGCCGCCATCAGGAGCGCATCCTTCAGATCGTCCTGGCCGACAATCGCGACGAAGGGAAAAATGGCCAAGGCGCTGTCCGCTCCGACAAGAGTCTACTCAAGTTGACACCAACCTATGTCAATCGACCCCATAAGAAAAGCCGCCGGAGGCGATCTCCGGCGGCTTTCCTAAAGATTTTCGCGCCGGACAGGCGAACGCGATCAGGCCGGGTTCTTCAGATAGGCGATTACGTCGGCGCGGTCCTGGGGGTTGCGCAGACCTGGGAAGGCCATGATCGTGCCCGGGATCGTGGCCTGCGGCTTCTCAAGGTAGGTAAAGAGCTGCTCTTCGGTCCATACGATGCCTGAGTTCTTGTTGGCGTCAGAATACTTGAATCCCGGGACTGTTCCCGCGGTGCGCCCAACAATCTGGTACAGCGACGGGCCGACATTGTTACGGCCTTCCTGAACTGCGTGGCAGGTCATGCACTGGGCGAATACGCGTTTACCTTTCGCGGCGTCGCCGGTGTAGGAGGCATAATCTGTGCCGCCAGCAGCAGGGGCGGCGGCCTCGGTTGGTGCCGGGGCCTCAGCCGGCGCAGGGGTCTCGACGACGGGCTCGGCCGGCGTCTCGGTGGACTCCGGCGTCGCGGTTTCAGCTGGGGCTGCAGGGGCCGGCGCAGGGGCTTCGGAACCGCCGCAGGCCGCCAGGGCCAGCGCCAGTCCGGAGGCCATTGCGAGGGTCAGACGTTGTGTAACCAGTTTCATGGGTATCCTCCCGATCATGAAGACTTTGCGATTGTAGTCCGCCCGGCGGGTTCGCCAAGGCTCAGCCTGGCGGGAATTTAGACCCGTGATATCCGGTCCCGCCAGATCGCCAGTTCCGCGGAATGGGCAGCAAGGTAATGGCGCAGCCAGGCTGCATACGCATCCGGCTGAACAGTGACAGCCTCAGCCAGCGCCTCGAGAGAGACCCACCTTACAGCCTGAACTTCTTCCAGGTTCAGCAGGGGCGCTGCATCGGTCCGGCCGAAATAGAGATGGGGGATTTCGTTCTCGACCATATCATTGTCGAGATAGGCGACGTAGCGGCTCTTAAAACCGAAAGTCAGCGCCACACGTACGCCAACCTCTTCCTCCAGCCGCCGCTCAGCGGCTGTGCCGGTGGCTTCGCCCGGGCGTGGATGCCCGCAGCAGGAATTCGCCCATTTGCCGGCCGAGTGATACTTGCCGGCCGCGCGCTGCTGGATCAGGCATTCGCCCGCCGCGTTGAACAAGAAAATCGAGAAGGCGCGGTGCAGCACACCCTCCCGGTGAATGCGCCATTTGTCACCGTCACGCAGCGCGCGATCAGCCTCATCCACGAGGATCACCTGCTCGAACTCGTCAGACACCTGCGACATCATGGACCAGAGCCTTAACGCTGAGCCGCAGACGGGTCAAACCACCTCGGCCGCGACAGGAGACTCACTCAACGGTCCAGCCGCGCGGTGTGCGGCGGGCCTGCAACGTCACGGGCTGGTCCTTAACCCGGACGGGAATGCGCGCCGGCTGGCTCGCGCCGGCGTAGCGAAGCAGTAAGGCTGCGGCGGCGAGCATAAGCCCGGCGAAGGCCGTCATCATCGCGATCATGGTGGCAACGATGACCACGAAGGCGCCAATCAGAAGCTGCGCGCTCACACCAAGGCCGGCCCGCAGCGAAGCTAGCAAGCTGGAATTGCGCGGAGGAGGAAGCGTCTGGTCCATCAAACCTCTCGATCACACACCAAGATGGCGGTAACATGGCAGTCCGTCAACGCCGCGTTCTGTGTCGGGCCATGACAAGGCCGCGATGATCAGTCCTGACGAACCCGCAGACCGCGTTCCGCCCTGATCCGGGCATAGGCCGCGGTAATGGAGGCCGCCTTTGCGTGCACGGCATCCTCGAACTCGCGCGGCGCGCCCTTCTGGACAATACGGTCAGGGTGATGATCCGCCATCAGACGTCGATAGGCAGAGCGGATGTCATTGAACTCGGCATCGTGGGCTACGCCGAGAATATCGTAGGGATCATCCCGCTCCGGGCCCAGATGGCTGGCGCGGATGCGGCGGAAGGCAGCGCCGTCGAAGCCAAAGGCGTCAGCCACATTGCGCAGGTAAGTCAGCTCCGCCTCGGTCACCACACCGTCAGCGCCGGCAATCTGAAAGAGGCCGTCCAGAACGCCTTCCAGCAGGCAGGGCCGGTCGCGGTAACGCTTGCCAATCCGCCGGGCATAGGCCTCGTAACCGCGGACGGTCTGCCGCGCGAGCGCGAAAACACGGCGAACATTGTCGGCCTCTTCCGGCGGGGCTCGGAAGACCCGCGCGAATGCCATGATCTCGCTGTCACTGACGAGCCCGTCGGCAGCCGCCATCTTGGCCCCCAGCCCGACAACTGCCGCGGTGAACCCGACATCGTTCGGGTCTGGCACACACCCATCCGCTCCGACGCTGTCGATTTCCGGTTCGGGGCCGGTGTCGAACAGGCGCCGGCCACTGTTCAGAAGGATGGTCCAGAGGCTCATGGCTACGCACTATAGCAGGTTGATTGTCTGCCTGGACAGCACCCGCACATACAGGATGCTGTGAAACGGTCCTGATCCGGTCACTTGCGGATTAAACCTTCTCCATAATCCGAGCCGTTTCATATTTAAGTGCGTATATAGAACGCGCCGGATCAATCATCCGGGCCTAACAAAAAGAGGACCTCCCATGAACAAGCTTATTGTGTCTGCCGCCGCCTCCCTCCTGATTACCCTGCCCGCCCTTGCGGGCGAATACGGCGGAAAGTCCACCTCTGCCAAGAGCACCGAAGGCCAGCCGACCAAGGCAGGCTATGAAAAAACGACCGCCGACATTGTTGAGACGGCAGCTGCCGCCGGCAGCTTTTCGACGCTGCTCGCCGCAGCTGAAGCTGCAGGCCTCGTTGACGCGCTAAAGGGCGAAGGCCCGCTGACCGTGTTCGCTCCCACCGACGACGCCTTCGCCGCCCTGCCTGCCGGCACGGTCGAAACGCTCTTGAAGCCCGAAAACAAAGACCAGCTCGCCGCTATCCTCAAACTGCATGTGATCTCAGGCAAGGTGAAATCGAAGGACCTCGCCGGCAAGACGCTCACCGCCGACACGCTGGGCGGCCCCGTCACCGTTGACGGAACTAACGGCGTTAAAGTCAATGACGCGGCCGTCACCGCCGCAGACATCAAGGCCTCGAACGGCATCATCCACGTGATTGACAAGGTCCTGCTTCCGTCTTCTTAGACCGGTCTCCTTACGGATCAATCACCCCGCCCGGCTCACCGGGCGGGGCTTCTTCTTAGTTGCCACGCGCCGCGAGAAGAGCTCTGAGCGCCTGAATTTCGCTGCGCATTTCGCGCATCATTACAAGTATCTCATCTCGCTTAGCGCCTGCAGCCTCGAGATCCTCTTCGACTTGTTCGAGCGTGTTCCCTATGGCCTGCTCCCGCGCGCGGATTTCTTCTATGGCGCTGGTGACAACTGGCGCTGCGGCCCCATCGGCAATCTGCGCCTCAATGGCTTCGAGATGCTGTATTTGCTCATCGAGCGCCGCCTTTTGCTCAACCGTCAGTGCTTCAACAACAAGCGCAATGAACAGGTTCAGGATCGCGAAACTGCCCACGAATATAAAGACAAGGAAGAAAATCCAGGCGTAAGGATGACCATCTTCGGTGACCGCATCCAGCAGATCCGACCAGCCATCCATCGTCATCAGTTGAAACAGGGTCAAGGCTGAAGCCGGAAGTGTCCCGAACATCTCCTTCACGTCGGGATTGGAGGTTTCACCATACATGTTGGTGGCCATGACAGCACCGACATAGATGACCAGAACGATCACGGCGAGGATAGCGCCCATGCCAGGAATAGACTTCAGGAGCGCCTCGGTGATCCGTTTCATCATCGGAACGAAGCGTAACAGCCTCAGAACCCTCAGAACACGCAGCGCCCGCAGGACGGTGAAGGCCGAGGCCCCGGGGATCAGCGACATGCCGACCACAGCGAAATCGAAAACGTTCCACCCCTGCCTGAAGAATTGGAACCTGTAGACGTAAAGCTTCAGGCCGATTTCCACGACGAATACCCAGGTGATGGCCGCGTCGCATAAATCGAGTGGCGCGATGAGCCCCGGCGGCAGGTCCGCGCGATAGGTAAGGATTCCCAGCACCAGCGCGTTGGTAATAATCAGCGACGTGATCGCGGTGCGCACCCAGGGGCGCTCGAGAAAGGCTTCCACAGCCGAGTTGCTGGTCTCATAGTCGAGTGTCGCGCGCGCCATGACAGCGGTCCCCTTCGGAATTGCGTGCTTGTGCGAGAAGGCTGTTTGCCTTTATCCGCCAGGCCTGCCAACCCGGCATCTGGACGATGGCTAATCGACCGAGGTCGTCGTGTCCGAGACGATGAACCAGTTTCCGTCCCTCTTGCGCAGGACCAGCGTGTAAAGACCCGATAGCGTCTCTGCGCCGCGGGTCACCCGCCAGTGGCCATGCGCCACGGCAGCGTCAGGGGACAGAATGTCGATCTCGTAGCCGTCGGTTTGCAGCTCTCCCATGCCCTCCTTGCCTGGATAACGTGCCCTGTAACGGGCCAGCGTCTCGTCAAAGCCGCGCACCACATCGCCGCCGGAAGCAAATCGCAGATCTGGCGAAGGCCAATAGCCGCTCATAAAACCTTCGATATCGCCCCGATTCCAGGCCGCATCCTGCGCGTCCAGGAGGGCAGTGATCGTCGCCGCCTCAACCGCACGCTCCTCTGCGCCAAGCACGGCAGGCGTGCCGGCACAAGCAGCCAGCACAAGGCAGGCCGCGCCTGCCGCAACGTAACGGACCATATGCACAAACTCCCAGACCTTGACGTGCCAAGGATGCGCCGAACACGTCCGCCAGCGCAAGGAGGTCAGTTGGAGGGTCTGACGTCTGTACCGCCCGGGGCGCCAGGGCTTCCATTCAGGGCTTCATCCGCCGGATGGGACACCTCGCTCATACCCTCAGTGATTTCGGGTACGTGAGCCCCGGTCTGCGCAGCAGGCGGCTTCTTGCGGAATCCGAACAGGCCACGCCGGGCTTCCCTCTGGCCGGTCAGCGCCTCGTCGACGTCCTGCTTCTTCTCTGGGCGCCGGCCCAGCGGAGCACGACGGTCGTATTGCATATTATAGTATTCCCAAGCCGTATGGGTGAGTGGTTTCGGTGTCAGTTGGAGACCATACATCCGGAGGCGTTCGACGACTTCATCCCGCAGATGCATGTTCGGGAAAGCCTCGGCCTGGAAGCCATGGCCTTTCATCCAGCCGCGTACATCCCAACTGCGCACGCGGCCGATCTCGGCCGGAAGCGCGCCACCATGAACTTCCCAGAGATAGAGGGCCGCGATGCCGTTGATGGCGGCGTCCATCGCATCGTCGAGCACAGCCCCCGGCGCATTGCCCTGGGCGAGCTGTGCGCGCAGTGACAGCTTTCGGGCTTCGAGTTCCTGGTAGGTCACACCCAGGACGGCAATACCGTTACGGTTGGCATTGATCATGGCGCGGTTCACGCCGTCGAGCTGTGGGTGGCGGATGGGCAGCAGCACGTCCGGGCCAGCCCCGGCATGGGTGGCCACTTGCGACAGCTCGCTGACCATACGCTGCAGATTGATGCGCATTTCGTGGCTGATGCCTCCCAGCGCCGAGAGGCGGCCGGCGCGCGCATCCTCGCGCATGCGCCCGAGGTGCCAGGCAACCAGCGTCATGAGTGCGAGTAAAAGGCCTAGGCCGCCGGTCAGAAAGGTCTGGAATTGTGCATCGCTCATTCTGAGATCCCCCGTGGCCTGAAGCAGGAAGCAAGGTACGCGCCAGTTCAGGGCCGCGCGCGCAAGTCTTAACCGCCGAGCGCCCTGCCCGCAATCACCTGCAACTTCTTAAGAATGTCGGGATCCCGGACCTCGGGCGCCGTGATCAGCGCGAAATCGAGGCATGTTTCGATGCCCTGGGGTGAAGGCGTCCGCGGAATCTCGCCCAACCTCTCTGCCAGGCGGACAATTGCCTGCCTTGCGAGCGTACTGTTCTGGTGCATGATTTCGAGCACGCTGGTTACGGTCACCGCCTCGGTCTGCGTGCGCCAGCAGTCGTAATCGGTCACCATGGCCAATGTTGCATAAGGCAACTCTGCTTCGCGGGCGAGCTTAGCCTCCGGCATGTTGGTCATTCCAATCACGTCGCAGCCCCAGCTGCGGTAGAGCTTCGATTCGGCTTGCGACGAGAATTGCGGCCCCTCCATCGCAAGATAGGTGGCGCCCCTGTGCACCTTGCCGCCGGCAGCTGTAACTGCGTCTGCCGCTAATCCCGACAGGCGCGCGCAGACCGGCTGGGCCATTGACACATGCGCCACCATTCCTGTTCCGAAAAAGGTTTTCTCCCGCGCGAAAGTGCGGTCGATGAACTGGTCAACGGCCACGAATTCGCCCGGCGCGTATTGCGCCTGTAACGAACCACAGGCGGAGATGGACAGCACATCGGTGCAGCCCGCAGACTTCAGCGCAGCGATGTTCGCCCGGTAGGGCACATCTGTCGGGGTGAGACGGTGGCCTTTGCCGTGGCGCGGCAGGAAGACGAATTCAACCTTGCCGATACGCCCGCGCACGAGCCTGTCCGAAGGCGCCCCCCAGACGGTTTCGACCTGCTCCTCGCGCCGGTCCGCGAGCCCGTCGATAGCATAGAGGCCCGAACCGCCGATGATGCCGATTGTCCACCCTGTCATACAACATCTCCTGAAAAGAAAACCCCGCCCTTGGAAGACCCAGGGGCGGGGTTGTCAATTGATCCGTCCGTGATCGCGGCCGGAGCCTAGTGCTCTACCTTCCGCCAGATCTGCTTGTAGGAGAACCAGAGCAGGATTGCCAGAATGCCAAGATACACCATGGTGGCAAGACCTACTTCCTTGCGGGCCTGCATCTTGGGGTCACCCGCCCATGCAAAGAACTGAGCAGCATCCTTGGCCATCTGATCGACCGTCGCTTGCGTGCCATCGGTATATTCGACGCGGCCATCGGTCAGCTGCGGACCCATCGCCAGGAAGCCGCCCGGCGGGGCATGGCGAGGATCGCCCAGATAGTTCGGCTTGGTATCGCCGGCCATGTAGGGGTTATAGTACTGGCCAGCCGGCTGGATCAGGTAAGCAGGGCCGTGATGCGGCTTATAGTCTCCGAGCTTCTCAAACTTCGCCATGTCGATGACGGTCTGATAGACGGTCTCTCCGTTCTCTTCGATGATGCGGTCCTCATACATCGAGAAGTCCGGATAGCCGGTAAGCAGGCTGTAGATATAGGAAGCCCCCCCGACACGGGCCTTGGTGATGACTGACAGGTCCGGCGGCAGAGCGCCGCCATTCGCCGCGCGGGCCGCAGCCTCGTTCGGGAAGGGCGAGCGGAAGCGGTCCGCCGGAGTGGCCGGGCGCAGTTCATACTCACCGGCGTCGTTCGGCGTCGTGCTCACAACCTCATTCTCGGCCGCAAGCGCTTTCACGAATGGATTGTCGTTCGGGTTCGGATAGGCCGGATCGTAGAATGGCCCGCCCTTTTCGCCAAGATTGCGATAGCTGAGCAGCTTCATCGAATGGCAGCTGGCACAGACTTGCTTGTAGACCTGATAGCCACGTTGGACGGAGGCCATGTCATACTGGCCCGTAATGCCCTCGAAGGGCCAGCCGCCTTCCGGGGCCTGGGCCTGCTTCGAGCCGCCAGCGGCATGGGCAAGGCCTGCACAGGCGAGGCTGGCCAGGCTGGCGGCAAGGATGCGGAAGGTTTTCATTGTTCTGGTCCTCACGCCGTTTACTCAGCTGGCACGGCCGTGGCCGTATTCGGCTTCTGAGCCTTCAGCACGGATTTGTGGATCGATTCCGGCAGCGGCTTCGTCTTCTCGCTCAGACCGATCACGAACAGCATCGCAAAGAAGCCGAAATACATGAACGTCAGCAGCAGAGAGAAGTGCCGAAACAGGAAGGCAGGCGCCGGTACAACCTCGAGCGAGGGCGCGGCGCTGGCGGGCAGGCCCGCCATGAAGGCCTGGGCCGCCGCAAACGCTTCATCGCCGCCCTTGTAGACGCTCGACGCCGGCGCGCCCTCTGCCGTGTAGTTCACGACGAGGCTGGCTTCACCCTGCAGCGCCGGGATAACTGCATCGTCCGGGTTGGCCGCGCCGCACCAGCCGAGCAGAAAGCAGACCGCGACAAAACCAAAAAAGAACTGGCGGGCAACCGGACGGTAGCGCATCGAACGCACCTTGGAGGTATCGAGCCAGGGCAGAACAAACAGCACCGCGATGGACGCGAACATGAAGATCACGCCGAGCAGTTTGGCGTCGATCGGGCCGAGATCGAACGTGATGGCGCGCAAGATCGCGTAGAATGGTAAGAGGTACCATTCCGGCACGATGTGCGCCGGCGTCACCAGCGGGTTTGCTTCGACATAATTATCGGCATGGCCCAACACGGTCGGAGCATAGAATACGAATACGGCAAACATGATCAGGAACACGACAATCGCGAACCCGTCCTTCACCGTGTAGTAAGGATGGAAGGGAACGGTGTCCTTCTCAACGTCTTTCACATCTACGCCGGTCGGGTTGTTGTTGCCGGGTACGTGCAGCGCCCAGATGTGCAGGATTACGGCGCCCGCGATCATGAACGGCAGGAGGTAATGCAGGGAGAAGAACCGCTGCAGCGTCTGGTTCCCGATCGAAGGGCCGCCCATCAGCCAGACCTGAAGGCTTTCACCCACGAGCGGGATAGCGCCAAAAAGGCCCGTGATCACATTGGAGCCGTGATACGACATCTGGCCCCAGGGAAGCATGTAGCCGAGGAACGCCGTGGCCATCATCAGCAGGTAGATCACGCAGCCGAGGATCCAGAGCACCTCGCGAGGGGCCTTGTAGGAGCCGTAATACAGGCCGCGGAACATGTGGATATAGACAGCAAGGAAGAACATCGAGGCGCCGTTGGCATGGATATAGCGCAGGAGCCAGCCGAACGGCACGTCGCGCATGATGCGCTCGACCGAAGCGAAGGCGCCGTCGACGCTGGCCTCGTAATGCATCGCAAGGATCACGCCGGTGATGATCTGGATCGCCAGGCAGACAGCAAGGATGCCGCCGAAGACATACCAGTAGTTGAGATTTTTAGGGGTGGGGAAACTGATCGCCGTGTCGTGCGCAAAACGGATGATCGGAAGACGCGTGTCCAGCCAGCGCTCGAATGCTGAATTGGGTTTGTAAGAAGATTCATGTCCGCTCATTTAAAGATTTCCTTCTCAGAGGGAGATGTTGACGACCGAGTCAGAGACCCAGCGATAATTCGGAACGGGCAGGTTCGCCGGAGCGGGGCCTTTACGGATACGGCCCGACGTGTCGTAGTGCGAACCATGGCAGGGGCAGTACCACCCACCATAGTCGCCTGTATTACCCTGGGAGGGACCGACGGGCACGCAGCCCAGATGCGTGCAGGCGCCGGATGTGACAAGGATCGTCTTGTTGAAGGTGCCGTCAGCCTTCGGGCGAAGCCGGGCTTCGTCCGTCTCCGGGTCGGGCAGCGACGCAAGTTTCACCGATTCGGCAGCCGCGATTTCGGTTTCCGTACGGTGACGGATAAAGAAGGGTTTACCGCCGATCAGCACCCGAATCTCGCCGCCCTGCGGGACTTTCGAGACGTCGACATCGAGGGAGGAGGCGGCCTTGGTGTCGGCAGCCGGATTCCACTGATCGATGGCCGCCCAGGCGAACATTCCCGCGCCGCCAAGGGCGACGGCGCCGGTCGCGATGTGAATGAAATTGCGGCGGTCGTCATCGACGGCCTCGGTGTTCGAATGAGTGGTTTCAGCGGTCACGCGTGACTCCGTTGCCTGATGCGAGGCGAATTCCGCCCGTCTTTACTAAAGGTGTCTTGCCAGCACATTGCGGCAAGTGGGCGCGGGCGCGGCAATTCTGCACAAACAAACCCCTCCCATGAAGCCGAGCCGGTTAGCGTGCCTTGATCAAAGTGACAACAGGCCACTTGCGATCCGGGTGGCCGCCAGTCCAGTATCGCGCCATGAACACGAAAACCAAGATCGATCCGCTCTCCGAGCAAAAAGACCGCGCCAGCGCCTGGTTCAAATCCCTCCAGCAGGACATCTGTGCCCGTTTCGAAGCACTGGAAGACGCCGCGACTGCACCGCTATATAAGGGAAAAGCGGGGCGTTTCGAGCTTACGGAGTGGTCCCGCGGCGACGGCAGGGAAGACCTTGGCGGCGGGCGTATGGGCCTGATGCGGGGCAAAGTGTTCGAGAAGGTCGGGGTACACTTCTCAATGGTCCACGGCACCTTCTCTGAAGCCTTTGCTGCGCAGATCCCCGGCGCCGACAAGTCCGAGGGCCGATTCTGGGCAAGCGGCGTGTCGCTGATCGCACATCCCCGCAACCCGCGGGTCCCAGCAGCGCATATGAACACGCGGATGCTGGTGACCAGCGAAGTGTGGTTCGGCGGCGGCGGCGATCTCAACCCGCTTCTGGGCTACCAGCGCAACCAGGAGTTCCCCGACACGGTCGACTTCCACGCCGCCATGAAGGCGGCCTGCGACACGCATGACGGGGTCGATTACCAGCACCTCAAGGACTACTGTGAGACCTACTTCCACCTGCCGCACCGCAACGAACCGCGCGGGACCGGCGGGATTTTCTATGACCGTTTCAACTCGGGGGACTGGGAGCAGGACTTCGCCTTTACCCAGGAAGTCGGCAAAGCGTTTGCGGGCATCTACCCTGCCCTTGTAGGCCGGCGCATGAACGAGCCGTGGAGCAAGGCTGAGCGCGAGCAGCAGCTGGTCCAGCGCGGCCGGTATGTCGAATACAACCTGCTCTATGACCGGGGCACGACCTTCGGCCTGAAAACCGGCGGCAATGTCGAGAGCATCCTCTCGTCGATGCCACCTGTGGTTAAATGGCCCTGAAACACTTCAGAAACCGTCCACAAGTCCCGCATGGCCGGCTCAGACGGGAACGCAGCTCCGCGGGAGCCAATCCGCATAAATTTTTTCGTCAATCTCACTCGCCGCAAGTTGCAAGGTCAAGGCAAGGCGTTCCGCCATCGGTGCGGCCATCTTCCAGCCACTCGCCTCAACGAAGAGCAAGGCAGAAACAAAGCCGATCCGCTTGTTATCATCGAGGAAAGGATAGTTCCGGATCAAGCCTGCCGCATAAAGCATGGCAAGCGTGAAGAGATCTTCTTGGGCGCAGAACCAGGCATTGAGAGGCCTGGCGACAGCGCTTGGGAGCAGGCCGGGCGCTGCGCTTATTGCGGCAAGCACGCCGGGCGCCCTTGCGCTGGGCGGTCTGATCAGCGCACGCGACCTCAAAGGCCGTGCCTGGACCTTCAACCCGGCGCCTTGAGCCGGGCGAGGAGGGCGCTGCGGCTGAGGGTGAAACCCGAGTCAATCCACACTTCTTCGAGCGCGCCGAGGGCTGCGCCGATGCCTGGCCCCTTGAGACCGGCGGCGAGTGCGTCGCCACCTCCGACCGGGAATTTTGGGCGGTGCCAGTCGGCTGCAGCGCGCACGAGCGCGGCGAGGTCGCCGGCCACGCCGGAGGCAGCCTCGATCACCGCGCGGTCAAGGGTGGCCGCCGGGCCGAACCGGTAGAAGGCCTCGCGGATGGCCGGCTCGGCAGCGCCCAGCACATGCGCAAGGGCGGGATCGGCCCAACTGGACAGGCGCGCGGTTTCCTCGTTCGAGAATTTCAACGCCGAGCAAACGCGGGCCGCATCGCTCAGGCGGCGCGGAATGAGGGCCATGAGGCGGCGCATCGGATCGGGGTCGAGCCCTGCCCCGGCCTCTGCCGTCACGAGCGCGGGGAGCAAGGCCGGGTTGGCGGCCGGCAGCACGGCTTCGAGCACGCCCGCCTCTTCCATGGCCAGCAGGGCGGCGGACGGGTCCGGCGCAGCAAGGGTGCGCTTCAGCTCCTTCCAGATACGCTCGGCGGCGATTTGGGCGAGACCGTCTCTCTGGCGCGCGCAGGCACCCTGGCCGTCGGCGTCGATGCCCGCGCCGTACCAGGCGTTGAAGCGGTAGAAGCGCAGGATGCGCAGATAATCTTCGCGCAGGCGCTGGTCGCCGTCGCCAATGAAGATAACGCGCCCCGCAATGGCGTCGGCGACTGAGTCCGGGATCAATTCAAACAGCTCGCCGCCGGGGCCGGCATAGACGGCATTGAGACGGAAATCGCGGCGGGCGGCGTCTTCGGCCCAGTCCTCGGTGAAGGCGACGACAGATCGGCGACCGTCGGTTTCGACATCGCGGCGAAGGGTGGTGATCTCGACAGGTACGCCCTCATGCACAGCGGTGACCGTGCCGTGCTCGATACCGGTGGGGACGGCGCGCACGCCGGCCGCATTCAGCGCGGCGACGACCGCCTCAGGCGTCAGCTGGGTGGCAATATCGACATCATCAGCAGAGATGCCGCGCAGCGCATTGCGCACGCAGCCGCCTACGAAACGGGCAGAACCAGAGCGCGCCGCGTTAAGCGCAGCCATCACGGCACGGCTGGCGGGGGCGGTGATCCAGGCGGCCTTGAGCGTTTCAGGAGGGGGGAGCATCACTGGGCGCTGTCTCACGCGGACCCGGCATACCGACATCCTGTGGCCGGTGCTCGCAAGGATAGGAACGCGCGGGAACGACCACGCCGTTCTCGACGCGCTCCGGCTCGATGCACATTCCGCGCTCGCGCGGTTCGAGCGCGATCATCACAAACCAGGCAATGGTGGCGAGGGCGATGCCAATCGCAAACAGGAGCTGGACCGGCCATTTGCGCCTGCCAGCGTCCTCAGCCGAGCGCGTGGCCAGCAGATAGAGACCGAACACAAGGAAGGGCAGCGAGAAGACGAAGAGCTCGAAAAGCAGACGACCGGCCAAGGGGACGCATTCCTATTCTGGTTCCGGGCGTTCACGTGTCCGCCCTACGCCTTACATAGGGGGATGCGGGGGCTTGAGAAACCCTGAATGAGAGCGCGCCGGATAGCCTGCCGGCCGGTTCAGTCGCGCTCATACAACGTCTGATAGAGGCGGCGGATGATGCCTGCGGTGACGCCCCAGATCCGGTAACCATTATGGGGCATCTCGTAATAGCGCCGGTTCTTGCCTTTATAAAATGTCTCGCTGGCCCTGTGGTTGGCCGTGTTCATCAGAAAATCGAGCGGCGTCTCGAATACGGCAGCGACTTCGCCGGGCTCGGGCACGGGCACGAAATCGTGAGGCAGGAGGCCGACGATCGGGGTGATGCGGTAGCGCGTTCCGGTTATGTAAGGCGCGCCCTTGCCGAGCACGTCGACGTCCTGCGGGGCGATGCCGACTTCCTCATGGGCCTCGCGCAGGGCAGCAGCGACTTCGTTGAGATCCAGCGGATCGACCTTGCCACCGGGCAGAGCGACCTGGCCGGCATGGTCTGCCATAGTGGTGGGCCGAAGGGTAAGCAGCGCAGTGGCCCCCTGCCGGCGTGGGATGACGCCAAAAAGGACGGCCGCCGGGCGGATGATAGCGACCTCGTCAGGGGTAAGGAAATCCATATCACCGCTCTCGGTGAGGCGCCCCTCGCCGACCGGCGGGTCGAGGCTTGCGCGCACGCGCTCAATAAAATCGTCGAGACCGGAATAAGACATGTGTTTGTTCCAGGCCGATGGTCAGCCTGAGGGGCCGAGGGGGAAGAATCGACCGCAGCTCCAGACCCCGAGACAGGGCCTTCCATCCGGCGCAGGCCCGGCGAGCTCGACAAGTTCATAGAAGGCCGGCCGGGTCAGCTTGGCCTCGAGACGGCCGCGCACAAGCACGTAAGGCGCAGGCTCCCCCGTGCGGGGATCCGTTTCGACACGGATCGGGGCGCCTGCTCCGGCAGTTGTCTCATCGTCGAGATTGGTCAGGAAAGTGAGCGCCTGGTCGGGCCCCGGCGGACCAGTGCGGTCGACCCGCACGGCCAGGAAAGGCGCGTCTGCGACCGTCACGATGACCTTCTCATAGGGGGTAACGAGATAAGTGACGCCGTCCTCATCCTTCCGCAAGATGCGGGAGAAAAGACGCACCAGGCGCTCACGGGTGATGCGCCGGCCTTCGTGCCACCAGCTGCCATCAGCGCGGATTTCCATACCGATATCTCCGCACTTCTCCGGATTCCAAAGATGCACGGGCGGCAATGGCCCGCCGAACTTGCCTTCCGGCAGGATGGCCTTAAGCGTGTCTTCGAGGCCAGAAGCGCTGCCGGGGCTGGATGTCACATCTTTCTCCGCCAAAATCACGCCTTACAAATAGGCTTGTAACTCCAAGACGTGAAGCCGGAGAGGCGTGGTGAAATGGCCGATACAGTAACCAGTTCTGAAACCGCGGTCGCGCAAGCCCGCGCCGCGATGGAGGCGCTAGCGCATGTGAAGGCCGAAATCGGCCGGGCGATCTTCGGGCAGGAGCGGGTGATCGAGCTTGCGCTCGCCGCCGTCCTTGCGGGCGGGCATGCGCTGCTGATCGGCGCGCCAGGCCTGGCCAAGACACGCCTTGTCGAGGCGATGGGAACAGCCCTTGGCCTTGCCAACCAGCGCATTCAGTTCACGCCCGATCTAATGCCCTCGGACATTCTCGGCTCGGAAGTGCTCGAAGAAGCGCCGGGCGGACAGCGCAGTTTCCGCTTCCTCAAGGGGCCGGTGTTCACCCAGCTGCTGATGGCGGACGAGATCAACCGGGCGAGCCCGCGCACCCAGTCGGCTCTCCTGCAGGCGATGCAGGAGCGACATGTGACTGTGGCGGGTGTGCGCCATGACTTACCGGCGCCATTCCATGTACTGGCGACCCAGAACCCGATCGAACAGGAAGGCACCTATCCGCTGCCCGAAGCCCAGCTCGACCGGTTTCTCCTGAAGATCGACGTGTCCTATCCGGACCTAGACACCGAGCGGCGCATCCTGATCGAGACGACGCGCGGCAGCGATGCACTGCCGCGCGCGGCGCTGGATGGCGCCGGTCTGATGGCAATCCAGGCACTGGTGCGCCAGATGCCCGTCGGCGAGACGATCGTCGGCGCGATCCTCCGGCTGATCCGGGAGGCACGCCCCGAACAGACGTCTGACGGGCGCGTGAAGCGGCTGGTCGACTGGGGTCCCTCCCCGCGCGCCGGGCAGGCGCTGATGCTGGCGGTACGCTCGCGGGCCCTGCTAAGGGGGCGACTCGCGCCGTCGATGGAAGATGTCGAGGCACTTGCAGAGCCCTGCCTCGGGCACCGGATGGCCATGCGCTATGACCCGACAGGCGAAGCGCCGAAGCTTAGTGAACTGATAAATGACCTCGCGAGGAAGGCCGGATGATTGCGCGCCTTCTGATGGAGGACGCTGTCCTTGCCCTTGCAGCCTGCGCATCGCCGGTGCAGACGCACGCCCCGGAAGCGCCGGGCGGAATCGCCGCGTGCCATGACATCGTCTGTAGTATGGCGATGCCTGCTGCGTTCCAGGTACAGTTTCACGATCATCAGCGCGCCGTGATCGTGCTGCCGGCCGGCACGGGAGCGTCGGGGCCTGAAGCCGAGACGAAGAAGCTGCGCGATCAAGGCGCGCGGCTGATTTCGGCCTCTCCGGACGCAGCGCAGACCGCACGGCTGGCGCCGGCGCCGCACGGGTCGGTGATCGATGCGCCCCTGGCCGCGCCGATCGCCCCGGCGTATTCCGGCATCGCGGCCGCCGGGATATGACACTGCCGGCCCCCGGATTTCCAGCTGCTGCGGCCACTGCCTTCCTGCTGCTGGCATTGCCAGGTTGCGCCGGCACAGAGGCGGCACAGACCTTTGCCGTCCCCTGTAATTCCGAACTTCTGCTTGCGGCCAACTACCTCGATAACCTTTATGATCTGCGTTCGGAACAGTCGACGGTGATCCGGTTTGATTCGGAAGCGGCGATGAATTCCTATAATGACCAGACGCGGCAGCTGCGCTTCGAAGCCTTGCGATTAGGCGAGGCTCTGGTGAATCTTGGCGAGCAAGCGGGCCTAACGCCGGACTATACCCCCGCACCGACAGGCCAGCCCACGCTGGAGGGCGCCAATGCCGTGATTGCGGCGGCGGACGCGTGCGTGGCAGCTGTCCGATGACCCCTGCCGCCGACCTTCGCGCCGAAGCCGAACGCCTTGCCCGGCAACTGCCGGGGCTGAACTTCAGGGCGGAAGCGTCCGAGGCTGCGCATATCGGCTCGTCGGGACGGCGGCGCGCGGGAGGGGGCGAGACTTTCTGGCAATACCGCCGGCATACGCAGGAAGACGACGCGAGCCGGATCGACTGGCGTCGGTCAGCCAAGGGCAACGACCTCTATGTGCGCGAGACAGAACTCGAGACCGCGCGCACGGTCCTGTTCTGGGCAGATGACCATCCGGGTTTCCGCTGGAAAGGCCAGGGTGACCTGCGCACCAAGGCGGAGGAGGCGATCCTCCTAATGCTGACGATAGCAATCCAAATGTCGCGCGAGGGCGAGCGGATCGGATCGCTCGGCTCCGGCAGACGGCCGAGCTTCGGAAAGCGCGCGATCGACCGGCTCACCAATGACCTGCTGGGCGGCACGGGGCGCACTTTCCCTGCGCCGCCGCGCGCGGCTGCCACGCTGATCGTGGCCTCGGACTTCTATGATCCGATTCCGGAATGGACGGCGCGGCTCGCGCCGCTGGCGGCCAAATGCCCGGAAGGCGTGCTGCTGGCCGTCTCGGCACCCCTGGAAATCAGCTTTCCATTCGAGGGACGTGTAAAACTTTCTCGCCCGGGTGCGGCGATTGAACGAATCCTCGGTCGCGCCGAAACGATGCGCGAGGAATATCAAATCCGCTTTGCGGAACAGCGCGGTAGCCTTGAAGCGCTGGCGCGGCGCATGGGCTGGGGCTTCTCTGCACACGTGACCGGTGCGCCAGTCCTTGAAAGCGCGGCACGGCTCAAAACGGAACTCGAGCAATTCGGGGCGACGCGGTGAGCTTCAGAATTAGTCCGTACGCGGCGTTTGCAAGCCCCTGCCTCCCGCTGCGGGGTCAAGGGCGCTTTATGAGTGCGGCCCGATGACGAGCCTTGGCCCCTTTCTCCTTGGCGCGCCGCTCGCCTTGTTCGCCTTACTGGCCCTGCCTTTGATCTGGTGGATCCTGCGCGCGACACCGCCCGCGCCGAAAGCAGTAGAGCTGCCATCGCTGCGACTGCTGGAAGGCGCGCAGGCGCGCGAGGAGACGCCGGCACGCACGCCCTGGTGGGTCTGGCTGATCCGGACTCTGGCCGTTGTGGCGGCGATCATCGGCCTGTCGCAACCAGTCTTTGCGCCAGGCGCCAGAACCGGGCAGACTGTCAAGGAAGGCCCGGTCCTGATTGTGATCGACAATGGCTGGCCGGCGGCGCCGCGCTGGACGGAGCTGACAAACGCGGCAAGTGCAACGCTCGACGCGGGCAACCGGGACACGGCGGTGCACCTCTTACTGACCGCGCCCCAACGGCTGAATGCCGATCCGGCGGTGCGCCTTTCGAAGGCGGACCTCGGCAAGCGGATCGCGACGCTGCGCCCGCAACCCTGGGCGAGCGACCGGGCAGATGCGCTAAGGCGGCTTGATGCGTCGGGCCTCCAACCGGCGCGGATATTCTGGGCGAGTGACGGGCTGGAAATGGGCGGCGGGACCGCGTTTGCTGCGGAGCTTGCCGCGCGCGCGCCTCTGACAGTTTTTGCGGCCCCGGCGGACGGTCCGGTGGCCATCACCAGCCTCTCCGCCGAGACGGACGCGGTGGACGTGCGCCTTGTGCGCGCAGACAAACGCGGCCTGGCGCGGGTCTTCGTTTCGGCTCAGACGCACGACGGATCGGCGATTGCCTCGGCCGAGGCCGTGTTCGATGCTGGGGCGAATGAGGCGGTGGCCAGGTTCAAGATCCCTGCAGCCGCAATGGCGCGCGTGGCGCGGTTCAATGTGACCGGACGCTCCGGGGCGGGCACGGTCTGGCTTTGGGATTCGATGGACCGGACAAGGCGCGTGGGGCTGGTCGAAGCCGGCACGGCAGCGCAACCACTTCTGTCCGACATGCACTACGTCCGAAAGGCACTTGAGCCCTTCGCATCCGTTTCAAGCGGGGATGTGGACGCCATCGTCTCGACATCGCCAGATGCGATCATACTTGCCGATATCGGACAGATTCCGGCGGCAGACGCCGAGAAGCTGGCAGCTTGGGTGGAGGACGGCGGCGCACTGATCCGTTTCGCAGGCCCGCGGCTTTCAGCGCAGGGCGATGAGCTGTTACCGGTCAGTCTGCGCCGTTCATCGCGCGCGCTGGGCGGCTCGCTCGCCTGGGAAGAGCCGCAGGGGCTTGCCGGGTTCTCTGACACATCACCCTTCTTCGGCCTGCAGATTCCGCCTGATATCCGCGTACGCCAGCAGGTGCTTGCCAGTCCGGAGCCAGAGCTTTCGCGCAAGACCTGGGCGCGCCTAGCTGACGGCTCGCCTCTGGTGACCGCCAATGCACGCGGCAAGGGCATGCTGATCCTGTTTCATGTGACGGCTGGGCCGGACTGGGCTGACCTTGCCTATTCCGGCCTGTTCGAACAGATGTTGCGCCGCGCCATCACGGCCGGGCGCGGCGAAGCAATCGAGGACACAGAAGGCACCTACATGCCGCAGCTGACACTGGATGGGTTCGGACGCCTGGCTGGTGCGGACGCGGCAACGGCCCCGATTAAGGCGACAGAGTTTGCACAGACGGCGGCGTCTGAAATCCATCCGCCAGGCCTTTATCAGGGACCAGCCGGCACGCGCGCGCTCAATGCGGGGGCCAGCGCGACGGGCGAACTCATACGCGACTGGCCGCTCGCCGCCCGACTACTGGGCGACGCTGAAGCGCGCTCGCTGCGACTTGCCGGACCTCTGCTCGGTTTTGCAGCGGCGCTGCTGGCGCTCGACCTCTTCATCGCCTTATTCGTTGCCGGACGATTGCGCGCCTTCCTGCCGAGGGCAAAGCTGGCAAGTCTTGTCGTGGGGCTCGCAACGCTGGCGGCCATATCCCTGATGGCGCCGCTGCAGGCCCTGGCGCATTATGACTACCAGCTTATGCCTGATGGCAGCTACCGTGCGGATTCGGCTGGATCCCGCCTTGTGCCCCTTCCCGGCAGTGAGGTGCCTCAGAAGCAGGTCGAGGCGGCACTGGAGATGCGGCTCGGCTATGTCGAGACGAGTGACAGGGCACTCAATGCCCGCACGCGCGCCGGGCTGATCGGGATTTCAAACGTCCTCCTGATGCGCACGTCCGTAGAGCCCGCCGAGCCGCACGCCCTGAACCTCGAGACAGACGCGCTGGAGCTTTATCCGCTTATCTACTTCAATGTACCGGGCAATGCGGAGCCGTTGTCGGACAGGGCGGTGCGGAAGCTGAATGCCTATCTGGGATATGGCGGCGCCCTACTCATCGATACGCGGGCCGGAGAAACAGCCGGAACACAGACGGATATGACGAGCTTGCAGACGCTCCTGGAAGGCCTTGATGTTCCGCCGCTGCAGCCTGTGCCGCAGAACCACGTGCTGTCGCGCAGCTTTTACCTTATCAAGGACTATCCCGGACGATTTTCCGGACGGCGGCTGTGGATCGAACAGACGGGTGAAGCGGCGGCTCGACGCGGCGACGGCGTCTCGCGCCTGTTCATTGGCGACGCCGACTGGGCATCGGCCTGGGCAGTCGACCAGAATGGGCGGGATCTTTATTCCGTTGACGGAGGGGCTGAGCAGCGCGAGACGGCGCGGAGGTTCGGCGTAAACCTCATCATGTATGTGCTGACCGGGAGCTACAAGGATGACCAGGTACACATTCCAGCGCTTCTGGAACGGCTAGGCGAGGATCAAGGCAAGTCGCCTGATCCTCGCCTGCCCGTGCCTGACCCGGACGGTGCACCGGAATGAACGAAGCCGTGCGTCTCAGCTTCGAACCGTTTCTGAACTGGCCGCTTTTCTGGGGACTGGCCGGGCTGACGGTGCTTGCCTGGATTGCCTATCTTGCGCTGCGCGGGCGGGCTTGGCTGACGCGCGCGCTAGGCCTGCTCTTTCTAGCAGCAACGCTGCTTAATCCATCCATCGTGCATGAGGAGCGCGAGCCTCTGCCCTCGGTAGTCGCCATTATCCTTGACCGATCAGAAAGCATGCAGTTCGGTGATCGGCAGAGCGCGGCGGATGCCACCTATGAGGCGCTGAAGGCCCGACTTGCCGGGGACCGGACACTGGAAGTGCGCACGCTTGAGACCAGTCCGGGCGATGACGGCACATATCTTTATGGTGCCCTGGAAGGCTTGATGTCAGATGTGGCACGCGACCGGATAGCAGGTGCGATCGTGATCACGGACGGGCAAGTCCATGATCTTGCAGACCCGGAGCGTGGCGAGGCGCTGATTGGCCCGCTGCACGCCCTAATCGCAGGCGACGAGGACCGTGGCGACCGCAGTGTACGGGTGGTCAATGCCCCCAATTTCGGCATCGTCGGCGAGAGTGCCAGCCTCCAGGTACGTGTGGAGGATCCGCGTGGCGGCGAGGTAGAGCTGCAAGTTTCGCTGAATGGTGGCCCGCCGCAGCGCATCCGTGTGAAGGCGGGCGAGGATAGGCCGCTGCCGGTCGAAATCGAGCGGCGCGGCGAAAACATGGTGGTGATCGAAGCGCCGCCCGGGCCGGAAGAGCTGACGCTGGCCAACAATCGTACGGCAATGACGATTGCCGGAATACGCGACCGGCTGCGGGTGCTGCTGGTGACCGGCAAACCCAACCAGGCGGGGCGCGTCTGGCGCGACCTGCTCAAATCTGATCCGTCGGTTGATCTTGTTCACTTCACGATCCTCAGGCCGCCCTTCAAGACTGACTATGCGCGCCCCGAGGACCTTGCGCTGATTGCCTTCCCGACTGAAGAGTTGTTCGAGGAAAAGCTGACCGAGTTCGACCTGATCATCTTTGACCAGTATGAGCGCCAGGGTGTTATTACACAGGCCTACCTCGCCAACATGTCACGCTATGTGGCAGATGGCGGCGCACTGCTGATCGTGGCGGGCGAGCAGTTTGCGGGCCCGGCGAGCCTTGCGCGTTCGCCGCTGGCCTCCGTGCTGCCAGCTGTTCCCACAAGCGTGATCCGCACCGGCAGCTTTACGCCGAAACTGACCGGACCCGGCAAGCGCCACTCAGTGACCGCGCCGCTGGACGATAGCGGGTGGGGCAAGTGGATGCGCTATATCGAGGCCGATGCAGTGGCCGGGGATGTACTCATCGAAGGACCTGAAGGCCGCCCGTTGCTGATCGTCGACCGGGTCGAGAAAGGCCGCGTCGGAATGCTGATGTCCGACCAAATCTGGCTGTGGGCAAGCGGACATGACGGTGGCGGGCCATTTGCCGAACTGATCCGGCGGATGGTGCACTGGATGATGAAGGAACCGGAACTTGAAGAACGGCGCCTGTCGATCCGCACCGAGGACGGCAAGGCAAGTGTCGAATTGCGCACACTGCTCGACAGCGCGCCGCCGCTGCAGATTGAGACGCCGGAGGGCGACACTTTAAGCCCGAACTGGGTAAACCGCGGGCCAGGCAGCTTTGCGGCTCAGGCGCCGATCGATCAGCTTGGCATCTACCGCGCGCGCGCCGGCGGGCTGGAAGCGATCGCGCTGAACGGACCGGCGAGCCCTAAGGAATATGCCGACCTGACCTCTACCGCGGACCTGCTTGAGCCCTTGTCGCGGGCAACCGGCGGGGCGGTAATGCAACTGAATGCGTCAGGTACGAACCTTCCGGAAATCCGCCGTATCGGTGACCAGCGGGCGGCGGCAGGTAATGGCTGGATAGGCCTGCGCGATCGCGATGCCTATGCCGTGCGTTCGTCGACAAGCCAGCCACTACTTCCGGGCATCTTGGCAGCAGCAGCGCTGATCCTGATACTTCTGCTCGCCTGGCAGCGCGAGGGGCGTTAGGCGGATTTTGCCAGCCGCCTGACGCGCCAGATGAGGATGAGCGGCGGGATGGCGGCCAGGGGCGTGATCGAGAACCAGGTCGCAAAACCGCCCATCGCCGAGCCACTGCGAGCCTGGAGCGCCTCGACAGCGAGGCCGGCGAAACCACCCAGAAAACCGGCAAGGAGCGTCATCAGGGAGGAGAGCATGGCAAACTGCGCCGCGGTCGCAACCGGGTTTGTGAGCGAACTGGCCCAGGCGACCATGGCAGCTGTCGCCATCCCGCCGCTGAAACCTTCGAACATCACGGCAGCGATCCAGATGAGCTGGTCGCCTCCGGACAGCGCGAGGAGCGCGAAACCGACATTCGAGATGGCCGCAAGGATAACGGCGATTGCCATAGCGGGGATCGTGCCAAAGCGAAGGCCGATAAGGCCGGCAATGATCACCCCGGCAAGCGTGGCAGGAAAGCCGAAAACAGTGCGGATGGCGGCAATCTGCGGACCGGTGAAACCGAGGTCGATATACAGCGGACCGACCAGAGCCGTGATGAGGCCGTCCGGCACAAAGAAGAGCGCGACCAGCGGCAGAAAGATGAAGACAGCCTTGCCATGATCCTGCCAGAAAACCTTCAGGGGGCGAAAGAGCGCCGAGACGACTCCGGCCAGGCTGGTGGCAGGGGAGAAATCACGCGGCTTATCGGGCTCGCGCGCAAGCAGAAGGCCCGTCAGGCCAGCGATGCCGCCGATCGCCGCGCAGGCATAGGACAGCGGCCAGCCGATCACCGCCGAGGCCGCGAGGATCGGCACATTGCCGAGGAAGTAACCGGAGCGAAGGCCAAAGATATAGGCGGACGCCATCAGGTCCTGCTCTTCATCCAGAGCGCTTTCGATACGCCAGGCATCCACGGCTATGTCCTGGGTCGCTGCGGCGAAAGACGTAAGCATGGCGAAAGCCGCGAAGACGGCGAGGTTGCCGGAGGGGCCGGTGGCGGCCATGCCGAGAATACCCAAGGTTACGAAAACCTGCCCGAGCAGCATCCACGACCGGCGATGGCCGAGGCGTTTGCCGATCCAGGGGAGACGGATGGTGTCAACGAAGGGGGCCCAGAGGAATTTGGTGGAGATGAAGATCCCCACCCAGCTCATGAAGCCGATGGCGCTGAGCGCCACACCTTCCGAGCGGAGCCAGAAGCCAAGCGTCACGCTGACGAGCACCGGGGGCATGCCTGTCGCGATGCCGAAGATCACTGCCAGGGCGACCTTGGGCTGGTTCAGTGAGGCAAGGACCTGCCGCATCGCCGTCCGCGGGCGCCGCGGCGCATCCTTAAAAGTGACAGCATCTGTCATTCTTCCTCCTGAATCGCAGGCGACCGGCGTCACCTCTCCTGCCGGAGAGCTTCGACCGGGAAGACTGCGCACACTCCGATGCTGCCAGCCGTTTTGCCAGTGGGCAAGCAAAAGCGGCGGGTCACGGCGCGGTGACGAGGCCCTCGAGCGCGGCGGCGTCGCCAGCAAGATCGCGCACCATCACCCGGCTCTGATCCTGCGGGCCGGGAAAGATCAGGCGGTTCTTCGGCGCAACGGTAAAACCTGCCCTGCCGAACAGGCTGTGGGCGCCGATCAGGATGGCCGCCGGCCAGCCTGCGGCTTTGCCAGCCTCAAGCGCAGCCTCAGTGATACGCAGGCTGAGGAAATGGCCACGATACGCGGGATCGACCGCGACCGGTCCGTAAAACAAAGCCCGCCGGCGTAGCCCGCCGACGACCAGAGGCCAAACGCGGCAGACGCCCACGACCCGGTCGCCATCGACCGCCACGCGGTTGAGGGCGGGAATGGAGGCTGAGTATTCGCGCAGCCGCTCCGCCGTCTTAGCAAAATGGCCGGGTCCAAACGTGCGGTCGAAGAGGTCTTCGATCGCATCGGCATGCAGGGCGGGTGTTTCCGGTAGGACTTTGATCATCGCGCGCGCCTCTAAGGCCCATTCGCCCGGCCCGCAAGCGCGGCGGCGCCTCCGTCAGGAATGAAACGCAGCATCCGCGTCGGCCAGCAGACGGTACGAGACGTGTTGCTTCAGTTTTTCGGTAACTTCGGCAGGGTCGCCCTGGAGCCGGTCCGGCGCAATCGCCTCCCCGAGTGTCATGTGGATTTTGGCGCCGCGCTTGTTGAGCAGCTCATGGAACAGGGTGATGTCTCGCAGCTCATTGGAGAGATCACAGAAAAGATAATAGAGGGCGGAGTTACGGGCATCGAGATTGAGCGGGATGACCGGCGCATCCTGCTTGCGAGCGAGGCTTATGACGGTCGGGAACCAGTCTTTTTCCTCCATCTGGCCGTTGACTTTCCGGGCAAGCCGCCCGGAAGGGAAGATGACGACGCATTTTTCTTCTGCGAAGGCAGCGGCGGCGCGTCTCAGGGTTTCTCGGGCCTTGGCGGGGCTACGCTTGTCCACGACCCATTCGACCGGGATGATCACATCCGCGAACTTAGGATTCACCCGCATCGCGTCGGCATTGGCAAAAAAGATGATGTCCTGCCGCTTGCGCTTCAACATATCCCAGACCGCGACGCCATCGGCAAGGCCGGTCGGATGGTTGGCCGCCACGATGCAACGGCCCTTTTCCGGAAGCCTGTCGAGCCGGGTAACCGTCATGTCGAAAGCGAGCTGGCGGGACAGCCGGTCGAACGATTCGCGGCCCGTTAGCTGGACCAGTTCGTCGGCCATCCTACGAGCCTTGCTGTAGCCCAGAAGGCTGTAAAGCAACGGCCGGGCCAACGGCCAGGCGGGGCTCGCCCGCAGGCGGGGGCAGCGTTCCTCGATCAGCTCGTCGACAATGTGCAATTGCCTGTCTCTTGCCGTGAACAGGGTGGCCGGCTGGGCCCCAGCTGGCGCCGGATTTGTCTCGTCAGTCATGCCAGCTCTGCTTCGCCTCCCGGATATGTCGACCCGCAGCATAGGGGCGCCAGGCCCTGCTGCCTAGTTTCCGGCGCCGTCGCCCCCAGGGGGCCAGAAAAAATTGCATTCGGGACCATTTTAAATGTTTCAGAAAGTTTCGCTTTACCAACGCGCAAGACGCGCGTGGCAAGGTGAACCCATCACGGGGCTCGCTTTAACGCGGTTTCCCCGCCAGCCAATTCTTAACGAGGTAGTTGTAGATGAAAGTTCTGTGGGTTGAGGATCATGAGCCGGTGCGCGAGATGCTGGCGATCGCCTCTGACAAAGCGGCACGCGCGCGCGTTCAGGTTGATCTCGTGATGGCGCCAACGCTGATGGCTGCCGAGTCCCGCCTGCGTCTTGAGCGTTTTGACCTGGTTGTGCTCGACCTCGGCCTGCCGGACAGCATCGATGCCGATATGACGATCGCCCGTGTCGCAAATATGGGCAAATACCGGATCGCCGTTGTCTCCTCTCAGGAAAACCGGGACCAGGCCGTCGCCTCGGCTGTGCGCTGCGGCGCTAACATCCACCCTCAGGCTGTGTTCAAGGCAAACCTGCCTTTCAACCGTTTCATCCAGCGCCCGGAAACCTTCGAGGACTTCTTCATGGAGCTGATGCCGGCCGCTGGCGCAGCCGTCGTGGCCCGTCCGGCCCGCGCCGCCTGACGCCGGGCATTGCCGCCCACCCTCTCAGATTGCTAAGCCGCCCGGAAGAAAGCTCCCGGGCGGCTTGTCGTTCTGGCGCGCCCGCACCAAGGTAATCAAATGGACAGCCTCATCGCCTCGCCTGTGACGCTGGGCCTTCTCATTCTGAACATCGCAGCCAGCCTGATTGCCTTCGGCAATGCGTCCTTCATGAGCCAGAACATCCTCTGGGTCGGGCCGATGAAGGAAAAAGGCGAGTGGTACCGGGGGCTGAGCTCCGGCTTCCTCCACGTTAATGCCCCTCACCTTCTGCTGAACATGTATGGTCTTTGGCTGTTCGGACCGATCTGCGAGTATGTGCTCGGCGGGGTCGGCTTTGGCATCGTCTATCTTGCCTCGCTGATCGGCGGGAGCGCATGGGCCTACCTGCATAACCAGAACGCGCCCGACTACCGCGCTGCGGGGGCGTCTGGCGCCCTGTCCGGCATTGTCCTCGCCTTCTGCCTGTTCGAACCCTTTGCGATTCTTCTTGCCTTCTTTGTGATACCGATGTGGGGCATCGTTTTTGGCATCCTTTATGTCGGTCTGAGCTATGCCTTCTCACTGCGCGAAGACAAGGTCATCGGGCATGAGGCCCACCTTGGCGGCGCGGTGGCGGGCATACTTGCGACACTTCTGGTTCGGCCGGAAACGTTCTCCGAGTTCATTGCCCAGGCGGCGCAGCGGCTGGGCTGAGGCAGATGGGCGGGGTGCGGGCACGCTATGACGATCGGGTAGCTTCCGGGGCGCTGACCGGCGATCCGGCGCAGGCCGCCGCGGCAGATCAGCTCGATGCGCTGGCCGCAGAGCTGGCAAAGCCGCAAAAGCGCAGCCTGTTTTCGAAAGCAAGAGAGCCGGTACAGGGGCTCTATCTCTGGGGCGGCGTAGGGCGCGGCAAATCGATGCTGATGGACCTGTTTTTCGCCGAGACAAAGGTTTCTCCGAAGCGGCGCGTCCACTTCCATGAATTCATGGCCGAAGTGCACGAACGCCTCGATGTCTGGCGCAAGATGAGCGAGGCAGACCGGAAACGTTCACCCTGGCGGGTAACCGGCGCAGGCGATGACCCGGTCGCGCCTGTAGCGAGGCAAGTGGCAAGCGAGGCGCGGCTGCTCTGCTTTGACGAATTCCAGGTGACGCAAATTGCCGACGCAATGATTCTTGCGCGCCTTTTCGATGCCTTGTTCGAGCAAGGCGTGACGGTGATAGCCACCTCCAACCGGCATCCGGATGATCTTTACAAGGACGGGATAAATCGTGGTCTTTTCCTTCCCTTTATCCGGAAACTGAAAGAACGCTGCAGCGTGTTCGAACTGGAGTCTGCACGCGACTATCGGCTGGACCGTCTGGTCGAGGCGCCGGTCTGGTATGCCCCCCTCGGGCAAGCCAGCGCCGCGGCGCTGGACCTAGCCTGGACGCGGCTGACACTGGGCGCCGAGCCGCAGCACTGTGTGCTGACGGTCAAGGGCCGCAAGCTGGACGTGACACGCGAAGCGGCCGGCGTTGCCCGCTTTTCCTTCCAGGAGCTTTGCGCCAGGCCGCTCGGCTCGATCGACTATCTGACGATTGCGGCAACCTTCCACACGGTCATCCTGGACTCCATTCCCCTGCTGACCCCGGACCGGCGCAACGAGGCGGCGCGGTTCGTGAGCCTGATCGATGCGCTCTATGAGGCGCGCACCAAGCTGGTGGCGAGCGCGGCAGCTGAGCCCGACCAGCTCTACCCCGATGGCGACGGCGCATTCGAATTCCAGCGCACCGCCAGCCGCCTGTTCGAGATGCGCTCGGCAAGCTATATCGCCGAAGAACGGCGCAACCTATCCGGGACTTGACGGGGACAAAAGGTGCGACCCGCCCCCCTTCCACACACTCGCCGCAATTCCTATCTATACATGAGCGCGGTCAATGAACCGTGTGTCTCCGGCGGCGATGCTGCTGCTATGCGGGGCTAGGGTGCCGGAGAGTTCCAGGAACAGGAGGTGGGCCGCCGAAAACGGGGCCCGCCAGGATGAGGAGGACGAGACATGGCGAATACGCCGACAAAAGCGGGTTCCGTTGCCCTTAGTCCCGAACAAGGACTGAGCCGATATCTGAGCGAGATACGCAAATTCCCGATGCTCGAGAAAAACGAGGAGTTCATGCTGGCGCGCCGGTGGCGCGACCATGAAGACCCTGAGGCTGCCGAAAGGATGGTCACCTCGCACCTTCGCCTCGTGGCAAAGATTGCCATGGGCTACCGGGGTTATGGACTGCCGATGGCCGAAGTGATCTCTGAGGGCAATGTCGGCCTTATGCAGGCGGTGAAGAAGTTTGACCCCGAAAAGGGCTTTCGCCTCGCCACCTATGCAATGTGGTGGATCCGCGCCGCCATCCAGGAGTATATTCTGCGAAGCTGGAGCCTGGTGAAGCTCGGCACCACGGCAGCCCAGAAGAAGCTGTTCTTCAACCTGCGTCGCCTGAAAGGCGAAATGCAGGCGCTGGATGAGGGCGACCTGAAGCCCGAACAAGCCCGCCTTATCGCCGAAAAACTGAATGTCACCGAAGCGGAAGTGTTCTCGATGAACGGGCGCATGAGTGGCTCGGATGCCTCGCTCAATGTGCCGATGGGAACTGACGGTGACCTGGAATGGCAGGACTGGCTGGCCGATGACGAGCCGGGGACGGCTGAGACCTTCGCCAACCGCCAGGAACTCGACAGCCGGATGGAGCTGCTGACCCGGGCCATGGAGGACCTCTCCGAACGCGAACGCCATATCCTGACGGAACGCCGCCTCATCGACGAGCCGAAGACGCTGGAAGAATTGTCAGACCAGTATGGCGTCAGCCGCGAACGCATCCGGCAAATCGAAGTGCGCGCCTTCGAGAAGCTTCAGAAGACGATGAAGCGCCTCGCCAGGGAACAGGGAATGCCGGTTGGCGACTGAAACTCACAAACTCTTCCCGGTCACGTCAAGCCGCGACCCCCGGGTCGCGGCTTTTACATCTATCCGGGAGCGCGACCTGGCGGGTGGCCATAGCGGCCGCTTTATCGTGGAAGGCAAGATAACGCTCGAGGCGCTTCTGACGCGCGGACGTTTCGGCATCGAAAGCCTGTTCCTTTGCGAGACGCGGCTCGCACCGCTGGCAGACCTGCTGGCGCGCGTGCCTGCCGGTGTACCGGTCTATGTTGCATCTCAGGGCGTTATGGACGAAGTCGCCGGTTTTCCCATGCATCGCGGCGTTCTCGCCTGCGGGCGCAGGGGCGATGCGCTCAAGCCGGCAGATGTGCTGCCTGCAGCCGGTCCCTCCACCGCCCTGCTGCTCTCAGGCCTGTCGAACCATGACAATGTTGGCGCCTGCTTCCGCAACGCGGCCGCGTTTGGCGCGAGCGCGGTCCTGCTGGATGCGGGATCCTGCGATCCGCTCTATCGCAAGGCGATCCGTGTTTCCTCGGGCTCGGCGCTCTGGCTGCCCTTCGCATATGGCACAACCGGCGCCTCACTGATCGAAGCGGCAGAGGCAAGCGGTCACGAAGTCTGGGCCCTGACGCCGCGTGCGGATGCAGAACTACTGCCCGCAATGGCGCCGCCTGAACGCGTGGCCCTGCTCATGGGGGCCGAAGGCCCCGGCCTGCCTGCAGAGCTTATCGCACGCGCCCGGCCTGCACGCATTCCGATGGCTGACGGATTTGACAGCGTGAACGTCGCGACCGCCGCAGCCTTGGCAATGGCGCACGTGTTCAACAAGCGAAAGTGACGCTCAGAAAACGCGCGGGCGTTCGTTGCGCACAACGTGGAGGCCGCATTCCGTTTTAGCCTGGCCTGCCCAGCGGCCGGCGCGCGGATTGTCCGGATCGTCCGCTGGCTGCGTACACGGCCAGCAGCCGATCGAGGGATAGCCTTGGGCCACCAGCGGGTGGCGCGGAAGGTTACGCTGCTGCATGAACAGATCGACATCGTCCTGACTCCAGCCAGCAAGCGGATTCACCTTGTAGCGGCCTGCCGCAAACTCGAACACCGGCAGGCTCATACGGGCGCCGCCATGGAAGCGCTTGCGGCCAGTGATCCATGCCGAATATCCCTCGAGCGCGGGCCCGAGCGGGCGAACCTTGCGCAGGTCGCAGCAGGCATCCGGACTGGATTTCCAGAGCATAGATTTCGGGTCTTCGAGGCGGCGTTCACTGTCATTCGGCACCAGCGTGCGAACGCCGGTCAGGCCCAGCGTCTCTATCAGCGTATCGCGATAATCGAGCGTCTGGGGGAAGTGCATGCCCGTTTCGATGAACTGGATCGGCAGCGAGGGGGCGACCTCAGAAATCAGCGCCAGCATCACCGCGCTTTCGGCGCCGAAACTCGACACATAGGTTATATCGCCTGCCCATTCGCGCATTATGGCCGCGCGCAGTATCGTCTGAGCCGGGGCCTGACGCAGCTCACTGTTTAGACGCACGAGCCGCAGAGAGGGATCGGCAGCCGGTTTCTCAATTGGGGTATCGAATGGCATACGCCTCAGGCTCCGGTTCTCTTGCGGAAGGCGGCGCCCGGTCCGGCTGCCGCAGGCTGATAGGCCTCAGTGATCTCGGCGAGCGCTTCCACGACCTCAGATACGCTGGCGCGGCGGGTTTCGTAAGCATCGAAGCCTGAACGGTGCATGTAGAATATCTGATCGCGCAGGACGTGGCCGACGGCCCGAAGCTCTCCGGCATAACCATAACGGCGGCGAAGGAGCTGGGCCTGGCTGAAGCCGCGGCCATCCGTGTAACGGGGAAAATTGACCTCGATCAGCCCCAGATCGGCAAGGTAGGGCTCGATCGCAGCGGGCTCATCGGTTGGCTCGAGGCGGAGCCCATCCGGCAAAGGCCCCTTCTCCTGTCCTTGCTTCAAACCGATGTAACGGTTGAACGAAACCGTAAACCGGCCGGACTCCGGCAACGCCGCGCCGTCCGGCACAAAGGCCCAGTCATTGGCGACTTCCGCGCCCGCCTTAACCAGCGGCATAGAGGGCCTCCTGGAAGCGGGCATGGCCGAGACGCGCCAGCGCATCGATAAACGTCTCGGCGGGTGAGGCGCGCTCGGCGCGGTAGAATTCGACAACACGGTGGATCGCGCCCGGTACGTCTTCAGCCTTGAGGCCGGGGCCTACGATTTCCCCGAGCGCGGCCTTCTCGTCGGCGCGCCCCCCGAGAAGGATCTGGTAGAATTCCTCGCCTTTCTTGTCGACACCAAGGATACCGATATGGCCAACATGGTGGTGCCCGCAGGCATTGATGCAGCCGGAGACATTGATGTGCAGCTTACCGATGTCTTCCTCATAGTCAGGATCGGCGAAAAGCTTCTGGACTTCCAGCGCCACGGGAATGGAACGGGCGTTGGCGAGGTTGCAATAGTCAAGCCCCGGGCAGACAATCATGTCGGTGATCCGGCTCTCATTGGCGGCGCCGAGACCTGCGGCGTCCAGCGCAGCATAGACCTTCGGCAGGTCGTCGAGCGCAATATGGGGCAGGATCAGGTTCTGCGCATGGCTAACGCGGATATCCGAGTATCCGTGCCTTTCAGCAAGATCGGCCACGAGCTCCATCTGCTTGTCGCTCGCGTCTCCCGGCGGGGCACCAATCGGCTTCAGGCTGACTGTGACCGAGGCATAGCCCTCGGACTTATGCGGATTCAGGTTCGCCCGCACCCAGCGCGCGAAGGCCGGATCGGCAGCTTTCGCCGCTTCGAGCAATTTCGAGGTTCCTGGCTTCGCCGGTAGCGCTGGCGGCACGAAATAGGCATGGATCCGATCGATCTCCGCCTGCGGAAGATTAATCTTCTCGGCGTCCCTCTGGGCCGAAAACTCTTCTTCGACCTGCCGGACGTATTCGGCCTCACCAAGTTCCGATACGAGAATCTTGATACGTGCCTTATACTTGTTGTCCCGGCGGCCATAGCGGTTATAGACGCGCATGATCGCCTCGAGATAGTCGAGGATCTGCGATTCCGGAACGAACGGGTTGACCAGCGCTGCGATATGCGGCGTGCGTCCTTGCCCACCGCCGACATACACTTCAAAGCCTGTTTCGCCGCCGCGTTTTCGGATATGCAGGCCGACATCATGGACGCGGATGGCGGCGCGGTCATGTTCGGCCGCCGTCACCGCGATCTTGAACTTGCGCGGCAGGAAGGCAAACTCCGGATGGAAGGTGGACCATTGCCGGATGATTTCGCACCATGCGCGCGGATCGATCACTTCATCCCGTGCTGCCCCCGCAAAATGATCCGTAGTCGTATTGCGAATGCAGTTGCCGGAGGTCTGGATGGCATGCATCCCGACTTCGGCCAGCGTCGCCAGAACGTCGGGGATGTCTTTAAGTGCGACCCAGTTGAACTGGATATTCTGGCGCGTCGTGAAGTGGCCGGATCCCTTGTCATACTCCCGCGCAATCCTCGCGAGGCAGCGCAGCTGAACCGGCGAGAGCTGGCCGTAGGGAATCGCGATGCGCAGCATGTAGGAATGCAGCTGCAGATAGACGCCGTTCTGGAGGCGGAGCGGCTTAAACTCGTCCTCAGTTAGCGCGCCGGACAGGCGCCGCGCGACCTGGCCACGAAACTGCGCCACCCGCTCCGCCACAAGACGGGCGTCAAATTGGTCATAGCGATACATCCATCACCCCACACTAGCTCAGAAAGCCGAAGCGTTCGGCAACACATTTCATTTTCGGGTCATGCCTCTGGATACGCTGGCCGGGAATGCCGATCATGCCACGCCGCCGAACGACAAGGACGGCTGCGCCCGCATCGATTCGCGCAAGGTCTCTCGGCCCGTTACCTTTCCGTCTGGGGTGACTTCCATGAAATAGGGATCGGTGACCAAGGCTTCCTGCTTCAATGCCGCCGCCAGACGGGCCTCTGCTTCATCGCCCGTGAAGACACCGAGGAGGCGTGTATCCTCGGTCCACGAACCATCGGACCGCAGCCACACGGAACGGCCACTGGCAGTTATCCAGCCGGTGATTGCTTTCGGAGTCTCAGGTTTCAGCTTCGGTCGAACAGAACTCATTTTCTCATACCTCCAGAGCCGGCTCTCTGAGACGCGGCAGAACTGATAAGCTGGCCGGCGCGCACTGCTTCATCTGAAGGCCGCTGAGCGACAGCGCGGCGACTTCGCCTATGATCAGCAGCGCCGGGCCAGTGATCCCCTCCTCCTCGATCAGGAAGGGCAGTTCGGACAGCTCTCCGAACACGCGCACTTCTTCAGGACGCGTACCATTCTCAATCACGGCAATCGGCGTGCGTGGATCACGCCCTGCAGCGACCAGACGATCAGCGATCACCGGGGCGGTATCAACACCCATGAACACGACAATCGTCTGGGCGGGCCGGGCCAGCGCCTTCCAGTCAAGGTCTGGCACGCCCCCGGCCCTTGCATGGCCAGTCACGAAAGTCAGCGTCTGCGCATGATCACGGTGGGTTAGCGGAATTCCGGACGAAGCCGCACACCCCAGGGCCGCGGAGATACCCGGCACAATGTGTACGGCCACACCCTCAGCACGCACCGCTTCCAGCTCCTCCCCGCCGCGCCCGAAGATGAACGGGTCACCCCCTTTGAGGCGCACAACACGCAGGCCCTCCCGCGCCGAAGCGACAAGGCGGTTATGGATTTCGGCCTGCGCGACGGAATGATCGCCCTTCGACTTGCCAACCGGCACGCGCATTGCATCGCGGCGGATCAGACCGAGGACTTCCGGACTGACGAGGCGGTCATAATAGACAATGTCGGCCTCCTGCAGCACGCGCAGCGCCTTCAGTGTCAAAAGCTCAGGATCACCGGGCCCTGCCCCGACAATATGCACAACACCCGGCACATGGCCGGTTGTCAGCGCCGCCGATTTCAGAAGGCCCTCGGCCTTGTCAAGATCACCAGCATAGGCAGCTTCCGCCGCAGGCCCCGTCAGCGCGCGCTCCCAGAACCGTCGCCGGGCCGTCCTGTCAGGAACCGCTTCGGACACAAACGGCCTAATCCGGCGCGCGAGCGCGGCCAGTTCGCCGATCCGGTTCGGGAGCAGGCCCTCCAGTTTCGTGCGCACGGCTTTTGCCAGAACCGGCGCCGCGCCGCCCGACCCAATTGCGGCAACTATCTCGTCACGGTCGAGGATCGACGGTACTGTGAAGTCACAATCTTCCGGATGGTCGACAACGTTCACCGGTATATTGCGTGCGCGCACGTCGGCCAGCATTTCGGCGCGCAGGCCGTCATCGGCTTCAGCGATGATAGCAAGGCATGCGCCGTCCAGCGCCAGGCCGCGCGCCGCCTGGCTGACGACGATGACCCGGTCAGCAAACTCAGCCTCCAGGGCCGTGCTCCTGAATGCGCCGACCAGCACGAGATCAGCCGGCGAAGATACCAACAAGCGAAGCTTGCGCGCCGCCTCCTCGCCGCCGCCCAGCACAACAACGCGGGCGCCCTCCAGATTGAAGAAGGCTGGAAACTGGCGCATCGACGCAACTTTCTTGTTTAGCGGTTGTAGAGCAAGTCCCTCACAAAACCGCCTTGACGCCTCAGCAGCAACGGGCAACCCCTAAGCCGATCTTTTAGAGAAACTATCCATGTCCGATGCCTCAGACCGCTTGCCCCCCCTCAATGCCCTGCGCGCCTTCGAAGCGGCCGCGAGGCGCCTCTCGTTTACGCAGGCCGCCGAGGAGCTGAATGTCACGCCAGGCGCGATTTCCCAGCAGATCCGCCAGCTGGAAGACTTCGCCGGCACGCCGCTATTCAAGCGTACGGGCCGTTCCGTGCTTCTGACCGACGCCGCGCAGGCGAGCCTGCCCCTCGTCCGGGAAGCCTTCGATAGGATTTCCGAGGCCGGCCGCATCATGCAGGCCCCTGCCCGCAAAGGCCGGGTGATGATCACCAGCGCACCGTCCTTCGCGGCAAAATGGCTCGCCCCGAAGCTGGAGAAATTCCACCGCACGCATGGGGGTATCGAGGCCTGGATTTCCGCCGATATGGCGCTCACCGATTTCAACACGGCCGATGCCGACCTCGCGATCCGCTATGGCCGCGGTACCTATGAAGGCCTGAAGTCCGAAAAGCTGCTGGATGAAATGGTCCTGCCCGTCTGCTCACCCCGCCTTCTGGAAGGGCCCGATCCGATCCGCCGGCCCGGGGACCTCAAGAACCACACATTGCTGCATGACGAGAGTTCCGAAAACGACCCCTCCTGCCCCGACTGGGCGAGCTGGCTGAGGGCGCACGGCGTTTCCGGCGTCGACGGAGCGCGTGGGCCGCGTTTCAACCAGGGCATCCTTGTGATCGAGGCGGCCGCTGCCGGACGGGGCGTTGCGCTCGCCAAGCAGGCGATCGCCGCGAATGACATCGCTGCCGGACGGCTCGTTGCCCCCTTCGCCAACGGGTCGATCCCGATTGATTTCGGCTACTGGCTCGTCTGGCCCAAAGGCCGCCACCTGACCCCCGACGTTCGTGCATTCATCAAGTGGATCAAGGCCGAAGCCGCCGGCAGCGAAGTGATCGGCGTCTAACCCGCAGGCTCTTCAATGCAGCGCAAGAGGCTGCCATTCGGGTTAAGCCCGGGTTACGCAAAGAACTCGATCTCCAGCAGGCCGCGCGACCGCATCATCCCGCCTGAATGCATGAACTCGGTCTCGAAGCCAACCTGGCGCAAAAACGGTCCAGTCGCTGAAAAATCGATCGCGGGCAGGCTTGCTGTGATCTGGGCCGCCAACTGAGCGGCCATCCGAGAACTTAAAGCGCTGCGTCTACCAGCAGGAAAGCTGCAAGGCGCGCGCTGGCATTTCGGCTCGTGCTCTGGGTTTGATCCAGAGCCGCCAGCGCATCGGCCTGCTCAAGCGCGGCAAACTGGCGGGCCATCGCGCCGAGCATCGGATCGCCGCGCAAACGATGCGACACACGCTCGACTTCCTTGCCAGCCTGTTCACGGATTGCTTCGCGGCGCGCTGCGTCACCCTTGCGAGCGGCTGAAGCAATCCGCTTTTTCGACCTTGGGCGGAACACATCGCCCAGTGGAATTCCTGAAGTCTGCAACCGGTTGACGATGCTTTCCGCGACCTGCTCGCGGTCTTCCGGGAGCGTACCGGACTCCTCGCGGGAGATATCTGAAATTATGTCGCGCAGGGCTGATCCGTTTGAAGTCGTTCCGCCGGGATGGTCGGTTGCGCGCCGGCGCGGCACTTCTGTAGCTGGCACGACCCGGTCATCAGACCTGCGACGCAGCGTCAGCGGCTCTCCCCCTCCGGACAATCCATCACGGCCAAGCACTTGCGGCGGCTCGGGAGGCAGCGTCAGGGCGCTTGCGGCAATCACCGCATCGACGCTCGCCTCGAACAGATCGTCGTCCATCGAGGTGCGGCCTGCTGTCAGCCGGCCATTGCCGACGGGATTGGCAGTCGCCTTTGCATGCCCATTCGTCTGGCCGGCCAACGGGCCGAGGGCGGCAGCGCTATCGGCATACCCATGGGCCTGGCCCTTTCCATCCGAATGGCTCGGTTGCGGTGCAGCCAGGCTCTGGCGAGCTGGCAGGGCGGGCAGAGCCGACGCGGGTTCGGGCGAGGCCATGCCGGTCTGCCGCTCGAGATTATTGCCCTCGATGCGGGCCGCATAGCTCGCAGTGCGGAGCGCATAGGCGGCCTGCTCGCCCGCCTCGCGCAGACGCGCGAGGGAACGCGCTGCCTCTTCGGCTGCACCGCGTGTCGCCGCATTGATTTCTGCATTCGCCTGGCGCGCACCGTCGAGCGCGGAAGCGACGGCGCCCTTCAGCGCATCACCGGTCGTGGCAGCCGCCGCTGCGGCGACCTCACTGGCCCGCACGGCAGCATCGACCGTCCGGCGGGATTGCTCGAGCTTATCCTCGATGCGGGTGATTGAAAAAGTCAGCGCTTCGGTGCGTGTCGCGGCTTCACGTGCCAGGCCGTCCAGCGCTTCGAGCCGGCGGCCGAGATCATCCCCTGCACGGGCCATCGAACCAAGCCGGTTTTCCAGCGCGGTATCGGCGCGGCCAACCTCATCGCTTGCCTGACGCGCTGCAGAGATCATCATCTGGGCCTGACGCGGAATGGCTTCGCTCATCATCGTGATCTGGCTGCGAAGTTCACGCGCCAGCGCTTCAAGGGCCTGGCGCTCGGCGGCAAGCCGGGTCGCAAGTTCGCGCGCATTGTCAGAGGCTGCATAGGAGACTGATTCGAGCCGCAGGCGTTCGTCGCCAATCTCTGCCGCCATCGCTTTCATCGCCATCAGTGCATTATGCATCGCATCATCGACTTCCGACGCCGCCTGCTTCATCTGCTCGGCGAAAGCGATACCCTCCGTCCCGGCCTCGCGTGCCGGGGCCATCAGCCGGGCGGTTGCCTGAAGCACAAGCGCATTCGCGGCCGCCGAGCGGCGGCTGGCCCGGCCCATGAAGCCCGCCATGATGATCAGGAAAGCGGGGGTCAGCACAGCCAGACCGCCAGCGGCCAGCAACATCGGTGCAAACTGCTCGGCCAGCGCAAGACCTCCGAGCCCAAGGAAGCCGAGCACAACTCCCAGGATCCAGAAAATGGCAACGATAAAGGAGGTCGCCACCAACCACCCGCCACCGTGCTGGGCCTCCTCGTAATGAAAGGAGGCCTGGTGACGCGCCAGGTCGTCCCGGCCCGAGGGGCGCGCGGAAGAAGCTTCTGTCATGACCACTGTATAACCCGCCTCGCATGCAGCCGCGAGGGCAGAATACACGCCAGCAGATTAAGGCTTTGCAGAATAATCTAGCCGAGCAAGGAAGCGATCACGCCGCTTCCGGCCGGTTGATCGTTCTTGTCGGCGGTGTCCGGCGTGAACTCTATGCCGAGCCAGCCGAGGATCGTCGCCAGTACAAGATTGCGGATCAAGACAAGCAGGTTGGTCATCGGACGTATTCCCAGAAGAAGCTTTGAGGCACTTTCAGGTGCAAAACAGCCCATACATCATAAGCACTTTTTCGACAATCGATAAATCGTGATTTTTCTGGACCGCCAGGATCATTAACAGAATGCTAGCAGGCTCAGGCAAGAGTCATGGGGCAAAGGAGACCCCGCCCATGAGCGAACCGCGCCCGCCCCTTGCGATTATGGATCTTGACCATCTCTCTGCCATGACCGGCGGAGATTTCGCGCTCGGAATAGAAGTGATCGGGATTTTCCAGCATCAGGCCCAGCTCTGGTCCCGCCTGCTCGACCCGCGGCTCGAGGCACGTGAATGGTCAGATGCCGCGCATACATTGAAAGGCGCAAGCCTCGGGATCGGGGCGATCAGGCTCGCCGCCGCCTGCGAACGGGCGGAAAAGGCCGGCCGGTCCGACACACCGCCCAGCCCCGCCCACGCGGCTATCTTGCTGGGGGATATCAAGGACGTGCTCGGCGAAACGCTCGAGGCCGCCGCCCGGGCCATCTATGACCTGACGCTGGAAGCCAGCCGCAGCGCATCATAGCTCTCGAATTCATAGGCAATGCAGCGGTCGATCATCGTGCGCCAGACCGGCTCTGCGATAGCCGGCGAAAGACCGTGTTTCGGGCATTCGGCCTTCACCTTGACAACAACATCCTCGATCCGCGCACGGTCGTGGACAGCCAGGCGGTCACCCTTGATCCGGGCGGCGGCATCCATGAATGACTGGCGTTCCGCGATGATCGCGACCAGGAGACGGTCGATCCTGTCGATTTCATACCGCACGTCGGCCATCGTCGCGGCCGTCTCAGCCGTGTGACGGCGCGGATCACTGGTGTAAGTCGTCATCGGCGGGCGCCTCTAGCTGAACCTGTGCCCCGATATACAGGCGCCTCGCCTGGCGCAATAGACGGGGCGCCTCGCCGCAGCCTTCAGCGTCAGCTCTGAGCCTCAATCTTGTCCTGCGTCTTCGTTTCAAAGTCGCTGGCATCGTGGCGTTCGCGCAGCTGGGTCTCCGGTTTTCCGAAAGTCCGGTTGACCATCGCGCCGCGCTTGACGGGCGGGCGGGCGCCGACCTCCTTCATCCAGCGGATGACATTCTTGTATTCGTGGACCTGAAGGAACTCGCCCGCATCATAAAGCGCACCGGTCGTAAGGATCCCGTACCAGGGCCAGATGGCCATGTCGGCGACCGAGTATTCGTCACCGGCCATGTACTGATTCCGATCCAGATGGCGGTCGAGCACGTCGAGCTGGCGTTTCGTCTCCATGGCATAGCGGTTGATCGCATATTCGATTTTCACCGGCGCATAGGCATAGAAATGGCCGAACCCGCCGCCGAGGAAGGGCGCTGAGCCCATCTGCCAGAACAGCCAGTTAATCGCCTCCGCGCGTTTTGCCGTGTCCTTCGGCAGAAAGGCGCCGAACTTCTCGGCCAGATAGATCAGCATCGAGCCGGACTCGAACAACCGCGTCGGCGGCGACGTGGTGTGATCCATAAGCGCTGGAATCTTCGAATTCGGGTTCACCTCGACAAAGCCCGAGCCGAACTGGTCGCCCGCCCCGATATTAATCAGCCAGGCATCATACTCCGCCCCAGCATGGCCGGCAGCGAGCAGCTCTTCGAACATGATGGTAACTTTGACACCGTTCGGGGTGCCCAGAGAGTAGAGCTGGAAAGGATGCTTGCCCACAGGCAGCACCTTGTCATGCGTCGGCCCGGCAATGGGGCGGTTGATGCTGGCAAAGCGCCCGCCGCTTTCTTTGTCCCAGGTCCAGATTTTCGGGGGGACGTATTCCTGGTCGGCCATCTTGCATCTCCGGCGTTGATCGCTTCTGAAACTAAGGTCCGGCGTTCAGCGGAAAACGCAAGAGGCAACCTGGTGCAAATCACCGCCGAGGTAAACTTGACCACGAAGCCCTACACTTCCAGCAGCATCCGCTCGGGATCTTCCAGTGCCTCCTTAACGCGAACGAGGAAAGTCACCGCTTCCTTACCGTCGACGATGCGGTGATCGTAGCTCAGCGCAAGGTACATCATCGGTTTGATGGCGATCTGGCCGCCCCGCACAACCGGGCGGTCTTCGATGCGGTGCATGCCGAGCACGCCGGATTGCGGCGGGTTGAGGATCGGCGTCGACATCAGCGAGCCATAGATGCCGCCGTTCGAGATCGTGAAGGTGCCGCCCTGCAGGTCGGCGATGGTCAGAGCGCCGTCACGGGCCTTCTTGCCGAGCGCAGCAATCCCCTTCTCGATGTCGGCAAGCGACATCTCATCGACGCTACGCAGAACAGGCGTGACAAGCCCCTTGTCGGTGCCGACAGCCACGCTGATGTCGTAGTAATTCTTGTAGATGATGTCCTGGCCATCAATCTCGGCGTTGACTGCCGGAACTTCCTTAAGGGCATTTGACACCGCTTTCACGAAGAAGCTCATAAAACCGAGCTTGACGCCGTGGCGCGCAACAAAGGCATCCTGGTGCTTCTTGCGCAGGTCCATGATGGCCGACATGTCGACATCATTGAATGTCGTCAGCATCGCCGCGGAGTCCTGCGCCTCTTTGAGGCGGCGGGCGATTGTCTGGCGCAGACGGGTCATCCGTACACGTTCTTCACGCGGACCGGTTTCGCGAGGCGGGCGGACCTGGGTATCGGGCATCGAAGGGACTTTCGGCTGGTTCACATAGGCAAGGGCATCGGCTTTGGTGGCGCGGCCGTCGCGACCGGTGCCCGGAATGCTTGCCGGTTCGACATTCGCTTCGGCAGCGATGCGGCGCACGGACGGCGCAACCGGACGTTCGCCGGCTGCTGCCGGTTTTGCAGGGGCTGACACGGTCTTGGAAGGCGCAGCTTCTGCAGCCGCTCTGGCGGGCGCAGCGCCGGCCGCACCGATCCGTGCAATGACGGACCCCGGCGTCACGCTGGCACCGGCCGCAACCAGCAGCTCGAGAATCACGCCATCGGCCGGCGAGGGTACTTCGAGCGCGACCTTATCGGTCTCGATCTCGGCGATCGTCTCATCCTTCTTCACGCGCTCGCCGACTTTCTTGCTGAAGGAGGCTATCGTACCTTCGGCGACGCTTTCACCCATCACCGGCACCTTTACGTCGGTCACGCCGCCTGCGGCAACCGGCTCGCCCTTGGCCTCTGCCGGTAGGGGGGGAGGCGCAGTGGCCGGCCTGGCGGCGGCTGCAGGCTTCGCCGCTGCGGCGCCCGATGCATTGATCCGCCCAAGGAGGGCTCCGATGCCGACGGTTTCACCGGCCGGCACGGTGATGTCGGAAAGCACCCCGTCTTCACTGGCAGAAACCTCGACCGAGACCTTGTCTGTCTCCAGCTCGACGAGCACCTCGTCTTTCTTCACCGCATCACCCTTGGCCTTGAGCCAGCGGCCAACCGTGGCTTCCGAGACGCTCTCGCCGAGTGTGGGTACAACAATGTCTGTCATGGGACGTGTCCGAAGGGTGGGCTGAAGGAGGATCAGGCAGACAGGTTGCGGTCATCGACCGGCTCGGGCGAGAGCGCAATCCTGAGAAGCAATGCTTGTTCGGCCTGGTGCTTGGAGAGAAGACCGGTGGCGGTTGCAGCGCTCGGCGGCCGGCCTGAGTATTTCGGGCGCGGGTTGGCAAAGCCTGCCTGCGTCGCGGCCCATTCGATTTCATCACGGATGAAGGTCCAGCCGCCCATGTTTCGCGGCTCTTCCTGACACCAGACGATCTCGGCTTGCGGAAAACGTTTCAGCTCCGTGACGAGAGACTTGCGCGGCACCGGATAGAACTGCTCGAGGCGCAGCAGATAGATATCATCCACACCCGATGCTTCGCGGGCTTCGAACAGATCATAATAGACCTTGCCGGAGCACAAGACGACGCGGCGGATCTTCTTTTCCGAGACAAGCCTGACCTTGCCTTCGCGGCCTGGCGTCTCAGCGTCGTCCCACAGGACACGGTGAAAGGTCGACTTCGCGTTCATGTCATCGAAGGTCGATGTGGCCAGCTTGTGGCGCAGCAGCGATTTCGGCGTCATAATGACCAGCGGCTTACGGAAGTCGCGGTGGATCTGGCGACGCAGGGCGTGAAAATAGTTCGCGGGCGTTGTCAGGTTACACACCTGCATATTGTCTTCGGCACACATCTGCAAGAAGCGCTCGAGACGGGCCGAGGAATGCTCCGGACCCTGACCTTCATAGCCATGCGGCAGCAGCATCACAAGGCCTGACATACGCAGCCACTTGCGCTCGGCGCTCGAGATGAACTGGTCGAAGTAGACCTGAGCGCCGTTGCAGAAGTCACCGAACTGCGCTTCCCAGAGCGTGAGCGTATTGGGGTCCGCGAGCGAATAGCCATACTCATAGCCGAGAACGGCTTCCTCGGAGAGAAGCGAGTCGATCACTTCATACGGCGCCTGCCTGTCACCGATCCGGTTGAGTAGGGTGTGACGTTCGCCAGTCGTCTGGTCGACAATATGGCTGTGACGCTGCACGAAAGTCCCGCGGCCGCAGTCCTGACCGGACAGGCGAACCGGGAAGCCCTCATCGAGCAAGCTCGCGAAAGCGAGATGTTCAGCTCCCCCCCAGTCGATATCCTTACCCGACTCATAGCTCTCGCGGCGTCGCGCAATCACCCGCTCCACCGTCTTGTGGACATCAACGCCCGGCGGAATCCGCGTTATCGCCTCGCCAAGTTCCTTCAGCTTGGCTTTCGAAACACCGGTCTTGCCCCGCCGGTCGTCATCGATCGGCAGACTGAAGCCGGACCACTGGCCTTCCAGCCAGTCGGCCTTGTTTGTCTTAAGGTCCTTGCCGGAATTAAAAGCCGTCTCAAGGAAGTCCTCGAACGCTTTCACCTGGGCCTCGACCTGTTCGGCGGTCAGCAAGCCTTCGGCAACAAGCCGCTTGCCATAGATTTCGCGCGTCGACGGAAGATCGCGGATAACCTTATACATGACCGGCTGGGTCATCGTCGGGTCATCGCCCTCGTTGTGACCGAAGCGGCGATAGCAGAACATGTCGATGACGACGTCCTTGGAGAACTTCTGGCGGTACTCAGTCGCCACCTTGGCGGCATACACGACCGCCTCCGGATCATCTCCATTGACGTGGAAGATAGGTGCCTGAACCATCAGAGCCACATCCGACGGATAGGGCGAGGAACGCGAATACATGGGACTTGTGGTGAAGCCGATCTGGTTATTGACGATAAAGTGTATCGTGCCGCCTGTACGGTAACCCTGCAGGCCCGACAGCGCGAAGCATTCGGCCACTACACCCTGCCCAGCAAACGCCGCATCGCCGTGCAGCAGCAGGGGCAGTTTCTTGGTACGGTCAAGCTTTCCTGTCTGGCGCGATTCCATGAACTGCTTGGCACGCGTGCGCCCGAGAACCACGGGGTTGACGGCCTCGAGGTGAGACGGGTTTGCGCTCATCGTCAGGTGGACGGTATTGCCGTCGAACTCGCGGTCAGACGAGGCACCAAGGTGATACTTCACATCACCCGAACCGAATGAGCCGGCGCCTTGCGTCGAGCCGCCCTGGAATTCGTGGAAGATCTTGTCATAGCCCTTGCCCATCACCGCCGCGAGCATATTGAGACGGCCACGGTGCGGCATGCCAACCACGATCTCGTTCACGCCGAGTGCGCCGCCGCGTTTTATGATCTGCTCCAGCGCCGGTACGGCCGCTTCGCCGCCATCAAGGCCGAAGCGTTTCGTGCCCGGAAAACGCTTGTGCAGGAACCGCTCGAAAGTTTCCGCTTCGATGAGCTTGCGCAGGATTGCGAACTTTCCTTCACGGGTGAACGCGACGCCCTTATCCGGACCCTCAATACGTTCCTGCAGCCAGGCTTTCTCAGCCGGGTCGGAGATGTGCATGAACTCGATACCAAGCGTCGAGCAATAGGTCCGCTTCAGGATGTCGAGCATCTCGTTGACGGTTGCCCGCTCGAGACCAAGGACATTGTCGATAAAGATCGGGCGATCCCGGTCTTCGGGCTTGAAACCATAGGAGGCCGGATCCAGTTCCGGCTGGTCGCCGAAATTCGACAGACGCAGCGGATCAAGCTGTGCGGCAAGGTGCCCGCGAATCCGGTAGGCGCGGATCATCATGAGTGCACGGATCGAATCCGTCACCGACTGGGAAATGTCGGCTGGCGCAGCAGCCGGGCTGGCGGCCTTGATCTTTTTCTCGAGCTTCGGCTCCAGCGCCGCCCAATTGCCGTCGAAAGCTGCAATCTCGTCGCCGCCTTTCGCCTGCGGCCAGCCCTCACGCTTCCAGCTAGCGCCCTTCGCACTGGTCGTGGCGCTCACGGCATCGTCGCCGATCTCGGCGAAGAAAGTGCGCCAACTCTCGGGAACAGATGTCGGATCCTTCGCATAGGCCGCCTGCATGTGCTCGATCCAGAGTGCCGAGCCACCATACAGGAATGCCGTGTCCAGCATCGCGGCGTTGCCTGAGCTGCGCGGGCCGTTCACCGGGCTGCCATCGTCTGCCATTGAACCTTCATCCTTCCAGAGCTGACGCCCCCGGCACGCATAGGGGGGCGGATGATACCGCCTGCAGGTCACGGGCTGCAGAGACCCGCCCACAGCCCTACGCCCTCAGGGGCAGAAGGCTGTGAACAAAACCACAGGGTCTTCTAACCCTTTAACACCTCGACCAGTGTCGCACCAAGACGCGCCGGGCTTGGGCTTACACGGATTCCCGCCGCTTCCATCGCCGCAATCTTGGATTCCGCGTCGCCCTTGCCGCCGCTGACAATTGCGCCGGCATGGCCCATCGTGCGACCCTTCGGGGCCGTGCGGCCTGCAATAAAGCCAGCCATTGGTTTCTTGCGCCCGCGCCTGGCCTCGTCAATCAGGAATTGCGCAGCGTCTTCCTCAGCCGAGCCGCCGATCTCGCCGATCATGATGATCGACTTGGTCTCGTCATCCGCCAGGAACATCTCAAGCATGTCGATGAACTCCGTTCCCTTCACCGGATCACCACCGATACCGACGGCCGTTGTCTGGCCGAGGCCGGCATTGGTGGTCTGGAACACAGCTTCATAGGTCAGCGTGCCGGAGCGCGAAACAATGCCGACCGAGCCCTTCTTGAAAATAGAGCCCGGCATGATGCCGATCTTGCATTCGTTGGCCGTGATAATGCCTGGGCAGTTCGGTCCGATCAGGCGCGACTTGGACGTCTTGAGCTTCGCCTTGACGCGGACCATGTCCATGACCGGGACGCCTTCGGTGATGCAGACGATCAGCGGGATCTGCGCCTCGATCGCTTCCTCGATTGCGGCGGCGGCCCCTGCCGGCGGCACATAGACAACCGACGCCGTGGCGCCAGTCTTCGCCTTGCCTTCAGCAACCGACGCAAAGATCGGCAATTGCCTGCCGTTCGCGGCCGTCCACATCTCACCACCCTTCTTGGGATGGATACCGCCGACCATCTGGGTACCATAATAGTCAAGTGCCTGACTTGTATGGAACGAGCCGGTATTGCCGGTCATGCCCTGCGTCAGGACTTTCGTATTCTTGTCGATCAGAATGGACATGACGCTTAACCCCGCACCGCTTTAACAATTTTCTGAGCCGCATCGTCGAGATCGTCTGCGGGAATGACGTTCAGGCCGCTCTCACGGATGATCTTCTTGCCGAGATCAACGTTCGTACCCTCCAGGCGCACGACCAGCGGAACGGCAAGGTTGGTCTCCTTCACGGCCGCGATCACGCCTTCGGCGATGACATCACACTTCATGATGCCGCCGAAGATGTTCACCAGGATGCCCTTCACATTCGGGTCCTTCATGATGATCTTGAAGGCTGCCGCTACCTTCTCCTTGCCGGCGCCGCCTCCGACATCGCAGAAGTTCGCCGGCTCCTCACCATACAGCTTGATGATGTCCATCGTCGCCATGGCGAGGCCGGCTCCGTTGACCATGCAGCCAATCGTGCCATCAAGCGCGATATAGGCCAGGTCCCACTGCGCCGCTTCAAGCTCTTTCTCGTCCTGTTCGGTCTCGTCCTTCAGCGCCTGCACGTCCGGATGGCGGAACAGCGAGTTGCCATCAAACGAGACTTTCGCATCGAGCACGCGCAGCTGGCCGTTCTTCATCACGATCAGGGGATTGACCTCCAGCATCGCCATGTCCTTCTCGGTGAAGGCCTTGTAGAGGGTCGGATAAAGCTTCAGGCCGTCTTCAGCCGCCTTGCCCGTGAGGTTCAGCGCCTTGTTCAGAGCGGCGCTGTCAGCAGCCGTCACGCCTTTCAGCGGGTCGATCTGAATGGTCTGGATCTTTTCCGGCGTGTCATGAGCGACGGCTTCAATGTCCATGCCGCCCTCTGTCGAGACGACGAAGGCAACGTTCGAGGTCGCGCGGTCGACCAGAATCGACAGGTAGAGTTCCTTCTCGATATCGGCTCCGTCTTCAATATACAGCCGGTTGACCTGCTTGCCGGCGGCAGAGGTCTGAGCGGTCACAAGATGTTTGCCGAGCATGGCTTCAGCATGCTTGCGCGCATCTTCCTTGTTGAAGGCAAGGCGGACGCCGCCCTTTTCGCCAGCTTCCGGCTCTATGAACTTGCCCTTGCCGCGGCCACCTGCGTGGATCTGGCTCTTCACGACCCAGAGCGGACCAGGCAGCGAATCAACCGCGTTCTGGATGTCCGAGAGCGAAAGGACAGGCACGCCCGCTGCGACCGGCGCACCGAAGGATCTCAGCAGCGCCTTGGCCTGATATTCGTGAATGTTCATTGAATTTTCCCTGTTTGGCGACAGGTCTGGTCACCGTCGCCAGCCCCCCTGCCCATTGGATCGCGCCGCTATACACCAGCCCTGAAGCCTGCTGCAACTAGCTGAGTCTCATTTCACGAACCCAGATTTTTGACTTGCCGCAGAGACATCTCACACGCGAGCGAATGGCAAGCAGGGTCTGGCGTTACGGGAACGACCGTCCGGGGCGGCCTGGATCAGGCTGGACCGGCGGGCCGGGGGTCAGGACCAGGGACAATCGCGGCCCCCGCATCCGCCGGCAGGAAGGCTTCGGGTGCCACCGGCTGCGGCGCAGAACGCATCCGGCTTCGCACCAGCATGACCCCCGCAAGAAAAAGCAGGCCTGCGCCCGCCAGACCGAACAGGGCGGACGGCCCGCCCAGGCTCATCGCTACGCCCGAAAGGACCGGCCCGATCACCGCGCCCGCGGCCCAGACGAAGAGGATGCCGCTCATTACCTGAGCGATCCGGCCCGGGCCGGCCCGGTCGATCGCATGGGCCGCACAGATGCCATAAAAGGCAAAGGCCCCTGCCCCCCACATTCCAAGCAGGGCCAGAACGGCCGGCTCACTGAACCGCGTCGCCCCGGCGGCGAGGGCCAGAGCCGCTGCGCCGGAACAAATCGACAGCACAGCCACTACGGTGCGCCGCTCCACCCGGTCAGAAATCCGCCCGGCAGGCCATTGCACCAGCAGCGCACCTGCCGCCGCTGCCGCCGAGGCCAGGGCCGCAGCCCCCGTCCCGCCGCCACCGATGGCAAAGGTGCTTGTCCATGTCGGAAGCAAGGCAAGCGTTCCGGTATTCAGAAGGCCCGCAAGGAAACAGCCGGTCACGGCCGACGGTGCGAGCCGGAACAGACCGATCGGGCTCATAACTTCGCGCGTGGGCGGCTCAGGCTCTGCCTGCCGCGTCAGGCAGAGGGTGACAAGGGAAAGGCAAAGCAGGATCGACACCCAGCTGAGCCCGCGCGGATCGAGCGCCGACATCCCGAAGGCGAGGAAGGGCGCCAGCAGCCCGGCGATCCGGGACAGGAAGTAGTAAAACCCCATCATGTCGCCGCGGCGGTCCTTTGGGACCGCCTGCCCCAGCCAGCTTTCGGCGCTTGCAAACAGGAGGCCGAAGCCAATTCCCTGCACGACACGGGCCGCGCCCCAGGCAAAGATGCCGGGCACCATGCCCATTACCAGTGCGAATATGGCGGTGATCGCCGCGGCTGCAGCATAAAGCCGGATCGTGCCATAACGGCCCAAAAGGGAGGGCCCCACCCAGGCTCCCAGCATAAAGCCTGCAGAATAAACCGCGCCAATCAGCCCGGTGAGGGTTTCGCCGGCTGCAAGCTCTGTGAGACCGACCGGCGTGATTACGCCCATGAAACTCGCCGCCGCCTGCATCAGGCAGATCGCGAAGATCAATGTGATCACATGCCTGTAACCGGACATAAGCGTGGCAGCTTACCGGAAGGGCGCCGTCACCGCGCGCACCGTCTCACCGGTATTCGACTTTACCTCCAGGCTGACCGTGCCGCCAGCCCAGTCGATGCTGATCGCGCCATAGTTTTCCGGCGGATAGCCCTCGCCCAGCTGAGCGCGGTCCATTTCAGGACTGGTCTGGGCGAAGGAAACGTTCATCGACGAGGCGGTGATCTCATAGGCGGGATAGGGTAGCGCGGCGTCGTCCCTGTACAGAAATGCCGCGTGCCGGTCGCCTGAGACGAATACGACACCCTTTGCCTCGGTTTCGCGGACTACCTGGTAAAGACGCTGCTGCTCCAGGGGCATAGTGGCCCAGGCTTCAAAGCCATGACCATTGGTCGGCAGAACCTGAATGGAGGACACGATCAGGCGCAAGTCCGCTGGTTCCTGCAGGCGGTTCTGCAGCCAGGTCCATTGGTCCTTGCCGAGCAGATCCTGTTCCGGATCGGCCGACGGCAGGTAGCGCTCCTTGCCTTTCTTGCCCCATTCGTCGGTGGGCGTCAGGGCCGAGCGGAAGAAGCGCGTATCGAGCACGATCACCTGCGTTCGCTGGCCTTCGGGACCAAATGTCCGCGCGTAATAGGTACCAGGATAGGCGCCGACATCTTCGTTCTCGAGGCCCCAGAAGCGCTCATGGATACGCTCGGCCAGCCTTTTGAAGGGGAATTCGCGGCCCGCGTCATTGGCGCCGTAATCATGATCGTCCCAGGCAACCATCATTGGCAGTTTCGCCCGCACAGCACGAAAATCCTCGCGTGCGGCAAGGTCTGCAAAGCTCGCCCGCAACTCGTTCAGTTCGGACTGATTGTTGACATAGGCAGGTCCGTCGCGGTCGCCATAAACATTGTCACCAATCATCAGGAAGAGGTCGGCCGTCTCGCCGGCGATCTTGCGCAGCGTTGCACTGTCGCCCTTTTCCTCATCGAGGCAGGAGCCGACTAGAATTCGGGTCAGGGCTGTTTCAGCCGAAGGCAGAGGCATGCCCGCGGGAGCACGCGGAAAGAAGTCTTCCGGCAGTGTCCGGTAATAGGCCTCGAGCGCCTCAACCGCCGAGACGGGCGCGGCCGTTTCGGCAAACACCGCCTCTGGCGGCGCGCTGGCGGGCGACTGGCACGCCGCGGCAAGTGAAACGATTGCGAGCGATACGATCTTTTTCAAGTTTGCCTCCTCAGCGCCATCGCGGCCCTGAACAGGCTTCTAACCGTGTTCTGCGACAGCGGTAAGGCATTAAACCAGCGCCGCGGGTCACACCGTGAAGACGATGTGCCGTAACAGGCGCCGCGCCGAGAGACTGAACGGGCCGGCGAGCACTATGGCGCCGATGAACAGGCTGAGAACCTCCCGGGCCTGGCAATGGCAGACCCTCGGGCAGCGCCGCCATCAAAAGCCGAGCCGCCGTCCTGCCCGCCAGAGGACGAATGAATGGACGAGAAGCCGCCCGGTCAGCACCAATTTAGGTCAGGAAGACTGATCTGACCGTCATAACCGCCTTCCCCTGCCGGCGCGTTACCTGAACGATAGCAAAACTGATGAGAATCCAGCCTCTTGCAACGCGCATCAGGTCAAAAGCCTGAAAAAAACATGGCGAAGGCGTCGAAAAACCGCGCCTGAAGCCTCGGGGATATCCCGGGCAGCGGCCGCTGGAGCCGCGATCCCTTTGAGTGCAACGAGCCGCCGCGCGCAAGGCTGGCCTCAACGACTAGATCACGAAATCGGGTACCGGCTCGGGCGAGATCAGCAGCTGTTTGACGAACTCAATATGGCTGCGAAGGCGGAACAGGTCGTCTGTGTAGGAGAGCGGTACGTCAAGCTTGCCGATCTCGATCTGCAGTTTTTCCAGTTCCCGCTGAACCCCGTTGCGGGATACCCCGGGCGGCAGTGCCCTGCCCTTCTCCTCGAGTTGGCGCAGATCCTTGTACCACACATAAATCTTTCGCCTCACCCGCCAGCGATAAATGGGCGGCGCCGCCCGCACGAGCGGAAAAGCCAGGGTGAGCAGCGGGATCGCCAGAACCCAAGCCCGTTCCAGGAAATTTGCCACAGCGAAGGGAAAGTATCGCCGCAGGAAAGACGGCCCATCCCGATAATAGCGTAAGACCTGACGGCTGACCGGCAGATCGGTGTTTTCGGCATTCGGGAACCGGCCCGCGGGCGAAAACAGGCTGCGCTCCGAATGGATGGTGAGCGCCGAGTCAAGCAGCAGCGCCTCGATCGCCGGATGGATATCCTTACGCACGGCCAGCTGGGCGACAGCGGCAAGAAGCGGAACGTCGCGTTCCGGGATATCCGCGCCAATGTCGACAACCCCGCGCAGCAGGATGACCGAGGACAGCCCTTCAGCACGACGGGCGATGGCCTCGGCCCGCTCGAACGCAAGCGGCCGCACGCCTTGGGCGCGCATCAGCGACCGGATATAGGCGGCGTCCGGCGAGGCGGCGAAGGCGGCCGCATCAATCTCGCCGGCGAGAAGGGCCGCCTCCGCCTCCCGGGTTGCAAGGGAAAGGCGGGCACGTTCAGGCCATTCGCCGCCATAAGCGTTTTGCAGGCGCCTCGACAGCGCACGCGTGCCGGAGCCGTCCGCTCCGATAGAGACCCGCAGATCCCTGAGGTCACCAAAATCGCGGGCCGGCAGGCTCTCGCGCACAAACACCCAGAAAGGCTCCTCGAAAAGCCCGCCGACCGAGCGCAGGCGTTCGCGCTCGCCGGTCCCGGCAAGCCCTCCCTGCACGAGCGCGACGTCAATGACGCCGTCTTCGAGAAGGCGCAGATTATCGATCGAACCGGCGGTATCGACCAGCTCCACCTCCACGCCCTCTTCTCCAAGAAGGTGCTGATAGCGCTCGGCATAGGCGCGATAGGCGCCGCCCGGCGCACCAGCGCCGAACCGGATTTTCTGCGGCGGCGCTGGCGCCATCAGGATCAGCGCAAGTATGAAACCGATAAGGGCGATCGTGAGCACCGGCCCATAGACGCGCCACATATCCCTGCCCGGCATGGACGCTCCTCCCTTTGCGCAGCCGTAACCTTAGTGCAACCCGCTGGAGAGCAGCAACGGGTGAGATTTTTTGCGCGTCAGGTGATCCGGTTGGCCGCTCGGGCGTAAAGGGCACATGGACACAGGCAGGGTTCTCCAACTCTTCCCCCGCCTGTCGGCCTGCGGGTCCCGCGTCTCCTCCCCCTAAGTCCCGGGACCCGCCACGCCCTCACAGCAGACCCGTCAGGCCTTGTGATAGGGCGTTCCGGCAAGGATCGTCAGAGCGCGGTAGATCTGTTCTGCCAGCATTGCCCGCACCAGGCGGTGCGGCCAGGTCTGGGCTCCGAAAGCCAGTGCCTTCGGCGCCGCGCGTCGCACCTGCGGCGAGAACCCTTCGGCCCCGCCGATCAGAAAAATCAAATCGCGCTGACCTTGATCCCGCCAGGCTGCAAAGCGGCGGGCCAGATCCGTGGAGGTGATGTTCTCGCCTGCCTCATCGAGGCGCCAAACACGCGCGCCTTCTGGCATCCGGGTGATCAGGCGGGCTCCCTCAGCCTCGGGACTGCCGCCGCTGGCGACTTCATGTTCGTCGGGACCCCGAAATCCCAGCTGGCGGGCCAATGGCACGGCGCGGGCCAGGTAGTCATCGGCCAGATCGCGCTCAGGGCCATCTTTCAGCCGCCCGACGCCGATAATCTGCAACCGCATGCCTCAGGACGCACCGGCCCGGTGGCCCGATTTGTCCGACATCCAGATTTTTTCGAGATTATAGAACTCGCGCACTTCGGGCCGGAAGAGATGAACGATCACGTCACCGGTATCGATCAGCACCCAATCGGCGTTCGCCATGCCTTCGACGCTCGCGGGCCGGCCGGTGAGGCGCTTGGCCTCCTGGGCCACATGCTCGGCCAGAGCAGACACGTGCCGTCCGGAACGCCCGGATGCAATGATCATGAAATCGGCGAGGGACGATTTGCCCTGAAGGTCGATGAAGGCGAGATCTTCGGCCTTGTCGTCCTCGAGGACTTTCGAAAGCGCTTCTGCGAGCCGCCGGATGTCTTCCAGCGAAGCGTTCCTGACGGGCTCAGCCCGGTTTTTGGCGGATGGCAGGGCAGGCTCCTTTTGCGTCTGATCAGAATTTCTAACACGCCGTCGGTTTTTCAACCAGCAAAAAGGCGCAGCCACCGCAGTAACCGTCATCGCGTTCACGACCCCTAAAGGTTTTCTTTTGGATCCTGCCCTGCTTTCGCCCTATCTGGCCGGTAAGGAGAACACGCGTCTTTGGAAGTTACCGGAAATCTGATCAGGGTATTTGTCATGCGTATGTTGCCCGCGCTCGCCTGCGCCCTTGCAGCCCTTTCACTCTCCGGCTGCGCCGTTGCGGTCCTCGGCACGGCAGGCGCTGTCGGGCTGACAACGGTGCAGGAAAAGACGATGGGCGAAGCTGTCGATGACGCAACCACATCGAGCGAGATCAAGGCAAAACTGCTGAGCGAAAGCGGCGCGCGGTTTGCCGAAGTGGATGTCGAGGTCTCCAGCGGCCTCGTCCTGCTATCCGGTCGTGTGAATGAGCCCGAAGACCGCACTTATGCCGAGGGCGTTGCCTGGAGCTCCTCACGCGCGCTGGACGTCGCCAATGAGATCCGGATCGAGCCGCCAGGCGGATTCATCGCAAACGTATCCGACGAAATCATTACGGGCAGGGTACGGGCCCGCCTGATTGGCTCCGCCACCGTCAGAAGCGTTAACTTCAACATCGAGACCTATGGCGGCATTGTCTATCTCATGGGCATTGCCCGCAGCCCGGAGGAGCTTCGGGCGGCAGCCGAGGAGGCCAGCATGGTCGGCGGGGTTAAGCAGGTCGTGTCCTATATACGCGTACGTCAGCCCGACCGCCGTTCAGGCGCGCCAATAACCACGCAGGCACCGCCCGCGCCTATTCAAGACGTCCCGGAAGCTTCATATACAGAAGAGGCGCTGCCTGAGCTTCGCGGGGCAATCTACGGACCGGATCGGCGCTGAACCCTGGCGCCTTGCGCCATGATGGAGGGCAACCCGCCGCGTGACACTTCGTATAGCCATCCAGATGGATCCGCTCGAACGGGTCAATATCGACGGGGACACAACCTTCGCCCTCGCTGAAACCGCACAGGCGCGCGGGCACGAGCTGTTTGTTTACGGCCCGGGTGACCTTGCCTGCATCGATGGACGGGTAACCGCAAGCGCGCGGCCAGCGAAAGTCCAGCGCGTACCCGGGACACCAGGCCGGTTCGGCGCGCCGGTCACGCTGGACCTTGCCGCCGATACGGACGTAATCCTGATGCGCCAGGACCCACCTTTCGATATGGGCTACATTACGGCCTGCCATCTGCTGGAGATTGTGGCCGGCCAGACACTGGTGCTGAACGATCCGGCGGGGGTACGCTCCAGCCCTGAGAAGATTTTTCCGCTGATGTTCCCGGATATCATGCCGCCGACATTGGTCACGCGTGACCGGGCCGTGATCGAAGCATTCCGAGAATCGCACCGCGACATCATCGTGAAGCCGCTTTACGGGCATGGCGGGGCCGGCGTGTTCCGGCTGACCTATGCAGATGCCAACCTCGATGCCCTGCTGGAACTCTTCTTCGGCCGCTCCGGTGAGCCGGTAATGGTACAGGCCTTCCTGCCAGCCGTCTCCGAAGGCGATAAGCGCATCATTCTGATCGATGGCGAGCCGGTCGGCGCGATCAATCGCAAGCCTCGATCAGGCCAGGTACGCTCGAACCTGGTGGTCGGCGGCACCGCCGAGGCCACCGAACTGTCTGCCGCAGACCGGTATATCTGCGCGCGCATCGGGCCGGAACTCAGGTCGCGCGGCCTGATGCTGACCGGGATCGATGTGATCGGGGGGCGGCTGACTGAAGTGAACGTCACCTCCCCGACCGGCGTACAGGCGCTAAAACGCCTTTCGGGCATTGATGCAACCGCCAAATTCTGGGACGTTGTGGAAACGAAGCTTGCAGCGCAGCGGTTGCAGCCTCATGTGTGAGAAAAGCCGATGAAACTGATCAGTGCCGTTTTCCTGTTGATCCTGACCACAGGCGCTGGCGTCTGTTCCGCGTCGACGCCCAGCGAGCCGGTTGAGACCGAGAAGGCGGAATTGGCAGACGCTGGGGCAAAGGTTCAGGGAACACTCAACCTTAATATTGGCCGCACACAGAAGGCGTCTGGAGGACCGATTGTCAACTCAGGCGCAGGCGCAGGGTCAGACGGTCTGATTGTTGCGCCTCAGTCGACAGGCGGCAATTTTGAAGATGTGCCGGGCCTGGACATTCAGCTGAGTATGCCCGCAGACGCCTTGCCCGAGGCCCGGAAAGAGGCGCCCTCCAGCGAGGATGAGATCGTCCGCCTGCCACCTCAGAACTGAGCGTCAGCCGGCAAGGCTCTCTGCTTCCATCCAATCAGAACAAGCCTTGACGGCCTCAGGCAGCAAATCCGGGCGCTCAATGTAATAATGATCTGCCCCCTGAATATCCCGATAGGTTTTTCGTGAATGGCTGACCGCCTCGTAGAGGCGGCGAGCATGGCTTGGCGTGCAGGCGAGATCAGCAGTGTTGTTGATGACCAGGACCGGGCAGGAAATGCGCGAGGCATTGCCCAGGCCATTGGCATGGGTGGTATCATATCCCCATTGCGACAGCCATGAGCGAAGGGTCGTGAACCGGGCGAGGCCGACCGGACCATCATTGGCGATACGCGGCTCGCCGAGATAGCAGGTGTACGGGCGGCGGTCTGAAGGCTCCTGGCTGGGATCAGTCCAGCAGACACTCGACATCGTGCCGTGTACGGTAAATGCCCGCTCGGCATTGACATCGCCCCTGCGGCGCAGGTCTTCCAGGGTCTCCTGAACCCAGGCGGTGATTCGCCGGTTGCGGGCGATCTGGGCGGCGCGAAAGCGGGCAACGAAGTCACCATCATACGGCGGCTGAGACGGACAGGCGAGGTCATAGATGTTGAGCGCGGGGTCGCGCTCGAATGGACGTGTCTCATCGGTGATCGAGGGGTCCATCCATTCGGTGAGCGTAATCGCACGGCTGACGTGCGCTGCAAGAAGCATGACGCCGTCAGCCGGCGGCAGGGCCTTCTTTGTTAGGTCATAGGGGTCACCGGCAGGTGTCGCGATGAGGGTCGGATGTTCGGCCTGGTCCTGGTAGAAGAGCGACAGAGAGCCACCACCGGACCAGCCACCCAGGATGACCCGTTTGTAGCCGAGGCGATTGCGGGCATGCTCGATACAGGCACCAAAATCGGCGGCGCATTTTTCCATGATCAGGGCGGTATCGTTTCCGCGGTATCGGGTGTTGGCATAGATCACGTGCTGGCCGCCGCGAGCCAGGGCCGAGACCAGCGGCAGGAAGGCGCCGCCGCCTATCGGGTGGGAGAAGATGACGACGCTGTCGGCCTTCGTGCCGGCCGGGTAAATGCGCATGCATTCGACAGCAATATTGTCCCCCGCCCCACCATAGACATCCTTGAAGCTCGAAGGATCCTTGTGAATAACGAGATAGGGTTCCCTAACAATCTCCGTTGCGCGAGCCATGATGCCTGCCTCCTTGCCCCTTTGGCCAATGGGGTGCAGATTATGAGCTGGAACGGCCCTGTCCATGTGGCCGCAAGGTCAAGGGAGGAACCCGCCATGATAAAGGCGAACGGCATTCACCATATTGCGATCATGGCGGCGGACATTCGCGAGCATATCGCCTTCTTTTCCGACGTACTGGGCTTCCAGCTCTCAGCCCTGTTCGACATGCACGGAGTGCCGGGCGGGGTACATGCCTTCCTGCACATGGACGACCATTCCTATTTCTCGGTGGTGCAGCTGCCGGCGGTAAAGGACATCCCGATTCAACTGGGTGTGACACACGCCGGCACCGGTGCAGGCCCCTCGGCCCCGGGAACGATGCAGCACCTCGCCTTCCGCGTCGACTCCCTGGATGACCTGCTGGCCATCCGCGACCGGATCCGCACCAGAGGCATCAACGTCATCGGCCCACTCGACCATGCGATGTGCCATTCGATTTATTTTGCCGGCCCGGACCAGTTGACGCTGGAAGTGGCGTGCTCGACCGTGCCGATAGACCCGCGTGCCTGGATTGATCCGGCAGTGGTCGAGAGGGTCTGCATCACGCCGGCAGAACTGGATACCTTTATGAACCCCGATCCGTATGCCGGCGAAGGCGGCAGGGTGAAGCAGCCGGCCTATGATCCGGCCAAGCCACACCAGGCCTATCCGGAGGCGATGTACAAGGCGATGATCATGGCACCCGATGACGTGATCCTGAAGAATACAAAGTTCGAGCCGCCCGTGAAGGTGCCCGCTTGACCGGCAGGTGACCCTTCGCCGTCTGGCGTCACGTGCTGCCGACGGCCCCCAACTTGTATGCGTGCGCCAAGTCCCTGGGCGGCCCCCGTGCAGGCGGATGCCGGCTGGGCCGCAAGGCAGCGGGGGCACCGCGGACGGCGAGCACGGACGCCGGAAGGCCTGGCGGCCTTGCCATTCCCTTACCCGCGCTGAAGCCCGTCAAGCCCCGTCTTTTGCCAACGCCTTGAGTTCATAGAGCAGCGCAAGCGCTGCGCGCGGCGTGAGCGCGTCAGGATCAATCTCGTGCAAGGCGGCAAGCACTGCCTCAGCCTCAGCTGGAAGTTCGCTTTCGGCTCCGACCGGCGCAGCGGCAAACAGCGGCAGACTTTCGGGAGCCGAAGGACCAGCTTCCAGCTGCTTGAGAATCTGGGCGGCGCGGGCCACCGCACTGCGTGGCAGCCCCGCCAGACGCGCCACCTGGACGCCGTAGGAGCGGTCAGCCGGCCCGGGTTGGATCTCGTGGAGGAAGATCAGGTCCTGTTTCCATTCGCGCGCCTTGAGGCTCGCATTCGCCGCGCCGGGCAGCTCCGCGGCTAGCGCGGTCAGCTCGTGGTAGTGCGTGGCGAACACAGCGCGGCACCGCGTCTGCGCATGCAGGTGCTCGACCGCGGCCCAGGCGATGGCGAGCCCGTCCCAGGTGGCCGTGCCGCGGCCGACTTCATCGAGGATAACAAAGCTTTCCGGCGTGGCCTGATTTAGTATTGCCGCGGTCTCGACCATCTCGACCATGAAGGTTGAACGCCCGCGCGAGAGATCATCCGAGGCGCCAACGCGCGAGAAGACCCGGTCGGCAAGGCCGAGGCGCATCAGAGCGGCGGGAACAAAACAGCCCGCCTGTGCCAGGATCACCGCGAGCGCAGCCTGGCGCAGATAGGTCGACTTGCCCGCCATGTTGGGGCCAGTGATGAGAAGGAAGCGCGGCGCGGTGCGCGCGGCAGCGTCAAGATGCAGGTCGTTGGCGGTAAAGCCCCTACCTTCCCGGCGCAGAGCCGCTTCAACCACCGGGTGGCGCAGCCCTTTCGCCTCGAAGACCGGGGTGTCTTCAATGACCGGGCGCACGCCGCCGACCTCATCCGCCCAGACCGCGCGCGCAGCGGCGACATCGACTTCTGCAAGCGCCGCTGCCGCCTTCGCGAGCGCGTCGCGCTCTGCGGAAACCCGCTTACAAAAACCATCGAAAACGGCAATCTCCAGCGCTCGTGCCTCGTCTTCGGCACGGCTGATCCGCCCCGCCAGTTCGGAGAGTTCGGTGGTCGAGAAGCGCACCGCACCAGCCATCGTCTGACGGTGGATGAAATCCTGTGCCAGCGGCGGTCTCAGCATCGGATCGGCAAGGCGCGAGGGCACTTCAATATAATAGCCGAGAACCGCGTTGAACTTGATCTTGAGGGCGCTGATACCGGTCGTCTCGGCATAACGGCCCTGCATCCCGGCGATTACCCGGCGGCTGTCGTCGCGCAGATGACGGATCTGGTCGAGTGCGGCTTCCCAGCCCGGTGCGACAAAGCCGCCATCGCGGGCGAGCGCCGGCGGCGTCTCAATAAGGGCTCCGGCCAGGTCGGACACCAGGGCGCGCAAGCGCTCCATACCCGCAAGACTGAGCACGTCCGCGGCGGCCGTGAGGCGTGCAGGCAAGGCTGGCCCGTACGTCTTGAGGATGTCCGCCGACTGCATCCCTGCCTGCAGCGCGCGGGCCAGCGCCTGCAAGTCGCGCGGGCCGCCGCGCCCCAGGGCAAGGCGCATACAGGCGCGCTCGAGATCAGGGGCGGATTTCAGCGAGGCCCGTACATCTTCAAGAGCCCCACGCTCGGCGATGAAAAAGCTCACCGCATCATAGCGCGCTTCGATTTCGCCGCGGTCGCGCGAGGGCCGGGCGAGATTGGCGGCCAGCAGACGCGCGCCCGGTGCGGTCACGGCCCTGTCGATGGCGGCAAGCAGCGTACCTTCCCGGCCGCGCAGATAGGAACGGTCAATCTCAAGGCTCGCGCGGGTCGCAGGGTCAATCAACAGCGTGCCGCCGGGGTCGGCACGTCTGGGCACACCAAGGCGGGCGGGGCTGCCGGCCTGGGTCAGCTTCAAATAGTCGAGCAGCAGGCCGGCTGCAGCGAGCTCCACTCTGGAGAAATGACCGAGCCCATCGAGGGCAGCAACCCCGAAAGCTTCCCGAAGAAGCGCCTCGCCAGATTTCGGCGTGGCCGCGCGCACGGGGCGCTCGGTAACAGGGGCGGCGGCCATCTCACCGAGGCCCGCGAGGACAGGACGATCGCGGTCACCTTCAGAGATCAGAAGCTCGCTGAGCGGCCAGGCGAGCAGCGCATCGCCAATGCGGGCGGGATCCAGAGCGGCAAGCTCGAAAAGGCCGGTCGAGACATCACAGACGGCCAGCGCCGCCTCAGCCTGGCCGATGAAGGCGAGTGCCGCGAGGGCCTGGCCCCGACGGGCGGGCAACAAGGTCTCCTCTGTCAGGGTACCAGGCGTGACGATCCGCACGACCTGGCGGCGCACGATGGACTTCGATCCGCGCTTTTTCGCTTCGGCTGGGCTCTCGGTTTGCTCGCAGACCGCGACCCGGCAACCGGCCCTGATCAGCCGTGCGAGATAGCCTTCCGCAGCGTGATAAGGCACGCCGGCCATCGGGATCGGGGCGCCGTCATGCTCGCCGCGCGCGGTCAGGGCAATGTCGAGGATACGCGCGGCGGTAACTGCGTCTTCGAAGAACAGCTCGTAGAAATCGCCCATGCGGAAAAACAAGAGCGCATCAGGATGGGCCGACTTGATCGACAGGTACTGCGCCATGAACGGCGTGGGTTCGGACGCGGCGGCCACGTGCGGCGGCGATTTGGGAGAGGTGTCCGGCATGCGGCGCAAGCTAGCCGCGCAGGACGGATTCGCAAAGCCGCCGCCTGCCGAAGTGCGCAATTGCTTGTTGGCAGGCGCAGCGCAGCGCCCTAGACGGATGGCAAGCCCTTCCAACCGAAACAGAGCCCCCGATGACCACCCAGCGCCCGAGCTTCACCGACCAGGAAGCCCTCGATTTCCACTCGCACCCGACGGCGGGCAAAATCTCGATGATCCCGACCAAGCCGATGGGTACGCAGCGCGACCTGTCGCTGGCCTATAGCCCGGGGGTCGCCGTTCCGGTTCTGGCGATCGCCCAGAACCCGGACCTTGCCTATGACTACACGTCGAAAGGCAACCTCGTCGCCGTGATCTCTAACGGCACGGCTATCCTGGGGCTGGGCAATCTGGGGCCGATGGCGTCAAAGCCGGTGATGGAGGGCAAATCAGTCCTTTTCAAACGGTTTGCCGACATCGACAGTTTCGATGTCGAAGTGAACACGACCGACGCCGAGGATTTCATCCGGACTGTCCGCAATATCGGCGCGACCTGGGGCGGCATCAACCTGGAGGATATCTCGGCACCGGACTGCTTCATTATCGAGAGCCGCCTGCGCGAGGAGCTCGACATCCCCGTCTTCCACGATGACCAGCACGGCACGGCGATCATAGCCGCCGCCGGCCTTATCAATGCCTGCCATATCACCGGCCGCAGGCTGTCGGACGCGAAGGTGGCGATTTCCGGTGCCGGCGCGGCCGGCCTTTCGGTGGCCGGTCTGATCCGCCATCTGGGCGTGAAGGGCGAGAACATCCTCCTGTGTGACACGGCAGGCGTTATCTATGAAGGCCGCACCGAGAAGATGGACCAGTTCAAATCCGCCTTCGCGGTGAAAACTCAGAAGCGCACCCTGGCCGAAGCCATGGACGGAGCCGACGTCTTCCTCGGCCTTTCAGTCAAGGGGGCGGTCAGCAAGGACATGGTGAAGTCCATGGCCAGGAACCCGATCATCTTCGCGATGGCAAACCCGGACCCGGAGATAACCCCGGAAGACATCAAATCGGTCCGCGATGACGCGATCATCGCAACCGGCCGTTCGGACTACCCTAACCAGGTCAACAATGTTCTGGGCTTCCCTTATATCTTCCGCGGTGCACTGGATGTGCGTGCACGCAGTATCAATGAAGAGATGAAGGTCGCCGCAGCGCAGGCGCTTGCAGAACTCGCGCGGGAGGACGTGCCTGATGAAGTGGCCGCCGCCTATCATGGCGCGCGCCCGACCTTTGGCCGCGACTATATCATTCCAACACCGTTCGACCCGCGCCTGATCAGCTTCGTGCCTCCGCTGGTGGCAAAGGCCGCTATGGATACGGGCGTTGCCCGCAAGCAGATTGCCGACATGGACGCCTACCGGCAGAGCCTCGTGCGCCGCGCCGATCCGTCTGCCGGTTTCCTGCAGGGCGTTCAGGCAAAGTGCCGCGATGCAAAGCGCCGTGTCGTATTCGCCGAGGGCGAGGAGCCTTCGGTCGTGCGCGCGGCCTGGAGTTTCAAAAACCAGGGACTTGGCCATCCGATACTGATCGGCCGTGAGGCGCAGGTTGAGGCGACGATGGAGCAGATGGGCGTTCCAGCCGGATCGCTGGACATCATTAATGCCCGCCTGTCAGATAATAACCCGGTCTATGTCGACATGCTTTACCCGCGCCTGCAACGCAAAGGCTACCTCAAGCGCGACGTGCAGCGCCTCGTGAACCAGGACCGCAATGTGTTCGGCTGCTGCATGCTGAAAAACGGCGACGCAGATGGCATGGTCACCGGCGTGACGCGCGCTTATGACGCTGCGCTGAAGGATGCGCTGCTGGTGCTCGACCCGATCCCGGGCCAGGCGGTGATCGGAATGTCGATGGTCATCAATATGGGCAAAACGATCTTCATCGCGGACACGAGCGTGAACGAGCTTCCCGACGGGCAGGCGCTTGCAAATATCGCGCTGGAAGCCGTGCGCGCCGTACGCAGCGTTGGGTTCCAGCCGCGCGTAGCATTCCTCTCCTACTCGACCTTCGGCAATCCGATGGGTGAGCGCGGCGACAAGGTGCGCGATGCGGTGTCAATCCTCGACCGGACGCCCGGCATAGACTTCGAGTATGAAGGCGACATGAACGCCGATGTGGCGCTCAACCCCAACCATAAGCTGCTCTATCCCTTCTCACGCCTCAGCGGCCCGGCGAACGTGCTGGTGATGCCGGCGATTCACTCGGCTTCAATCGCGACAAACCTGCTTGAACAGATGAGCCGCGCCGTGGTGATCGGCCCGATGCTGCTGGGCCTGGAGAAACCGGTTCAGATTGCCTCGCTCGGCGCGACAGTGGGCGATATTGTCGACCTTGCCTCTCTGGCCGCATTCGATATCGACCAGGTCTACGGCGCCTAGTCGGTCGTAACCGGCCCGCTGGGCCCAGGCGCCAGTCGCGACTGACGATACCATTCGAACAGGGACAAAACGACCGCAACACCGCCGAGCCAGAAGGTCAGAATGAAGACATTGTAATAGCCCTGCGTCTCGATCATCGCGCCCAGCCAGGGACGGCCGAGCGTTCCGATCAGCATGGTCAGCGAGGCCAGCAGCGCATATTGTACGGCAGCAAAGCGCGGGTTCACGACAGACGTCAGGTAGGCGACCACCGCCACGCTGGCAAAGCCTCCCGCAAGGTTCTCTCCAGCAATCGCAATCATCAGCCGGGCCATGCGCTCGCCGGCTTCGGCGCCCTGCCCTTCGGGTGAAATCTGCGCAGCCCAGCCAGCAAAGGTGCGCACCGGATCGGCAAGCGAGGTCGATTCGAGGAAGATATCGATTCCCATACCTCCGCGCGACAGGTCAGCGAAGAGCAGGTTCGTCACAGCAGCAAGGACAGCGCCCATGACGAGCACGGGCATCCGCCCCAGGAAACTGATCACGACTGCGCCAAGCGCGGCGCCTGCCACAGTCATCAGAACACCGAAGAATTTCGAGGCAATTGCGACATCTGCCATTGTGTGATGCAGAGCGCCGAAACGGTCATCGAGATAAAACGGATAGGCGAAGGAGCCCCAGACCGAATCCGTGAAACGATAGGTCAGCGCCAGCAGCAGGACGAACAGCGCGCCCCAGCCAAGGCGGCCGATCAGATCCATGAGCGGATCGAAGATCGAGCGGAACACCGCGCGGGTGATGCGCGCGGGCGCGGGCTCCCCACTCGGGCCGTCACTGATCTCGGAGGGCTGGCGGCCATGGCGCAAGAGCAGAACCAGCGCGCCCGCGGAGGGCAGCAACACGGTCAGGAATACGATCCAGGGGCCCTGTTGCTGCACGAACTTTCCGCCGCTCGGCGGGGGCACCTGCGTGAAGGAGGCTATGACGAAGCCCGCGATCATCACGAAAGCGGCGATCCACCCGGTGGCGACGAGCAGCGTAGCGAAGGTGCGCTCGCCCGGGGGAAGTCCGGCCTGGAAGGTCAGCCGCTTGCTGGCTGGGCCGGTTTCGATCTGTGGCTCGGGCGCAAGCAGTGTGCCGGAAATCGACAGCACCATCATTGCAGCGATCATCACATAAACGACTACCCAACCGAAATAGCCTGCCAGCAGCAGCGCAAGAAAGCCGGTGATGAAGCCTGCGATCCTGTAGCCGAACTGGTAGAGAGCGGCCATCAGGTCCTTGTCTTCGTCCGACCGGGCAACTTCGATTCGCCAGGCATCGAGCACGATATCATGTGTTGCCGACAGCAGTGCTGCAAACAGCGCGATGACGGCGACCCGGCCGATCGTCTCTCCAGGGTTCGAGAAAGCGAGGAGGAAGAGCAGCCCGGCGATGGGTAGCTGCAGGCTGAGCAGCCAGGTGCGACGGGGGCCGAGGAACGGGAAAGGATGATGCGCAGACTGGAAGGCCGGCGACCACAGGAACTTGAATGCATAGCCGATGGTGACAATCGACAGCACACCGATGGTGGACGGAGAGACACCCTCAGTCGTCAGCCAGGCGTTCAACGTGCCGAGCACGGCGCCGTAAGGCAGGCCGGCAGACAAGGCAAGCAGGAACATGGCGGCCATCCGCCGGTCGCGCATTGCCTTCAGGGCACGAATGAACCGCGGCGTCTTGCCGGGGCTGGACGGGACGGCGTCGGCAGAGCTCATGCAGCGCCCGTCAGGCGTCCGGCATTGGCCGTCCATTTGGCCGCAAGGGCGCGAAGCGCTTCGGCATCGAGCGGCTTGGCGGCGACGCCATCAGCGCCGGCTTCGCGGGCGCGGCGTTCAATGTCAGGTGTCATCTCGGCAGAAATGGCGATGACCGGCGCGGAGAACCCGCTGGCCCTCAGGCGGCGCATGGCTTCAAAACCGTCCATCACGGGCATCCTCAGATCCATCAGTATCAGCTCCGGTTCCATCTGCGCCGCCGCGTCGAGTGCTTCGCTTCCGGTTGCAGCGACAGTGACTGTAAATCCGGCCGATTCCAAGGCGCGGCGTGCAATCAGCGCATTGATGGGATTGTCATCTGCAATCAGTACCCTGCCGGCCCCGGACTCGGTTTCCGGCTCTTCGGCTACCAACCGGCCGCTGCGCACCAGCAAAATCCGTTCGGCAATCGATGACATGCGCAGCGGACGCACCAGCCAACCGCGGCAGCCGAGTTGCCGGAAGCGGCCGATAGCCCCGCGGTCTTCCGGACGCAGCACGACGAGCGCAGGCGCCCTGCGCGCCAGCGCCGATACCATGGCCTCAGGCAGGTCTGCACCCACCATCAGAACATCTATGCCGGCGGGCACCTCGCCGGTCGACAGATCGATCTGGTAGACTTCGGTGTCGAGGCTGGACATGGTTGCGGCCAGGGCAAGCGTCGTGGCCACGGGCAGACCGGCAAGGCCGATCCGCCCTGAGAGCCGGGCCGGGTCATGCAGCGGCGGCGCATCGCTCGGGCGAAGGGGAACCTCAACCGAGAAAGTTGCCCCTTCCCCGGGGCGCGAGTCCACCGTGACCGTGCCGCCCAGCAGGTCGACAAGCCGCCTGACAATGGCAAGCCCGAGGCCGACCCCGCCATCGCGGTAGGCATCCGCGGTTGCCGACTGCCGGAAAGCTTCAAACAGGCGCGCCTGATCCTGGCTGGCAATACCAGGGCCGGTATCGCGCACCCGCAAGGTCAGGCCGCACGCGTACGGCTCCACATCCACCAGCACAGCGCCATGACGCGTGAACTTCAGCGCATTACCAACGAGATTGAAAAGGATCTGGCGCAGGCGGCCCGCATCACCTTCGTAAACCGGAACAGGCCAGTTGAGCGCACGGACGGCAAGATCGAGCCCGGCCGCGTGGGCCCTTGGTGCGAGCAGTTCAGTCACTTCTCGGGCGAGTTGCAGGGGACAGAAGCTTTCCTGCTCGAGGTCTACGGCCGACGCATCGAGACGCGCATAGTCGAGCACGTTGTTCAGCAGATCGAGAAGGCGCCCGCCAGACAGGCGGATGGTTTCGGCATACTCGCGCTGGGCCGGGGAGAGATCAGTCTCGAGCAAGAGCGAGACGGTGCCGAGGATGCCGTTCAGCGGCGTGCGGATCTCATGGCTCGCGGTTGCCAGGAAAGCCTGTTCAGGCGATGCGGTCTCGGAACGGGAATGCGCAGGCGTTTTCATTCCCGAAGTCTACCCAGAATAGCTGAGCAGAGCCTTAACCAGGGCAGGCGCCGTAGAGGAGCGGACTGCCTCTGGGTTTGCGCAGTGCTGGGCCCTATTGCTCGCCAGCGGTTTCAAGCCGCCGGAAGATTATCTTCCACCATGGCCAATGCTTTATGAAGTATATCTAACCCGGCGCCCTTGCGGGGCGCCTGCTCAGACAGGATACGCCGCCACTGGCGAGCGCCCGGCTGGCCCGCGAACAGCCCCAGCATGTGCCGCGTCATCGCGTGCAGGCTGACGCCCTCGGCAAGGCGGGCGGCGATATAGGGCTCATAACGGCGGACGGCCTCGGAGGCTGTAACGGGCGCAGCGTCTCCAAAAAGGCGCATGTCGACTTCGCCAAGCAGGCCGGGCGTCTGGTAGGCGGCCCTGCCCAGCATCACACCGTCAAACGTTCCAAGGTGACCGGCGCACTGATCAAGTGTCGTTATTGCGCCATTGAGGATGATGGTCAGATCTGGCCGCAGACGCTTGAGTTCGGCGACCAGGGGATAGTCCAGAGGCGGAATTTCACGGTTTTCTTTAGGACTGAGACCCTTGAGCCAGGCAGCCCGCGCGTGAACCGTGAACACCGTGCAACCCGCTGCAGACACTTTCTCAACGAAGGTGAACAGAGTATCGCGCGCCGGCTCATCGTCGATCGAAATACGGTTCTTGACGGAGACCGGGATGGAGACTGCCCGGCGCATCGCGGCAATGCATTCGGCAACAAGATCCGGCTCCACCATGAGGCAAGCGCCGAACGAGCCAGACCTGACACGCTCGGACGGGCATCCGCAGTTGAGGTTCACTTCGTCATAACCGAATCCTTCGGCGATGCGGGCAGCTTCAGCGAGCCTTGCAGGGTCACAGCCGCCGAGCTGCAGCACAACCGGGTGTTCGAGCGGGCTGAAGCCGAGCAGGCGCGCCCGATCGCCCAGGAGGACGGCGTCGGCCGTCACCATCTCGGACCATAGTAGAGCGCGTGTGGTCAGCGCGCGGTGAAACGCCCGGCAGTGCCGGTCTGTCCAGTCCATCATCGGAGCCACGGAGAAGCGGTACGCGTTGATTTTAGGCTGTTTTTCTTGCATCTTCAGTACGTTGGGTGCAGCAGTTTGCATCCGTTTGTTCGACCTACGTTCTTCCGATTTCCGGATTTTTCCGAGCGCGGTGCACCGGATTTGCACACAGGTCCAGCGATCCGACCGGGCAAAAGCTGGGGCTGTCCGAAGTGGCGACTATAGTCAGGCGGGGTGGCAAGTGGCGGGTGCAGATCCGGCGCGATGGGCATAGCCACTTAAAAAAAACCTTCCACTTGAAGTCCGACGCCGAAGAATGGGCGCGCACCGCTGAACACTCAACCGACCGGGAGATTGACCCGTCGATCCATAAGATCAGCCGCAAAGATACCCTCGCGAGCCTGATTGACCTGCATATCGAAGACCTCGGCGCCTTCGGCAAGCCCCTTCGCCGCTCGAAGGAGGCGGTTCTCCGTCACCTCAAGGAAGATCTCGGAGATACGTCGCTGGCCAATCTGACCCGCGAACGGCTCATTATGTCCGGCCGGCAGCGGGCTAAGGACGGCGCCGGTCCCGCCACGCTTGCCATCGACCACGCCTTAATCGGGACGGTTCTGACCCATGCAGCCGCGGTGGATGGCATCCCCGTGAACGCCGAAACCGTGTGCCTCGCCCGTATCGCGCTCCGGCGTCTAGATCTCATCGGCAAGGCTGAGGAACACTTGCGGCGAGCGATGCAGGCCGAGCTCGAACGTCTGTATGCGTATTTTGATTCCAACGAGCGCTCGACCATACCCATGACCCGGATCGTCAAATTCGCGATCGCGACTGCCATGCGTATCGATGAGATCTTCCGCATAGAATGGGACACGCTCGCTCAGCCTACCCGGACAATCTGGGTGCCCGGCCGCAAAGACCTCCGAAAGAAGGACAGCAACGATCAGCGGATCCCCTGCTCGCTTCCACCGGATACGACGCCTCGGCGCTTCTGATGAAACAGCGCAACCTCCGCCTCAATCCGACACGCCGCTTTCCCTAAAACCTGAAGTCCGCAGGCACGGCTTTTCGGCCCTGCTAAGGTATATCCCTTGCTGTTCATCAGGCCGCTTTCTTTAGTTCGATTACCTCTCCGTATGCCTCGTCGGGCGTCGCCTTGCCAAGGGCCGGGTGCGGTCGCTGATCGTGTCGGTGCAACGGCAGCTGTCAGAGCTGTGCCGGGGAGCACTGCCGGCTATGTCGAGGAAGCCGCAAGCCTGATCGAGGAGAACGCCCTGCCGATCGCAGGCAGGCTTCGGAAGAGTCCGTGACTCTTCGCAAGCGTTGCTGCTTTGGCTTCCATCAACGCCGCCATGCGCGACGGGTTGACGCCGCACCTGATAGCCTTGTGATTCCAGGAGGCGGCCGAGAGCGTCTTCAAGACCGGGGCGTTCGGTCAGAAATTCGCCATCATCACTGTTCTCAACAGCGGACAGAAGCTGGGGCAGAGTATCATCTGTGACCGGATTCGATCCTCGTTTGGAGTTGCCCGTCGCAACACAACCCTTACCCGGATTCTCCGATAACCACCTCTCCTGCCAACCGCGCCCCGGGCGCGCGCACACCCTTGCTGTCCGCGCGCCCGAAGCGTTCCCTCAGCGAATTTCCACCACTCCGGTGGACGCTACCCCGATTATGCCTATTCAGAGTTAAGGAGACGCCCGGTGATCATCAGCCATGAGGGCTGGCCGGCGCTATCGGAGCCGGCTGGGTTCAAGCTCCGGGCGCGCCCGCGCTATCCGGGGTGACAAAGGGATTACCAAGCGACGATGGAATGGGTTAGATGGGGCCGCGATGACAGATGTTCTAATATGCTTCCAGAAAGAGCGCCGGACCCATGCCGAGCGCCTCGCGGCTACGCTTGAAGCCTATGGATATGAGACAGGGTGGGATCGGGAGCCTTCAGCTGCTGCGGGCCCACTTGAACGCGCCGAAACGCATCCGGAGCGCTCTCAGATCGTTATCGTGCTCTGGTGCTCGGCCTCGGTACGCTCCGCGCCGGTGTATTCCGAGGCCATTCTTGCGAAGACCAGCGGCAGGCTGATCGAGGTTTATCTGGAATGGGTTGAGCCGCCGCCGGGTTTCGAACCAGCGCAAGGTCTGGCTTTGGTAAACTGGAGCGGCGAACCAGACGCTGGGAGCATCGACAGCCTGCTGAATGCACTTGCAGAGCAGCTTGGAACCCGACGCCGGTCCCCAAATCACCTTCGCAGCCTTCGCCGCGCACCCACGCTGGCGCCTGTTGAGCCCCTGAAGACGAACGCGCAAGAGCGCACAGACCCACAAACCGCACCGGCGCCGATCACACCGCCAGGTCGGGCTCTGCGATCCGCGGCGCGCTGGGCACTGATCGACAAGAGCCTGACGGTTCGCGATTATCAGGATTTCTTAGATGCTTTCCCAGACGCACCGGAGACGTTGACTGCGGAGCGTCGCATCCGGCAGCTGCAAGACTGGGCGCAGGTCGATCAAGCCTCGCCGCACGATATCTCCGAATTTCTCGCCGACCCGGTAAAAGGGTCGAACCTGTTTGCTCATCTCGCCAGACACATCCGAAGCACGCTGCGCCGGAGCGGGATCGCCAGCCTGACGCTTGCTCTGGAGCTTGCGGATGATGAAAAGGCACGGTCTGAAGCCGAAGCGCGCGCACTGGAAGAGCTGGAGGCCCGGCTTGGACGAGAAGGCAAGCGTGCTGTCCTTGCCACGCTTGAAGGAAAGCCAGCCGCCGAACGGGTATTTCCTCTTCGCCTTCCCGGACTTGCCGGCTGGCCAAAGCCGCGAATGGTGGTTATCCCGCCTGGACGTTTCCTGATGGGAGCACCTGCCGGTGAAGCTGAGGCTGCCGAGGCAGAACTCCCCCAACACGAGGTCATTATCCATTACGCCTTCGTCCTCGGTCAGCATCCGGTAACTTTTGCTGAATGGGATGCAGCCCGGGAGTCCGGAGCCGCGCTCCCGAACCTGGCGGATAATGGCTGGGGCAGGAACCGGCGCCCGGTCATCAACGTCTCCTGGGAAGGGGCAAGCGCCTATATCGCATGGCTGAACGAACGTTTCGGCCTGTCCGGCAAGTACGACGCTTTCCGCCTGCCCTCCGAAGCAGAATGGGAATATGCCTGCCGGGCCGGGAGCACCACCCCCTTCCATTTCGGCGAGACGATTACATCGAAGCAGGCCAACTATAATGGTCATCTGACATATGGTGATGGCCCTAAGGGCGCCTATCCTGAGAAAACCGTGCCCGTCGGCTCTTACCCGCCAAATAACTTTGGCCTGCACGACATGCACGGGAATGTCTGGGAATGGTGTGCCGATTCCTGGCACTACAACTATTCCGGGGCGCCGAAAGATGGATCGGCCTGGGAAGGAGATCACTCGCCCCGCGTCCTTCGCGGCGGTTCATGGGTCAATAATCCGGTAAACCTGCGCTCAGCCGCCCGCACCAGGGTGATCACATCGAGCCAGGGCATCATTAACGGTTTCCGCTTGGCGCGCACAATTTAGGCCCCGTCAGCGTGCTTGCCGGCCACTGATCCCGGTGGCTGAAAATGGTCGACGCCGGGCAGGCTCAGCAGGCGTGCGTTACCCGCCCGAGCGCTCTAACGGCAGGTTCAGGCAGATACGTGCGCCGCGCGCCCTACCCTTTTGGTAAAACCTCGTCGAGACGTTCCTGTGAATGAAAAACCCGCTTCAGCGCTTCGCGCGCCGCATCCAGTTCCGAGCGCCTGACAAGCAGCGCCGCCTTTTGTGCTTCAATCTCCCGGATCACCCGGGAGACATGTCCATGCGCCTGAGCCAGGAAAGAAGCCTCGATGCCGGACTGACCTTCATCCAGAGCCTTAAGGCTGGTTGTCAGGCCAGCGATCGTCGCTTCTATAGCCTGCATCTCCAGCTGTAGTGACCGGACCCTCTGTTCAGCACTTTGACGCTTCAGCGCCACGATCTTGCTGAGAGAATCTTTCCTGAACGCCATAGTCTATCCTTGTGACGGGTTCTTAAGGCGGTCGATGAACTGAATGGCAGCGGCAACGGCGGCAAAATGCTCCGGCCGGATCTCCTCATCGATATCGACGAGGTTGTAGATCGAGCGCGCTGCCGGCGGATCGCGGTAAATGGGAATCTTGTTCTCAGTCGCAATCTCACGGATCCTCGCCGCAATGTGGTCTACGCCCTTGGCGACACAGACCGGCGCTTTCTGGCTTTCGGGATCCCATTTCAGGGCCACGGCGTAATGGGTGGGGTTGACCATGATGACTGTTGCCGTTTTCACGTTCTGCATCATCTGGCCTTTTGAGATTTTCGACGCCGTCTCGCGGCGCCTCATCTTGATCTGCGGATCGCCTTCGCTTTGCTTCATCTCCTTCTTCATTTCCTCGCGCGACATCTTAAGCTTGTTAAGATGCAGCTGGCGCTGAAGCGGCAGGTCGATCACCGCGAGCGCGACCTGGAAGGCAAGGAAATACAGGATCAGCCGAACGGTCTGGTTAAACGTAAACTGATAGACGTCCTCCATCTTCATCTGGGCGCTGGCATAATAGTCCTCCATGAACTGAACGAGGAATACGACGCCAATGACCACCGCAAAGAGTAGTTTCAAAGTGTCCTTCAGAAAATCGAGCAGTCCGCTGGCACCATAGCGTTTCTTCAGGTTCTCAAACGGCGATATCTTCTTGATGTCGAGCTCAATCTTCTTCAGCGAAAAGACGACCGCCTGCTGAACAATGAGCGAAACAAGCACGACAACCGCAGGCACCAGAAAGATCGGCAACAGATGCAGCGTGACGCTCGCGGTCCACCCCCAGGCCGCACCCCCGCCCCCGCCCGCGCCCGCGCTGAAAATATCGTGGGCAAACACGTCACCGTGATAGAGCATTGAGGAAAAATCCTCAAACAGGGTCTGCCCAACCACAACGTTCAGGATAAAAGCCGCTGCGACGATGCCGATAATCACCGCTAGCGCGTTGGCCTCCTTGGACTGCGGAACGTTGCCCTCCTCCCGCGCCTGTCGCAGGCGCTCTTCGGTGGCTTCAAATTCCTTTTCGGCATTCTCGTCCTGTTCGGCCATCGTCTATCTCAAATCCACCAGACGACCTGCATGGCACGATCCTTCCAGGCCATCAGGATGCCTGCAATCGACAACGCAAACATCATCGTACCGGCTCCTACCATGAACGGCGCGCCAACAAAGGCGACCATCAGGGACGGCAAAGCCTTGTTTATGAAGCCCAGGCAGATATTGTACAGGAGGTTTATGGCAACGAATGGCCAGGCCAGCATCAGGGCAAACCCGAAGGCGGAATAAAAGCTCTGCGCCAGCATTGGTCCGCTCAGCAGCGTCAGCGCACCAAGCGGAATTTCTGCGTAAAGGCGCAAAAGCGAAACGATCACTTCGACGTGGAAATTCACCGACAGCAGCACCGCCGCGCCTGCAATTGAAAGCATGTTGGCTGTCAGCGTCTGGGCTTCGTGTTCCAGAGCGGGTGCCAGGAACTGAGCGAGGCCTATCGCCTGAGCGATCACGGAGCCGGCAATCATCAGCATCCAGATTGTCAGGCGAAGCAGAACACCGAGCCCGAAGCCGATAAAGATCTCAACGATCAGAAGCGCAAAAAGAGCGGAAAGCTCAGTTGTCGCGGGCGCTTCCACAAAACCGGATGTTGTCATGGCAAGGGCAACACCCATCAGCAAGAAGGCCCGCGCCCGCGTGGGAATGACCTGCTCGCCTATCCCCGGAAGAAAGAAGATGACGAAGGACAGACGCGCCACGACCATCATGAACAGCGCTATCCACGCGGTCAGCTCTTCCGGAAGAGGCACCCCAAGGTCCATCAGGCAACGCCGATGATGTAGGGCTTACTCTTGGCGCTGATCTCCTCATAAGCAACAACGGCATTGCGGATACCTTTGCTGGCGAGGACGGTTTGCAGGAAACGGCGGCGCTTGGATGTCGTCGCTACAGCCGCAACGATCCCCTTCTGGGCGGTTTCATTCAGTTTCGACTGAACGGCAGTAATAAGCTCACTGAAAAGCTCCGGCGGCAGGGCGATGTCAGAACTGCCGCTGTCTCCATTCACCTCATACTGGGAAAACTTCTGCTCCCAGCCAGCTGAAAGCTGGACAAGCGGCAGACGGCCCTGCTCATCCTGCAGGCGGTCGACAATCTGGAAAGCAAGCCGCTGACGGACCAGTTCGACAATACGGGGGACGGCCAGCCCCATCGGTTTGACTTCTGCAATTGTCTCAAGAATCAGGAAAAGGTTCCGGATCGAGATCCGCTCCGACAAGAGGAGGCGCAGAACCGACAGCAGGATCTCCGGCGTCACCTTACCGGGGATGTATTCGTCCAGGAAACGCTGGTTTGCCGCAGCCCGGTCGGTATCACTGATCCGGGTCAGTGCATCGAGCGTCTCAACCAGGACCATCCGGGTAAACACCAGCGAGAAGTTAGACTGAATCACTTCAAGCATATGGGTGGCGAGCACCTCCATCGGCTCGACAGTCGGAACGCCAGACGCTGCAAGCTCCTGCTTACGGCTGTTAGGCAACCAGCGCGCCGCCGCCTTGTAAACCGGCTCGCGGACCTTTTCGCCTTGCAGGTGAGGCAGTTGATTGTCCTCGATCAGCGCCAGAACATTGCCAGGCCGCAAAAAACCTGAGTCCAGCCGCACGCCCTGGATACGGATGCGGTATTCGTTCTTCTTAAGGGTCGGATTGTCTGTCATCCGGATGGGCGGAAGGACAAAGCCGTACTCTTCGGCGATGTAGCGACGTATCTTGTCAACACGGCTTTCGAAGCCGTTCTCTCCGACGAGGACGAGGTTAACAAGATCCGGGGCGACCTCCAGATGGATTTCATCAGAGTAAATGGAGTCGCCAATCTTAGGGGCCTTCACCGGCGCATCTGCGGCGGTTGCCTGATCGGCCTGCGTCTTATCGTCGGCCTGGCGGCGGATCAGAAAAGATGCGGCCGCAAAGGCGATGGCCGCTCCCATGAAAGGAATGAAGGGCATGCCGGGAAGAAGCGCGAACGCACAGAGGATGCCGGCAACGATAAGGAGGGGCGTTGCATTACCCGCAAGCTGGTTGGTCAGGGCGAGGTCGATCGCCCCCTCATCCTTGCCCTTCGACAAAAGCAGCGCGGCGGCGACCGACACGATCACAGCCGGGATCTGGGAGACAAGCCCGTCGCCGACGGTCAGGATTGAATAGATGCTGAGCGCCTCGCTGAAGCTCAGCTGGTGCTCGATGATACCGAAGCCGATGCCTGCAATCAGGTTCAGCGCCGTTATCAACAGGCCCGCGATCGCATCGCCTTTGACAAACTTTGAGGCGCCATCCAGCGAGCCGAGGAAGGCGGCTTCTTCCTGATCGCGCTGGCGGCGAAGCTTGGCTTCCTCATGCGTGATGGCGCCCACGGCGAGGTCGGAGTCAATCGCCATCTGCTTGCCGGGCATTGCATCGAGGGCGAAGCGGGCACCGACTTCAGCCATCCGGCCCGCGCCCTTGGTGATGACCATGAAGTTGACGATAACCAGAACGCTGAAGACAACGAGGCCGACAAAGAGGTTTCCGCCCATAACGAAGTTGGCAAAGCCCTCGATCACACCGCCCGCGGCCGATGTGCCGGTATGTCCCTCCCCGATGATGAGCTTTGTCGACGACACATTGAGCGCCAGCCTGAGGATCAGCGAGGCAAGGAGAATGCTTGGAAATGAGGAGAAATCGAGCGGCTTCTTGACGAAGACAGCGGTTGTAAAGATCAGGATCGACAGGGCAAAAGACATCGTCAGGCCGATATCGATGACCCAGGACGGCATCGGCAGGACCATCACGAGGATGATGACCATAAGCCCGATCGCCAGCAGCGAGGTCGGGTCGGTCAGTCCGAAAGACTTCGAGTTTGGCATATCCTGACCTATCCGGAAATCAGCGGGATAACCCAGTTATTGAACAGGTCGAGCGCGACCTTGGTCATGTAACCAAGCGAGAGGAAGAACACGATCAGGACGGCCAGAATCTTAGGAATGAAGGTCAGGGTCATCTCCTGGATCGACGTCAGAGCCTGCAGGAGACCGATGACAAAGCCCACCACCAGCGTCGTTGCCAGGATCGGCAAACCCATCATCGCGGCTCCCCAGAGGTTTGCGCGCAGCACTTCAAAAATTTCGCCTTCGGTCATGACTGTGGGTGCGCCTCAGACAGGCATCCGCAGCAGTTCCTGATAGGCTTCAACGACCTTGTTGCGGATCGTCACGACAGCATCGAGCATCACCTCAGCATTGCTGAGCGCCTGAACCATGGCGTGCGGATCAGCTCCGGTTACGGCCGTCTGCATGGCCGTTTGTTCAGCCTGTTGAAGGGCAGCACGGAAATCGCCGATGCCTTCGGCAATCTGGTTACCGGCAGCTTCCGGCTTGCTAGCAGCGCCGGCGCCATCAACAGCGCGGGCGCCAGTACCCAGCGTCGTATACGGATTGAATCCCAGGCTCGACATTCAGGTTCTCCTTAGCGGCGCAGGACATCCAGCAAAGACCGGTACATTGTCCTTGCCTGCTGGAATGCGTTGAGGTTGGCTTCATAGGACCGGTTGGCTTCGCGCATATCGGCAAGTTCGGTCACGAGCGAAACATTGGACATCGTCACATACCCATCGGCGTCGGCCATTGGATGTTCGGGATCGAAGCTGCGTACCCCTTCTGACTGGTCGAGGCGGACACGTGTTTCCATGAACTGGGCGCCGGACGCCTGCTGGGCCGCAACCATCAGCAGCTTGCGGCGGTAGCCGGGCGTGTCGACGTTCGAGATGTTCTCCGAGGAGATCCCCATCCGTTTTGACTGCAGCTCCATTCCCTGGACCGCCTGCATCATGGTCGCCTTGAGCGGGTTCATTGCTGAGCTCCTTAGCCGCGACGGCCAATTGCGGTACGCAAGAGGTCCATCGATTTCGTATATACAGAGAGCGCAAGGCTGTGCTGGCTCATGGCCTCGGCGGAATTGAAGACTTCCTGCTCAAGGCTGACATTGTTCCCGTTGGGCGACATCGGCCCGCGCGACTCAGTGATGCGGAAGGTGGCCGTCATCGGGTCGGCGGCCGGATTGTTGGATAGCCGGGCCAGGAAGGCGTCGAAGGTTTCAATCTCCTTGGCCTTGTAGCCAGGTTCATTGGCGCGGGCGATATTGGTTGCACTGACGCTTTGCGCTTCGGCCGCATAGCGAGCCATCGCGCCATAGACCTTGAACAATTGTACGTCGGAAATCATGGCAGGATCACCGTGGTTAACCTTTTGAGAAAATCTTCGGATTAGTTAAAGAATAGGTTAACAACTGAAGGCGTTTTGTTTACTTGCGCAGGATGGTCTCCTCCCAGCTCAACCCACTCTACCGGCTCTGGGGCACGGTCACCGATGTCGCGCCGGGTGTGCTAAAGATAGCAGGAATCAGCCATCTGGCCGGTGTGGGTAACGAAATCCAGATCCGGAAACCCAGTCAGACCATCCATGGCGAGATCCTGAGCGTTTCGGCGGAAAGTGTTACCGCGCTGCTTTTTTCGCCCTGCGATACCATTCGTATCGGTGACAGGGTCGAGATCGAGCAGGAAGCGCGCATTGAGCCGGGTGACCACTGGCTCGGCCACGTCATCAATTACCGGGGCGAGGTCGCCGGCGACGAGACAACTGGCTCACCCGTGCGGACCAGCATCCGGGCGCTACACGCCCCCGCCCTGCCCGCGCACGCCCGGCGGCGTCTGGGCCCGCGCCTGGCCACGGGATGGGCGGTTACCGATACGCTGCTGCCCTTGTGCCGCGGTCAGAGGATCGGCCTGTTTGCAGGTTCCGGCATTGGCAAGTCCACCTTCCTCGGCTCACTTGCCACAGGCCTGGAGGCTGACCGGGTGGTGATCGCCCTGATCGGGGAACGCGGCCGCGAGGTGAACGACTTCATCCAGCATACGCTGACGCCTGACATGCGCAAACGGGCCGTGGTGATTGCGGCCACAGCCAGCGAATCGCCTGGGGCGAAGAAGCGGGCGGCGAACTGCGCGATTGCGGCGGCGGAGCATTTCCGTGACCAGGGCCATAATGTCCTGTTTCTGTTTGATTCGATCACCCGCCTGGCCGAGGCCCATCGTGAAACAGCGCTGCTGGCCGGCGAAGTGCCGGCCCTGAACGCCTTCCCGCCTTCAACGGTGCGCGTGATCGCCGAGCTGGCAGAGCGCGCCGGGCCAGGCACAGACGGCCGGGGCGATATCACCGCTGTCTTCTCAGTGCTGGTTGCAGGGTCTGATCTGGAGGAACCCGTCGCAGACATGATCCGCGGAATGCTGGACGGACATATCATCCTCGCGCGGCCGATTGCCGAACGCGGTCGCTTCCCGGCTATTGACGTTCTTCGCAGCGTGTCGCGGTGCCTGCCTCAGGCGGCGACGCCGGAAGAAAATGAACTGCTGCGCGCCTATCGCCGCATGATCGCGCTCTACGAGGAAGTCTCGCCCATGCTGCGCGCAAACCTCTATGAGTTTGGCAGGGATCCCGACTGCGACCGCGCCATCGCGCTCTACCCCGCCCTCGACAATTTTGTCGCGGCACGAAGCCCGCAAGGCATCAACGCCTCTTTCGATGAACTGCGCCGGATACTGGCCACGCCTACGCAGCCAGTAACAGCCCAACCCCCGCCAGAAACCTGATCAAAGACCACTCAAAAGCAGGTTGATGCCGCCCTGACCGCCAAGGCCGGCGGGCGCAGCCGAGCGCGCCCCAGCCCCCGGGAGCCAGACCGTTTCGGGCCTGACCGCCGCCAGGCCAGATCTTATTGACGGAACAGTGACAGGAGCGACTGAGCGCTCTGGTTGGCAATGGACAGAGCCTGGGTACCGAGCTGCTGCTGGACCTGCAGGGCCTGGAGCCTTGCTGAGGCGGCTTCCATGTCCGCGTCGGTCAGTGCACCGACCCCGGCGGTGATCGAATCGACCAGCGTGATCATGAAGTCACCCTGGTTCTCGATCCGCTTCTGGGATGAGCCCAGTGCAGCGGCCGCGTTGATCGCAACCGTCAGCAGGCCTTCCATAACCGAAAGAGCACCTGCAGCATCGGTTTCAACATTGATAGCGGCCAGGCCAGCAAGGCCGCCGCCCGGTACACCACCGGTGAAAGAATCAGCTGTAAGAGAAACCGCGCTGGCATTGGAATTACGTATGGTCAGCACACTATCCGTCACCTCAGGATCAGCAACCTGGGTGATGTCGACCGACACGCCCGTGATCGCTTCGGCATCAATCAGCGACTTCAGATTGCGCACGACATCATTCATCGTGTCATTTTCGCGCGCGATATACTCAATCGTGTTTGCGCCGCCGATGACTATCCGGAAGCTGTCGCCTGTTGTGACGGCGCCTGCGTTCAGGGTCACGGTCTCGTTACCGGCAGCCGCAATGGAGGCGCCGCTTACCGTCACCTCGCCCGGGTCACCTGCACCGACGACCCCTGCACCAAACGTCCCCCCAGTCGCCTGGAGGTCGACCCTGTTGATGGTGATCGACGCGGCAGATACGGTCTGGTTGCTGGCGCGGTCGAGCGAAGCAAGGACGGAAACCGAGCCGCCACCCTTCAGCAGGTTCTGACCGTTGAACTGGGCCGCATTGACGATACCGCTGATCTGGGCGCGTAATTCGTTGATGTCTGCCTGGATCTTGCTGCGGCCGCTTTCTTCCTGAGCAGCAATAATCAGCGACTTCAGATCCCTGAGAAGACCGGTGACCTGCTCGGCGGCAGAACGGGCGACGCCAACGGTTGAGGAGGCAAGATCGAGCGAATTCCTGATTGTCTTGAAGCTCTCAACATCCGTCGTCATGACCGTCGAGATCGCCCAGATCGAGGCGTTATCCTTTGCAGAGGCGATCTTCTTGCCCGTCGAGATCTCGGCCTGAACAGTTTCGAGATTGCGGTTGATCATACGCAGCGACTCAAGGGCGACCATAGCGCTGTTATTGGTCAGGATACTGGACATACTCGTCTCTCTTGTTCGTGTCTGCCGCCACAAAGGTCCGGCGGGTTGAGCGTTCTGTAACGATGAAAGAATGCGGACTTTCGTTGAACAATAGGTTAACGTCCCAGCGGTTTTCGTTTACCGTAAAACCGCGGGCCCGGCTCATGCGTCTGGCCCGGCTGCCCCAGGCAGCGCAGCGAGGCTGTCTCAGCACATGGCCGGCATGCCTGACATCACCAGACGGGCGGGCACGGGCCAGAATATCCGCATGCCAGCGAATCGCCTGGGGCGAAGAAGCGGGCGGCGAACTGCGCGATTGCGGCGGCGGAGCATTTCCGTGACCAGGGCCATAATGTCCTGTTTCTGTTTGATTCGATCACCCGCCTGGCCGAGGCCCATCGTGAAACAGCGCTGCTGGCCGGCGAAGTGCCGGCCCTGAACGCCTTCCCGCCTTCAACGGTGCGCGTGATCGCCGAGCTGGCAGAGCGCGCCGGGCCAGGCACAGACGGCCGGGGCGATATCACCGCTGTCTTCTCAGTGCTGGTTGCAGGGTCTGATCTGGAGGAACCCGTCGCAGACATGATCCGCGGAATGCTGGACGGACATATCATCCTCGCGCGGCCGATTGCCGAACGCGGTCGCTTCCCGGCTATTGACGTTCTTCGCAGCGTGTCGCGGTGCCTGCCTCAGGCGGCGACGCCGGAAGAAAATGAACTGCTGCGCGCCTATCGCCGCATGATCGCGCTCTACGAGGAAGTCTCGCCCATGCTGCGCGCAAACCTCTATGAGTTTGGCAGGGATCCCGACTGCGACCGCGCCATCGCGCTCTACCCCGCCCTCGACAATTTTGTCGCGGCACGAAGCCCGCAAGGCATCAACGCCTCTTTCGATGAACTGCGCCGGATACTGGCCACGCCTACGCAGCCAGTAACAGCCCAACCCCCGCCAGAAACCTGATCAAAGACCACTCAAAAGCAGGTTGATGCCGCCCTGACCGCCAAGGCCGGCGCCGCCATTGAGCAGGGTCAGCGCATTCGACGCGGGAGAAAAGCCCGATGGGCCCTCAGAAATAGAACGGATCGAATGGTAGGACCCGATCACTTTCTCAACCTGGTCACTCGAGGCAAGCTGCTTGAGGTCGCTGATCCCGAAGCGCTTCTGCAGGGCCTCTTTGAGCATGCCGGCCTGGGTCTCAATCGGCAGTTTCCGGATCGCGGTTGGCAAACCCGTTGCCGTCTCAAGGACCGTCCGAACAGGAACGCTGCCGAGCAGGCGGTAGAGGATCGCTGTATCGCTGGATCCTGTTCCGATCAGACTTTCGATGTCGGACCGGTAATTGAGGGCAAGACGCATAGAATCATCCACCTGCCCCACTGCCGTTTCAAAGGAGGAACTGTCAAAATCATCAGCGATCTTCTGGAGCGCCTCAGGAGAGATCGTGATGACATCGTTGACTGGCGCAAAGGCAGTCGCAAAGGCCGTGTATTTCGGATTATTGAGACGGGGAAGGAAGGTACTTTCAGGATCGGCGGCCTCTTTCAGTACCTTATCGATAAATCCGCGCTTCCATTCCTCTCCGCCGAGATCGAATGCCGTCAGCGCCACCCGCATCAGGCGTTTGTCGTTCAGGAAAGCCTCTTTCGTGATCGGTTCGGCGAGCTTTTCCTTGAGGTAGGCCCGGTCCGCTTTGATCTGGCCGGAGTCCGCGTGGATCTGTAACTGCCGGTCATATGTCGCCTGAAGGAGTTTCCAGCCTCCGTATCCGGACAAAGGGATAACCGGTCGGTACATGCCTCATGCGACCTTGTCTTTTGGCATGGCGTCAGACGGCGCTACATAGCGCGCCAGCAACTGCGCTTCGAGGGCAATAATCTGGCGCAGGTGGCAAAGCGCGGAATAGTAATTTCCGCGGCTGAGCATCGAGCGCAGGGTGGGGATCAGATTATAATCAATCGAGCGGAATACATCGAGAAGCGCGCAGCACTCAGCATCAATTGCCGGCACGGCATCGACGGCATCAAGATCGCCTGTGATGATCAGCTGGATTGCAAAGTAGATGCGCTTGACAGGCGTGTTGACCTCGTCCGGATGCAGCGCGTCCTGGCAACGCAGGATCCGGGCATTTCCATCCGCAATCCGAATTCGGGCGGGTTTGTCCCCATTCTCCAGCAAGGCGCCGTTGACGATGAACCGCTCCCCTGGCGCAATTTTGAGTACAAGCCCCGACATTAATTGATATCCTCATCCTGACCATCAAGCAGGCCGGGCACCAGCCCGGCCATAATCGCCTTATTGACTTCGATCAAACCGGACACGTCTTCCTCGCCGGCAAGAACTTTCAAACTCGTTCTGCGTACAAATTCGGAGAGTATGAGAAGTCGGCGTTTGAGGTCATCAGGCAGCGCATTTGTCGGTAGCATCAAATCAGCCGCCAGGATCGTCCAGAGCTGCTGGTTACGATTTATTGCATCGGCCCAATCGGAAAGACTAACCCGGCCAGGCGCCGCCAGATTTTCAAGCGCCGTGGTGATCTGCATGAAAAGCGCGAACTCGAGCTGGCGATCGCTCGCTGTCCGTTTGGCCACTTCGCCATACGCTTTCATTGCCAGAACCTGCAATTCAACCTCCAGAGTTTATTCGTTTCATCCCGGGGGCCTCGAGGCCCCCGGGATGGGTGTCATTAACGGAACAGGGCGAGCAGCGACTGGCTGCCCTGGTTGGCGATAGAAAGGGCCTGGGTACCGAGCTGCTGCTGGACCTGCAGGGCCTGGAGCCGTGCCGAAGCCGCCTCCATGTCGGCATCGGTGAGCGCACCGACCCCCGAGGTGATCGAATCGACCAGCGTGGTCATGAAATCACCCTGGTTCTCGATCCGCTTCTGGCCGGAGCCCAGTGCCGCGGCCGCGTTGACTGCAACCGTCAGGAGGCCTTCGATGGCGGTGAGGGCGCTTGCAGCAGACGCGTCGCTCGTCGTGACATCGATGCCAGCAAGAGCGCCGAGGCCGCCGCCCGCCGTACCGCCGGTGAACGAGGTCGCTGCGAGAGAGACAGCACTCGCATTGTTATTGCGAATGGTCAGAACGCTGTTGGTTGTCACAGGATTGGCGACCTGGGTCATGTCGACCGTGATGCCCGTAATGGCCCTGGCATCAATAAGCGACTTCAGGTTGCGCGTCACATCATTCATCGTGTCGTTCTCGCGAGCGATGTACTCGACTGTATCCGTGCCGCCGATCACAATCCGGAAGCTCATCCCTGTTGTAACAGCGCCCGCAGTCAGGGTTACCGTCTGGTTACCGGCTGCCGCAATCGAGGCGCCGCTCGCCGTTGCAAGGCCCGCGCCGGCTGCGATCGCTGTCGTACCGAATGTGCCCCCGGTGGCCTGAAGGTCTGTCCGGTTGATCGAGATCGATGCGGGGGTCACGGTCTGATTGCTGGCGCGGTCGAGCGAAGACAGTACAGAAATCGAGCCGCCGCCCTTCAGCAGGTTCTGACCGTTGAACTGGGCCGCATTGACGATGCCGCTGATCTGGGAGCGCACTTCGTTGATGTCCGCCTGGATCTTGGCCCGCCCGCTGGGCTCCTGCGCGGCGATGATAAGCGACTTCATGTCCTGCAGGAGGCCGGTGACTTTCTCAGCCGCTGAGCGGGCGACACCGACGGTCGAGGAGGCAAGGTCGAGCGACTCCCGGATCGTCTTGAAGCTCTCAACGTCCGTTGTCATGACGGTCGAGATTGCCCAGATCGCGGCGTTGTCTTTGGCGGAGGCGATTTTCTTGCCCGTTGAGATCTCGGCCTGGACCGAGTCGAGATTGCGGTTGATCATGCGCAGCGACTCGAGGGCCACCATCGCGCTGTTATTGGTCAGGATACTGGACATGTTCGTCTCTCTTATTCGGTTCTGCCGTCACATCGGAGCGGCGGGTTGAGCGTTCTGTGTCGTCCTGACAGTGGGGAAGATCCCCGGTCCTTGTATGGTTACTAACCATTCAAAACTTCGATTAAATTCAAAGCCTGAATACCCGGTTAATCGGGATCAGACTTTTCGGTTGTAAGTGCCAACCGCATTTGAGAAGGACAGCTGCGCGCCGCCGCGGCCATAGGATCCAACCTGTGAACCCGTATTCAGGCTCTCAAGCCGGCTGATTGCGCGTCGAATGCCGTTGCGGATCGCATCCATATGCGCAGCATTCTCCTCCGCCATCTGAACAATCCTTTCAATAAGTTGCCGCTTCTCGCGTGATGCACCCCCCATTCCTTTCAGCGCGATCAGCGCCTCGAAATCCTGCAGCGCGATCATCTTTTCCTGGATCAGGTCTGCCGCCTCACCGGCGCGCCCGCTTGTCAGAAGCTCACGTTCCAGCTCCAGAACCCTGATCAGCGCAGAAAATATCCTCTGATCCGTCATGACAGAGTTTCCTGTCGCTTGCCGTCTGTCTGGCTTGAAGGCAGGCGCACATGTTCGGCGAGACCTAGCGGATGTGTCTCGGCCAAGTCCTTTGCGATCGCTTCGACAAAATACCTGGAAAAGGACGAGGCTGCCTCTCCTCCGCCGAGCGTAAGAGCTTTTTCCAGGCCGGCATGGCTCAGCATCTCTGACCAGAGCATCTGCTCGAAGCGCTGCTTTATGGTCTGCTCAGACGTCTCGGCCGCCGGCCGTTTCGCATCCAGCGCCCCGGTTTGAAAGCCGGAGGGCTGCAGGCTGGGCAAAACTGAAAGTTCCATGGCCACGGCTCCGGAGAAAATTGCCTGAGGCGTTACTAAAACAGCATCTCCGGTTAACGTATATTTTACGGCGAGGGTTTTTAACGAAATAAATATTTGAAGACGGATTTCGAATGGCACTCGTGATAGAATCTGTCTTCAGGATCAAACAGGCTCAGCCTAACGATGCCCTCAGCGTCCAGCAGGCTGATACCGGCAGAGGGGAAGCCTTTGCGGACGCCCTGTTACGCGCGGGCAGTTCGTATACTGAAGGCCGGGATATAAATCAGCCCGAAACGACCGTGCCCTTCATAGTCGCAGACCCCGCCGCCGCAGCCCGGCTCGGCGCCGCCGTCGCCCCGCAGACCGGGGCGC
>CAZIGV010000009.1:105812-133471 GCA_964538945.1 uncultured Hyphomonas sp.
CCGACCCCGCCGCCGCAGCCCGGCTCGGCGCCGCCGTCGCCCCGCAGACCGGGGCGCCGCCCCAGCCCGGCACCGCAGACGTCCAGGCCGCTGACACCAGAATGCCCGCAACCGAAGCGGCACTATCTCCCGCCCCAGGCGGCAGGGTCACGCCAGCCCTGCCCGAAACGGCACCGCCCGCCACAGGCCCCGACCCCGCCGCCGCAGCCCGGCTCGGCGCCGCCGTCGCCCCGCAGACCGGGGCAGCCACCACGGCGGGCATGCCAGCCTCAGACAGCTCAGGTGATACAAGGCAGGTTCGCAACGCTGGAAGGCCGGGCTCTGGTACGCCGCCCGTAGCTGCAGACCTGGCCAGCCTTCATGATCCGCAAAGCCCAGACACAGTCCTGACGGCGACTGCGGCCGGGCCGGAGCCGCTGACTTTGACCGACAGGTCTGCCGGCGGTGACACATCGGCCCAGACCGGCCAGAGCAGCCTCACCGTAGCAGGGGCAACCTACACTTCGCCGTCGGTTCCCGCTATGGCGGCGCCAGTTCCAACCGCTACCGGTCTTACGCCCGCTCATGCCATGATCGTGGCAGCGCCTGCGCAGGTGGTCGACATAATATCGAGCGCTGCAGACGACGGACAGTCCGATAGCATCGTTGTCCAGCTTGATCCGCCCGAACTCGGACGCGTGTCGATCGATTTCAAGTTTGACGCAAACGGCCTTCAGCACGTGACGATTACCGGCGAATCATCTGAAGCCATGCGCCAGCTTCGTCTTATGCATTTCGAATTGATCCAGGCGCTCGAACGTCACGGCATCGCAAGCTCGAACATGACCTTTCAACAGCAGCAAAACCCCCAGCAATCACCTTTTTCGAACCCGTTCGCACGCGAGCCCCTGAAGGGCCAACCTAGCCATGCAGAGACAGGCGAGGCTGTGATCACCCCCTATTCCCTGCCGTCTGCGCGCACTCTGCCCGGCGGCCGGCTGGATATGAAACTTTAGGAGACCCTCCGATGACTTCCATTACGGGCGCCGCCGCCTCCCCGCTATCCTCGATAGCGACCTCTGGAACAAGCCAGCCGTCCGTTGGCAAGGAATTCAACAGCTTCATCAAGCTCCTGATCGCACAGATGCGCAACCAGGACCCGCTGGCGCCGGTTGATTCCACCCAGTTCGTCCAACAGCTCGCGACCTTCTCGTCCCTCGAGCAGCAAGTGAATTCAAACACGCAGCTCGGTTCGATCGCCTCGATGATGAACAACCTGACGGGTATCATGGCCGGTCAGGTCCTCGGACAGACCGTATCTCTCCAGTCGTCCTGGCTGCCTTATGCCGGTGAGCCGGTTGAATTCAGCGCCGACTTACCAGCAGGCACAACCCGCAGCGTGCTATCGGTCAGAGACCAGGGCGGCCAGACCATCTGGACTGAGACCCTACCACCTGGCACGCTGTCTCACGCATGGGATGGACGCGCTACAGCCGGCGGCCAGGCTCAGGCCGGCGAACTCTACGAGTTCAGTATCGACACCTATAGCCTGGACGGCCAGTACACCGGCAGCATTGCTCCGCGCGTCAGAGGCTGATGGAGCGGGCGAGCGGGAGATCTCTCGCAGCCCACGGAGATATCCTGGCGGAATCGGGGCTGAACCTGTTACCCGTCCAGGCCGGGCTTGCCCACTTGGGCAGCCCGGGCATTGTGCGCGAGACTGAGCGGCTAGGGTTCAGCGTGATGAGTGCGCGCCAAAAGTGGGTGCCGCAAGGTAAGCGCTGCCGGGCAGGCTCTGCGCCGCTGTAACGTCGGCTTTTCAACTGAGGCCGGGGAGCGCGAGGTCCACCAACACCCGCCGAGCAGGTCTTATTCAGGATGGACTTGCATGCAAAGGCCACTGAAAAAACCGGGCCGGCAAGTCGCCGGGCCCGGCTTTCCACGCAGGCCTTTGCAGAAGGACTGGCATTATCCCGGGGGCTCGGCGCCCCCTGGGTTGACCTCGTCAGCCGCGAAACAAGGTGAGAAGCGTCTGTGCGCTCTGGTTGGCAATGGACAGGGCCTGGATGCCAAGCTGCTGCTGGACCTGAAGGGCCTGGAGCCTTGCCGAAGCCGCCTCCATATCCGCGTCCGTGATTGTGCCCACGCCTGCGGTAATCGAGTCGACGAGTGTGGTCATGAATTCACCCTGGTTTTCAACCCGCTTCTGGGATGAACCCAAGGCCGCCGCTGCGTTGATGGCCGTGTTAATAAGCCCGTCGATCGCGGCAAGGGCACTTGCGGCTGAGGCATCACTGGTCTGGACGTCAATGCCGGCAAGCGCACCGAGGCCACCGCCTGCTGTGCCGCCGGTGAAAGAATTGGCCGCCAGAGAGACGGCACTCGCATTACTGTTGCGTATGGTCAGTACGCTGTTCGTCGTCAAAGGGTTGGCAACCTCGGTCCTGTCGACAGTGATGCCAGTGATGTTTCTCGCATCGATCAACGACTTCAGGTTGCGTGTCACATCGTTCATCGTATCGTTTGTGCGTGCGATGTATTCGATTGTATCGGTCCCGCCGATCACAATCCGGAAGCTCATTCCCGTTGTGACGGCGCCGGCAGTCAGGGTTACGGTCTGGTTACCGGCTGCCGCAATCGAGGCGCCGCTTGCCGTTGCAAGGCCCGCGCCGGATGCGATCGCGGTTGTGCCCATGGTACCACCGATCGCCTGAAGGTCGACACGGTTGATATTGATCTTCGAAGCCGTCACGGTCTGGCTGCTGTCGCGGTCGAGCGATGCGACCACGGAAATCGAACCGCCACCCTTCAGCAGGTTCTGGCCGTTGAACTGAGCACCGTTGATGATGCCGCTGATCTGGGCCCGCAGTTCGTTGACGTCCGCCTGGATCTTAGCCCGCCCGCTGGGTTCCTGTGCGGCAATGATTAGCGACTTCATGTCCTGAAGAAGGCCGGTGACCTGCTCTGCAGCCGACCGGGCGACGCCGACGGTCGAGGAGGCCAGATCGAGAGAATCCCGGATCGTCTTGAAGCTGTCGGCATCGGTCGACATGACGGTCGAGATGGCCCAGATTGCGGAGTTGTCCTTTGCGTTCGAGATTCTCTTGCCTGTCGAAATCTCGGACTGGACGTTGGCAAGGCTTCGGTTGGTGTTGCGCAGCGATTCAAGCGCGATCATGGCGCTGTTATTGGTCAGGATACTGGACATGATAGTCTCTCTTGTTCGTGTCTGCCGTCACGTCGGAGCGGCGGGTTGAGCGGTCTGTGTCATCCTGACAATGGGGAAATTCCCCGATCCCTTTCCGGATACTGCCGAGACCAATACAACCTAAAACTGAGTTTGACGTTCTTGTGAGTTATCGAATTCCTTATCCAAAATAAACCATTTATTCATCAATTTCTGCCGGGCCACTCCGCCTGATCATGGCTTCATTGCAAGGTAAGCCAGCCTCTTCGGCAGACCTGCTTGGGGATCCTTAGCGGGGCTGTCCCTGAACCGGAGGGCTACAGGCGGTTTCGGGGACAATGGACGACCGCGGTGCAACGCGAACCGGGCTGCCCCAGCCATTCATTGGAAACAGAACGGCAGGCCGGCGGAAAAAGTACTCACCAGCGGGAGAAGGGCGATCATTCCGCAGGCTGACAGAACAAAGGGCGACGGGGGCGAGGAAACCGAGCGCTTACAACGTTCGGCCTTCACTCGAGGCGGGCCCGGGACATTGAAGCCGTGGTTGCAACCTTCTGCCGGGATCAGGCTCGCACCTCACCTGGACAGCCTCGAACCGATCGCAGCAGGCTTGTCCGCAGCCATCTGCAGTATCGATCAGCCAATTCTTAAGGCGGATTAGAGCGCCCCTGGCCGCCCGCCCTACAGCTCAACTATACCTTGAGGCAAGGAGCGAAGGCGACGGCGCGCGGACCTGTCAGATGTCCTGCTTGGCGAGGTCAACGATCAGCACATTCCGGATGCCGTCCTTGACTACCGAACCCAGATTCATGAGCACCGCGCTGCGGATCGCCTCATAATTCTTTACGCTGGTCATCGATTCGAATGTCGTTCCATCATTACTCAGCGTAATCAGCGTCGTCATGATGTTATCGCGAATCTTTGGCTCCATATCGAAAAGCTTGCGCTCCATAGAGGCGTCAGCTTCAAGATTGAGGTTGAGGATGACCAGGCTACTTACACGGCCATTGCGAATAATCGGCACAACAAACTCGCGCGTGAACTTGTAATAGATCACAGCCTCGGCAGTGTCCCCAGGCTCGCCCTCTTTGGTACCACTCTTCTTGCCATGATCGTCTTTCTTGGCGGCCTTATCTCCGGGAAGGTGCTCGCCGTCCTCTGCTTCCGACGCGCCTTCAGTATGTCCGGTCTCTGTCGCAGGTTGCGATGAGCCCGCTGCCATGGTCCGCAGGAGGTTTCCGCCAAAGCCGCCCAGCACAATGCAGACAATGGTAATGATGACCGTGATGATGTTCTTCATGAAGCGGGCCTAGAAAGGATTGTAGCGGTCAAGAAGCTTCGGGACCGTGTTCATTTTTGTATTCGCCGTGGCCTCGCCGCTGCTGACATAGGCCAGCTGAGCATCGGCAATTTTATCATAGGAAACCGTATTCGTGCGCGTGACATCCTGGGCCCGGATCACACCCGACACCGTCAGGTAGCGCACTTCGTTACTGACTTGTGTCTGCTGGTAGCCGCGGATGATCAGATTGCCGTTCGGTTCGACCCCGATCACGCGCGCAGCCAGCGTGAAAGTGATCTTCTCCGCCCGGTTCACGGCGCCGCTGCCGCTGAGGTCGGATGCCCGGTTGTAATCATAGGCCGGCGACAGGGAAGCGCCGCCCGGCAGCACACCATTGGCCCATTCCGGGAGACCAAAGAAGGACTCCACGTTCATGTTCTCGTTTGAGTCCCGGCTGCGCGACAGCGAGCTTTGCAGGCTTGCCTGATCGTTCATTTCGACCATGACCGTAAGCAGGTCCCCAACGTCCTTGGCCCGCCGCATGCTGAGCAGAGAATCCGATGATGTCGACCAGAGCGAAGCATTCTCCGGCAGCTTCTCGGCCATACTCTCGGACGACCAGGGGCCCTGATACGTGTCAAATTGCGGGGGCGCGAGTTGCACGCTTTCATGCGGGCTGCTGGCGCAGGCCGAGACAGCAAGGACCGCGAGGGACAGTGACGTGAAACATTTCATTGTACGAGAATCCATCCGTCCGCTTTGACAACGCCCTGAACCATCTGACGGGATTGAAGGTTGAGAACACTTACCGTTTCGTTGAGCGCAGCATCACCCATGGCACGGCCGGATGTCGAAATCTCGAGAGGGCCGCTGATGAACTTGATTGTTACGACCTGGTTGCGCGTCACCAGGCGGGCGGACCGGGTATTCTCGAAGGTAATCGGCTGGCCCGCATAAACCGTGCGCCGCACTTCCCTGCCCGCATACCTTTCATAGACCTCGGGTCCGTCGCCCTCGCGCAATTCGGCATTGGCAACAGTAACCCTGTCGCCGGCGCGTATCACTTCGGCAGCGACCAGCGAAGATGTGTCGGCGAGGACTGCAACAGACCCCAGTCCCAGGGCAAGTAAGGCGATCATTGCGCTACCTCATTCTCGTTGTCGCGGAGAGCATTTCGTCAGAAGCGGTGATGACCTTTGAGTTGAGCTCGTAACCCCTCTGCGCAGCGATCAGATCGGTGATCTCCTTAACCACATCTACCCCTGACTCTTCGATAAACCCCTGCCGGATGATACCCACCCCCTCCGTTCCAGGAACAAGGCGATTGGCCGGCCCCGAAGCTTCGGTCTCGCGAAACATGTTATCACCAAGGGCTTCAAGGCCCTTCTCGTTGACAAAGCGCACAAGTGAGATCGTGCCGATCGCCTGACCGGCCGTGTTATCGGAGAAATAAGCGACGACTTCACCGTCGCGGCTGATCGAAATACGCTGGGCGTCGGCCGGGATCACAATCCCGTCCGCAAGCGGATAGCCCTCCATGGTGACCACCTCACCCGTGGGGCTACGGTTCAGCTTGCCGTCACGCGTATAAGCCGGCTCTCCCGATGGCAGGGTTACTTCCAGGAAGCCTGCGCCATCGATTGCAAGGTCGAGTTCCGCATCTGTCTGGCGCAGAGAACCTTGCGTTATCTGCATGGAGACAGTCGACGGACGCACACCAGTACCGATCTGAATGCCTGCCGGAACAACTGTACCAACCTGTGAGGTGATCGTCCCCGGTGTCAGATATTGCTGATACATAAGGTCCGAGAATTCGGCCACCCGCGGGCGATAAGCGGTGGTGCTCATGTTGGCGATGTTATTCGAGATAACATCCACGCGTGTCTGCTGAGCGGCCATACCGGATGCGGCGATTTGTAAAGATTTCATCGAAGTGTCCTCAAGTCAGTGGCGCGTCAGCGTTCGCGCAGGGATGTGATGAGCTGGCTTATCCTGTCATCTTCGCGCTCCATCATGGCCTGGCCGGCCTCGTAAGCGCGCTGGACTTCAATCATCCGGGCGACCTCCAGGATCGGAGAGACGTTGGAGCCTTCAAGGGCTCCCTGGACCACAATGGCTTCTTCAAACGGGGCATATCCCTCGGGGGCAGAAAAAAAGGTGTTCGAATCCCGTAAAAGCTGGCCTTCGGGTATTACGACGCCGACCCGGTCGACGAGTTGTCCATCGGCGGAAATCGACCCGTCGGTTCCAATGGCGACCTGGGAGGCGTCCGGAGGGATCGTTATCGGATTTCCTCCAGCCCCGAGGACACTGTTTCCGAAGCCGTCAATCAGCGTGCTTTCAGAAGACAGCTGAAAATGTCCGGCACGCGTAAGGCGCGGCCCCTGAGCTGTTTGCAGGACAAAGAATCCCTCACCCTGGACAGCCAGGTCGAACTGTCCGCCGGTGATGTCCAGCTCCCCCTGACCCATCCTGAACGCATGTCCGCCCAGCCCGCCCATCGAAACCGAGTCCTGTGAGTGCCCCCGAGAGGCAAGGAATTCTGCAAAGATGGCCCGGTCGGCCTTGAAACCGGTTGTATTCGAGTTCGCAATATTATTGGCAACAACCTGCATTTCCTGCATCAGACCGTGCTGGCGGGCAAGCGAGGTGTAGATTGAACTGGACATCAGGGCGCCTCCGCCGAGAGCAGCGCCAGTGACTGGCGCGACGTGTTGAGTTTTCCCGGAATCGCCGACATGGCGACACGCGTGTTCATGACCAGCTCTCCAGACAGGCGCTTCAAACGCATCACCCGGTCGACACGGCGCTTCTGATCATCGCTGCCAAGCTTGCTTGCGGCCTCGTAGACCCGCTCGGATAAAAGCCAGTGGCCGGTCGTCGCGTCGTGCTCGATCAGGGCAAGGATTGTATCTGGCTCAAGCTTAAGACGCGCCTCGAATACAGCCAGTCGGGGGCGATCCTTCATATCGATGGCTGCCAGTGCAGCCATCAGGTTGACGCGCTGGTTGCTCGTATGCCGCCCGGCGAGCTCATAGATTTCCGTATAGTTCTTTTTCCGGTAGGCCAGCAATGCGAGCTTCTCAGCGGCCACCTCTTCCCCCTTGGCTTTGACCACAAGGGAATCGCCCAGAGAAGCAAAACCAAGCCGGACGGCAACCAGCGTGGCTGACTCGAAAAGCGCCGCTCGTTCAGGAACCGTATCGAGAATTCCCTCATCCTTGAGCATGGCCCGAATGGCCGCGAGGGCACGCAGCGAATTATCACCGGTCAGATCACTCTGCAGACTGCTAACCAGATGGCGGGTCAGCTTGTTGCGCGCGTCATCAGACTGCATGCTGGGAAGCGCAGCAAGGCGCATCATAGGCTCATAACTGGCAGTCTCGCTGAGCTCACCAAGCACGAATCCAAGTTTGAGCCCGACATCTGCGTCGTGCCGCGCGAGCTCGATCCGGGTCAGCATCTCGTCTAGCAGGACTGCGCGAAGCGCCTCACTCAGCGATGACTTGTGGCGGATGAGCGCCGCGAGCGCGGCGTCCTGGAAACGCGACTGGACCAGATAGCCTTCGATCAGGGCCTGTGCATCCGGCTCCCCTTCGCTGAGCCGGATCACAGCTTCGCTGAACTGAAGCTGAGAGGAGCCGGCGATCTCATCTGAAGTGAAAGCGGCGATTAGCAGTTTCGCTGTCGGCTTCTGGTTCATGGCGTCCAGCGCCGGAATGGCGATAATTGCGGTTCGCTCTCGCAGCAGGGGCGGCAATTCGCGGAAAGCCGCCATGTGCGACTCAAGCAGGGCCGGGCCGGCCGGATCATTCGCCGCCACAAGAGAAAGGGCGCGCCAGAGGCCAGCTTGTCGGTAGCAGCCTGCCAGCTCTGCAAAATAGGCCGTTGGCGCTGGACCCCGCCCTTCCAGCAGCCGGATCAGATTCTGTAGCGCGGCGGTCTGCCGGTCCCGGCCAGTCTTGATGGTCATGGCGGCTTCTGCGGCCAGATCAAGGGCTATATAGGCCTTAGCCAGCCTGACGCCCGCATGGGTCTCCTGAACTTCCCCTTCCGGGACTGTCTCCTCGCGGTAGCCGTAGATGTCCGCATAGCGCCGCAGGCCCTGGAACTCCGAAAAATCGAGCGGATAAGGCGCGGCACAATCTACCCCCGCGGCGGCGTTTTCAGAAGAGGGATCCTTTGCGTCTGGCTCCCCCGTCGCCCGGACAAGAGATGTAGGGCCCGCAGAGGAAGGTTCAGGACCGACCGGATCCAGCAGCCCCTCGTCGAGGGCGCGGCGAATGAAGGAATCCAGCTCCTTTGAAAATTCAGCGCGGCCTGTGTCAGGCCCCGCGCCGGCGGCAGGCTCCTGGAGGGCCTGGCCTGGCTGGCCCAGCAATAGCCCGCAGAGAAGGACCCAGCCAACCTTCTTCATGCTGCCTGCTTAAGCTCCTTCTTCAGTTCCTTGATGGCCTGCTCGACTTCGTCGAAAGACGGACGCACGCGAGAAGGCGCATGCCGGCGGGCGACCTCAACGCTGATATTGACCGGGTTTTTATGCAGGTTCGAAACGAGCACCTCGCCGATCATCGAATAGAAGGTGTGCTCTTCCATTCGGGTATGCTTCACGCGCGCAGCAAAGGGGCCGACGACACCGTAGGCAAGAAAGACGCCGAGGAAAGTTCCGACCAGCGCGCCGCCGATCATGCCGCCAAGCACTTCGGGCGGCTTGTCAATCGACGCCATCGTCTTGATCACACCCAGAACGGCGGCAACGATCCCAAGTGCAGGCAGAGCATCGGCCATGCTCTGCAGCGCGTGCGAACCATGCAGCTTGTCTTCGGCCAGACTTTCAAGATGCTTCTCGAGAAGAAGCTCGACCTGCTGGACATTGTCGAAGTTCATGATCATTGAGCGGATCGTATCGCAGATCATCTCGATGGCGTCATGATCCTTAAGAATCCGGGGATACTTCGTGAAGATCGAGGATTCCTGGGGCGCCTCGATATGAGCCTCGATGTCGACAGGGTTCTGCTTGAGGACAACGAGCAGCTCATGCATCAGGCACAGAAGGTCTTCATAGTCCTTCTTCTTCCACTTCGGACCCGCAAAGGCGGTGGCGATATCGCCCATCGTATGCTTGATCGTGCTGAAATCATTCGCAGCGACAAAGGCCCCTGTCGCAGCGCCTCCGATCATCATCATCTCGAAAGGCAGCGAGTGCAGGATGATATCCATCTTGCCACCTGCCAGGATATAGCCTCCAAAGACCATCACTACCGTGACTGTGAGCCCGATCGCTGCGTTCACTTACCAGCTCCGTCCTGCGGGCCCGATGCCCGAGTTGAATCGTTAAAGTTTGACCAGTTCCCGAGTAAATGGCTCGAGAATCGGTGTTTTGAGTTTCAAGGCACGCTGGCGTTTCCAGACACCCATCTCGCAGTGGCCGATATCAACGCTGCCGTTGACGGTTTCGGCCTCAAGTGAGACATGCGCCGTATCGACGTCCGACAGGGCAATAACCTGCCCGACCTCAAAACGTGAGCACTCGCCGATCGAGAGCGTCAGGCGATCCAGAACGCCCTCCAGCTTGATCATCGACGACTTCACGCTCTTCCGTAGGGCGTCGCCCGCCTGCCCCTTGCCTGACGAGGCCTGCTGGCGAAAAGCTGCCATTCGTTCGAACTCTTCGGCGTTGCGTTGAACGTAATCAGAGTGGAAGACCATACAGATCCGCACGACCTGTCCGTCTTTGGGGATCACGAACTCAACCAGCAGATAGCGCTGGGCTGGCGCGAAGCCACCCATAGCGGAAGTAAAATCCGTTGTCGGAGCTTTCACGCCGCTCGACTTGTGGTCCGTTAACCGCGAGGCGACCCGCCGCCAGAGTTCAACAACCGGGGTCTCGATCAGCAGCCTCATAAAGAGTTCAGAGACACCTTCGAGATTGCCCGAGGGCTGCTGTAGTCGGTGGCGAGCATTTACGGCAACGCCGACCTCGTCAACGCCTATTGCACACAGCCCTGGCGAAAACGTCGAGCCGAAAACAAAGTATGAGAACTTTTCAAGATGACTGCGGGCGACATCACCCTGGATCAGACGACGCGCGTCTGGAAAGATCTTACCCTCAATGGCGTACGTATCCGAAAGCCACGAGGCAGCACTCCCCTTAAGCAGCTCCCAGAATTCGTCATACTGCAAGATCACCCGAGGCATACCGACCCCGGCCTCGATCTTCTTGCGCAGAACAGCGGACATTGTGAACCTTCAGGGGGGTTATGTTAACCTTCTGACTTATGGGGGCGAATTGGTTGAAGAATAGTTATCGCGCAAGGCCCAATCCGGAGGGCTTTCTACGCCGATTAGTCAGCCTGACCTGATATCCGGGACGCCTGAAGAAGTCAGGTGCCCGATGAAGAACGAGCCGTCCGCTGCCGTGCAGCCGATTATCATCAGACGAAAGAAGGTCTACAAGGCCGACGGACACCATGGCGGCGCCTGGAAGGTTGCCTATGCAGACTTCGTAACTGCGATGATGGCTTTCTTCCTCCTGATGTGGCTTCTCAACGCGACAACCGAAGAACAGCGCAAGGGTCTGGCTGACTATTTCAACCCGACCGTTCCAATGAGCCGGATTTCGGGAGGCGGTTCAGACGCTTTGAACGGCTCGTCGGTATTCACTGAAGAAACACTTGCGAGATCTGGTACCGGCGCGTCGCATCAGCGTACGATCGAGTCGCCCGCATCGAATGCCTCCTTCAAGGAGGCAAAGCAGAACAGCGAGTCGGATGATACCCTGTCACAAGCCCAGGCGCAGGCGCTTGCAAAGAATTTTGAGTCGCTTAAGGAATCGCTCGGCAAGGAGAGTCGCCAGCTTTCAGAGCACATTCTGATCAAGATGTCGCCCGAGGGCATAGTCCTGGAACTGGTCGATTCCGAGAGCGCGCCCCTCTTCGCTGTCGGCCGCGCCGTGCCCTCCGACCTGCTGATTGAACTCCTGGATATCGTTTCTAAATCCTTCTTAACCTTTCAGAACGATATCAAGATTTCGGGCCATACCGACACGCTTGGCTACCGCAATGGCGCCGTCTATGATAACTGGAACCTCTCGGCCGACCGCGCCAATGCAGCCCGCCGCCTTCTGCTGCGTAACGGAATAGACACAAGGCGGATCCGCGAAGTCTCCGGCAAGGCAGATACCGCGCCCCTGAACACGGAAAACCCCGCCGCGGCCGAGAACCGGCGCATCTCGATTACGATCCTGACCAACTGAGTTTCTCACTGTGATGCTTAAGCGGATTTTTGAGATCAAACGCAAAGTGTGAACACGGATTATCATGTTGTTTACAACTTCGCTCCATGATGCGTCGAAATCTGACGCAGGAGCAACCAGATATGAGCATTTCATCCTCCCTGAATGCCGGGGTAATGGGGCTGAGTGTCAATGGCACCCGCCTCGCTGCTATTTCCGATAACATTGCGAACGCCGGTACCAATGGCTACAAGCGCAGCCAGGTCGACTTCTCCAGCATGGTCCTGCAGCAGCGCTCGTCATCTTACGCTGCGGGCGGTGTCCGTGTTGAAACATACAAGGACATAGGCAACTCAGGCGCCCTCATATCGACTGGAAGTTCGACCGATGTGGCCGTCTCGGGCCGGGGATTGCTGCCTGTGACCGACATCACCGGCGTGAACACTCCTGCAGCAGAGCGAAGCCTGCGTCTGACGCCAACCGGCTCATTCTTCCCCGACAAGGATGGCAACCTTCGCACCCAGAGCGGCCTGTTCCTGCTCGGCTGGCCCGCAGATCCTAATGGCGATATCGGCAACGTTGTCCGCAATAGCGGCGTCGACCTCCAGCCGATCAATCTTGCCTCGGCGCAGTTTTCTGCAACGCCGACATCAAAGGTCGATCTTGGCATTAACCTGCCTGCAAGCTCAACCCGTCCTGGTGGATCTCCAGAGGCCTACCTGCTGCCGGTTGAATATTACGACAATATCGGCCGCGGTGAAACGCTCACCTTCCAGTTTACACCTGTTGTACCCGCCGCGGGCGCTCCCGCAAGCAACCAATGGAACGTGGAAATCTTCGATACCGCCTCCGGCGCCCCCTCGATCGGCTCTCTCGACATCGTCTTTAGTGATGCGGCGACGGGAAGCGGCCGACTACTGTCCGCGACCCCCACCATTCCCACCCCCCCCGCCACGAACGGGGCAACTTATGACCCAGCCACAGGCATAGTGGCATTGAACCTGCCGCACGGTCCGGTCGAAGTCTTCATCGGCCGCCCCGGTGAGAGCGAAGGTATTTCACAGTTTGCCGCGCCTTTCGCACCAACAGCCGTGACCAAGGACGGCACGCCGATCGGCTCTGTTCAGTCACTTGAAATCGATGATCGGGGCTATCTGCAGGCGCTTTACAATACAGGTTTTCGCCGCACGCTCTATCAGATCCCGGTGGCCGATGTTCCAAACATGCTTGGCCTCAGAGAGCTCGACGCCCAGTCCTATGCTCTCTCTGGCCAGAGTGGCAACCTCTATCTCTGGGACGCCAATAATGGCCCAGTCGGCGGGGTTGCAGGCTACTCGTTGATGGAGTCGACCACCGATATCGCGGCCGAACTGACCGATCTTATCGAAACCCAGCGGGCCTATTCGTCGAATGCGAAGATCGTCCAGACGGTCGATGACATGCTTCAGGAAACCACGAACCTGAAGCGATAGAGAGCCAGAACGGTAAGGCGGACTTCTAAGTGGGTCTCTCCAGCGCCATCTCCGCCGCGAAGTCCGGCCTTCAGGCTAGCAGCCTGAGGGCCGAGATCGCTGCGAGCAACGTCGCCAACGCGACGACCCCCGGCTATGTGCGTCGGTCGGTCACGCTGAGTGAATCGATGCTCGGCGGCCAGAGCAACGGGGTGACCGCAAACGGGGTGAGCCGGCCCCAGGACGTTGCCGTCAAGGCTGCTCGCCGCGAGCTGACGAGCGACGTCGCGCAGGCGAATGTCCTGGCCTCAACCTGGCAGTCCATTTCCAGCCGCATTGGCGATGCGGCGAACGGGAACGGCCTGTTTAAGACTTTTTCTGATTTCGAAACAGCCCTTTCACGCGCGGTCGCCACGCCGGAGTCTTCCAGCAGCGCCTCTGCATTGTTGACTGCCGCCAGGAACATAACGAGTGAGCTCAAAAGCCTCTCCGGGATGGTTTCGACCCAGCGCTCGGACGCGGACCGCGAGATCGCTGAGGGCGTCAGCGCGGTAAACTCGGCCTTGAAACAGGTCGAGACCCTCAACAACCGCCTTGCGGGCGCCAACCGCAACAGTCCTGAAGCCGCAGCCCTTTTGGACGAACGTCAGCGTATCCTCGATGCGATTGCAGAATACATTCCGGTCCAAGCGATCGAACGCGAATACGGCAAAATCGATATCATGACACCAGAAGGTGTCTTCCTGCTTGCTGGTAACGCCCGGACAATAGAATTCACGCCCACCCCGACCTTCGGGGCCAGTCAGACACGCGCCAGCGGCGACCTGTCCGGCATCAGTGTTGACGGGGTTGACATCACGCCCGGCGCGTCCTCGTTTGGCGCGGTCTCCAGCGGTATGCTCGGCGCCCTCTTCACACTGCGCGATCAGGAGCTCACTGATCTCAACGACCAGCTAGACACAATTGCCAGCGATCTCATCAACCGGTTGTCAGACGACGCAATTGATCCGACCAAGACACCTGGCGACCCGGGACTGTTCGTCGACACCGACCCGGGCGCGGGGGCCGGCCTCGCCGGCAGGATCTCGCTGAACGCGGCCGTGGATCCACAACAGGGAGGCGCCGTCTGGCGCCTGCGCGACGGACTGGGCGCGGCCGCGCCCGGGAACGCTGGCAATCAATCCATCCTCAAGGGCTTGTTCGACGCGTTCACAGCCGTCCAGTCGGTCAGCACGAGCGGTTTTCAGGGTGGCTATTCTGCGACAGGTATGGCGGCGCAGATCGCCTCGCTCGCAGGCCAGGCACGCGTTTCGCACGAGGCCGCCCTGTCTTCATCTCAGGCACAGTTTGTTATCCTCCTCGAAGCCGAACGGTCGGCGACAGGCGTCAATATTGACAGCCAGATGCAGGACCTGCTGCTCATCGAGCAGGCCTACGCTGCCAACGCGCGCGTCATTGAGGTCGCGGGCAAGATGATCAATACTCTGTTGGAATTCTGAGACCATGCGGATTGCCCCACCAGCCAGCCACATCATCTCCCCCGCTTTCGGCCAGACTGTCGCCAGCCTGCGCGAGAGCATAACGCGAACCGCGCAGGAGGCCACGACAGGGCGCTATTCCGATCTCACGGCGCAGCTGTCCGGTCGGATTGGTACGGCCATGCTGAGCCAGAAAGCCGTCGACGACATCGGTCTTCGGCGCGAACAGCTCAGCCTCCGGGAAGGACGCCTCGAGGTGACGCAGCGCAGCCTCACCCTGATCAACGAGCGCGTCACCGGTCTTGATACGAAAATGCGTGACGCGCTGATCGGCAAGGACGAGCGGCTCCAGGGGCTGACGGCACGCGACGCGGAGGCAGCGCTCGGCCAGGTTTTCAATCTGTTGAACGTGCGCTTCGGCGAACGTTTTCTCTTCGCGGGCGATGCAACAGACACCCAGCCCCTGGGCAACCCCAATGATCTGCTTGATGTGATCCGTAACCTTGCAGACGTCTCCACCAGCGCAACCGACTTTGCGGTCGCGCTCGACAGCTATTTCAATGCCCCGGGAGGCGGCTGGCAGACATCCGCACTACGCAGCGCCATTAACGCCTCCGATCCTGATGCCGTGACCGCAAACGATCCCTCCATCGTCAAGCTGATATCTGGTCTCGCTGTGATGGCGCTATCCGATCCTGCCACCAGTCCCGCCCTCTTCAAGGCTAATCCGGACATCTCGCTGGCGGGTGCCGAGGAGGTGAGCATGGGCCTCTCAAACCTGACCAATGTGCGTGCAGACCGCGGCGTAACGCAATCCCAGATTGAGATGGAGAAAGCTTCCCTCGATATCGAGGAAACCCTCTTCACCAAAGAACTCAACAGTCTGTGGGCCCGCGACCAGTACGAAGCTGCCTCAGCGCTGAAGCAACTCGAGACGGCTCTGGAAGCCTCTTACATGCTCACCTCTCGGCTCTCGTCCCTGTCGCTTCTGAATTTCCTGAGGTAAAGTCATGAAGTGGTCTGTCTTGTTCGCTGCGGCCCTGAGCCTTTCATTTCTATTCGGAGCCCCCCGTGCAGACGCCCAGTCACGGATACGCGACATCGTCAATGTCGAAGGCGTGCGCCAGAATGACCTTGTCGGCTATGGGATCGTCGTCGGCCTCAACGGCACGGGTGACTCGGTGCGTAATTCGCCGTTTACGGAGGATTCTCTCACCCATATGCTTGAGCGACTGGGCGTCAACGTTCAGGGCGAAGAGATCAAACCGAAGAATGTGGCCGCCGTACTGGTGACGGCATCCCTGCCGGCTTTCGCCCGCAACGGGTCCAGCATTGACGTCTCGGTCTCTTCCATAGGCGACGCCAGCAGCCTCGAAGGTGGCACGCTGATCCTGACGCCGCTCAAGGGCGCGGATAACGAAGTCTACGCCGTCGCTCAGGGCAGTATTATTGTCAGCGGCATGGACGTACAGGCCCAGGCCGCGCGCACAACCCGCGGCACACCGACCGGCGGCTCTGTCCCAAACGGAGCGCGCATTGAGCGCGAGGTCAATTTTGACTTCAACCGCCGCGACAAGATCGTTCTGGCCCTGCGCAATCCGGATTTTACCACTGCCGCTCGGATCGAAGACACCATCAACGCAGCTTTCAGGATCCCGATCGCCTCGATGCTCGATCCGGGCACAGTCCAGCTTGACCTGCGCGGCGTATCAGACACACCCTCGCGCCTGCTGGCCAGCATTGAGAACATGCCCGTTCAGGTCGCCTCCCCTGCCCGTATCGTCATTGACGAAAAGTCCGGCACCATTGTCCTCGGCGAAGACGTGACGATCTCGAAAGTCGCTATCGCGCAAGGCGACATCTCGATAAGCGTGACCGAATACCCCGTCGCATCTCAACCGAATCCATTTTCGGAAGGTGAAACGATCGTGATGCCGCGCTCGGACATTGAGATTACACAAACCGGCAGCAGCAATATTGCACTTCTCCAACCCAACGTAACCTTGTCCGAGCTGATCAACGGGCTGAACGCGCTAGGCGTGTCGCCGCCGGAAATGGCCGATATCATCCGCGCGATGAAAACAGCAGGAGCGATTCACGCCGACCTGATCATCCGATAAGTGTTCAGTCTCGGGAAGTTCTGGAGCAGATTCGGGATGAAGCCTACCGGCCTTTCTGTCGAGCATTCGGTGACGAACTCATAAGGCGTGAGCCTGTTCAAGGTCTTTCGTCGCCTGGCGAGATTATAAGCGTCGACGACGATGGTCGGGTGGGCTTTCAGACGGTCACGGCTTTATAACCATACCGCCGCGCGGTCGCCTGTTTAAAGGCGCGATTAATACGTTCGACCCGGCCGGCGCCCCGGAGGTGATTTGGCTCTGTCAGGCGGTACGCGATGCCACGGGCGGCGCACACGCTGTCAAACCGGTGGCCGCGCTAAAGAGCGGCGGGGCTCCCGCGATTCTTGCTTAGGTCAGAAGCCTGGTACCATTATCTGTCAAGACAGTTTGAATCGCGTAGGGCATTGCCTCGGTAAGATCGTTCAGACAGCCGACGGCTGTCTTTGTGTTGGCGCGAGCATGCAACCGGACAAAAGTGTTGCCTTCGCCGTGCGGTCGACGGCAACGGGCATAAGCAACGTGCCTTCATCGGTGCGCACCTGCGCGATGTCGATATGGGAATAGCCGATTGCATAAGCCTTGAACTTTCTTTTCGGCTTGCCGCCTCCGGTGTGGGGCAGACATGCGATGCTGAAGCGCTAAAAGATGCGGTGAAGGCTCAATCAGGTCAGGTGCGGGATTGGCGCTTTCAAGGCGTGGAGGCACTGATCGAGTGGCAGAGCGTGGGCTTGCGAAAGGTGATGCACGCAGCCTAATCGTGTGGTGACAGGCTGGTGGCGCGAGGTGCTTTCGCACTCCCCCTTGGGGTATCTTCAACACCCTCCCGCGCGAGCCAATTCCGATTAGTCTTCTGACTTAACCCATAGTGTCCGGCAAGTGCCGCGACCGAAGCCTGCGATCACTGTACAATTACCTCAGCGGCGTACGTGGCCATAGCGCAGCAGTCCGCCCCCCCCATAAGCTCTTCCCCCGTGACGGGTCTGCGAATATCGCGATTTCATCACTCGGCGGGACTGCGTACCCCGTCCGCAGGCCCCCTACTCTTCCTTTTGGCTAATCCGGTTCATGGTGATCAATCCGCGGCGTTTCAGGCCCATCAGGGAGGTAAGGAATTCACGCTGAAGCTCGTCAGCCACTTCGCGCGTCACATTCGGCAAGTCCTTGATTTCTTCACGCATCGAAGTCGCAAGGCGCGACGATATATTGCCAAGCAGGTAATCGAGGACTTCCGGATACCCCTCCCGCAAGCTCGCGAGCAGCTTGATCAGGACAGCCTGATCAAGCTCCTTGAACACGACCGGCACGGAATTGCGCGCCAGGATGAGCGGCAGGGCTTCGATTGTGAACAGGCCTTTCTGGATGATCTCCAGCTTTGTCTCATGTTCGGTGCGCAGAAAGTTAACAAGATTGTTACGTTTGCTGTCAGGTATCAGGCTTAGGACTTCGCCCACTGTTTCAAGATAGGCGTCTTCCTCATCCGCACTTTCTTCATCCTTGTTATTCAGGAACTCTATTTCGATCATCCGCTCAACGACCGAGTCGATTCCAGGGTCAACCTTCGGGGCATCGACCATCTGACCGAGTGTGGGGCTCAGCTTTTCCTCCGGAAGAAGGCAGAGGATGCTCGACGCCATGCCCGCGTCCAGCTTGCGCAGGATCATCGCAATAATGTTGGGCGACAGCCGGCTGACATACTCAGCAATCTGGCGCGGTTCACGCCTGCAAAAACGCGTCCAGACATCGCCGGCTTCCTCAGCGTCTTGGTCCGTATTGTCGGAAGCGTTTCCGTAGATCAGACTGAGCCGGTTCGGATCTACAATACTGGACATCAGTTCGCGGGCCTTTTCGGCCCCGCCGCGCATCGCGCCGGCATTCTGCCGAAGCTGGGCGATGAAATCGACCACGATCTCGACCAGCTCTTCCCGGGACAGCATCGAGATCGTCTCAAGCGCCCTTATGACCTTGGCGAGCGCGACATCATCAAGCTTCTCGACAATGGGCTTCGCTGCCGCCTCTCCGAGGAGGGAAATGATCACCGCAGCGCGCTGCGACGCCGTGATTGCGCTCTGGCGGGCGCCGGCCCTGCCAGAAACAGCAGGCTGGCGAGCCAATTCTAACCGGTCGCGCTTAAGGGGTGGCTCCATTAGGTGTAACCTCTGAGGACTGCTTCAGTTATCTTCAGCCAACCGTCCGCCAGAACGAAAAATCCGAGCTTGAACGGCAATGACACAACCGTTGGCGGCACCATCATCATACCGACAGCCATCAGCACGGATGCGACCACCAGGTCGATCACCATAAACGGCAGAAAGATTACGAAACCGATCTGAAAAGCATGTTTGATTTCACTCAACATAAAAGATGTTGAAAGCAGGGAAAATGACGGCGCCTCGCTCTCAACCAAAGGCCTGTTGACTGCGTCCGCCAGCGTCAGAAGGACTTCAGGATCAGTGCGCCTGAGCATGAATTCACGGAAAGGTTCGGTCGTCAGCGTCCAGGCCTGCTCTTCGCTGAGGGCACCATTCATGTAAGGCTGTATACCGGACTCCCAGGCCGACATGAACACCGGTTCCATGACGAAGAAGGTCAGGAACATCGCCAGCGCCATGATCATCATATTGGGCGGGGCCTGCTGAACGCCAATCGCCTGGCGCATGAACGAGAAGACAATGACCATGAAGGGCAGGCAGGTCACCATCATGGCAATGCCAGGCACAAGGCTCAATACAGACACGAGCAGCAGCAGTTGAATAACTGAGCTGCTGAGCTGGCCGTCACCGCCGGGATTGATCAGGCCCTCCAGGGCAGGGATCTGTCCTGGAGCGACTTCCTGCGCCTGTGCATCGCCGGCCACGAGTGCCGCCGCCGCCATAAGGAGCAGAAGTCGCAGTATAGAGCTGATGTTAGGCATTCTCGTCCGGCATGCGTTCAATGATCTCGATAATCTTCACCGCAATCTCACCGTCACCTGTTTCAATCAGCTCGCCGCGGGCAATCAGACGGTTCTCGATTCTCAAATCGACTGGGTCGTCAATGCGTGAGGATAACGGAATGACCGATTCTGGCTGCAGTTCGAGTATCTCCGAGACGCTCAGGCGTTTTTGCCCAATCGAAACGGTGACTGTTACGGGTACACTGTAAATGGACCGGCGTAGCGCGTTGCGGCCGCTCGCATCCCTGCGCTCACCCGCGGCAGCCTCGGCCGATGATTTTTCGGGAAGAGCCATACCTCTACTCCTTCTGCATGTTTTGGGTTGAATTCAGGTGCGAAAGGCAGGCTTGCAGCAAGCCATCGAAATCAAAGGACAGCCCTCCTGTCTTCCAGGAAACATCGACGCAGCCCTGGCCGGCGCCCGACAAGATTGTGCACCGTCCGGCGAGCGCTGGATTTCTGTCGAGTATCGCCTGCAGGTCATCAGTCAACGAAACATCCGCGCGGATCTCGACCAGAGCCGCAAGCGCGGGAATGAGGTCCGGCAAATGACGTCCGATCTCTTCGGCGAGGAAGTCTTTCGACAGCAGCGGAAACAACCTGGAGGCAATGGACTGCACGGCTTCGGTGGTCTGCGCCTGCGCGTCGCGCTCGATCTTATCCAGCCTTGCGTTCAGCTCCGTCATCGATGCTTCCAGTTTCCGAAGGTCGAGCTGTGCCGGGGTCGCCTGGACGACTGAGGTTTCGGCCTTTGTCGGCTCGGCGTATGACCGCTCCGCGGGAGCCGCGCGGCGGCTGCCTGCTTCCTCAAAGGAACGCAGCCAGTCGGTGGGAGGCAACAAGCTGCCATTGGCGTCAAACCGCGGCAGGCTCAGCAAAAGGGTTTTACTCATTAACGGCAACCTTCTGGTCTTCATTCAGCCATTGCTGAAGCAAAGCAGCCGTCTCGTCCTCTCGCTCCTTGGCATAATCCTTTAAGTAGTTGAACGGATCGGAACCCGGCGAAACTCCTGCCGCGGCACCCGCGGCGCTGCCCGAATCTGACCTGGCGTCAAGCGCGGCGCCCGCATTCTTCGGTGACAGCATGGGGCGCACCACGCCAAAGGCGAGTGCAATCACGACGATCCCGAGCAGCAAGGCCTGCAATCCAGACCAAAGATATCGTTCGACCAGCTGCTCGACCATACCCGGCGCCGGCACCATATCGGCCTGCGCCGCGGCCTGGAAAGGCATCAGCTCGACAGAGATCGAGTCGCCGCGCTCCATATTCAACCCTGCGCCCGAGGCAACCAGCGCCTGCAGATCGGCGATCATGCTCTCCCGGATGGTCGCAGCATCGGCGGCAGCAGGATCAATACCCAGCGACTGTTCGTTCAGCAGCACCGCAATCGAAATGCGTTCAATCTGACCGGGAAGCTTCTCGACCTCGGTGCGCGTCTCGTTGATCTCATAGGCCACATTTTCCGATGAGTTCTTTGACGTGTTGCTGCTTGTGGCGCCAGCGGCAGCTCCTTCTTCCTGCGGCAGATTGCTCGCAACGGTAAGCGCGCCCCCGCCGCCGGTACCAGATTCGGCCGCATCACTTGTTGTCCGGCTACGGACCACTTTTGATTGGGGGTCAAACGCGATTGTAGATACCCGCTGGCGTTCACGGCTGACATCCACCGATACCGAGACGCGTGCGTTGCCAATACCCACACGCGCTTCCAGAAGGCTCGTGATCTTCTGTTCGAGCGCACTTGCCTGGTCAGCAGCCGCGATTGCCGGCTCGGCGGACTTGTCAGTTTTTGGCCCGGCAATAATACCCCTGGAGGGATCGATCACGGCGACATCTTTCGGGTTCAGCCCGGACACGGCCAGCGCGACGAGATATTGAATGGCTTCGGCCTGCTCCTGCGAGAGGGCATATGCCGTCGCGATGGTGACCGATGCGGTCTGCGCAGGTTGGGAACGTGAGAACCCTGAGCGAAGGCTCGCCCCAATGTGAACGCGCACCGAGGTGATCCCTGGAATCGCCAGGATAGTACGGGTCAGTTCACCTTCCTTTGCCCGCCAGTAAGAGGCGTTGTACATCTCGGAGGTGACCGAGAAGCCATTGACGTCGTCCAGCAGTTCATAACCCTGCACCGACTGCCTGGGCAGACCTTCCCTGGCAAGGGCAAAACGGACCTCGTCGCGCTTACTCTGCGGAATGAAAATGGCGCCGCCCCGCAGCTCGTAAGGCGTCTGACTGCTCTCGAGTTCGTCGATGATCTCACCGGCATACTGAGGCTCGAGCCCGGAATACAGAAGCGCCATGGGCTCCTTGGTCACACCCTGCACCATGAAGCTCATAGCCATCACGATGCCCAGCACCGCGCCCGCCAGCATGAGCTGGCGCGGCAGCGAAAGCGCTCTGAGTGTATCAAGGAATTTCATCAATAAATTGCCCCGGTCGGATCCGAATCGAGCCTAATGATTAAAATTAGGGGTTAATTCGTTAAGGTTATCTTTACTGAGGCGGGATCTAGTCTGTTCAGCGCAGTGTGATGGAATTCAGGGTCCAGAATGGCCAAAAAGCCAGAGAAAAAACCTAAGGCGGCTGATCCCGCGACAGAGGCGAAACCAGACGCGGCTGACACAGCGACAGACGCAAAGCCAGCAAGCGGGCTGATCGGTCTGCTGATGCTTGGCGGGGCTGCGCTCGTGAGCTCATTCGGTCTGGTGTACCTCCTCACGCCCGCCCCGGCTGCCGGGACCACCGCCGAGACCGCCGCCTGCCTGACGGACGGGGGGGGGCCGCCAGTTGTCAAGGCGGCCGCAAAGCCCGGGCAGATTTATACCGCGCTGCCTGAAGTCCTGATCACCGTGGGCAGTGCTCCGGCGACGCGCTATCTCAAGATGAACATCTCGATCATTTCTGATGCCAACGGTGCCAAGGCCGTCAAAGAAGCTGAACCGATGCTGGTTGACGCATTTAACACTTATCTACGTTCGATCGAAATGACAGACTTGGAGGACCCCGGCTTCTATCCCAGGATGCGGGAACAGCTGACCCGGCGAGCTGAGCTGGTTCTCGGAAGCGAGGTAACAGATGGCGTCCTTATCACCCAATTCCTGTTGAGGTAGGGACATGAGTGTTCAGCCGACCGATATCGCGATCTTCCTGGTGTCCTTTGCGGCCTGCGTCTATTGTTTCCTACTCAGTAAACGGCTGAAGGCCCTTCAGAATACCAAGGACGGGCTTGGTGCAACAATCACAGCCCTGTCGACCTCAATCGCCACAATGTCCGCGACCACTCAGGACACGCGCGTACGCGTTGAATCGATGGCGACCCGCCTCGCCCACCTCATCGCGGAGGCTGACAAGGCCTGCCAGAAGCTCGAGGCGGCAATCGCGTCGGTTGACAAGGCCAGGGCGAACGCGACCGACGAGGTCCAGACAGCCCAGATGGATCTTTACATGATGATGCGCACGGCACTTGACCAGTCGAAAGAGCGAATCAACGAAATGACCGGAATCATGCGCCAGATGCGTGTCATGACGGACGAGGTTTCCTCCAATCTCGAGCTCGCCGAAGCCGCCGGGTCTGCCCGCTCACGCCGGGCCTGATCCCGCCTGGACGAAGCGCCCTTTTCGATCACCGCAAAGGATCTTTACCAAAAATTAGCCCGGGCGATCAAAAATTCCGAGAGTAATTGCGTTAAGGTTTTGGGGCCGCTCCGGCACCCTTCAGAAGGCCGCCAGGAAGACCATGTCTTTTGTCAAGAAAAACACCTCAAACGTGCTGCTGACGCTGGGCGTCCTGTTTACGATCGGCGGCGCAACCCGCTTCCTCCCTAACGGACTGGCTTTCGCTGAGGACGTTGCGCTTGCGTCTCCAGCCTCCGGCTCACAGGCTGCCGCCAAGTCGGAGACAGAAAATATGGGCGCAACCGGCCCGAGCGAAGTCTGTTTCACATCTGAATCAGCGGCCATGTTGGCCGAAGATCAAAGACTTTTTGAAACGCAGAAGGAAGAGCTCAAGACCGAAAAGCTCGCCCTCCAGACCTGGGAAAAGGAACTCCAGACCCAGACCGCCGAATTGCAAGCTCTTCAGACGGCTCTAGAAACACGCTGGCAACAGATCCAGGGCGCCTCGGATCAGGACATCAAGCACCTCGCCGACATGTACAGTGCGATGAAGCCGGATTCGGCCGCGTCGATCTTCAACCAGATGGACCCCGCTTTCGCAGCAGGGTTCCTGCGCCTCATGCCAAGCGAACAGGCGGGCCTAATCCTAGCCAACATGGATTCGAAAAAAGCCTATGTGATCAGTGTCAAAGTGGCCAGCATAAACGCTGATGTGCGCAACGCACCGGCGGGGCTCAACTAAGGCCGAGCCTACTCTGGCGGCAACTGACGCAGCGTTGCGACTTTGTCACCCCTTCATTCCGGGTTACCTTTAGCCCACGGCGGAGGGAGGCTCACATGCAGACGCCCAGGACCTATCTCGGCTGGAAGGTAGACTACACCGCACCGCTCGGCGAGCCCGCCTTTGCAAGCCCGGACTCTGTGTCCTGGCGCGTGTTCAAAAACCCGGTCGCGCTGGCCATCGGCGGGATCTGCGCCGTTCTCCTCGAATTTGCCGATCCCCGTATCAGGTCCGGTGTCTGGGATCATTCCGTGTTCAAGACCGACCCCATAGGCCGCTCGAAACGCACCGCCATTGCCGCCATGGTTGGGGTCTACGGCCCCCAGACCGCCGCGCGCAGGGTCATTCAGGGCGTGACCAACATGCATTCACGCGTCGCGGGCACGACGCCGGCCGGAGAGACCTACACGGCGCTCGAGACTGAACTGCTCGACTGGGTGAGTGCGACGGCCAGCTATGGCTTTCTGTGTGCTTATGACCGTTTTGTCAGCCCCCTGAGCGAGGCTGAAAAGGCGTGCTTCTTCGCCGAGGGTGAGAAGGTAGCCAGCCTCTACGGTGTACAGCAGAATATCCGTTCGGACGCGGACTTCATGGCGATGATGCAAATACGACTGCCCAAGTTTGAATCCCACCCCATCAATACAGAATTCCTCAGCATCATGAAATCCGGCCGAGCCGCGCCCGGCGTGCCGAAGGGCCTGCAAAGCGCACTTGTTAATGCGGCCGTCGAAATCCTGCCGCCAGTCATGCGTGAACGCCTCGGCCTTGGCGCCGAGTATAACCTTTCGCCAGCTGGCCGCCTTGCGGTAAAATCCATGGCGCACATCGCCGAGACCTTTCCGGACACGATGGGTCCGCCCGCCCAGGCCAGCCAGAGGCTCGGCCTGCCACGGTCCTTCCTCTGGAAAAGCAAGGCGGAGCGCGACCGCCTTCTCGAAGCCGCGCTCCTACGTTCTCCTGAAAGGAAAAAGACATCATGAACCTCGACTTCACCCGTGACGAAGAAAATTTCAGAGACGAAGTGCGAAATTTTCTCGATGAGAAGCTGAGCGTTGACCTTCGTGCGTATGCACGCCGCATGACAAGCGTCTACGCAACGAAGGAGATTGCGCTCGAATGGCAGCGCATTCTGGTCAAGCAGGGTTGGGCGGCGCCGTCATGGCCGGCTGAGTATGGTGGCACTGACTGGAGTGTCGCCAAGCGCTACATCTTCGACGTGGAGATGGCCCGCGCCGGCGCGCCGCCCCTCTCGCCTATGGGCATCGGCATGTGCGGTCCGGCCCTGATCGGCCACGGCTCAAAGACGCAGAAGGACTATTACCTGCCCCGCATCCTGTCAGGCGAAGACTTCTGGTGTCAGGGTTATTCAGAGCCCCATGCAGGGTCGGATCTCGCGGCGCTGACGATGTCTGCTGTCATGGACGGCGACGACTATATCTGTAACGGCTCAAAGATCTGGACCACCCACGCACACGAAGCCAACATGATGTTCTGCCTGGTGCGAACAGACGCGTCGGGAACACCGCAGCAGGGGATCACCTTCATCCTGATCGACATGACCGCTCCCGGTGTGCGTGTTGATCCGATCCTTATGCTGTCGGGCGAGCATATCCAGAATGCGGTTTTCTTCACCGACGTGCGCGTGCCCCGGGCCAATGTGGTTGGACAGGTGAATGAAGGCTGGACGGTCGCCAAATACCTGCTCGAATTCGAGCGGGGAGGCTCTTCCTATGGCCCTCGCCTCCTTGCACGCCTCCGCAGCCTGCGACAGACGGCTGACGAACAGGGGCTGCTAGACCCTGATCTTGCCCGCAAGCTGTCCCGGGCTGAAACGGACGCGCAGACACTCGAAGCGGCAGAGCTTCAGATGATGTCGGAACTGGCGGCAGGTGGCACGCCGGGACTAAAGGCATCCATGATGAAGATCCTGGGTACCCAACTCAGCCAGCACCTGACAGAACTCGCCCTCGAACTCGCCGGGGTCTATGGCGCCCCCTTCCAGCCGCACCAGACTTCGCCGGGCGGCCCGGTTCCTGGTTTTGAGGGCCGGAACACACCCCTTATCGGTCCCGAAAGTGCCGTGACGGTCGGCGCGAAATACCTGAACGACCGCGCCGGGTCGATCTATGCAGGCTCTAACGAAATCCAGCGGGGAATACTGGCTAAACACCAGCTCCGACTTTGACAGCTGCAGCCGTCACGCGTGTCCCCGGAATGCATCCAGACTGCTTCAGATATACCCCGGCAGCGCTGGCCATGAGCTTCCTGTGCGCCTTTCAGAATGGCTGGCGCGGCGCGTACGCGAGCCTGCAGGGCAAGTATTTCGGAACGGGCGGAGACGGCGACCCACCTATAAACCGCCAAGAGCAAAGCAGGTGATGACGGCGAAAGCTACGGGCCGGGGTTGCAGCGAGGCCAGGTAATTTTATGAGAATTTTCCAGCTTCAACGCAGACGGCCGGGGTCAAAGACCCCGGCCTTTCCTGCGAAGTAACGGGCTCGCGCCGTATCGGTATTATTCTTTACCGCGCTCAAGGGGTATGAATTTGCCCACGGGTGCTGGCTTCGAAACCGAGGACTGGACCGAGCCTGTTGAAGTCACTTCGGCGGATCCATCCGACGGCGCCTGAAGACGCTCGTCTGCCGGGAAAGGCGAGCGGATGGTTTTTGCATCATTGCCAAGAACCACGAGCAACTGGCGATCGCCGGCATCGACCCGCGCAATGCGGCCCGGAATAATCAGATCAGATGCTCCCCCATCCAGCGTGGAGACTTCGACCATACCTTCCGTCACCTGTACCCGCGCGCCTGCGTCTGATACGGTCACGTTGAACTCGGTGCCTTTGACCACGGCGGCCAGATAGGGCGTCTTGACGCCGAAACTGCCCGTTGCCTTCTTCTGGATCTTGAATTCTGCAGTTCCGAAAGCCTGCGAGATCTGGGTTTGCTGATCAGCGGCGGTCGGTGCGGCAATACGGATACGGCTCCTCGGTGCGAGGATGACATACTCTGCGCCGCGCACAATCACTGCGCGCCCGGCCTCGCCCGTTTCAACAACATCGCCTGGGTTCAGGACCAGGCCACGCTCTGCCGGAGTTACAACGCCGCCTGCATCAATGCTGACTTCTCCACTACGCTCGGTCACTTCCCACGTCGCGGGCGCGGCTTGAGCCGGGGCAGACAAGAGAAGGTTCGCGAAAGTGGCTGCCAGAGACATCCGTAACAGGGTTAAGAAAGTACGCATAGGTTGCCCATCCAGGTTGGTTTTTATACCGAATTCATGGGCTGATGGTGCCCGGCGCATTCTAAGAATTCGTGAAAATACTCAAATAATTCAATTAACCAAGGCATGGCGGGGCTCTGGCCCTGGCTTACAAGGGGCGCCCTGAGCCCTCATTTCAGATTTATCTCCTTAAGATTGTCCGGCTCTAGTCTTTGCCGGCCCGCGCCATGGGGCTGGCGCGGGATATTCCCGATCTGCCTCGTGCACACCTGGTCCATGCGTCGAGCAGGCTATCATCATCGGTCGGGGCACGGTTATTGTTGGTCAAATCTCGTTGAGTGACACCTGAGTGGTGTCATTTGGGGCAGGCCAAGCTTTGT
>CAZIGV010000010.1:0-124859 GCA_964538945.1 uncultured Hyphomonas sp.
CTCGGAGTTTCATTTAATTTGAAATCCGTGCGGCAACTACCCTGACAGAGGGGGCGGTAAGGCAGAACCGCTTTCATGTTGGATACCGTTTGCCTCATCTCTTTCATCTGAGTAGCGGTTATTCCCGTTGCATTCGATGACGTCGGTGAGCAGGCTGTCGCCACACACATCGCAACGACCAGCAAAAAGGCTGGCCGCTTTGCTTTTCCACTGAGTTCGATTTGTCGACCGTTGCGGGGAGCCGATCGAACGCCGTTGGCGGAAGAAGATGATTGAGATTTGTAGTGAAACGTCATCTGATAGTTCTCCGGCAGGCGTCAAAATCAACGTTTAGAAGATACGCGAATGGAGGTTCCCAACAACACGACTGGAATCTCGGACCGACTTTGTAGAGACCTTCATCGTCATTTTTTTTGATCCAGCGACCAACCCAGCAGAACGATGCCAGTGATGACTTGGAGGCCTATACTGACGATCCAGTCTGAAAAAGCATATTCGTTCGGCACGAAAAGCATTCGATAAAGCGACCACGCACCCCACGAGAAAAACACTAGTGCCAAGCTGGTCAGCAAAACTCGCTTAATCATCGCAGGGCCTTCTTTCGCACGATCAATTCCAAGGCAAAGAACAAAGCTACCGCGGTGTGGCCTCCGAGTAATATCATTAGCCAAACATTCCCGGCTGTTTCTCGATGCCACGCGAGAGAGCTAAACGAGAGGCCAGCGGCTGCGATCAACAGAATAAATGTAGGCCAACCATTCCAAGCTCTCAAAAGCGAATCTAATGCTGTTCTGCCTGCAGCCACCCCGGCATAGCCCGATCCCAATGCTGCAATCAGTTCAGCTCCGTTCGTCAGCCCTCCCGTCTTGCTCTCCATGAGCCATTGAAATGCAATCAAGCCCACGTAGGCGAGAGATGCGGCTGCTGCATAGGCGCCAAAAAAGATGGGGACGGCAAGCAGCGTTCCAATAAACGTGGGGATTGGTCCTCGCGCTCTGCGCTCTTGCTCTTCAGCTTCGGCTGCTAGAAGCTCTCGCGCGCGCTTCTCTTCTGCCGCCTCAAGTTCCCGCTGTGCTTGTTCTTCGCGTCTCCGCAGACGAGCGGCTTCCTCATGCTGCGCTTCTTCGGCTTCCTTCGCCTCTCGCAATTCGAGCGCTTGGTGGACTTCATAAAACAATGGGCTCTCACGATAGATTGAAAGCCAGTCTCGAAGTTCCTTTGCTCGCGCTCGTTCGGCGAGGCCTCCCCACGCTTCGATATCAGGGCGCGAGCACAATTTTCCTATGCGATGAAGCAGCTTCATCCAAGCGGGGTCTGCGCTGTTCGGTGCGTTAACCCAAGAGCGTAAATCTTCCGCATGAATCAAGTTGAAAGGAGTGGGCGGCTCGAATTGGCCCTCACCTGCAACAAGACAAGCCGCTAGTTTGTTTTGATTGAAGCCAATCATTGCTTCAGCGGCAACCCACTTTGACACTGCTGCATCCGGTGACCAACAAACGAGTATGGCGTGCGCATTCCGTGCTTCACGATTAATTTCCGTGTGGAAGAGCCCTCCTGAACTTAAATTGGCATCGAACCAAACAGTCAGACCAACTTTTCGCAGCCTGTCAGCGATCAGTTCGACCTCTGCCCGCTCGCTTCGCTTGTATGACAAAAAAACGTCGACCATTTTTTTCCGGAGTTTGTCAGCAATGAAGCACTAAGCCGACGTCTTCAAATCCAAGCCTCTTTTCAAGCGCTGCTTCAACCCGCCTTGCATACCAGGATCCGTCAAGGCGATTGTTTCCGAAGGCCATCGTTACCTGCTCTATGTTCGCCGGACAGCCTGTCGGAGCATGCTTCAAAAAGGTCGACGAGCCATGGGGAAAGTTGGTCCGAAAAGAATTTTCGGAGAAACAGGCGATGCCGCGAGTGAATATGGTCCCGCCGTCTCGCTTCTAGGCCGGTAGTGTTGTGCTAACGCCAGCAACAACCGCGCGGTGACTTTGGGCCAGCGCTCGCCTCGAAGCTCGGCCAAAAACTTGTTGCTGCGCATCTGCAATTCTGATGATCCCTCGGGAGATTACAGGATCCGCGTTCGAGAAGGTAAGCGAGCCATCACCGAAGAGCACCATAACTGTATCAAGTAACACCATAAAGGTGGTCAGCGGGGTGGTCAGTCAGATTTTGAATCTGAAAAAATCAAACAGATACAACGGTTTGAAGTCATATAATGGTGCCGCTCAGGTGACTTGAACACCTGACCCCCGCCTTGCGAACAAGGCAGACCGATACCCTCAAGCCGGGGTAGAGGCCTGGTTCACTGTGCCGTGAGCCGGCCCCCCAGACCCTCCGGCCCCTGCGGCGTGTCAGCGGCTGCGGGCGCCCGCCCAGAAGGCTTCAAGCCTGGCTGCGACCGCTTCAGCCGAGCGGGCGGCGGCTTCGGGTACCCGGAACCCGGCGATGGCGGAGCCTTCCAGCGAGCTTGTCTCATCCGGTTTCACGGGCCAGCGGGCCCCGGCGATCAGGTTGGCGCCGAGCGCGGCGAGGTGTTCGCCGAATTCGGCTTCGCGCCCATCCCGGTAGAGCGGCAGCCAGAGCAGGAGGATCCCTGTGGGCCAGCGTTTCAGGGCCCTGGGGGTCCATAGCGCGAGGGCTTCGATGTCGCGGCGGGTTTCATAGCTGGGGTCTGAGAAGACGAGGATCTGCTCGCCGCCCCGGGGGGCGAGCCTCAGCGCCCCGGAATACCCGTCTTCTTCCCGGATCTGGAGGCGCGGGTCGCTGCCGAGGTTTTCGGTGAGCGCCCGGAACTCGGCCGGATGGCGTTCGAACAGGACCCCGCGGGCGGAGGCGGGAAGGCGGGCGAGGGCGAGGGCGGGCGAGCCCGGATAGTCCCTGGCCGTGCGGGCGCGCACCAGGCTGAGCCAGTCGCCGAGCCCGGCCGGGGGGGCGGCGGCCTCCAGCAGGGCGAGGACGCCGCTGTCGGCCTCGCCGCCCTTGCGGGCCTGCTCGCCGGTCAGGTCATAGCGCCCGCGCCCGGAATGGGTCTCGACATAGAGGACCGGGCGCGGCCCGCGGGCGATCTCCCGCAGGACAAGGTCGAGCACCGCGTGCTTGAGCACATCGGCGCGGTTACCCGCATGAAATCCGTGCTGGTAGGACAGCATCTGGGCGAGGCTCCCCGGCCGCCTCAGGGCTGGCCGAGGCTCTCCTTGCGAACCGCTTCGAATTCATTGCCCGGATACCAGGTTGGCCAGTCGGAGGAATTGGCGATGTCGCGGCCGACCTCGAACAGGGCCTGGACGTCTTCCTGGAAGCCCGACAGGTCCCAGTCGTCGGAGTATTCGTCCATCGGCTTGTGATAGCGCTCGGCGGTATAGGCTGCTCCGGCTGCCCGGCCGGCGGCGATGCCGCCCTCGAGCTTGTCCTCGCCGCCATCGGCATACAGCATCGGGACGCCCTTCTTGGCGAAGGAGATGTGGTCGGAGCGGTAGAAGTAGCCGGCCTCCGGGGTGGTATCGGGCCGGATCACCCGGCCCTGGCCGGCCAGTACGGCTTGCAGGCGGTCTTCGAGTTCGGAGGCGCCGTAGCCGATCACCACCATGTCCCGGGTCCGGCCGATGGGAAGGGCGCCGTCGATGTTCATGCCGGCGACGATGCGGCTGAGCGCAACGGTCGGGTTTTCGGCATAATAGGCCGATCCGAGCAGGCCGGATTCCTCCAGCGTGACAAACAGGAACAGCGCCGAGCGGGCGGGCGGGGCGGCCTGCATGGCTTCGGCGATCTCGAGCAGGGCGGCGGTGCCGGTGGCATTGTCAACGGCGCCGTTGAAGATGTCATCGGCGTAGAAGTCCTCGCCCTCCCGGCCGGTCTTCTCGCCCGTCTTCCTGCCGAGATGATCCCAGTGGGCGGTATAGAGAACATATTCGTCCGGGGTCTGAGTACCGGGGATGACGCCGATGACGTTGCGGCTGGCGAGGGGCTCGATCGTCTGCCCGATGCGCCCGCGCGCCCTGACGCCGGTGAGGGCAACGGGCGTGAACCCCGGTGTCCGGGCGGCGGCCTTCATGGCCTCGAAGTCGAGCCCGGCCTGAGCGAAGATTTCGGCGGCCGTTTCGCGGGTGATCCAGCCTTCCATGGCCGCGCGGTCGGCGCCGCCATCGGCGCGCACAAGGTCGGACTGCGCCCCGGTCCAGGACCCGGTCACGACCTCCCAGCCATAGGCGGCCGCATCGGTTTCATGGATCACCAGGGCAGCGGCCGCGCCCTGGCGGGCGGCTTCCTCGAACTTATAGGTCCAGCGGCCATAATAGGTCATTGCGCGGCCGTTGAAGAGGGCCGGATCGCCGGTGGCAAAGCCGGGGTCGTTGACGAGGATCAGCACGGTCTTGCCGGTAAAATCCTGGCCGGCATAGTCATCCCAGCCATATTCGGGGGCCACCGCGCCATAGCCGACGAAGACCACGTCGGAGGGATCGAAGGAGACCTCACCGGCGTTCTGGCGCTTGGTCCAGTAGACCGCCTCCGTCTTGAAGCCGAGGGCGCGGTCTTCCCCGTCCGGCCAGGTCATGACCAGTTCGGAGACGGCCTCATCGACCGTCTGGTTCACCATCTTCACTTCCTGGAAGTAGCCGCCATTATCGCCGCCGGGCCGGAGGCCGAGGCGCGCCATTTCGGCGGCGATCCAGGCGGCCGAGGCCTCGCCGGCCGGGGTGCCGGGCCCGCGGCCCTCGAACGCGTCATCGGCGAGGGTGCGGATGCGCACGGCAAGGTCAGCGGCGGTGATCTCAGGGCCTGTCGCCTCCGGCAGGGGCAGGAGGAGCTCTTCGGCGGGCGCGGCCGGGGCGGGAGCGGGAGCCGGCGCGCAGGCGGCGAGCAGCAGGGCGGCGGCGGCGCTGAGGAGAGGACGGTGTTTGAGCATGTCAGGGGTCCCTGGCAGAAGTTAGCCTGGCGCCGGTGTTGCATGCCCGGCCGGTGTCATCAAGCATTGGCGGCGGGCCCGTACTGAGCCGGTCTTAGCCGGTTACCGGGCTTGTCAGCTTCCGTTCAGGGACAAGGTCTAGGATAAGGTGCCGGAAGGCGCCGGCCTGGAGAAGAGCCGGTGAAAACGACGAGGAGACACGATCGGCATGTACCTGAACCCTCTGAAGCCGGCGAGACAGGCGATTGCCGGGGCCCTGGCGGCTCTGGCGGCCGGTCTCATGACCGCGGCCCTGCCGGCCTCAGCCCAGCCGGTGACGACCGGCGCGCTGACGGCGCACCCGGCGCCTGTGCCTGACTTTTTTCCGGAGCAGAACCAGTTCCTTGCCGCCGACGGGGCGCGGCTCGGCCTGACCGTCTGGCCGGCCGAGGGGACGCAGGATCCGGCCTATGTGGTCGTCGGCGTCCACGGCATGAGTGATTATGCGGGCGCCTTCCACATGGCCGCGCCTTACTGGGCGGCGCGGGGCGTGACGACCTATGCCTATGACCAGCGCGGTTTCGGGCGCTCGCCGAATAAGGGCTTCTGGCCTGAGGAGGCGCTCCTGCGCGAGGATCTGCGCACGGCGGTGGAGGTGGCCCGCCGGCGCCATCCGGACGCCGTGATCACGGTGGTAGGGATCTCGATGGGCGCCTCGGTGGCGATGACGGCGTTCGGGTCTGAGGATCCGCCCCGGGCCGACCGGCTGATCCTGTCGGGCCCTGGCCTGCGCGGCTGGGGGGCGATCAATCCCCTTTACCGCCTCAGCCTGTTTGCCTCGGCCCGGCTCAATCCCGGCTGGATCGTCGTGCCGCCGGCGGGCCTGATCCGGATCGAGCCGTCCGACAACCAGGCGATGCTGCGCCGGACCTGGTCGGATCCGCACATGACCTATGAGAACCGCATCGATGCGGTCTACGGCCTCGTCACCCTGATGGAGAATGCCAATGATGCGGCGGCGCGCCTCGCCCCGGGTGTGCCGACGCTGGCCGCCTATGGCGCGCGTGACATTGTCATCCCGGAGAACGGCGTACGCCGGGTGGCGCGCCGGCTCCCTGCGCAGGTGCGCACGGTCTATTACCCGGAGGGCTATCATATGCTGCTGCGTGACCTGCAGGCCGAGAAGGTGCATGCCGACTATCTCGCCTTCATGCAGTCGCCGTCCGCCCCGCTGCCGAGCGGCAAGGGCGAATGGCCCTTCCGCTAGCGCGCTCTTGCCCCCTGCCGGATTTCCGGAACACCCCGAAACGGCCAGGCTGCTGGTCCGGTCTGGCGCAATCCCGGACGCGGCGGCGACGGCCCGCTGGCCGAGGGCGCAAGGATGGCCGCCTGAACTGGCCCCAGGCGGCACCGGCCCTGACACATACCGGGGAGAAGGGCTCCCCGCCGGGTGGCGGGGCGCACCGCCGAAAGGCTTCAGAAGACAAAGCGGCTTCTGACCCCGGGAGGCGGGTTTTATTGTGACGTTCCGGACCTCTTCAGACAAATGAATAATCCCAAGGCGTCCGTGTTCGCCGCGCAGAAGACCGCTCCTCACCCAGCCTGTCGCCTGTCGGGGATCATGCCTGTCTCAGGCAAGGGTGGGCGCTGAAGCGCGCGCATGTTACGTCCCTTTCTTTTTCCGATCAGATACGCCTCAGCAAAACAGGAGGGAGCGCCCGGTGGAGATACTCAACATAGCGGGGGCGGTCATGACCCTGGTGATGGGCTGTCTTGGCCTCTTCTTTCCGCAGCGGGCCGCCGCATTCACAGGCCTCAAGGCGGTCACGCCAGCCGGGCGCTCCGAGTTCAGGTCGACCTTTGGCGGGCTCTTCCTGCTGGCCGGGCTTGCGGCGCTGGTCACCCAGGAGCCCTCTGCCTTCCTGACGCTGGGCGCCGCATGGGCCGGCGCGGCATCGGGCCGCCTCCTGTCGATCCTGGCGGATAGGGCGAACGATCCGAGGAACTGGGCCGGCGTCCTCTTCGAGGCGGGCTTTGCGGCGCTGCTGCTGGCGGGAGCCCCGACCGCGCTCCTGCGGTGAGCGTCCATACCGCCGTCACCGGGCGCAGGACGGGCGCTCCTGCCTGGCAGGCTGCGGGGGTGGGATCCCGCGCCGATCGATCAGGCCGCCCGGTCAATCAGGCGTTCCAGCCTGGCCAGAAAGAAACGCGCACGCCGCAGCCCGGGTGATTTAAGCGCCTCCGGCCTGAGGAAGCGGCGGACATCCTTGTTTGCTTCGTCCCAGTCGATCGATCCTGTGTCGGGGATCGTGCCTGTCTCAGGCAAGGGTGGGCGCTGAAGCGCGCGCATGTTACGTCCCTTTCTTTTTCCGATCAGATACGCCTCAGCAAAACAGGAGGGAGCGCCCGGTGGAGATACTCAACATAGCGGGGGCGGTCATGACCCTGGTGATGGGCTGTCTTGGCCTCTTCTTTCCGCAGCGGGCCGCCGCATTCACAGGCCTCAAGGCGGTCACGCCAGCCGGGCGCTCCGAGTTCAGGTCGACCTTTGGCGGGCTCTTCCTGCTGGCCGGGCTTGCGGCGCTGGTCACCCAGGAGCCCTCTGCCTTCCTGACGCTGGGCGCCGCATGGGCCGGCGCGGCATCGGGCCGCCTCCTGTCGATCCTGGCGGATAGGGCGAACGATCCGAGGAACTGGGCCGGCGTCCTCTTCGAGGCGGGCTTTGCGGCGCTGCTGCTGGCGGGAGCCCCGACCGCGCTCCTGCGGTGAGCGTCCATACCGCCGTCACCGGGCGCAGGACGGGCGCTCCTGCCTGGCAGGCTGCGGGGGTGGGATCCCGCGCCGATCGATCAGGCCGCCCGGTCAATCAGGCGTTCCAGCCTGGCCAGAAAGAAACGCGCACGCCGCAGCCCGGGTGATTTAAGCGCCTCCGGCCTGAGGAAGCGGCGGACATCCTTCTTTGCTTCGTCCCAGTCGGTCGATCCTGTGGTTCGCGAGAGCTCAGCTTCGACCCATTGAAGGTTTACGGCGCGTCCGGCGTCCTCAGAGCAGGGGCCGGACTGTTTCAAGGCGGCTTCAAGGTGCGCAAGGTTCGGCGCGACGCCTTTGCTGACATACCAGGAAAAATCAGACCAGCCGCGCCCTTTAAGGAAGCCGCGGCAAAGAAGAGCGTGGATTTTCAGGGCGAAGTTCGAGGCGAGATCCTGATGCCGGACTTCAAAATCGACCGGGAAATCGAGGTATGTCCAGGTGTCCGTTGAATGAGGCGGCGGGGCGAGGTCAATCTCAAGCCTGATGGTGATTTTCTCACCCTTCTGCCGGCCGGCAAAGGCCAGCTTCAGCTGACTGACGACCGAGGTATCCTTCCGCAGCGCTGCGCGAATAGGCTTGTCCATGGAGCCTTTCGCGCGGGCCCCGGGCCTGACGCCGGAGGTTTCGCATGTCGCTGCCAGTGCGTCCGGGCAGGGCGCCCGGGCGAAGTCCGGATCGGGGGCGACCCGCATGAAACCGAGGTCCTCGGAAAACCGGTCCAGGCCGGTCTTACCGGCGTTGACCGGTTGACCCGCGTGCCCGCCCTCAGGGGCGCGTCCGGCCGCCGCCTCGCCCGGCGGTGAAGGCCGGGGGCGGATGCGTTAACCCACCCGCGGCCTGCTTTCCACAGATGCGCGCCCCTTGCGGCCCCCGGCGCGTGGACAAATATGTACGCATCTGCCAATCCTGTCGGCATGCCCTCCGGCCCGTTTTTTTCAAAGGCTTCCCTGATGTCCCGTTTCCAAGACGCCTCGCTCAACCTTATTCCGATGGTTGTCGAACAGACCAGCCGGGGCGAGCGGGCCTTTGACATCTTCTCGCGGCTCCTGAAGGAGCGGATCATTTTCGTGACCGGGGGCATTGATGACGGTGTCGCGGCGCTGATCACCTCGCAGCTGCTGTTCCTCGAATCAGAGAACCCCAAGCGCGAGATCGCGATGTATATCAACAGCCCCGGGGGTTATGTCTCCTCCGGGCTCGCCATCTATGACACGATGCAGTACGTGCGCTGTCCGATCTCGACCGTCTGCATCGGCCAGGCGGCCTCGATGGGCTCGCTTCTGCTGGCGGCCGGGGAGAAGGGCATGCGCATCGCCCTGCCGAATGCGCGCGTCATGCTGCACCAGCCGTCTGGCGGCTATTCGGGGGTTGCCACCGATATCGAGCGCCATGCCGAGGAGATCATTGAGCTGAAGCGGCGGCTCAATAATATCTATGTGCGCCATACCGGCCAGACCTATGAGGTGATCGAACGTACCCTCGACAGGGACACTTTCCTGACCGCCGAACAGGCGATGGAATTCGGTATCGTCGACAAGGTGTATGAGCGCCGGTCGGCGGAAGACGAAAAACAGCCGTAAAAACAACGTGCGGCCTGCCTCTTGCAGGCCCGGCAAACAAGGCTAGACTTAAACTTTAATGATCGCGTCAGGGCGGGCTTAAAGCCTGCGTTAAGCGTTTCGCGGCACTGAGGACGTTATGACGAAGCAAACCGGCTCCGGCGACTCCAAGAACACGCTCTATTGCTCGTTCTGCGGGAAAAGCCAGCATGAGGTGAAGAAGCTCATCGCCGGCCCGACGGTGTTCATCTGCGATGAGTGCGTTGAGCTCTGCATGGACATCATCCGCGAGGAGAGCAAGACTTCGGCGATCAAGTCGCGCGAAGGGGTGCCGACCCCGCAGGAGATCTGCGATGTGCTCGATGATTATGTCATCGGCCAGCGCTATGCCAAGCGCATCCTTTCGGTGGCCGTCCATAATCATTACAAGCGTCTGTCCTCGGCGGCGAAGGCCGACGGCGTGGAGCTGTCCAAATCGAACATCCTGCTGGTCGGCCCGACCGGCTGCGGCAAGACGCTGCTTGCCCAGACCCTGGCGCGCATCCTGGATGTTCCCTTCACCATGGCGGACGCCACGACCCTGACCGAAGCCGGTTATGTCGGTGAGGATGTCGAGAATATCGTGCTGAAGCTGCTGCAGGCGGCGGACTATAACGTCGAGCGCGCCCAGCGCGGCATCGTCTATATCGACGAGATCGACAAGATCTCGCGCAAGTCGGACAATCCCTCGATCACGCGGGACGTCTCCGGCGAGGGCGTGCAGCAGGCGCTCCTGAAGATCATGGAGGGCACGATCGCTGCCGTGCCGCCGCAGGGCGGACGCAAGCATCCCCAGCAGGAGTTCCTGCAGGTCGACACGACCAACATCCTGTTCATCTGCGGCGGCGCCTTTGCCGGGCTTGAGAAGATCATTGCCGCCCGCGGCGAGAACGCCTCGATCGGTTTCGGTGCCACGATCAAGAGCGGCACCGAGAAGGGCGTGGGTGAGACCCTGCGCGGCACCGAACCCCAGGACCTGCAGAAATTCGGGCTGATCCCGGAATTCATCGGCCGCCTGCCGGTGATTGCGACCCTTGAGGATCTTGATGAGAAGGCCCTCATCCAGATCCTGACCCAGCCCAAGAACGCGCTCCTGAAACAGTACCAGAAGCTGTTCGACATGGAGAATGTGCAGCTGACCTTCACGCCTGAGGCGCTGGTGGCGGTCGCCCGCAAGGCGATCACCCGCAAGACCGGGGCGAGGGGCCTGCGTTCGATCATGGAAGGCATCCTGCTCGACACCATGTTCGAGCTGCCGAACCTGCGCGGTGTCGAGGAAGTCGTGATCAATGCCGAGGTGGTCGAAGGCAATGCCGAGCCGCTTTATGTGCATTCCAGCAAGAGCAAGACCGAAGCGGGCTGAGACCTTTTGCGGCCACGCATGAAAAAAGGCCCCGGCCCCGTGCCGGGGCTTTTTTGTGCGCCGGCGGCAAAGAAAAGGCCGGCCTCCGGAGAGGCCGGCCCCTTCAGAGGCCTGGTAAGACTGAGACGCCTTACATCTTGTAGTACATGTCGAACTCGACCGGGTGGGGGTGGAGTTCGAAGCGCATATTCTCTTCCATCTTCAGGTCGATATAGGAGTCGATCTGGTCATCATCGAACACCCCGCCTTTCTTGAGGAAGGCGCGGTCCTTGTCGAGGGCGCCGAGGGCTTCGCGCAGCGAGCCGCAGACCTGCGGGATGGCCGCAGCTTCGGCCGGCGGCAGGTCGTAGAGGTCCTTGTCCATCGCGTCGCCGGGGTGGATCTTGTTCTCGATGCCGTCGAGGCCGGCCATCAGCAGGGCGGCGAAGGCGAGGTAGGGGTTGGCCATCGGATCGGGGAAGCGGGCCTCGATGCGCTTGGCTTTCGGGTTCGAGCCGAAGGGGATCCGGATCGAGGCCGAGCGGTTGCGCGAGGAATAGGCGAGCATGACCGGGGCTTCATAGCCCGGCACGAGGCGCTTATAGCTGTTGGTCGAGGGGTTGGTGATGGCGTTGAGGGCCTTGGCGTGCTTGATGATGCCGCCGATGTAATAGAGGCACATGTCGGAGAGGTCGGCATATCTGTTGCCGGCGAAGAGGGGCTTGCCGTCTTTCCAGATCGACTGGTGGACGTGCATGCCCGAGCCATTATCCCTGTACATGGGCTTGGGCATGAAGGTCGCGGTCTTGCCGTATGAGGCGGCGACATTGTGGATGACGTATTTGTAGAGCTGCATCCGGTCGGCCATCGTCGTCAGCGTCGAGAATTTGAGGCCGAGTTCGTGCTGGGCGGGGGCCACCTCGTGATGGTGCTTTTCCGGGTCGAGGCCGATCTCGCCCATGATGGTGAGCATCTCGCCGCGCATGTCCTGCTCCGAATCGATCGGCGGGACGGGGAAGTAGCCGCCCTTCGGGCCCGGCCGGTGGCCGAGATTGCCCATCGGGTATTCCTTGCCGGTATTTACGGGAAGCTCGGTCGAATCGAAGCTGTAGCCGGTCTTGTGCGGCTCGATCGACCAGCGCACGTCGTCGAAGATGAAGAATTCGGCTTCCGGCCCGAAGAAGGCGGTATCGCCGATCCCGGCCTGTTTCAGATAGGCTTCGGCTTTCTTGGCGGTGGTGCGCGGGTCGCGGTTATAGGCCTGGCCGGTGATCGGATCGAGCACGTCGCACATCACGGCCAGTGTCGACTGCTGGAAGAAGGGGTCGATGAGGCCGGTCGACTGGTCGGGCATCAGCAGCATGTCGGATTCGTTGATGGCCTTCCAGCCGGCGATCGAGGAGCCGTCGAACATCTGGCCTTCGGTGAAGAAGTCCTGACCGACCATGTTCTTATGGAAGGTGACGTGCTGCATCTTGCCGCGCGGATCGGTGAAACGGAGGTCGACGTACTGGACGTCGTTTTCCTTCATCATTTTGAAGAGGTCATCAGCCATGAAATTCTGCCTTCTGGTGAGCTGTTTGTGCTGTCTGTTCGGGGGTGGCGCGCGGGCGCGCCGGCCCGCAGATTAGAGTGCTGCGTCGCCGGACTCGCCGGTGCGGATCCGCACGGCCTCGATAACATCCGAAACGAAGATCTTGCCATCCCCGATCTTGTCGGTGTGTGCGGCTTTTTTGATCGCCTCGACGGCGGCATCGACCGCGCTGTCAGCGAGCACGACCTCGATCTTCAGCTTGGGCAGGAAGTCGACGACATATTCGGCGCCGCGATAGAGTTCGGTATGGCCGCGCTGGCGTCCGAAGCCCTTGGCTTCGATCACGGTCATGCCCTGCAGGCCGATTTCCTGAAGGGCTTCCTTCACGTCATCGAGCTTGAACGGTTTGATGATGGCTTCGATCTTCTTCATGCGTGGTTCTCCCCAGCCGCCCGGTTAAGATGTGACCCCTGCGTATGGGCAGTTGCGGGCCGAGGCGACAGGATTACGCCCGAAGCGCGGAGCGGACCGGCGCCGTGATAAATTTTAGGGCGCACGCGCCCAACAAACAGGCAGCCGTTACGGGAGCCCCGACGGGTCCGCTCACCGGGCCTTCAGGAGCAAAGTGACGCCCACGTCACTTTGCTTCCCCGGCCGGGTATGTTAGGCCCGGCGCACTCCCGGAGACCCTGTTCATGAGCGCTGAGATCTTTATCCATCCTGACCGCCGCCCGGCGGCCTTCCGCCCTTTCAAGGCCTGGAAGCACATGCAGGCGCTGATCGCCAACAAGGAGGACACCGAACAGGTCTTCCACATCATCGAGGCGCTGAACGGTAATTCCTTCGAGCGCAATTTCTGGGCCTTTGCCCGGACTGAGGCCGGGCAAAGACTGCTGGCGGAGAAGCCTTATCTGCCGCCGCTGCTGGACGATCATTCCTGGATCCGGGCGCTGCCTGAAGGCAGTGTCGGGCGGGCCTATATCGCCTTCATGGAGCGCGAGGGCCTCAGCGCCCAGGGGCTGGTCGATGAGAGCGAGAAGATGACCTCGCGGGCGCGCGCCTATGAGGATGACATGAAGTGGTATGGCAACCGGCTGCGCGACACGCACGACCTCTTCCATGTGCTCACCGGCTATAACCGGGACGCGCTCGGCGAGGCCTCGCTGCTCGCCTTCACCCACAGCCAGCAGCCGAGCCTCGGGGTCCTGTTCATTGCCTATATGGGCTGCCGCACCATCGCAAAGCGCGCCCCGAAGGGCGCCCGGATCATGGACTGTTTCCGGGAGGGCCGGCGCAATGGTGCGGCTGCCGGCAAGATCATCCAGGAGGACATCCCGGCCCTGATGCATGAGCCCCTCGAGGCGGCCCGGGCGCGGCTCGGGATCGCGAAGCCTGTGATCTACCGCGAGACGCTGAAGCTGCTCGCCCGGCACGGGTATACTTCGGCGCTGCAGGTCAATGACCTCCCGGCCCAGCCGGTTGCGGCTTGATCTGGCTGATCCGCCATGGCGAGGCTGAAGCGGGCTGGGGTGACCATCCTGATCCGGGCCTCAGCGCGCTTGGCGCCGGCCAGGCCGGCGCCGTGGCCAGCCTCCTGAAATCCGCAGGTGTCCGCCAGATTGTCTCCAGTCCGATGCAGCGCTGCCGCGAGACGGCCCGGCCGCTTGCCGCGCAGCTGGGCCTGGCGCCCCTGATTGCGCCGGAAGTCTCCGAGATTGCCACCCCGCCGGGCACGCCTGACCGTGTCGCCTGGCTGCGTGCGGTGATGGCCGGGACCTGGGGGGAGGCGGGCGAGGCCTATGTCCGCTGGCGGGCCGCGATGGGGGCGTTTGTGCACACCCTGCCGCCGGGCACGGCCGTGTTCTCGCATTTTGTGGCGATCAATGCGCTCTGCGGCCTGCTGGAGGGGGATGAGCGCGTCACCGTATTCCGCCCGGGGCATTGTTCGCTGACGCGTCTTGAGCGCGTCGGCGGCCGGCTCAGCGTGGCCGGGTATGGCAGCGAAGCTGCCACGCGCGTGCTCTGAGCCCTGATCATGGGCCGGCCGGTTCTCACCCCTGAGGAGATGCGTCTTGCTGAAGCGGCGGTGATCGCCGGCGGCACCGGCAGTTTCGAGCTGATGCAGCGCGCCGGTGAGGCGGTCGCCGAATTTGTCCATGCCCACTGGCCGGACGGGCTGGTCCAGGTCCTCTGTGGTCCTGGCGGCAATGGCGGTGACGGCTTTGTGGCGGCGGCGGCGCTGGCGAGGCTCTGGCGGCGGGTGGAGGTCTTCTGCGCGGTCCCGGTCAGCGCGCTCAAGGGGGATGCGGCCCGGGCGGCGGCCCTCTGGGGGGGCCGGGTCGGCACGCTTGAGGAGGCGCTCGCGGCGCCGCATGAGCTTGTCCTGGACGCGCTCTGGGGCGGGGGGCTGACGCGTCCCCTGGAGGGGGCCGCGGCCGCCCTGGCCGGGCGCCCCTCGCGGGTGATCTCGGTTGATGTGCCCTCCGGGCTGGACGGCCTGACTGCCCGCCCGCTGGGGCCGTGTTTCCGGGCCGAGGGCACGCTGACCTTTGCCGCCCTGCGCCCGGCACATGTGCTGATGCCGGGGGCGGCTTTCTGCGGCGGGGTGAGGGTGGCCGATATCGGCGTCCCGGTAGAGACCCGTACCATGGAAAACAGCCCGGCGCTCTGGGCCGCCGGCCTGCCGTATCCGGGCCCGGGCGACTACAAGCACCGGCGCGGGCACCTGAAGGTCGTCAGCGGCCCCCTGCGTTCGACCGGCGCGGCGCGCCTTGCGGCCCGGGCGGGCCTGCGCGCCGGGGCGGGCCTTGTGACGCTGCTTTCGCCGCCGGATGCCATCAGCGTCAACGCCGCCCACCTCACCGCCATCATGCTGAGCGAGGTTGCCGGCGCCGCCGATATCCGGGCCGCTGCTGAAACCGCAAGCGCGGTGGTGATCGGCCCGGCTGCCGGCGTCACGCCCGCCACGCGGGAGAATGTCGCTGCGGTGCTGGCCTCGCCGGCACGGGCGGTGCTGGACGCTGATGCGCTGACCGTTTTCGAAGCAGATCCGGCCGCGCTCTTCGCCCTGTTGCGGGCGGGCGATGTGCTCACCCCGCATACCGGCGAGTTCCGCCGCCTGTTCGGCGACCTCCTGGAGACGGCGCCCAACAAGATCGAGGCGGCGCGGGCCTCGGCGGCACGCGCCGGCTGCACGGTCCTGGTCAAGGGGGCCGACACGGTGATTGCCTCGCCCGGCGGTCATGTCATCGTCAACACGCATGCCACCGGCTGGCTTGCCACGGCGGGCTCCGGGGACGTGCTGGCGGGCATCCTTGCAGGGTTCATGGCGCAGGGCGTCGATACCTTCCTTGCCGCCGCCATGGCCGCCTGGATCCACGGCGAAGCCGGCCGCCGGGTCGGGGCAGGGCTGATTGCCGAAGACCTTGAGGGCGAGCTGGCGGACATCCTCAGCGCCCTGCATGGAGAGACCGGCCCCGCGCCGGAGGCGCCGTAAGCGGCGAGGGCCCCCCGGCCGGCGGCGATCAAGGATCCGGCCCGCGGGCGCGCGCAGCCCCAAGCGGGCCAGGACGGGCCAGAACGGGGCAGAACCAGCCAGCTCCGCCTCCGCCGCCGCCGCCGCCGCCGAACAGCCCCACATAGGTCGCTGGCGGACGAAGGCTGACATCGAATGGCGCCCGTTGGGCGCCATTCTTTTTTCTCCGGATGTCCTTATCGGCGCCCTGCGAGACCGTGCCTCCGCGCTTCCGGGCCGCCCGGCATGGCCCGGCCAGGGTGCGGCCCTGCTGATCGGACCCGGGCAATGATGCGCTGACGCGCGGCGCTGCGCGCTCAGCCCCGGGCCGGACCAGAAGCCCCTCGCGCAGATCCAGTGAAGCCTCTGGCGGAAGGGCAGGGCCCATGGCGGCCTGATGGGCTGGTCTGCATGTTTTTGGGGACGCGGCTGTGTTCCGGACCTTCGTCTCTTCAGGTGTACCGTTCCTGCCGCAGGTGCCTGCACGCACCCCTCAGGGCGCAGGCAATGATCACGGTCTGCTGACCCTGTCAGCGCTGCCTGCATCAAGGTCGGGATCAGGGCGCGACTGCAGGGCTGAAAATCCTCTCCGCCCGCGTTCAGCGCCCCGGCGGCGTTGGCTCAGGCATGCGGAGCGCCCCTGGTGCGGATGAGAGGACTCGAACCTCCACGCCTTGCGGCGCTGGAACCTAAATCCAGTGCGTCTACCAATTCCGCCACATCCGCTTGCACGCGCCTCTTACGCGAGCCGCTGTGCGGGGGCAATCCTGTTGGTGGCGGACCTGCCCGGGGCAGGGGCCGCGCTGCAGTCGGCCTCTGCGCGGCGTGGACAGGGCGTCCCCCATATGACATAAGCCGCCGCTTCAGGCAGGACCGAGCGCATCCGGGGCCCCCAGAGCGGCACCCCCCGGCCGCGCTTTTATTGACGAAAGACGTGGATATGGAAGTCACCCAGACCAAGGCAGAAGGTCTCAGCCGCACATTTGCGGTCAAGGTCAGCGCCAGCGAACTTCAGGCCAGGCTCGACCAGCGGATCGAGGAGATCCGCCCGACGATGCGCCTCAAGGGCTTTCGGCCCGGCAAGGTTCCGGCGGCCCATGTGCGCAAGATGTATGGCCGCGACCTGATGGGCGAGCTCATCGACAAGCTGGTCAATGAAACCAACCAGAAGGCCCTGCAGGACAGCGCCCTGCGCCCGGCCGGCCAGCTTGACGTCCGGATGGACGCCGACATCGAGAAAGTGGTCAAGGGCGAGGCCGACCTCTCCTACCAGGTCAATCTCGACGTGATGCCTGAATTCACCCCGGTTGATCCGGCGAGCCTGACCATCACGCGCCCGGTCGCCGAGGTTGAGGAAGAGCAGATCACAGCCTCCCTGACCCGGATCGCCGAGCAGAACACCCAGTATGAGCCCCGTGAAGAGGGCGCCGCGGCCGAGACGGGCGACGCGGTCGTGATCGACTTTGTCGGCAAGATTGACGGGGTTGCCTTCGAGGGCGGCTCGGCCGAGCAGCAGTCGGTGGTGATCGGCTCCAACCGCTTCATCCCGGGCTTCGAGGAGCAGCTCATCGGCGTGAAGGCCGGTGACCAGACCGAGCTCAACGTGACCTTCCCGGAAAACTACCAGGCCGCAAACCTCGCCGGCAAGGCGGCCGTGTTCGAGGTCAGGGTGCATGAGGTGCGCGCGCCGAAGCAGGCCGGGCTCGACGATGATTTTGCCAGGGGCCTCGGCCTTGAAAGCTTCGAGCAGCTGCGCGGCCTGGTCAGGGACCAGATCGCAGCCGAGCATGCCGGCGCCTCGCGCACCCGGGCCAAGCGGGACCTGCTCGACAAGCTCGACGCCGCCCACAGCTTCGACCTGCCGCCCGGCATGGTCAGCCAGGAGTTTGAGCAGATCTGGCAGCAGCTGCAGCGGGAGATGGATGCCGGCCGCGTCACCGATGAGGAGAAGGCGAAGCCTGAGGAAGACCTGCGCGCCGAATACCGCCGGATCGCCGAGCGCCGCGTGCGCCTCGGCCTCGTGCTTGCAGAAATCGGCCGGGTCGCCGAGGTCCGGATCACCGAGCAGGAAGTCAACCAGGCCCTGGTCCGGGAGGCCCGCCAGTATCCGGGCCAGGAGCGGGAAGTCGTGCAGTTCTTCCAGCGCAATCCGAACGCCATGGCCCAGCTGCGCGCCCCGATCTATGAGGACAAGGTCGTTGATTACATCCTGTCGGTGGCCACCATCACCGAGACCGGCGTCTCCCGCGATGAGTTGATGCGGGAAGACGACGCGTAAGGCGGCCCTGGCGCCCCCTGCCTCCCTCGCATGTTCAGGAGCCGGCCGGATCCCTCCGGCCGGCTTTTTGATGGCCTGATCGGCCCCGTCTGCCCCGTCTGGTAAACCGATCTTAACCAACCTCGCCGAGGTGTGGGGCAGACACGAAGCTGAGGACAGAGCCCGCCCATGACGGTCCAGACGATCCGGCCGCAACTGACCGAAGACGACATCCGGCGCCTGATGCGGGGCGAGACGCCCGAGCAGCGCGCCTCGGTGGCCCACCGGCTCTGCCGGCGGATCGCGCTTGATGTGCTCACCGACAGGGAAAAGGCCTTCGCCGAGGAGATCATCGCGATCCTGGCAGAGGACGCTGCCGACCTTGTCCGGCGTACGCTGGCGGTGACGCTGCGCGCATCGCCGATCCTGCCGCGCGAGGTTGCCCTGAGGCTTGCCAATGACATCGAGGCGGTTGCGATCCCGGTCCTGCAGGAGTCGCCGGCGCTGACGGATGAAGACCTGGTCGAGCTGGTGCTGGCGGTCTCTGCGGCCAAGCAGGCCGCGATCGCCAGCCGCGAATCGGTGCCTGTCCCGCTGGCCGAGATCATCACCGAGCACGGCGCGGTTGAGGCGGTGCGCGCGCTGGCGACCAATCGCGGCGCGGAATGGACCGATAAGGCGTTCGAGGACACGCTGTACCGGTTCGGGCATGACGAGATTGTCCAGGCCGGGCTGATCCGGCGCGACTTCATCCCGACGCATATCGCCGAGAAGATGGTCTCGCTGGTGTCCGGGGCGCTCTTCGACGTCCTGGTCAACCGGCATGAGCTGCCGGCCCAGCTTGCCATTGACCTGGCCGCCAGTGCGCGCGAGCGGGTGACCATCGATCTGGTTGAGCAGGCCGGGCGCACGCATGACCTTGCCCGCTTTGTCTCGCAGCTGAACCTTAATGGCCGCCTGACCAATTCTCTGATCATGCGGGCGCTGTGCTGCGGCCAGATGCGCTTTGTCGAATATGCCCTGGCCGAGCTTTCAGGCGTCGCCCATCAGCGCGTCTGGCTGATGATCCATGATGCCGGCCCGCTCGGCCTGCAGACCATGTTCGACCGGGCCGGCCTGCCGCGCAAGATGCTGCCCGCCTTCAAGGCGGCGGTGAACGTCTTCCATGAAACCCAGCATGATGGCGGCCCGAATGACCGCGCCCGGTTCCGGGCCCGGATGATCGAGCGGGTGCTGACGCAGTTCCAGGCGATCCCGAAGGACGACCTCGATTACCTGCTCGACAAGCTGGACCATTATTCGAAGATGGCGGCGCACGAAGAGGCGGGGGAAGGCTTCGACGCGGCCTGAGTTCAGGCCTGAGTTCAGGCCCGAATTCAGGCCCGCGTTCAGGCGTCCGCCCGGGGGGCGGCGCCGGCGTCCACGCCGAGGGCTTCAAGGTAGGCCCCGTCGCGCCAGCTGGCATGGTCGGCTACCACCAGGATGCCTGAGCACCTGGCCGCAGACACGGTCTCGCAGAGCGCATCGGAGGTCTCCAGCGCGTCGGCGTCGACCCGGACGGTATCGATCAGGATACGCAGGCTCTCGCTGAGCGGCGTCTGCCAGGACGAGCGCATGTCAATGCCGACCCGGAAGCCGACGCGGCGCAGGCGGGCGATGCGGGCGGTGCTGTCCGCCGGGTCGCCGGCCAGGGCGGCGTCGGAGAACATCAGGCAGAATTCCTGCTGGCAGAGTACGGTGCGCCCGACCGCGGCGTCGCAGACCGGCGCGGTGTCGGGGTCGGCGAGCCCGGCCATCGGCGCGGCGACGAGAATCGGCCGGTGGATCTGTTCCTGCGCGCAGGCGGCGCTGGCGACCCGCTCGAGGCGCCCGGCCAGCCATCTGGCCGGGCTGGCGCCTGCGGCGCCCTGCGCGGCCGGTCCGAAGGCGGCGCGTTCCTCAAATTCGACCGGTTCATCAGCGACGAGGCCGAGCGAATCGCCTGACATCAGGTGCATCACCGGCCTGAAGCGCACGGCCGGGGTGCGGGCCTGGCGCAGAAGGTTGGTATTGGGGCGGGGAAAGGGGTGCATCCGGTATTCCTTGGGGATCAGGCGGCGGGCTCTTGCTTTCCTTAACGGCCGGAGTTGAAGATCGCGCGCAGGAAGCGGGTTCGTTTTCCCGTAAATTTTAAGGAATTTTGCCACCATGACGGACCCTGCCGTGCCCGAGCCGAAGCTCTCTGCGACGATCCTCCTCCTGCGCGAGGCTGCCCCGCGGCCCGAGGTGCTGATGGTGAAGCGTCATTACGAGATTGATTTTGCCGCCGGCGCCCTGGTCTTTCCCGGCGGCAAGGCCTCGGCTGCGGATGCCAGCCCCGACTGGGATGACTGGACCGACGGTGATTATGGCCCGGTCCAGCAGGATGCCCGCATCGCGGCGATCCGCGAGGCGTATGAGGAGTCGGGCCTGCTGCTCGCCCGCCCCCGCTCGGCGCGCGGCCCGGGCGCACCGCTGGTCGGCGCCGATATGGCCGGGCGGCTCGCCCCTTACCGGGCGGCCGTGGACCGGGGCGAGCAGTCCTTCCTGGAGCTGGCAAAGGCGCATGACCTGATACTGGCGCTCGACAGCCTGGTGCATTTTGGCCACTGGATTACGCCGGTGATGATGCCGAAGCGCTTCGACACGCATTTCTACCTTGCCCCGGCGCCGGTCCACCAGATCGCCTCGCATGACGGGCGCGAGACAACCGACGCGGTCTGGCTGTCGGCGGCCGAGGCGCTGCGCCAGGAGCGGGCGGGGGAGGCGACCATTATCTTCCCGACACGGATGAACCTGGTGAAGCTCCACGAGGCAGAAACGGTGAGGGGGGCGTGCGAGACCTTCGGCTCACAGCCGGTGGTGACGGTCCTGCCGCGCCCCGGCAAGACCGATTATGGCGCGCCCTGCCTCTTCATTCCGGAAGAGGCCGGCTATGGCCAGACGATGGAACTTCTGTCGAATGTGAAGGTCTGATCAGCCGGCGCTGCGCAGCGCGACGCGCTCTTCGAGTGCGTTGCAGACCGCATCGGCGAGGTGATGGCTGGCTTCGCCCCGGGTGCCTGCGGCAATGGCGGCGCGGCAGGCTTCGACATGCAGGTTGATCAGCGGCGCGTTCTCGCCCGGACGGGTCTGCGACAGGAGCGTGCAGAGGGAGCGGCTGAGGCGCGAGACAACCGGGAAGCCGTAAGAGGGGGCTGCGCCGGTGATATTGTGGGCGACCGTATAGAGCTGCCGGTAGGTTTCCGGGGCGGCGCCGGGCTTCTGGGCTTCAGCCCAGGTTTCGCGCAGGGCGTTGAGGTCGCGGCGCATCCAGGCTTCAAACTGATCTGACAGGCTGTCGAGCGCCTGCTCGGCATGTCCGGCCCGCGCCTCGGTCTCATCGGCGAAGTGGGCGCCTGTAACGGCCGCCGTCACCGGTGGCCAGGGCTTGATCACGCGCGAGATGTCCGGCGGCGGAAGCGGCTGCTGGCCCACGCGGCCCGCGCCTGCTGCAAAGCCCGCTTTCGAAATCAGTCTGTTCAGCATGCTGCGCGCCCCGTATTCAAGCCTTCGCCTATAGCCGCCAAGGGTTAAAACTAAGCTGCGGGAACCCTGAAATCTTCAAAAAGCAAACTGCTCGGTCAGGATGCGCTCGTCGAGGGCGTGGCCCGGGTCGAACAGCAGGGTCAGGCGCCGGGAATGGTCGGCCTCGACGGAGACGCGCATGATGTCGCGCACTTCCTGATTGTCGGCCGAGGCCGAGACCGGCCGCCGGTCGGGGGCCTGGATCTCGATATCGACGCGCGCATCATGGCGCAGCAGCGCGCCGCGCCAGCGCCTCGGCCGGAAGGCGCTGACCGGGGTCAGGGCGAGCAGGTTTGCCCCGATCGGCAGGATCGGTCCGTGCGCCGAGAGGTTATAGGCGGTCGAGCCGGCCGGGGTGGCCACCATGATCCCGTCACAGACAAGCTCTTCCATCCGCGTGCGGCCATCGACGGCGATTCGCAGCCGGGCCGACTGGGCCGTCTGGCGCAGCAGCGAGACTTCGTTGATGGCGAGCGCCCGGTGCTCCTGTCCGTGAACGTCCAGGGCGAACATCTTCAGCGGCGTCAGGCTTGCCCGCTCGGCCGCATCGATCCGCTCGGTGAGGCGCTCGGGGCTGTACTCGTTCATCAGGAAGCCGGTCGTGCCGAGGTTCATGCCATAGACCGGCTTATTGTCACCAAACCGCCGGCGCAGCGTGTCCAGCATCGCCCCGTCGCCGCCGAGCGCCACGATCACGTCGGCGTCCTCTTCGGGATGGTTGCCATACCGGGCCGCCAGCAGGGGCAGGGCCGCCTGGGCTTCGGGGCGCTTCGAGGCGAAAAAGGACAGTCTTGCATCGGCCATGGCCGGCCATGTGCAGGCGCTTTGACGCAGGCGTCAAGGCGCAAGGGGAGGCTCTCGCCGCGCCGCAGGGGCGATGGGCCGGAAGGTCCGTCGCCGGGCGCGTTTCAGGCTGTGTTTCGCCTGCGGGCCGTGATGACGTTCTCACCCGCTTTTCGCGAACGCCGCGCCGGCCTTGATCGGCGCGGCGAGGCTCTGTCTTCATGGCTGGGTTGCGCGAGAAACCGGCCGCGCGGACGCCGGTGCCGGTCTCCTGACCGGTCCCGGAGACGAAGACATCCTGCGCTTCGACATGATGCGCGTGCAAGATGTCTGCACAGAAGGGCTCGCCCGCCCAGCCGGGGGGCGCAACTGGCGCGCGCGCTGACTTCGTCAATGTCTTCTGAGCCGCTGCCAGGTGGCCGGGCCCCCACTGATGAAAGAGCGCCCGAAACGGCGGTCCGCGCTGCCAGACGCGCCTGCGCGTGACCTCGCAAACCCGGAGCGGCAGGACCCTGTTGAACGGTACGCTCCGGCTGAGGAACGGCGCCATCTTCTGGCCGGGCGAGTGCGCACCGCTGCCGCCGCGGCCTCGCCGGATGGCCGGAGGGATCATCGATATTATATCCTATTGGAATATATAAATATCCCACGGAGGATATAACGGCGTTGTTCGTTAAAGACCCGGAGGTCGACCGCCTGGCCGAGCGTCTGGCAACGCTGCGAAAGACCAGTAAGACCGAAGTTGTCCGCGATGCGCTCCGGCATGCGCTGGAGCGCGAAGAGCAGGCGCCCGGCCTGGTAGAGCGGGGCGTGGCATTCGTGCGTGCACTGAACGCGCGCGCAAGGCCTGACGCCGGACAGCCGGTCAACAAGGATTTCCTCGACAGCCATTATGGCGGGCACTGATGTTTATCGACGCATCGGCCCTCACGGCCATCCTCACCAGCGAGCAGGACGCGCGCGAACTGCTGGCACGAATGCAGAATTCCACCGAGCGCCTTACCTCGCCGCTGGCGATCTGGGAAACCAGCATCGCTGTTGGGCGCCGGCTGGGCCTGGACATCAAGGATGCGCAGCGCGCCGTTGAAGACTTTTTGAAGCTGGTGAACATCGAAGTGTGCGCCGTCCCGGCCGAAGCGCGTGATCTGGCGATCGACGCCTGTGCGCGTTACGGGAAAGGACGCCATCCCGCGGCGCTCAATTCTGGGGATTGCTTCGCCTATGCCTGCGCGCGCGTCGCGAGGGCGCCTCGCCTCTACAAGGGCGATGACTTTCCCCAGACGGATATCGAAACCGCCTGAACGCGCTGCGCGCATCGCAAGACCTGGGCTGTCAATGCCGCCCGAAAACTGACCCTTCAGCGGGGATGGAAACAGCCGTTCTCAGGGAGCGCGCGGGGCTGATCCGAGGCCGGCGGTCTCCGGCGACAGACGACGCTGCCGGGCGTGCGCCGGCTTGTCGGCAAAAACAAAAAAAGCGCTTCACCTTGATGCTGGTGCAGAGCGCCGGAAGCGTTTTTCCAACGCCGCGGGCGCGCAGACAGGGGCCTTCAAAGACGGTATCAACGACATGAACGCTCTCCGGCTTCGGCAACCGGGGGGCGGGCGCCCTGCAATCGATCCGTGGGATCGGTTGAGGCCGCGTATGCTCGCTGCAGTCTCGCCTCTCGCGCGCGCAGCTGGGGCGCCCATCCCCCGACCGCCCTGAAAGCAGCCAGCCCTGCGACTTACCAGAGCCGTTTGATCGCAAACGCATCGAACATCGCTTCCTTCGATACAAGCACCATGTCTTCCGCCTGCGCCTGTGCGATCAGCATGCGGTCGAACGGATCCTTGTGGGCGATGTTCATCCCACCTGCCAGCCTGGCATGATGCACGCTGACGGGCAGTTCGCAGAAGCCCTGGCCAGCGATGATCGCTTCGAAGTCATGCGCCAGCACGGCCGCGCCCGGCAGCTTGCCGATCCGGAACTTCGTAGAGATCTCCATCGCCGAGGCTGCGCTGACGGCAATCTCATTGTCCTCATCGGCGATGGCGTCGCGGGCGCTGGCGCTCAGGGCTTCTTCACCGGCCAGCCACCAGATGAGAGCGTGCGTATCAAGCAGCAACCTCAAGCGAGATCCCACCCCCTGAGCTCATCCTCGGGCAGCGGCTCGTCGAAACCGGCATCAATTGTGATCTTCCCCTTCAGCACGCCGAAGCAACGTCGACCGCGTGCAGTCACCGGGACAAGGCGTACAACCGGTACATTGCCACGCGCAATCACAACCTCGCCGCCTGCCAGCGTTTCTGCGATCAGCCGGGAAAGATTAGTTTTGGCTTCATGCACAGAAAATTGCGCCATGGAGCACCTCCTTGACTAACTATCTAGCTAACCCCTGCGGCGCATGCAAGGGGGTGCAGTTCAGGGGGGCGTTCAGGGCAAAGCCCTCGCGCGCGCGCCGGAGGTGGGAGCCCCGTAAGCGCCCGGAGCACCGGCTGGCACAGAAGCGGGACGTTCTGCTGGCCGAGGCGCTGGAAAAGATGACCCGTTGCGGATCGACGCTGATCGCGGGCTAAAGGCCCCTGACGCCTCTCGCGGTCGCTTGTGGGGAGGTCTTCCCCCTCCCGCCCGACAAAACCTCTGACAACCCGCTGTCCAGGCGCGGGACAGCCCATCAGGCAGTCCAGCTGGTGGACAGCTCTGCGCGTTTCAACCGGGCATTCCCGGATCAGATACTAAGACGGGGACTTCGGAACGAACCTGACGCCTGGCAGTCCATCGAAATGCGCATCACACGTCAGAACTTCAGCGCCGTGCTCCAATGCTGTTGCGTAGATGATGGAGTCGGCCATGGCGAGCTTGTGCCTGATGCCTATCCCAGCGGCCAGGAGCGCGATTTTTGTGTCGAGCGGCGCCACCGCACACATCTGGGTGAAGGCGATAACCTGATCGGCTTTATCCTCTCCCGCCTCACGGGTAAGCCATCCAACAAGTTCAAGCTGAACAATTGTCGGCACAAGCCAGGCTTCGCGATCGGGAATAAATCTCCCGACCGTCACGCCGGTCCGTGAACCGATCAGCCACTCTATCCATGCCGACGTGTCGACCAGCAGCATCAGAAGCGATCTTCACGGTCGCGATAATCCTCCGGCCGTGAGCCCTTTGCGATACCTGCAAGCTCTGCGCGCTGCGGCACGGGGACCAGCAGCACACCTGTTCCTTTCGGAATAAAGGCGAATTCCTGTCCCGCCTTCCAATGGCGCGCCGTGCGCACCGCCTTAGGAATTGAGATCTGGAACTTAGCCGACAAAGTGGCGGTGTCAGACATCATATTACCTTTTCGCAATCGATTGCTGTCCGGTAAGAAATTATCATAACGCATGCGGCGGCGAAAGCCTCCATCACCCACAGCCTCTATCACCCAAAGTCCCGATGGCGGGTCGTCACGCCTCACCCCCGGGGCCCCAAAACCCCGGAAACGGGGTGGGCGCCAGTTTGTCGGAACGGGTGGGCGTCAGTTAATCGGAATGCCCGGGCGCCTGTTCCTCGGAATGGCGGGCGCCTGCAGGTCGGAATCTGCATGCCCGCAGCGCCTCTCGCCGTTCGCGGTCGCTTGTGAAGGCGCCTCCCCCGCCCGCCCGATAAGCCCTGAGGGCGCGCAGGAAAAGTGGGACCCGGTTTTGCGCGGCGCGCCCGATAAGCGTGGTTATCGGGCGTGCGCCGGCTTGTCCCATTCGCTCATCCCCGTCGCCCCTTCGCGGACTGGCCCGCTTGTCAGACCTTGATTGATTTCTGAACTGACGTCCGCAGCGCATGATCTCAGGGGCGGTTGAAGGGGCGAAGTTCCGAGCCGCGGTCAGAAAATGACTGGATCAGCCAGCAACGACCGACAGGCCGAGTATCTTCTCCATGGGGTCAAAATCTCTGTCGGCATGCAAAAGCGTCACACCGTTGTGGACACAGAACGTGGCGATGATCACGTCAATGGTCTTGCGCGGCGTGACGCCGCTGCGCCGAAGAAGGCGATAGTTCTCGGCGCTCTGCATGGCGATATCCCGGCCAAGCATGTCACGGTACTCAAGCTGCTCCAGCGCGGTCTTTGCCGCGTTAAAATCCCTGGTCTGACGAAAGCCCTGCAGGACTTCCGTCATGATAAGATCGCCAACCAGAATGGGGACCTCGCCAAGGCTGGCGTCCAGAACGGCGACCTGAGGACTTTCGACGCCGTTGAAGAAATCAATCCAGACCGAACTGTCGACCAGGATCATGCGTCGGTGCGCATCTCGTCCAGCGAGCCTTCCCATTTGAGTTTGCCGCGAAGTTTTTTTATGCCGGCTTGCTGGCGCGTTTTAACCAGGAGGCGCAGCGCCTCGGTGACGACGTCCTTCTTCGTTTTTGCGCCTGTGACAGCGATGGCTTCTTTGATCAGGTCGTCGTCGATGTCGATATTGGTACGCATGGCGAACTCTCCTGAAAGCAGGTTATGTGTACATTTTCCAGAAATGTACACATTTCAGGCTTTGTAAGCAAGACTTATGCATCAGGGCGGCAAAGATCGGTGCGAGCCACGACGAACGGCGCCTGTTTCTGAGTGTCTATTGCGCCAGCTTAACTGAAAACCGCCCTCCATCTTTCCCGACCGGTGCGAAGCCCTGAGCGCGGCTCCACACTCAGACTTTGGCCTGCGCCATCGAAAACACCAGCATAGGCTGGTTGCCGAGACCCGTGGTCTATGGTGGGGGTGCAGGTTTTATCGGGCGAGCTGCGGAAAACCGGGTCCCACTTTTCCTGCGCGCCCTTTTAGCCCTTATCCGGCGGGCGGGGGAAGGCTTTCAGCGCCGGGATAAAACTGGTCGGACAGTCTGAAGCCTACTGAGCATTGCGTGAAGCATGCATTGACGCGGTGGCGTGTGTTTTCCGATTGGGAAAGCGACGCTGCATTAGTCGCCGTCCTTGGTGTTCTTCTTCACGTGGCTGCATTTCCATTGCAGCATCGGCATGGCCGCGATCCGCTGTTGTACGTCAGGCGCAACATCGAGGAGCGTGGCGTCGATTGCGCCGTGGTCCAGCACGCCGTCAAGGAACGCTTGCTCGTTCTTGGTCAGCGTGAGAAGCGGCGCGACGCCCGCGCGGCATAGCGTGACGCTTTCTTCGATCCATGCATCGACCGAGCCTGCCTCCGTGAAGGCCGTGCGCGGCAGGCAGATGAGGAGCTTCTGCTTCAGTTCGTTCGGCTCGGCGCCGATGTTGTCTGCCGATGCCTTCCGCCAGTCATTCCGGCCGGAGGCGCCGAGCGGGAGCATAGCCGCTCTTACGCGCGCCCAGTCGATGTTCTCCAGCGCGAAAATGCGGCGCGCATCGAAAAGGTCTCGGGCCGCGCGCCGATCCAACAGCGCGACCAGTTTGCCCGCAATTATTTCATGGAGGTCGATGACCCGTACGTCTTTGGCGCCCGCCCCACCCAGCTGGACGGAGTTCATGCGGGCGACGCCAAAGAGGGGCTGGCGCATCATGAAATTGATATCGACTTCGATTGCGCCGTTGCCGCCGAGCGCCGAGGGATGCACGGCAAGCCATTTGCCGCCGGCATGCTCGTCGGGCTGGCGGCGGACACGGTAGCCTTGGGCTGCCAGAATACGGCCGAGCGCGGCTTCAAGCGCGGGCCGTTCGGCCAGCATCTTCTCGCGCTCGAGTTCGCCGATATAGTTGAGGTCGATATCGACAGACAGCCGGTCAAGTCCGAGGTGAAACATGTTGAGCGCTGTGCCGCCCTTCAGCGCAAAGCGGTCCGCGAGCAGGTCGTCGCTTGCGATTTCTTGCAAGAGATCAAGAAGGCGCAGGACTTTTTCGAGTGTGCCCGGCTGATAGCCGGTGTCAGATGCGAGCTGCCGTAGCGTTTGTAGTGACGGTGCGGCCATCAAGCCCCCTCGAATGAATGGTTCAAGAGGACGCTCGGTACGAGAATATTCCAGGCGCCGACAGACTTCGCGTCACCCGGCTTCGCGCCAAGCACATATTGCGGGTGCTTGGGTTTGAGCGACCGGAGCGCGGCGATTGCTTTGTCGGGGACGCCGAGCCGCGTTTTTTCGCGCTCAAGCCACCAGCCGAGTGTTCCTGCAACGGCGGCGCTCTTGAGGCTTTGGGCCTGGCGCACCAGCGGGTCAGTCTTGAGGCGCTCGACCAACGCGAGTGAGCTGAAGAGTTCGTCCGCGCCGCCGACGAGGTCATGGCGGTCAAAGACATCAACGATTGTGCGCTCCAGTGTGGTGACAGAGAGCTTCAACCCGGCGCGGTCCAACGCTTCGATATCGCGGGCGGCAACAAGGCCGGTTGGTCGCTTTAGGAAACGGCAGGAAAATTCCGGCGTCTCAAAGAGCGTTGGCGCAGCCCGCGTTATTGCGTGTACCTCAGGCGCGTCCGTGTAAGCACAGCCGTGCAGTTCAAGCGCGGAGTGGTAGGCGATCACGGCATCGCTCCTGAGTCGTGAGGCGGCAAGAAAGCGGTCTGTGGCCCAATGCCTGGGATCGCCGTGCGGTGGCACTGACGCGAAGACGCCGCGCGCCACGCGGCGGATGTTGCCGGCCTTCAGGTGTTGGGAAAGCATCGTCGTCACCACCTTGTCCGTGGCCGGGCGGCGCACTGCGCGCGCGTATTCCTCCCGGCGGAATACCGGGTGGGCGCTGAAGAAGGCACGCGAGTCCGTCCGGACTTCCTTGGTCGTCATTGATGTTTCCATGGGCGAAGCTATAGGAAGTATATAGCTTTCTCTGTGAAAAACTCAATAATGATCGGCCGGGACTGAGCTTGGAAGGTGGAAGGCAATAGGAAATATATGGCTTTCCAGCGGCTTAGCTCAGTCGTCTCGATCGCGGATAAGGCGCTGGCCTGATGGAAACAGCGGGCAGGGATCCGCGGAACCCGGTGCAGACTGCCTCGTCAGCGCCACAGCGGTGCGATCTGTTCATATGTTCACTTTTGTCCTCATTTCTCTGTGCTGAAACTGTGATCTCGTCCTCGCAGCCTCCGTGTCCCGACATATACGGGCCGGGCCGGTTCGCCGGCGTGCGCCGCAGGCAGGCGTGTTGGCAAACGCAGCACTCGCAACAGTCCGCTTCCAGGGCCTATCGGGCGGGTGGGGGAAGGCCCCCACAAGCGACCGCGAGAGGCGAGAGGCGCCGCGGGCGTTCGCGGGCTCAATCGATCCCCCGGATCGATTGCAGGGCGCCCGCGAACCCCGCGAACAGCGCCGAGTAAAAATAAAAAAGCTCAGGTTTTATCGGGCGAGCCGCGGAAAACCGGGTCCCACTTTTCCTGCGCGCCCTTTCAGGTTTTATCGGGCGCGCTGCGGAAATAGCGTTGCCAGCGAAGCCCGCACGATGCCGCAAACGGGTCGGACCGGGCGTCGCGAAGCAATGGACAACCCCGCTTACAGAGAGGGACTCGCTGCGGGCATCAAACACAGACTTCGTTCTGCGCTATCGAAACGCCAGCATAGGTTAATTGACGAGACCTGCGGTGTATAGTATGCGTGTATACACATTCGGGCGCTTGCATGAAAGGGCATCTGATGGAGCGTGGATCGGTCTTCATGACGAACAAGACTCAAGCCGTTCGTTTCCCGAAATCGGTGCGCCTGCCCAGTGGCGTCACGAGTGTTGATATTGAGCGCCGCGGCTGCAGCTGGATTGTTACACCCTCTGAGCAGAGTTGGGCGGCATGGTTTGAGGGTGAAGGGGCCAGCCGTGATTTCATGGAGGAGCGCGAGCAACCCGAGGTCCAGGAACGCGCAGCGCTCTGATGCTGAGGTACATGCTGGATACGAATATCCTCATCTACACGATAAAGAGAAAGCCGGACGTGGTTCGTCGGCGTTTCGAGGCGCACAATGGAGAGATGTGTGCATCGAGCATCACGGCGATGGAGCTTCTCTATGGCGCTCACAAATCGCAGGCCGTCCGCCGCAATCTGGACATCATCGAGGGTCTGCTTGGTCGTCTCGAGCTCCTCGACTTTGACCTCGGTGCCGCCGAACACGCTGGCCAAATCCGTGCGGAGCTGGCGGCGGCTGGAACCCCTATCGGGCCTTTCGACGTCATGATAGCCGGCCACGCCCGCTCCAGGGGCCTGTGTCTCGTGACAAATAATGAAGGCGAGTTCAGCCGCGTCGAGGGTTTGCGTCTGGCGGACTGGTCGAAGTGACGGGCGCATCCTTCGCTTCTGCCCCCTTGGCTTCGGCGTCGTCCCTGGCCGGCGCGTATGATTGCGTCTGGCATTGATGTGCAGCACTTTGCACAAAGCGAAGAGGCGCTTCGGGTTTCTGCCCGCGACCAGCGCCGGGCAAAAACCAAAAAGCTTTTTTGTTATCGGTCGCGACCTTCGCGCGAGCGGCTCCCGCTTTTCCTGAGGGCCCTTTTTATGGTCGCTCAGCCGGGAAGCAGACCAACATCTGCGGCGATGCCGCGCCGGCGATGGCAGCGATAAACGCCTCGGCCTCCGGTTCCTGGCGGATGATGGCAATCAGCGCCGACGTGTCGGCGATCATGACTTCGGCAGCCCGCGGGCATCGTAGAGAAGGTCATCCGGATCAGGCAGACCCGCAGCCCCGATCCGCGCGGCCATGCGGCGGGCGATGGCGGCCATCTCCTCTGCCCGGCCTGCTGCTGCCGCTTCCGGCACCCTGGCCAGCTGCGCACGCAAGGACAGCGTCACGGCCTGCGTCAGGCTCACGCCAAGCCGCCGCGCCAGTTCCGCCGCCAGCGCGTGTGTTTCAGGGTTCTTGATATTCAAAGCCATGGTGGAAGGGTGTCAGAAAAGCGGTGGAAGTCCACCCTTGTGCGCGCGAATACGTGTTAAGCGGCGCTGCCCCCTGCCTGCGACTGGGCCAGACAACCGGTCCTGCCGGCCATCATAATTGTCGCCGCGCTGGCTTTGCCGGCACGGTACTTCCGAAAGCCGCGCCCGATAAGCCCATACTCAGGAGCTGCCCCAGAAGTGGGAACCGGTTTCCGGTCAAGCCAGCGCGTGAACCAAATTCTCTCCTTTGATATTGATCCCGTATCGGCCCTCCGGGCCTCACATGGTTTGCGGGCGCATTTGATCCGGTGGATCAAATGCGCCCGCAGACGCGCTCAACATTGCCTGCGAATCACCTGGAGCTGTTCGCGGCCGGGCGGCGACGCCTGTCGCCTTCGCTTTGCTCGTGGGGCGGCGAAACGCTCGACGTCTCAGGCCGACCTTGGTCGGACTCCGAAACATTTGACATCTTATGCGATGTCACATGCAAAATTTCATGCGCATTGTCATTGACACGAATGTTCTCGTTCCGCCGCTCTTGAGCAAACGCGGAGCGGCAAACCACGTCTTAAGCGCAGCAGCGGACGTGGCCTTCGTCGTGCTTGCCTCGCCGCCTCTCTTCCTGGCGTATGAGGAAGTTCCGAGGCGGCCGGAGCACCAGCTCCGGCACGGTCTTGACCTCGGGCAGGTCGGCACGCTTCTGCGAAGTCTGGCGAGACTTGTTGAGCCTGTCGATGTCCGGTTTTTATGGCGGCCCCGGCTCCGGGACCCGGATGACGAAATGGTACTTGAAGCCGCTATCAACGGCTCGGCGGATATGATCGTGACCTGTAATGTGGCAGACTTTGATCCTGCAGTCAGGTTCGGGCTGAGGATCGCCGCGCCGCAGGATTTTCTGACGGAGATCGCCAGATGAGAGGTGGCCCGGGAAATCTGAACAGGGGGGACGGGCTCGCCCCTGCAACCCCAGGATGGCAGATCCTGAGCCGACAGGGGGTCATACCGGTGTGTCAGCGACACAGCCGGACGACAATCTGGCGCCGCGCCCGCACTTCCGTTAAGCTGCGTCCAGCAAAGGGAGAAACGACAATGGCCGATGGCACCCCCAATATCGATATCCGCAGCGCCGTAAGCGAAGCCGAATGGAAGGCCCGGGTCGATCTCGCCGCCCTCTACCGGCTGACCGCCCTTTATGGCTGGGACGACATGATCTTCACCCATATCTCCCACCGGGTGCCCGGCCCCGAGCATCATTTCCTGATCAACCCCTATGGCTATTTCTTCGAGGAGATCACCGCCTCCTCGCTGGTCAAGGTCGACCTCGACGGCGCTATCGTCCAGGAAACGGACGCGATGATCAATCCGGCCGGCTTCACCATCCATTCGGCCATCCATGCCGCCCGCGAGGACGCCCAGGTGGTGATGCACCTGCACACCGACCAGGGTGTGGCGGTCTCCTCCCAGAAGGAAGGCCTGCTGCCGATCAGCCAGACCGCGATGATCGTGCGCGAGGATGTCGCCTATCATGATTATGAGGGCGTGGCGCTCGACCTCGACGAGCGCGAGCGGCTGGTGCGCGATCTCGGCCCGAAAAAGCATTCGATGCTCCTGCGCAATCACGGCACCCTGACCTGCGGCGAGACTGCGGCGATGACCTTCACCCGCATGTTCTTCCTGGAGCGGGCCTGCCGGATGCAGATCATGGCCCTGTCGGCGGGCCGTGACGGGGTGCTGGAGTGCGATGAGGCGCTGCAGGACAAGGTCGCCGGGCAGGGTGGGCTCACCCATCACAGCTCCGGCATGTCGACCCTCTCCGAACGCCTGGTCTGGCCGGCCCTCCTGCGCAAGCTGGACCGCCAGCTGCCCGGTTATGCCGCATAGGTATTTTTCCGGATCGGATTAAAACCTTCCCGGAATTAACCCGGCCCGGCTGAACCTGGCCCGATCTGGCCCGATCTGGCCCGATCTGGCCCGATCTGGCCCGATCTGGCCCGATCTGACATGGCGCCCTCCCTTTGGGGGGGCGCCGACCCTCTCGAGACCTGTGTGACCATGAAGCACCTGAAAGCCTTCGAAGACGCCCTGAACACGATCCGCGGGGAAGGCCGCTACCGGGTCTTCGTCGACCTGCACCGTCACAGGGGCCGCTTCCCGAAGGCGACGGCCCGGTTCGAGGACGGCGAGCGCGAGGTCACGATCTGGTGCTCGAACGACTATCTCGGCATGGGCCAGGATGAGGAGGTCATCAATGCCATGCACGGCGCCATCGACAGTTTCGGGGCCGGCTCGGGCGGCACGCGCAATATCTCCGGAACCACGCGGTTCCATGTCGACCTCGAACAGGAGCTTGCCGACCTGCATGGCAAGCAGGCCGCGCTCCTGTTTACCTCCGGCTATGTGTCGAATGACGCAACCCTCTCGACGCTCGGCAAGATCATGCCGGACCTCATCATCTATTCGGACGCGCTCAACCATGCCTCGATGATTGAGGGCATCCGCCGCTCCGGGGCCGATTACCGGGTGTTCCGCCATAATGATGTCGGCCACCTCAGATCGCTGCTGGAGAATGATGATCCGGCCCGCCCCAAGCTGATCGCGTTCGAGAGCGTCTATTCGATGGACGGCGATTTCGGGCGGATGCAGGAGATCTGCGAGCTTGCCGAAGCCTTCAATGCCCTGACCTATCTCGACGAGGTCCATGCGGTCGGCCTCTACGGCGCTGAAGGCGCCGGCGTCGCCGAAATGCTCGGCCTCTCAGACCGGATCGACATTATCGAAGGCACGCTGGCCAAGGGTTACGGCGTGATGGGCGGCTATATCGCCAGCCATGGCGCGGTGGTTGATGCCATCCGCTCGATGGCCTCCGGCTTCATCTTCAGCACCTCGACCTGCCCGGTGATGGCGGCCGGCGCGCTGGCGAGCATCCGCAAGCTGCGCACCGATGAGGGCCGCCGCCTGCGCGCGGTGCACCAGCAGAAGGCCGCGCTCCTCAAGCAGAAGCTGCGCGAGGCAAACCTGCCGGTGATGGAGTCGCCCTCCCATATCGTGCCCCTGCTTGTCGGCGATCCGGAACGCTGCAAGGCGCTCTCTGACACGCTGCTGTTCGATTTCGGCATCTACGTCCAGCCGATCAACTATCCGACCGTGCCGCGCGGCACCGAGCGCCTGCGCTTCACGCCGGGCCCGGTGCATGACGAGGTGATGATCGACGAGCTGGTCTCGGCCCTGCTGGCGGTCTGGAAGCAGCTCGGCCTGGACCAGGCTGCCTGAGGCCGGCCCGGGCCGGGGTCAGCGCTTTTTTCCGAGGCCGATCTGCTTGGCGTGGCGCGAGCGCACCTTGGCATAATTGGGCGCGACCATCGGATAGTCTGGCGGGAGGTTCCATTTTTCCCGGTATTCTTCCGGCGTCATGTCATACCGGGTGCGCAGGTAGCGTTTCAGCATCTTCAGCTTGCGGCCGTCTTCCAGGCAGACAATGTGGTCGGGTGTCACGGACTTGCTGATCGCAACCGCCGGCTCGGCCGCCTCGGCCGGCGCCCCGGCCTCCTCAGTCAGCCCGAGAATCGCAGCGTGCACGCTGCGGATCAGGTCCGGCAGGGCCGCCGCCTGCAGGGAATTATTGGCCACATAGGACGAAACGATCTTAACCGTCATCCCGATCAGCCCGGTCTGCTCGCTGTCTTTCATAGTCCTGCCCCGGATGGGTGTCGTTTTTATTGTATCAGATTTCAAAAGCCCGCGCTCGTTAAACTGTATTCGGACTGGGGCGACAAGTATTTATCCTTTTGTCCTTGCGGAACGGGCAAGCACTGCCAGAATTGCGGGCGCCGGCGCCATCAACTTGGCCGCAGTTGCCCCCTGCGGCGCGGACGCGTAGACAGCGGGGGACTTCGAACCCGAGGATTCCATGGCAGACACGGCGCACAACCCCCAGTCCCTGGCTGGCAGCTTTTTCACCGCTTCGCTCGCCGAGCGCGATCCTGAACTGGCCGCGGCGATGGCCGGCGAGGCGAGCCGCCAGCAGCACCAGATCGAGCTGATTGCCTCGGAGAACATCGTCTCGCGCGCGGTGATGGAAGCGCAGGGCTCGGTGCTGACCAACAAGTATGCCGAAGGCTATCCCGGCAAGCGCTATTATGGCGGCTGCGCGTTTGTCGACATCGCCGAGGAGCTGGCCATCAGCCGGGCAAAGAAACTCTTCAATTGCGGGTTTGCGAACGTCCAGCCCAATTCCGGCAGCCAGGCCAACCAGGCGGTCTTCCAGGCCGTCCTGAAGCCGGGCGACACCATCCTCGGCATGAGCCTCGCTGCCGGCGGTCACCTGACCCATGGCGCAAAGCCCAACCAGTCCGGCAAATGGTTCAATGCGGTCCAGTACGGGGTGCGCGCCGATGACCACCTGATCGATTTCGAGGAGGTTGCCCGTCTCGCCCGGGCCCATCGCCCGCAGCTGATCATTGCCGGCGGCTCGGCCTATCCCCGCCAGATCGATTTCCGCCGGTTCCGGGAGATTGCCGATGAGGTCGGCGCCCTCCTCCTGGTCGACATGGCCCATTTTGCCGGCCTGGTGGCCGGGGGCGTGCATCCAAACCCGCTGGACCATGCCCATGTCGCCACCACCACGACCCACAAGACCCTGCGCGGCCCGCGCGGCGGCATGATCCTGACCCATGATGAGGGGCTCGCCCGCAAGTTCAATTCGGCCATCTTCCCCGGCATCCAGGGCGGCCCGCTGATGCATGTGATCGCCGGCAAGGCCGCCGCCTTCGGCGAGGCGCTGATGCCGGAGTTCCGCGCCTATGCCGCCCAGGTAGTCGCCAATGCCCGGGCGATGGCGGCGGCCTGCCGCGCCGCCGGCCTCGATGTGGTCTCCGGCGGCACCGACACCCACCTGGCGCTGATTGACCTGCGTCCGATGAACGTCACCGGCAAGGATGCCGAGGCCGCCCTCGAGCGCGCCTATATCACCTGCAACAAGAACGGCATCCCGTTCGATCCGGCGCCGCCGGCGATCACGTCGGGCATTCGTGTCGGCTCGCCTGCCGGCACGACGCGCGGCTTTGGCGAGACGGAGTTCCGCCAGATCGGGTCCTGGATCGGCGAGATCGTCGCCGCCCTCTCGGCCGGCCAGTCCGGGTCCGCCGAGCTGCGGGTGCGCGGCGAGGTTCAGGCCCTGACTGCCCAGTATCCGATCTATCAGGGCCTGGGAGCCTGAGACGTCTTGCGCTGTCCTTTCTGCAGCTCGGACAATACCTCGGTCAAGGACAGCCGTTCGGCTGAAGACGACACGGCGGTGCGCCGCCGGCGCGTCTGCGAGAACTGCGGCGCCCGCTTTACCACCTTCGAGCGGGTCCAGCTGCGCGAGATCATGGTCGTCAAGCGCGACGGCAAGCGGGCCCTGTTCGACCGGGAGAAGGTCCAGCGCTCGATCGCGGTCGCCCTGCGCAAGCGCCCGGTTGACCGCGAGCGGGTCGACCAGATGGTCTCGGGCATCGTGCGCAAGCTGGAAAGCGGCGGCGAGACGGAAGTGGCTTCCTCTCAGGTCGGCGAACTCGTGATGGAGGCGCTCCGGCGCGTCGATCCGGTCGGCTATGTCCGCTATGCCAGCGTCTACCGGGATTTCCGCGACCCCAGCGATTTTGCCCAGTTCATCGAGAAAGCCGCGCTCGACGAGGAAGATGCCGCAGAAGAATGAGCGGCGTGCACGTCACCCTGAAGCTTGCCACCTCGCTCGACGGGCGCATTGCCCTCGCCGACGGCACCAGCCAGTGGATCACCTCGAGTGCCTCGCGCGCCCGGGGGCATGCGCTTCGCGCCGCGCATGATGCGATCCTCGTCGGCATCGGCACGGTGCTCGCCGATGACCCGCTCCTGACGGCCCGCACCGTCCCGATGCCGGCGCGCCAGCCGCTGCGCCTGGTGGCCGATTCGGCGGCCCGCACGCCGCTCACCTCGAAGCTGATGACATCGCTCAATGCCGGCCCCGTCGCGCTGGTCACGGCCGGGGCCGAGGCGCCCGCGCATGCCGCGGCCGGCGCCCGGGTCTGGCGCTGCGGCAACGGGATCCGCGTCAGCCCGGCCGATCTGGTGCGCCGCGCCGGCGCCGAGGGCATCACCCGCCTCCTGATCGAGGGCGGCAGCGAGCTGGCGGCGAGTTTCGTGCGTGAGGGCCTGGTCGACACGCTCGCCTGGTTCCGCGCGCCGATCCTGATCGGCGGGGAGGGGCTTGCCGGCATCGGCGCCCTCGGCCTGCTCAGCCTGGGCGCTGCCACCCGCTGGCGTCCTGTCGCGACGGAACGGATTGGAGACGACGTCCTCGACACTTATGTCCGGACGGGGCATTAGGCGCCTTCAGGATTTTCTCATGTTCACAGGCCTCGTCACAGATGTCGGCACCCTGCGCCGGGCCGAGCACCGGGCCGGCCTCACCCGGTTCGAGGTCGAGAGCGGCTATCCGCTGGCCGGTATCGCCCTGGGCGCCTCGATCCTGCATTCGGGTGTCTGCCTGACGGTCGTCGACAGGGGCCAGGGCGAGCGCGGCGCCTGGTTTGCGGTCGAGGCCGTGCCTGAGACCCTGGCGAGGACGGTCCTCGGCACCTGGACGCAAGGGGCGCGGATCAATCTCGAACAGAGCCTGAAGCTCGGCGACGAGCTCGGCGGCCATTTCGTCTTCGGCCATGTCGACGGGGTCGGCGAGGTTGTCTCGGTCGCGCCCGAAGGCGGCAGTTTCCGGGTGACCATCCGCCCGCCGGCGGCGATTGCGCGGTATTTTGCGACCAAGGGGTCGGCGGCGGTTGACGGCGTCTCGCTGACCGTCGCGGCCGCCCTGCCGAACGGGGACTTCCAGGTCGCCATTATCCCGCATACCTGGGAGGTGACGACGCTTGGCAGCCTGACGCCCGGCGCCCGTGTCAATCTCGAAATCGATATGCTTGCGCGCTATGTCGCGCGCATGATCGGCGCCGATGCGCCGGAAGGAAAGTAACCCGCCATGAGCCAAGAATTCCGGGCTGCCATTTCCTCGATCGAGGAAATCATCGAGGACGCGCGTAACGGGCGCATGTTCATCCTCGTCGATGCCGAGGACCGCGAGAATGAGGGCGACCTCGTCATTCCGGCCACTTTCGCCACGCCCGAGGCGGTCAACTTCATGGCCAAGCATGGCCGCGGCCTGATCTGTCTCTCGCTCACCCAGGAGCGCGCCCATACGCTGCAGCTCGACATGATGACGCGCAATAACCGCGAGAGCATGCAGACCGCCTTTACCGTCTCGATCGAGGCCAGGGACGGGGTGACCACCGGCATTTCGGCGCATGACCGCGCCCGCACCATCGCCGTGGCGATTGATCCGACCAAGGATCATGCCGACATTGTCACGCCCGGCCATGTCTTCCCGCTGATCGCCCGCGAAGGCGGCACGCTGGTGCGCGCCGGCCATACCGAGGCGGCCGTCGACATCTCCCGCATGGCCGGCCTGTTTCCGGCCGGCGTCATCTGCGAGATCATGAATGATGACGGCACGATGGCCCGCCTGCCGGAACTCGTCGCCTTCGCCCAGCTGCACAATCTCAAGATCGCCACCATCGCCGATCTGATTGCCTGGCGCCGCCAGAATGACCGCTTCCTCGAGCGGCGTGTCGAGGCGCCGCTGGCCTCGGCCTATGGCGAGGGTTTCCGCACGGTCTGTTTCCGCAATACGCTCGACGGCTCCGAGCATATTGCCATCGTCCACGGCGATATCCGCCCCGGCGCGACCACGATCGTGCGCGTCCACCGCACCGACGTGCTCGCCGACATCCTCGGCGAGAAGGGTCCCCGCGAGGGCCTGGTTGCCAAGGCGATGGGTCTCATCGCCGAGGCGCCTGAGCCGGGGGTTATTGTCTTCGTCAATACCATGCATCCCAACGCCATCGCCGAACGGCTGGGGCTGAAATCGGCGGCCCCGCGCGATCCGACCGCGCCGCTGCGCGAATACGGCGTCGGGGCCCAGATCCTGCGAGAGCTTGGCGTGCAGCGCATGATCTACCTCTCCGATACGCAGCCGACCCGCCTTGCGGGTCTTGACGGATATGGCCTGACCATAGAGGGCTGGCGCCGTCTGAATGAGGAGACGAAGTGATGGCCGACCGTGTGCTCATCGCGATTTCGCGGTATTATAGACATATCAGTGATGAACTGGAGGCCGGGGCAACCGAAGTGCTCGAGGCGGCCGGTGCAAAGGTCACGGTGATGGAAGTGCCCGGCGCCTTCGAGCTGCCCGGGCTGATTGCCATGGCCGCCGATTCCGGCCGGTTTGACGGCTTCCTGGCACTGGGCTGCGTGATCCGGGGGGAGACCACCCATTACGACTATGTCTGCGGCGAGAGTGCGCGCGGCCTGATGGACCTGATCGTCCAGCGCCGCCAGGCGATCGGGTTTGGCATCCTGACGGTGGAGAACGAGGCCCAGGCACTGGCGCGCGCGGACCGGGGGCGCAAGAACAAGGGCGCTGAGGCGGCCCAGGCCTGCCTCGCCATGATCCGGTTCCGCAGAGAGCTGATCCGTTGAACCGGCAGAAACTGCCTTTCGATGTCACCCGCGCCCGCCGGGCGGGGGCGCGCCTTGCCGCCGTGCAGGCGCTTTATGAGATGGAGCAGACAGACAAGTCCGCGCGGGCGACCGTGCGCGACTTCATGGAAGACCGCCTCGGCCTCGGCCCCGACGGCCTGCCGATCGAGGACGCCGATCCTGACCTCTTCAAGGCGGTCGTGAACGGCGTTGTCGCCCACCAGGCCCGGATCGACACCGCCATCCTCGGCCGTCTCGCCGAAGGCTGGAAGCTGACCCGCCTCGACACCACCATGCGCGCCCTGCTGCGCGCGGCGGCGGCCGAATTCATCATCCATCCGGAGCTTTCCGACGCCGTCATCCTCGATGAATACGTCTCGCTGGCGCATGACTTCTTCGACGAGGCCGATGCGAAGTTTGCCAATGCGCTCCTGCAGAATGTCGGACGCGACCTGCGCGCCTGAGGCCGGCGTGCGCCCTCAGAAAAACCAGATGAACGACGCTCATGCGGCGCGTCCCCGAGCGCAGGCCCCGCCCGCCTTCCGCCGGGCTGAGACGAGACCAGGGGGCCTGTTGCAGATGTTCATGACCCGGACGGTGCGTGCGCGATCAGGATCTGATCATACCGGGGTTCTGTCACCGGCAACGCGCTGGCAGGTCGCCATGGCGCCAGGCGAACGCCGTGACGGTGAGGTCTTGGCAGACGTCTTTCTGCAGGCGGGACGGGCGCAGATCATCAGGGTCCTGAAGCTTGGCGTTTTTCCCCTTCAGAGACGGTAAGACAGACCGGCAAAACCGCCCGCAGACGGCCAGATCACAACCAGACGCGCACGGCTGCGGAATTGATCAGGCCTTCCCCGGCGGTTGGTTCCCCCCGCCGGCCCCCGTCAGAGCGCGTCGCCTCAGCCGAACGGCTCGCTGGCCCGGGCGGTGTCGTATTCGAGATTGCCGAAGCGCGTCAGGCGCGCATCGAAGGCGAGTTTCACCGTGCCGATCGGGCCATGACGCTGCTTGGAGACGATGACTTCCGCGGTGCCGAACACCTGGTCCATCCGGGTCCGCCAGGCCTTCCACTTATCATTCGAGGACGGATCATTCGGGTCGGCGGGCGGCTCGGTACGGGCGAGGTAGTATTCCTCGCGGAAGACGAACATCACGATATCGGCGTCCTGTTCGATCGATCCTGATTCGCGCAGGTCCGACAATTGCGGGCGCTTGTCATCGCGCTGCTCGACCGCGCGCGAGAGCTGTGACAGGGCAACGACCGGGACGTTGAGGTCCTTGGCGAGCGCCTTCAGGGCGGTGGTGATCTGGGTGACTTCCTGCACGCGGTTGGTGTTCGAGCCGGAGGAGGAGACCGTGATCAGCTGCAGATAGTCGATCACGATCAGGTCCAGCGCGCCCTGCGCCCGCTTCAGGCGCCGCGCGCGTGCGGTCAGTTCGCCGATCGAGATCCCGCCGGTATCATCGATGAACAGCGGCAGGTTCTGCATTTCGGCGGTCGCCTCGGAGAGGCGTTCGAAATCCGCCTTCGACAGCTTGCCCTGGCGGATGTCATGCGAGTTGATGCCCGTGCGCTCGGCCAGGATACGGGTTGCCAGCTGCTCGCTCGACATCTCCAGCGAGAAGAAGGCGACGACGGCTCCGTCCACGGTCTTTCGCGAGCCGTCTTCCTGGGTCTCGTAGCGATAGGCGGCCGCCGCATTATAGGCGATGTTGGTGGCCAGCGAGGTCTTGCCCATCGAGGGGCGCCCGGCGAGGATCAGCAGGTCCGAGCGGTGAAAGCCGCCGAGCTGCTCGTCAAGATCACGCAGGCCCGTCGGGATGCCGGCGATCTTGCCGCCGCGCTTGAACGCGGCCTCGGCGGTGACGAGGGATTCGGCGAGCGCTTCGGCAAAGCTCGAGAAGCCGCGCTCGGCGCTGCCGCGTTCGGCAATTTCAAACAGGGCGCGCTCGGCCTTGCTGATCAGGCTTGAGCCGGTATCGTCATCTTCCGGCGCCAGCGACTGGGCCTGGATCCCGCTGCCCAGCCGGATCAGTTCGCGCCGGATGGCGAGGTCGCGGATGATGCGCGCATAATCCTTCACTTCCGGCCCGAAGGCGGCTGCGTCCAGGAGGTCGACGAGGTATTTGCCGCCGCCGATCTCGGTCAGCTGTTCCTTCTGGTCAAAATGTTCGCGCAGTGTGACCCCGTCGGCCACCCGGCCGGTCTGGATCATGTTCGAGGCGACCTGATACAGCAGCTGGTGCGCCGGGGCGTAGAAGTCGGACGGGCGCAGGATGTCGGCGATGTACTGGTAGACGTTATTGTCGAACAGGATGGCGCCGAGAACCGCCGCTTCGGCGGCGAGATTGTGCGGCGAGACAACCGGCGTGTTGTGCGACATCGTTTGCTGGGTCATGCGGCCAGTCTAGCCCAGAGGGCCGGCCTTTGCCTCAGCCGGTTTTGGTTTTCCACAGCAAGTCACAGGAAAAAAGCCGCGGCTCCCGGGAGCCGCGGCTTTGATCACAGCCGGTACAGGCCAGGCTCAGTCGTCTTCGCCGGCCGGGTCGCGCTCGGCGGCCGCTTCGGCCAGTTCGCTCGCCTGTTCGGCCGCGAAGGCGGCGTTCGCCGCCTGCAGGGCTTCGGCGATATTCTCGCCCCTGGCCTGGCGTTCGGCCTCTTCCGGTGACCGGGCCACATTGACCTGGACCTTGACGCTGACTTCGGCGTGCAGGCGGATGGAGACCTCGAACAGGCCGATCGACTTGATCGGCTTGTCGAGACGCACGCTGGCGCGCGGGACGTCGTAACCGGCTTCGGCGGCGGCGTCGGCGACGTCGCGGGCCGAGACCGAGCCATAGAGCTGCCCGGTCTCGCCGGCCTGACGGATCAGGATGAAGGAGGCGCCTTCCAGCTTTTCGGCATCTGTCTGCGCCGCTTCGCGGGCTGCGGCGTTGCGTGCCTCGATGGCGACGCGCTCATGCTCGAAGCGCTTGCGGTTGCGGTCATTGGCGATCAGCGCCTTGCCCTGCGGGATCAGGAAGTTGCGGGCGAAGCCGTTCTTGACGCGGACTTCGTCGCCGATCTTGCCGAGGCGCTCGATACGTTCGAGGAGGATAACGTGCATGGGGGGTCTCTCCTCAGACAGCGAACGGAATAAGCGCGAGCATCCGCGCGCGCTTGATCGCCTGGGCGAGCTTGCGCTGGTTCTTCAGGTTCACGGCCGTGATCCGGCTCGGCACGATCTTCCCTTTTTCGGAGATGTAGCGCTGCAGCAGTTTTACGTCCTTATAGTCGATTTCCTGGGCGTGCTCGCCGGTGAAGGGGTCGACCTTGCGGCGGCGTCCGAACGGACGGCGGGCCGGAATGTTGGTGATGTTGATCTTCTGTGCCATGGGCCTTTTGTTCCTTCCCCTTAGTCGCGCGGACGGCGCTCTTTGCGCGACAGGACCGCGGAGGGCTCGTCGGACAGCTTTTCGACACGTACGGTCAGGTAGCGCATCACGTCTTCAGAGATGCGCTGGCGGCGTTCAAGTTCGTGGATCGCTTCGGCCGGCCCGTCGATATTGATCAGCGAGTAGTGACCCTTGCGCTGTTTCCGGATCGGGTAGGCGAGGCTGCGAAGGCCCCAGTATTCGGTCTTGCCGACGGTTGCGCCCTTGTCCTTGAGGAAGGTGCTCAGCTCTTCGACAAAGGTGTCGACCTGGGCCGGCGAGATATCCGGTCGTGTGATCACGACGTGCTCGTAGAGTGCCATGTTTTCATTCCCAAAATTCGAGGATGCGGCGCTGGTGGGCGGGAGACCCGGCCAGCGATGGCCCCTCTTTGCCCGGCTCATTCCGGACGGTAGAGGACCGCACCCTGCTGTGAAGACGCGCTCTAAAGCCTATCTGGCCCCTAAATTCAAGCGCTTGCATGCGGGCAGGGTGCACTTTAGGCACGGTCAGGATCAGGCAGGAGGGGGCATCCAGTGAGCCTTGCATTCATTTTTCCCGGCCAGGGCAGCCAGGAGATCGGCATGGGCCGGGCGCTGGCCGAGGCATTTCCGGCGGCCAGGGCCGTGTTTGAGGAAGTCGACGCGGCCCTCGGTCAGGACCTGTCGGGCCTGATGTGGACGGGCGATCTTGCTGAACTCACCCTCACCGCCAATGCCCAGCCCGCCCTGATGGCGCATTCGCTCGCCGCCTACCGGGCGCTCGAGGCGGATTTCGGGATCAGCGTGAAGGATGCCGCCTTTGTCGCCGGCCATTCGCTCGGTGAATATTCAGCGCTCGCCGCCGCCGGCGCGATCGGCCTTGCGGACACCGCCCGCCTGCTGCGCATCCGGGGCAATGCCATGCAGTCGGCCGTCCGGCCGGGCGAGGGCGCAATGGCCGCCCTCCTCGGGGCCGATTATGCGCAGGCCGAGGCGGCCTGCGCCGCCGGCCGTGCGGCGGGCGGGGCCTGCGACATCGCCAATGACAATGCGCCGGGCCAGCTCGTGATTTCCGGCTCGAGGGCGGCGATCGATGCGGCAGTCGCCTGGTCGCAGGCCAACGGGGTCAAGAAGGCGATGGCGCTGAACGTCTCGGCGCCCTTCCACTGCGCCCTGATGCAGCCGGCGGCGGATGCCATGGCCGAGGCGCTGGCCCGGACCGAGATCCGGGTTCCGGGCGCGCGCCTCGTCGCCAATGTTTCGGCGCGTGCGGTGAGCGATCCGGAGACGATCCGGCAGAACCTCGTCACACAGGTCACCGGCCGGGTGCGCTGGACGGAGTCGGTGCAGTTCATGGTGGCTGAGGGGGTCACGGTGACCGCCGAGACCGGCAATGGCAAGGTCCTGACCGTGATGCAGCGCCGCATTGAAAAATCCCTGACCGGCTTCACCCTCGGCCGTCCCGAGGAACTTGAAGCCTTCGCCGCAGCCTTCAAAGGATAAGACCCATGTTCGATCTCACCGGCCGCACGGCCCTTGTTACCGGCGCTTCGGGCGGCATTGGCCGCGCGATTGCCCAGGCCCTCAGCGCTGCCGGCGCCCGGGTTGCCCTGTCCGGCACCCGCGAAGGCGTCCTGGAGGAGGTCGCTGCCGGCCTCAGGGGCGAGCCGGCGGTGGTCGCCTGCAACCTGTCCGACCCGGCCGCAGTCGACGGGCTCGTGGCGCGCGCCGAAGCTGCGATCGGCCCTCTCGACATCCTGGTGGCGAATGCCGGCATCACCCGGGACAAGCTCCTGATCCAGATGAAGGATGAGGACTGGAATGATGTGATCAATGTCAACCTCGGATCGTATTTCCGTCTCGCCAAGACGGCGGTGCGGGGCATGATGAAGCGCCGCCATGGCCGGATCATCGCGGTGACGTCGATTGTCGGCGTCACCGGAAATCCCGGACAGACAAATTACTGCGCTTCCAAGGCCGGGATGATCGGCTTCACCAAATCCCTCGCCCAGGAAGTCGCCAGCCGGGGCATCACCGCCAACACCATCGCGCCCGGCTTCATCGAATCGCCGATGACCGACGGGCTGCCGGACGCCCAGAAAACCGCCCTGCTCGGGCAGATTCCCGCAGGCCGACTGGGGCAGGGCGCCGATATTGCGGCGGCTGCGGTGTATCTTGCCTCCGCAGAGGCGGCCTATGTGACAGGCCAGACCCTGCACGTGAATGGCGGCATGGCGATGATCTGAGCGGCGGCGGACCTGTTGTAACAAGGGCTTGGCGCTTCGACGGACTGTGTGCTAGGCGCAACACACGGGCCCTGAGACGGGCCATCCTTAGAAGGCCTACCGGGAGGGGTATCCATGTCTGATGTTCTTGAGCGCGTGAAAAAGATCGTTGTCGAAAACCTCGACGTCGAAGCCGACAAGGTGGTCGAGGGCGCAAGCTTCATCGACGATCTCGGCGCCGATTCGCTTGACCTGGTCGAGCTCGTGATGGCCTTCGAGGAAGAGTTCAATATCGAGATCCCGGACGACGTCCAGGAATCGATCCGTTCGGTCGGCGACGCCGTCACGCACATCAAAGCGCACATCTGAGGCGCGGCTGCCGCGATGTCCGAACGCCGCGTCGTCATAACCGGAATTGGTATCGTGTCCCCTCTTGCGATGGGGCGCGAGGCCACCTGGGAGCGCCTGCTGGCCGGCAAGTCCGGTGCCGGCAGGATCGACAAGTTCGATGCCTCGGACCTTCCGTGCCGGATCGCCTTCCAGGTTCCCTACACGTCCGGCCGGGGCGGCGGGGCAGGTGATCCGCATGCGTTTGATCCGGACCGGTTCATGTCGGCAAAGGAACAGCGGCGTACGGATGAATTCGTCGTCTATGCCATCGCGGCGGCTGACGAAGCGCTTGAGGATGCGGGCTGGAAGCCTGAGGCGCCTGAAGACCAGGAGCGCACCGGCGTCCTGATCGGCTCGGGCATCGGCGGTCTCGAGACGATCTACGAAACCGCGATCACCCTGCACGAACAGGGCCCGCGCAAGGTCAGCCCCTTCTTCATTCCGGCGGCCCTGATCAACCTTGCCTCCGGCCAGGTCTCGATCCGGCACGGGCTGAAGGGCCCCAATCATGCGGTGGTGACCGCCTGCGCCACCGGGGCGCATGCGATCGGCGATTCGGCACGTCTGATCAGATACGGCGATGCGGATGTGATGGTGGCGGGCGGCGCGGAGGCGGTGATCGGCCGTCTGGGCATTGCCGGCTTCTGCGCGGCCAAGGCGATGTCGACCAGTTTCAATGACACGCCTGAGAAGGCGTCGCGTCCCTATGACCGGGACCGCGACGGGTTCGTGATGGGCGAGGGCGCGGCCGTTCTGGTGCTTGAAGAGTACCAGCACGCCCTGAGGCGCGGCGCGAAGATCTATGCCGAGGTGGCCGGCTATGGCCTGACCGGGGACGCCTTCCACATCACGGCGCCGGCGGAAGGCGCCGAGGGCGGATACCGCGCCATGAAGATGGCACTGAAGAATGCCGGGATCGACCCGGCCGAGGTCGATTATGTCAACGCCCATGGCACCTCCACGCCGAAGGGCGATGAGGGCGAGGCGGGGGCGGTTGAGCGGGCCTTTGGCGATCATGCCCGCAACCTGTCGATGTCCTCGACCAAGTCGGCTGTCGGCCACCTGCTCGGCGCGGCCGGGGCGATCGAGGCCGCCTTCTGCGCGCTGGCGATCCGGGATCAGATCATGCCGCCGACCCTCAACCTGGATAATCCGAGCTTCGAGACGGTGATCGACCTTATCCCGCACAAGGCCAAGACGGGACGGGTCAGGGCAGCGATGTCGAACAGCTTCGGCTTCGGCGGCACCAATGCCTCGCTCATTCTCAGGCAGGTCACCTGATCCGGTGCGGGCCGGCCCCTCCGGGGGCTGGCCAGCGGCGCCTCCGGGTTTTCGGGTGTTCTGCCGGCAGTTTTCTGGCCGGGTTTCTGGCCGGGTTTCTGGCCGGGGCGGGCAGGCGGGAAGGCCCGCACAGATCAGGTTTGAGAGGCTCCCATGCGATTCCTCAGAGCGCTCGCGGTGTGGATCATCGTGCTGGCTTTGCTCGCCGGTGCGGGCGCCGGCGCCGGCTGGGTCTGGTTCAATGACCAGCTGAGCGCGCCGGGTCCGCTGACCGAGGAGCGGGTGATCCGGGTCGCCCCGGGCGAGGCGCTTTCGGTGGTGGCCAGCCAGCTTGAGGCGGACGGCGTGATCCGGGACGCGCGGCTGATGAGGCTGAAGGCGCGCCTTGATGGCAGCGCGCAGAAGATCAAGACCGGTGAATACCTGATCGACCAGGGCGAGAGCCTTGAAGGGGTGCTCGGTATACTGATCGAAGGGCGCTCGCTGCTGCACCGCATTACCCTGCCGGAGGGACGCACCACGGCGCAGCTGCTGAAGATGATCGAAGCCGATGAGCGCCTGGAAGGCGAGATGCCGGAGACGCCCCCCGGGGAGGGCACGCTGCTGCCGGACACCTATCTGTTCCACCGCGGCATGACGCGCGCCGGGCTGATCGAAAAGATGCGCGGCGCGCAGGCCGACCTGCTGGAGGCGCTTTGGCCCACGCGGCAGGAAGGCCTGCCCATCCGCACGCCGTATGAGGCGGTCATCCTCGCCTCGGTGGTCGAGAAGGAAACCGGGCGCCCCGAGGAGCGCCCTGAGATTGCCGGCCTGTTCACGGCCCGGCTGAAGCGCGGCATGCGCCTGCAGAGTGACCCGACCATCATCTATGGCATTTCGAAGGGTGAGCCGCTCTATAACAGGGCCGGCGAGCGGCGCACGCTCTACCGCTCCGAAATCGACACGCCGACCGACTGGAACACCTATCAGATCGACGGGCTGCCGAGGACGCCGATCTGCAATCCGGGGGCGGATGCGATCCGCGCCGTGCTGGATCCGCCTGAGACCGAGTATCTGTTCTTTGTTGCCGACGGAAAAGGCGGCCACCTGTTTGCACGCACGAATGCCGAGCATGAGCGTAATGTGGCGGCCTACCGGGCCTATGAGCGCGATGAGATTGCACGGGAGCGGGCGAACTGATGGGGCAGTTGTCAGGGATGACCGGCTTTGCGCGGGTCACGGGCGAGGAGGGCTGGGGCAGCTGGGCCTGGGAGGCGAAGAGCGTCAATGGCCGCTCGCTGGACGTGCGTGTGACCTATCCGCCGGGGTTCGAGGCGCTGGAGCGCGAGGTCAAGGCGCTGGCGGGCGTGGCCTTCAATCGCGGCTCGCTGCAGGTCAGCCTGCGGATCGATCCGGCGGCCGGCGCTGGCGGGGCGGTGATTGACGAGGCCCTGCTCGGCCGGCTGGCCGATGCGGCCCGCAAGGCGCTGGGCGCGGATCTGACGCCCGGCGCGGTGGCGACGCTGATGACGGTCAGGGGCGTGGTTGAGACGGGCGGCGCTTCGCTGCGTGATCTTGCCGGGGATGAGGCGGTGCTGGCGTGTCTCAGCGCCGGGGCGAGGGCGGCGATCGGCGAGCTCGCCGACGCGCGCCGGGCTGAGGGCAGCGTGCTGCTGGGCGTGCTGTCGGTGCATCTTGATGAGGTCGAGGCGCTGGCGGGCGAGGCGGCGCGCCTGGCGGCAGGACAGCCCGGTCTGATCCGGGCGAAGCTGATAAAGCAGCTGGATGAGCTTGACCGGGAGGGGCGGGTGGATGCGGAGCGGTTTGCGGCCGAGGCGGCCCTGTCGGCGGCGCGGGCAGATGTGCGCGAGGAGCTCGACCGGCTGGCGGCGCATGTGACGTCCGGGCGTGCGCTGCTGGCGTCCGGCTCGCCGGCCGGCCGCAAGATCGACTTCCTGGCCCAGGAGATGAACCGCGAGGCCAATACGCTGTGTTCTAAATCCGCCAGCCTTGATTTGACCAGGGCCGGGCTCGGCCTCAAAGGGGTGATCGACCAGTTCAAGGAGCAGGCGGCCAATGTCGAATAGCACGTACCCGAAGCAGACCGGCCGCCGCCGGGGCCTGATGCTGGTCCTCTCCAGCCCGTCGGGGGCCGGCAAGACGACGCTGTCGAAGAGGCTGCTGAAAGACTTCAGCGATGTGCGCCTGTCGGTTTCGGCGACGACGCGCACCCCGCGGCCGGCGGAAGTCGACGGTGAGGACTATCATTTCCGGACGAAGGACGTGTTCCGCGCGATGATCGCGCGCGGCGAATTCCTCGAATGGGCGGTCGTGTTCGACCAGTATTATGGCACGCCGAAAGCCGACACGGCGGCGCGCCTCGCAGACGGCCAGGACCTTCTGTTCGATGTCGACTGGCAGGGCGCCGACGCGCTGCATGACCAGATGCCGAATGATGTGGTCTCTGTCTTTGTCCTGCCGCCGAGCATGAAGGCGCTGCAGGAGCGCCTCACCCAGCGTCCGGGTTCGACGCCGGAGATGGTGGCGCGCCGCATGGACGAGGCCAAGCGCGAGATCATGCACTGGCGCCGGTATGACTATGTCATCATCAATGACGACCTGGAGACGGCCTATCAGCGCCTGACGCACATCCTGATGACCGAGCGCCAGAAGCGCCTGCGCCAGCTGGATCTCGACGATCACGTGCGCGCCCTCCTCAGCGAGGGCTAGATCCGGCGGCCGGACGGGATGAGGCCGGGCGCTCCCGGTGTCCGGATGCGCTGCCGGGGGCGCCGCGCCGCTCCCCGGTTGAGCCGGGGTCTCTAGGCGAGACTTTCGGCGAGCCTGCGGAACTCGGCCTGGGAGAGGGTCTCGGCCCGTGCGGTCGGATCGATCCCGCAGCCTGCCAGCCAGTCCTCAGCTTTCATCCCGCGCTTCTTTGCAAACGGCTTCAGGGCGGCGCGCAGCATCTTGCGGCGCTGGCCGAAGGCGGCGCCGGCGATCTGTTCGAGCAGCTCGATATGCGGCGCGCGCAGGTCGGGTGCGAGCGGCTCGAATACGGCGAGCGCGCTGTCGACTTTCGGCGGCGGACGGAAGGCGCCCGGCGGCAGGGTGAAGGCGACAGAGGGCCGGGTGACGGCCTGGGCGAGGACGGCGAGGCGTCCATAGGCGTCGCTGCCGGGCCTGGCGCAGATGCGTTCGGCCACTTCCTTCTGGAACATCAGCGCCATCTCCCCGCGCCACGCGCCGGCCTTCAGCCAGTCGATCAGGAGCGGCGTGCCGACATTATAGGGCAGGTTGGCGATAATCATCGCCGGCCCGTCCCCGCCAGCCTCTGCAAGCAGCTTTTCCCAGCGCACCTTCCGGGCATCCTTCGCGATGACGATCAGCTGGCCGCTCCTGGCCTCCGGCCAGGCGCTGAGGGCCTCTGAAAAACGCGGATCGGTCTCGACCGCGATCAGGCGGGCCGGGTTCTCATTCAGGATCGCGCGCGTCAGCCCGCCAGGCCCGGGGCCGACTTCGATCACCGTGCGCCCGGCCGGCGGGCCGGCGGCATTGGCGGCGCGCCTGAGGATTGAGGGGTCGGACAGGAAATGCTGGCCGAGCGCCTTGCGGGCGGGGGCGTCGGTCAGGCCTGGGGTCTCATCACTCATGCCGCGGCCCTCCGGCGGCCCTCGGCAAGGCTGGCGGCCGCCCGGAGGGCGGCGATCAGGCTGTCGGCGCGGCAGGTGCCGGCGCCGGCTGCCTCATAGGCCGTGCCGTGATCGGGGCTGGTGCGCAGGATCGGCAGGCCGAGCGTGGTGTTGACCCCGCCCCACATATCGAGCGTCTTGACCGGGATCAGGCCCTGGTCATGGGTCATGGCGATCACCGCATCGAACTTTCCGCCGAGCGCCTCGGCAAACACCGTGTCGCCCGGGCGGGCATGAGAGATGTCGATCCCCTCTGCCTGCAGGCGGTCTGCGGCCGGATTGATGATGTCGGCTTCCTCCCGGCCGATCGTGCCGCCTTCGCCGGCATGCGGATTGAGCCCGGTAAAGGCGATGCGCGGGCGGGCGATGCCGAATTCTCTCTTGAGGGCGGCATTGAGGGTGCGCGCGGTGCGCTCCAGCCGGCCATCGCCGAGAACGGCCGGGACCTCGGCGAGGGGCATATGGATGGTTGCCAGCGCCACGCGCAGGCCGCCGCCGGTGAGCAGCATGACGGGGTTGACCGGATAACCGGCCCGCTCGCAGAGATGGGCTACGAATTCCGTATGTCCGGGAAAGCCGAAGCCGCTCGCATAGAGGAGGGCCTTGTTGACCGGGTTGGTGACAACGCCCGAGGCGCGCCCCGCAAGGGCGTCGGCAACAGCGTGCTCGATCGAGGCGATGATGGCGGGCGCGGCCGCCGCCTCGGGCCTGCCGGGGCTGACAGGCGCGACATCCTCCAGCGCCAGGACGGGCAGCGCGGCGGCAAACACGCCGGCAGCCTCTGACGGCGCAGCAATCAGCCGGACCGGGACGCCCCGGATCAGGCCGGGGGCGCCGATGAGGTAGAAGGCCGGGCCCGGCCCGGCGTGCAGCGCCGCCCAGGCCGCCGCCGTCATGGCCGGGCCGCAGCCGGCAGGGTCGCCCATGGTCAGGGCCAGCGGGGGAGGTGAATGCGTGTCCACGGCGGGGGATGTCGCGCCAATTGGCCTGGCAGGCAAGCGCGATCTGCTCAGCTTACCGGTAGATGATGGTCGCGTCGCGCCGCGAATTGCGCAGTTCCCGGTCCGAGATCATGTCGAGTTCGCGGCCCTTGATGGAGTTCTTGAGGTCTTCCCGGGAGGGCAGCGCCTCGGCGCCGTCCTGGCGGCGGCAGACATACATGACCGCCAGGCCGCTTCCGATGGCGAAGATCTCGGACGGCGCGCCGACTTCGGTGGCCAGGACCAGCTGGCGGCCCTCTTCGCCGAGTTCGGAGATGTCGATGTCGGTGAGGTCCTGGGCGCGCAGCTCGCTCCTGGAATTGGCGACCGACTGGACGTCCTCACAGGATCTGATCCGCCCCATGGCTTCGGTCAGTGATTCGGCCTTTGCATCGGTGGTGACGAGGCGTTTGAGATCGAGCTTGGTGGTCGGCTGGCTCGGCTCACGCCGGGCCGCGACGAGCAGGATATAGACCCCGTTCTCGACTTCGACCGGGGGCAGCAGGCCGGGCACGGTTGCGGCGGAGGCAACCGCTTCGGCAAGGGCCGGGGAGAGGTCATCGGTGGTCACCCAGCCCATATCGCCGCCGGTTGCGGCGGTCGGGGCCGAGGAGATACGCTGGGCGGCGCCGCGGAAGTCGGCCCCCTGCTGCAGCTGCTCGATGATCGACTGGGCGGCACGCAGGGCATCGGCGCGGGTTTCCGGATCCGGGGCGTAGAGGAAGATCTCGCTGACCCGGAACTGGCGCTTGCGGGAGGCCGTCCGCAGGCGCTCCATCTGGTCTTCAACCTGGTTGTCAGAGACGCGGATGCGCGTGCCGTAGAGACCGTTGATCATCCGGTTCCAGGCAATCTCGGCGCGGATCTGCTCTTCCAGGCTGACCGGATTGACGCCCGAAGCCAGCAGCTGGCGGCGCAGGCCGTCGGCGCCGAGGCCGCCCTCAGTGGCCATATCGGCCATCTGGGCGTCGATTTCCCTGGGGTCGACTTCGACCTTGTACTCGGCCACGCGGTCGAGCTGCAGGCGTTCATTGATCAGCTGTTCAAGCGCCTGGCCGGTAATCTGCTGCACCTGTTCGGGTGAGGGCTGCTGGCGCCCGAGCGTCAGGAGGAGGAGGCGCGCGCGCTGGCGCACATCGGAATAGGAAATCGGGCGGTCGTTGACGATCGCCGCGATGCCCTCCAGCTGCAGGCGGTTCTCGTCGGCGGCCTGACCCAGCGCCGCCGGCGCGCTCATGGCCAGCAAGGCCGCCAACAGGACTGCACGCACCATTCAAACGCCTCCGGGGACATCCGCCTTGCGGACACCCAATACTTGCTTTGCCCAGACCTTACAAATCCCTCGCCGCCGCGCAACGCACCAGCACAGTAACCCCTGTGCAGATATCCTGCTCCGGCGGTCTCAGTCGAAGGCGCTTGATCCGAAATTACCGAGCGATTTCAGCGTGAAGCGGAACTGGATGTTCTCCGACGGGCCGAGGGTGCGGTCGCGCAGTTCATTGCGGCTGTAGACAAGCTCGAAGCGCGCGCAGTCGTCGGAATAGGCAAGGCCGATTTCCTGGTCGGCGTCGATATCTTCGGCAATATCGCGCAGCTGGCCGAAGATCACCGAATAATTGTCGGTGACCCTGACTTCGCCGCGGATATAGATGCCCTCGTCCGGCTGTCCGGACGGGCTGATCCTCGGATCGATCTTGTAATACTGGCCGACCGCCCGGAAGCGGCTGAACGAGGTCGATGCCCTCAGGTCAAGCCGGTTCAGCGCCAGGTCGTCATCATCCAGGCGCACCCGGCTGGCCAGGCTCAGCCGGCTGCCCATGTTCAGCGAGGCTGAGGCGACCCAGTCGGAGGACTTGCCATTGAGGTTTGAAGCGACGTCGAAGGCCGGATCGGTGCGTGAGCGCCAGCGGCGTCCGAGCGTGGTCGTGAGCTCTGTTCCGTTTTTCCAGAGGGCCCGGGCGGTGAGGCCGGCGGTGAGCTTGCCGTCGCCTTCATACAGGTCGTAATTGCCAAAGCCGTTGGCGTCGTAAAGGCTTGACTCGTCGAATTCGAACAGCTGGCTGTCCTCGACCGGGATGGCCGGATCATTGGCGCCCGAGACGCCCCAGGCGGCCATCACCGCCGGCTCCAGCATGATGTCGACCGTCCGGCCGGTCCGGATCATCGGATAGGCAAGCCGGGCGCCGGCACTGCCGAGCCCGCGGGCGACCTGGCTCTTGCCGCTGACGTCTTCATCCAGCGCGTAATAGTCCCCGCGCAGCTCGGCGAAAGGCTCAAAGGTCAGGCCGCCGGGCAGCAGGTTGAAATCGCGCCATTCGGCGCCGGCGCTGATGCGCTGGCTGTCGGCGCCGGCATCACGTGTGAGAATCGCCGATGACAGGTTCGCATTGACGAAACCGAGCTTGCCGAGCTGCCAGTTTTTCTCCGCATACAGAAGAGGCGAGACGAGGGGCAGGCGGCTGGCATCATCCTCCCCGCGAAGGCCCTGGAAGTTCAGCAGCGAGACATCCGTGTAATAATCCGCGCCCTGGCCGACGAGGAAGAGCTGGGACAGGAGGCGGCGCGGCTGATTGGAATAGAGCCCGCGCCTGTCATTCTGGCCGTCAATGTCATAGCGCCGGTCATAGAGGTCGTCAGACTGCTGCTCGAGGCCGAACCCCCATTTCCATTCCGGCGACAGGGCAAAGGCGCCGCTGGCATAGACATGTCCGCGGAAGCTTTCCTCACCGAACAGCACGCCCTGGCTGTCGAAATCCTGCTCCTCGGTGAAACTCGTCTTGATGTTGAGGGCACCGGAATAGAACCGCTTGCGATAGTCCAGATTGATGACCGGGTTCACATTCTCCGAGATGAGGGGCGAGATCGTGAGTTCCGACGCTTCCGAGATCGCCCAGTAATAGGGCTGTTTATAGAAGGCGCCGAGTTTCGAGGAGACACCGGCATTGGGAACCAGGAAGCCGGAGCGGCGTTCGGAGTTCGGGTCCGGATGGGCAAGATAGGGCAGGTAGAAGACCGGGATGCCGGCCAGTTCGACAACCGCATCGCGGTAGGAGATCATCTGGCTTTCCTGGTCGAGCACCGCGCGCCGGGCGCGGATCGACCAGGTGGGGGTCTTGTTGTCTTCGCAGACCTCGCAGGAGGTATAGACGACCTGGTCGAGGGCATTGATGCCGTCCGGCCGGCGGACTGCAGAATTGGCGGTGACGCTGGCGCCCTCTGCGAGGCGGGCAGAAAAGCCGATGGCATAGCCGTCGGCCAGGCTGGAGCCGAGTTCGATCTCGTCGGCGAACTGCTGCGAGCCGTCGACATCGATGATGATGACATTGCCCGTGGCGCGGACTTTTTCGGTCGTCCGGTTATACACCAGCCGGTCAGCGCGCAGGGTGCGGCCCTTATACAGGGCTTCGACATTGCCTTCGGCGACCAGGCTGTTCTCGCCGGCCAGTTCGTAGACGGCGTCGGCTTCCAGGATCACCCGTTCATCGCCGGTCTGGGCGGCAGGGGCGGCCGCCTCAGGCGCCGCCCCCTGGGCCAGAGCCGACAGGGGCAGCACGGCCGAGAAACCGGCGAGCACGGCCAGCTGGGACCAGTAAGACAAAAGGATCACCCTCACTCTGTCGCCGCGGCGCAAGGGTCGTCCCTCGCCGGGAGGCCCGCGCCGCGGTCTGAAGAAGGATTAGAGACGATCCGCCGGGCCGTCCAGCCACCCGGCCACTGGCACCTGCTTTTGGCAGGCCCGTCTCTGTGGACAGGACATCGCGGGCCCGTCTGCGCGGGCCGGTCTGAGGCGGGCCTGCGCGGCAGAGCCGGTTGCCCCGCCCCGCCCCGCCTGGCCGGGCGCGGGCAGAGGCTCAGTCTTCGGATTTCGCTTTCGGGGCGCCGAAGCGCGGCTCGGTGCCTTTCAGGAGGCGGCCCAGATTGGCGCGGTGGGTCCAGAACACGAAGAGGGAGAGCAGGGTGAGGCCGCCGAGGATCAGCGGATGACGCTCGCCCATCAGATAGGTGCCGGGCGGGACGACGGCGGCGGCGGCGAGGGCGGAGAGCGAGGAGATGCGGGTGAGGGCGAACAGGCCGAGCCAGACCGGCGCAGCAACCACCAGGCCCTTCAGCGGTGTCACGAAGGCGAGAAGGCCGGCATAGGTCGCAATACCCTTGCCGCCCTTGAAGTTCAGCCAGACAGGATAGCAATGGCCGATGAAGGCCGCCGCGCCGGCAACAAAACCGGCTTCGCGCCCGCCGGCATAGGTCAGGGCCAGCGCGGCGAGACCGGCCTTCAGGCTGTCGAGCAGGAAGGTCGCCGCCGCCAGATCCCTGCGCCCGGTGCGCAGCACATTGGTTGCGCCGATATTGCCCGAGCCGATGGCGCGAATGTCTCCGAGGCCGGCTGCCCGGGTGAGGACGAGGCCGAAAGGGATCGATCCGGCCAGATAGCCGGCGCCCGAGGCGAGTGCGTAGAGTGCCCAGTCCGGCATGTGCGATAGGTTCCCGTTCGGCCCTGCGGGGCGAGGTGTAAGGGGGCGGGGCAAAGGCGGCAAGGGGGGGGCGGACTGAGCCGCTTCGTCCCGCCCGGGTCATGGCCGGACCTGCGCGGTCAGCGTTCGAACACGGTCCGGCCGTTCACGAAGGTGCGCGCCACCCGCCCCTGCAGGCGCCGCCCGTCGAAGGGGGAGTTCTTGGAGCGGGAGAGCAGCTGATCGCGCTCGCAGAGCCAGGGTTTGCCGGGATCGAAGAGGATGAGGTCAGCGGGCGCGCCGATGGCGATGCGCCCCTGCGCCAGGCCGAGGATCGAGGCCGGGCCGATGGTGACCGGCGCGAGGGCTTCGAGCAGGGTCAGCTCGTCTTCGGCCACCAGCGTCAGCAGGCAGGCCAGCAGGGTTTCAAGGCCGGCCGCGCCGAAGGCGGCCTCGCCGAAGGGCAGGCGTTTTTCCTCCGGAGGCTGAGGATCATGCGCCGAGACCACGGCATGGACCGCGCCCTCCTTCAGGCAGGCGATCAGCGTCCTGCGGGCCTGTTCGGTGCGGAAGGGCGGGTTGACCTTGCAATAGGTGAGATAGTCACCGACATCGAGCTCGTTGAAGAACAGCGAATGGGCGGCGACGGTTGCAAACACCCTGGCGCCGCGCCCGCGGGCGATGTCGACGATGTCGAGGGTACGCTGCGATGTGACCTGATCAAGGATCAGCGTGCAGCCCGTCTGCTCGGCCAGCACCACATCGCGCGCCGCGCCGAGCCATTCGGCTTCGACCGGGATCCCGGCGAGGCCGTGGCGGGCGGCAAACTCGCCCGCATTCATCACGCCGCCGCCCGCCAGCGAGCGCTCATCCGGGCGCGACATGATGATCGCCCCGTGGCTGGCCGCATAGGTCATCACGCGTTTCATCACCTGGGCGCTCGCCACCGGCCAGTCACCATTGGTGAACAGGACGGCGCCGGCCTGTGCCATCAGTCCGATCTCGGTCATCGCCTCGCCGGCCAGGCCGAGGGTCAGCCCGCCGGCCGGATAGATCCGGGCGAAGGCGGTCTCGCGCCCGCGCTCAGCGATGAACTGGACGAGGGCGACATCATCGATGACGGGCCGCGTGTCGGGCATCACGACAAGGCTGGTGATGCCGCCGGAGAGGGCGGCGCGTGAGGCGGTGGCCAGGGTTTCCTTATGTTCCTGGCCCGGCTCGCCGGTCTTGGCGCGCAGGTCGATCAGGCCGGGCGCAAGGCAGAGGCCGCCGGCATCGATTGTCTGCCCGGCCTCCTTGAAGGAGACGCCCCTGCCGGTGCGCAGCGCGCTGATCAGGCCGTTCTCGATCAGCACGCCGCCGGGCGCATCCGTCCCGGTCGCCGGGTCGAGCAGGCGGGCATTGACAATCTCCAGGCTCATCGGCCGCCTCCTGCGAGCAGGCGGAGCACGGCCTCGCGCACCGCAACACCCATTTCGACCTGCTGGGTAATCACTGAGCGCGGCCCGTCGGCGACGGAGCTTTCAATCTCGACGCCGCGGTTCATCGGCCCGGGGTGCATGATGATGGCCTCGTCCCTGGCCAGCTGCAGCCGGTCAGCGGTCAGGCCGAAATACCGGAAGTATTCACGCTGGCTGGGCAGCAGGCTGCCATTCATCCGCTCCAGCTGCAGGCGAAGCATCATCACGACATCCGCGCCCGGCAGGGCGCGGTCAAAGTCGGTTCCGGCACTTTCCGCACCCCAGCTGTCCGTGCCCGGAGGGATGAGGGTACGCGGGCCGCAGAGGTGGACGCGCGCGCCCATCAGGTGCAGCGCCATCGTGGTCGAGCGGGCGACGCGGCTGTGGGCGATATCTCCGCAGATCACGACTTTCAGCCCCTCGATGCGTCCCCTGGCGCGCCGGATCGTCAGGAGGTCGAGCAGGGCCTGTGTCGGATGTTCATGGGTGCCGTCGCCGGCATTGATGACCGCGCAGTCGACCTTGCGCGAGAGCAGCTTGGCCCCGCCGGAGGCCGAATGGCGGATCACGAGCGCGTCCGGCTTCATCGCGTTCAGCGTCATCGCCGTGTCGATCAGCGTCTCGCCTTTCTTGACGCTGGAATTGCCGACCGGCATCGACACCACGTCGGCGCCGAGGCGCCGGGCGGCGATTTCGAAGCTCGAGAGCGTGCGGGTGGAGTTCTCGAAAAAGAGGTTGACCACGGTCTTGCCGCTGAGCACCGGCTCGGGCCGCCGGCCTGCGCGGGTGGCCTCGGCATAGGCGTCGGCCAGGTCGAGGATATGTTGAATATCAAGGGGATGGAGGCCTTCGATTCCCAGCAGGTGTTCATGCCGGAAGGTATAGTCTGTGTGCGCCGCTGCCATGAGGGCCCCTTGGATTTGCGGCGGTTTAGGCGCTTTCCCGTTGGCGGGCAAGCCTTCAGACTGCGCCGAGCCAGAGGATCACGCCCCAGGTCAGCGGCAGGGTCAGCGCGGCGAGGAGGGTTTGCGCAGCGATGAGGTTGGCTGCCAGCGCCGGCTCCCCGCCCAGTTCCCGGGCAAGGACATAGGCGTTGGGCGCGGTCGGCGTGGCCGCGCAGATCAGGGCGATGGCGAGCGGCAGGCCGCTGAGGCCGATGGCGAGGCCGATGGCGAGCGTGACGGCCGGCAGGCCGAGCAGGCGGACAAGCGACCAGGTGGAGGTGCGAAGGCCCGCCCGCTGCAGGGCGCCGAGGTCGACGCCTGCGCCTGCGCTGATGAGGCCAAGGGCGATGGCGGCGTTGGCGAGCATCCTGAGGCTTTCGTCGGCGATCACCGGCAGGCGCCATTGGAAACTCGCAAGAGCAATGCCGATCAGACAAGCGTAGATCAGCGGATTGCGCGTCAGCGCGAGCAGGGGACGCGGCCTGTCGCCGGGCGGGCGCTCGGCATGGCTGACGAGGGCGTAGACCGAAATGACATTCGCCACCGGGATCATTGCGGCGGCCGCAAGGCTGACGAGGGCGAGGCCTTCATCGCCGAACAGCAGCCCGCCGAGCGAGAGGCCGATGATGGTGTTCCAGCGCACGTTGGACTGGATGATGGTGCCGATGGCCGGCTGCGTCATGCCGGGCCAGAAGCGGGCTGTCAGGCCGAAAGCGCCCATCACCCCCTGTGCCGCGATCAGTGCGCCGAGCATCACCCAGGGCGCGCCATCAAACTCGGCATTTGCCAGTGCGCGGATGATCAGTGCCGGCAGGAGCACGAGGAAGGAAAGCCGGTCGAGGGCGCGGAAGGCCTCCGGCGCAACCAGTCCGCGCCTGGCGAGGAACTGGCCCAGCGCGACCAGCAGGATGACCGGCACCAGCGCCGTCAGAAACGTACTCATGCACCCTTCTCCAGCCGCTGCAGAGCTGCATGCAGGATCATCGCCGCTGCCATGGCGTCAATCCGGCCGGCGCGGCGCTGCTCGGTGAAGGAGAGTTCCCGCACGATTTCGTCCGCCGCCACGGTGGAATAGCGCTCGTCCTGGAAGGCGACGGGAATGTCGCGCACCTTCAGGAGGTTTGACACCAGCGTGCGGACGGACTGGACGCGCGGGCCCTGCGTGCCGTCCGTATTCAGCGGCAGGCCCACGACCAGACCGGCGCCCTTGCGGTCGTTATAGATCTCGAAGAAGCGGCCGAGCGCGGGGGCGAGCTTCAGTTTGGGGATCGTCTCGACCGGGCTTGCGAGGATGCGGCTCGCATCGGTCGCAGCCACGCCCAGCGTCTTCGTGCCCGGGTCAAGGCCGATCAGGACGCCTTTCGCAGGCAGGTCAAACAGGTCGATAACAGGCATCCCGCGGGCACATACTGCCTTGAAGCGGCTTTGCCTATGGCGTAATCGGGCGGCTTCAGAGGAGCCGCCCATGAGCGTTACCCGTGACGACGTCCGTAAAGTTGCCCGCCTGTCCCGGATCGCGGTGCCGGAAGAGCGGCTGGATGAGCTTGCCGGCGAACTGAACGGTATTCTCGGCTGGATCGACCAGCTGAACGAGGTTGATGTCGAGGGCGTCGAGCCGCTGACCTCGGTGGTGGAGACCCGCCTGCCGATGCGCGAGGATGTGGTGACCGACGGCAATATCCAGGACCAGGTGCTCGCCAATGCGCCGCGCAGCGAGCACGGCTTCTTCGTCGTGCCCAAGGCGGTCGAGTAGTCGCGCCTTACAACCTCCCCCGCAGCGGCCCGGGTCAGAGGCTGGGGGCCATTCCGGCGCCGGTCGCTGAAAGCCAGCCCCGGCCGCACCGGTCGCCGGGAAGGGCGACCTGAAGGGCCCGGAGCATCTGAAGCGGTCAAACCCGGCAGAGGTTCTCACAAGGGAGGCTCCGGAGCGGGCTGCGAGGCCCCCCCCTCGCATGATGTTTGCGCCCGAAGGGGCCCGGCCATGACCCCCGCCCGAAAGTGTGCTTTGGCCGCGCCCGCGCTTCCTGTGACGGCAATACCGGCTGCTCAATCGGCGCTATCTGATGCGCCTAAAGCTTCGACTGAGTGCACCCAGATCTCATTACCTTTCAATCCGCGATCGGTTTCGCCGACGATACGCACCTGCGTGTCTGGGCCAGCCTTAACGCCCGACCAGATCTCATCTGCGATATCAAGACGGATTTCTCCTGTCTGGTCACGGAAACGGTAGGTTTCAGGGCGGATGCGCCCGACAATGTTGCCGGTGAGGACAACGCCAGTTTCATCGGGTGCACTGAGGGCACCGGACACTGTGTCGACAGGTGCTCTATGCCCACCGGACGGGCTGAACTGGGCTGAAGCGAGCTGAGGCGTACTGACGGCGAGCAAAAAGAGGACGATCGTCTTCATCACGTATGGCTCCTGGGTGCAGAGTTTCTTGTTGCCATTGTCTCTGGACGGAGATGGGCTCTCCAACCGATAGCTCAAAGCTAAAGAAATTATCCGGGCAACAGACTAAAGTTATCATACCCTCTCGTCAGCACCGGCGCGCGCTGGCGAGATGCCCGCGACAAGCCAGACTGTACCTGATCGACTGACCCTGCCGGTCGGCTGGGATCGCAGGCCCGGGCCAGTCTCTGCCGCGTGTCTCTGATCACCCCGGATCCGGCCCGCACTGAAAATTCAGCGCTGTGTCGCGCGGGCCGGCAGATGCTGGGGTCCTGCCGGCCCGGGTCTGTGAGCCTGCAGCCTACTTCGCCGGATTGATCAGGTACTTCGTGCCCGTTGCCTTGGCATTATACGCGTTCAGCGTTTTCAGATCGAGCGCATCGGCGAGCGAGATTTCGGCCGTGTAATGGCTCGCAAACGTCGTCGTCAGCTCATCGACCACGCGCTGGCGCATCTTCGCGCGGACTTCCGGCCCGGCCTTTTGCAGGAAGGGTGTCAGCAGGTAGCCGCCAAGGTTCCACGCAAAGCCGACGCCTGGCGGCACCAGCGTCTGCGACATGTCGAGCCGGCCGTAGATATAGACCTGGGTTTCCTGGCCCGAGCCATAGCGGCTGAACTCCTTCATATTACGGCTCGCCGCCGCTTCCATCGCCACCAGCAACTGCCCGGCCAGCGGCCCGCCCCCGATCGCGTCGAAGCCGAGCGTGGTTCTGGTCTCGGCCAGGGCCGTGATCAGCTCTTCCATGAAGTCGGGCGATGAGGAATCGAGGACGTACTTCGCGCCGAGGCCCTTCAGCAGGTCCGCCTGCGCCCCGGACCGCACGATGTTGACCAGCGGTACGCCGTCCTTCTGGCAGATCTTGACCAGCATCTGCCCGAGGTTCGATGCGGCCGCGGTGTGCACGATCCCGGTGCGGCCCTGCATCCGCATCGTCTCCACGAAGGAGAGCGCTGTCAGCGGGTTGACGAAGCAGGACGCGCCATCCTTCGCCGGAGTGCCATCCGGCAGCGGCAGGCACTGGGCGACGTTCAGCATGCGGTATTGCGAATACATCTCGCCGCCAAGACCGGCGACCATCCTGCCGAGCAGGGCCTGCGCGGCCGGCGAGGCGCCGGCCCTGACAACCCGTCCCGCGCCCTCATTGCCCACGGGCATGGACAGGTCGACCCGCGCGGCCATCGCGCGCATGGCCGGCGCCGGCACGCGGGCGGTGATCACCGGGCGGTCTTTCGTGCCGGACTGGACCGCCGTCGACAGGTCCGCCCCGCCGACCAGGAGGCCAAGGTCGGACGGGTTGATCGGGGTGGCCTCGACGCGGATGATCACGTCATCCGGGCCGGGTTCCGGGACGGCGACTTCCGTCAGGGAGAGTTCGAGTTCGCCCGAAGCCTTGAGATGGCTGCGCAGCTGGAGTGCGGTCTCTGGAACGGTGTGGGTCATGGTCTTGTCCTCCCTGAAGCAGGTTGCAGCGCTCACAGCGCTTCGTCTGCAAAGTCCTGATAGTCGATCAGAATTTCGTCGCCTGCCGCCAGGGCGACACGCGCCGTCAAGGTCACTGTTTGCGCCTCCGCGTCAACCTTAAAGTCGGCATTGGCCTCGGGGCTGTGATTGCACATCGAGATCTCGCCGAAGGCGACCCCGGCCCGCATCCCCCCGCCATCCGGCTCATCGACATAGAAAACATAATGATAGAGCCGGGTCGGCTTCAGCGTCCCGGTGTCTTCAGGGCTGAGGATCAGCATCGGATAGACGCCGATCACGTCTCCGGCCCGGACCGGGCTGCAGGCAAACAAACCGCGGCCATGCAGGGGCGAGGTGCGAACCTCGGCGCGGCCCCCTTCGTGACGTTCCAGCATGCGCGCCGGTCTAGCATGCGTCCCGGCGCGCCCGCCAGCCGGGTCAGGCGGGATTTTCTCCGGCCTCAGCCTCCGCCTGTCCGGCCTTCGGGTTCCATTTGCGGATCTCGCGGATGAGGCAGCGCTGCGGGCCCAGGCCGCCGCCGGAGGCATGGCGGATGATGAGGGCGTCGCCGCGCGAGAGACAGCTGAGGGTGCTGGCGAGCGCTATGGTTTCGGCAAATTCGAGGTCAAGGCAGCCGGCCGCGACTTCCACCATATAGCGATCCCGGCCCTCATGCAGCAGCACCGTTTCGCGCCCGTTCATGCTGAAGCCGTCAATCGTCGAGGCAAAGCAGATCTGGTCGACGGCGTCTCCCAGTCTCGGGTCACCGGCATACTTTTCGATCCCGCGAAGTCTCGCTTCACCGGGAGCGGCCGCGCAGGCGGCGAGGGCGCCCAGGGCCAGAACGCTTAAGGCGATGGTTTTCATGCTGAACTCCTCGGGGTGGCTGGTATCAGGCATTCAGTCTGCGCTCCCCTGGCCGGCGCGGCAATGGGCTCACGAAGACTTGAACTTTTCTGCCGCGCCCTCTAGCAGGCGGGGTCGATGATAGGGATTTACCGATGAGCGATCTCACTGCCCTGACCCTCGCCGGAGCGCTGGACGGGCTGGCATCGAAGCAGTTTTCCTCGGTCGAGCTGACCGAAGCCTTCATTGCGGCGATCGAGCAGGCCCGCGTGCTCAACGCCTATGTGGTCGAGACGCCGGGCAAGGCCCGGGAAATGGCCAGGGCCTCGGATGCGCGCCGCGCCAGGGGTGAGGCCGGCAAGCTCGACGGCGCCCCCCTCGGCATCAAGGATCTCTACTGCACCGCCGGCGTGCGCACCACCGCCTGCTCGGCGATCCTGGGTGAGTTCACACCGACCTATGAATCAACCGTCACCCAGAACCTCTGGGATGAGGGCGCGGTGATGCTGGGCAAGCTCAACATGGATGAGTTCGCCATGGGCTCATCCAACGAGACCTCGCGCTTCGGGCCGCCGATCAACCCCTGGCGCCGGACCGGTGACAATCAGGGCCTTACCCCCGGCGGCTCGTCCGGCGGCTCGGCGGCGGCGGTTTCCGGCAATCTCTGCCTGGCGGCGACCGCCTCCGATACCGGCGGCTCGATCCGCCAGCCGGCGGCCTTTACCGGCACGGTCGGGATCAAGCCGACCTATGGCCGCGCCAGCCGCTATGGCATGGTGGCCTTTGCCTCCTCGCTCGATCAGGCCGGCCCGATCGCCAAGACGGTCGAGGATGCCGCGATCCTGCTCGGGGTCATGTGCAGCCATGATCCGAAGGATTCCACCTCACTCAAGATCGGGACGCCGGACTGGCGCGCGGATGTGCGCCGGGGCGTGAAGGGGCTGAGGATCGGCATTCCGACGGAATACCGGATAGAGGGCCTCTCCGGGGAGATTGACGCGCTCTGGCAGCAGGGGATCAGCTGGCTGCGCCAGGCCGGCGCCGAGATCGTCGATATTTCCCTGCCGCACACCAGATATGCCCTGCCGGCCTATTACATCGTCGCGCCGGCGGAAGCCTCCTCCAACCTCGCCCGCTATGACGGCATGCGCTACGGCGCGCGCGTCGGCGCCGGCAACCTCACCCAGACCTATGAGGCGACGCGCGCCGCGGGCTTCGGCCGGGAAGTGCAGCGCCGCCTGATGATCGGGACCTATGTGCTGTCGTCGGGCTATTATGACGCCTATTATCTGCGCGCGCAGAAGGTTCGCACCCGGATCTTCCAGGACTTTGTCGAGGCTTTCGGGGTCTGCGATGCGATCCTCACGCCGGCCTGTCCGTCGCCGGCCTTTGCTTTCGGTGAAAAGTCCGGTGACCCGATCGAGATGTACCTCAATGACGTCTTCACGGTGACGGCCAACCTCGCCGGCCTTCCCGGCCTGGCCGTGCCTGCCGGCCTCTCGGCCAGCGGCCTGCCGCTCGGCCTGCAGGTGATCGGCCGGGCGCTCGACGAGAGCAGCTGTTTCCGGGTCGGCGGCGCGCTGGAAGAGGCCGCCGGCTTTGTGGCCAGGCCCGAGCGCTGGTGGTAGGCTGGGGCGATGGTTGGTTTTTTCGCAATCTTCGCCGCCGTGCTGGTGCTCGGCCTGGTCATGCTGAGCGGGATCCTGTCCGGCTATGGCTACAGCCTGGCGGATCCGGAAATGCGGGTGATGCTGGGCCTGTGCCTGGTCGTGGCCGCTTATGTCGCCTGGCGGATCCAGGGCGTGCTGCGGGCCCGGGCCGGAGCGGCGCCTGAAGACCGGGCCTCCGGCGGCGCCGGCCGGGCGAAGCTGTCTGACATGTTTGGCCGGCGCAGCCGGGCCCTTTCGGCCCGCCAGGCAGAGCTGGAGGCGCGCCGCCGCAGGCTGATTGCCGAGGGCAAGCTGGAGGCCGGGCCTGCGCCCGTGCCCCGCCCGGAGCCGGCCGCGCCGCCGCCGGGGCGTGCCTCAGCCGACAGCGTCAAGGACCGGATGGCTGCCCGCCGGGAACGGGTCCGAAAGGCCCGCGAAGAGGGGCGGCTGGACTGACCCGGCGCGGTCTCGACAGCCGCGCCCGGCCGGACTTAGAAGACCGACTTAACCTTGTAAGGATCGAACGAGTGATGTCCGAACGCACACCCTTCCGGATCAAAGGCGAAACGGGCGACTGGGAAGTCGTCATGGGGCTGGAAATCCATGCCCAGGTCGCCTCGAATGCGAAGCTGTTCTCGGGCGCCTCGACGGCGTTCGGCTCGGACCCGAACTGCAATGTCTCGCTGGTCGATGCGGCCATGCCGGGCATGCTGCCGGTCCTCAACAGGTTCTGTGTCGAGCAGGCGATCCGCACCGGCCTCGGCCTGAAGGCTGAGATCAACGCCTATAGCCGGTTTGACCGGAAGAATTATTTCTATCCCGACCTGCCCCAGGGCTATCAGATCAGCCAGTTCGCGTACCCGGTCGTCGGTGAGGGCGAAATCGAGGTCGATGTCGAGATCCCCGGGGCCAGGGGCTATTCCTTCCCCTGCCGGATCGAGCGGCTGCATCTTGAGCAGGATGCCGGCAAGTCGATCCATGACATGGATCCGGGCGCCACCTATGTCGACCTCAACCGGTCCGGCGTCGCGCTGATGGAAATCGTCTCGAAGCCGGACATCCGCTCGCCGGCCGAGGCAGCGGCCTATGTCCGCAAACTCCGCGCCATCGTGATCGCGCTGGGCACCTGCGACGGGGACATGGAAAAGGGCAACCTGCGCGCCGACGTCAACGTCTCGGTCTGCCGTCCGGGCCAGTATGAAAAATTCCGCGAGACCGGCGACTTCAGCCATCTCGGCACGCGCTGCGAGCTGAAGAACATGAACTCCTACCGCTTCATCCAGCACGCCATCGAATATGAGGCGCGCCGTCAGATCGAGATCCTCGAGGCGGGCGGCAAGGTTGAGCAGGAGACGCGCCTCTATGATCCGGTGAAGGGCGAGACGCGCTCGATGCGCTCGAAGGAAGACGCGCATGACTACCGGTATTTTCCGGACCCGGATCTTCTGCCGCTCGAGATCGAGACGGCCTGGATCGAGGAGATCCGCCGGTCGCTGCCCGAGCTGCCGGACCAGAAACGCGCGCGCTTTGAAAAGGATTACGGCCTGTCGCGCTATGATGCCGGCGTGCTGACCTCAGAGGCGGACAAGGCTGCCTTCTTCGAAGGGGTGGCGAAGGGGCGCGATGCGAAGCTGGCCGCCAACTGGGTGACCCAGGAACTCTTCGGCTATCTCAACAAGGAGGGCCTTGAGCTGTCGCAGAGCCCGGTCTCTGCCGCCGCGCTCGGCGGCCTGATTGACCTCATCTCGGACGCCACGATCAGCGGTAAGATCGCCAAGGACGTGTTTGCCCGGATGATTGCGGGCGAAGGCGAGGCGGCAGCGATCGTTGAGAAACATGGCCTGAAGCAGGTCACCGATACGGGCGCCATCGAGACGGTGGTCGACGCGATCATCGCCGCAAACCCCGAACAGGTCGCCAAGGTCAGGGACAAGCCCCAGACGCTCGGCTGGTTCGTCGGCCAGGTGATGAAGGCCTCTGGCGGCAAGGCCAACCCTCAGGCCGTGAACGACATCCTGAAAGCAAAGCTCGGCCTGTCCTAGGCGGCCCGGCCCGGGTCGCGGTTGCCTTGCGCGGCAAGGCTGCCTTGCCCACGGGCGCAGGGCATGTCGGCGGTCTGTTGCGGGTGAAGCAGGGCGTCGCAGGAGATCCCCACGAACATCTTCGGCTTCATGCAGAACGAGCCACGATGAGGGGCTGGCTGGCACACCGCCCACAAACGCGTTGTGCCAGGCGACGGGCTCTCTGACCGCGTGCTGACTGACTGCGAGCAGATGATGGCCCTGTGCCGTGACGCCTGCACCAGGTCTGCCGGCCATCCCTCGTCCATCCTGTTCTTCCGTCTCCGGGAAGGGCGTCATGGATAAGGATCAGCGCAGGTGGTATGAACCGGTGGCTGCGGGCTCGAGGCTGCGCGCTCCCCGGGCGGACGGTCATGAACCGGCAGGGCTGCCCTGCAGCGGGCTGGAACGGGGGGACGGGCGAGACAAATCCACCGGTCGCCGCGGCCTGGCCAGCAGGCCCTTCTCTTTGTTCGGGCACCGGGCAGGCGGCTGAGGTCAGAGCGCGGCGCGGATCCTGGCGGCGACCGGCTCCAGCTCGGCGGCGTGTTTCATCGCCCCGGCGGCATGTGCGCCCGCCCGGACGCCTTCCCAGACCGGCAGGATGTGGATGTGCAGGTGGAAGACGGTCTGGCCGGCCGGCGCGCCATTGAACTGGAAGATCCGCAGCCCGTCGGGTTTCAGGGCCTTCTCCACCGCGCGCGCCACCCGCTGCACGCGCAGCATGTAAGCCCCCAGCCTGTCTTCCGGCAGGTCGAGAAAATTGCGTGCCTGGGCCCCCTTGGGAATGACCAGCGTGTGGCCTTCGCCTTGCGGGAAGACATCCATGAAGGCGAGGGCGGTCTCGTCCTCGAAGACCTTCACGCTCGGCATCTCCCCGCGCAGGATCCTGGCGAAGATATTGGCCGAATCATAGGGGGCGTGGAGGCTCATTCGCCCTTCTTAAAGGGCGTACGCTCCCGGAGGAAGTCCATATCCGCCGCCACCGCCGCGCGCTCGTGTTCGAGATAATCGGCAACCGCGGCGCGCAGGCCCGGATGGGCGATCCAGTGGGCTGATGAGGTCTGCACCGGCGCATAGCCGCGGGCCAGCTTGTGGCCGCCCTGGGCGCCGGCCTCGACGGTCTTCAGGCCCCGCGCGATGGCGAAGTCGATCGCCTGGTAATAGCAGGTCTCAAAATGCAGCATCGGGCGCGGGTCGATGCAGCCCCAATAGCGCCCATAAAGGGTCTGCGAACCGATCAGGTTCATCGCCCCGGCAATCGCGGTGTCGCCGTCATAGGCGAACACGAACAGCAGGTCGTCTGCCATCCGTTCCCGGAGCATCGAGAAGGCAGCGCGGGTCAGGTAGGGAGAGCCCCATTTGCGGTTGCCGGTATCGAGGTAGAAGGTGAAGAAGGTGTCCAGATGGGCCTCGGTGATGTCGCCGCCCGAGAGATGGCGGAAGGTGAGCCCGTCCTGCGCCCTGGCGCGCTCCTTGCGCAGGGTCTTGCGTTTGTCGGAGGAGAGCGAGGCGAGGAAATCGCCGAAGCAGGCGTAGCCGTTATTCTGCCAGTGGAACTGCTGGTCGTGCCGGATCAGCAGGCCGGCGCCCGCAAGCGGGCCGGTTTCGGCCTCCTCGATGAAATTGATGTGCAGCGAGGAACACCCGGCTGCCTCCAGGACCTGCAGCGCGCCCTGCAGCAGCGCGGCGCGGTACTCAGCCTCGCCGGGCCCGGGCGCGACCAGCCGCCGGCGCCCGGTCACCGGTGTGAAGGGCACCGCTGAGAGCAGTTTCGGATAATAGGCCCCGCCCGCCCGCTGGAAGGCGTCGGCCCAGGACTGGTCGAACACGAACTCGCCGCGTGAATGGCTCTTGAAATAGAGCGGCATGGCGGCCCGCAGGCGCCCGCCCGGCTCGTGCACCAGGATATGGCTTGCCTTCCATCCCGTCCGCGGGGTGGCGGCGCCGGAGCGTTCCAGGGTGTCGAGGAAGCGCCAGCTGATGAAGGGATCATAGGCCAGCCCCGGCGGGTTGGCGCAGGCATCCCAGGCCGCCGGATCAATGGCAGACATCGAACCGGCCTGGCTGATGCGGGGGAGGGCAGCGTCCATGCCGCCAGATCTAGGGCGCTGCGGGCGCCGGGTCGATATGCTCGAAGATAATCGCGCAGCTGTAAGGCCGCACCGCCTCCAGCTCGGCCTGGCTGCGCACGGTCCAGACCACGAAGGGGGTGAGGGATGTTCGGGCGATCGCCTCGGCGCGGGCGACATCGGTGTGATGGACGCCGAGATAGTCGATCCCGTCGCGGACAGCGCGCCCGGCGATGGCCGTGAACTGCGCTTCGCCGAGCTTTGAGGCGGGCGCGATCAGCTGGCCGCGCATCATGTTTTCGGGCAGGGCGCGCACGCCGGCTTCGGAAAAACTCATCGCGGCGGCAAGCCCCTTCCAGTCCTTCAGCCGGGCGGCCACGCTCCGGGCAAACCGGACGGGGTCAGTGGCGGCGTCCACCTTCATCTCGCACAGCATGGGCAGGCTCTGCGGCCAGATATCCAGGAGGTCTGAAAAACCCGGCACCGTCTCTTCCGACCCGGTGAGCCTGAGCGTCCTCAGCTCGGCTGCGCCGCGCGCCTCGAACAGCCCGCTGGCGGGCGTCATCCGGTCCAGCCGGTCATCGTGGAAGATCATGGTTTCGCCGTCGGCCGAGGGGCGAAGGTCAAGCTCGATGCCGAGCCCGGCCCGGGCAGCGGCGCGGAAAGCGGCCAGCGAATTCTCCGGCGGGCCGCTGGTCTGCCAGAGCCCGCGATGGGCATAGGCAAAGGCATTGAGGTTGAAGGGCCGGGCCATCCCTCAGGCGATCTCGAAGACGCCGTCCACCTCGACGGCCACACCGAGCGGAAGCGTCGGGCAGGCGACCGCAGAGCGGGCATGCTGGCCGGCCTCGCCGAACACCTCGACCATCAGGTCCGAGCAGCCGTTGATGACCTGCGGGATATCGACAAAGTGCGCCGCCGCATTGACGAAGCCGCCCAGCTTGACCACGCGCCGGACCCGCGACAGCTCGCCGAGCGCCGCCTTGCACTGGGCGATCAGGTTGATACCGCAGATACGCGCCGCCTGCTGGCCGGCGGACAGCTCCATATTTTCCCCGAGCCGTCCGAGAATGCGCCCGTCCGCGGTCGCGCTCACCTGGCCGGAGACATAGAGCAGGTTGCCCGTGATCACGAAGGGCACGTAGGTGGCAACCGGTTTCATCGGCTGAGGCAGGAGGATGCCGAGGGCGTCGAGCCGGGCTTCGGGGGTGGACATGGGCAAGGCTCCCTGAGCAGTTTCCGGGGCCCTCCTAACCCGGCCCGGCCGCGGTGTCAGCCCTCCTCCTGGCGGGCGATCCGGGCGGCCCGTCCGGTGATCACGGCGCCGGACCCGAATTTCGCCCGCGCCAGATCCGAGGCGCGCTCGGCCGCGGCGCGCCGGGCGATTTTCGGGTCGATCAGGTCGGCGCTGTCGGACGGGGTGTCCGAGAGGCCCGACAGGCCGATCCCGATCAGTCGGAAGCGTGTGCGTCCGCTCGCCTCCCTGGCCAGGAGCGGGCGCGCGGCGCGGAATATTTCCTGAGCCAGCTGGGTCGGCGCGTGCAGGGTGATGCGCCGCGTGACCGCCCTGAAGCCGGACGTCTTGAGTTTCAGCGTCACCACGAGGCCGACGACGCCGTCGGCCTTGGCCCGGTCGGATGTCCTGACGCTGAGGCGCCAGAGATGGTCTTCCAGGACGGCGAGCTCGGCTGTGTCCTCGGAGAAGGTGGTCTCGCTGGAGACCGACTTGCGCGCTTCCTCCGGGCTGACCTTGCGATGGTCGCGCCCGTGCGCGCAGCGCTTCAGCCAGTCGCCTGTGTCCCCGTAGCGGCGGATGAGGTCGCCGGCGTCTGCCCGCTGAAGGTCGCCGACCGTATGAAAGCCGTCCCGGGCGAGGCGCCCGGCAAAGCTTTCCCCGACACCGTGGAGGAACCGGGCCGGCTTGTCGGCCAGGAAGGCTTCGGCCTCATCCGGCGAGATCACGGCAAAACCGCGGGGCTTGTCGAGTTCGCTGGCGGTCTTGGCGAGGAACTTGTTGGCGGACAGGCCGACCGACACCGTCACGCCGACCTGGCGTTCCACATCGCGCGCAAGCCGCGCCAGGCTTGCCGCCGGAGGAAGGCCGTGCAGGCGCGTTGTGCCGGCCAGATCGAGATAGGCCTCGTCAATCGAGACCGGCTGCACCAGCGGCGTCAGCGCCTGCATCTGTGCCCGGATCGCGCGGCCGGCCTCCCGGTATTTCGGGAAGTCGGGATGAACCACCGCCGCCTCCGGGCAGAGTTTCAGCGCCTTGAACATCGGCATGGCCGAGCGAACCCCGTACAGGCGTGCCATGTAGCAGCAGGTCGTCACCACCCCGCGCGTGCCGCCGCCGACGATCAGGGGCCGCTCCCTCAGTGCCGGATTGTCCCGCTTTTCGACCGCCGCATAGAAGGCGTCGCAGTCGACATGCGCAATCGACAGCTCTGTGAGCAGGCGGTGGCTGACAAGGCGCAGGCTGGCGCAGCCGGGGCAGCGGCTGAGTTGGCCGGCCTCCAGAGCCAGGCAGTCGCGGCAAAGGCTCGTCATCTCGCTGTCTTCCCGGGGAGGGCTCCTGCGCCGGCCATGGACTCGCCGCCGGACTGGCATAAAATCGTGTTAACCTTTTCCAGTCTAGCTGAAAGCCGAGGGTGCGGCATCCGTCCGAATCGTCAGCAAATGCGAGCAGTATGGCCCAAGAGCGTTCCCGGACCGTGTTGGTGGTTGAGGACAATGACCTCAACATGCGCCTGTTCTGCGACCTGCTCGGCGCCTTCGGGTTCACCACCTTCCAGTGCAAGGATGGCGCCCGGGCCGTCGAGATCGCGCGCAAGGAGTTGCCGGATCTGATCATCATGGACATCCAGCTGCCGGAAGTCTCAGGCCTCGACATTACCCGCTGGCTTAAGGACGACAAGAAGGTCGCCCATATCCCGGTCCTGGCCGTGACCGCCTTTGCCATGCGAACCGATGAGCAGCGGGTGCGCGAGGCGGGCTGCGAAGGCTATCTGTCCAAGCCCATCCAGATTGCGTCCTTTATCCGGGCAGTTGAAGCCCTGATGCCGAAGGCGGGCGCATGACGGCCCGGATCCTGGTTGTCGATGATATCGAGGCCAACCGCCGCCTGCTCCAGGCGAAGCTGGAGGCGCGCCATTACAGCGTCTGCCTGGCCAGCAATGGCCAGGAGGCGCTGGAGAAGGCGCAGGCCGAGGCGCCGGACATCATCCTTCTGGATGTGATGATGCCCGGCATGGACGGCTATGAAGTCTGCCGGCGCCTGAAGGCGCAGCGCGCCACCCGGCACATCCCGGTGGTCATGGTCACCGCCCTGAGCGCCCCGGAGGACCGTGTCCGCGGCCTTGAGGCGGGCGCGGAGGATTTCCTGACCAAGCCGGTCGACGATTTCCTGCTCCAGGCGCGCCTCAAGACCCTGATGCGCTATAACCGGACGGTGCGGGCGCTGCGCGGCCTCGGGCCGGGCGCCGAAGACGGCGGGCCGGCAGGTGAGGCGGCGCAAGCGCACGAAGCCGAAGCGGGGGCGGCGCGTCCGGCGCGCATCTTCCTGATCGACGACAATCCGCGCCGCTCGGCCGCTCTTGCCGGTGTCCTGCGCGGTCAGGGCCACATTGCGGTGACGCTGCTGGAGGCTCAGAGCCTCGGCGCGCTTGCCCGGGAGCGCGCGGATGTGCTGATTGTCTCGCTCCTGGCCAGGTCGTTTGACCCGCTGGCGCTCTGCGCCGGGTTCCAGGCGGATGAGGTCACCCGCGCCGTGCCGCTGCTCCTGATCTGTGACCCGCAACAGCCTGGCGCGGCCGTCAGGGGGCTGGAGCTTGGCGCCAGCGACCTGATCACGGCGCCGGTCGACCCCCAGGAGCTGATCGCCCGCGTCCGGACCCAGACGCGCCGCACGCGCTCTGCCGAGATCCTCCGCCAGCGGGTTGACCGCGGGCTTGACCTTGCGGCGACTGACCCGCTCACGGGCCTGATTAACCGGCGCGACATGGCCGCCCGGCTCGAGGCCTGCCTGCGCAGCGCCGAGCTGACCGCAAGCTCGGTCTCGGTGATGATGCTCGACATCGATCATTTCAGGCTGATCAACACCACCTACGGCCATGCCGCCGGAGACGCCGTGCTGCAGCAGCTCGCGACGCGCCTGCGCGGCGCGGTCCGGCCGGAGGATATGGCCTGCCGGCCGGGCGGCGGGGTGTTGCTTGTCATCCTGCCCGGGCTGGCGGGCGATCTGGCCTGTACCCTTGCCGAAGGTCTGCGCGCCGCGGTTGCTGCCGGAAGGTTCAGCCTGCCGGGCGGGGCGCGCCAGATCGGGGTGACGGTCAGCGCCGGTGTCTCGGCCTGGCTCGGCCCGCAGGACACCGCGCGCGCCCTCCTCGCCCGCGCCGAGGCGGCGCTCTCGGCGGCCAAGTCTGCCGGCCGCAACCGGGTGGAAAGCCGGGCCGCCTGATTGACAGGCCGCGCGCGGCGCGCGACAGGCGCTGGTCTTGTCGCAGTCAGGCCGCGCCCGTCATGTCCAACCGATTCGCGGCTTTCCGGCACACGTCCTATACCCGCTATTTCCTGTCCCGTTTCCTGACATCCTTCTCGGTGCAGATCGTCTCTGTGGCGGTGGCCTGGCAGATGTATGACGTCACCCGCAATCCTGCCCTGCTCGGCTGGATCGGCCTTGTTCAGTTCCTGCCGGCGCTGCTGCTCGTCCTGGTTACCGGTAACGCCGCAGACCGGCTGGGCCGGCGCCTGGTGATGGGCTCAGCCGTCCTCGTCATGATGAGCTGCGCGGCCCTGATCCTGTTCAGGGTGCTCAGCGGGGCCTTCGAGCCGATGCTGATCCTCGGCCTGCTCACCCTGTTTGGCACCGCGCGCGCCTTTTATGGCCCGGCGGCGACCAGTCTTGCGGTCAATCTCGTGCCGCGTGAGGATTTTCCCAATGCGGTCAGCTGGGTCACCACCTCCTGGCAGATGGCCACGATCGCCGGCCCCGTCATCGGTTCGCTGCTCTATGGTCTGGCGCCGGGCGCCGCTTATGGCACCGCAACCTGTCTCTTCATCCTGGCCGCCGGCCTGATCTTCTCCATCCCGGCGCCGGACCAGCAGATCCTGCGCGAGCCACCGACCCTTTCGAGCCTGCTCGGCGGCTTCGGCTATATCTGGAGGGAGAAGGTGGTGCTGGGCGCCATCTCGCTCGACCTCTTTGCCGTGCTGCTGGGCGGTGCGGTGGCGCTGATGCCGGTCTATGCGCGCGACATCCTGGATGTCGGCGAGCTCGGCCTCGGCCTCCTGCGCGCCGCGCCGGGCGTCGGGGCGATCCTCGCGATCGGCCTGATCACTGCCTGGCCTGTGCGCGACCATGCCGGCTGGATCCTGCTGGTGTCCGTGGCACTCTTCGGCCTTGCCACGGCTGTCTTCGGCGCCTCGACGCTGGCCTGGCTGTCGATCCTTGCCCTGATCTGCGTCGGCGGCTTCGATATGGTGTCGGTGTATGTGCGGGAGATCATCCTGCAGCTGTGGACACCGGACGCGGTGCGCGGGCGCGTTAATGCCGTCAATTCGATCTTCGTGGGCGCCTCAAACGAACTGGGTGAGACAAGGGCAGGGTTCATGGCCGCCTTTGCCGGCCCGGTCATGACGGTTGTCGGGGGCGGCCTGGCGGCCATCGGGGTCGTGGCCGCCTCGGCCGTGATCTTTCCCCAGCTGCGCCGTATCCGCAGCCTGGAGGACCAGAAGCGGGGGCAGGAGGCGGCCTCCTGAAACGCAAAAGCCCGCGCCGGACGGGCGCGGGCCTTGAACAGCCAGGTCCGGGCAGGATCTTACTTGATCTTGCCTTCCTTGAAATCGACGTGCTTCTTCGCCACCGGGTCATATTTGCGCTTGACCATCTTCTCGGTCATGGTCCGCGGGTTCTTCTTCGTGACGTAGAAAAAGCCCGTGTCAGCCGTCGAATTGAGGCGGATCTTGATCGTGGCGGGTTTGGCCATGAGGTGGCCCTTCTCGAATAGGGTTGAAACCGTAAGACGCGGCTTATTGACGAGGTGACCGGGCGAAGTCAAGCGCTCATAGGCGGTCTGCACCATGCCCGCCGCGGCTCCAGCGCAGGAAAGGCGGGCTCGGGTCGTGCCCGGGCCTGGCCAGTCTTTCCCCGATCTCGCCCAGCATGAAGCGGGTGACCGAAGGCAGGTCCAGTTTCAGCGCATCGGCCAGCGTCACCCATTGCAGGTCCGACAGTTCCGCCCCGTCCACCGGCGGGCGTTCATCGATCAGGGCGAGCTCTGCTTCGGCCATGAAGAAGCGGGCATCATAGCGCCTCGGGCGGAAGGGCGGGGTCACCGCCCGCCCGATCAGGATCAGGGGCGAGAGGTCTGCGACCACGTTCATCCGGTGGAACTCTTCCCAGCCGGCCGGGGCTGCCTGCGGCATCTCGGCCGGGCGCCCGACGATCAGGCCGGTTTCCTCAAAGGTCTCCCGGATGGCGGTGAGCGCGAAGGCGCGCGGGCTGCGCCGGCTCTGGATGCGAAGCCTCGCGTCGACGTCCGGCCGCAATTCTGCCCAGGCCATCGCCCGGCCGTCCTGCGGATCGACCCGCCCGCCGGGAAAAACATACTTGTCGGGCATGAAGGCGTTGGTGCCGGCGCGCTTGCCCATCAGCACGCGCGGCTGGGCCTGGTCGCGCCGGACCAGGATCAGGGTTGCGGCATCGCGCGGGCGCGGACTGGGCGCGCCCCGGATGACGACGTCGCCGTCTTCTTCCTTGTCATACGCAGACTTCAGCATGCGCCGCATCTTCGGTCCGGCCGCGGCGAATGCAAGGCGTCTTGCGCAATGACGTCGGGTCACGCCGCCGGGGCCTGCGCGCGGGCTGAGGGCCGGGATCAGCGCCGCTTCTTCTTGCCGGTCTTCTTCGGCAGTGTCCGCTTATCGAAGCCGGGCTTGCCCCTGCGCGGAGGGCCCCGGCGGGTGCGCGGCGGGCCGCTCTCGCGGCTGATCGCGCGGCGCGCCTCGCGGCGCCCGGGCGGCGCAGGCAGGGGATCGGAGAGCATGCCGAGGAGCAGTCCGCCCTGCAGCGGGGTCACCTCCAGAAGCCGCACACGGACAATCTGGCCAAGCGAGAAGGTCTTGCCGGAGCTGCGCGCATAGACGGCCATCGCCGCCTCGTCATGCACCCAGTAGTCATCGGAGAGCGAAGAGATCGGAACGAACCCGTCGGCGCCTGAACCCGCCAGCGCCACGAACAGTCCGGCCGGCGTCACGCCGGTGATGCGCCCTTCAAACTCGGCGCCCACCCGGTCGGCGAGGAAGAGGGCAAGGTAGCGGTCGGTGGCGTCCCGCTCGGCCGCCATCGAGCGACGCTCGGTCATCGAGATATGGCTGGCAATCTCTTCCAGCCGCGCCGCCGAGCGTTCCGACAGGCCGTCCGGCCCGAAATCATGCGCGGTGATCAGCGCGCGGTGGACGACGAGGTCAGCATAACGCCGGATCGGGGAGGTGAAGTGGGCATACCGGGCAAGGTTCAGGCCGAAATGGCCGAGATTTTCCTCTGAATAGATCGCCTGGGCCTGGGAGCGCAGGATCATCTGCTGGATCATGTCCTCGTATTCGCCGCCGCGGATCCCGGCGAGCAGCCTGTTGAATTTGTGCGTCTGCGGACGCTCCCCGATATTCCATTTCATGTCGAGGGTCTGCAGGAATTCGGCGAAGGCCGCGATCTTGGCGTCCGAGGGCACGTCATGGACGCGGTAGACAACCGGGCTCTTCTTCTGCTCCAGCGTCTCGGCGGCGGCGACGTTTGCCTGGATCATGAACTCCTCGATCAGGCGGTGCGCCTCGAGGCGTTCCTTTGTGGTGATGCCGGTGATCCCGCCTTCCGGATTGAACAGGATCCGGCGTTCCGGCATGTCGAGATCGAGGGGGCTGCGCGTATCGCGGGCCTTCGAGACGGCGGCGTAGGCGCCCCAGAGGGGCTTGAGGACGGTGTCGAGGATGTCGCCGGCCTTGCCGCCCGGCCTGCCATCGATGGCGGCCTGAGCCTCTTCATAGGAGAGCTTTGCGGCCGAGCGCATGCTGGCGCGCAGGAAGCGGTGGGAGCGCTTGTTGCCATCCCTGGAGAAGATCATCTCGGCCACCAGGCAGGGGCGGATTTCGCCTTCCTTCAGCGAACAGGCGTCGGCCGAGAGTTCGAACGGCAGCATCGGTACGACGCGGTCCGGGAAGTAGGTCGAATTGCCCCGCTTCTCGGCTTCCTTGTCGAGGGCGGAGCCTTCGGTGACGTAGGCAGAGACATCGGCAATCGCGACAAGGACTTTCCAGCCATCGGTGAGTTCCTGGGCATAGACGGCGTCGTCATGGTCGCGCGCGTCATGCGGGTCGATGGTGATGAGCGGGATGCCTGTGAGATCCGTACGCGGAACTTTCGCGGGTTCCCGGGTCTTCGCCTCAGCGAGCACCTCTTCCGGAAAGTCGACCGGGATGTCGTTCGCATAGATCGCGATCAGGCTGGCCGAGCGGGCATCCGTGATATGGCCGATCACTTCCTTTATGACGCCCAGCGGCGGGCCGTAATGGCGGCGGCCTTCGGGTTTCGGCTCGGCGATCACGAGGTCGCCGTCGCCGGCGCCCTTGCGGTCGGCCTCCGGGATCAGCAGTTCGCGGCGCTCCCTGCGGCTCGCCGGGGTGACGCGTCCGCCATGTGGGGTCTTGTTGTAGAGGCCGACGATCCGCTCGCTGACACGCTTTTCCAGCAGCGTGACAACATAGGCGCGCCAGGAGCCATCCTCGCGCCCGGAAATCTTGCACACCGCCCGGTCGCCCTTGCCGGGCGCGCGAGAGCGTGACTTGCCGGAGGGGCCGCCATAGATCAGTTCGGGTCCGAACAGGCCGTGGTCACCGACCGACTGGCCGATCAGGTCTCCGTCGCGTGTCAGCCGGGTAAACTCGACAAGGCCGGTCGGGGGCGGCCGGTCGGCCTGGGCAAAGCTGCGCTTTCCGGTGCGCTCCAGCTTGCCTTCGCGCTCCAGCTGTTCGAGGACCTCGCGCAGCACCGCGCGCTCACGGCCCTTCACCCGGAGGCCGCGGGCAATATCGGCCTTGGAGGTGGCGGCGGGATTATCCTTCAGGAAATCAAGGACAGTCTGGCGATCAGGAAAACTCATACCCGCGCATATAGGGGTGTTTGGCGCCGAATGCGCGCAGAAAGTACAAGCCGGGCGTGTCTGGCCGGCCGGCCCCCTGTGCGGGCGCGCCGGCACGGGCAGCCGGGTGACATCCACCGGCCTCGGCACGAGAGATCCCGCCTGCGCTGCAGACCGTCTTCGGGCGGGGCATGGCGCGGCTGCGCCAACCCATTCGCCGCGCTCACAACCGACCGGGGGTCATAACTGAAAGTTGATCATGGCCTGAAATTGACCGGCCGGTTCTGCTCCGTTACGCGACGGCATCATTTCTGCAGGACGTGCAGGCGTTCGGAAGGGGAAAGCCGGTTGATGGGTGCCAGTCAATTCCCTGTCCGCGCATCGACGCTGTCATGGCCGGCCTTTCTGCTCGTTTCAGGATCAGGGCTTGTGACGCTGTTCGTGCTCCTGAGCCCCGAATCTTCGCGGTCACTGAAGCTCGTCGACAGGATGCTGTTCTGGTTGCTGCACGTGGGCGGTCTCCTTTGCCTGATGCAATCGGCCCAGTCGCTGCTTTCGCGCTTTCTGGCCCCGCCCGCTTTGGGCAGTTGGGGAGCGATCGTGTCGGCAGGCTTGATCGGAGCTTTGCTTTTTGCACCCCTTGGGGCCGGACTGGACAGTCTATTCGGGCTGGCAGAGGCCACAGATGATACAGACCCGTCCTGGGCTTTCCTGATCCTTGAAGATTTCGCCGCGATCGCGCCGCCGTCTGTCTTGACCTGGGTGGGGCTGAATGCTGTCCGCAACCTTCGTTTGCCAACCCTCGTGGAGGTATCGCAAAGGTCATCGCCAGCAGCGCAGGCGCAAACGGAAGGTGATGATGCGGCGCCCACGCAGTCAGCCTTGCCTGAGCCGGCGGTCATCCCGGTCCGGCAGGACAGGGATCCGCCGTTCTGGCATCGGGTGCCTGCCTCGCTGGGGCGGGACCTTGTTTGCCTGAGCGCCGAGCTGCACTATCTGCGCGTCGAAACCACGAAGGGAAACACACTGATTTTATACCCCTTCGGTCAGGCCGTGCAGGAACTTGCCGCGATCAACCGGGAAGGCCTGCGTATCCACCGCTCTCACTGGGTGGCCCCCTCCCATGTGGTCGCGATCCGACGCGAGGGCGCGAGGCTGTTTTGCGTCATGGCAGCCGGCACGACGCTTCCGGTCGGACGCAGGCGCCAGGCTGAGGTCTGTGCGCGCCTGTCAGACGTCCTCAAAGTGACCGGGAGCGGTGACACATGAGCTGCTCGTCCCCTCGCTGCTGGCGCGGCTTTGCCGGTTCGCTGAAGCCAGACCTGCGACCGGCCTTTGCAGATACCGGCCCTGGTCAAGGGTGCGTAACGGCCTCACCGGCCGTCAGTCCTGCTATGACCGTTGGTGCGCCCGCACCCGCTACCCGCCAGGGCCGTTACGGTGATGGCAGGATGTGTTTTCGCCGTTCGTGCAGAAGGCCCGGCCGTTCGTGCATATTGCCTTTGCGCCTTGTTCGCATGCCGCTAAATCGCCGTTGGAAAGCAAAAGGGAGATACCAGGAATGCTCGGACAAAAAATGGTTATCGCTGCAGCAATGCTGGGATTGGGGAGCCTCGCCGGGGGCGTTGCGCTTGCGCAGGAGGTCGGTGAAGAAGCAGGTCTGTATGTCCGCGGCTATGGCGGGATTTCCACTCTGGCAGACACCGAAATTCGTGTTGCAGGTCTCGAAGCGTCCGGGAGTTTCAGCAGCGGGCTCCTCGTTGGGGGGGCCGTCGGCTACGATTATGCAGGCCCCTGGCGGGCTGAACTGGAGTACACATACAGATCCGGCGAGGTGGGCCGATTGCCGGCCGGCTTTGCGCGCGACGGGGACTATGCCTCGACAGCGATCATGGTCAACGGGCTGTATAGCTTTGGTGAAGAGGGCAGGCTGCGCCCTTATGTCGGACTGGGCATCGGGGTCACGCGTGAGGTCGACTTTGACCTCACCAGCGGCCCGGCGGCGCCGCCGCCGTTTGCGGTGGGCGAGTACTCGACTTCGGGACGGCTCGCTTATCAGGTCCTGACCGGTGCGGAATTGGCCTTCAGCGAGGGCTGGTCAGGGTTTGGCGAGATCAGAGCGTTCGCCATCGACAGCCCCCGCCTGGCTGGCTCCGGACGGACGCTGACGGCAGACTACCAGACCATTGATTTTCTCGTCGGCGTTTCCCGACGGTTCTGATGCGGGCTTCAGCGGGCTTCCGGGCGACGTGAAGCAGCCTGTCAGTGCTGAGGACCTCGTGCCTGCCCATCTCCATGGCGCGCAAGCAAGGGGGGGGGCCTCAGCCCGGCAGGCCGCAGCCGCAGGCCTGTGCCGCGCGCTCCAAGCGGGCGGCCGGGCAGACGGGGCGCAGCCGGATGACTGCGCCTGACCGCATCGTGCCTGATTGCGCAAACATCCCCGGCAGGAAGCGCAGGCCTGGCCAGCTGACGTCTGCCGAAGCGTTTATCGCCGTGCAGCTTCTTCAGCGGGCAGATACAGAGCTTTCCGCCATGGGCGCGCAGCGTTTTCGGGCACGTGAGCTCCCGATCGGACCCGGCCATCCCGCCTGGGATTGCCTGTACATCGCGCTGGCGCCGGACACGGCTTGCCTGTTTGCGAACGCGGATGAAAGACTGTTGCGAAAAGCACAGAAAAGGTCCTGCCCGGATCTGGCGGCAACCCTCCTTGACCTCAAGCCGGCAGCCGCTTCGGTTTGAAGCCTGCCCATTCCCGGCATTGCGGGCCGGGCTGTCCGGACAGGCGCTCAGGCCCCGGAGGGTTTGGCTGCGGGTTTTTTCCGGGCCGCGGGCTTCCTGACGGCGGGCTTCGACTTCGCCTTGCCTTTGCCGGCCCGGGCGCTGATCAGCTCCAGCGCGGTCTCGAGCGTGACGCTTTCCGGAGCCATGTCCTTCGGCAGGGTGGCATTGACTTTGCCCCATTTCACATACGGGCCGTACTGGCCTGAAAATACCTCGACCGGGCCGCCGTCCGGATGGGCGCCGAGGCTCTTCAGGGCCGGCGCGCCGGCGCGTCCGCCGCCTGACGCCGCCCTGGCGCGCTTGTCCGCGATCAGGTCGACGGCGCGGTTGATCCCGATCGAGAACACCTCTGCCGGGTCCTTCAGGTTTGCATAGGTTTTGCCATGCTGGACGTAAGGCCCGAAGCGGCCGAAATTGGCGAGGATCATCTCACCATCTTCCGGATGCGGGCCGATCTCGCGCGGCAGGCTGAGCAGCTCCACGGCACGCGCCAGGGTCAGCGTGTCGGGGCTGTCGGCCTTCGCCAGGCTTGCCCGTTTCGGCTTCTCACCATTCGCCATTTCCACATAGGGGCCGAACCGGCCGGATTTCAGCAGGATCATCTGGCCGGTATCAGGGTGCAGCCCGATCTCGTTGCCGTCCGGACTGATCGCGCCGCCCTCCTGGCCTTCGGAGGAGAACTGGCGCGTATACTTGCAGTCCGGATGACGCGAGCATCCGACAAAGGCGCCGAACTTGCCCAGCTTCATCGACAGCTCGCCCTGCTTGCAGAGCGGGCACAGGCGCGGGTTCTCGACCGGATTGCCCTCTGCGTCCTGGCGCGGGAAGACATAGGCGCCGAGTGCCTCGTTCAGCGCGTCCAGCACATGCGTGACGCGCAGGTCCCGTGTGCCCTCGATGTCGGCGGCAAACTGTTTCCAGAAGTCGCGCAGGAAGGCTTTCCAGTCGAGTTTGCCGTCCGAGATCACGTCGAGTTTTTCTTCCAGCCCGGCGGTGAAGTCATACTCCACATACCGCGAGAAAAAATTCTCCAGGAAGGCGGTCACCAGCCGGCCCTTGTCCTCGGGCACCAGCGCCTTGCCCTCAATGCGGACATAGCCGCGGTCTTCGAGGGTCGAGAGGGTCGAGGCATAGGTCGACGGGCGCCCGATGCCGAGTTCTTCCAGGCGCTTGACCAGGGAGGCTTCGGTATAGCGGGGCGGGGGGGTGGTGAAGGACTGGCTGGCGTCCGCCCTGAGGAGGTCTGCATGCTGACCTTCGGCCATCTTCGGCAGGCGGCCTTCTGCGTCCTCCTCATCCTCGCCGGCGTCATGGCCTTCGGTATAGAGCCGGATATAGCCGTCGAAGACGACGACCTGGCCGGTGGCCCGAAGGCTTGCCCGCCCGTCGCGGGAGCCAAGGTCGATGGTCGTGCGCTCGAACAGTGCCGCTTCCATCTGTGAGGCCACCGCACGGCGCCAGACCAGGGTATAAAGCTTCCTGAGGTCGCCCTCGCCGTGATAGTCTTCCGGTCGCAGATGAAAGTCGGTCGGGCGCACCGCCTCATGGGCTTCCTGAGCGTTCTTCGCCTTGGACGTATACCGGCGGGTGTTTTCCGGCAGGTAGCGGGCGCCGTAATTCGACTGGATCATCGAACGCGCGGCGACATAGGCCTCCTCGGCCATGTTCACCCCGTCGGTGCGCATATAGGTGATGCGGCCTTCCTCATAGAGTTTCTGCGCGGCCTGCATGGTGCGTTTGGCATTGAAGCCGAGCTTGCGGCTGGCTTCCTGCTGCAGGGTCGAGGTGATGAAAGGCGGCGGCGGGTTGCGCCGGACGGGTTTGGCCTCGACGCTGGTCACCGAATAGCCGCCGGCCCTGACGATTTCCAGGGCCCGCTCTGCATCGCCCCGGTTGCCGAGGGTGAACTTCTTCAGCGTCTCGCCGTCGAGCGCATGCAGGCGCGCCTCGAAGGCGGTGCCGTCCGGCGCGCGCAGCTCGGCGGCAATGTTCCAGTATTCCTGCGGGCGGAACAGTTCGATCTCGTTCTCGCGGTCACAGACAATCCGCAGCGCCACCGACTGGACCCGGCCGGCCGAGCGCGAGCCGGGCAGCTTGCGCCAGAGCACGGGGGAGAGGTTGAAGCCGACCAGGTAGTCGAGCGCCCGGCGGGCGAGATAGGCATCCACCAGTTCGGTGTCGATCTGGCGCGGGTTCTCCATCGCGGCGGTCACCGCATTGCGGGTGATGGCGTTGAAGACGACGCGTTCGACCCGGGTGTCCTTTCTGAGGGCCCTTCGCTTCTTCAGCGCCTCGACCAGATGCCAGGAAATCGCTTCCCCCTCGCGGTCAGGGTCGGTCGCCAGGATCAGCGTGTCGGCCTCTTTCAGGGCGCCGGCGATGTCGGAAATGCGCTTGGCCGACTTGGCGTCGGCCTCCCACACCATTTCGAAATCATTGTCCGGATCGACCGAGCCATTCTTCGAGGGAAGGTCGCGGATATGCCCGTAGGAGGCCAGGACCTTATAGTCCTTGCCAAGATACTTGTTGATCGTCTTCGCCTTGGCGGGCGACTCTACCACGACAAGTTTCATGCGCTTTCCTCTTTAAGGGCGGCAGGAATGGTCCGGGGGGGGCGGCCATGTCAAGGCCGCAATCGGGCTAGCCGTCTTCGCGGTAAGCTATGAAGGCAAGGCTAACGAACAGGACGAAAAGAGGCGGGCTCCAGGCCGCGATCGCAGGCGGGGCGGCGCCCGTCGCCCCGAGGCTGGCCGAAAACTGGGTGAAGAAATACAGGCCCACAGCCGCCAAGAGGCCGGTTGCAAGCAGCTGCGATGTTCCCCCGAGGCGCTGAAATCTGAGGCAGGCGAGGGCTCCGATCAGGCCCATCGCGGCATACAGGACGGGTGTGGCGGCCAGCGCATTGAGCCGCATGGCATAGCGCGAGGCGTCGAGGCCTGCCGCGCGGGTCTGGCGGATGAAGCCCGGCAGGTCCCAGAAGCCGATCGTATTCGGCGAGGCGAACTCGTCGAGCAGGGTGACCGCGTCCAGGGAGGTCGGGATCGCCAGGCTGTCACGCCGCTCGGGCGGCTGGTTGGGCAGGTTCTCGACCAGGTTCTCCAGCTGCCAGAACCCGTCATTCAGAACCGCGCGCTCAGCATCAATCCGGCGCACGAAGGCGAAATCACTGGTTGGCCGGCGCTCAACATACAGGCGCTGTTCCTCAATCAGCTTGACGTTCAGCAGGGTGCGCCCGGCATCCTCCAGCTTGCGGGCATGGATAACGAACTGGCTGCTGTCATCGCCCTGGCGCAGCCAGATGCCGGTATCGGAGACGGCTGCCCGCTCCAGGCCGAGGTTGAGCAGACGGGCGCGTTCGAACTCGTAGGACTGCGTCATGCGGGCCGCAACCGGGTTGAGGGCCAGCGCCGAGAACAGCCCCAGCCCGGTGGCCAGGGCGATGACGGGCGTCAGGAAGCGCCAGGCGGACAGTCCGCTGGCCCGGATGACGGACAGCTCAGAGCGCCGGTTCAGACGGGTAAAGGCCATCATGCTTGACGCCAGCAGGGCAAAGGGCAGCGTCTGTTCGATCAGCAGGGGCAGTTTCATCAGCGACAGCCGGACGGCATCCAGCAGGCTGAGCTTCACATCCCCGCCGACGGTGCGCATCTGCTCGACCACGTCGATCATCAGGATGGCGAGCACGAGCAGGCCGAGCACCATGGCAAGGCCTGACAGGCATTCGCGCAGGATATAGGTCTGGATGCGCGACAGCAGGGGCATCAGCGGGGGGCTCCGCTGCGGGTCATGACGAGGCCGAGCCGGCGCTGCTCTGGCCCGATATGGCGTCCGCGCCCGAAATAGACCCAGGACAGGCCCCCTATGACGGCCAGGGGCAGGCCCCATTGCGCCAGGTTGAGGGCCGGATCGTCCGCCGCCGCCGACTGAAGTCCGAGCTGCACGACCAGAATGGCGGCCGCGCCGCCCGCCGCGAGGCTGATCCGCTGCCCATAGCCCTGCCGGCTGAAATCGCCCCCGAGCACGGCCACGATCGCCAGCAGCGCCATCGCAAGGCTGAGCAGCGGCGTTGTCAGGCGGGCATGCGCCTCGGCCAGGAAGGTGTCGGCATTCTTCAGCTCGAAATAATCCTTCCGGTCGACGAAGAAGAGTTCGTACAGGAACTTGTCCGAGGCTTTGAGGATGAGTTCGGTGTCCTCCTGCATGAAGTCGGTCAGGTCGAACATGTACTGGTCGAATTCGAGAATTGACAGCTGCTGGCGGGCATCCAGCTGCTGGCTGAGGGCGTTACGCAGCACCAGGGTCGGGCGCCCCTCGACCGTTGCCAGGGAGGCGCTGCGTGCCAGGATGTCGGTTGGAAAGTCGGGGTCGGTCATGTCGGAAATCATCACCCCGCGCAGTTCGCCGCCCACCTGTTCGCGGGCATAGAACATCAGGCGCTCGCCATTGGTGGTGAACTGACCGGGCCGGATCAGGGCCGCGGCGAGGTCGGCGCGGGCCTCTGCAACCGCCTCGCGCAGGGTGCGCTGGGCGAGTGGCTGCACCCAGAGGTTCACGCCAAGGTGCATCACGGCGCAGATCACGGCGAGGCGGAGAACCGGCGAGGCGACCTGCCAGCGGCTCATTCCCGCCGCCTGGGCCACGACAATCTCCGAATCCCTGTGGATCCGGTTCAGCGACCAGACCGCCCCGACGAAGATCGCCAGCGGCGTCAGCAGCGCAATCACCTGCGGCGAGCCGAGCAGGACGATGTAGAAATAGGTCAGTGCCGACTGGCGGTTCTCCAGGATCAGGTCAGTGCGCGACAGGCCCTGCGCCAGCAGCGCCATCATCACCAGCCCGGCGACGATGATCACCACCGCCCTCAGGATCTGCTGCAAGAGATGAGCCTGGATTTTCGTCATGGGGCTGGGGCGCGACAGTCTGCTGGATGCAAATCAGGCCCTCCGGGGCTCAGTTTTCCCTTGCTAACGAGTTGCGCTTGGCGCGTCGATGCTTAGTTTCTGCTGCAAACGGAGTTTCAACACATGAAAATCACCTTCGCAGAAAGCGCCAAAGCCGACATCGCTGCCTTTATCCTGGACGAGGGCGGTGGTCTTCCGGCCGAAGCCGGGGCCCTGGACAAGGCGTCCGGCGGCCTGCTTTCGCAGGCGCTTGAGGGCGGCCGGTTTGACGGCAAGACCGGCCAGCAGGTCATGGTTGTCCTGCCGAAAGGCGCAGAGGCCCGCCGGGCCGTGCTGATCGGCGGCGGCAAGGCCAGGAAGCGCGATGCCCGCGCCCACGAGACAATCGGCGCCAACCTGATCAAGGCGGTCGCCTCCAGCGGTTTCAAGTCCGCCTCGATCGCGGCGCCGGACGCCGAATCGGCTGCCCGCGTGGCGGTGGGGGCCAAGCTTGCGGCGTATCGTTTTGATACCTATTTCACCAAACTGAAGGCGGACCAGAAACCCAGCCTGTCCGGCCTGACCGTTCTGTCACCGGATCCGAAAGCGGCCAAGGCGGCTTACGCCCCGCTCGATGCGGCAACCGACGGCACCTATCTTGCCCGCGATCTGGTCAACCTCGCGCCCAACGACCTGCATCCGGAATCCTTCGCCGCCAAGGTCCGGGAACTGGCCCCGCTCGGTCTCGAGATCGAGGTGCTCGGCGAAAAGCAGATGGCAAAGCTCGGCATGGGCGCCCTGCTCGGCGTCGGCCAGGGCTCGGCCCGGGAAAGTCAGCTTGGCATCATCCGCTGGAATGGCGGCAGGGCCGGCGACGACCCGGTCATTCTGATCGGCAAGGGTGTCTGTTTCGACACCGGTGGCATCTCCCTGAAGCCCGGCCCCAACATGGAGAATATGCGCGGTGACATGGGCGGCGCGGCTGCGGTCGTCGGCACCCTGCGTGCGCTGGCCCAGCGCAAGGCGAAGGTCAATGTGGTCGGCCTGATCGGGCTGGTGGAGAACATGCCGGATGGCAACGCCATCCGGCCCGGTGACATCCTGCGCTCGGCCTCCGGCCAGACGATCGAGGTGCAGAACACCGATGCCGAGGGCCGCCTGGTGCTCTGTGACGTGCTCTGGTACGCTCAGGAACATTTCAAGCCGAAAGCCATTGTCGACCTGGCGACCCTGACCGGGGCCATCATCGTCTCACTCGGCCATCACCATGCCGGCATGTTCACCGACAGCGATGAGCTGGCCGCGGAGCTGACCAGGGCGGGTCTGGCGGAAGGTGAGCGGGTGTGGCGCCTGCCGCTCGGCCCGGAATATGATGTCCAGATCAAGTCGAAATTTGCCGACATGCGCAATATCGGCGGCCCGGCGGCCGGCTCGATCACCGCGGCGCAGTTCCTGAAGCGTTTCGTCAAGGACGGTGTGAAATGGGCGCATCTCGATATTGCCGGCGTCGCCTGGGTTGAAGGGGAAAAGGCCCCGACCGATCCGAGCTGGGCCTCGGGATATGGCCCGCGCCTGCTCAGCCGCTGGATCGCGGACAATTATGAGTGAGGCCATCCGGCCGGAATGGTGGTTCTACCACCTCTCGCGCTCCGCGCTTGAAGTGGCGGCCCCGCCGCTGATGCTCAAATGCCTGGAGGCGGGATGGCGCGTGCTGGCCGTCTCGCCGGACCTGGAGCGCCTTGCCAGGCTTGACGCCGCCCTGTGGACCTTTGACGCCGCAGCCTTCCTTCCCCATGGCCAGGCCGAAGCGCCCGGCCTCGACGCGGCGCGCCAGCCCGTCCTGCTCTCGGCCCGGCTGAAGAATGCCAACCAGGCCGATGCCCTCGTCCTGATGGACGCGGCCGATGCGCCGGTTGAGGCCCCGTTCCGGCGCTGCATGGTGATCTTCGAAGACGGCGACAAGGACACGCGCGCCCAGGCGCGCGAACAGTTCAGGGCTGCGAAAGACTCAGGTCTCGTCACCCGCTATTTCCAGCAGACCTCCGCAGGCGGATGGAAGGAGGCGGGGCTCTAGGCCCCGGTCGCTGAGGCCGGGCTGCGCCCGATCCGGCAGATAGGACAGATCCTCCGATAAAGGCCATGATCCGCGGTGACGAGGCCGGTTTGCCGCGTTTTCAGGGATCCTGAGCATCGCCGGCGTGTCCTCTTCAGCGGGCGGGTTTGAGGCGCCGTCACCCCCTCACGTCGCAGCCTGCGATGCTGCAGCGCCTGCGCCGGCACTCTGTCGACCGGTCCTGCCAGGCCCGGGCAGTGGTCTGCAGACGCCCGGCCTCTGGCGGGCGGCTCCGACCCGGGGTCAGCCGGCGCGGGTCACCAGGGGGCCGCAGGCCTGATCGGGTCAGCCGCCGCTGAGCGTCGGTTAAACTTCAGCCTCCGTTCAGAACCCGCTCTTTGCTGCGGTCACGGCGCCAGGCCCGTGCCCATTACGTGCCGGCAGGGCTTGTTGACGCGCGTCTCCGCTCGCCTGTTGCAGCGCCGCAATCGGCCCGCTATAGGCCGCGCCAGTTACCAAACCCGAGAGTCAGGAACCTCCCATGGCCGTGCAGCGTACATTCTCCATCATCAAGCCGGACGCCACCGAGCGTAACCTCACCGGCGCGATCAATGCCGTGATCGAGCAGGCCGGCCTGCGGATCATCGGCCAGCGCCGCATCCAGATGACCCGCGCCCAGGCCGAGCGTTTCTACAGCGTTCACCGCGAGCGTCCCTTCTTTGGCGAACTGGTCGATTTCATGATTTCCGGGCCGGTGGTCGTGCAGGTCCTGGAAGGGGAGAACGGCGTTGCCCGCTACCGCGACGTGATGGGCGCCACCAACCCGGCTCAGGCGGCTGATGGCACGATCCGCAAGCTGTTTGCCAAATCGATCGGCGAAAACTCCGTTCACGGCTCGGACTCGCCCGAGAACGCCGCCCTCGAGATCGCCCAGTTCTTCTCGCAGGCCGATATCGCCGGCTGAGCGGGTTTGCCCGGGGCCTGCCTGACACTGAGCCTGGCGGCGGGGCCAGCCTCCGGTCCTGCCGCCGGGCCTGTTCGGGCCGGTCACGAAAGAAATACGCTCTCTCCGGCGGCCGTCTCGGGGGGGCGGGGTCGAGGCGCGGCTTGAAGGCCTGAGGCCTATTCCTCGCCGACTTTCACAACCCGGCGTCCGGTGTTTTCGCCGCGGAATAGGCCGCAGAAGGCCTCCGGCATTGCGGCAAGGCCGTCAAAGCGCTCTTCCTGCGTCTTCAGCCGGCCATCGGCGATCATCCCGGCCATCATGCCCAGCGCTTCCGGGAAGGCGCCCGCGAAGTCGAAGACGACGAGCCCCTGCATGTTCACACGCTGGGTGATGAAAGGCCTGGTATTGACGATACCCGGCGTTTCTTCCGGGGTCAGATTATAATCGGCCACCTGTCCCGAGATGCAGATGCGCCCGTTCAGGGCCATCAGCGGCAGGACGCGGTTGACCATCGCATTGCCGACATTGTCGAACAGGATGTCGACACCCTTCGGAAAGGCCGAAGCGATGGCGCCGGTGAGATCGGCTGTGGTTTTGTAATTGATCGCCGCGTCAAACCCGGCCTCATTCACCAGCCAGTCGCATTTGGCCTGCGAGCCGGCGATTCCGACCACTTTCGAGGCGCCCCAGGCCTTTGCCAGCTGGCCGGCCGTCGCCCCGACCGGGCCGGCCGCGGAGGTCACCAGCACCGCGTCTCCCGGCCTGAAGCGGGCCACCTGCCTTGTCCCGAACCAGGCGGTGAGGCCGGGGACGCCGAGCACGCCGATCCAGGCCGAGAGCGCGACGCCCGGCACGTCGGAGACCTTGCCGATAAAGCCCTTGCCCGATTGCAGGGAATGGGTCTTCCAGCCGCCGGCGCAAAACACCTTCGTGCCGACAGGCCAGTCCGGATGGTGGCTGGCATCGATCACACCGACGCTGAAGCCGTCAATCGGCTTGCCGAGGGGCAGGGCGGGCGCATAGCTGTCGCCGCCGGAGAGGCGCGAGCGCGTGCCGGGATCGACCGAGCACCAGACATGGCGGACACGGAACTGTCCGTCCTTCGGCTCCGGCAGGGGGAGGCTTTCCAGGCTGAAGTCCGAAACCTTCGGGGCGCCTTCGCAGTAGCGGGTCAGCACGATGTGTTGCATCTCAGCCATCGGGTGTTTCCTCCATTATCGACGTGCAGGCGCGCCTCAGCGCCTCAGGATAGAGCCGGTGTTCGGCGGGCAGGGTCCGCGCGGCGAGCGTGTCCGCGGTGTCGCCCGGCAGGATCGGCACGCGCGCCTGCGCGATGATCTCGCCTTCATCGACGCCCGCGCTGACCCAGTGCACGGTGCAGCCCGCTTCGCGGTCACCGGCATCGATGGCGCGCCGGTGCGTGTCGAGGCCTTTATACTTCGGCAGCAGGGAGGGGTGGATATTGATCATGCGGCCTTCCCAGCGCGAGACGAACCAGCCTGTCAGCACCCGCATGAACCCGGCGAGCGCGATGATCTGGGCGCCCGCAGCCTGCAAGGCCGCATCAAGATCACGCTCGAACGCTTCGCGGTCCTTGCCATATATCCTGTGGTCAATGGCCAGGGCAGGAATGCCTGCGGCTCTGGCGAAGATCAGCCCGGCCGCTTCCGGCCGGTTGGACAGGACCAGGACAGGCCTGGCCGGATAGTCCGGCGCCTGCGCGGCCCGCACCAGTGCCTCCATATTGGAGCCACGCCCTGAAATCAGGATCGCGAGGTTCAGCCGCGTCATGCGGTGGCAAGCTCGCCCACCACGCGCGGGTCTTCTCCGGCGGCTTTCAGCTCGGCGATCACCCGGCCGGCATCTGCCGGGCCGACCGCCAGCACCAGGCCGATGCCCATGTTGAAGGTGCGGTACATCTCGTCAGCCTCGACGCTGCCGGCCTGCTGCAGCCACTGGAAGACTGCGGGCGGCGTCCAGCTGGCGCGGTCGATCCGGGGGACGAGCGTGTCCGGGCACATGCGCGGGGTATTCTCGGTCAGGCCGCCGCCGGTAATATGGGCGAGGCCCTTGACCCGGCCGGACCGGATCAGCGGCAGGACCAGGGGCGCATAGAGCCGGGTCGGCGTCAGCAGGGCCTCGCCGAGTGTCTGGTCCTGCGAGAAAGGCGAGGGCCCGCCATAGAACAGGCCCTCGCGGGCCACGATGCGCCGGATCAGTGAATAGCCGTTCGAATGCGGGCCGGAGGAGGCAAGGCCGATCAGCACGTCGCCGACTGCCATGTCGCCGGTGCGTGGCAGCACCCTGCCGCGCTCTGCGGCCCCGACGACGAAGCCGGCGAGGTCATAATGTCCGGGCGGGTACATGCCCGGCATTTCGGCTGTCTCGCCCCCGACCAGGGCGCAGCCCGACAGGCGGCACCCTTCGGCGATGCCCGAGATGACAGCTTCCGCAATCCCTCCCTCGAGCTTTCCGGTTGCAAAATAGTCGAGGAAGAAGAGGGGTTCTGCCCCCTGCGCCAGAACATCATTGGCGCACATCGCGACGAGGTCGATGCCGACCGTCGTGTGGATGCCGGTCTCGAAGGCCAGCATCAGCTTGGTGCCGACCCCGTCAGTGCCGGACACCAGCACCGGATCTGTGTATCCGGCCGCCCTGAGGTCGAACAGCGCGCCAAAGCCGCCCAGGCCGCCGATCACGCCGGCCCGGCGCGTCGCTCTCGCCATCGGCGAGATCGCATCCACCAGCCGTTCGCCGGCCTCAATATCGACACCGGCATCCCGGTAGGAGAGGGGCGGTCTTGAAGTCGCCGTCATCTGGAAGTGCCCCCGCATCTGGACCCGCTGGGCGCGTTAGCATGCGGCGCGCCCGAGTTCCAGCGAAGCTTGCCAGGTGAGGCTTGCCAGGTGAGGCTGGCGGTTTCCGGTTCAGAACGGGCCTGTTAGAAGCGTCCCTGTAGAGGAGTTAGACGTCCATGATTCGACTGGTTCTCGCCGCCCTTCTGATGTCCCTGGTTGCGGCGGGGCATGCCCGCGCCGATACGCGGGATGTCTACACGATCCGCAATATCCCGGTGGATGAGACGGCCCCGACCCTGATCGCGGCCCGCGAGAAGGCGATGGCCTCCGCCCGGCTTGCGGCGGCGCGGGCGCTGGTTAACAAGATCACCCTGGCCTCGGACCGCGCCGGACTGGGCGGGGTCGTGATTGATACCGCCCTCGCCGCGCGCTTTGCCGCCGCCGTCGATGTCGAGGAAGAGACCGCCGGCGCGGGCCGCTATCGGGGCAGGCTGGCGGTTGTCCTCAACCCGCAGGCCGTTCGCGCCCACCTCGATTCGCTCAGGCTGCCCTATCTTGATGCGCAGGCGCCGCTGGCCCTGATGGTGCCGGTGGCGCCCGCCGGTCTGCAGGCGGCCTGGAGCGAAGCCTTCGGCGCGCGCGATCGCGGCGCCCTGGTGCCGTCGGTCACAGCGACCGGCCTCTATTCTGCGGCGAGCCGCTGGTCCGACATCTCCGCCGAAGCCACCTCGCAGAATGCCCGCCGGGGTATCCTTGCCGAGCTGCAGGGCCGTGACGGCGCCTGGCGTGTGGTTGTCTCCACCCTGACCGCCGCCGGCCTGCAGCCGGTGGGCGCAACCCCGCCGTCTGCCACCCTGGCGGATGCGGCCGGGGCGGTGTCCGCCCTGCTCGATGAGACCTGGAAACAGTCTTCGATCGTACGCGACGGCGCGCGCACGACGGTCGCGGCCGCCGTCCGGTTCACCTCGCTGGCGGAATGGAACACGCTGCGCGGCGCCCTCGCCCGCTCGCCGCTGGTGTCCGATTTCCGCACGACCGCCGTCGCCCGTGAGGGCGCGCTCGTGACCTTTGCCTATGCCGGCGACGAGGCGCGCCTGCGCAATGACCTGGTCCAGCGCGGTGTGACCCTGGCGCGGGAGAACAATGAACTGACGCTGCGATCGGCGGTCTCGACGTCGATTGAGCCGTGATTTCCGACGATCCGGACCGGTCTTGCGGCGCCCGCCAGCCGATGCTCGGTTTTCCGGCGCCGCCCGCCCGTTGGGGCGACCTGCTGCATGCCGGGCACACTGCCGGCGTCCTTCGCATCATCTCCCAGCCCGCCGGCTGGGCAACGCCGGGCGTATGCGTCACGGGACCTGCGGCCTGCGGCCTCAGCTTCCTGGCTGAGGCCTGGGCGGAGCGGTTTGACGGCGTCGTCCTGAGCCCGGGCCGTCTGGGGCGGACCGGCCGGCGTGAGATCGATGCGCTCGCCGCGCGCCATGTGGCTGTTGATGATGCCGATATCGCCGCCCGGGAGCATGCCGAGGCGCTGCTCTCGCTGATCAACTGCGTCGGGGCAGGCGGCGGCCGGCTGCTCCTGACGGCTCACCGGCCTGCGTCGCGGTGGCCGACCGGGTCTGCAGACCTCAGAAGCCGCCTCAAGGCGCTGCCTGCGTGCGAGATCGGGGCGCCGGATGAGGATATCCTGAGAGCCCGTCTCAGAATTGCAGCCGAACGCCGCTACCTGCGTCTCGGCCCGGAGATACTGGCCTATCTGGTGCCGAGGCTGGAACTTGCCTATGAGGCCGTTGAGGATTTCATGGACAGGCTCAGCCGCCTCGTCAGCGACCAGGACCGGGTCCCCAGCCTGGCGCTGGCGCGCCGGGTCCTGGACGAGAGGGCGGGGCCTGAAGATGCAGACAGGCCGGAAGGGTAAAGCGGGATGCCAGACAGCCAGCAGCGTTTGAACCGGCAGCTGATCAACGCGCCCCAGCGCTTTCTGAACCGCGAGCTGTCCTGGCTTGAGTTCAACCAGCGTGTGCTGGAGGAGGCCGACAATCCGGCCCATCCCCTCCTCGAGCGGCTGCGCTTCCTGTCGATCTCGGCCAGCAACCTCGATGAGTTCGACATGGTCCGCTATGCGGGCCTGCGCGAGCAGGTGCGCGCCGGTGTGACCCGGCCGAGCCAGGACGGTCTGACGCCGACCCAGCAGGTGGCGGCGGTCGAAAGCGCCGCCCTCAGGCTGATCGCCGACCAGCAGACGCGCTGGCGCCAGCTGAAAGCCGAGATGGAGCAGGAAAGCCTGTTCGTGCTGGCGCCCGAGGAGCTGACCCGGCGGGAGCGCGCCGATATCGAGACCTATTTTCACGCCAATATCTTTCCGATCCTGACGCCCCTTTCGGTTGACCCGGCGCATCCGTTTCCCTTCATTCCCAATCTCGGCTTTACCATCGCCTTTGACCTGCAGCCGCTGAATGGCGGCGAGGCGCAGGTCGGAATCGTGCCGATGCCGACTTTCGTGCGCCGGTTCATCCGCCTGCCGAAAGGGGCCAAGCCGGGGATCCGGTTCATTGCGCTGGAGGATGTGATCGGCCTCTTCCTGGCCTCGCTGTTTCCCGGCTTCCGGGAAGCGGGGCGCTGCCTTTTCCGTATCGTGCGCGACAGCGATATCGAGATCGAGGAAGAAGCCGAGGACCTGATCCGTGAGTTCGAGGTGCTGCTCAAGCAGCGCCGCCGCGGCCGGATCGTCCGCCTGCGGATGCAGTCGAGCGCGCCGGAAGGCCTGCGCCAGTTCATCATGCGCGAAATCGGCGCCGAGCCGTCGGACATCGTGCTTTATGACGGCATTCTCGGCATGGCCCGCCTGTCCGAGCTGATCGTTGATGACCGCCCTGACCTGCTCTTCCCGCCTTACGAGCCGCGCTATCCTGAGCGCATCCGAGAAATGGGCGGGGACATCCTCGCCGCGATCCGGGCCAAGGATATCCTGGTGCATCACCCGTTCGAAAGCTTCGACGTGGTGGTCGAGTTCCTCCGCCAGGCGGCGAAAGATCCGCAGGTCGTGGCGATCAAGCAGACCCTCTACCGCACCACGATCAACTCACCGATCGTCGGGGCGCTGATCGAGGCGGCCGAATCGGGCAAGTCGGTCACCGCCCTGGTCGAGATCAAGGCCCGGTTTGACGAGGAGGCGAACCTGCGCCTGGCGCGCGACCTCGAACGGGCGGGGGTCCAGGTCGTCTTCGGATTTATCGAGTACAAGACCCATGCCAAGGTCTCTCTGGTGGTGCGCCAGGAAGGCCATGAGCTGCGCACCTATACCCATTACGGCACCGGTAACTATCACCCGGTCAATGCGCGCATCTATACCGACCTTTCCCTGTTCACCGCCGATCCGGCCCTCGGGCGCGATGCCAACCGGCTTTTCAACTATGTGACCGCAAACCGCGAGCCGCCGGAGGTTGCCCCGGATTTCGAGGCGATCTGCATGGCGCCGGTCAATCTCAAGCAGCAGCTGTTGCAGATGATCGAGGCCGAGACCCAGGCGGCCAGGAAGAAGAAGCCCTCCGGCATCTGGGCGAAGATGAATTCCCTGGTGGATGCGGAGGTGATTGACGCGCTCTACCGGGCGAGCCAGGCGGGGGTGCCGGTCGCGCTGGTGGTGCGCGGCATCTGCTGCCTCAGGCCGGGCCTTCCGGGCCTGTCTGAGAATATCACGGTCAAGAGCATCGTCGGGCGTTTCCTGGAGCATGCCCGCATCCTCTGCTTTGCCAATGGCGAGGACCTGCCGTCTGCGAATGCCCGGGTCTTCCTGTCCTCGGCCGACTGGATGCCGCGCAATCTGATGCGGCGGGTGGAAGTGCTGGTGCCGATCCAGAACCCGACCGTGCACCGGCAGGTGATGAACCAGATCATGGTGGCGAACCTGAATGATGATCAGCAGTCCTGGCTGATGGACGCAGATGGCCGGTATGGCCGTTATCGCGGGTCCGGCAAGCAGGGCGCCTTTACCGCGCATGGTTATTTCATGGCCAATCCCAGCCTGTCGGGACGCGGAAGCGCGCTTGAGGTCAGCCTGCCGCCACGCCTGTCATTGCCCGGGAAGCCTCAGCCATGACGCTCCCCCAGCCCCGGCAGGCCGGCATCATCGATATCGGCTCGAATTCGGTCCGCCTGGTGATCTGTGATGTGCTCGGCGCCTCGATCCTGCAGAGCTTCAATGAGAAGGTGATGGCCGGCCTTGGCGAGGGCATGTCGAAGACCGGCCGGCTTTCACCGCAGGGTGTGGAGGCGGCCCTGAAGTCGCTCAGCCGCTACCGCGCCATCCTCAGGGCGCTGAATGTCGAGACCTGGCAGGCGGTTGCCACGGCTGCTGTCCGGGTGGCCAGTGACGGTCAGGATTTCCTCAGACAGGCGGGCCGGGTGCTCGGCCGTCCCGTCCGTCTCCTGAGCGGGGAGGATGAAGCCCGGCTGTCGGCACGCGGCGTTGATCTCAGCATTCACAATCCGGTCGGCGTGATCGGTGACCTGGGCGGATCGAGCCTCGAGCTGAAGCGTCTTGGCATGTCGAAAGGCCCTGAGCCCGGTGAGAGCCTGATGCTGGGCCCGCTCTCGCTCGAAGACGTCATCAATGAGCCCAAGGAGCTGCGCCGGCGGGTGCGCGAGGCGCTGAAGAACAGCCAGATCCTCGCCGGGGCGTCCGGACGCTTCTTTGCCGTCGGCGGCACCTGGCGCGCGCTGGGCCGTCTGGTGATGGCGCTCGATCGCTATCCGCTGCACGTGCTGCAGGGCTATCAGATCAATCCGGGTCAGATCGCGCGCGTGACACGCCTGTCCGTCGAGGCGGTGTCAAACCCGTCCGTGCGCCAGCAGATTGAGGCGATCGACAAGCGCCGCGCCAGGTATATCCTGATGGCATCGATCCTGATGGAGGAGATCGTCACGCAGGGCGGTCTGGAGGGGGTGACGATCTCGGCGACGGGGGTGCGCGAAGGCGTGCTGCACGAGCTCCTGGACATGAAGCTTGAAGATCCGCTCACGGACGGGGTGATTGCCTATGCGCGCCTTGACCAGAACCAGGTTGATTTCGGCCGCGCCCTGCACGACTTCATCGCGCCGGTGCTGGCGCCCCAGCCGGACCTGTTCGGATCACTGGCAGCCGATATCCGTATCGAGAAGGCGGCCTGCATGATGGCCGACAGTGCGGGCCGCTACCATCCCGATCACCGCGCTGAAATGGCCTATGACCAGGCGCTGCGTGCCCCTTATCTCGGAGTGACCCATCCGGAGCGCGCGATGATCGCTTATGCCATCGGCTGCCGGTACGAGAAGGATTTCAGGCGCCCGGAGGGCCATGTCAGCCTGACCACGGAAATCCAGGCAGACCGCGCCCGCCAGGTCGGCTTGCTGATGCGCCTCGGCGCGGTGTTTTCCGGCCGTTCCGGTCCGATCCTGCGCCGTGCCAGCCTGCGCCGGGTCGAGGACGTGCTTGAGCTGGAAGTCAGCCGCCGCGATGCGAACATGATTTCGGAGACGGTCGAGCGGCGCCTGGCGCAGGCGGCCGGTCAGATGCGGCTGAAGCCGCGCACCAGCCTGCGCTGAAGGCGGGTCAGACGTCGAACAGGCGCACCTGTCCGCCCTCAAAGGAGACCGCCAGCCTGCCTGACAGGAGCGCGGCCGCCTTCCTGCCGAACATTTCATAGCGCCAGCCCGTCATTGCGGCGATGTCCTCGCTGGTCTCGCCGCGCGCGATGCGGTCGATATCGGCGGAGTTGGCGATCAGGCGGGGGACGACATCGTTTTCGTCGCTGACATGTTTGAGCAGCACCTTCAGCAGCTCCGGCGCGCCGGCCGGGATCTGCGCATTCTGGACCGGCTGGGCGAGGTCGGGCGCAAAATCGCCGGGTGCCTCGATGGCTGCGCGGACGGCTTCCAGCAGGCCCTGGCCATGCTTGGAGCGGATGAAGCCGCTCGGTACCGCGCGCAGCTGGCCGTAATCTTCCTCGGTCCGGGGTTTCTGGGCGGCGATCTCCTGGATCGCGTCATCCTTCAGAATGCGCCGGCGCGGCTTGTCGAGTTCCTGCGCTACCCGCTCGCGCCAGGCGGCGACGGCGACCACGATAGCGGCGTAATCCTTTTTCGGCATGCGCAGTTTCAGGCGCTGCCAGGCGTTCATCGGGTCGGTGTCATAGGTCTGAGGATTTTCCAGCTCGGACATCTCCTCGCGCACCCAGGCCAGGCGGCCCGTGCGGCCGAGTTCGTCGCGCATGCGCAGGTAGATGTCGCGCAGGTGGGTGACATCGCCGAGGGCGTAGACCAGCTGTTTCTGGCTCAGCGGCCGGCGCATCCAGTCGGTGAACTGGCTGGACTTGTCGATCTGCTTCTTCAGCACCCTCTGGACGAGATTGTCATAGGAAATCGAATCCCCGAAGCCGAGCGCCATGGCGGCGATCTGGGTGTCGAAGACCGGCCCGGGGGGATGGCCGATCAGGCGGTTGAAGATCTCGATGTCCTGGCGGGCGGCATGGAAGACCTTGGTCTGCCGGTCGGAGGCGATCAGGTTCAGGAAGGGGCCGATATCGAGGTCTTCCGCCCGGGGGTCGATCAGGCCTTCGATGCCCGGTGCGGCGGCCTGGATGAGGCACAGTTCGGGCCAGTAGGTGGTCTCCCGGTGAAACTCGGTATCCACGCACAGGAAATCGGCCTCGGCCAGCCGTCCGCAGAGGTCTTCCAGAGCGGACTGTTCGGTGATCGGCGTCAGGGAGTTGTCAGTCATTGCCGGCTCGCTTATCGCACCCGCTTGACAAAGGCGAGGGGGTCTGTGCCCTACGCCGCTTCTTTCTGTTTGGCCGATTTTCCGGAGTTATCGTCCGATGCACGCCTATCGCACCCACACTTGCGGTCAGCTTCGCAGGTCCCATGTCGGGCAAACCGTCAGGCTTTCAGGCTGGCTGCACCGCCGGCGCGACCATGGCGGGGTCATGTTCATCGACCTGCGCGATCATTATGGCCTGACCCAGATCGTCTTCAACCCGGGTTCGCCCGGCTTTGCGGCGGTCGAGCGGCTGAGGGCCGAGAGCGTGATCACGCTTGAAGGCAAGGTCGTTGCCCGGGAGGCTGAGCTCGTCAACGCCAACCTTGCAACCGGTGAGATCGAAGTCGTCGGCGGGGCCGTCTGGGTCCAGTCCGAGGCGGCCGAGCTGCCGATGCCGGTGTTCGGCGACCAGTCCTACCCCGAAGAGATCCGCCTGAAGCACCGCTACCTCGACCTGCGCCGGGAGGCGCTGCACAAGAACATGGTCCTGCGCTCGGATGTGATCGCCAGCCTGCGCCGGCGCATGGTGGCGGAGGGCTTCACCGAGTACCAGACCCCGATCCTGACCGCATCCAGTCCGGAGGGCGCGCGCGACTTCCTGGTGCCGAGCCGGATGCACCCCGGCGAGTTCTATGCCCTTCCGCAGGCACCCCAGCAGTTCAAACAGCTGCTGATGGTTTCCGGCTTCGACCGCTACTTCCAGATCGCGCCCTGTTTCCGCGATGAGGATGCCCGGGCTGACCGCTCGCCCGGCGAGTTCTATCAGCTCGATATCGAGATGAGTTTCGTCACCCAGGAGGACGTGTTCGGCGCCATCGAGCCGGTGATGCGCGGCGTGTTCGAGGAGTTTGCCAACTGGGACGGCAAGGTGCGCAGCGTTGCGCCCGGACCGTTCCCGCATATCCCCTATGCCGAGGCGATGCTCAAATACGGCGTCGACAAGCCGGACCTTCGTAACCCGATCATCTGCTCGGATGTCTCCGATATCGTCACCCGCGATGACGTGACCCTGACCGTGTTCAAGAAGATCGTGGCCGCCGGCGGGATCGTGCGCGCCATCCCGGCACCCGCCTCCGCTGAGCAGCCGCGCAGCTTCTTCGACAAGATGGACGCCTGGGCGAAGAAGGACATGCAGGCGCCGGGCCTGGGCTATATGCGCTTCTCCGAGGAAGGCGGCCAGCTGGTCGCGAGCGGCCCGATTGCCAAGTTCTTCGAGCCGGCGGCTCTGGCGGCCCTGGCCGAGCGGGCGGGCATCAGGGCCGGCGACGCGCTCTTCTTCTCGGCCGGTGACCGGACCGCTGCCGTCAGGCTGCAGGGCGCCGCACGCATCCGCATCGGCGAGGAACTGGGCCTGATCGAGCCGGGCATCTTCCGCTTCTGCTGGATCGTCGACTTCCCGATGTATGAGTGGGACGAGGATAATAAGAAGGTCGACTTCAGCCATAATCCCTTCTCGATGCCGCAGGGCGGCATGGACGCGCTGATGGCGGCCGATACGACCGAGAAGCAGCTGGCGCTCAAGGCCTTCCAGTATGACATCGTCTGCAACGGGGTGGAGCTGTCCTCGGGCGCCATCCGTAACCACCGTCCGGACGTCATGCTGAAGGCCTTCGAACTGGCCGGCTATGGCCCGGACGTGGTCGAGAAGAAGTTCGGCGGCATGCTGAATGCCTTCCGGTATGGGGCCCCCCCGCATGGCGGCATTGCGCCCGGCGTGGACCGGATCGTCATGCTGCTCGCCGAGGCCACCTCGCTGCGTGACGTGATCCTGTTCCCGATGAACCAGCAGGCCCGCGATCTCCTGATGGGCGCCCCGAGCCCGGTGGAGGATCGTCAGCTCAGGGAACTCAGCATCCGGCTTGCCCCGAATATGAAGGCCTGACGGCCAGCCGACCTGCGGCGGCGGTCAGAAAGGCCGCGGTCTGCCGCGACCGGCGATGTTCCCGGTGCGCCGGATGAGACGCGGGTCCGCAGACCGGGTCCTGAACCGGGCTGCAGCCGGTCAGAACGGGCCAGACCGGGTCAGTTCGCAGCCATGACGATGCCGGCGGCGAGCTGTGCCTTGGTGCACATCGGCAGGCGCAGGCCCGCGGGCAGGCGGGTGGAGAGAGATCCGCAGGCGCCTTCGAAATCAGCTTCCTCGAAGCCGGTAATCCCCTCCAGGTCGGCGCCCGGAAAGCGCGCATCCTTGAACGAAGCACCGGCGATGTCGGCGCTGGTAAAACGCGCACCGCGCAGATTGGCTCCGTTCAGGACGGCCCCGCGCAGGTCAGCCCGGTCGAGGAAGGCGCCCTCGAGATTGGCGCCCGACAGGTCGGCTTCGCCGAGCATCGCCGTCATCAGGTGGGCATCCTTGAGGTTGGCGCCGATCAGGGTGGCCCCTTCGAGGTTTGCGCCGTAGATCGCCGCGCCGGTGAGGTCGGCCCCGACGGCGCTGAAGCCCGTCATGCGTGCGCCGGTCAGCCTTGCGCCGGCGAGCCTTGCATCGGTAAACACCGCGCGGCGCAGGTCCGCGCCGGTCAGGTCCGCCCCTTCGAAATTGACCGAGACCGCATTCACATCCCTGAGAACGACGCGGTCCATCTTGGCCCCGGCATAATTGGCCCCGGTCAGTGTCCAGCCGGTCAGATTACGGCCGGAGAGTTCGCAGGGCGCGCAGGTGCCGACATAGCTGGGTGACCAGGCAACCGGCTGCTCCTGGGCCTGGGCCGCGGGCGCCGCAGCCACGGCGAACAGGCCGGCGAGGGAAAGGAAGCGCAGGTTCAGATTGACCATGGATATTGAGATAGCGCTTTGCGCAATCGCCCTAAACTGAACAAAGTGTAAGAACTGCAGATGCGGCACATCTGTTGCCAGAAAGCAATATGTCTGGCCAGCAGGTTATCCATTTTCCCGTAAGGGGATGTGCCCGCTGAGCGCGGCTCGCGCCGGATGCTGACTGGCCGGACGCTGACTGGCCGGACGCTGACTGGCCGGCTTCTGACTGGCCGGATTCTGACTGGCCGGACGCTCACTGGCTGGCGCGGCTTTCCTCTCCGCAGGTGTCGCAGGCCAGCCGGCCGCCCGGTCCGGCCTCCAGCAGGGTGAAGCTGCCGCAGGCCGGGCAGGCCTGGGTCAGATAGGGCGCTGAAGGCAGCTCTGCCTCTCCGGCGGCGGGCTCCTCGACGGCTTTCTCGGCCCGCTTCTTTTCGAGGATGACGATGTTGTCGGGCAGCTGGCCGCGCGAGAATCCCTTCGAAATGAACTGCGCCGCCTCGCTGGAAAAGGCCGGCGGTTCGGCGCGGGTCGCATCGCCTGCGCCCCGGCCAAGACCGTCATGGGTGACATCGGCTTCGGCGAGGTCCTCCCGGCCGAGATAGGACACGGCGAGTTCCCGGAAAATATAGTCGAGAATCGAGGTGGCCCGCGTGATCCGGTCATTGCCGGTGACCTCGCCCGCCGGTTCGAACCGGGTGAACACGAAGGCATCGGCATATTCCTCGAGGGGTACGCCATATTGCAGGCCCAGCGAGACGGAGATCGCAAAATTATTCATCAGGCTGCGGAAGGCCGCGCCTTCCTTGTGCATGTCGATGAAAATCTCGCCGAGACTGCCATCATCGAACTCGCCGGTATGCAGATAGACCTTGTGGCCGCCAACCGTGGCCTTCTGGATATAGCCCTTGCGCCGGTCCGGCAGGCGTGTCCGGCGCGCCCGGTGGGGCTCATCCGACAGGACGGGCAGGTCCGGCAGGGCTTCGCTGTCCTGCACGATCTCGTCGGCCAGCGACACGATCTGGTCCATCCGCAGGCGTACCTCGTCCGAGGGCGGCGCGCGCAGGCCGGTAATCAGGGCCGACAGGCCGGCCGCCATCGCGGCCTCGGCCAGCGCCAGGCCATCGGCCGAGGGCGCCCGCAGCATGGCCGGCCCGCCCAGTGCCCGGGCGGCCGATGCGGTAAAGCGCAGCTCGGCATCGCCAGACAGGTTCAGCGGCAGGCCGGCACCTGCCAGCCCCCTGCCGGCAATATCCTCGATCGCCCCGTCGATCGCCAGTTCGGCGGCCGCAATGTCCTTTTTCGAGAAGCCGACGGCCGATAACAGCCCCCGGCCATCCGCATCGAAGCGCTCCGGGCTCAGCTTCAGGTCGCGGCTGATGATCTCGTCGCCGAGCACCCAGCGGGAGAAGGCCGCATTCAGAGACAGGCCCTCGCCGATGGCGCGGGTGACACGCTCGATGGCCTCGGGCGTGAAGCCCCGGTCCCTGAGGCGGCTGCGGCCAAAGGCAGTGTCGAGATCGCTCTCGCCTGCCCGCGCCAGGCGTTCGAGGAGCTGGGGCAGCTGTTCCGGTGCCCGGCGCGCGAGGCCAAGCCGGGCGGCCCGGCTCAGGCTCGGCGGCCCTTCGCCATAGGTGAGCACGGTTCGCACCGGCGCGGCACCTTCACTCTCGCACTCCGGCAGGATACCGGCCATGTCGCGCAGCGCCAGCAGCGCCAGCAGGCAGGGTCGCCGGCCTGACGCCTTCATCGCGTCAAGGCCCAGGACGCGCCCCTGCGCCGCGGGGAAGGCTGCCCCGGTCGCGGCGGATCGGACCAGCGCCGCCAGCGCCGCTCCGGTCGCAACGCCTGCCTCGGAGCCATAATCCAGTCCGAGCGAGAGGACCGCCGCGCCCAGCCCGGCGACAACCAGCATGCCCTCGCCGAGGCTTCGGGCGGCCGCGTCGGCCGAGGCGACGAGATAGTCCGCCTGAAGCCCGTCCGGCCCGATCGCCTGGGCGACGTCGAGGACCCGGCAGCGGGTGCCCGCGTCCGGCAGGACGGTGCGCATCAGGTGGATCTCGGCGCCTTCCCCGAGGGCGTCCATCAGCGCCGCCGACAGGCCGGCATCGATATGCCCGGCCTCGAACACGCCCGGGCGGGGTGAGGGCGTGGTGACAGCCGCAGCGCGCAGCGCTGCGGCTGTCTTCAGGATGCCGCCCGGCTGGCGCAGCGCCTCTTCGAGCACGTCCTGCGGCAGGCCTGCGGCGAGCGCTTCGGCAAGCTCGGCATTCTTCGGGGCATTGCCGAGGCGCTCCAGCATTTCGGCAGTCGCCAGCTGCGAGACGCCCAAGAGGTTTGCCGCCGACCAGGCCGACTGCACGTCCCTGAGCGCGGCGGCGGTCAGCGGCTGGGCCGGCCGGCCGGCGGAGCGCAGCACATCCCGCAGCCGGAGTTCGCAGGAGAGCAGGCCGTCGGCTTCGGCCGCTTCAATCAGCTCGTTCACAGATCTTGCTGACACTGTTATGCCCTCCAGGCCGAATCGGTCGATGTCAGACTGCCCGTCAGGCAGCGACCCTGCAACCTCGGACAAGGCCGGCTCATGAGCCGCGTTGCCTGTGCGGTGCGGATGGATTAATCGCCCTCGGGGCGCCATATTGCGGCCATCAAGCAGGGTCAGGACAGGTCGGATGCTGAAACAGATTTTCACCTGGTGGAGTGGCCACACGATCGGCGCAGCGTTCGATATCGGGCGGCGTTCGGACTATGTCGGCACAGATGAGTACGGCAACCGCTATTTCGAGGAGCGCCGGGCCTCGATAGAGGGCCGCCGTCGCCGGTATGTCCTGTATCACGGTCTTGCCGAGCCCTCGAAGGTCCCGCCGGACTGGCATGGCTGGCTGCACCACACCCTCGAGACCCCGCCCACCAAGCTGCCGCTCGAGCGGCGCGACTGGGAAATCGACCACCGGCCCAACATGACCGGCACCCCTTATGCCATCCGGCCGAAGGGCAGCCTCGCGGGAGGCGATGCCCGCCAGGCATCCGACGCCGACTATGAAGCCTGGACCCCGGATGCGTGACACGGCCTTTGAAACGCTTGTCGGCGCCCTGGTTGTTGGCGTCGCCGCCTTCTTCCTCTGGTTCGCGCTGGCCCAGGGGGGAGAGGCCTCGGCTGGCGGCAACACGTATGATGTGACGGCGCGGTTCAACAATGTGTCCGGCCTCTCGCGCGGCTCTGATGTGCGCCTCGCCGGTGTCAAGGCCGGCGTGGTGAAAGCCACCGACGGCGATCCTGAGCGGTTCGAAGCCGTGGTGACGCTGGCGCTCGACCAGAAATGGCGCCTGCCGGACGATACCGATGCGCGCTTTTCGACAGACGGCCTTCTGGGCGGCGCCTATATCGCACCGGAGCCCGGGGCCAGCCTGGAGACCATTGCCCGGGATGGAACGGGCACGATCGATTATACGCGGGGCAGCGTCGACCTGCTCACCCTGTTTGCCTCTTATGCGTCTGCAGGCAGCGCGAATGACACAGCGGACCCGGCGCCTGCAGCCGAGGTGTCTGACAGCTCTGGAGGGGTGTAATGATGTCGCTTCTGCGCATGGCGGTGCTTGCGGCGGCCGGGCTTTCGCTGGTCAGCCTGGCATCGGCCGCGACCTACGCAAAGAAGGATCAGGCAACGCTGCGCGCGCTCGACAAGATTACCGGGCGCTCGACGGACATCGTGGTCAAGATCGGCCAGCCGGCCCGTTTCGGCTCGCTGACGATCGATCTCAGGGCCTGTTTCCAGACGCCGCCGGAGGAAGTCCCGGAAAGCGCCGCCTTCCTCAGGATCTCCTCGCAGATCCCCCTGTCCGGTGAGGCATCCGGTGCGGGCAAGGGGGGCGCCGCTGAGGCGCCCAGCCCGGTCGTTTTCTCAGGCTGGATGTATGCGTCGTCGCCGGGCCTGAATGCGCTCGAGCACCCGGTCTATGATATCTGGGTGATCCGCTGCACCGCGCCGGCACCGGTGAAGCTGCCGGAACGGGTGATCGTGCCCATCGGCGACGAGCCGCTGCTGGATGACACCCCCGCCGGAATGGCCGAATCGGATGCGCCGCCGGCCGCAGACCCGGCCGCGCCCGAGCCTGCTGACTGATCCGCAGGCGGATGGAATGAAGCCTGAACTTTCAGGGCCTTCCTCAGGCGGGCCTTGAAGTGTTCGCGCGAAATCTCGATCAGCCCGAACTGTTCGAGATGCGGGTTATGGAACTGCGCATCCAGGAGCACGAAGCCGCGATCGATCAGCCGCGCTGCAAGGTGTACCAGCGCAATCTTCGAGGCGTCATCGGCGCGCGAGAACATGCTCTCGCCGAAGAAGGCGCCCCCGATTGCCACGCCGTAGAGCCCGCCGACCAGGCGCTCGCCCTCCCAGCATTCGGCCGAATGGGCATGGCCCTCGCGGTGCAGCGCGCTGTAGAGGTTGACGATGCCTGAATTGATCCAGGTGTTCGGCCGGCTCTCATGCGGCTCGGCGCAGGCTTCGATCACGCGGGTGAAGGCGGTATCGAAACTCACCCGGTAGGGATCCTGGCAGACCCGGCGCTTCAGCCGCTTCGGAATGTGGAAGGCATCGAGCGGCAGGATGCCCCTGAAGTCCGGATCCACAAGGAACAGGCGCGGGTCATCGCGCGTATCGGCCATTGGAAACACGCCCCGCCGGTAGCAGGCAAGCAGGTCCTCGGAAGAAAAGCGCGTTGGCATGACCGGGATATGGTTGGCGCCAGGGGCGCTGTAAATGGCAACAAACCGGGCAGGGCGGCGGCGCGGCCTGAGCGGCGCCCTCACCTGTCCTTCCGGGGTCCGGGCGCAGGGACGGGCGCGCTTCCGGGGCAGAGGGCTGCGGGTCTAGGAACCGCCGGGCTCTTCGGTCCCGGTTTCCCTGGTCCGGGCATCGGCCAGAAATCTCTCGAGCCAGTGTATATTGTAATGACCGGCGACAACATCGTCATTGTCGACGAGGCGCCGGTGCAGGTCGAGCGTCGTGTGCACGCCGCCGACGACCATCTCCTGCAGCGCGCGCTTCAGGCGCATCAGGCACTCACGGCGCGTGCGTCCGTGCACGATCAGTTTCCCGATCAGCGAATCATAATGCGGCGGGATCCGGTATCCGGCATAGGCGGCGCTGTCGAGGCGCACATCCGGGCCGCCGGGCGCGTGGAAATCGGTGATCAGGCCGGGTGACGGCACGAAGGTTTCCGGGTGCTCGGCATTGATCCGGCACTCGATGGCGTGGCCGACCAGCATCACGTCTTCCTGGCGGAAGGAGAGCGCCTTGCCTTCGGCGATGCGGATCTGCTCGCGCACCAGATCGATGCCCGTGATCATCTCGGTGACCGGATGCTCGACCTGCAGGCGGGTGTTCATTTCGATGAAATAGAACCTGCCATCCTGGTACAGGAATTCGATCGTGCCGGCGCCGCGATACCCGATCTTCTGCACCGCGCGGGCGCAGATCGTGCCGATTTCCTCGCGCTGGATCTGGTTGAGGGCCGGCGAGGGGGCTTCTTCGAACACCTTCTGGTTACGCCGCTGCAGCGAGCAGTCGCGCTCCCAGAGGTGGGCGACGTTACCATGGGTATCGGCGATCACCTGGATCTCGATATGGCGCGGGCCCTGCAGGTATTTCTCGAGATAGACCGCGTCGTCGCCGAACGCGGCTTTCGATTCGGTCTTTGCCGTCCTGACCGCATTCTCGAGATCGGCCTCGGTCATCGCCAGCTTCATGCCGCGCCCGCCGCCGCCGGCAGAGGCCTTTACCAGAACGGGATAGCCGATTTTCCGGGCCGCCTTGCGGGCGTCAGAGATCGATTCCAGGGCCCCTTCCGAGCCCGGCACGCAGGGCACACCGGCTTCGATCATTGCCTGCTTGGCGGCAATCTTGTCGCCCATGATGCGGATATGCTCCGCCGTCGGACCGATGAAAGCCAGGCCGTGGGCTTCGACCATCTCGGCGAACTGGGCATTCTCGGACAGAAAGCCATAGCCGGGGTGGATCGCGTCGGCGCCGGTGATCTCGGCGGCCGCCAGGATCCGGGATTTCTTGAGATAGCTTTCAGAAGAGGGCGCCGGGCCGATGCACACGCTTTCGTCAGCCAGGCGTACGGCCATGGCGTCGCGGTCGGCTTCGGAGTGTACGACGACCGTCGACAGGCCCATTTCCTTGCAGGCGCGGTGAATGCGCAGGGCAATCTCGCCGCGATTGGCGATCAGGACTTTGTGGATGGGGCGCGGAGCAGTCATGACCTATTCGATCAGGACAAGGGGTTCGCCGTATTCAACGGGCTGGGCGTTCTGCACGTAGATGGCTTTCACCGTGCCGGCCCGGTCGGCTTCGACCGGGTTGAAGGTCTTCATTGCCTCGACCAGCATCAGCGTGTCGCCGGCTTTCACCTTGTCGCCGATATTGACATAGGGCTTCGACTGGGGGTCGGCCGACAGATACACCGTGCCGACCATCGGGGATCTGACAGCATGAGCCGGCACCGCCGCAGCTGCGGCCGGAGCGCTCAGGGCGGCAGGCGCGGCCGGGGCGGGCGCCGCCGCATAGCCGGGCGCCGGCGCCGCCGGGGCAGCATGGACCACCGGGGCCGACGGGCGCGAAACGCGCAGCTTGAGGCCGTCATGTTCGATTTCGATCTCGCCGAGATCGCCTTCCCGAAGGATGGCCGCCAGTTCCCGGATCAGGCCCGTATCGAGCTTGCTTTTGGACGTACTCATGATGTTTCAGCTCCCTCCTGGCCGGATAGTCGCAGGGCAGCCCCCAGTGCGAGTTCGTATCCATAGCCACCTAGCCCGGCAATCGTAGCTGTTGCAACAGGAGCAACGTAGTTGACGTGCCGGAAGGCCTCGCGCGCGGCCGGATTGGAAAGATGCACTTCGATAACCGGAATCTTCAGCGTTTTCAGAGCGTCATGCAGGGCGATGGAGGTATGGGTATAGGCGGCCGCATTCAGAATGAGGGCGCAGGCCTCGCGGCCGGCCTCCTGCACCCAGGTCACCAGCTCACCTTCAGAATTTGTCTGCCGCAGCACCAGCTTTACGCCAGGCGACAGGCGCTCCAGTCGGGCGTGGATGTCTGCAAGCGTGGCCCGTCCGTAGATTTCAGGCTCACGCGCGCCAAGCAGATTGAGATTCGGGCCGCCAAGGACATATACCGGTTTAGACATGGGCCTCCGTTTGCGCTGGAATGGCGCGTGTTGCAAGGGGGCAACAGGGGACGCACTGCGATGCAGATCACGGTTAATGGCGAGCAGCTGGACATCGAGGCGGGAACGACCGTGGCGATGCTGGTTCTGCGCCTGTCAGGCGAGACGGGGCGCGATCCGCGGGGCATCGCGGTTGAGCGCAATCTCGAGATCGTGCCGAAGTCCGAGCATGCCCTGACCGTCCTGTCGGACGGCGACCGGATCGAACTCGTGCAGTTCGTCGGCGGCGGCTGAGGGGCTGGCCCTGAGCCCTGGGAAACTGTCTTAAGGCCCCGGACGCGGCGGGCTGTGGGCCAGACCGCCTCATGGCAGGTCTGCCATCTCACGAGTTGACGTCGGCGCCCGGAACGGCCACGTCACGGCGCATGTCAGACGAAGCTGCCCCCGACCCGCTCATCCTTGCCGGCAAGGCTTACACCTCGCGCCTGATCGTCGGCACGGGCAAGTATGCCTCCTATCAGCAGAATGCCGACGCAGCGCGGGCCGCTGGCGCTGAAATTGTCACCGTGGCGCTGCGCCGGGTCAATCTCTCGGACACAAGCCAGGAGATCCTCTCCGACTTCGTGACGCCGGAAGAGTTCACCTACCTGCCGAACACCGCGGGCTGTTACACGGCAGAGGATGCGGTGCGCACGCTGCGCCTGGCGCGCGAAGCGGGCGGGTGGAACCTGGTCAAGCTGGAAGTGCTGGCGGATCAGAAGACGCTTTACCCGAACATGCCGGAGACGCTGAAAGCGGCAGAGGCGCTGATCCGGGACGGCTTTGAGGTGATGGTCTATTGCTCCGATGATCCGGTCTATGCCCGTCTTCTGGAAGAGGCCGGCTGCTGCGCGATCATGCCGCTCGGCAGCCTGATCGGCTCGGGCCTCGGCATCATGAACCCGGTCAACATCCGGCTGATCGTCGAGGCGGCCCGGGTACCGGTGATTGTCGATGCTGGTGTCGGCACGGCCTCCGACGCCGCGATTGCGATGGAGCTCGGATGTGACGGCGTGCTGATGAATACCGCCATCGCGGCCGCGAAGGAGCCGGTGCGCATGGCGCGCGCGATGAAGCATGCTGTGATCGCCGGACGCGAAGCCTATCTCGCCGGGCGGATGGCGAAGAAGAAGTATGCTGACCCGAGTTCGCCGCTCGGCGGACTGATCTAGGCCCGCCCTTGAGCCGGCTGCGCGACTTCGACCTCCTGGTCTTCGACTTTGACGGCACGCTGGCCAACAGCGCCGGCTGGTTCAGGTCGATATTGCCGGACCTTGCTCAGCGGTTCGGGTTCCGGTGCCCGGACCCGGAAGAGCTGGAAGCGCTGCGCCACAAGCCGCCGCGCGAGGTGATGCGTATCCTGAAGATCCCGGGCTGGAAGCTGGTCTTCATCGCCGCCTATGTCAGGAAGCGGGCTGCCAGGGCTGAGGCGTTTGAGCTGTTCGGCGGCGTACCGGACGCGCTGCGCGCGATTGCGGCGCAGGGGGTGAAGATCGCGGTCGTCTCGTCGAATGCCGAGGGCAATGTGCGCCGCGCGCTGGGACCGGAGCTGAGCGGGCTGGTTGCCTCCTGGAGCTGCGGGGCGGGTCTGTTCGGCAAGGCAAAACACTTCCGCGGCGTACTTCGCGAGACGAAGGTCGCGCCGCAGCGCGCTTTATCCGTCGGTGATGAAATCCGCGACATCGAGGCGGCGCGGGAAGTCGGTTTGAAAACTGCAGCGGTGGTCTGGGGCTTTGGCCTGAAGCCGGCGCTGGAGGCCGCAAACCCGGACTTTCTGTTCGAGGCGATGGACGCCTTCACGGCCTTTGTGTCCGGCGAGACGGGCGCAGGCGGCTGAGACAATTCGCGACCTTTGAACGGCTGCGTGCCTCAGGCTAGGTGTAATTCTGTAACAGCTCCGGAGCCGCCTGCCATGCAACTTAAGATGTCCCTCGCCGTTTCAGCCTTTGCCCTGTCGCTGGCGATGCCCGCCTTTGCGGACCTGCGCCCGGTCGACTTCGAGAAAGCCGCGCCTCCCGCCGGAGGGTTTATCGCCGTGCCGGTTGGCAAGGACGGCGCGCTGACGGGGCTGTCCGGGGATGCCGACAAGGCGGCCAGGGGCGCGCTGTCGAAGGCGCTTGGTCTTGCCGGCTTCTCCGGCGAGGTGGGCGAGACGCTGACGCTGTATGATGCCGGGCCGTTTGATGCCGTCCTGCTGGTTGGCACGGGCGAGGGCCTCAAGACCGCAACCGACCTGCGCGAATATGGCGCCCGCGCCGCCAGTGGCACGTCGGGCTGGGCCGAGCCGGTAAAAGTCATCGTGCCGGATGCCGGTGATGTGGCCCTTGATGCGGCTGAGGCCGCGATCGGCGCGCGTCTGGGCAGTTACAGTTTTGGCAAATGGGGGGCAGGCGAGGCCGACGCGGCCGCTGAGGGGGGCGCGCCGGCTGCGTCCCAGGGCCTGGTTTTCCTGTCGCCGAAGCCTGCGCAGGCAAGGGCCTTGTTCCAGAAAGAGGGCGAGGCGATCCTTGCGGGGGTGAGCTTTGCCCGTGACCTGATTTCAACCCCGTCCAACATCAAGACGCCGGCCTGGTTTGCCGGGGAGGTTGAGAAGGCGTTTGCCGGCATGGCCGGTGTCACCGTCACGGTGCTGGACGAAAAACAGATTGCAGAGCTGGGTATGGGCGCGCTCTATGGCACGGGCCAGGGCTCCAGCCGTCCGCCGCGCCTTGTGGCGATCGACTATCGGGGCGGCCGGGCCGGCGAAGCGCCGATTGCCTTTATCGGCAAAGGGATCACCTTTGATACTGGCGGGATTTCGATCAAACCGAATGATGGCATGTGGCGCATGCGCTCGGACATGTCCGGCGCGGCCGGATCTGCCGGAGCCATTCTTGCCCTGGCTCGGCGGGAGGCGAAGGTGAATGCGGTCGCCGTGCTGGCGCTGGCGGAGAACATGCCGGATGGCGATGCGATCCGGCCCGGCGACGTTCTGACCTCGATGAGCGGCAAGACCATCGAAGTGCTGAACACGGATGCGGAAGGCCGCCTGGTGCTGGCCGACGGGCTCTGGTGGGCGCAGGAGACTTATCAGCCGAAGCTGGCTGTGACGATCGCAACACTGACCGGCTCGGTCGTCGGCGCGCTTGGCCGGGAGCATGCCGGCCTGTTTACCCAGGATGACAGCCTTGCCTCTGTCTTCCTCAAGGCAGGTGACGCCGTCGGAGAGAGGCTCTGGCGTCTGCCTGTGACCCCGGCAACTTTCGATGCGATCAAGAGCGACATCGCGGATGTCAAGAACATTGCCGATCAGGGGGCCGCCCCGGGCGCATCGGTGGGCGCCGCGTTCATCATGGAATGGGCAAAGCCTGAAACGCCGTTTGTGCATCTCGATATTGCCGGCACCGCCTGGGAGAATTCCGGCCGTCCGACCGAGCCGAAGGGCGCTGTCGGTTATGGTGTGCGCCTCTTCGATGAGATCGCCCGGCAATACGAAAAGAACTGAACCCTGCAGACGGTCAGTCTTCAGATAAAACCCCCTTCTCCGGAAGGGGGTTTTTTCAGGCCTGTTTCACGCCCTGACGAGACCGATATCGCGCAGGCGTTCCATCAGGAAGTCCTGGGCGGTGATCGCCGGCTCCGCCCGGCCGCCCTCAGCCAGGCAGCCGGGGAGGGCTTCGATCCGGAAGTCCTGGTTGAAATGCAGGAAGAAGGGCGCCGAATAACGCGGGAAGCGCGAACGCTCCGGCGCCGGATTGACGACCCGGTGTGTGGTCGAGGGCAGGACGCCGCCGGTATAGCGCTGCAGCATGTCGCCGCAATTGATCACGAGGGCGCCGGGGGGCGGATTGACGGCGAGCCATTTGCCGGAGCGATGCCTGACTTCAAGGCCGGCTTCCTCGGCGCCGAGCAGCAGGGTGATGACGTTGATGTCTTCATGCGCGCCGGCCCGCACCGAGCCTTGCGGCGGCGGGTCCGTCTGCGGCGGATAATGCAAGAGGCGAAGGATCGAATTGCCGAGGTTCACCTTGTCGTCAAACCAGGTCTCGGCGAGGTTGAGGTGCAGGGCCACGGCTTTCAGAAGCTCTGCCCCAAAGGCATCAAGCGCGCCGTAGAGGGCGCGGGTCGCCCGGTCGAAATCGGCCACTTCCGAAACCGGGGGCGTGTCTTTCATCGTGTCGCGGTAGGGCGAGGCCGGCGCCAGCGCGCGGCCGGTATGCCAGAACTCCTTCAGGTCGGCCTGGGCCTGACCCTTGGCATTCTCGGTGCCGAACGGCGTGTAGCCGCGCTGGCGCCCGCCATGAGGGTCATGGTATTTCTCCTTCGTCCCGGCGGGCAGGGCGAAGAAGGCCTTCGTGGCCGCGAGATTGTCGTCGATGATCGTCTGCGCCACCGGATGGCCGGTGATCAGGGCAAAGCCCGTCTCGCGGAAGGACTGGCCGAGCTTTTCTGCAAAGGCTGCCTTGTCGGACGTCCAGAGTGAATAAGGGATCGGTTCGAAGTAGTCGGTCATGGATGCATGACTGCCAGATCGGGACGGGCTCCGGAAGGGGGCGCACACAGGCAGGGTGCGGGCAGGGGGTGCAAGGCGCCTGCCTTCTGAGCGGCATTAATGATTAAGGAAATATCAAATGTGCCATGCGAGGCGTGCAGGCTGGACCCACCCTTGTCAGGATATGAAATGCCGCAGGCCGGCGCAGGATCAGCAGTCTCAGCCGTCCGGCCGCGCCTCGGCGCCCTGGACGTGACGGTGCAGCTCTTGCGGGCAAAATGGCTGATGGCCGGCATATTCCTGTCTCTGGCCGCCCTGGGCGTGGGCGGGTCGCTGTTGCTGCCAGCCGTCTATGAGGCACCCTCGCGGCTGATCGTCTCGCCGGCCTCGGCCGGCAGCCAGGGCGGACTGGCGGCGGCGGTGCAGGCCGAGACCGAGCTGCTGCGCAGCCCGAAAGTGGCCGAGGCGGCGCTGGAGCGGGTGAAGCTGGCACGGGTCTATCCTTCACTGTCGCAGAACTGTCCGCCGGATCAGTGCCGGCGCCTTGCGGTCGCGGCGATCTCGGAGGCCTTTGCTGTGGAGGCAGCGCCCGCCAGTCCGGTGATCTCGGCGGCGCTGTCACATCCGAGCCCGGCCATGGCGGCGGAGATGACCAATGCCCTGGTCGAGGCCTATCTGGCTTACCGGGTTGAATTCTATACCGGTTCCGGCCCGGATGCCGGGGCTGATCGGCGCGGGCAGATTGAAGCGGACCTTGCGGCGGCTGAGGACGCTATCCGGGATTTTCTGTATACGAATAATCTCACCGATCTGGCCTCGGGGCGTGAGACGCTCAGCTTTCTCCACCAGACTGCCAGTGCCGAGCTCATTCAGTCACGGGCGCGCCTGCGCCAGGCAGAGGCGCAGCTGGCCGATTATCGCACGCAGATCCAGTCGATTCCGCCGGTGACCGAGCTCTTTGTCGAGGATTCAGGCGGCAGCGAGCTGCTGGCCCTCAAGCTGGAGTACAGGAAAAAGCAATTACGCTACAAACCCGGTTCCCGGGTGATCCAGGATCTTGAGGCGCGTATCAGGCGGGAGGAGGAGCTGCTGAATGGGCAGCAGGCCGCGCGAGGTCTGGTCCGGGTGGGCCCCAACCCGCTCTATGGCCAGGTTGAAGCGGCGATCGCGACCCTGCAGTCTGAAGTCCAGGCGCTGCGCAGCCGGGAGGCTGAACTGAAGCTGCAGATTGCCGGCTTTGAGGAAAGCCAGGCGCGCCTGTTTGCGCTCGAGCCGGAGCTGCAGGTGCTGGAGCGGCGCCGCGACGGGGCCGAGCGCGCCTTCGCCGCGCTCGAGGCCGTTCAGGCAGGCGGGCTGGCGCAAGCGGGCGCTGCCGGCCGTGAGGCGGCTGCGGTGCGTGTGCTGGAGCGTGCGAACGTACCGGTCAGCGGCGAGAGCCTGCGTTTGCCGGTGCTGATCGGCGCGGTATTCCTCGCCGGACTGACGGCGCTGATGGCCGGCATGATCCGGGCCTTCACGCGGCGGGGGCTGGCGACGCCCGGATCGGCGGGCCGCACGCTTGGCCTGCCGGTGCTTGCCTCGGTCCAGAAGTATTGAGGAGGTCAGGGCATGCGTGACCTCAGGCAGGATCTTGCAGGCCTCTGGCGGACGGCCTCACAGACGGCCTCACCGAAAGGCGGGCGCATCCTGCTGTTTATCGCAGCCCACCCCGGCGAGGGCACGAGCAGTGTGGCTGCTTCCTTTGCCCGCATGGCGGCGACCCGCTCGGCGAAGACAACCTGGATTGTCGATCTTGATTTTCGCAGGAATGGTCAGTACACTGCCTTTTCTCAGGGGGTGTTCAAGGATTGTGCCCGGCCCGGCCATGCGCTCGATGCCTCCCTTGGCGCCGAGCAGATTTATTCCGTCGTCGGCCACGAGCAGGAACTTGCCTATTGCAAGCTTCTGAATGTGCATCAGATCGAGGGGCAGCGCCTGCTGGTGACGCGTTTCCGTAATGACAGGCTCGCGCCCGGCCAGCGTGTGCTGCTGCAATCGGCGCCCGGATGGTGGACAGCGCTCCGGGCGGCCACCGACTGGGTCGTGGTTGATGCGCCGGCGCTGGAGAAATCCCGCGCGGGACTTGTCTTTGCGGCGCAGGCTGACGGGGTGGTGATCATCGTGAAAGCGGATGAGACGCCGCCCGCAGACGTGCAGGCCCTGCGCCAGGAAATCGAGTCGCATGGCGGCCGGGTGGCCGGCATTGTCATGAACGAGCTGAAGGCAGATGCGAGGCTCGCGGGACGCTTTGACCGCTGCAGCTGAAGCGCCGCTTCGTCTCAGGCCGGCTCGATATAGGGCGAACACGCGGCGGCAACATAAAGGCGGCCCGCTGAAGCCCTGAGCCTGGCAGGCAGGATCCGGCTGGAGGCGATCAGCCGGGCGGCCGGCGAGAGCAGGGGGATGCCTTTCACACGCCGGGCGAGGTCGATAAGCGCCAGCTTACCGGCAAGACCGGGGTGGCGGCGCAGCAGCCGGGCAAGGCCAGGGCCTGACTTGGCCGCGTCATCGAGGCGGCGCTCATCAGTTCCGGAGTGTCCCCGGACAACCGGATTGTCGATATGGCGGATCGGATAGACGGCCTGCACCCGCAGGCCCCAATCGATATCTGCAAGCTGCGCCGAGGTGAAGCCGCCATCAAACGGGATAGCCTTCAGGATGTCGCGGTGGACGAGGAGGTTGGCGCTGGAAACAAACAGGCCGGGATCGGCTGCGCGCCTTTCGTGTGCGGCCAAGGGGTCGACCCAGGTCAGCGGCCAGTCCTGCCGGCTGCTGGCTGAGGTCATACCGCCCAGAACGGCGCCGGGGCCTGGCGCGGCGCCCGCGGCCTCGATCGACTGTCTCAGGAAACCGGGCCCGGCGGGCAGGGTGTCCGGGCCGATGAACAGGATCCAGTCGGCGGGGGCTGCAGCGATCAGCCATTGCCTGGTGTCTGTCCTGTCTGGATCGTTCCCGGCAGGCAACACCGAATTCGGGCCGGGAAACGCGCCCGCGATCAGGCGGAGGGCCTGACGTGCAGCCTCGTCTGCGCCCCCGAGGGCATAGAGCATGAGCGCGCAGTCTGCGGCGCCGTCCTGCCGGCTCAGTGCGCGGACGAGTTCGCCCGGATCGCCCTGTCCGGCATCGATGCAGATCGCCAGTCTGATGGCGGGCGCCTCCGGGGTAAACATGGCGTTTTCTAGCCTCGATGCCCTGCGGCGCCAAGTCCGGGCAAGAGGGCGTGGACCAGGTTCAACCCGGCGCGCCCCGCGCCGGGGCCTGTGAAGGCGGCTGCGGCGCCCGGTCCCTGCGCCCGCTTTTGTTGCCTGCCAGAACGGCCAGCAAGGGCTTGCGGAGCGGGAAGGCTTTCAATAGACCGCATGTTCGCGCTGGAGAGGTGGCCGAGTGGTCGAAGGCGCGCCCCTGCTAAGGGCGTATACGTTAACGCGTATCGAGGGTTCGAATCCCTTCCTCTCCGCCAGCTGCACAAGATCACGCCCCTTACAACACTCTGAACTTGTTGAATTTATTGCACGATTCTGCACTGCGTTGCATGCGTTCGAACTTGAACTGCTGCACATTTTGCTACACATTCTGCTGCACAAAGTCCGCTAAGCGTGACGGAGGTGCGCATGTCGATCGTGAAACGCGGGAGCACGTTCCAGCTGCGCCGCCGGGTGCCGCAAAGGTATCGCGCGGTTGAGCCGAGAGGCGTGGTCTGGATCAGCCTGCATACAGATTCCGAGACGGTAGCCCGCAGCAAGGCAGACCGTGCCTGGGGCAATCTGGTCGAAGCCTGGGAGGCTCGGCTGGCGGGCGATACCGGGGACGCGGAGGCCCGTCATGCGGCCGCCCATGAACTCGCCCGCATCCGGGGCTTTCGCTATCTCGATGTCGGCCTTGTCGCCCGCCTGCCGTCGGAGGAGCTCCTGGCCCGCGTCGAGGCCATCGGCGCCCGCCGGGCGGCGCCTGACCCGGTGGAGGCGTCTGCCCTGCTCGGCACGGTCCCAGCGCCGTCCCTGACGCTGGAGAAGGCGCTGGAGCTCTACTGGGGCCTTGCCCGGGAGAAGACGCTCGGCAAGAGCGAGGACCAGATCCGGCGCTGGAAGAACCCGCGCCTGAAGGCGGTGCGCACCTTCGTCGAGATCGTCGGCAACAAGCCTGTCGAAGCGATAACGCGCGACGACATGCTGGACTTCCGCCAGCACTGGCTGGAGCGGATCGAGGCGGGCGAGGTGACGCCCAATTCGGCCAACAAGGACCTGATCCATCTCGGCGACGTGCTGAAAACCGTCAACACGATGAAGCGGCTGGGTCTCACCCTGCCGCTCGGCGAGCTGTCGTTCCGCGAAGGCGAGATGCGCACCCGCCCGCCGTTCAGCGCGGCGTGGATCAGGAGCCGCCTGCTGGCGCCGGGCGCGCTCTCCGGGCTCAACGACGAGGCGCGCGGGCTCCTGCTCGGCATGGTCAATACCGGCTACCGCCCGTCGGAAGGCGCAGGCCTCACGGCCAGGACGATCCGGCTCGACGGTGCCGTGCCGCATATCGCCATCGAGCCCGAGGGCCGCCAGCTGAAGAGTGCCTATGCCAGGCGCTTGATCCCGCTGACAGGTGTCTCGCTGGAAGCGTTCAGGGCGTTCCCGGACGGGTTCCCGCGTTACCGGGAGAGCAGCGCGGGGCTGAGCGCGACGGTCAACAAATACCTCAAGTCCAATGGCCTCCTGGAGACACCGGCGCACTCGTTCTACTCGCTGCGTCATGCGTTCGAGGACCGGATGCTGGCGGCCGGCATCGATGACCGGATCCGGCGCGACCTGTTCGGCCACCGGCTCGACCGGGAACGCTATGGCAAGGGCGCTTCGCTCGAACATGTCGCGCGGCTCGTGCGCGAGATCGCGCTCTGAGCGAGCGGGCGCCGTCATATGTGCTGCGCACGATCCTCGCGCGACATCGAGCGCGTCGGCTTCGGCAGTAAGCGCCGCGCAGCTTGAGGCCGCTCTCCGGCAAGATAACGGGCGAGACGTTCCTCGCGGTCGGCAAGAGCCGCATGCTCCGCTTCGAGCCGCTCAAGGATGGGCCAGTAGGTATCGCCCGACATGTCGATCAGCCGGGCGACGATCCGGATGGCGTTCTCGATACGCTGGGCACTGACGGGTTGCATGGGCGCCAGGATCGCGCAGATGGCCGCCGACTGACTATCGGAACAGAGGCCATTTGCGACATGCACTTGCAACGCCGCGCAAAGCTGCTGGCGGGTGACGCCTGCACGGGCCCTCGTCAAGGGCAAGGCCGCTCCGCGGCGGGCGTCCCGCGCGCCCTTGACGAGGATCCGCGCAGGCATGGAGGCTGGTCATGGCCGAATGGCAGGGCCTGCCATTCGGCCTGGAAGCAAATCTGCGGTCAGATTTCGGTGCGCTTCGAACGGATCACCTTGAGGCGGCTTACTGAGGCTTCGCTTCCTCCGGTTCCGATTGTTCCCAACGGAGCGACTCCGCAACGAGCGATCGGCGCCGGTGGAGCTTCTTTGCGATCTGGTTGATGAAGTGATCAAACCGGCGTTCACCAAGGGCATGCGCGATGTCGCGCTCGCTTTCCGGAATCGGGTCTGTGCGGGTCAGCCAGTAGAGCACAAAATGCCCGGTCGTCTCGACGCCGAGATCAACCGCCCAGAAGAGTTGCCCCAGGCGCTTCTCGAAACTGTCCATGCGTTCCATCAGCCGGTCCTCCAGCGAGCGGTTGCGGTCAGGATCAAGATAGCAGCGCAGCGCCTCTTCCAGGATGTCGGTCTTGGTCGTCTTCTGCGCGCGTGCGGCTGCCTCGAGCTGTGCGAGCAGCGCGGCATCGAGGCGGAGGTTGACGCGGGGTTTCATCGGGCAGCGCGGGAGGGTGTTGGAAAGACCGTCATCGGATGGTCTTTGGAAGGGGTTTTTCTGGGTGTCATGAGGCAGGCTCCGGCAGTGTCTCCCAGTGTACCGCTGCGGACGAGGCCCGCCTAGTAGGAGCGTCGGCGAGGTGGTGCAACCCTATGCAAGCGGCTGCATCGCGATACAATTGGTGGTGTACGGACGGTTGCGTGTCTGCAGCAGGTCCCGTAAAATTCGTACACCCCAACGGCGTGCAACGGGCACCGAAAAATCGTTGTGCAGACAGGGCGCTACCCAGGGGGGTGGCGCCAACCCTTTTATCTTGCCCTCCCGGGTTCGCCAGATTCCGCCCCTTCCGCTGAACAGAATTATGCCGGCGAAACGACCCGGGAATTCTCGTTTTATGGCACTGAGCAATAGCTGTTCTGGCGCTGCGCGTTGCGGCAAATCAAGGCCTATCCGGACCAGCCGGCGCAATACGCAGGAAGTCCCGCCGAGGGTCAAAATCAACGCGCTCTATGACGAAGAAAACATATATGCTCTTTGATGCGAAACCAACCACGTTGGCGATCAACACCGATGGCAAAAACGGTACTTTGTTCGATGCTGCGACCGTCTTCGTGCTGCGGGCTTGGAAAGTCTCGCGCCTAAATCCTGGCGGACGAAAAGCCTGCGCGTCAGGAGCTATCGAGTAACAAAAGTTCACTTGCCGGGCGCATGGATTTCAATCAGGGTTTCTCCCACGGGGAGGAATTTCGTATGGGCTGGAACATCAAAGGTAGTGGCATTCCGCGTGCTGCAATCGTTACCGCTTTCCTTGTCTCTCTCGGCGCGGCGCTCGCTCAGCCCTCCCAGACGGTGAAAGAGTTCGAGGTCAACTGGAACGTCCGCCAGGCGACCGATAGCCGCCTGACCATGCTGGACAACACCCTGATGGGCGACAGCGTTGACCCCGACACGGGCGGACTGAACTTCTCGCACGTCGATGTGTCGATCCCGGGCAATTTCGGGCTTGAAGTCGCGGTCCGCCGAAATCTTTCCCAAGGCTGGAAATACCACAATTCGGTGAGCGCGGAATTCGGGGATTGGTGATTGGATGTTCCCAAAGTCACGCAAATTGTACCGATGGAGGGCGGCACTGCGTTCGCCTGTTCCGGATCGCAGGAGCCGGAAACGATCTCCATCACGATCAGCGGTTCTGGCAGCGGCGGCGAACCTCAGGAAATCCAGGTGCCGTACCGGGATTATTCTGACGGGTTGCACCTGCATGTCCCGGGTCAAGGCTCGAAGCTGATCCTTCGCCAGCTGACCGGAACGCATTGGGCCACTGGCACAGCCATGGCGACAGCTGACAATTGGATTATCAAGTGCCGCTCTCCTTCTGCCAACACGCTCGGCTATGAAGGCCTGACGGCCTATTCGCCAGCAGGCGATGAGTACATTTTTGACCGGGTCCAGTTCCTCACTGCGCCGGACGGCATCGTCCGCAACCAAGGCGCATTTGCCCGGACTTATTTCATCCTGCTGGCGACCCAGGTGACGGACGCAAGCGGCAATACGGTCAGCTACAGCTATGACGCCCAGAACCGGCTGACCAGCATCTCTGCCAGTGATGGGCGCCAGATCACACTAAGCTATACCGGGTCGTCGAAGCTGATCTCCAGTGTCACCGCGAACGGCCGAACCTGGACGTACACCTATGGCACGACGCCGTTCCCCAGACTGACGCAGGTCACACTGCCGGATTCCAAGACCTGGGCCTTTGACCTCTGGGGGATGCGGTCAACGGTTGAGCCGGGTTCGTGCACCGCGGCGAACTACACGCTGACGATGACCCATCCTTACGGGATGACCGGCACGTTCACACTGGGCGAGCGGCGCCACTGGCGGAAAGTGACCAAGACGCCGCCGGGGCCCATCAACCTGGCGGGAACCTGCTATCTTGATGGCGAGGGGATGACCTACGACTGGCCGTTCATCGAAACCATGTCGGTGACACAGAAGACCTTGAGCGGCACAGGCTATCCTTCGGCCAACTGGACCTGGGCATATGAAGGCTGGAGCGGACAGGGTTACCAGACGACCGGCGGGGAGCAGAAGTGGACGGAGATGACCGATCCGCTGAACCGCAAGACGCGCTGGTTCCACAACCGGGTGCACGGGGCCAACGAGAACCGGCTGGAGAAAGTCGAGGCTCGGTCCGGCACGACAGTACTCAGCTCGGTCACAAACTCGTTCGTCACCGAAGCATCGCTCGGCAACACCTATATGTTCGGTCCGACGGCAAACCTCGGCCAGGCAGCGCCCCGGCGCACGACGGGCTCGGTGGCCGTGCAGGACGGTGATACCTACACATCGGCCTACGCCTATGACACCAACCAGACCTCAAGCACCTACAGCTTCGGCTATCCGACGAGCGTCAGCGCTTCGACCAGCACGAGCACATCGCCGCGAACGACGGTGACGACCTACAGTCACAACAAGACCAAATGGGTGCTCGGCCTGCCGCTGACGACGACGGTCAATGGCCGCGCGACGGATGCGTTCGGCTATGACACGCTCGGCCGCCGCATCTGGGCGAACCTGTATGGCACGCGGATCGCGGATTACAGCTATCACACCGCGACCGGCTACAAGGGCGCGCTGCACTGGGTCGAGGATGCGCTGGACCGCCGGGTCTATGCCCTCAACTGGAAGCGCGGCACGCCGCAGCAGGTGACGCGGGCGGACGGCACGTCCGTGTACCAGACGGTCGATAACAATGGCTGGATACAGACGATCACCGGCGGGCGCGGGTTCGTCACGACCTATACCCAGGACAATATGGGCCGCCTGACGGGCATCACGCCGTCCCGCACCCAGCAGACCTGGAACGCGGCCACCATCGGCTATACTTGGGGCGCCAACCCGGTGCAGACGATCACCAGCGGCAATGCCGAGACGCGGGTGACCTATGATGCCATGCTGCGGCCGATCGAGGTGCGCACGCGCGACATCAGCACGGGCTGGCTCTCGCATCTGAAGACCACGTTCAATGCACTGAACGAAGTCACGTTCCGCTCGTTTCCGAGTACGACGGCCAACCCCACGACCGGCGTCAACATCGCCTATGTCATGCTGGGCCGTGTGACCTCCGAAACGGAAAACGTCGCGCCGAATGCCGCGACCACATATGCCTGGCTGAACCAGCACCGCAAAACCGTGACGGACCCGACCGGCGCGGTCACGACGCTGCACTTCACCGGCTATGGCGGGCCGGGGAGCGAGGAGATCAAGAAGATCGTCCAGCCGCAGGGCATCACGACCGAGATGACGCTCAACATCTGGGGCGAGGTGGACCGCGCCCGGCAGATTGGCACAGGAACCTGGCCGGTGGATCAGAGCCATTACTATTATTACGATACGCGCCGCCGCCTCTGCCGCTCGCGCACGCCGGAAGGCGGGGACACGCTCTATGGCTATGACGCGGCGAGCCAGCTGACCACGCAGCAGAGGGGCGCGGGCTCTGGCACGGCCTGCACGGCGCCTTCAGGTGCAGCGCTCGTCACAAACTCCTATGACCTGCGCGGGCGGCTGACCCTGCGCAACTTCGCGGACGCGGGCACGCCGGATATCAGCTACACCTATGACGACGACGACAATCCGCTCACGGTCAACCGCAACGGTGTGAACTGGACTTATGCCTGGAACGAGCTGAGCCTGCCGACTTCGGCGACACTGACGCTCGATGGACGCACCTATGCGCAGGGCTATACCTACTCCAATGCGGCGGCGCTGACTAACTACACCCTGCCCTCGGGCCAGGCGGTGGTGCAGGGGGTGGACGGGCTCGGCCGGGTGACGAGTGTGACGGTCGATGGCACGGGGATCGCGAGCGGGCTGACCTATCACCCAAACGGTGCGGTTGCGGTGGCGACCTATGGCAATGGCCAGGTGTTCAGCCAGACGCTGACGGCCCGCCAGCAGACGGACCGGCTGCGTAGCGTGAAGGGCGCAGAGCTGCCCGTCGATCTCACCTATGCCTATACGGCGCGCTCGCAGATCGCCTCGATCAATGACCAGACGGCCGCCAATATCGACCAGACGTTCACCTATGACGGGATCGGGCGGCTGACGGCGAGCACGGGGCCGTGGGGCAATGGCACGTTCCAGTAGGACGGGCTGGGGAACCTGCGTCAGCGCCAGGTGGGCACACGGACGATTGCGCTGAGCTATGACGCGAACAACCGGCTCACCTCGCATACGGATTCCGCGGGATTGCCGCGGAGCTTGAATTACGACGCGCGGGGCAATGTTACGGCTCTGGGCGCTTTGGGGTTCACGTACGACTTCTCGGATCAACCTCGCACCGTCCTGGGGCCGGCCACCGGCAGCTACACCTATGACGGGCACCTTCGGCGGGTGAAACAGGTTGTTGGCGGAGTGACGCGTTACAGCGTCTACGACGCCGGCGGCGGGCTTGTCGCGATTGACCAGACCGGAGTGGGCGGCGGAAACACCGAATACATCCGTGCCGCAGGCATGACGCTTGCGAGGGTCGTGGGCGCTTCGGTCACTTGGCTGCACCATGACCATCTCGGCTCAGCGGTGGCGGGCACCAACAGCGCGGGCGCGGTCATCTGGCGCGAGAGCGAGCAGCCGTTCGGCGAGGACTGGATCACCGCCCCGGCGAATGACAACCAGGCGGGATACACCGGGCACGTGGAGGACGCCGCGACCGGGCTCACCTACATGCAGGCGCGCTACTATGATCCCGTGATCGGACGGTTCCTCAGCATCGATCCGGTCGGGTTTACGCCTGCCGCTCCCGCAATGTTTAACCGGTATGCTTACGCGGCGAATGATCCGGTAAACAATTGGGATCCAGATGGAAAGTATTGCAATTCGTTCAACACTAAGAGTGAATTCTGTGCTCGCAGCCAAAGGATGGTTGATATAGATTCAGACCCAATTATTCGCTCAGCCACAACGTTTGCTGCTGTCGCTAGTCTCACAACGGAAGAACTCGGGGCTCTCGATCATGGCTCCGCCAGAGCTGTCACAAGCCCTTCGACCCGTGATTACCTTCGTCAGCTAAGTAAGACATTGGAAGTGTCAAACATGGGTATGTTCAGCGCGATAAAGTCTGGGAATGCACTTACATCATCAGACGTTGCGAAAAATGATGAAGTGTTTGTTCGATACGAACAATCAATCGTGCAGGGGTTTTTGGACGGACTGAAAGCTACTGACCAAGGCGCATACCAAAAGCTGGTTAGTGAATCGAATGGAACTCTCAACAGCTCGCTTGGGCATAGCGACATATACAACAAGGCCCTCGACAACGCCCGCACTTCGCTCGGCGTTGAGAAACTGGACTTTGCGAATGAAAAGCATCGGGTAGCTATCGGTCTTGCGCTAACGGCAGAGGTTCGAGCTGACTCTTCTGTCGTCTGCACGGGTTCGAGGATTAAGCGGGAGTCATGCGATTGAGCGTCTCGGGTCACCAAATGATGAGAGTTTTGCATCTGTGGTTTGGCATCCGATGCCTTGAAGTGCTTGCTTTTTGTGGGGCATTTGTCGTGTTGGCTGAGTTAATGCCATCCATCAGAAGCGGTGGAATGGGATATAGCGCGAAAGTAGCTTTTGGAGTTACCTACTTTTTCGCCGTTGATTGCTGGTTTATTGTCACCAGCTTCCTTCTGGCCATGCTCTCGCTTAAGCGTGAAAAGTCATTCTTAATCCTAGACTTCTTGCTCTTCTTCTCATTTTCAGTGGCGGTGTTGACTGTCGCCTTCAGTGGACAAAACATCAGCATACGAACTGCGATGGAATCGCCAACATTACTTGCTTGGCTCGTTTCTCTTTTCGCCAAACTGTTTGTTGTTGTGATTGGAACGAGATTTCTGCGCCCCAAGCGAGACAAGCTGACTTAGATCGAAGGCCTTTTCTCGGAGAACGGTGCGGTCTCGGGGGCGACCTATGGCAATGGCCAGGTGTTCAGCCAGACGCTGACGGCGCGCCAGCAGACGGACAGGCTGCGCAGTGTGAAGGGTGCGGAGCTCCCTGTGGACCTCACCTATGCCTACACACCCCGTTCGCAGATCGCCTTGATCAATGACCAGACGGCCGCCAATATCGACCAGACGTTCACCTATGACGGGATCGGGCGGCTGACGGCGAGCACGGGGCCGTGGGGCAATGGCACGTTCCAGTA
>CAZIGV010000011.1:0-119907 GCA_964538945.1 uncultured Hyphomonas sp.
GCAGACGGCTCAGCCCCGATCAATTCCGGACCGCTTCGGGCGGCGCCCGCCTTCGGACAGGGCGAACGCCCTCGCCCGCAAGCTGCGCGGCACCAAGGCCGGAAGTGTCCTGCCAGGGACAGTCTTGCGTCCGCATACGCAGACCGTGAGGTCCCTCGTCGGTCGCGCTTGGCGTGTTGTCCGGGCAGGGCTCACGCTGGCCCCTCCCGGGGACAGGGGTCTAGAGACGATAGCGGATCTGATCGGACCAGAAACGCTCGAGGCGCGCGATTGTCTTGTTGAGCTGGAAGAGATCGTCAGCACGGACGCTCGCCGTAGGCTCAAGAGCGGTCGCCTGCTTGGCAAACAGCTTTTCGACCCGCACCTTTACCTTCTTGCCGCGATCGGTGAGACGCAGGGTGACCGTCCGCTTGTCGTCATCTGAACGCGTCTGGACGAGATACCCGCCCTCCTGAAGCTTCTTGACGTTATAGGAGAGGCTCGTGCCTGCGAAGGCGCCGCGGGTGCGCAGCGCCGAAGCCGGGGCCTCACCATCGCCGATTTCATAAAGGAGCAGAGCCTGCACGCCGGTCAGCGACCGCTCACCGCCGCGCTCGAGATCGTCCTTCACGACGTCATGCAGACGGCGATGGGCCTGCTCAAGAAGCGACAGCGACTTAAGGAAAGACTCGCCAAGCGAAGAAGCTGCAGTGTCCTGCATATCAACCATCATCATTGTAACCACCACTCAACTTTTGTTGTAGTTTGAGCAGAGTTACATGATGACGACTAATATTTTGATAAGCAAAACATAGATAACCAGAATTAGTATTAAGAATAATGGGTTTTCATTAACCGTTACTGATGCGTAACGGCCTGACCATCAGGCAAAGACCTGCACCGTCTGCGCTGCCCCATACTTTGGGCTCAGCCCATGTTTATTCGGGTTTGGACGGGAATCGAACAGCATGAGAATGAAGATTACGATGCCGCCAATATAAGGCACTAAGTTGAGAAAGTAGAGCCAACCGGACATATCCTGATCGTGCAGCCGGCGAATGGTGATCGAGGTACTTGGTATAATGTTATATATACAAAAAATTAAGGTCAGAATAGGAATATAAACAGATTCGTATTCTGCATTATTATTGAAAATGATAGCCGATACTAGCGCGTCCAAAGTTAACATCGCCAACAGAGATAACCAGAAGAAGAGTATATATCCCCAGTATTCAGCGCGCCGCGCCCGGCCATAGAACTGGAAGTAGTTTTTGCTCAAGGCGCGGCAGAAGTAAGTAAAGAAGCCGTCATTACGAGCAGCAATGGCAGGGGTGTAAGCCGCATCGACAGGCAGGCTGACCGGCGGTGTGGCCGCCGCCGCCATGCCATCCAGCGGATAGATGTCACGCGCCTCTTCGCCGAGGCCTATAAAGTCCACCCCTCGGCCGGCAGGAAGCATGACGGCCCGGTGCACACGCGCCGTGACAAAAGAATACGTCTTTCCATCCTCGCCGCGGATCAGGCCCGGCCCTTCCACGCCGTCGGGTCTCAGAACTTCTCCGCGCATCGCTCCTTACCTTCAGCCTCCGGACCGATAACAGCCCGGCCAGCAGGACCTGTCCAGCCTTGCGTGTCAGGCGGTAAAGATCAGCTCGTCTGCGCCAAGGGGGGCAAAGTAGCGATCCACATCCGCATCGGTCACATCTTCAAACCGGGCGGGGCTCCAGACAGGCCTGTTGTCCTTTTCGATGATGACGGCGCGCACGCCTTCAAGAAAGTCCGCACTCTGCACCTTGCGCCAGCCAATGCGGAACTCGGTGCGCATGTTCTCCTCAAAGCTTTTCGCTGAACGGCCCTCACGCAGCTGGCGCAGGGCAACCTTGACCGTCTCCGGGCTCTTGGCACGGATCGTAGCGGCCTCGGCGCGGGCCCAGTCCCCGGCATCTGCGTCCAGGGCGGAGAGGATATCCTCGGCCGTGTCGAAGCGGAAGCAGCGGTTTATGGTCTCGCGGTGCGGCTCGAAGCTGCCGGCAGGGACTGCCTGGGTCAGCCGGCCGAGGATTTCGCCGAGCAGCTCGGCAGCGCCGGCAGAGAAGTCTGCGGTTTCAAGCTGGCGCGCTAGGGCGGGGATGAGTTCGGACGGCATGAAATGCGTGGCAATACGGGCCGCGGCGACGTCAGCACCCTTCAGGCGCGCGCCCGTCAGAGCCAGCCAGGTGCCGATCTCACCGCCCAGGCGCGGCAGGAACCAGCCACCGCCGACGTCCGGGAAAAGGCCGATGCCGGTTTCCGGCATGGCGAAGACCGTGCGCTCGGTGGCGATACGGTAGGCGCCGTGCACCGTGAGGCCGACACCGCCGCCCATGGTGACACCGTCGATGACAGACAGGATGGGCTTGGGGAAAGCCTCAAGGGCCACATTCATGCGGTACTCGGTGCGGAAGAAGGCGCGGGCCTGACTGGCATCGCCCGCCCCGCTTTCGGCCAGCATGCGGATGTCGCCGCCAGCGCAGAAGCCGCGCGTGCCTTCCTGATGGTCGATCCATGCCAGCTGGACAGCCGGATCCTTCGCCCAGGCGGTGATCGCCTCCAGGATCGCCGCGCACATCGGCGTGTTGAGGGCGTGCAGCGCGCCGGGACGATTGAGAGTGATCCGGCCAAGGCCGCCCTGCTGCCGGATCAGTACATCACTGGTCATCGCCCCGCCCCCGCCAATCACCATCTCCAAAAGGTAAAGGCAGGCTTCCCGATTTGTGACAAGAGCCTATGGCAAGCCTTTACGAATTGGTGAGATAACTCTGCATTCTATGATTGAAGCCGTCCCCGAGTTAAGCCTTGCCAGAAACCCGCCTGATTGCCACACAATCCGACGTCGCCCGCTTCAACCGGCGCGGCCGGCGGGTGCGTGTCGAGGCCAGGGGGCTGGTGAAGCTCGGATGGTTCCGCAGGCAGGAAGTGGAAATACGCGATGTCTCGCCGGGGGGCGCGCGCCTCGCCGTGCCGGAAGGCGTCCGGCTGCCGGACGAATTCGTACTCCGCCTGCCTCACTTCAGGTATCCGCGCACCTGCATCAAACGCTGGGAAAGCGGCCTCGAGATCGGCGTCGAGTTCAAGCTGACCTAGCCTGACCGCTGTCAGCCCGCAGATATCGACGCGCATGGGGCCAGCGCCGTCCGCTGGCGTCACCTGCAGCCTCTCCCATCCGGCTGCGTAAGGCAGGCCGCATCGCCGGGGCCGGCGCCGGATGACCCCGGCCAGCGATCAGGCCGCCGTCTTGCCCGTCAGCATGCGGCGCAACGTGGCATCCCTGTCGATGACTGCATGTTTCATCGCCCCGGCGACATGAATCCCGATCAGGATGGCCAGCGCATACCCGGCATACGCATGCACCTGGCGCAGCGTACGGGCAACATCCTTCATCTCGGCCACTGGCGGGATGGAAAAGAGGCCGTACATATCGATCGGCCGGCCACCCAGAAGCGACATCAGGACGCCTGAGAGAGGCATGACGATCAACGCCAGCAGCAGGGCGCCGTGAACGGCTTTCGACAGCATCAGCGCCCAGCCCGCCCGGCCGGAGGCCGGCGCCGGAAAACCCTGGCCGATCCGCCAGGTGACCCGCCAGATGGCAAAGAACAGGACCAGCGTGCCGGTAGCCTTGTGCAGATTGCGCACCTCGCCCGCCTGCGCGTCTGGCAGCACATCATAGGAAAGGACGAAACCCACGATCAGAAGGCTCGCAAACACAGCCGCGCCGATCCAGTGATTGAGGCGCGAGACGCTGCCATAAGTTGCATCGGTCTTATCGGTCATACGGGCAGCCCCTGATTGATAAATCGCAGCCCGCGCAGCTTATTGAAGACAAAAGGCGGGCGCCAGCCCTATTCCGGCGGGCCCTGTTCCGGCCGGTCCTGCTCCGGAGAGGCGCTGATGGCGGCGATCTCCCGCAGCAGTTTTTCCCAGGCTGCGGCGGCCTGGCCTGTCCAATCTTCCGCGAGAAGCTCACAGACCGTGTCGCGTATCGCAACGAACATCAGGTCGAAATCCGCTGCCGCCAGCCCATAGCCATCATGCGCGAACCGGGACGAGGACAGGATCACCCGCTGCGTCGGGCTGTCCTCGAGGAGACCGAGGATGGCATTGAAACAGGTGGTAAGCATGGCGGCGCGCACGCCGCCATCTGTATCCATCACGAAAAGGCCCTCAAAATCAGGGCGCAGGGCAAACAGACGGCGATAGATCAGCGGCCCGGGGTCGGCGCAGCGCGCGCCTGCGCGTTCCAGTGTTTCAAGGATCAGGGCGCGCGACATGGCGCCGGTGTCGCAGATCGCACCCGCCCGTGTCAAAGCTGACGCTGGGGAGCCGATTGCGCCAGCGCCGTAGCAAGCGCAGGATGAAGAAAAACCGGGAGGAAAAGATGAAGTCACTCGAGGGAAAGACCGCGTTTGTGACCGGCGCGGCCTCCGGTATCGGTCTGGGTATCGCGACCGCTCTCGCCCAGGCAGGCGTGAAGGTTATGCTCTGCGACATCGAAAAGGAGGCGCTGGATAAGGCGGTTGCAGGCCTGCGCGCGACGAATGCCGATGTGGACGGCGTCGTGGCGGACGTCTCGCTCAAGGACAACCTGCAGCGCGGCGCCGATGAAACCCTTGCCCGCTTCGGCAAGGTGCACATCCTCGTCAATAATGCCGGCGTCGGCGGCGGCGGCGATTATGGCACCTGGAACGAGGCCAGCTGGAACTGGGTGATTGGCGTAAACCTGATGTCGGTCATCTGGGGCATCGAGATTTTCGGACCGCTGATCGAGCGCCATGGCGAGGGCGGGCAGATCGTCTCCACCGCTTCAATCGCCGGCATGGTCGCGCTGACAAACCCTGCCTATGACGTGACCAAGTTCGGCGTGGTTGCGCTGTCAGAAGACCTGCGCCCGAAGCTTGCCACCCGCGGCATCGGCGTCTCGGTACTCTGCCCCGGCGTGATCCGCACCAATATTGTCACCTCGGGCCGCAACATTCCTGACAGGTTCGCTGGTCAGATCCAGACCACGCCGCTGGACGGTCCGGGCTCGGAAATCCTGAAAGCCGTGACCGAGGCCATCTCCAGAGGCATTGACCCGCTTTATGTCGGCGAATTGGTGCGAGAAGCCATCGAGGGCGACTGGCCACACATCTTCACCGACCTGCAATTCGAACCGCACATCGAGGCAAGGTTTGCAACCATCCGACAAGGCTTCGACCGGATACGGGCACGCACGCCGCGGTATTAGGACCGGAAGCGGGGCCTGGGCCTCTTGGCATCCCCTTGTTTCAATCGCGTCTGACCTGCCTGCGGGAATGGGCGCGCCGCCGGCGCGCGCTGATCTGCGCCTTTAATCCTTAAGCATATCCCGCGAGATGATCACCCGCATGATCTCGTTGGTGCCTTCGAGAATCTGGTGGACCCGCAGATCTCGTACGATGCGTTCAACGTGATAGTCGGCAAGGTAGCCATAACCGCCATGGATCTGCAGGGCGTCATTGGCGACCTTGAAGGCGGTGTCGGTGACGAAGCGTTTGGCCATGGCGCACCAGCGGGTGGCGTCCGGGGTCCTGCCATCAAGCCGGCCAGCGGCCTCGTAGAGCAGAACACGCGCCGCCTGCAGCTCGGTTTCCATGTCGGCAAGCTTGAACTGCGTGGCCTGGAAATCCGCAATCGCCCTGCCGAACTGCCTGCGTTCCTTTGCATAGGTCACCGCCCTGTCGAGCGCGAGCTGGGCGCCGCCGAGGGCACAGGCCGCGATGTTAAGGCGCCCGCCATCGAGCCCTGCCATGGCGAAGCGGAAACCGTGACCTTCCTCGCCGATCCGGTTGGCAACCGGCACGCGTACCTCATCGAGGATAACCTGTGCGGTCGGCTGGCTCTTCCATCCCATCTTGCGCTCATTGGCGCCAAAGGACAGCCCGGGCGCTCCCTTCTCGATAAGGAAAGTCGAGACGCCCTTTGCTCCGCCATCTGACGTTCTTGCCATCAGCACATACAGATCCGATGTGCCGGCGCCGGAAATGAACTGCTTGGTACCGGTAATCACATACGCGTCCCCGTCCCGCACGGCCTTTGTCTTGAGGCTTGCAGCATCCGACCCGGAGCCCGGCTCGGTCAGGCAATAGGAAGCGATCAGTTCCATCGAGCTCAGCCGCGGCACCCAGGTCTCGCGCTGGGCCTGCGAGCCGAACGTGTCGATCATCCAGGAAGCCATGTTATGGATGGAAATGAAGGCCGCCGTGGAGACATCGCCGTAAGACAGCTGCTCGAAGATAAGCGCCGCATCCGTGCGCGTCAGGCCCGAGCCGCCGACATCCTCGCGCACATAGATGCCGGCAAAACCAAGTGCCGCCGTCTCGCGAATCACGTCCAGCGGGAAGTGGCTGGCTGCGTCCCAGGCCTCCGAATGGGGCAGCAGCCGGTCCTCGGCAAAGCGGCGGGCCATGTCGCGGATCATGATCCGTTCGTCGTCAAACATCAGGCTCATTGGCAGCGGGCCCCAATCTCAATATCTCTGCGCCCGAATTGCGATAGAGCCCGGCCTGATGTCAATGCGGCGCCTTCCCCAGGGTTACCTGATCACGCCGGCAGCCCCGGAAGACGTGGCCGATCTCGTGTTCACCGACCTTGCCGCCAGCAAGCTGTTTGCCGGAACCGGTTATCTGCCAGAGGAGGCGCTGGCCGATCACGTGCCCGTCACCACGCTCGAAGCCGCGATACCGACCGGTCATATCTTCGCCGTGCACCACAAGGGCGCGGCGGTCGGTTTCGCGCTCACCTCGGTGCGCGGCACCTCGCTCTACCTTGACCAGCTCAGCGTCGACCCCGCTCATGGCCGCCGGGGGCTCGGCGCGGCGCTGATGGCGCGCGTCCTGCAGGATGCCCGGCGGCGGAGGCTGAAATCGGTGACCCTGTCGACCTTCCGTGACCTGGCCTGGAACGGCCCCTTTTACCGCCGCCTCGGCTTTCGTGAACTACCCGACGCGCAGTTGCAGGGCTGGATGCGCGAGATCAATGCCGTCCAGATGGCCAACGGCCTTGATGTTTCGAAACGCTGTTTCATGATCCGCAGGACGCGGTGGTTGTGAACCGGCCAGAATTGTCGCAGAAATAGACCAATGACCCAGTTTCCGCAGTCCTTTCCTGCCACCCGCATGCGCCGCCTGCGCCAGGCGTCCTGGGTGCGCTCGCTCGTTTCAGAAAATCACCTGACGCCCGCCGATCTGGTCTGGGCCGTGTTCGTGCATGATGGTGAAGGGCGTGTGCCGGTCGCCTCGCTGCCGGGGGTCGACCGGCTCTCGGTGACGGAGGCGGCGGACGCAGCAAGGCGCGCGAAGGCACTGGGCATTCCGGCGATCGCGCTGTTTCCTTACATCGGACCAGAGGGCAAGGATGGCGAGGGCACGGGCGCGCTCTCACCGGACGGCCTCGTGCCGCGCGCCCTGAAGGCGATGAAGGATGCAGCCCCCGAAGTTGGTCTGATCACGGACGTTGCGCTCGACGCCTATACCAGCCACGGCCATGACGGCCTGCTGGACGAGGACGGCACGATACCGAACGATGCAACCGTCGAGCGGCTGGTGACGCAGGCGCTGATCCATGTCGGCGCCGGCGCGGATGTGGTGGCGCCCTCGGACATGATGGACGGGCGCATCGGCGCCCTGAGGACCGCCTTTGAGGAGGAGGGCTTCACCGATGCCATGATCCTCGCCTACTCCGCCAAGTATGCCAGCGGCTTCTACGGGCCCTACCGTGAAGCCATCGGCTCGGCTGCCGCGCTGAAGGGAGATAAGAAAACTTATCAGCAGGATCCGGCGAATTCGGATGAGGCGCTGCGCGAAGTCGCGCTCGATCTGGCCGAGGGCGCGGATATGGTGATGGTCAAGCCGGGGCTTGCCTATCTGGACATTGTCTACCGGGTCTCCAGCACTTTCGGCGTGCCGACACTCGCCTACCAGGTGTCGGGCGAATATGCGCAGATCATGGCCGCCGCCCGGAACGGCTGGATCGACGGCGACCGCGTGATGATGGAAACCCTGCTAAGCTTCAAGCGTGCGGGTGCAGCGGGCGTGATCACCTACTTCGCGGAGCGCGCGGCCGAAAAGCTCGGCGGCTAGGGCGCCGTGCCTGCAAGGACCGATCCGCAAACCTGAGGACAGCGCATCGCTCACCCCTGAAGCAGAGCTCGTCGCCGGGTACCAGATGACGGGCGCTGTTATCGCGCTCACCCGGAACAGATGCGCCTGACGACCGCCCGAAGCTCAAACATTACAGGTCTTGTAGGTCCTGCTCACAGGCTCAAGGCCGAAGCACACGATATCCTCCCGAACATGGATGTCCACATCCGCAAACCTGTTGATGCAGAGGCAGATCTCGCCGGTCCAGTGCTTGCCAGGATGCGCCAGCTTTTCGCAAATGTCTGTATAAGCCGGCAGCACACGGACCGCCCTCTCTGGCTCGCGGAGACCGAAAACCTGTCAGGCACAGCGGCCGTAGCCGATGAAGCTTGCAGCCCCACCTCCTGGTCAGGGGCCGGTGACCCTCGTCATCCACTGCAGCAGGACTTCGGCGTCCTGCCTCAGCCGGCTGTCTTGCATCGCGGCGACAAACGCCTCCGGCAAGACATCGCTCGCCCTGGCGCGGGCTTCAGACTTTGCCATCGCTTCCTTCTGCGACCAGACCGGATGATGGCTCGCCGCTGAGCCGGACAATCAGGCTGGACGTATCCCAGCGATGGCCGCCCATCTCCTGGACTTCGGCATAATACTGATCGACTGCCGCGGTCATCGGCAGGCGCGCGCCAATCGCCCCGGCCGCGTCGAGCGTGATACGCAGGTCCTTGCGCATCCAGTCGACTGCAAAGCCGAAATCGAACTTGCCTTCGGTCATCGTCTTCCAGCGATTGTCCATCTGCCAGCTCTGCGCCGCCCCGCCGGAGATGGCCTCGATCACTTTCGCCGGATCGAGACCGGCCTTTTGCGCAAAGTGCAGCCCCTCGGCGAGGCCCTGCACGATGCCGGCAATGCAGATCTGGTTGACCGACTTTGCAAGCTGGCCGCAGCCCGTCCCGCCGATCAGGGTGATCTTGCGCGCAAAGGCGTTCATCAGCGGCTCGGCGCCGGCAAACGCAGCTGACTCGCCGCCGCACATGATGGTCAGCTTGCCATTGATCGCGCCTGCCTCGCCGCCGGAAACGGGCGCATCGATGAAGTGTGCGCCCTTTGCCTTGCAGCGCGCCGCAAGCTCCCGTGCAAGGCCCGCCGACGCGGTGGTGTGGTCGATCACCGTCATGCCCGCACCGAGGCTCGGCTCGAAAGCGTCAAACACGGCGCGCACATCCGGATCATCGCCAAGGCACATCATAACGAACTCGGCGCCGAAGACCGCCGAGGCCGGATCCCTCGCCGCCTCTCCCCGGTGCACGCTGGTCCAGGCGGCGACCTTGGCGGCCGTGCGGTTCCATACCGAGACCTGGTGTCCCGCCCGGGCAAGGTGGCCCGCCATATGGAAACCCATCACTCCCAGGCCGAGAAAAGCGGTGCGCGCCATGCGTGTCTCCTTGTCAGGCTGTGCCATTACAGGACGCCAATACATTGAATTTCATCGAAATCCCATCCCCGTCCAAAGCGTGGATTTCACCAAGGCCTGGTAAACGGGTGATCTCCGTCAGAAGGACAGGAACCAGCACGATGGCCCACGCCACGACCGCGCGGCACTACGCAGGCAGAATGCCTGCCCTGCCGGCGCGCAAAATGGGGACCTGGAAGATGGCTTATGCCGACTTCCTCACCGCGCTCATGGCTTTCTTCCTGCTGATGTGGCTGGTCGGCGGCGTCTCGCCCGATGCCCGCACTGCCATCGCCCAGCAATTCAGGATCAGGCCGGCGACACCGGCAAGCCCCGCCCTCTCGGTGCCCGCCGAGGCCGTGGACCTGCTCAGTCATCTGCAGCTTTCCGAAACCCTCAAGGCCGCTGGCCAAAGCGTTATCCTCACCGCGCAGCCTGACGGCATCCGCATCGATCTCGTCGACACGGACGGCCGCGCCCTGTTCGAAAGCGCAAGCGGGTCGCTCACAACCGAAGGCGCTGCGCTGGTCAACGCTGCCGCCGAAGCCCTTGCCCCGCTCTCCAACCGGCTGTCGATCGAAGGCCACACCGACGCTTTCAGCCTCACGGTCGCTGGCTATACCAACTGGGACCTCTCCAGCGACCGCGCTAACCAGGCCCGCCGCCTCCTGGAAGCCGGCGGTGTGGCCCCGGCCCGGTTTATGGCCGTCACCGGTCTGTCGGATACCCGCCCGCTCTACCCGGGCCAGCCCCACCTCGCCCAAAACCGCCGGATCAGCCTTAAAATTCATCTGGACACGCCCTCGTGAGGCATTCCGGCAACGCCGGCCCGTATTTTTTGCCGCGCCGAGCCACCTGCCGGGCTTTGGCCCCTTGGCGCGGCTCCGGCGCCGTGTATCCTTCCCTTCCATGAAGTTTACGGATCCCCATCTTCTGCCAGCCGGCCTGGAGCGGTCGCTCAGGTTCTATGTCACGAACCCTAGCCCCTGCCCCTATCTGCCCGACCGGAAGGAACGCAAAGCCTTTACCAACCTCGCAATCCCCGAAGCCGACGCGGTGCACAATGTACTCAGCCAGTCCGGCTTCCGCCGTAGCCAGTCAATCGCCTACCGGCCGGCTTGCCTGCGCTGCGATGCATGCCGCAGCGTACGCGTGCCGGTGCGCGATTTCGAGCCCAGCCGGAACGACCGCAAGGTTCTGGCGAAGAACGAAGGTCTCGTCCGCCGACCGGTCATCTCTCAAGCGACACGCGAACAGTTCCGCCTGCTGAAATCCTATGTGAAGACGCGCCACGACAATGGCGGCATGTCCGAGATGACCTACAGGGACTATGTCGCAATGGTCGGCGCCAGCCCGGTCCAGAGCCTGATCTTTGAATACCGCGACGGCCCGGAAGACACCGCGCCGCTTGTTGCCGCGTCGATCACGGACATCCTTCGCGACGGCTTTTCAATGGTCTACACCTTTTTCGCTCCCGAACAGGACAAGCGCAGCCTCGGCCACCAGGTGATCCTCGATCACATTCGGCACGCCCAGGAGCTTGGCCTGCCGCATGTCTATCTCGGCTACTGGGTCAAAGGCAGCCCGAAGATGGCCTATAAGCGGCGCTATCGGCCGCTGGAAGTGCTTGACGGCGACCGCTGGCGGCTCTTGAGAGACGACGAGTAGTTCCTGCCCGGCAGAACGGCGCTTCACAGACCGCGGGCAGCACCAGGGAGCGAGGTCCATGATCAACCGGCGAAATCTCATGGCAGCGGGCGTGCTGGGTGCGGCGGGCGCTGCGGCAACCTTTGCCAATCCCAAATCCGGCGATGCCCTCTCCGGCCCGGCGATCAGCCGGAGCCGCCGCCGCTTCAACATGGTCACCACCTGGCCCAAAGGCCTGCCGGGCCTCGGGCACGCCGCCGAGCGCGTCGCCGAGCGGGTGTTCGAGATGTCGGACGGGCTGATGGAGATCAAGGTCTTCGCGGCCGGCGAACTCGTGCCGCCGTTCGAAAGCTTCGATGCCGTCGCCAACGGATCGGCCGACATGTACCACGGCGCCGAATACTACTGGACCGCCAAGTCGACGGCCTTCCCCTTCTTCACCGCCGTGCCTTTCGGCATGACAGCGCAGGAAATCATGGGCTGGATCGACCATGGCGGCGGCCAGGCCCTGTGGGATGAACTCTCCGGCCAGTTCGGCATCAAGTCCATCCAGGGCGCCAATACCGGCCACCAGATGGGCGGATGGTTCCGCAGGCAGATGACCTCGCTGAACGACTTTGTCGGCCTCAAGATGCGCATACCCGGCCAGGGGGGCGAGGTGCTGCGCGCACTGGGCGGGGCCTCGATCGCGCTGGCGGGCGGCGAAATCTACCAGGCCCTGCAAACCGGCGCGATCGATGCGACCGAATGGGTTGGCCCCTGGAATGACTATGCTCTCGGCTTCCACCGCGAGGCGCCCTTCTATTACGGTCCCGGCTTCCACGAGCCCGGCGCCAGCCTGGCTGTCGGGATCAACCGCAAGATTTGGGATAGCCTGATCCCGAGCGAACAGGCCATCCTGAGGGCGGCCTGCGAATCGGTCAACCATTTCTCGCTCGGCGAATTTACCTACCAGAACGCCATTCACCTCGACCTGCTCGTGCGCGAGCATGGCACACAGCTTCGTTCGTTCCCGGAGGACGTTGTTAAACGCATGTCCGAAGCCGCCTTCGACGTACGCGCCGCCAGCGGCAGGGACGGTATCGAGAAACGCATCTACGAAAGTTTCGAAGCCTCGCTGAAACTGATGCGCGGCTGGGCGGGCGTCTCTGACGGGCCGTATTACGCAGCCCGCGCGCTTGGCAAGTAACCCCGGAGGGGCGGCATGGACAGCCAGATTTTCCTGACCCTTGGCACGGCGCTGAAATGGGGGGGCCTCGCCCTCCTTCCCCTGTTTGCCCTGCCGCTGATCGTCCTCTCCGTCCCGCGCCTTGCAGACGGGCTCGCCAGGCGCCTGATCGCCCTGATCGACCAGATCTCCGGCACCGCCCTAACCGTCGCTATGTTCTGCGGCGGCCTTCTGATCTTCTTCCAGCTCGTCGTCGTGCTCCTTCGCTATGCCTTTGGCCTGTCCTTCACCTGGCTCAACGAAGCCGTGACCTATGCCTTCGCTGCGATGTTCATGCTCGGCGCCGCCGCCGCCCTGCGCGACGGCGCACATGTGCGGGTCGACATCCTGCGCCCCCGCTTTGGTGAGACAGGCCGCAACTGGATCGAACTGTCCGGGGCCTACCTCCTGCTCTTCCCCATCTGCATGCGTATCCTGATGACCAGCGAGGCCGGCCTCGCCCGTTCCTGGCTCCTTCTCGAAGGCTCACGCGAGTCCGACGGTCTGCCGATCCTCTACCTCTTCAAGACCCTGGTGCCGGTCTTCGCGGTTCTGTTGATGGCCCAGGGCCTGTCGGAAGCCCTGAAAGCGGCGCTGCGCCTGACCGGCGCACTGCCCCCCGCCTCGCCAGGCGGCGCCCTCGCCAGCGGAGAGCGTCATGGAGCTTGAAGCCCTCCTCGCCACCGCGATGTTCCTCACCGCCATCTGCGCGCTGCTGGCCGGCTATCCCGTCGCGCTGACGCTCGGCGGCGTTGCCCTCATCTTTGCATTGATCGGCATTGCCCTGGGCGTCTTCCCGGACACCTTCCTCAAGGCCTTTCCCAGCCGGATCGAGGGCAGCGCCATCATGCAGAGCCAGACGCTGATCGCCGTACCGCTCTTCGTGCTGATGGGCGTCATCCTCGAGCGCTCACGTGTGGCGGAAGACCTGCTCAGCATCGCCAGCCGCCTGCTCGCCGGAGTACGCGGCGGCCTCGGCTTCGCGGTCATCCTTGTCGGCAGCCTGCTCGCTGCCTCTACCGGCATCGTCGGCGCGACCGTGATCACCATGACGCTGATCGCCCTGCCGACCATGCTTCGCCAGGGCTATGATGTACGCCTCGCCACCGGCACCATCGCCGCCTCAGGAACGCTCGGCCAGATCATCCCCCCCTCCATCGTCCTGATCCTCCTGGCGGATGCGATCTCGAATGCGGCCAGCCAGGCGAGCCTGTCCTCCGGCGGCGCCTCGGCCGTCGTCTCGGTGGGGGACCTCTTCGCCGGCGCGCTGATTCCCGGCCTGCTGCTCGTCCTGTTCTATCTCGCCTGGGTCGCCGGCATCGCCGTCTTCAGGCCCTCCGCCTGTCCGCCGGCGCGGCTGGACGAGGGCACCCCGACGCTGAAGATAACCGATGTCCTGCTCGGCGTGGGCGCGCCCGTCGGCCTGATCGTGGCGGTGCTCGGCTCCATCCTCAGCGGCATCGCGCCGCCCACCGAAGCCTCCGCCATCGGCGCGGGCGGCGCGCTGCTGCTCGCTGGCCTGCGCCTTGCGCGAGAGACCGGCAGCCGCCTCAGCCCGCTCCTGATCGCCGGCCTCCTCGCCCTCCCCGTCATCCTCATCCTGCGCAATACGCTGGACCTGCGCGTCGGCGACATCACCCATTCCGGCCTTGCCACCGCCGGCATGGGCCTGACCGCCCTCGCCTGCCTCGTCTTGCTCGCCTCGCTCGCCGCCGGCCTCCTCGTCATGCGCAAGGCGGCGCAGCTGAAGCCCGCCTTCCAGAGCGCGTCTCACATCACGGCCATGGTCTTCCTTATCCTGATCGGCGCCTCGCTCTTCAGCCTGGTTTTCCGCGGCTTTGATGGCGACGACCTGATCTCAGAAATCCTCCATGCCGTGCCCGGCGGAAAATGGGGCGCGCTTGCCGCCACGATGGCGGTCATGTTCGTACTCGGATTTTTCCTCGACTTCATCGAGATCGTGTTCGTAGTCGTGCCCCTCATAGCCCCGCCGCTTATCCTGCTCGGCTGCGACCCCGTCTGGCTCGCCATCCTGATGGCCTTGAACCTGCAGACTAGTTTCCTGACGCCGCCCTTCGGCTTCGCCCTCTTCTACCTGAGGGGCGCCGCCCCGCCGGAAGTCACCACGCTGCAGATATGGCGCGGCGCAATGCCCTTCATCGGCCTCCAGATCCTGCTTATTATCGTTGTCGCCGCCATGCCGCAGCTCGCCACCTGGCTGCCTGCCATAGCGGCAAGATAAGCCATGGGACAGGACATTTCGCCCTTCCAGGCGATCACCATCAGCCGGCGCGCGCACGAGATGAAAGCCGCCGGAGCGCGCGTGCTGCACATGGAGTTCGGCCAGCCCTCGACTGGCGCGCCCTCCGCCGCCATCGCCGCTGCGCATGGCGTTCTCGACACCGAAGCGATGGGCTATTGGGAAAGCGTTCCGCTCAAGGCGCGCATCTCGCAGCACTACCAGGACACCTATGGCGTCACCGTTGACCCGCGCCGCATCGCCATCACGTGCGGTGCCTCCCCGGCCCTCGTCCTCGCGCTCGCCGCAGCCTTCAATCCCGGCGACCGCATCGCCCTTGCCCGCCCCGGCTATGTCGCCTACCGGAACACCATCCGTGCCCTGAACTTCGAGCCGGTGGAAATCCCCTGCGGCGAGGAAACACGCTTCCAGATCTCCGCCGCCGCCATCGCCGGGCTGGACCCCGCCCCGCAGGGCATCCTGCTCGCAAGCCCCGCCAACCCGACTGGCACGATCCTTCCGCCAGAGGAACTGGCCGCCATCGCGGCCATCGCCCGACGCACCGGCGCCCGCATCATCTCGGACGAGATCTATCACGGCCTCAGCTACGGCCCTGCGATCCATTGCATGCTGGAATATGACCCTTCCGCCTACATCGTAAACAGCTTTTCGAAATACTTCTCAATGGCCGGCTGGCGGCTCGGCTGGCTCGTCTCGCCAGAAGAGGGCGTCACCCGTACCGGCGCCTATATCGGCAACCTGTTCCTCACGGCCCCGTCCCTCGCCCAGCATGCGGGTCTCGTCGCAATGGACAGCCGCGCTGAGCTGGACGGCCATGTCGCCGTCTACCGCACCAACCGCGATCTGATGCTGGCCGCCCTGACGCGCCTCGGCCTCGAACGCATCGCCCCGCCCGACGGCGCCTTCTATATCTATGCCGATATCTCCTCGTATAGCGACGACAGCCTCGCCTTCTGCCTGCGCCTGCTAGAGGAAACCGGCGTCGCTACGGCCCCGGGCGTCGACTTCGACCCGGTAGACGGCCATCGCTTCATGCGCTTCTCCTTCGCACTCTCCACCCCGGAAATCCAGGAAGCCCTGACCCGACTGGAGCCCTGGTTCGCCGCGCAGCCGAGGCGGTGAGATTGTGCAAAGGAGTCCAGCGATGGGCAGGAAATCGCAGATTGTGCTGAAACAGTCCCAAAAGCCTTAAAAATCTACACTTCCCTCCGCATACGTAGGGTTTCCGTCATTGCAATCATACGGCTTTGTTATTTCAAATTCGCAATGAAGTTGCAAACTTCGACTTTTTCAAAACAATCCGCAGGAAGCAGTCATTGACGCGCTGTGCTTGGTACAAAAATCTTGAGGCAGGCCAGGATCCCGACTTTCGAAAATGAACGTGGGAGGCAAGGGGCTTAGGCCTTACAGGCGCCAGATCAAACCGCCTCAGATCATTTCGGCGGAAGCAGTATGATCGGAGAGGTGAACTCGCCGACAATCTCCTTTTTCTCTAGCAGCGCTGCAAAAGTAGTCCGCATCCCAAAATGACCATCAGCCACCAAGCCAACCACCCGGTCGCCAAGCAGAGCTGCAATTTCCGCCTGCTTTTTGCGGACATCCGGTCCCCTGCTTCCAGGCCGCAGAACATGATATTCGGAAGTGAATACGTAAACGCGGCGGCTGGCCTGCAGAGCTTCATCACCTGTCAGTAACATGTACTGAAATGTAGGCTGTGTGTCTGGTGGAATTGCAATTCCATTCTGGTCGACCAGACCTGCTGCCTCCTGGAAGCGCCGCCAGTTTCCGTCAGCATACAGCCTGTCTGCCCCCGCATACTTTCCTTTGATTACCTGACAGCCGGCAGAGTCGAAATAGTCCCAATCACCGGTCGCATGGATGTTGTGGTGCTGCCCTTGCGTCCACGCAGTCGACCAGGACCACGGATTGTAGCTGAGCTTTTCGGCGGTTCTCAGCACCGTGTAGGTGCCGTGTATACGCAGGGCACCCCGCTGGATGCTTTTAGGTTTGGAAGGCCGGTGCGTTCCGGCCGCGTAGTCATAAAGTCCGGTCGGCAACAGGCTTGCTCCAAAGCCCATCTGAGGCAGGAATTTGTGGATGTAATCAACTGCGGGTACAGTAGAAGCTTGGAACACCGCTAAAGTTCGATCCTGCCTGCGCCAGACGCCAATGACGCATTTCGGGTCGAGATGATTTGGCACATCGACAACAAGTTCTTGTTTTTCAGCAAAGTCCTTGAACTCCGATCCGTCAGCAATTCTACATCCGCGGAGCCCAAACAGAACAACCGGACGTCGGTCGCGCAGCAAAAATCTGTTCCGGTCAGCCAGGAATGATAAGTCATTGGCCGTGAGCATAAATCCGGCCTGAACATAAACCTCCCCCCGCATGATGTTATCGATATGCGCATAGTCAGAAGCTTCCCGCGCACCGGGCCATTCGGGCAACGAGCTTCCGGTTTGAGCCTGACGTGGTGATGAATTTTTTGGTCTGGCCCAGTAGCTGTTCTTCAAGATTTGTGCGATCTGATCATCGCTGAGAGGCTGTACTCGGAAGGAAGGTCTGGCGCTGTATTGTGTTACAATGGACGGCGCTGCGAAGGGCTCGCCCTCCACATAAGGTGCAACCGGGACAGCCCCGCTAATGTCTGCTGTAATTTCAAACAAGTCTCCGCCGTCTTCGAATTCATTCGAAATGACACTGAGAACGCGCTCGCGATACTCATCTGAATCGAAATAATTCTCCTGCTCCGCAAAACCCGAGGGCGCAAAAAAGCTCAGCGCTGATGCGGATGTCAGCAATAGAATTTGACGCCGGTTCACAGATCCACCCCTGTTTGTGCAAAACGAGCTTAGCTGAGCAAGTCTGTTTGACAAGTTTTAACCGGGTAGCAGAAGCGGTCACCGCCAACCTTCATCCGGATCGATCTAAAATCGGCGGGTTCGTACTGATTTAACGAGCTGTTGATGCCGCGGCTTTTTGGACGCGGGCGGTTGGCACGTCGCGGCGAACGCTGTGGATGCGTCGGTAACCTTCAATGAACGCAACCGACCTCAGAACGGAAGTCTAGCGACCAGTTCGGCGGCTACACACATGCCAGCTTCTTCAAGCCCAACGCGCGATGAGGCAGCCAGGACAGGCAGATACAGGCCAGGTTAGCTCCGATGATCGATTTCGGCGTCTGGCAGGGTCAACTCAATACTGTCGTTCAGTGATATCAACACTGTCGGGCGAGAGATCGAGGTTCAGCGCCGCTTTCTGGGTGAGATGGCCGAAATCCGACATGGGTGAAGAGCTTGCGTGCCGCCGGTAGAGGTCCGCACGCCAGCCTCAATCAGCTCCCGGACTCGAGAACGATCTTCAGGTATCGCGCTTAGAGCTTCGACGGGCTGGGACCAACAACCTTGGGATCGAGCTGCCGAAATGCAGGAAGCCCTGACCCGACTGGAGCCCTGGTTCGCCGCGCAGCCGAGGCGGTAAGATTATGCAAAGGAGTCCAGCGATCGGCAGGAAATCGCAGGAAACGGTCGTGCCCTTAAACGATAGAGGGGCGATGTGGGTCGTTGACCGGATGGAAACCCGCCGCTCTCAGTCGGTCGACAAGAGCGGGAGTACCATGCTGCTTTGCTTCACTCAACTCGGCGTCAGTAATCGCAGTGAACCCCGTTAGAATGACCTTGCCAGACGGTAGTTGGAATTCATCCGGTATCCCTTCTGCCTCGGTCATCACGAGGTTTCTCAAGGCGCACTGCGCATCTCCGTTAACTGGCGCGCGAAGAGGAATTCTGTCACCCAAACCAATGTATTCTTTGCCCGGGAAGCGACCCGCCCAGAGAAGAATGTCGAATGCCAGCATCGATTGAAGTGTTCGGATCGCCCAATCGCCCGGCTCCGTTGTTGCCAGAGTGAACTCGACCCCGATACCAGACTCACCACTCGGATCATAATCCGCTGGCGACTGCTCCCATGGGTTTGAATGACCCGAAGTTAAGTATAGCCAGGAGCGACGTGAAATAGTCGGAGCGAACTCAAACACCCCGTAGTGAAGCCATCGAGGATCGATCTCCGATTGCCCAAACTGCTGCGTGAACATCTCCAATGGAAGCGCGAAAATCCCTCGAGCCTGCTGGCCAAAGAGCGTTGGAAAGACCTCCTCTTCGCGTATCCGCCAAACTTCTTCGAGGTTCATTTGGCGCGTCTCAGCTCTGCAACGCTTCAATCCTAGCGCGCTTATGTGAACGTCTCAATTGGACCAATAGGCGCTCCTCAAACCTTCTCCAGCGTCTTCGGTGTCGTTTGCTTGCGCGACTTCGCTTGAGCTTTCGGCTTCGGCAGTTTGCGGAAGCGACTCTGGCACCAGGCGAAGCCGATGCCGACATCGAGCAGGGCATCCGAGCGCCCGCACGGGCAGGCAAATTCCCAAAGGTCGAACACGCGGTAGGTCTCGCCTGCCACCAGCGGCACAGGCTCGCCCGTCAAATGGTTCGGCGCCGCATTCACGCACAAGACCAGATCGCCGGGACCAAGAGCATCACTCATCGCACTGACATGATAGCACAAAACTGCGCTTGGGGGCCATGGCCGTCTGGCTGAAGCGATCCCCAACTCGCAGGTCGGATAGAGGCCAACGGCCGAAATCCGACACGCACGGGCGCGCCACTCTGCGCAGGCAGATTTCCCCTTGAAAAAAAGTCCGGGGTCTATCCGCTCTACGCCTTACAAGCACCCCAGAAGCTCTCGATGCCTGGAAATTCGCCTTCCACCAGAACCTGCTCGGGCACGAAGATCTGGAAATCATCTTCCGGCATCACGCGGATGTACAGCGTGCGCGCAAGGCTGCCCGGCGTCTGTTCCGGCTCGGCCCAGCAGCCTGGCGCCAGCGCGCCGAAGGTCAGCTCGTTCTCGCCCGGCGCCTCGGCCTTAAGGCGCACCAGTTGCGCGCTGAGCGCCGCCAGCCGCACGCTGTCTTCCGGCCGCGTTCCGAAAGTCCAGATCGAGAAGCCGTCCTTCAGCTCGCTCGTCAGGAACGGGCTTTCGACATCGCGGGTGATCACCAGCGGGAAGGTCTCGGCAATGTCCACGCCGAGGCGCGGGCTGATCAGGCTGATCTGCAGCGCGGCGCCATCCTCATAGGCGCGGAAGGCCGAAGGGATGCGCATCGCCAGAGCGATCTGCGACAGGTCGAGCTCCGTAGGGTCTAGCTGTGGCTCCGGCGGGCCGGTATCGGTGACCACGCTCATCTCGTCCGGCTGGAGCGGCGCATCGGCCGATGCGGTATGCGCCTTCGGCGAACAGGCAGCAAGCATCAGGGCGGCAGCAAGCATAAGGGCGAGGCGCATGGACAGTGTCCTTCAGATCGGCGCCGCGATGCTCACCCCAAACCGCTGCCCGCGTCCAGCCGCGCAATCAGAAACGGCGAGCCCTTAAAAGGCTCGCCGTGCACGGTTCAGGCCCTGACGTGTCCGGTCAGTCTTTCTTGAAGCTGACGGCTGGCGGCGTATCCATCGCGGCGCGGCCTTCTGCGCCGACATCGAAGAACTCGCGCGACTCGAAATTGAAGCTGCCGGCAATGACCGAGCCCGGGAACTGTTCGCGGGCCGTATTGTAGTCCTGCACCGCCGAGTTGTAGAAGCGGCGCGCCGCGGCCAGTTTGTCCTCGATGGCCGACAGCTCGTTCTGCAGCTGCAGGAAGTTCGTATTCGCCTTCAAGTCCGGATAGGCCTCGGCGAGGGCAAACAGCTTACCCAGGGCCTGGCTCAGTGCGCCCTCGGCGCGGGCCATATCGCCAGCCGTGCTCGCCACCTGCGCCGCATTGCGCGCCGCGATTACCTGCTGGAACGTTTCCTGCTCATGTGCGGCATATCCCTTGACGGTCTCGACCAGGTTCGGGATCAGATTCTGGCGCTGTTTCAGCTGCACATCAACATCGGCGAAGGCCTGGTTGACCCGCTGGCGCTTCATCACCAGACCATTGTAGATTAGGATCACCAGGCCGATGATGGCAACGATCACGGCCAGTACGATGAGCACGAGATTCATGGTTTCCTCCTCCGGAATGCGTTACCCGCCCAGAGCTAACCGGCGCTGTCCGGTTGCGCAAGCGATGATGCCTGACGTTGCGGAATGTTGATGCGCTTCTGAGCCGGCGTCCCGTGTTGCGGGCGGCTGGCCAGGCTCCCGATTTGCATTAGTTTCCCCTTCATGATCGACGCCGATATCCTTGTCCATATGATCCGCAATGCGCACCGCGTCGCCGTGTTCACCGGCGCGGGCATCTCGACCGAAAGTGGCATACCGGATTTCCGATCGCCCGGCGGCGTATGGTCAAAGATGAAGCCGATCATGTTCCAGGACTTCGTAAAATCGCGTGACATGCGCCGCGAAGCCTGGAGCCGTGTCTTCAACCGTACTGCCGGCTGGACCGGCGCTGCCCCCAATAGCGGCCACTTTGCCCTCGCCGAGCTTGTGAAGGCCGGCAAAGTCGCCAGCATCATTACCCAGAATGTCGACAACCTGCACCAGGCGTCCGGCGTGCCCGAAAAGCAGGTGATCGAAATCCATGGCAACGCTTCTTATGCGAAATGTCTCACCTGCTCGAAGCGCTACGAACTCGAAGCGTTGCGCCCCCGCTGGGAAGCCGACGAAGACATCACCTGCCTGTTCTGTACCGGCCTGATCAAGACCGCGACCATCTCCTTCGGCCAGGCCATGCCCGAAGCCGAAATGGAGCGCGCGACCGAGGAAGCCTCGCTCTGCGACCTGATGCTGGTGCTCGGTTCCTCACTTCTGGTCTACCCCGCCGCGGGCATCCCTCTCCTGGCCAAACGCCTCGGTGCCCAATTCGCGATCATCAACCGTGAACCCACCGACCAGGATCCATATGCGGACCTCGTCATCAATGCCGAGATCGGGCCCCTGATGACAGAAGCGGTCAACCGTCTCTAGATCCGGCGCTGCGCACACCTTACCCCGAAAAAGTCCCGCTTCTCGGAAAGCCCTTCGGTACGACCTTACCGGCCTGAGCCCGCGCGCCGCGCCAGCTCTTCCAGTCTTCGAAGGCGCGGTGACGCCCTCCGGTCATCACAATCAGGCCGTCGCGCTTGTCAAAAGTCATCAGGTCAGCCAGCTCCGACTTGCCGCTATAGGATTGCAACTTGTTCCCCTTGCCACGCGACATTTCCGGCAGATCTTTCAGCGGAAAGATCAGCATCTTCCGATTGGTGCCGACCACGGCGATCATGTCGCCTTCAACCGGCGCGCAGACCAGCAACTGCCCTTCGCCCGGATTGACCACCTGCTTGCCAGCCTTGCGGTTCGATTCCAGCTCCGCTTCGGATACGATAAATCCGTATCCGGAGTTTGACGCCATCACACGCCTGCGATTGGGATCGAACCTGAACATCGAGACGATGGCCACATTGTCCTCCAGTTCAATCGACAGGCGGATCGGCTCGCCGTTCCCGCGCCCGCCGGGCAGCTTGTCCGCCGCAAGGATGAAGGCGCGTCCATCGGAGGACATGATAACCAGGCGGTCGGTCGTCATGACTTCTTCCATAAAGGCCGGCCCATCACCTTCCTTGAACTTGATCGAGCCAGCCTCGATGCTGTGGCCCTTGATTGCGCGGATCCAGCCCTGCTGCGACAGAACGACCGTCACCGGCTCCTTCGGCCGCGAGGCCTCCAGCGCGGCGGCAAGGTCCACATCCGGCGCCGCCTCGAAGCTCGCCCGGCGCCTGCCGAGCGGCGTGCCCGGATCAAACTCATCCCGGGCAGCTTTCAAGTCCTTCGACACCTTCGACCATTGCCTGCGGGTAGAGCCGAGCAGCGAGATCAACTCCTCGCGCTCTTCCTTCAGCTTCTGGTGCTCGCCGCGGATTTCCATTTCCTCAAGCCTGCGCAGTGCGCGCAGACGCAGGTTGAGGATGGCTTCGGCCTGGATATCGGTAAGCCTGAACCGGCTCATCAGCACGGGCTTGGGCTCATCCTCGGTACGGATGATACGGATCACTTCATCAATGTTGAGGAAGGCGATCAGGTAACCATCGAGCAGATGCAGCCGCTTCTCGATGCGGTCGAGCCGGAACTCCGCCCGGCGCACGGTCACTTCGCGGCGGTGATCGAGATAGGCCTGCAGCACCTGCTTCAGGCCCATGACCTGCGGGGCACCCTTGTGCAGCACGTTCATGTTCAGGCTGAAGCGCGTTTCCAGATCGCACAGCCTGAACAGGCTCTCCATCAGCACGTCCGCTTCAACCGTCTTGGCGCGCGGCACAAGCACGAGGCGGACATCCTCGGCGCTCTCGTCGCGCACGTCCTCGAGCAGTGGAACCTTCTTTGCCTCAAGCAGTTCGGAGAGCTTCTCGAGCAGGCGCGACTTCTGAACCTGATAGGGTATCTCGGTGACGATAATCTGATAGGTGCCCCGGCCGGTGTCTTCCACATGCCAGCGCGCCCGCATCCGGAAACTGCCGCGGCCCGTCTCATAGGCCTCCAGCATTGCAGCGCGCTCCTCGACGATCACCCCGCCGGTCGGAAAGTCCGGACCCTGGACAAACGCCATCAGCTCTTCGGTCGTCGCCTTCGGCTTCTCGATCAGGAGCCGCGCCGCATCGATTACCTCGGCCACGTTATGCGGCGGGATCGAGGTCGCCATGCCGACCGCGATGCCGGTCGCCCCGTTGGCGAGCAGCGCCGGGAAGCCGGCGGGCAGGACCACGGGTTCCTCATCGTTTTCGGCATAGTTCGGACGGAAATCGACGGCGTTCTCGTCCAGGCCTTCCATCAGCAATTCGGCCGCGCGCGTCATCCGCGCTTCAGTATAGCGATAGGCGGCGGGGCTATCGCCGTCGATATTGCCAAAATTGCCCTGCCCGTCGACCAGCGGATAACGCACGCTGAAATCCTGGGCGAGGCGCACCAGTGTGTCATAGATCGAGCTGTCGCCGTGGGGGTGATAGTTACCCATCACGTCACCGACGATCTTGGCGCACTTGCGATAACCGCCATCCGGATCGAGCCTGAGCACCCGCATCCCATAGAGGATGCGCCGCTGTACCGGCTTCAGGCCGTCACGCACATCCGGCAAGGCCCGTGCAGTGATGGTCGATAGCGCATAGGCCAGATAACGCTTCGACAGCGCCTCGGTCATCGTCTCGTTGATGATCCGGTCTTCCGGCGGCTCACTCACTCGTTTCGACATTCTGGTCTCTTTGCAGTTCGTGCCACATTCTGTGTGCGCCCCGGCCTTAAGGTCGATTCCGGTCAAAGGGCCAGCACAGGTTAACAGAAAGCGGGCTTTGGTTAAGGAAAGGAAAAGGGCGTGGCTGCGAAAATCCTTGATCACAGCTTCAGGCGGGTCGCCATGTCTGCAACGCCCGTGGCGGACCCGGTTTTTCGGCGCTCGCCCGCCTTGCACGCCGCCGGTCCGCAGCACACAGCCCGGTCCCGCCCTGGCCTTGTGGGCCGGTCTCAAAGCCCGTGCCTCAGAATTGTTCTGCCGCTTGCGGCGGGATTTTTCCGGACAACGCCACTTGCCGCCCCCAGCGTCAACTCGCGTTCCTTCGGCCGAACACAGGGAGGAAAACCATGAAACTCATCAATTCTGTCGGCCCCAACCCGCATGTGGTGCGCATGTTCGCCGCAGAGCGTGCGATCACGCTGGCGATGGAAGATATCGACATCCTGAAGGGCCGGAACCGGGAGGCTGATTACCTGAACACCAACCCTGCCGGTCAGACGCCCGCCCTGGTTCTGGATGACGGCACGGTGGTCACCGAAATCACCGCCATCTGCGAGTATCTCGACGAGAAATTCCCCGGGGGCAGCCTGATCGGCAACACTCCGGAAGCGCGCGCCCAGACGCGCCGCTGGACCCGCTGGGTGGACCTCAACATCGTCGAGCCGCTGGCCAATGGCTTTCGCTATTCAGAAGGCCTGCCAATGTTCCAGAGCCGCATGCGCTGCCTGCCGGAAGCGGCCGCCGGCCTGAAGGCCAAGGCACAGGACGGCCTCGCCTTGCTCGACGGACAGCTCGCCAGCCGCACCTTTGTGGCCGGTGACACGTTCACCCTGGCGGACGTCCTGCTCTTCTGCTTCCTCGCCTTCGGCGGCGCAGTCGGCCAGCCGCTCAATCCGGAATTGAAAAACATCGGGCGCTGGTACGGCGCCGTCAGCGCCCGGCCAAGCGCAAAGGCTTAAGGCTGACCCAGCAGGCGAACGACGAGCCGCCGCCGTTCTGCCGGCACCTCCCGCTGAACGGACGCGAACAGGCGGGTTTCCAGGAAATGGCCCGTCAGCCTGAGCCCGGCGGCTATGTCGCCGGGCATTAGCGGCTGAGCCGGGCGCAGCAGGAATTCCGGGAGAACCAGAAGGCGGTCCACATACGGCTCGGCCTCGGATCCGCGCACGGCCCGGCCGGTTTTCGGCGAGACATGCGTCAGCCCGTCATTGGCGCCCGTGATCGCACATTCCGCAAGGTCGAGCCCGAAACCGAGCGCCGAGAGCAGACCAAGCTCCCAGCGCACATAGAGCGCGGGCCAGATGTGAGGCTGTTCGAGTTCGTCTAGCAGCAGCGCGGTCGCCTCATACAGACTGGAGCCCGCAGTATCACCCTCATTCAGGCTGGCGCGCAGCAGCGCCGTGATCGCCAGAACCGCCGCGAGCGCGTTGGCCTGATCGAGAAGGCGCGCGGCCCGTTCGCGCCTCGGCTCGGCGACATCGAACCGGCCAAGCTGCTCGTCCAGCCGGCCGGACCAGGAAAGGGCAAGCGTATTGCCCGCCTCGTACTGCGCGCGGCGCCTGCGCGAGGCCCCGCCATAGACGAGCCCGGAACGCCGTCCGCGTGTGGCCGTGAGCACATCCAGGATCAAACCGCCCTCGCCGAAGCGGCGTCCTCCCAGGATTATTCCGTCATCCGACCAGTTCATGCATCGAATTCGAGACCGAGGCCGGAATAATTCTCGCGCTTCTCCTGCCAGCGCTCATCCACCTTGACGAACAGAAAGAGATGTACCGGACGCTCGAGCATGGCAGCCAGCTCGACCCGGGACTGGCGACCGATCTCCTTGATCAGCGTACCACCCTTGCCAAGAACCATGGCCTTGTGACCCTCGCGCCCGACTATGATGACCTGCTGCACACGCACCGATCCATCCTTTCGCTCCTCCCAGCTTTCGGTCTCGACCGTCAGCTGATACGGAAGCTCCTGGTGGAGGCGCAGCATCAGCCGTTCACGTGTCACTTCAGCGGCCAGCACCCGCATCGGCAGGTCAGCAACCTGATCGGGCGGATAGAGCGCCTCGCCTGGCGGCATGCGGGCAGCAATCGCGGCTGCGAGCTTGTCTACACCGTCGCCCTTGTCGGCAGAGATCATGAAGATGTCGTCATAGACACCTTCGCCGCTCAGCTTTGCCATGACGGGCAGGACCCGGTCATGCGGGAAAAGGTCGATCTTGTTGAGCGCCAGAATCGCCCGCTTGCCCGTCTCCTTGAGCTGCCGGATCACCCGCCCGTCATCCTCGATCGAAAGGCGCTGTGCGCCGCTCGTGCGGCCATCATGCTCGGCCACCCAGGCTGAGGCATCAATCAGATGCACGATCGCATCGGCATCTTCCGCCCCGCCCCAGGCGGCCTTGACCATAGCGCGATCAAGCCGGCGCCTGGCGACGAAGATGCCCGGCGTATCGACGATCACGACCTGTGCCGCGCCGACCTGCGCAACGCCCCGCACCGGGAAGCGCGTCGTCTGCACCTTGTGCGTGACAATGGCGACCTTCTGTCCGACCAGCCGGTTGGTGAGCGTCGACTTGCCGGCATTCGGCGCACCGATGACAGCGCAGAAGCCTGCATGGGTTACGGCCTGCTGACTCATCACTTCCCTTTCAGTTTTTCCAGCATCCGCGCGGCGGCATGACGCTCTGCATCGCGTTTTGAGGATCCGGCGGCAGCGGCCGTACCATTATCCTGGATGCGGACCTCAACTTCGTATTCCGGCGCATGATCCGGGCCGGAACGGCCCAGGACAACATATTCCGGCAGCGGATAGCCCTGCCCCTGTGCCCATTCCTGCAACAGGGTCTTGGGATCTTTCGTCTCGCTTGGGCCGCCGGTAAACTGCGGCGCCCAGGCCCTTTCGATAAATTTGCGGGCAGCCGACAGGCCGCCGTCCAGATAGATTGCAGCAATCACCGCCTCGCAGGCATCGCCCAGCGTCGATTCGCGCTCGCGACCTCCGCCGGCGATCTCGCTGTCCGACATCAGCAGAAAGGCGCCGAGACCCAGATAACGGAACGCCTCGGCGCAGGCGCCCTTCTTCACCAACCGGTTGAGACGCGGGGCAAGATCGCCTTCGGTTTCGTTGCGGCGCCGCTCGATCAGGCGCTCGGCAATGACCAGGTTCAGCACCCGGTCACCGAGGAATTCGAGGCGCTGGTTGGCATGCTGCAGGGAATCGGCCGCGCTGACCGCACTCGGATGCGTGAGCGCCGTCACGAGCAGCGACTTGTCGCGGAAGCGGTAACCGGCGGCGGTCTCGGCCTCGGTCATCACCGCGTCCTTGAGACCCGGGCGGATGGCCTTGGCGACGGCGCGCTGGCGCGTGCGTTTGGGGCGCGCCTGTCTCATGCCGGCGCCAGCGGAACAGCTTCAATGATTACCTCAGCCTGCGCCCAGGGATAATCGTCGGTCAGCGTCAGATGCACCACGGCCGTGTGACCTGGCGGGGTCAGACTGGCAAGGCGGACGGCGGCCCCGCCGGTCAGCTCGAAGCCCGGCTTGCCGGAGGGCAGATTGATCACGCCCAGATGTTGCCAATGGACACCTGAGCGCGGCACCCCGGTGCCCAGCGCCTTCGCGCAGGCCTCCTTTGCGGCGAAGCGCTTGGCATAGGTTTCCGCCGTAAGCCGGCGCCCGCGCGCCTTCGCGATCTCGTAGGGCGTAAAGACCCGGCGCTCGAACTTCTCTCCAAACCGGTCGAGCGAGCGCCGGATCCGCTCGATATTGCACAGATCATTGCCGATGCCGATGATCATGCCGCCGCCGCAGCGCCGCGCGCGATGTCCATCCGGCGGCGCATCTCGCGGATCGCCGCGTCGAGCCCGATGAAGATTGCCTCGCCGATCAGGAAGTGGCCGATGTTGAGTTCGGCGAGTTCGGCAATCGCGGCGACCGGGCCGACATTTTCGAAAGTCAGCCCGTGGCCGGCATGCGGCTCGATGCCCCGGCGGCGCGCCTCGGCGGCGGCGAATTTCAGGCGCTCCAGTTCAGGCGCGGCTGCGTCTGCGCCGCCTTCAAGCCAGAGCTCGGCATAACGGCCGGTGTGCAGCTCCACCACCGGCGCACCGAGCACTTCGGCCACGGCAATCTGCACCGGGTCCGGCTCGATGAACAACGACACGCGCGAACCCGCGGCGCGGAGCGCCTCGACCATCGGCGCAATCCGATTGTGCATGCCGGCGACGTCCAGCCCGCCTTCGGTCGTTCGTTCTTCGCGCCGCTCCGGCACAAGGCAGGCTGCATGCGGACGAAACGCCGTGGCAATCGCCTCCATCTCCTCGGTCACCGCCATCTCGAGATTGATCGGCAGGCAGGTGGCTTTACGGATCGCTTCGATATCCCCGTCACGGATATGCCGGCGGTCTTCGCGCAGATGGATCGTGATTCCGTCGGCACCGGCGGCTTCGGCAATCTGCGCGGCACGCACGGGAGCCGGATGCGGCCCGCCCCGCGCGTTGCGGATGGTGGCAACATGGTCGATGTTGACCCCGAGACGCAGGTAACCGCTCATCAGGCGAGCCCCCGCGAGCCGGGCTTGATCGCCGGCATGGCCGCGAGTTCCGGCGGCAGGGCATCGGCGGCATAGTCCGGAAAATTCACCTGCGCGAGCGAGATCAGCTGGCAGCCGACATCCGCGCGCCCGCCCGAGCGGTCGATGACGCAGGCCCCGCCCACCACCGTTCCGGGCAGCTTTTCAAGCGCCTCGACCGTCTCGCGGAATGAGAGGCCGGTTGTGACGATATCCTCGGCAATCAGCACACGGTCATTCGGCCCGATTGAGAAGCCGCGCCGGAACTCCAGCTTGCCATCAACCCGCTCAGCAAAGATCGCGCGGGCGCCAAGATGGCGGGCGATCTCGTAGCCCGGAATGATGCCGCCCACGGCGGGACCTGCGACCACATCGATCTTGCCGAACGCCGTCGTCAGCTTCTCCGCCAGCGCCTTGCACAGTTTTTCCGAGAGGTCGGGACGCGAGAAGACAAGCGCCTTCTGAAGAAAGACCGGGCTGCGACGGCCAGAGGAGAGGATGAAATGCCCCTCCAGCAGCGCACCCGCATCGCGGAAAACGTCGAGGACCTGATCACTGTTCATGCTGACCCTCCTGATCGCGCACGGCGCGGTCTACAACGGCCAGCGAGCGCAGGGCCGCCAGGATCTGGGTCAGGCGTTTCAGGTCTTCCACTTCGATATCCATCATCAGTTCTATGAAATCCGGCTGGCGTTCGCCGGTGGTGATGCCGACAATGTTGCCATTCGATTCGGCCACTGCCGAGCAGAGCTTGGCGAGCACGCCTTTCTGATTCGACGCGTTGACCCGTATCCGCCCGATTGCCACCGCGCCCGTCTTGGCAAGTTCGGTCCATTTCAGGTCGCGCCAGAGATCCGGGCGGTCGTCATACTCGGCAAGGCGCGGGCAGCTGGAGACGTGCACGACGAGACCCCTGTCCGGAACCTGCACGCCAATGATCCGGTCACCCGGCAGCGGGCGGCAGCACTGGCCGAGATGCAGCGTGACACCCGGGGTCAGGTCCTTGCCCTCGACGAAAAGCGGTGCATGGCGGCTGTCGATGGGCGTTTTGTCGGCATCGTCCGTGCGCTCGGAGGTATAGCCCGGGAATGCCGCCAGGACGATGGCCGATGTCTGCAGTCGCCCGCGCCCGACGTCCTCGTGCAGGGCATCGATCGAGGAAACACCGAGTTTGCCAGCGACATCGATCAGCATCACGTCGACAGGATCGGCCCCTGCACGGCGCAGGGCCTGATTGATCAGCCCCTCGCCGAGGCGGCGGAATTCAGCTGCTTCGCGGTCCCGCTCCAGCTTGCGCTGCCTGGACTTGGCGCGGCCGGTATAGGTCATCACTTCCCAGCCGATCACCGGGGCGGGCACGCGGCCGCGGATGATATCAACCACATCGCCATTCTTCAGCGGACGCCGCATCGATTTTTCTTCACCATTGATCCGCGCACCGATGGCTGTGTCGCCGACCGCGGAGTGGACGGCATAAGCAAAGTCGAGCGGCATGGCGCCGGCCGGCAGGATGATCAGCTTGCCCTTCGGTGTGAAGGTGAAGACATGCTCGCGGTACATTTCGAGCTTGGCATGCTCAAGGAATTCGCCGGGCTCTGCCCCGTCGCGCAGCAGTTCGGCAAAGGCCTTGAGGTTCGCCTCCGGGTCAAGGCCGGCGGCGCGGGCCGAGTCCACATCAAAGCCATAGGTCCGGTTCTTGTAGCCCCAATGGGCGGCGACGCCGTATTCGGCGGTACGATCCATCGCTAAGGTACGGATCTGCAGCTCGACCCGGCGATTTCCGGAGGCACGAACGGTCGTGTGCAGGCTGGCATATCCGTTCGGCTTCGGCACCGATATGAAATCGCGGAACCGGTCCGGGATACAAGCCCAGTGCGTGTGGATGACCCCGAGCACGTTATAGCAGGCGCTGACGTCTTCCAGCACAATCCGGAAGGCGAAGATGTCTGCGACATCGCGGAAGGAAATCGACTTGCGCTCCAGCTTGCGCCAGAGTGAATAAGGCTGCTTGCGCCGGCCCTTCAGGCGGTAGCGCAGACCGGTCGCATCGAGCAGCCTGGAGAGGTCCTCGCGGATCCGGTCCAGGTCGACCCGATTTTCCCGCTCGAGCTCTTCCAGCCGGTAAAGGATGGCGCGGCGGGCTTCGGGGTTCAGCTCCTGAAAGGCAAGATCATCCATCCGCGCGGCGACATCATAAAGGCCTACCCGGCGCGCCAGTGGCGCGTAGATGTCCATCGTCTCACGCGCCGTTCGCTGACGGCTTTCAGGCTTCCTGCGGTGGTGCAGCGTCTCCATATTGTGCAGCCGGTCAGCCAGTTTCACAAGCAGCACACGGATGTCGCTGGTCATCGCAAGGATGAATTTCTGGAAGTTCTCCGCCTGAGCGGCTTCCCTCGAGGTAAATTCAAGCTTGTCGAGCTTGGTCACCCCGTCGACAAGTTCGGCCACATCTGCGCCAAAGCGCACCTCGATGTCGCCAATGTCGATATCGGTGTCCTCGACCACATCATGCAGCAGGCCAGCGACAATGGTCACCTCGTCGAGGTGTACGTCGGCGAGCAGATTCGCCACACGGATCGGGTGGGAATAATAGGCCTCACCCGAATCGCGCTGCTGCGCGCCGTGATGCTTCTTTGCGAAGTCATAGGCCTGGCCAAGCAGTTCGGACTTCACCCTCGGGTGATAGGCGCGGACTTTCGCAATCAGCTCTTCGCGGGTCGGGACCGGGGGCAGGCCCCGCGCCTCATCGGGCGCAGGGGGCGTCCTGCCAGCGTTCGCGCCAGCCCCTTTTTCCTGTCCGGAAAGGGCGCTGCCGTCCATTTGATCTCCTAGAGGCGATCATCACGCCCGGATTCGATTTCAGCCTGGTAGGCGCGTAAAACGTCTTCTTCTGTCGCGGCCGGAGCCGACATGAGGGCCTGACGGTCGGCCTCGCGCTCGTTCTCTTCGCCCGGACGGATGTCCTGAAGGTTCGAGATCAGCGCCTCTTTGACCACTTTCAGGTCAACCGAGGAGTCGGCAATTTCGCGCAGCGAGACAACCGGATCCTTGTCATTGTCGCGGTCCACCGTCAGCGGCGAGCCTTCGCGGATCATCCGCGAACGATGCGCTGCCAGCAGCACCAGCTCAAAACGGTTGGGAACTTTCTGGATGCAGTCTTCGACGGTAACGCGGGCCATGACGGGCTATTCTCCTGATAACCACCCCGTATATGCGCTGCAGTGGGCCGCCGCAACCCATCCTTGCACCCATCCTTGCAGCCCGGGGCAAGCACCGGTATTCGAAACAGCTGCGTATTCCGGGCAAACGATTGGCCCCCGACATTTGAAGCAAAGGCTGTTGCCCATGGCATTCTACAAGGATGAACGCCTGGCCCTGTTCATTGACGGGGCCAATCTCTACGCCGCTGCCCGCGCGGTCAGTCTGGAGATCGACTTCCGCAAGCTTCTGAAGGAGTTCCAGGCCCGGGGCCGTCTGATCCGGGCGAACTACTACACCGCCCTGGTGGAGAATGACGAGTACAGCCCGATCCGCCCGCTGGTTGACTGGCTAGCCTATAATGGTTTCAATGTGGTCAAAAAGCCCGCCCGGGAATTCGTGGACCGGGATGGGCGCAAGCGGGTCCGCGGCAGCATGGATGTCGAACTGGCGGTTGACATGCTCGAGGCCGCCGGCTGGGTCGACCATATCATCCTGTTCAGCGGCAATGGCGACTTCCGGCGCCTGGTCGAGGCCGTGAAGGCCAGGGGCGTGCGCGTTTCGGTGGTCTCCACCATGAATGCCACACCGGCGATGATCTCGGACGAGCTGCGCCGCGAGGCCGACGCCTTCATCGAACTGGCCGACCTCGGCGACCTGATCGCCCGCCCCCGCCGCGAAACGAGCGATACACCCGAGCTCGGCCAGGACGACTAGATCTGTCCGGGTCGCTGCAAAGAAAACCCCTGCCGAAGCAGGGGGCAAAAGTCAGTTGCAATCGTTCCGGGCGGCGCGGCTAGCGCCGCATCGTGAATGTGACACCCGCAAAGTCCTCGCTGTCGGAGAGGCTCCGGTTGCGGTCACTGAACTGGATCTCGCGGCGAATATAGCTGAATGACAACTCGCCTCCGGCGCGCTGCAGCGAGATGCCGGCCTGAAGGTCGCCAACCGTCAGCTGGTCGGTGATCTGCATGTCACTGAAGGACGAAAAACCCAAGTTATCCCTGTCCGCATCCCAGACAAGCGCCTCGCCATCTGCACCGACGAACACATACCAGCCCTCGGGCTGGCCGGGCCTGTCGACCCGGCCGAGACCCTGGCCGAGACGCAGTTCACCGCCGAAGCTGCGGGTCTTGAGTTCGCTGCCCTCGCGGATCGCGACGCGGGGGGCGAGGCCGACGTCGAAGCCAAGGCCGGTCCGACCACTGGTCGCCGAAACGGCAAGGCCGAAGGATACGTCCCGGTATTCCGGGTCTGGCTGGCCATAACTGCCTGTCGCAATGCGGGCCGCCAGGGAGTCGAGGGCCACACTACCCGTCCAGGAAAACCCTGTGCCTGCCAGCAGCGCGCCCGCCGGGGCCGACCCCGTCAGGCTGAAGGCGGAGGGCGCCGGCGATGTGGACAGAATCACGATATCGGCATCGGGCTGAGACAGGCGCAGGCTGTCGCCTTCCGGCAGAGGCCCTGACAGGCCTGTTTGAGCAAGACTATTGGCCGAGGGTGCGTTGAGCGCGCCATTACCGATTTTTCCGGGGACAGCCAGCATCATGCCAGGCGAAGGCTCAGCCGCAGGCTCCACATAAGCATAACCGGCCGAGCCTGAAGAAATGCATCCCTGGCAGGCCAGCGAAACAAGGCTGGTGGCGAGTGCGAGTACCATAGCTCTACTACCTCTCAAGGTCAGAATCCTTACTCCACTTGGTAAGGAATCTGCCCCCTCAAGCCTAATCTAGCATGAAGAATTCGGCGCCCCAACCGGCAATCGACCCGTTAAAGATTAATTTGCCGCCCCCAGCATGAAACCTGAGGTTCCGTCCACAACCGCCTGTCTTTTAAGTATAATCTGCGGCGGCAGGCGGAATGGCCGCCTGCGCGCGCCGTTAACCGGTTGAGATAATTGGCAGAATTGAGGCGGGCTCGCTGGCCTCAGGGCTGCCCGGCTCGCCCTGTGGGCGAACCGGGCAGCCCTGATCCGTTTCCGGCAATCCTGCCCTGATGCGGCCTACTGGCAGGCGAGGCACTCGTCGTAATCGGTGCTTTCAGCCTTCATCGCCTGCCCGGCCTGCCTCTCGGAGCCTGCAAAGGCCGCGCGCTGAACCGATTTAGAGCGGCAATAGTAGAGCGACTTCAGGCCCCGCTCCCACGCCGTCCAGTGCAGCATGTGCAGGTCCCACTTGTTGATGTCGCCCGGCAGGAAGAGGTTCAGGGACTGGGACTGGCAGATGAAGGGCGTACGGTCTGCCGCCAGCTCGATGATCCAGCGCTGATCGAGTTCGAAGGCGGTCTTGTAGACATCCTTCTCGTCCTGCGTGAGGCAGTCGAGGTGCTGGACCGAGCCTTCATGCTCCAGGATCGAGGACCAGATCTCGTCGGTATTGAGCCCCTTCGATTCGAGCAGCGCTTCCAGCTGCTGGTTCTTCACCGTGAAGGAGCCCGACAGGGTCTTGTGAGTGTAAACATTGGCCGGGATAGGCTCGATGCCCGCAGACGTGCCGCCGCAAATGATCGAGATCGAGGCGGTCGGCGCCACGGCCAGCTTGTTCGAGAAACGGGCCATCATCCCGACATCGCGGGCATCCTCGCAGGGGCCGCGTTCCCTGGCGAGCTTCACCGAGGCCGCATCCGCGCCCTGACGGATGTGCCTGAATATCTTGAGGTTCAGGGCCTTCGCTGTGGCGCTCTCCAGCGAGACGTTCATCGCCTGCAGGAAGGAGTGGAAGCCCATGACGCCGAGGCCGACTGACCGCTCGCGCTTGGCTGAATAGACCGCGCGGGCCATCTCCGGCGGAGCGCGCTCGATGAAATCTTCCAGGACGTTGTCAAGGAAGCGGAAAACGTCTTCCATGAACATCGGCTCTTTCGACCATTCCAGGAAGGTCTCAGCATTGACCGACGAAAGGCAGCAGACCGCCGTGCGATCGACGCCGCGATGGTCAAGGCCGGTCGGCAGCGTGATTTCAGAGCAGAGGTTCGACTGGGTGACCTTCAGGCCGAGGCGCTTCTGGTGAGCCGGCATTGCGTTGTTCACAGTGTCGGTGAACAGCAGGTAGGGCTCGCCGGTCTGCATGCGCAGCTCGAGAATCTTCTGCCAGAGCTTGCGGGCGTTGACGGTTTTCAGCACCTCGCCCGATTTCGGGGAGATCAAGCCGAACTCTTCGTCATTGCGTACCGCCTCCATGAAGGCATCCGTTATGTTGATGCCGTGATGGAGGTTGAGGCTCTTGCGATTGAAGTCGCCGGAGGCCTTGCGGATTTCGAGGAACTCCTCGATTTCCGGATGATGGATGTCAAGATAGCAGGCCGCCGAACCGCGGCGCAGCGAGCCTTGCGAGATGGCAAGCGTGAGCGAGTCCATGACGCGGATAAAAGGGATGATCCCCGAGGTCTGCCCGTTCTGGCCGACCTTCTCCCCGATCGAGCGCACATTACCCCAATAGGTGCCGATGCCGCCGCCATTGGAGGCAAGCCAGACATTCTCGGTCCAGGTCTCTACAATGTCATCGAGCGAATCGCCGACCTGGTTGAGAAAGCAGGAAATCGGCAGGCCACGATCTGCACCGCCATTCGACAGGACCGGCGTCGCCGGCATGAACCAGAGTTTCGAGATGTAGTCATAGATGCGCTGGGCATGGGCGTCATCGTCGGCGAAGGCCGTCGCGACGCGGGCAAACATGTCCTGATAGGACTCTCCCGGCAGCAGGTAGCGGTCGTCGAGGGTCTTCCTGCCGAAATCCGTCAGCAGCGCGTCGCGCGACGGGTCGGTGACCACAGCATTCACCTGAACGAGCGCGATCTTGGCATCGGCGCCGAGTTTCGGCTTGCCCTTGCGGGCAGCCTCTTTAGCGACGGACTTGGCGTTGGTTGCCGGCATGGCCACCCTCCTCAATCTTCCTGCTTTTACTGGGATTATCGGGGCGCCTGACCCTTCTGGACCAGATGTGGTCTCGCGCCTCTTCCCTGACACAACATATAGTGTCTGAAGGTTAATATGGGGTCAACGCCCCATTTCGCAAATCCGTCAAAGAGGCGTGGAAAACTTCTGAATCAAAAGTTAACGGCGCTGCGGGATGGCCGATGCTGCGGAGGGATTAAAGGGACACAAGGCTTACCCCGACCCCGAGCGGAAAATACCCGATCCGAACAGTATTTGTCAGCCGCAAGGCCGGATTTTCGCAGGCTTTGAGATGGACGCGCGGATGAGACCGGCGCACCCGGGAAGCGACCCGCCGGCCCGGCTGAGGTTTCCGAATCGGAAGAGGCAGACCGGGCCCCGGGGAGGGGGTGGAGACAGGCGAACGACCCAGGCTGAAGCTCGTTAGGGCTGCTCGGTTCCCCGCCTGACCCGATTGGCGAGCGACCTGTCCGCTGCCTGCCTCCACGCGGGTATATGCGGGTCCGCCTTCCTCCACGCAAGCGAAAGAATCGGCCGAAAATTTGCAGCCCCTCCCTCCCCGCAAAAGCTTTGCCGCCGACAGGTCTGCCCCGCCCGCGCGAGCAGACCAGATGACCCGAACACTGTTCGACCGCCCCTGGCCGCCGGGTTTGGGAAGCTCAGCCAGCCGAGCCTCGCACCGCCCCTCCCGTCCTGCTGCCCCCCCGGGGGGGCCAGGGCCCGCGCTTTGCCCCTACCCATCAGCATGTTAGGCACAGCCTCATACAGCTGATGGAGACGACCGTTGAACCGGCGCACACTTACTCAGATTGCCACGAGCGCTGCCCTGGCTGCTGCTGCAGCCTTCCTGCCGGCGCTTGCAGAGACACCCGGCACGCTATCCCAACGTTTCACCGCCGAGCGTGTGTTCGACATCGAATACGCGACCGACCCGCAGATCTCGCCGGACGGCAAGAGTATCGTCTATGTACGACGCTCGATGGACAAGCTGGCCGACCGGGATATCGGTGCGCTGTGGACGATTGACCTGGCGAGCGGCGACCATCGCCCGCTGGCAACCGGCGCCAGCGCCGCAAGCCCGCGCTGGGCCCCGGACGGCAAGCGTCTCGTTTATACGACTGCGACAAACGGCAAGCCGGAGATCCGCGTGCTGTATCTCGACAGCGCGCGCAGCGTCTCCCTCGCCCAGTTCATCGAAGCCCCATCCGAGGCGGTGTGGTCGCCGGATGGCAAGACGATTGCCTTCACGATGTTTGTGCCCGGAGAAAAGCCGGGCTTTGCCAGGCCGCCGGCCGCACCCGAGGGCGCAACCTGGAGCGAGCCGGTGAAGGTGTTTGATGACCTGCAGTTCCGCGCCGATGGCGCCGGCTATCTGAAGGACGGGGCGACGCATGTCTTCACCCTGCCGGCAGATGGCGGCACGCCGCGTCAGGTGACCTCCGGCGAGGCTTCATTGCAGCAGCCGGCCTGGCTGGACAATGACACGCTGCTCGTTTCCGGAAACCTCGCCGAAGACCGGGACATGGACCCGATTGAAAGTGAAATCTATGCGGTCGAGCTGTCAGACCTTTCCGTCCGCGCACTCACTACCCGCGATGGACCGGACTATACAGCCATCGTCTCACCGGATGGCAAGCGGATAGCCTATCGCGGATATGACGATAAGGTGCTTTCCTATCAGCAGGACAACCTCTATGTGATGAATGCCGACGGCACGGACTCAATAGAGCTCGCGGCGGACTTTTTCGGCAGCTTTGACCAGACTGTCTGGGCACCGGATGGCAAGAGCCTGCTCTCGCTCGTCGGCGATCACGGCGTGCTGTCGCTCTATCGAATCGGGCTGGACGGCAAGACAGCGCGGGTGACAACGGACATTGGAGGCACATCAATTGGCCGGCCCTATGCCGATGGCAGCTTCTCCGTGAGCGGAGGGAGAAAACCTGTGGTCGCGTTCACGGCAGGTTTTACAGAACGCCCTTCGGAAGTCGCCACCATCGGCCTTGATGGCAAGGGCCGGAAGGTGCTGACTGCGTTGAACGAAGACGTGATCCCTTATCTCGAGATGCCGAAAATGGAAGAGATCAAGGTCGCCTCCAGCTATGATGGCAAGGAGATCGAGGCCTGGGTCTACCTGCCGCCGGACTTCAAGGCGAACGCCAGCTTCCCCATGCTGCTCGAAATCCATGGCGGGCCATTCCAGATGTACGGGCCATATTATTCCAGCGAGCTGCAGCGCTATGCTGCGGAAGGCTATGTCACCGTCTGGTCCAATCCGCGCGGCTCCACAGGCTATGGCGAGGACTTTGCGCAGGCGATCGACAGGGCCTACCCCGGCAATGACTATGATGACCTGATGACAGTCGTGGATGAACTTGTAGCGCGCAAGTATGTCAGCGAGGACAGATTGTTTGTAACCGGAGGATCGGGTGGCGGAATTCTAACCGCCTGGATCGTGACGAAGACGGACCGGTTCGCAGCAGCCGCCTCGGTCAAACCAGTGATCAACTGGATGACGATGGCCCTGGCGGCTGACATCGCGCAATATGTGCGGCGGCACTGGATACGGTCTGATCCGTGGACGGACCCGGAGGCGTTCCTGAAGCTTTCGCCGATCCGCTATGTTGACAAGGTCAGAACGCCGACGCTTGTGATGGTGGGTGAGGAAGATTTCCGTACGCCGACCTGGGAGGCCGAGCAATTCTATACCGGCCTCAAGATGAACGGTGTCGAAACGGCGCTCATCCGTATCCCAGGTGCCTCGCACGGCATCACAGGACGACCCAGCCGCCTGATTGCGCTGACCGACAACATCATGGGCTGGTTCGCCAGTCATGATCCGGCGAAGAGGGCGGAGTAGGTTCTCCGCCTTCGGCGTCAGCGGGCCGGGACGTGCGCGGCGATGAGCTGTGGGCCGCCGGCGGCGAAAGCGCGTTCGAGGGCGGCATCAAACTCTTCCGCCGTCGTTGCATTCACCGCAGGTACGCCTTGCGCTTCGGACAGCTTCACCCAGTCGATCTCCGGACGTCCGAGGCCGAGCAGGTCTTCTGCGACACGTCCAGGATTACCAGCGCCTGTGCGGGCAAGCTCGATATTCAGGATGCGGTAGGAATGATTGACGAAGATCACGTTGACGACGTCCACGCCCTCGCGGGCCATGCTCCACAGGGCCTGGTTCGTATACATGCCTGCGCCGTCACCCGAAATGCAGAGCACCGAGGCGTTGCCCCTGGCGGCCACTGCCGCACCGAGCGCCAGCGGCATACCCTGCCCGATGGCCCCGCCGGTCAGCATCATCCAGTCATGCGGGCGCGCACGGCCGGTCATCATGAAGGAAGGAAGGCCGTTCGAGACACCGTCATCGGAGACGAAGCTGCCTTCCGGCAAGTGGCGAGCAATCGAGGCGCCGATCGAGGCGGCGCTGAGGGCTCCTGTCGGCGCCCCGGGAATGTCGAGGACCGCCGGATCGGCCGGCGTCCTGGCACCCAGCGCATCGGCGAGCTCAGCCAGGATGGCCGCACTGTCGCTCTCCGGCCCGCCGACGATCATCGGCGTGCAACCTTCCGGCACGAGCAGGCTGGGCCGGCCCGGATAGGAGAAGAAGGCGACCGGCACCTGCGTTCCGGCGACCAGCATCAGGTCGGTGCCTTCCAGGTCGGCCATCGCACCTTCGGCGAAGTATTGCATCCGGTCTGGCGCAAACAGACCCGCCCCGCGCGCCAGTCTCGGAAAGAAGGTGTCCGTCAGCACCCGGATACCGGCCGCCTTCAGCTTCGCGGCCTGGGCGAGGCCTGAAGGGGTCAGCGCTGTGCCATTGATCAGGATCGCCGGGCGCCTTGCCCCGCGCACGGCCCTGGCGGCTGTCTCGATCCGGCCCCTGTCAGGCACGCGCAGCGCCGGGCGGGCGCGCCGGGCGCCAGGCTTGCCCCCCTCGCTCCAGGCCGTATCGGCCGGAAGCAGCAGCGAGACCGGGCCGGGGACCGGCCCGAAGCTTGCCTCCCAGGCCTCTGCGGCAAGATGGCCTGCATCCGCCACCCTGTCCGCAGACTTGATCCAGACCGAGTTTGGCCCCGCCAGGCCAAGGATGTTCGAGGTCAGCGGCGCGTCATAGCGAAGGTGCGCCGTGGCGTGATCGCCGATCACGTTGATCATCGGCGTCCAGGCCCGCTTCGCATTGTGGATGTTGGCGCCGGCATTGAGAAATCCTGCGCCAAGATGCAGCAGCGTCATTGCCGGTTGGCCGGTCACGCGCGCATGACCATCAGCGGCCCCACTGGCGACGCCCTCAAACAGGCAGAGTACCGAATGGATCCGCGGCTCATGATCAAGCGCCGTCACAAGATGCATCTCGGAGGTACCAGGATTGGCGAAGCAGGCGGTCACACCATGCTCTGCAAGCGTGGAGACGAGCGCTTCGGCGCCGGTCATGCGGGCGGGGGATGTATCTGGCATGTCGGCCTCCCTGAACGTGTCCGGTCAGCTGCTTAAGGCAAATCCGCAGGCTTCGCAAAACCGAAACAGAGCGCAGATCGCTCCGGAAGCAAGAGGCCAGGCCTGCGCCGGCACAGGGCGTGGCCGGGTCCGGGTCAGATCAGGAACTTGCCGGCCGAGGCGTCGCCCGAGTAGAGCTGCTCGATCTGCTCGGCACGCAGCGCCTGGGTGCGGGACTGATTGATGTAGCCCTTCTCGGTGATCTCGCCTAAGTCAGCGCGGGGCTGGACGGGTTGCAGGAGGATGCGCGCGATGCGTGCAGCCGGGTTCGGATTGGCCTTATTGTGCGCCTCAAGCCCCTTGCGAAGCGCCGCCTCGATCACCGGATGGCACACCAGCTCTTCGAGAGCCAGCGCGCTGCCGGCGAGGCGCTGGCAATAGGCCTCATTCAGGAAGCCGAGCAGGCCGATCTCCTCGCGGTTCAGCCCGCAGACGATCGCATCTGACAGAACGCCGCCCGATGCCGTCACCGCGGCCAACCGCACGGAGCCCGCGGCGACCCATGTGCCGCTGGCGAGTTTGAATTCTTCGACCGTACGGCCGTCGAAAGCCAGGCCCTTTTCCGGTATAGCAGGATCGACAAACTTCACCGCGTCTCCCAGACAGTAAAAGCCCTCCTCATCAAAGGCAGCCGCGGTCTTCTCCGGATTGCGGTAATAGCCGGGGGTGACATTGACGCCCTTGACACGGACTTCCAGCTTGCCGGCGGTCGGCACAAGCTTGAACCTGTTACCAGGCAGCGGCAGACCAATCAGGCCCATGATGCCGTTCGGCCAGTGCACGTTAGACGCTGTGGGCGAGGTCTCGGTTGCTCCATAGCCAGCAGACAGGGAGATACGCTTTCCGGTGACACGCACGGCAATGACCTGCAGGCGCTCGTAGATATCCTGCCCCATCGCGGCACCGCCATATGCCATGGAGATCAGGCGCGAGAAGAAGATCTCGGCGAGCCCGCTGTCCTGCTCCAGAGCCGTGGCCAGAGCGGCCCAGGCCTGCGGTACGGTCGTATGCTGGGTGGTCGGGATTTCCCTCAGGTTACGGAGCATTTCCGGCAGGCGCTGCGGGGTTGGCGCGCCCTGGTCGATATACATCGTACCGCCCCAGTCCAGCATGTTGTGCAGGATGGCATTGGCGCCGTAAGTATGACTCCATGGCAGGAAATTCACCATGATCTGGGGCCCGCCGGTGATCGCATCAAGGCGGTCTTCATCCCAGACGGAGCGGATCATTTTCGCGTTCGCGGCGATCATGCCGTGCGTGTTGATCACCGCTTTCGGCTCCCCGGTCGATCCCGAAGTCAGCATGTACTTGGCAACCGATTGCGGCGTCAGCGCCGCATAGGCTGCATCAACTGCCGGGCCAGCCTGGCTGGCGAAGTCCTCGAGGGCAACAGCGCGGGGGACGTCCGGCGCATTACGCGAATAGATGACGAGGCGTCCATCCAGGTTCATCGCCCGCAATGCGCGCTGATACTCCGCGCCGTCCTCGACATAGATGAATTTGGGAGTGGTCAGCTGGTCGATATAATTGAGGCGGACGAGGTCCTGGCTGAGCAGCGCATAGGCTGGGGTCACCGGCACGGACGGGCTGCCCGCCCACATGGCCGCATACATCAGGAGCGCGTTGTCGATGGAATTCCTGGACAGGATCATGACCGGCGCATCAGGTCCTGCGCCTTCACTGAGGAAGGCTGCGGCGAGCCGCCTGACCTGCGCGAGGCCGTCCGCATATGTCAACTGCCGCCAGCCGGGCTGCGACGGGTCTTCCGGCCAGCGCTCGGCCAGCCAGACCTGATCCGGGCGCTCGCCGGCCCACTTCACCAGCGGCGCCAGCATGTGTGGCGGGTACGGCTTCAGCGGCTGGCCATTCTCGAGATAGATCGTGCCATCGCTGCGCCGGTCGATCTTCAGCTTCAGCGGAAGATAGGGAACCTCGCGGAACGGAATGTGGGTCGTGGTCATGTGTTGTCCTTCTCCGCGCGCACCAGAGCTTCAAAGCCCGCACCGCCATAATACGCCCGCAGGATGAGAACAATTCCGGCGTCCTCCTGAACTGCGTCAAGCGCAACCATATCCGCGCTCACCGTCAGCATCCCGACGCCGTCTCCAGGATCTGGCCGCTCCCGGCCGAGCGGGGAAAATCCGAAAGCGTGCGCCTGGCGGCCCGGATGTCGTCAATCCGTCATCCGGCAAGGACCGGGTCGGCGATGGGGCTGATCCGGAGTACCCCGATGCGCTCCAGGTCGCACAGACCGCCGAAGCGCTCCCGAACTTTTGGGGCTGCCACGCGGCGACCGCGCGTCTGGCCTGCCGCCCCGCCCACCACCTGGCCAGCAACCGGGCCAGCAGCCGGCCGCCTTCTTCCAGGCTGACCGTTTCGCCCCTGTAGGGCGCCTGCAGGTCATCGCGGATCGCTGCGATCCGGGCGTTATGCTCTGCCTTGCGTGCTTCCGGCAGGCGCAGGCCGTCGGGCTGACGTCTCGATGGCCGGCATACCTGCCCTCGGCAACCAGGCGCCCGACCCTTTCGGCGAGCACGCCGGGCATAGAGATGGTCATACGAACGGTCACGGAGGGCCTGACCCAGAGAGTAAGACATTTTCGTGTTGCCGAAGTCCCTAGGGGGGGCAAACCACACCCCTAAGGGTCAAACCCCTCATTCGCAATGTAGACGACTTGGCCGCAATGCTTGCAGTGGACCGCGTCCCGGTCGTGGCGCATCAGACCGCAACGGGTGCACTCGACGTCGGCCTTGTCGGTCGGCGTAATCAGAGCCCGCAGGAGCCGCAAAAACAGCGTTACACCGAGGAGCATGATGATGATCGGCAGCACGCGGCCCGTCCAGCCGACCAGCGTGATGTCGCCATAGCCGGTCGTCGTGAGGCTGGTGACAGTGAAATAGAACGCATCGAGATAATTCTTCACGTCTGAGCCTACCCGGTTCACCTGGTCGGCATAGACCAGGGCAGACATGATAAAGAGGAAGACGATGACGTTGATGGCCCGCTCGATCACCACACGGTGCAGTTTCAGATAGCGCGAAAGCGGTCTGTCATCCCGCAGGATACTGAAAGCCCGGGCAATCCGCAGAGCCCGGATGATCCTGAGAAAGGCATAGTTCTGCGAAAAGAAAGGCGCCAGCATCGAGACGACGACAACCGCATCGGCAATGTTCATGAACCGCAGGAAGAAGCGCGGCTTGTTCGGCGTGATATAGAAGCGCGCGGCGAGGTCGATCGCGATGAGGCTGCCGATCACATAGTCGAGCCAGTAATGCTCGCCCGGCCTGCCAAGAAAAGGCGAAACGAGGAAATAGCCTATCGTGACAATATCAAAGACGAGCACCGCCCAGCGGAAGGTGACGGGCCATTTGCCCACCCCCTCATACAGCCAGACCAGCGTGCGCCTCAGGCCAGGAGATTTTCGCGACTGCGCCGTCCCGCTCAAGACTGAGGCTCGAGGGTCTCGTTGAAGCGCACAGGCTTGCCGCGGCCCTTACTTGTGATTTCGCCATCTCGCATCACGAAGCCGCCGCGGATGATCGTCGCGACCGGCCAACCGGTTGCCTCGAAGCCGTCAAACTGTGTCCAGCCACATTTGGACTTCGACCAGTCCCGGGTGATTGTCTGCCTGTGCTTCAGGTCCACTACCGTAAAGTCGGCATGGTAGCCTTCTGCGATCCGCCCCTTGTCGGCAAGGCCGAAAACGCGCTGCGGCCCCGCGCTGGTCAGCTCGACGAAGCGCTGCAGGCTGAGCCTGCCATCATTCACATGCGTCAGCATCACCGGTACCAGCGTCTGCACGCCGGGCATCCCCGAAGGCGAGGCCGGATAGGGCCGCATCTTTTCTTCAATCGTGTGCGGCGCATGATCCGTCGCCAGAACATCCACGATACCGGCATTCAGCGCGCGCCACAGCGCCTCGCGGTGGCGCGCCTCGCGCACCGGCGGATTCTGCTGGGCAAAGCCCTTCAGCCGGTCATAGCAATCAGGTGCCGCCAGGGTCAGGTGATTGGGCAGCACTTCGACGCTGGCAATGTCCTTGGCGTGGACAAGCAGCTCCATCTCCTCAGCGGTAGAGATGTGCAGCACATGGATACGCTTGCCGGTCTTTCGGGCGAGGCTCAGCAGGCGGCGCGTGGAGGAGACGGCCGCCTCAACATCGCGAACGATGATATGGCTGTTCCAGTCGCCGGTGACGGCCAGCTTGCGGCGCTCCTCGAGCCGGTACTCGTCTTCGGAATGGAAGGCAGCACGGCGCTTGATGGCGTGCAGGACGGCTTCGACGCCGGCATCATCCTTGATTAGCAGGTCGCCGGTTGAGGCACCCATAAAGACCTTGACGCCGCAGCAGCCGGTCATCCGCTCCATTTCGGCGAGCAGGTGCGTATTGTCGTGGGTCGCGCCGGCATAGAAGGCATGGTCGACATCCATCCGCCCCGCCGCGCGGGCGAGCTTGTCGGCCATGAGGTCGGGGGTGATCGTCGAGGGGTTGGTATTGGGCATCTCGAACACCGCCACCACGCCGCCCAGCGCCGCCGAGCGCGCCTCTGTCTCGAGGTCGGCCTTATATTCGAGACCGGGCTCGCGGAAGTGTACCTGACTGTCAATCACGCCCGGCAGGATGTGCAGGCCGCGCGCGCCGTAGATTTCGCCAGCCGAGGCCTGAGACAGATCGCCGATCCGGGCGATGCGTTCGCCGGTGATACCGATATCGGTGAGCGCTTCCCCGCCAGGGGTCACGAGCGTTCCGCCGCGCAGGATGAGATCGAAGGTTGGGGTCATGGAACGCTTTATGAAGCCGATGCAGGAAAAAGTCACGCGTGACAGCGGGCCCGAAGCTCATCTCTTGCGGGCTTTCCGCGGGACAACGAGGCGGGGCGTGCGGCTAAAGCGCTTTGCCCACCCGGCCCCTGGCCTGCCGGCTCAAACCTGCGCTCCTGCGCCCCATGTCGACCCGCCCGCGCGTGATCGCGGCGGTAACCTTGCCAACACCGCTGCGGTCTTGCCGGCGGTGTCTCCGGCGGCGGGCCCGGCCATGCTGTCCGCACCGGAAAAAAACGCCCTGATTCCAGGCCTCCTGCCCGCCATCGCCGGCGCGCTGCTGACGCGCGCGGTGGCAACGGCTGTCAACGCGGCGATACCGGGCGCAGACAGCTGATGACGGCGGGCGGATGAAGCCCTAGACTGTCTCCATGCTCTCTCTGCCTGACCGCGCGATTTTGAACCTCACCGGCCCCGACACGCTTGCCCTGCTTGAACGCACGGTGACCAACAAGGTCGCCGATTGGGCGGACCGGGAGGCACGCTACGGGGCTCTGCTGACGCCGCAGGGCAAAGTGATTGCCGACTTTATTGCGCATCGAAGACCGGACGGCGTGCTGATCGATGTGCACCGGGAGGCCGCCGAGGATCTGCTCAAGCGGCTGAAGATGTTCCGGCTGCGCTCGGCGGTCGAGATGGCGCTTTGCAATGAGCTCGTCTCAGCCGTCAGCACGGACGGCGCGCCGGATCCGCGATCTGGCAACCTGCCGCGACGCGCGATTGCGCCGCAGCGCGATGCGGCCGGTCCCCTGCCCGATTGGGACGTGCTGGCGATCCGTGCCGGCGTGCCGGAATGGGGGCGAGACTACCGCGCGGGGGAGGTTTTTCCGACCGATATCAACATGGATCTGATGAACGGGGTTGATTACAGGAAAGGCTGTTTTGTCGGCCAGGAAGTAGCAAGCCGGATGAAGCGCAAGGCGCTTATCCGCAAGCGGACGATCCGGGTGCACGGGACGGCTCTGGTGGCCGGCGCCGAAGTGCGCGCGGGCGAGAGCCTGATCGGCACGGTGACGAGCGCGGCTGGCAGCGAAGGGCTCGCTCTGATCCGCACGGACCGGTTCGCGAAATCGGCCCAGGCCGGGGCGACGGTAACCGTGAATGGGGCGACGGCAGAAATCGAAGGCGCGCCCTGGCTGATGGCGGAAGTCAAGGCCCTGACAGAGGCGGGCACCGATGAGTGAGGTCTATCCCTGCGGCTGGGCACCTGTCACTGACAAGCTGTACCGCGACTATCACGACACCGAATGGGGCATGCCCGAGCACGGGTCGCGCGCCCTTTGGGAGAAGCTGCAGCTGGACGGCATGCAGGCCGGGCTAAGCTGGATCACGATCCTTCGTAAGCGCGCCTCGATCCGCGAGGAGTTTGATCGGTTTGATCCCGAGCGCCTGGCCCGATGGACGCCGCAGCGGGCAGCGAAGGCGATGGAAAATCCCGGCATCATCCGCAGTCCCAGGAAGATCGAGGCCGTGATCGGCAATGCGCAGGCCTACCTCGCCATGATGGACGCAGGCGAAGATTTTGCCCGGTATTGCTGGAGTTGGGTGGGCGGCAAGCCTGTCAACGGGAAGTGGAATGATTTTCGCGAAGCGCCGACTTTCACGCCCTGGTCTGAGGCAATGTCGAAGGACCTCAAGAGGCGGGGTTTCAAATTTGTCGGACCGACAATCGTTTATGCCTGGGCGCAGGCAGTTGGCATGGTCAATGACCATGAGGTAAGCTGCCCCCGGCACAGGCAGGTGAGGAACTCGGCATGAAGAAAGTGATGGGTGTGGCTGCAGTGGCTCTGGCAGGCATGCTGGCAGCCTGCGCAACGAGCGCGCCGGCAACACAATACGCCAATCCGGTCGAGGCCTGCGAAGCCCGGCCGACCATTGCTGAGCGCGACGCTTGCATGAAGAACGTGGTCGCAGACGTCGCCACCGCCGTGAAGCGCGAAAGCAAGCGCAAGCCGCCCAGATGACGTTGCGGCATGGCGCTGCCGGCCCCCTGGCGGCGCTTCTGAGCCCGGGCGCCTGTCAGATCCGCCAGGACAAGGTCGCGCCGAAATCCTGGCCGGAGGCGAGAGGATTGCCGATCCGGGCAGGCGCAAGGCATGCAGGAGCGGCGGCATGAGCGCGTATGCCGATGCCGGACGGGCTCTGGACGAAAACCAGCTTGCCCAGGCCAGGCCCCGCGAAGCACGCGAAACCCAGACGGCCGTGTACGGCCTGCCGCACTCGGCACGGTGATTGCGCCCGCCTTCGGCTTCTTGGCCGCCGGCGGAACACAGGCTAGAGGGAATGCACAGACCGGTCATTCCAGACCGGGCCGGTCTCCCTGCGGGTGTGGCCGGTTGCCAACGGAGAAGAGCTTTGAGAACCCCCGTGATTTCGGCCACTGGCCTCTACACACCGCCGCACGCGATCTCGAACCAGGAGCTGGTCGAGAGCTACAACGCCTGGGCCGAAAACTGGAACCGCGAGAACGAGCTGCAGATCAAGTCCGGCCTCGCAGACGCCAAGCCGATGTCATCGGTGGAGTTCATCGAAAAGGCGTCCGGCATCAAGTCCCGCTTCGTCGTGAACAAGAGCGGCGTGATCGATCCGGCTATCATGGCGCCCCGGATCGCCGAACGGCCAAACGAACAGATCTCGATCCTTGCCGAAATGGCCGTTCTGGCCGCACGCGAGGCAATGGCGGGCGCAGGCCGCCGGCCGGAAGATATCGGCGCGGTGATCTGCGCAGCCTCGAACATGCAGCGCGCCTATCCGGCGATGGCCATCGAAGTGCAGCAGGCGCTTGGCATCGAAGGCTTTGCCTTCGACATGAACGTCGCCTGTTCATCGGCCACCTTCGGCATCCAGATGGCAGCCGACCTGGTGCGCGCGGGGCATGCCAGATCGGTGCTGATGGTGAATCCGGAAATCTGCTCCGGCCATTTGAATTTCACCGACCGCGATAGCCATTTCATCTTCGGCGATGTCGCCACAGCCGTTCTGATCGAGGATGTTGCCATCGCTCCGAAGGCGCATTGGGAGATTCTGGGTACAAAGCTGAAAACTCAGTTCTCAAACAATATCCGAAACAATTTCGGCTTCCTCAACCGCGCCGCCCCGGAAGGCGTGGGCGGGCCGGACAAGCTGTTCGTTCAGGAAGGGCGCAAGGTGTTCCGGGAAGTCGTGCCGATGGTGGCCGAGATGATTAGCGAGCACATGCGTGAACTGGGCCTTGAGGCCGGCCATCTGCGCCGGATGTGGCTGCACCAGGCGAATGCCAACATGAACCGGCTGATCTCGGCCAAGGTTCTCGGGCGCGAGGCGTCCGAAGAGGACAGCCCGACCGTCCTCGACACCTATGCGAATACATCCTCAGCCGGATCGATCATCGCCTTCCACAAGCATTCAGCCGACTTCAGGCCGGGCGAGCGCGGACTGATCTGCTCATTCGGGGCAGGCTATTCGGCGGGAACGGTGTTCGTGCAACGGGCTGGCTGAGGGGCGTATACGACCAGACTTGACGGCCGACGTGACTGACAGACCGGCCTATTCGTCAAAGTCTTCGGTGAACAGGTCGCCCCACAGGGCGCGGCGGCTGGCTCGGACAGCCTCGACGACAACGACGAACGTGCCACAGGCGAGCATCAGCATCGCGAAGGCCTGGCCGGTGAAAAAGTCAAAAAAGGTATCAATCATCCGGCGCCTGGCTCTCTCGTTTCTGGTCGCTACGGTATGGGCGAAACGCCTTAATGACGCATTGGGGAATGGTGTCTCCCATAGGACGAGTTTGTAACCGTATCGCCGTAGTTTGTTTACCCGTGCTACCAATCACTTAAGAAACCGGCGATGGAGGCCCCAAGTGAAGCGATCTGTTAAGCCGCCCCGCGTCTGGCAGCGGATGCTGTCGGGTCGCCGGCTGGACCTGGCGCATCCCTCGCCGATGGATATCGAGATTGAGGACATCGGCCATGGCCTCGCCCGGGTGGCGCGCTGGAACGGCCAGACGCGCGGCGCTCACGCCTTCTCGGTCGCCGAGCATTCGGTGCTTGTGGAACAGATCACGCGAAGACTGGACCCCGGTCTCGGCCCCGAGGCCTGGCTTACCGCACTGCTGCATGACAGCCCCGAATACGTCATCGGGGATATGATCTCCCCGTTCAAGGCCCTGCTTGGCGAAAGCTATAAGGGCGTCGAGGCGCGGCTTCAGGAGACCATACACCTGCGGTTCGGGCTGAAAGCGATTACGCCGGCGCCGCTGAAGAAAGTGATCAAGAAGGCAGACAATATCTGCGCCTGGTTCGAGGCCGTGCAGCTGGCGGGGTTCAGCGAGGCCGAGGCCGATGGTTTCTTCGGTGCACCGCCCGAAAACCTGCAGCTGACACTCACCCCCCTTCCACCCGTTCAGGCCCAGGCGGCCTTCCTCAAACGTTATGGCGAGATCCAGTCGGTGATCGCAGATACCGAGGCGCGGTCATGACCGTGCCCCTTCTGCGGATCGGCCTGTCGGCCGTGATGGTCGCCCTCGAGGATGGCGAACCTAAGGTGCTGGTCACACGTCGGCCCGCAGGCGAAGACGCCCTGCCCTTTGGTGCGTTCGATCCGCTGCATCACCGCACATTTGACCTCTCGCTGCGCGGCTGGGTGCGCGAGCAGACAGGCTTCGAGATCGGCTATGTCGAGCAGCTCTACACCTTCGGCGACAAGGACCGCGAGGCACCCGATGCAAGCCTTAGCGGCGCAGCGCCGAAATCGCGGGTCATTTCCATCGGCTATCTGGCCCTGACCCCGGAAGCCTTACCGGCTGGCGCCTCATTCGAAGCACGCTGGCTCGACTGGTACCATTTCTTTCCCTGGGAAGATCATCGCCTGCGCCGGCCAGCGATCATTGAAGCTGAAATCGGCCCGCGCCTGAAAACCTGGTCAGCAGGCCATGAGCGGCGACTTGAACGCGCGCGGATCGCCTTTGGCCTTGACGGCGCACGCTGGATCGAAGACCGCGTGCTGGAACGTTATGAGTTGCTCTACGAAGCCGGGCTCGTGACCGAGTGTGCCCGCGATGCGGGCCTGCCGGAGCCGTCTTTGAGGCTGGGCGCCTCGATGGCCTCCGACCACCGCCGCATCCTAGCCACGGGGCTCACGCGGTTGCGCGGGAAGATCAAGTACCGCCCCGTGATATTCGAGCTCATGCCGGACCGGTTCACACTGTCCGCCCTGCAGAGATCAGTTGAAGGGATCCTGGGATTGCAACTGCACACACAGAACTTCCGGCGCGCGCTGGACAAGGCAGACCTGGTGGCCGGCACCGGACAGATGGAAACCGGCACCGGTGGACGCCCGGCCGAGCTTTATATCTTCCGCCGCGATCATGCGAGCAGCATCTCAGCGCCGGGACTCGCGACGCCAAGACGATCAGCAGACTGATCATTTGAGCCCTTGAGGTTCTCCGACAATGATGAAATTGAAGCGCGCCGGATCCAGATAAGCACCGGCGACGCGGTTGACATCATCGAGCGTGACCGCGCCAATCAGGGCATTGCGGCGATCGAAATAATCGACACCCAGATCATCCTGGCGCACGGTCATCATCTGACCGGCGATCTTTGCGTTTGAGTCAAAGCCTAACGGATACGAGCCGATCAGATAGGCTTTCGCATCCGATAACTCCTGCTGCGTGACGCCGGCGTCGATAAGGCGGGTCATCTCTGCCTTAAGGCCGGCGATGAAATCCCCGACGCTCTCATTCTTGGTCTGGCCTCCGCCGCTCCAGCTGAGGAAGGAGGGGTTGGGATCAAGGGCGGTCGAGACACCGTAAGTGAGGCCCTTTTCGACGCGGAGGGTTTTCATCAGGCGGCTCTCAAAGCCGCCGCCTCCAAACGTATAGTTCAGGACAAAGGCCGGGAAGAAATCCGGATGACTGCGCGCGATGCCCGGGCCGATGAAGCGCACGAGGCTTTGCGGCTGCGGCAGGTTTACGACAACCGGCTTTGCGCTGACTGCCGCTTCTGGCAGCATAACGGGCGTAACCGCCTCAACCCTGCCCGTGTCTGTGAGCCCGGCGGCGATCCCGTCGATCAGCGGCGCAAGTTCTTCGGGCGAGACGGCGCCGACGGCCGTGACAATCAGGCGGTCCCGCGTCATCAGTGTGCGCATATGGTCGCGCGCCTTTTCCGGGGTCAGGGCGGCAAGGCTTTCGGCGGTTATCTCACGTGCAAAGGGATGCTCGGGGTAGAGCGCCTGCGCGGTGGCGCGCCAGGCGAGATAGCTTGCCGTTGTCTCCCGTGTCTTCAGACCAACCTCTTCTTCGCGCCGGAAACGCTCGAACGGACCGGCATCGAAGCGTGGCTCAGCAAAGGCGGTTGCAACCAGATCGGCCGCCTCGACCGCATTTTCGGTCAGGGCCGAAAGGGCACAGCTGGTCCATTCCGCAACGACCGTGCAGCCGAAGCTCATATTGAGATCGTCCATCGCTGTCTGGAAGGCAAGGGAATCGCGGTCACCCGCGCCTTCGTTCATGAGATAGGCAACGGCGCGTCCGAGACCTTCATGGCCAGCCGGATCCGAAGCCGATCCGCCTTTCCACGCCATCTGCACGGCGAGGATCGGGATGGAGGGCTCCGAGACGAGCCAGACGGAGACACCGCCCGGCGTTACGAATTGCTGGATTTCGGCGAACTCGCCTTTGTGGACGGTCACCGCCAGTGCAGGCCGGGCGGCAAGCGTTTCAGCGGCGGGTGCAGGCGTTTCGACGGCCGTGGTGCAGGCTGCGATGACTGCCAAAACAGCAGCACCGGAGAGAAGACGGATCAGGTGCATCTCAGAGATCTCCTTCGGCGCTCAGGAGGTGGGCTTCGATATAGTTCTTACCTGGGCCGAACACGTCGCGCAGGGCCGCGATGGCCGCTTCAGGCGTGACGGCGCGGACATCGTCGGGATAGCTGATCAACTCCTCAACCGTGCCTCCTATAGCCAGCCAGGCGCCAAACAGGTTGGCCATGCCGGCCTGGCTGTCGCGCGCATAGATGGCGTCTGCGGCCAGCTTGTTGCGGGCGCGGCGGACTTCTTCTTCCGTGAAGCCCTCGGCGAGGACTTTCTCGACTTCCGCCATCATGGACGTCTCGAGGGCTTCAAGGCTCACGCCGGGTGCAGGGCTGGCCGAGAGGACGGCGGGACCTTCATCGTGCAGCGACGTCCAGGCGAAGGCATTGGCCGACACAGCCAGCTGCTGGCGCTCGACGAGGGATTGATAGAGGCGGCTAGTCATTCCGCCGCCGAGGATCTGCATGCCAACGTTCAGCGCGAGGGCCCCTTCCGGCTGCCGGCGTTGGGAGTAGCCAAGGTAATACCGGCTCCACGAAGGCTGTCGCACTTTGGGGTCCGAATGGGTGATCAGCTGCGTTTCCGCGATCGGGGCCACGGGCTGCCACTTGCGTTCGCCGACCAGCGTGCCGGTCGGGGCGATAGCGCCGTAATGAGCCTCGGCGAGCGGCAGAACATCCGCCATCGTGACATCGCCAGCGACCACGAGGATGGCGTTCTCCGGGCTGTAATACTGCTTGTAGAAGTCCAGCCCGTCCTGGGGTGTGAGGGCGGCCACTTCATCCATGTTTCCGATGACCGTGATCTCGTAAGGGTGGCCCTTCCAGAGGGCAGACAGCACTTTTTCCTGGAGGATGACCCCGGGATTGTTGTCGATGCGCTGGCGGCGCTCTTCCTTGACGACGTCGCGCTCGGAGATGAAAGGGCCGCTCGGATCATCATTGATGATCAGGTTGACCATCCGCTCGGCCTCAAGCTCCATCATCTTGCCAAGCTGGGATTTTTCGACCCGCTCGAAATAGGCCGTGTAGTCCCAGCTGGTGAACGCGTTGAGCTGCCCGCCCGAGCGCTGGACGATGGCGGTGAATTCTTCCGGGCCGATATTCCGGGTCTGTTTGAACATCACATGTTCGAACAGGTGAGCGATGCCGGACTTGCCGGGCGCCTCATCAGCCGCGCCCACCCTGTACCAGACCATGTGTGTGACCACCGGCGCACGATGGTCCGGCAGGACGACGACGTCCATGCCGTTCGCAAGCCTCGCCGTGGCGGGCGCCCATCCGGGCTCCTCGGCAAAGGCGCTGAAAGCAAGCAGGGCAAAGAGCCCGGCGGCGAGGGGCCGTTTCATGGGTGTCCTCCGCTTGTATTGGACCGGGTCGTTCAGAAATCAGGTGCCCGGCAGGCGAATACGGGGCGCGCCACTGGCGCGCTCGATAACCACAGGCTGGTCCCCGGTGGCATTGTCCGAGGCAGCAGATGCAGCGTCTTCCGGCTTGTCCTTGCGCCAGAACAGGATGCGATCTGCAACCGTCTGGGATTTGCGGATCGATTTGGTTTCCTCATAATCGATCTGGGCGCGGACGGCGGGGTTGGCGGCATTAGCACCTGCTGCGGCCACCAGCGCCCTTTCAGAGGCGCTGGCATCCTTTCCCAAGCCCGCGCCGAAGGCTGTTGTAACGCTCGTGTTTGCCGCTTCCACTTCTGCCGGCAGCGTCGTTCCGGCCGGCGGCGGGCGCAGGCTGTATTCCGGCGGGACGCTCAGCGGCGCCTTGGTGACGACGCGAAACTCATTCGGCGCTGAACCGCCGCCATTGCCGGTCGACGAACAGGCCGTGGTGGCGGCGAGGGCGGCGCCGGCGGCGAGGGTCAGGAGGGACTTCTTCATGGGCGGAGCGTTCCATCTATTCAGGTCGATCTGACCTAGTTTACGAGCTGGTAGCCTGTTTGGGGCGCGAAAGTAAGAACTGGTCGACAAAGAGGAGCACGGCACCAACACTGATAGCGGCATCGGCGACATTGAACACCCAGGGGAAGTAAAGCCCGTTGGCATCAATGAAATCGACCACCGCACCGAAGCGGACCCGGTCGATCAGGTTGCCGAAAGCCCCCCCGATGACAAGTGCGAGCGCCAGTTTCAACCAGCGCCCCTCGGCCCGGAAAAGCCAGACCAGGAAGCCGATCGCGATCGCCAGCATGATCGCAGCGAGGATCCAGCGGCCAATCCCTTCCGCCTGGAACAGGCCGTAACTCATGCCCCGGTTCCACAACATCGTCAGATCCAGCGGTCCCGGCAGGACAATCCGGCCGCAAGGCTGCATCCGGTCCAGGCAGCCAAGCGCATTGAAGCGGGGCTCGGCGAGCACAAGCCACTTGGTCCACTGATCGAGCAGCAGAATGACAGGCACCACAAGGAAGGGCCAGGCTGAGACTGACTTGGGTTTCATGCCCCTGAGATTGCAGACCGGGCCGGGGGGATCAAGCTTTTGTGTGCAGGTCCTCGCCCCTCTCCCGAGGGAGAAGGGGCTCGGAGGCGTCAACCTGCAACCTTGTCCCAGGCCTTTACCGCCAGCGCATCGCGGGGCGTGATGTCCGGGAACCCGGCCAGCGCAGTTGCCGGGTCGAAGTATTTCCAGCTGCGGCGGCATTTCACCCCGGGCGCCGGTTTCGGCACGATCCAGATGCCCGGCGAATCGTCAAGCGCGAAGGCGCCTGCCGGACCGGAGGCGGCGTGCACCAGAGCGGCGCCGGAGGTGATGAACAGGTCGGCCGCATCCTCACCTGCGAAGGCCTCAATCAGCGCCGTGTCGCTGATGAAGACTTCCGGTGCCGCCTCCAGCGAGGCACCGATGCGTTTCTCGCGGCGTTCGACTTCGAGGGCGCCGGTCACGACGCGCCGGACCTTGAAGATCTTCTCCCAGCGCTGGGCAAGCGCGGCGTCGCGCCAGGTCGCCGGCGTTTTCGGGAACACCAGCAGGTGGACCGATTCCGCCGCCGCCTTCAGATGGCTCTCACCAAAGGCTTCATCCGTTGTGAATGGCATCACCGGGGCAAGCCAGCAAAGCAGGCGCTCCAAGACCGCCGCCATCACCGTGCGCACGGCGCGGCGGCGGTCTCCGTAGGCGGAGGTTTCGGCGTCCCAGGCCTTAACGGTGGCGAAAGACGGATCACAATAGAGCGCGTCCTTGCGGATGTCGAAGTAGACCGCCGAGAGTTCGACGTTCACAAAATTGACGATGGCCGTCATCACGCGCTTGAAGTCGAACACCTTGAACGCAGCGCGGACTTCGCCATCAAGTTCCGCGAGGCGGTGCAGGATGAACTTCTCGAGGCCGGGCATGTCTTTCGCCTGGACGGCTTCTGCTGGTGTATAGCCGTCCAGCGCACCGAGCAGGTAGCGCAGTGTATTGCGCAGCTTGCGGTAGGTTTCGATAGTGCCCTTGATGATCTCGTCGGAGATGCGCGTATCGTCCCAATAGTCGGCCGAGGCCGTCCAGAGGCGGAGGATTTCGATCCCGTGCTGTTTCTGGAACTCGTCCGGCTCGATCGTGTTGCCAATCGATTTCGACATCTTCTTGCCGTCGGCATCGACGACCATGCCGTGGGTGACGACCTGCTTGTAGGGCGCCATGCCACGCGTCGCGCAGGATTCCAGAAGCGATGACTGGAACCAGCCGCGATGCTGGTCGGAGCCCTCCATGTAGACGTCTGCCTGCCCCGTCGCATTGTCGATGATGCCCCGTTTACGCAGCGCGAAGGCATGGGTGGTGCCGGAATCAAACCAGACATCAAGAACGTCAGTGACCTTTTCCCAGCCTTCGGCTGGGACGCCCGTGCCGGCAAAGAAATCTGCGTCAGAGGTGGCGAACCATCCCTCCACGCCGGTCTTCTCGATGGCGGCCTTGATGTTGGCGTTGAGCTTGTCGGCCTGATCCCTGGGAAGCGCCGCCGTGTGCGGCTCGCCCCTGGCATTGACGAAAAGCGTGATCGGCACGCCCCAGTTGCGCTGGCGCGAGATCAGCCAGTCGGGCCGGCTCTCGACCATTGCGGCGAGACGGTTTCGGCCCGTGGCGGGAAAGAATTCGGTTTCAGCAATCGCCTTGAGGGCGAGTTCGCGCAGCGTCTTGCCATTGTGCACCGGCTTGTCCATCGCGATGAACCATTGCGGTGTGGCGCGGCGGATGACAGGGGCTTTCGAGCGCCAGGAGTGGGCATCGCGGATCGTGGTGATGCCGCGCGCGAGAAGGTTGCCACTCTCCGCGAGGAGCCGGATGACTTCGTTGTTCGCCTTGCCCGCCTCGCCACGCTTCTTGCCGGAGGTCACGATGATGTCGAGGCCCTTGAGGGGCACAGGCACATCGTCCGTATACCGACCGTCAGGATCGACGATCTGACGGATCTGCTGCGTGGTATAGCCGGAGGCGACCCACACCTCGAAGTCATCCTCACCATGCGCGGGCGCGGTGTGCACGAAGCCGGTGCCGGCGTCGTCGGTTACGTGGTCGCCGGCAAGCATGGGAACGGAGTGCTTAAAGAAGGGCGAGAGCGCGTGCAGGGGGTGCTTAAGTGTCCAGCCTTCGGGGTTCGCATCACCGACACGCCGGAACGCTTTGGCCTTCGCTGAAGTCAGCGCGTCCTCTGCGAGCTTGTCAGCCAGCACGACCTTGTCGCCCGCCTTCACATAGGGCGCGAAGCCCAGTTCGGCTTCGGTCATCACCTCGGTGACTTCGTAGAGGCCATAGGCGACCTGCGGATTGAAACTCACGGCCTGGTTGGCCGGAATTGTCCAAGGTGTTGTGGTCCAGATGACGACATGATGGTCAGCGCCCTCAACCGGAAATCTCACCCACACCACCGGCACCTTGCGGTCGTGGTACTCCACCTCGGCCTCGGCCAGCGCCGTGCGTTCCACCGGGCTCCACATGATGGGCTTGGCCCCGCGCACGAGGCCGCCCTTCATCGCCATGTCGAGGAATTCGGAGACGATCATCGCCTCGCTCTCGAAGGACATGGTGAGATACGGATTGTCCCATTCGCCCTCAATGCCGAGGCTGCGGAACTCCTTGCCCTGCACGTTCACCCAGTGCTCGGCATAAGCGCGGCAGGCAGCGCGGAATTCGTCTGCCGGCACGCTGTCCTTCGGGCGGTTCTTGGAGCGGAACTCCTCCTCCACCTTCCATTCGATCGGCAGGCCGTGGCAGTCCCATCCCGGCAGATAGGAGGCGTCAAAGCCCTGCATCTGGTGCGAGCGGACGATGATGTCCTTGATGATCTTGTTGAGCGCGGTGCCGAGGTGGATGTGGCCGTTGGCGTAGGGCGGGCCGTCATGCAGGATGAAGGGCGGGCATCCCTTGGCAGTTTCGCGGAGCTTGGCATAGAGGCCCATCGCGTCCCAGCGCTTGATCCATTCGGGCTCGGCCTTGGGCAGGCCGGCGCGCATCGGGAACTCGGTTTTCGGCAGGAACAGCGTGTCGCGGTAGTCGCGTTCAGTCGCAGCAGTGTCGGTCATCTTGGGTCAGGTCTTCGTCAGCGGTCACGGGAATGGGCGGGCGGCCTCGGGCCAAACGGAATTACCCGGCCACGGCTGAAGAAAGCGTTCAGCCGGCGGCCGGGCCGCTAATTCGAATTGCCGGTTTTGCCGCCAAGTGCCTCATGGACGCAGCGGTTATCACGGCCGGACGGGACCTGTCACCCCTTTCGGCGTCCGGCTGGCTACCAGTCGCCGGCGTTATAGTCGTCATACAGTTCGTCGTCGACGTCCATGGGGGCATACTCGCCGGCTTGCCAGACATAATCAGCGACCTGCGGGGCGATGGCTAGCAGGTTGACCAGATTGTCCTTGATATTGCCGATCGTCATGCCGCCATCGAGGATGACATAGCGCGAGATCCCGACGGTCGGCGATTCCCCGTCGACGCCGTAGGCAGAGTACCAGGCGGATGTGGCCGCCCACATCAGGTTGGCTTCATTGATGCGCTCCAGGGTCTCCGCGCCATCTGCATCATATCTGACCTGCATGTTGATCCCGAGGCAGCCATCCGAAAAGTCAGTTTCGCAAGCGGTTCCGAGGATGTTAAAAATCAGGCCGGTGTCTGGATCGGTCGCGCGGAGCGAAACCTCGCCCTCCTCGCCGGTGCTGTTAATCGTGTAGCCCTCCTCCACGACAAGGGATTCCAACTGCTGCAGGCTCACGGATCGTACGAGCTGATCGTCATCGGCCCAGGCAGGCAGGGCCAGAGCCGCAATCAGGGCTAATGATGTCAGAGTGGGGCGCATACACTTTCCTTCCTGCAGGATTTCCAGGCCGCCAGCATCTTCCTGTTCCGCCCCCCTGTGAAGGGGGGTGAAGCGATCAAACTGCTTATAAACGGGGATTCAGCCGGGCGTTGACAGGATTGCGCGCGCCTCGGCAGCATCCGCATGCATCTGTTCGACCATCAGCTCGAGGCTGGCGAATTTCTTCTCCGGGCGAAGATAGGCCACCAGCTGCACCTCCAGGCGCTTGCCGTAAATGTCGCCGGTGAAATCGAAGATGTGGGTTTCCAGCAGCGGATCGCGCAGTCCGGTCGTTGGCGTGCGGCCGAAATTGGCAACGCCGGCGCGCCAGCTGGCCTCCCCCTCGATCCGGGCAAGGACAGCGTACACGCCGTGCTTGGGGTGGACCAGTTCGCCGAGCTGAAAATTCGCTGTCGGAAAGCCGAGCTTGCGCCCATTGCGTTCGCCCGGCTCCACAACGCCGTCGGCCGTCCAGGCCCCCCCCAGCATCGTGGCCGCCAGTTCCGGTTCACCGGCGACCAGGGCCTGCCGGATGGCGGTTGAGGAGGCTTTTGCGCCGCGGCCTTCGACTTCCTCGACGATGGTGACACCGAAACCAAGCGCCCGGCCAAGACTGGAGAGGCGCTGGGCATGGCCCATCCGGCCGCGCCCGAAGCGGAAGTCGAACCCGACCGAGACATGCCGGGCGCCCAGCCCGTCCACGAGGACGTTGCGTACAAAGGCTTCATCCGTCATCGCCGCCATCTCGCCATTAAAGGGCAGCTCGAAAACCATGCCGGCGCCGGCCGCGAGGATCGCCGCATTACGCCTTTCGGGGCGGAAGATCCGGAAGGGTGGGTCCCCTGGCCGGAAGTAGGCGCGCGGCGGCGGCTCGAACGTGGCCACGGCAAAGCGGCCCTGGCCAGCCAGGCGCGCCGCCTCCATCACGGCGCGGTGGCCCGCATGCAGCCCGTCAAAATTGCCAAGCGCAATAGAGGCACCGCGGGCGCTTTCGGGTAATCCGCGATAGTCCGCAAAGACAGCCATCAGGCTCCTCGGCTCGGGGCCACCACTTCGGCTTCGCCCGTAATCACGCGTTTCCCCTCAACGAGGCACTCGACTTTCAGCGTCACCCGGTTCCCCCGGTCCTGCTTCTCGGCCACTTCGGCCCGCACAGTCACCACATCCCCAATATGCACGGGGCGCTTGAAACGCATGGACAGGCCCACGAAGATCGCGCCCGGACCTGGCAGATTGTTGCCGAGGATTCCGGAAATATAGCTTGCGGTCAGCGCGCCATGGGCGATCCGCTTGCCGAAGATCGTACCGGCCGCAAACGCGTCCGACATGTGCAGCGGGTTGAAGTCGCCTGACACCTCGGCAAAGCGCTGGATATCGTTTTCGGTGATCGTGTGCACGGTCTGGTGCGACTGGCCGATCTGTAGGTCTTCGTATTTGAAACCAGTGAACGTCGTCATGCCTTTGGGGCTCCTGAATCCTTGATAATCTGTCCGTTACACGCCGCCGCGGGCGGCGTCACCATCTGAGGCCTGTCATCGCATAAGTGGCGTTTTCGCTGTAATCGGCGAGGAGATCCGTAACTTCTGCCTGAAAATCAGCCCCGTGCTGCCTGAGACCGGTGCCGACATAGAGGCTGTCATAGCCTTGCAGCCGGGCGCCGCGAACATCGGTTGCCGGGCTGTCGCCGATGCAAAGGATGCGTTCAGGCTTCGCCTTCAGCCGGGTCAGCGTCTGCACCGCGAGCTGGTAGATCGGCGCATAGGGCTTGCCAGGATAAATCACCGTCCCGCCCAGATCCTCATAGATATCGGCCAGGGCGCCGGCACACCAATACAGCCTGCCGCCGACCCGCACCTGCCTGTCGGGATTGGCGCACAGCATCGGGATGCCCTTGGCGACGGCGCGGGCAAGCTCGCGGCGGTAATCCTCCGGCTGGTCGTTCACCTGATCGCGCAGACCAATGCAGAGAAGCAGGTCAGCGCGGTCATCATCAATGAAGCGATGGCCGAGGCCCTCATACAGGAACCGGTCGTGTTCCCAGCCCTCGTCACCGCCCAATCGCCAGACGGTCATGTCCGGCCGGGCCGCCAGCTCGGCGCGGGTCGCATCCCCCGACGAAACGCAGGTATCGAACGCGGCCATCGGCACACCCAGCGGCTCGAACAGCCGGATCACCTGTGCATTCGGTACGGGCGCGTTGGTGATCAGGCTGACCTGACCGCCCTCAGCACGAAACCTCACCAGCGCCTCGCAGGCCTCCGGAAAAGACGCGCGGCCGTTGTGGATAACGCCCCAGACATCACACAGGATCGTGTCATAACGGCTGGCAAGGCCCGAAAGGCCCGGGGGAAACAAGGTCTGTGTCATGCGCGCGGGGCGTAAGCTGGCCGGGCCAGCCGGTCAATCGCCGATCCCGCAGGCCGTCGCCGGCAAGGGATTCAGCACCCAGAGAACGGCCGTCGGGATCGACACCGACTGCGGCAGGAAACATCCGCGCAGGCGATAGGAGATGCCCGGGGCTTCGTCGGTTTGAAGACCGGGATCGTACTCGCAGCTGAACAGGTTTGCCGGGTGATCCTCGGGCGTGCCCATGCGGACCGAGAGGAGCATATGGTTCGACCCGGTCGGCACCGAAATCTCCCTGGCTGGCTGTGCGCCGAAGGCGCAGTCCGGCAACGGGCCATAGCTGCCATCGGCGCTCTCGACGGCCGGCGCCAGAGGCGGCTGGAGGGTGAGGTCGAGGCGCACCGGCAGCGTGTCGCTGAGCCCGTCAAGCAGCCCAGGCGGCATGTCATTGCCCGCCTCCGGCAGCGTTCCGGTGATGGCGATGAAGGCAAGGCGCGCCTCGGTGACCCGGGTGAGGACCGGCTCAGGCGGCGCCGCCAGCTCAGTCGTCGACGGCGCGATGACGCAGGCGCTGAGGACAGTCAGACAGGCGGGGATGAGGATCGCGAGACGCATGCGGGAACTCCGGCTCTGGAGACGCCACATGCAACCCGAATTCCGGCAAAATCAAGCCAGGGAACGGTCAGCCATACCTGGACAAACGGTCGATTAGTTCCTTCGGGGGCGCCGTGTCTTCCATCAGCGACGTCTTGATCGGACGCGGCCCGGCGAAGACATGACCCTGGCCATAAGGTATCTCATATTCGAGGATCTCGAGCACGCTTGCCTCGTCTTCGATCTTCTCGGCGATCAGAGTGATGGCATAACGCGACAGTACGGCGCTGACTTCACCGCCCTCAATCCGGCGATTGATATTCGAGACCGGCCGCTCCCCCTGCGGGTCGCGCAGCTGATCGATCAGATGGCTGGCATTGACCTTTACAAAACGGACCCCGGCGCCCTGCAGCCGGGCCAGATCAAGGGCCAGGCTGCTGGCCTGATCAATCGAGAAGCGAAAGCCCAGGAGCGCGAGTTTTTCCATATTCGACCGCATCACGCCCGAGCGGGCGTCGAACTTGTCGGCCGCCAGCTCCAGGATTACCGACCCTGACAGGTCGCGGTTTTCGGTCAGAAACTGCAGCAGGAGGGGGAAGAGCGCCGGATCCTCGAGGGAAGCCGGCGCAATATTGCAGAACACCCCGACGCGCCGATCCCGCTCCGCCAGACGCCGGACAATCTGGACGCAGCGGAAAAGCAGGAAATTATCGACAATCCCCATAAGGTTTGCCCGCCGGGCGGCATCCAGGAAATCTGCAGGACCGATCAGCGAACCATCCGCACGGCGAAGGCGGGTGAAGCCTTCATAGAAGGATACGCGCCGCTGCGGCAGGGATACGATCGGCTGAAGGTGAAGATCGATGCGGCCATGATGCAAGGCATCACGAACATCCCGTAAAAGGGCATCTTCCCGCGGTGAGATGTGACCTGGAGACGCGTTTTCGGGCGGGCGCAGCTGGAAGGTCTGGGTGAGCTTGTCGATCAGACGCTCCAGATGCTGCATCTCAGTGACGAGCGCGTCGCGCCGTTCGGTAAGTTCAATCTTTACCGTCTGTTCCAGGACCTCGGTGCGCGCCTCGACAACCTTCACCGACCGCGTCGCCTCCGTGACCGCCTTCTCGACCGACTCCAGCCGCTGATCCAGCTTCTTCGAGGCGGCGCCGGCGCGCGCCAGGATATGAACCTGGCCGAGGAGGGCGGACGTGATTGCCCCGCCGGCGATCGACAATGGCAGACCGACGCTTGTCAGGCTGAAGATCCCGTAACCTGCGCCCGCCCCCGCTGCGAGGTAAAGGAGGAACACGAAAAACGTCATCAGACCCGCACCCGGAAATTTGCCATCAATCTTAAAATTAAGGCGGAATTGGTTAACGAATTGCTCGGGATTGGCTTGATTTGCCGCGGTCTGCAACCCAGCCGCAAACCGTTGCCGCAAGGACACAGACCGGCCAGATATTCAGCCGGCAGCGCAGATCCGGCATGGACCAGGGCGTCCTGTCCCGGTTAGCCAGTCTCTGCGCTTCTGAGCAGCGCAGCCGGTCCGCGGCCATTTTGGCCGGAGCGGGGGCGATCTCGGGGGAGAGCGGGGCCCGCGCTGCAAGGCGCCGGGCCCCGTCGTTCGCGTGTCAGCCAATGCGGACAGCCCCCGGTTCATCCACAATTTTATTCTCGATATGGCCAAGGCCGTCGATTTCGATCCGGACCGTGTCGCCGGCCTTCAGCCACTTCGGCGGATCAAACCCGGCCCCGACCCCTGCCGGTGTGCCCGTATAAATGACATCTCCCGGCTCCAGCGTGAAGGCTGCCGTGAGGTGTTCGATCTGGGCGGGGATGTCGTGGATCATCTGCGACGGTCTGCCGGTCTGGCGCAGCTCGCCGTTTACGAAGGTCCGGATCTCGCGCGCCGACACGTCGCCCGCCTCGTCGGGCGTGACGATCGCAGGCCCGAAGACCGCATGGGTATCGAAACCCTTGCCCATGATCATGGTCTGGCTCGCCTTCTGCCAGTCGCGCACAGAATAATCTCCGCCAACGCAGTATCCGGCAACGATCTCCATCGCCCGGGCCCGCGGCACATGCCGGCCCACTTTGCCGATCACCACAACCAGCTCGCCTTCATAATCCAGCTGCGGGGAAACTTTCGGGAGATGCACCTCGTCATAGGGACCGTTGGTGGCCGTGGCCTGCTTATTGAACCACTTCTGGACCTCGGGCCTCGCCGTGTTCACGAAGCTGACGCTTTCAGCGGCGTGCGCCGCGTAATTCACGCCAATACCAAGAATTTTTCCGGGCCGCGCCACCGGCGCCAGCAGGCGAACCTGCGCGAGCGGGATGCCAGGGCCCGACACACTTCCTGCGAGGACCTCGGCCAGCGTCGCGCCCGCAACCGGCCAGACCGTACGCCCCTCAACCTTACCATGAGCCGCCTTGCCGCCCTGCTCGAACCTGACAAGCCGCATGGCGTCACTCTCCTGTCACACTCTGCCGTAAATGGCCTATGACTGCGTTCATGTCTCGTTGTGAAGGCCCTTGGCAAGGGCTAGGGACAGGGTCGATCCAGGGGGTAGAGTTATGCAACTCGGTGTACGCGCTCAGGAAAGCTCGTTAAGCGACGTGTTTGCGCCGGGCGAGAAGCTGCGGATGCCCCCTTACCAGCGCAGCTATTCCTGGGGCGAACCTGAAGCCCTCGAACTCCTCGCCGACCTGCAGGAAGCCGCCGACGCACAGATTGCCCACTTCATCGGCGCGGTGGTTTTCGTGCAGGGCGAAGAGCCCGGTGTTCTGGAAATCGTCGACGGCCAGCAGCGCCTGACGACGCTGACCATCCTGCTTTGTGTGCTGCGCGATCTCGAGCAGGACAAGGACCAGGCCCGCAAGATCCACGCCCTGGTCGCCGACGAGGCCCGCCCGATACTCGGTGAAGGCGCCAACTGGCGGATCTCGCTGAACTATCAGGACGGCGCCTTCTTCCGCGACACCATCCAGCGGATTGGCGCAACGCTCGATCTTGATGCCGAGACGGGTGAGAGCGAAGGTCAGGCCCGGATGGTCACCAATGCGGCTGCCTTCCACCGGGAGCTTGGCGCTATGACGCCAGAGCAGCGTCGTACCCTCTGCGAGATTGCCATGAAGGGCTGCGCGCTCGTGCGCGTCGTCGTCGACAGCAAGGACCAGGGCTTCAAGGTATTCCGCGTTCTGAATACTCGCGGCAAGGAACCCGGCGCACACGACATTATCAAGACCGAACTCTTCGAACGGGCCCGGTTTACGCCGGTCGAAGCCGCGCGCTATGCCGAGCGCTGGGCCGAACATGAAGCGAGGCTTGGAGGCAATGCCTTTGATGACCTCCTGCGCCAGATCCGCACCATCTTCGACCGGACCACCAAGGGCGACATCGTCGCGGCCTTCCAGAAGGGGGCGCTGGCCAAAATCGACGCGCGCAGGTTCCTCGACGAATTCCTGCCAACCTATGTGCGCGCCTATCGTCAGATCGAAACGGCGCAGATCGAGGAAAGCCGGAATTCAGCAGTTATCTCAAACTGCCTGAACCAGATGCGCGCGCTCGAGCAACAGAACTGGCGCGCGCCTGCGCTGCAGTTTCTTGCCGAGCGTGGGCCTGATGATGCATCGGCGCCGGAATTCTTCCAGCAACTCGAGCGGCTCGCTTATGTCATGCAGCTCCTGGTGCACGACCGCGACCAGCGTGGCCGCCGCTTTGCGCGCATCATCGAGGCCGTCAGGAATGACCGGGCTCTGTTGTCGAAATCGGGCCCGCTCTCGATCTCCCGCGAAGAGGGCAGGAAAGTGCGTGAGCGGCTGATCGGCCGGTTCGCGACTTTTGGTCAGCGCCGCGCCATCGCCCTGCGGCTGAACGCCGCGCTGGCCGGCGGGCGCACCGTCCCGCCGGAATCAGATGCGACCGTCGAACACGTCCTGCCGCGCACGATCCCCGAGGACAGCCACTGGCTGGTCACCTGGCCTGACGCGGCCCGCCGCCGCGAGCAGTGCGACACCATCGGGAACTTCGTCCTGCTGACCAACAAGGTGAACCAGAAGGCCGACCGGCTGGACTATCGCGCCAAGAAGGAAATCTACTTCAATGGCGGCGGCGGCGAAGAGTTCACCCTGACGCGCGATCTCATGCACCAGGACGCCTGGACGCCCGAAATCGTCCGTCGGCGGACTGAAACACTCGCAAACATCCTGGCCGACGCCTGGGGTCTCTAGACAGGACTGCCGCGTCTTGGCAGCTGGCGGCTGCCCGAAATCAGTCGGATCGGGTTTACCGATCACAATCCGGTCGAACGCTTCATGGGGCTGGGAATGGCTGTCCATTGAGAGGCGCGGTCTGGGACGCAGCTGCCTTGAAGGCGAAAGTTAAGGACAACCGGACCTGGACGCATCGCCGCCCGGGCGCTCGCCCAGGCCGGGCGGCCTGGTGGCTATCCGGCGGCGCAGGCGAGGATTGGCTGGCGATACGCCCGGCGTGCAGCCAGGCCGGTCGAACAATCCGACGCGCCCCTGGCGATAACAAAGTTGCGGACCCTCGGCGGGGTAAAGATTGCCGCGCGCAAACGGTCCACTGCGCCTGATGCGCGGGGCAGACGCATTCCCCTAACGGCACCCCTAGCCGCCCGCCCGCGCCTCTCCTAGGGTCTGGGCAGGCAGACCCGATAAACCAAGGAGGATCCTCATGAGCCTGTTCGACCTGACCGGAAAATCCGCAATCATTACCGGCTCTTCGCGCGGCATCGGCCGGGCCATCGCCGAGGCCATGGCCGACCAGGGCGCCCGCGTGGTGATCTCCTCGCGCAAGCCCGGGCCCTGCCAGGAAGTGGCCGACGCCATCAACAAGAAGCACGGCGACGCAACCGCCATCGCCATCCCCGCCAATATCTCCTCGAAAGAGGACCTGCAGGCGATGGTCGACGAGACCAACAAGTCCTTCGGCAAGATCGACATCGTCGTGTGCAACGCGGCCTCAAACCCCTATTACGGCCCGATGGGAGGCATCTCGGATGAGGCCTTCACCAAGATCCTGCAGAACAACATCATCTCGAATCACTGGCTGATCCAGATGTGTGCCCCTCAGATGCGCGAGCGCAAAGATGGCGCTGTGATCATCGTCTCGTCGATCGGCGGCCTGCGCGCCTCACCCGTCATCGGCGCCTACAACATCTCCAAAGCGGCAGACTTCCAGCTCGCCCGCAACCTTGCCGCCGAGTTCGGCGCGGACAATATCCGGGTTAACTGTATCGCGCCCGGCCTGATCAAGACCGATTTCGCCAAGGCCCTCTGGGACAATCCGGACACCCTGAAACGCGCCCTTACCGGCACCCCGCTGAAGCGCATCGGCGAGCCGGAAGAGATTGCCGGCGCCGCCGTCTATCTTGCGTCCAAGGCAGGCAGCTACATGACCGGCCAGATGCTGGTCGTTGATGGCGGGGCAACGGTTACCTGATGCGAACAGAACTCTCGGCACAGCAGCAGGCTTTCTTCGACCGGCTGCGCTCGGGTCAGTGGGACCTGCCGGCCGGCATTCGCAATCTCGGCATCAGGCCGCACGAATGGCTGAAGGAGGTCGCCTATGGCTACACGCGCTATGAGTGGCCCAATGATGGCAGCCGGGATATCCAGCCCGACCGGGTTTTCGGCGGCTGGGTCGCAGGCCTGTCGGACCATATTGTCTCGATGACAATGGCCAGCGCGCTGGATGATGGCGAGTGGTTCACGACGATGGAACTGCAAACACGCATCCTCAGGCCGGTACCCAACGGGCTGATAACCATCGAAGGGCGTCTCGTCAGCCGGGGCAAGACGACCGGTCTTGTCGAAGCTGACTGGCGCGACGAGAAGGGCCGCCATCTCGCCCGGATAACGGCCGCCAAGGCCGTCCGGGCGATGTCGGAGCTGCGACCCGCAGGCTGAGCGTACGCATCGGGGTTAGCAGGGGCCGGACGGATGACGCCCCCTGCATCATGCCGGCCGATGGCCCGTGGCATTGACCCGGTTTCCTAAAAAAGGGGCCGTTTCCGCATGACCGGATGCATGTGGCCGTTGAAGACACGCCTGGGCTTCGCAACGCCTTCTGGGGCATAATTACCGTGGCCGGCATCCGGAGGACATCACGGCACTGGCGTCCGCCTCCGGTCATTTGAGCGCCGCCAAGGCGCATTTGCCGGATCCGTCCGTCACCGAGCTGATGCAGGCCGAACGGCTGGCCGCGTGCTTCAAAGCCGAAATCCGGGGCGGTGAGGCGGCTCTTGAGGATTTTCGCGCAATTAGGGACACCGCCATCCCAACCTCACGCGTCCTGCGGGCCGAGCTGTCCGCAGCAGATATTGATACCATTCGCGCCCGTCTGGCCGCCTTGCCGGCAGACTGGATCAGCCCGCCGCCGGGCGGCGCCCTTGGCTGCGACGGGATGTAAGGCAAAGCCGATCCCTCTGCCCGGCACGGAGCTTTCGCCTCTGGACATTTCTCGGCGCCGCCTCAATTGGTGGCACATCTGGCAGGAACTTCCCGAATGACATCTCCCGATCCCACCTCGCACAAGGATCCGCTGCTTGAGCGAATCATCGAGCAGGTCATCTTCTCCAGCCGCTGGCTGATGGCACCAATCTATCTCGGGCTGATCGCCGCGCTCGGTATCCTACTGCTGATCTTTTTCCGGGAACTGGCCGTCACTCTGCCATCCGTCTTATCGATGGAAGAAGAAGACGCCATCCTGCTCGTGCTGACGCTGGTCGACATCTCGCTCGCCGGAAACCTGGTCCTCATCATCCTTTTCTCAGGTTATGAAAGCTTCGTCTCGAAGATCGGTCCTGCAAATCACCCGGACCGGCCAAGCTGGATGGGCAAGCTCGACTTTTCAGGCCTGAAGACCAAGCTGATTGCCTCGATTGTCGCGATCTCGGGTATCCATCTGCTCAAGATCTTCATGGATCTGTCTAAGTACACCGAAACCCAGCTTCTCTGGTATACGATCATCCACCTCACCTTCGTGGCATCCGGCATCGGTTTTGCCGTGATGGACAGGATCGATGTTCGCAGTATCGCCAAGAAGTAACCTGGCTTAGGCGAGCAGCAGACACGCGTCGCCGTAAGAATAGAACCGGTAACGCTCACGGATCGCATGCGCATAGGCCGCCTGCATCACGTCCGTACCCATCAGTGTGCAGACGAGCATGAACAGGCTCGATTCCGGCAGGTGGAAATTGGTTACCAGCGCATCGGTGGCCCGGATCCTGTCACCGGGCTTGAGAAAAATGTCCGTCGGCCCGGTCGCAGCATGCAAAGTGCCGCGCTCATCGGCGCAGCTTTCCAGCGTGCGCATCGCGGTCGTCCCTACAGGTACGATGCGCCGGCCCGCTGCCCGCGCCGCGTTCAGGCGCGCAGCGACCTCCGGCGTCAGGCGCCGCCATTCCTCATGCAGCCGGTTCTCCAGGAGGTGCTTCTCCTCAAGCGGTTTGAAGGTACCGAGTCCGACATGCAGGCGCACGAGTTCCCTTGCAATCCCGGCCGCGTCGATCTCATCAAGCAGGCGCGGCGTGAAGTGCAGCCCCGCCGTTGGCGCTGCGACACTCGCGGCCTCCTCGCCGGCAAACCTCGTCTGATAGGTTTCCCGGTCGCTCGCATCCGCCGGCCGGCGCCGGGCGATGTAGGGCGGGAGCGGCATGGCGCCATGCGCCTCAAGCGCCGCTTCGAGAGCGGCGCCTTCGCGGTCAAAGGTGAACTCAATCTCGCCGCCTTCGCGCCGCCCGGTGATCGCGGCAGAAAATCCGTCTGCGAAAAGGATCGTATCGCCTTGCTTGAGCCGCCTGCCGGGCCGCGCGAGGGCCAGCCATCGCCCCGGGTCGATCCGCTCGACCAGGTTTGCATCCACCGCAACATCCCGGCTCACCCCGTCGCGCGCCAGCCGTACACCTTTCAGCGCCGCCGGCAGAACGCGCGTATCATTGAATACAAGCACGTCACCTTGCGCAAGGAATCGCGGCAGGTCGCGCACGCCCGCATCCACCAGCCGCCCGTCGGCGTGCACCACAAGCAGCCGCGCCGCATCCTGCGGCTCAGCCGGGCGCAGCGCAATCAACGCCTCGGGCAGGTCGAAACTGAAAGGTGTCAGGTCCATCTGTGCCAACCCTCTTCTCCGGGGGGAGAAGCAGCCCCTGCCGAAGTACCTACTTCACGATCGCCGGAATGGCCGGCAACGAGCAGACATCAACCTCGCCCTTGGTCGCCAGTTCAGCGGCAAAGGCCTCGGTATCAGTCCTCAGTACCCAGACTTTCGGTCGCACAGTTTCTGGAATGTCGGCTGCGATCCTGATCGAGGCCAGAAGATCAGGATCGTCCACCGCACCGCTGCCCGGCGCGCCCTTCTTTAGTGCCTTGACGACCGTCTGGCCATCCACGACCCGGCCCCAGGATGTGTACTGCTTGTCGAGATGAGGCGAATGCTCCCGCATCAGGAAGAACTGGGTGTCAGCCGAGTTGGGGTTGTCGGTCCGCGCCGTCGACAGAATGCCCTGGCAGTGGGGAATGGACGAAGAGACCCGTCCGTCGGCAGACATCTCAGCGAAGAAGGAAGGCTGAGACAGGATCGGGAAGCCGCGCAGGTACCCCATCTTGCCGGTATCCTCCGGCCCGATCACCGCCTCCAGGGGCATCGCGGCCACATCGCGGCGGAAGGTGAACTCGCCCGGAATGCCCGGCCAGCCCGGATCCTCGCCCTTCTTCGCATAGACGTCGCCGCCCTGTGCCATGAAGTCGTCGATCACACGGTGGAAGGTCGTCCCATCGAGGTCGCCCGACCGGATGACCTCGGAAAACTGGGCATAGTGTTTAGGCGCAACGTCCGGAAAGGCCTCGACCAGAATCCGGCCCTTGCTTGTCTCAAGAACCAGCAGGTTCTGCGGATCGACCGGGCGCCAGTTTGCCTCGTCCGGCGTCTCGGTCCCGGCCCCGAGGGCCCAGCCCGCCGCCACCGCAGACGCATCTGCGCAGGCAGGCATCGCCAGCCCGGCAAGGCCCGCCATCAGTCCGAGCGCAACACGCTTCATCTTCCGTACTTCTCCAATAGCGCCCGTTTCACGTCCGGTGTGACGAACGGCGTTATGTTACCCCCGAGACTTGCAATCTCTTTGACCAGACGCGAGGCAACCGCCTGATGACGAACATCAGCCATCAGGAAGACGGTTTCAATGTCGGGGTTGAGCTGCTCGTTCATCGCGGTCATCTGGAACTCGTATTCGAAATCCTGGACCGCGCGCAGGCCGCGCAGGATAATCTGGGCGCCGCAGGCCTCGGCAAACTTCATCAGGAGCCCGTGCATCGGCAGCACGCGGATTTCCGCCAGCCCCGGCCCGTTCAGCTTTGCGCACTCGGCCTTCACCATCGCGACGCGTTCATCAAGCGTGAAGAGGGGCTTCTTCGCCTCGTTAACCGCAACCCCGATAACCAGCTCGTCAACGAGCTTCATCGCCCGGCCGAAAATGTCGATATGGCCATTGGTCGGCGGGTCGAATGTCCCAGGGTAAAGTCCGATACGGCGCATCTGCCTGCCCTCCTTTTGACCGTCCAGTCGTCTGGCAGCGCGCTCTCAGCCCTGTCCGCCTTGTTGCTTATCCATAGCGGCTTCGCTGTCTTCGACAAGACGGGCAACCGAAACGACCCGTTCCCCTTCATTCGTCCGCAGCACCCAGACGCCCGCCGTCGAGCGTCCGGCGATCCGGATCTGGTCGACGGGCGTGCGGATCAACTGGCCCGCATCTGTCACCAGCATCACCTCGTCGCCTTCGCCCACGGGGAAGGATTGTGCGACACGCTTAACCGGCCCGCCTTTCCTGTCGCGGCCCCAGATGTTCTGGGCTACGAGGCCTTTGCCGCCACGCCCCGTGACCCGATAATCATAGGCAGAGGAGCGCTTGCCCATTCCGTCATCCGCAACGGTGAAGATGAATTCCTCTGCCGCGCCCAGCGCCGCAATCCGTTCGGCAGACAGCGCCGCCTCAGCCACAGGCTCGTCATCATCCTCGGAGACTTCCTCCTCAACGCCCGTCGCAGCCCGGCGCATGGCCGCAGCATGCCTCAGATAGGCTCGCGCCTCTTCAGACGTCACGTCCATATGCCGCAGGATACCCATCGAGATGACCTCATCGCCCTCGGAAAGGCGGATGCCGCGTACGCCGGTCGAATCGCGGCCCGCAAAGACGCGCACTTCGTTCACGTCAAACCGGATGCACTGGCCCAGCGCCGTTGTCAGCATCACGTCTTCCTTTTCGGAACAGACCTGGACCGAGACAATCCCGTCACCCGGATCGAGCTTCATGGCGATCTTGCCTGCGCGGTTCACCCGAACGAAATCGGCGAGCCTGTTGCGGCGCACATGGCCGCTGCGTGTTGCGAACATCACATCAAGGTGTTCTGCCGCCGTCTCATCTTCAGGCAGCGGCAGAACACTCTCAATGCGCTCATCCGGCGCCAGGGGGAAGATGTTGACGAGCGCCTTACCACGCGCATTCGGCCCTCCGACCGGAAGGCGCCAGACCTTCTCCTTATAGACAAGCCCTGCCGAGGAGAAGAACAGGATCTCCGTGTGCGTCGTAGCGGTAAATACCCGGACAACGAAATCCTCTTCTTTCATCGCCATGCCCGAGCGGCCCTTGCCGCCGCGGTTCTGCGTCCGGTAGGCGGCGAGGGGGGTGCGTTTCACGTAGCCGCCATGCGTCACCGTCACGACCATGTCCTCAACCTCGATGAGGTCCTCATCGTCCATGTCCGTTCCGCCTTGCGTGAACACGGAGCGGCGCGGCACGGCGAACCTGGTCTTCACCTCGTTGAGTTCGCCCTTGATGATGCCGAGGATACGTGGACGCGAGCGCAGAATATCCAGATAGTCGGCAATCTTATCGGCCAGCGTGCGTGCCTCGTTGCCGATCTCGTCACGGCCAAGTCCGGTGAGGCGGTGCAGCGGCAGATTCAGGATCGCGCGCGCCTGCTCATCCGAGAGGTAAATCGTGCCATCATCCGGGCCGCGGCGCGTGCGCCGGTCGGCAATCAGGTCGATCAGTGGGCCCATATCCTGCTGCGGCCAGGCCTTGTCGAGCAGGCGCTCACGCGCCGTGGTCGGATCAGGCGAATTGCGGATGATCCGGATGATCTCGTCGATGTTGGCAACAGCGAGCGCAAGACCCACCAAAACATGCGCACGGTCGCGCGCCTTGCCGAGATCGAACTTGGTGCGCCGGACAACGACCTCCTCGCGGAATGCGATGAAGTATTCAAGCACCTTGCGAAGGTTCATCAGCTCGGGCCGGCCGCCATTCAGCGCCAGCATGTTGACTGAGAACGAGCTCTGCATCTGGCTGAACCGGTAGAGCTGGTTGAGCACGACATCCGCGCTGGCATCCTTCCTCAGCTCGATAACGACGCGGATACCATTGCGGTCGGACTCGTCGCGAAGGTCAGAGATGCCCTCGATCTTCTTTTCCCGGACAAGCTCGGCGATTCTGGCGATCATCGCCGCCTTGTTCACCTGGTACGGGATTTCCGTGACGATGATCGCCTCGCGATTGTTCTTTGCCTTCTCGATTTCCGTCCTGGCGCGGACAATCACGCTGCCGCGCCCGGTCAGCATCGCCTTGCGGCTACCGGACAGACCCATGATCAGGCCACCGGTCGGGAAATCCGGACCCGGAACAATTTCGCAAAGCGCATCCTCAGCGATGGCCGGATTCTCGATCATCGCCAGCGTCGCGTCGATCACCTCGCCCAGATTGTGCGGCGGAATATTCGTCGCCATGCCGACCGCAATGCCGCCACCGCCATTGACCAGGAGGTTCGGAAACTGGGCCGGCAGCACCACCGGCTCCTTCTGCGAGCCGTCATAATTGGGCTGAAAGTCGACCGTGTCCTTGTCGATATCGGCAAGCAGATAGGTCGCCTCCTTCGACATGCGGCTTTCAGTGTAACGCATGGCCGCGGCCGGATCATTGTCGATCGAGCCGAAATTGCCCTGCCCATCGACCAGCATCACGCCCATCGAGAAGGGCTGCGCCATGCGCACCAGAGCGTCATAAATCGCGCTGTCGCCGTGCGGGTGATAATTACCCATAACCGAGCCGACAATGTTGGCGGACTTCTTGTAGGGCTTGTCCGGCGTGTTGCCGTTCTCGTTCATCGCATAGAGGATGCGCCGGTGCACCGGTTTCAGTCCGTCGCGCACATCCGGCAGCGCCCGGCTGACGATTACGCTCATCGCATAGTCAAGATACGAGGACTTCATCTCCGACTCGATCGAGATCAGCTCGACGCCATCGGCCGGACGTGGGCGCTCGCCGCCATTTTCCGGGGGCTCCGGTTCGTCCGGAGGGGTCGTATCATCGCTCATGGAAGGCCTTCTCGACGGGAGCAGGGACCCGCGCGCGGCGCGCACGAATCGTCATGTTTCGAGCTCCGAGTTTAGCAGTCCGCCCGCCGCCGGACCACCCCGGAGCGGCGCTTTTTCACAGTTGCCAAAGGGTTATGCAGGCGATGGCTGCGCCCCCAGCAGGCCCAGCGCCAGCAGTGCCCGCTCCACGGCCGCGCGACGCTTCGCAGCCTCGGCCATACCGCCCGGCATGTCCAGATTCAGGGCGAACACATAGGTACCCGGCGCCGCTCCCGCCGCCTGCTCGACCCAGCCGACGAACCAGCCGATATCAGACCCATCGCCAGCCACAGCGCTCTTCCAGCCCGTCTTGCCATACATCACCCACCCGTCGCCGCGCGCCAGCACCATCGCTGGCAGCGCAAGGTCGTAGGTGCGCCCGGACAGGGGCAGCGTGCGCCGGGCAAGGCGGGAAAGAAAGGCAACCTGCTCAGCCGCGGAAATGGCAAGCGGCGCATCCAGCCAGTAACTCGCGATCTGATCCGGCCCACCGATGTCGCCATTGCCATAACCGAAGGCAGCAAAGCCAGCAGTCAGCCGCTCGGCGCCGATCCGCGCCACCACGATCTGATAGACCCAGACAGCCGAGCGTTGAAAGGCCTGCGCCAGGGTCTGGTTCTGATTCCAGCTGTCGATGAAGCGCACCTCGCCGTCCCAGGCGAAGACGTCCTGCATGTCGCCGACAGCGCCGACCTCGACGGCCAATAGCGTATGCGGAATCTTGGCAGTCGACGCTGGCGAAAAACGCCGGCCGACACGGTCGCCGCCATGCGTCCACGTCTTCTCGTCCTCGAGCCGGGAGATGACCAGCGCCGCCACCGACGGATCAACCCCCTCTGCCCGCAGCGCCTGCTCGAGCAGATCGCTCTCAGGCACGCCCGCCTCTCCAGCAAACGCATAGCCGGCAAGCAGCAGCGCAAAGCAAAGGGAGGCCAGCCCTCTCAGCAGGGCCATACCGATGCCCTCAGAACGGGATCTCGTCATCGAGGTCCTGGCTGAAACTTTCCTTCGGCCCGGTCATCTTGCGGCTCGCGCTGCCACCTGCATAGCCCATCTCGCTGCCGCTGCGCGGCCCCGCACCGGCGCCGTCACTGCGCCCGTCGAGCATCACCAGGGCGGCGTCATAGCCCTGCAGCACGACCTCGGTCGTGTAGCGGTCATTGCCATCCTTGTCCTGCCACTTGCGGGTCTGCAGCTTGCCTTCGAGGTAGACTTTTGAGCCCTTCTTCAGGTAGCTCTGCGCGACTTTCACAAGCCCTTCTGAAAAGATGGCGACCGCATGCCACTCGGTCCTCTCTTTTTTCTCGCCGGTGGCCTTGTCCCGCCAGCTCTCGGTCGTGGCGACCCTCAGATTGCAGACCTGCCCGCCATTCTGGAACTGCTTCACTTCGGGGTCAGCCCCGAGATTGCCGATCAGGATCACCTTGTTGACTGAGCCCGCCATGAGGACTTCTCCGCTATTGTCTGTTTCGCTGTCGATTCGAATGCTTCTACGCTTTTGCCGCTCGCCTGTCGCCTGAAAGGCGAAGAATTCCACCGGTGCCTGCACCTGCCGCAAACAGCAGCTCTGGCATCATGTTCACATTTTGTTCCTGTCGTCAACCTGGTATGTCGGCACACATAGACACAGGCGGCTGCGCCGCTGCTTTCCCGGAGAGATGACAATGCCCGATACCCTCGCCGCTTTGATCGCCGCTGCCCCGCTGGTCCTGGCCGCCGCTGGGTTCGTGAGCCTGTCGCAGGCAAGGTCTGACACCCAGAAAGTCGGGGTCGTTTTTCTGTGGCGGCAAAACAGCTAAACAGCCGCTATAACGCCCTACGTCCGTCTTTCCTCCCGAGCGAGCCCAGACCCCCAATGGCCGAATCCCCGTTTATCCGTGTGCGCGGCGCCAAGGAACACAATCTCAAGAATATCGACGTGGACATCCCGCGCGGCCAGCTTGTGGTGATGACCGGCCTGTCAGGTTCGGGAAAGTCCTCGCTTGCTTTCGATACGATCTATGCTGAAGGCCAGCGGCGGTATGTGGAATCGCTGTCGGCCTATGCCCGTCAGTTCCTGGAACTCATGCAGAAGCCGGATGTGGAGAGCATCGAGGGTCTCTCGCCCGCCATCTCAATCGAGCAGAAGACGACCAGCCGCAATCCGCGCTCCACGGTCGGCACGGTGACCGAGATATACGACTATATGCGACTGCTCTGGGCCCGCGTCGGCGTGCCTTACTCGCCCGCCACCGGCCTGCCGATCGAAAGCCAGACCGTCAGCCAGATGGTCGACCGGACGATGGAGCTGCCGGAGGGCACACGCCTCTTCCTGCTGGCGCCGATCGTGCGGGGACGCAAAGGGGAGTACCGCAAAGAGTTCGCAGAGCTGCTGAAAAATGGCTACCAGCGGATCAAGGTCAACGGAACATTTTATGAGCTGGAAGACCCGCCCAAACTCGACAAGAAGTTCAAGCAGGACATCGACGTCGTCGTTGACCGCATCGTCGTGCGCGAAGGCATGCAGCAGCGCCTCGCCGAAAGCTTCGAGACCGCCCTCAATCTTGCCCAGGGCATCGCCATCGCCGAATATGCCGACCTCGCCCCGGGTGAGACCGAGCCCAGACGCATCAGTTTCAGCGCCAATTTCGCCTGCCCGGTTTCCGGCTTCTCGATCCCGGAAATCGAGCCACGCCTGTTCTCCTTCAACAACCCCTTCGGCGCCTGTCCGTCCTGCGACGGCCTCGGCGAGCAGCTGAAAATCGACCCGGCAATGATTGTTCCGGACAAGGATCTCGGCCTGCTCGACGGCGCCATTGCGCCCTGGGCCAAATCGACCTCGCCTTACCAGACGCAGACCCTGCAGGCCCTCGCGGCGCATTACCGCTTCGATCTGACCAAGCCCTGGAACAAGCTGCCGGAAAAGATCCAGGACATCATCCTCTACGGCACTGGCGAGGAGGAAGTGCAGTTTCTCTATGATGACGGCATGCGCACCTATAAGACGAAAAAAACCTTCGAGGGCGTCATCCCGAACCTTGACCGGCGCTACCGCGAAACAGACAGCGCATGGGTGCGTGAGGAAATCGCGCGCTTCCAGTCGGCTGCTGCGTGCCCGGATTGCGGCGGCAAGCGCCTGAAGCCGCAAGCCCTGGCCGTGAAGATTGCGGGCCTCGACATTTCGCAGGCCGGCGAATTCTCCATCCGCAAGGCGGGCGCCTGGTTCGGCAGCGTCAACAAGACGCTGACCAGGCAGCAGAAAGAAATCGCCGCGCGCATCCTGAAAGAAATCAACGACCGCCTGAACTTCCTGAATGATGTCGGCCTCGACTATCTCTCGCTCGGCCGCGCCTCGGGTACGCTCTCGGGCGGGGAAAGCCAGCGCATCCGACTTGCCTCGCAGATCGGTTCTGGCCTCACCGGCGTGCTGTATGTGCTCGACGAACCCTCCATAGGCCTGCACCAGCGCGACAATGAGCGCCTGCTCGCCACACTGCGCCGCCTGCGCGATCTCGGCAACTCAGTCATCGTTGTCGAGCATGATGAGGACGCCATCCTGACGGCCGATCACGTGATAGACATGGGCCCGGCCGCCGGTGTTCATGGCGGGCAGATCATCACCCAAGGCAGGCCTGAAGACGTGATGACGCACCCGAACAGCCTGACGGCAGACTATCTGAACGGCACCCGCGAAATCCCGGTTCCGAAGCGCCGCCCGGTCACCAAGGGCTCGCGCAGCCTCGTGATCAGAGGCGCCAGCGGAAACAACCTGAAGAATGTCACCGCCTCGATCCCGCTTGCGACCTTCACCTGCATCACCGGCGTCTCAGGCGGCGGCAAGTCCACGCTGATCATCGAGACACTCTATAAGGCGCTCGCCCGCAAGCTCAACGGCGCCTCGGAATCGCCGGCGCCTTACGAGAGCCTCGAAGGCCTGCAGCATCTCGACAAGGTCATCGACATTGACCAGTCGCCGATCGGTCGCACACCGCGCTCGAACCCAGCCACCTATACCGGCGCCTTCGGTCCGATCCGCGACTGGTATGCCGGCCTGCCGGAGGCCAAGGCCCGCGGCTATGCACCCGGCCGCTTCAGCTTCAACGTCAAGGGCGGGCGCTGCGAAGCCTGCCAGGGTGACGGCGTCATCAAGATCGAGATGCACTTCCTGCCGGATGTCTACGTGACCTGCGAAACCTGCAAGGGCAAGCGCTATAACCGCGAGACACTCGAAGTCCTGTTCAAGGGCAAGTCGATTGCCGATGTGCTCGACATGACGGTGGAAGACGGCGCGAAATTCTTCGCCGCCGTTCCCGCGATCGCCTCGAAGCTCGAAACGCTGAACCAGGTCGGCCTGGGCTATGTGAAAGTCGGCCAACAGGCGACGACGCTGTCGGGCGGCGAAGCGCAGCGCGTCAAGCTTGCCAAGGAACTCGCGAAACGCGCGACAGGGCGGACACTGTACATCCTCGACGAGCCGACGACCGGCCTTCACTTCGAGGATGTCCGAAAGCTCCTGGAAGTGCTGCACGAGCTTGTCGATGCGGGAAACACCGTCGTCGTCATCGAGCACAATCTCGACGTGGTCAAGACGGCAGACTGGGTGCTGGACCTTGGCCCCGAAGGCGGAGACGGCGGCGGCAGGTTGGTGGCCTTCGGCACACCGGAAGACATCGCGGCCATACCGGAAAGCCATACCGGTCGCTTCCTTGCCGAAACCTTCCGACGTCAGGACGAGCGGCGCGCCCTGCGTAACCGTCGCGAAAAGGCAGCCGCCAAGGCACCCCCGGCAGACGGCAAGGCAAAGAAGCCGGCGAAGAGATCAAAGGCTGGCGCGGGCTCAAATTAGACCCGCCCCGGGCTTGCTAGACAAACGTATCAGAAATCTCTGTCCAGCCCTGCGCCGTACTCTGGCGCACGGCAAGGGCAGCCGGCCCGCCCATCGCATGGGCGAAAATGCTCTGGATGATCAGTAGAAGGAACATCACGAGCGAGACAGGCACCCAGAAATAGGGTTGGGACATGGCTGCCAGAACCGCCGGGGCGATATCGCCGCCCTGACTGGCGTCAAGGGCAGGCAAGAGCAGAAGTATGCCCAGAACAATCAAGCCGCTAAACGAGATCAGCACAAGGACCGTATAGCCGGTCAGCAGCATGAAATAGCTCCCTGCAAGTCGCCAGCCAATGCCCTTGGTCAGGTTCCAGGCCTCGAAGAAGCGGATCTGCCGGTCGCGGATCGTCAGCGCGCCGGCAGGGGACAGGCGGGCGAACAGCCAGAGTGCGAGGGTAAGCCCGCCCACAAAGATCAGCCCGCCCGCAAGGACGCCGATCGCAGCCCCGCCGATCAGGCCAATGATCAGGCCCGGAAGAAGCGTCCCGAACACCAGCGCCAGATAGAAGCCAAAAAGAAGGGCAATCCAGATCAGGGCCACCAGCGCAAGGCGCCCTTCATCCGCTCCGAGCGCGAGGCGAAAGCCTTCGCTGCGGATATACCGCCTCTGGCTTGCCCCCTCGAAGAGAACCCAGACAGCAAGCGACAAGGGCAGCATTGCCAGCGAGACCAGGTTCGCCTGGGCAGAGACGGCATTGAGTTCGTCCATATAGGGAACAAAATCACACTCATTCTCCAGACAGGCGCGCAGGTAGACTTCATAAACCGGCGCCTGCATCCAGAGCGAGCCCCCCTGGAGGACCAGGGCAATGATGGCATAGACCAGCGCAAACCGGACCAGAAAGCCGCGCGGGCCTTCGGTATGCAGGAAGTGGAATGTTGCGCCGCGCAGACGCGAAGGATTATCCGTCATGGTATTTATCCGTCAGGTGAAGGCATTGACCCTGACCTCATCCTCAACCCCGCCGCGCGGGTCAAGCCGCGCCGCAAAGGCGGCTGGGCCGCCGACGACATGCTGCAGGAGGCCTTGCAGGAACAGGGACACGAACAGGGACAGCCCCATCGGCACCAGGAAGCCCGGGGATGCGATCTGCGCGATTACCTCCTGACCATCCGGGGCGGCAGCCGAAAGGGAGATGAGGGGCGACAACATGATCACCTGCGCGATGCCAGTCACCACCTGGCCAAGGATCGCGCCAGCAAAGGCAAGGATCAGATAGGCGCCAAAAATCGCCCAGAACCGGCCGCGCGACACATGCCAGGCATCAAAGAAGCGGATGCGTCCATCCTTGACGGTGAGCCCGAAACAGGGCGCCAGGCGCGTCGCAAAGAAGGCATAGACCGGCAGCAGAAGCAGGATCAGCCCGATCGCGCCGAAAATCGGAGCGGCAATACGCTGGCCTGCCTCTTCGTCGGTCAGCCCGTCCGCTGCCGACGCGATCGCAGCCCAGACACCGCCGATCGCCATCAGGACCGGGATCGCCATGATCACCAGCCCGAGCAGGGTCCAGGCGAGGCCGACCCACATCATGTTGAGCTCGTCGCGCCCGAAGCCGAGCGTGAACGGCTTGCCCCAGATGTACCGGCGCTGGGACGCGGTCTCGAACATCGCCCAGATCACCCATCCGGTGAGGATCGACACCCCGGCCCAGGGCGCGAGCGACAGAAGGCCCCGGCCCATCGCTTCAGCGAAAAGTTCCGGATCCTGCGCCTCTTCGGCCGCCGAGGCCGCCGCCGCCCAGTCGATCACCGGCCCGGAAGCGGAAAAACCGATCACCGCAATCGCGAACAGCCAGACCGCTGCATAAGCAGCCCCGAAAAGCCAGGGAAAGGTCGCAAGGTGCGGCGCCGAAAAGGGCCAGCTGAGCGCACGTTCAAACGTGAAACCCCGGATCATCTGCTCCCCCCAACAAGCTGATCGGCGAAGTCTAAGCGCGTTCTGTCCTGTCTATCAATCGCCGGGACGCGCCGGGGCCGGCTTCAGGCGGCGGTAGGCCGCCGCGGCCATGGCGTGCCCGGTCAGCAGGAAAGGCGCAAACAGCAACACGCCGCCCACCCCTTCGATGGCATGGCCAGGCGCTGTATCCGGCACAACCGTACGCAGCGCTGCATTCGCCGCTAGCCCGGCCGCAAACGGCAGAACATGGGTCGCCAGAGCCGCGGCAGCGAGCGTCTTCACCTGGCCGCGTGTCCAGTCGAATGTCTCGAACACTTTGGCCGCGCCCTGATCGACAGTTGCGGCACCGTAAAGCATCAGGCGGATCGCGAAGTATGACAGCACCGCAAACCCGGCCGCGGCGACCAGGATATAGACTGCGCCATAGGCCGTCGGCAGCATTTCGAGGAAGGCCCTCTGGACAAGTTCCGGCGCGGCGTCGGCGCCCAGCTCATACTTGCCCTGCGCCTCGATCAGGATTCCGGGCAGGATCAACAGGAAGAAACCCACGAACACACCCATAAACAGGAAGGCGAGATAGACGGCGAGGTTGGCATGGGTCAGCGCCAGGAAACCGCCAGGGCGCGGGCCGATCCGGCAGCGATAGACACCGCGCGAGAACTGGATGCCGGCAAGGAATGTGACCAGCACCATCGCGAAGGGCGCGGCGAGGTTGCCGTCCAGGTGCAGCGCCGCGCTGTAAGCGCCGCCCGCGGCCGCAAGCAGCGCCAGCCAGCGCAGATTGGGCACCAGCGCGGCGAAGCCATGCTGCCAGCCTTCATTGACGAGGTTGCGGACCGAAAGGTGGGGTGCCATCGCCCGAACAGGTAATTCGCCATTGCCCGGTGGGCAAACGCCATCTTGACGCGCCAGGCCCGGCCGGCCCATGTCGCGGCCATGAGCTTGAAACCTATCCATGTGATAGGAGGCGGCATGGCCGGCTCCGAAGCAGCCTGGCAGATCGCATCTGCCGGCGTCCCCGTCATCCTGCATGAAATGCGAGGGCTGCGCGGCACCGATGCCCACCAGACCGACAGGCTGGCTGAGCTCGTCTGTTCGAACTCCTTCCGCTCGGACGATCATACATCCAATGCCGTCGGCGTGCTGCACGAAGAAATGCGGCGGGCAAACGGGTTGATCATCTCGGCCGCGAAAGTGCACCAGGTGCCCGCCGGCAGCGCGCTGGCGGTTGACCGCGAAGGATTCGCCGAGGCTGTGACGGCGACGCTGGAAGCCCACCCCCTGGTAACGATCGTGCGCGAGGAGATCACCGCAATTCCACCGGAAGAGTGGGACTGCGTGATCGTCGCGACCGGGCCGCTGACCTCGATTGCACTCGCCGAAGCGATCCGCACGCAGACCGGCGAAGCTGACCTGGCGTTTTTTGATGCGATTGCTCCGATTGTCTATTTCGAGTCGATCGACATGGGCAAGGCCTGGCGCCAGAGCCGATATGACAAGTCGGGACCCGGAGGTGATACGGCAGCTTATATAAATTGTCCGATGACAGAGGACGAATACAACCGCTTCCTTGACGCCCTGCTGGCAGCACCCAAGACAGAATTCAGGGACTGGGAAAAGAATACACCCTACTTCGAAGGCTGCCTGCCGATCGAAGTGATGGCGGAACGGGGACGCGAGACGCTGCGCTTCGGTCCGATGAAGCCGGTCGGCCTGACCAATGCGCATAACCCCGCCATCAAGGCGCATGCCGTGGTACAGCTGCGCCAGGACAATGCACTCGGCACGCTGTGGAACATCGTCGGCTTCCAGACCAAGCTGAAATATGCAGCGCAGATGGACGTGTTCAGGATGATCCCCGGGCTTGAGAAAGCTGAGTTCGCGCGCCTCGGCGGTATTCATCGCAACACCTTCCTCAACTCGCCGAAGCTGCTCGACCGGCAGCTGCGCCTGAAGTCGATGCCGCGCCTGCGCTTTGCGGGTCAGGTAATAGGCGTCGAAGGCTATGTTGAAAGCGCCGCGATGGGCCTGCTCGCGGGACGACTTGCTGCGGCCGAACGTCTGGGACACCGCCTCGAGCCGCCGCCGCCGAGCACGGCGATGGGCGCCCTCGTCAACCACATCACCGGCGGACACCTGGCGGCGGGCCAGACCTTCCAGCCGATGAATGTGAACTTCGGTCTCTTCCCGGACATAGGGGATTATTCGAAGACCGGTGCGGACGGCAGACGCCTCAAGGGCAAGGACAAAGGCAAGGCCAGGAAGATGGCCCAGGCCGTCCGAGCACTGAGTGATTTCGATGCCTGGCTGGCCGGCAAGTCTTTGTTCGCCGCGGAATAGACGATGCGCCGCGGGCTGATGTCATAACCGATGTAGGGATGCTGGCCTATTGGGCCGTCACCGCCCTCATGGCGCTTGGCCTGCTGGCACTGCCGCCGGACTGGCTGTTCAAGGATTATGATGATCCGCGCGTCGTGGCCTGGAACTGGTCTTTCCTGCCCATCGATCTCGCCTTTTCGCTGAGCGGTCTCTGGGCCCTGCACCGCGAGCAGGCCGGCGCGAAAGACTGGAAGATCTGGGCCACCGTGTCGCTGACTTTGACGTTCTGTGCCGGGATGATGACGATTTCCTACTGGACGCTGAACGGTGATTTCGATCCGGCATGGTGGCTCCCCAACCTCTTCCTGACGCTTTGGCCTTTGCCGTTTATCTTCTCTCTGGCCCGTACGAGCTGACCGCCCGGCCGACTTCTGGACGCGCCCCGGGGGATGGGCGGGGTTATCATGCCATCCCTTCCATCCGTAAGGGAGGCTAGGGCCTGGCCAGGGCTGCGACCCCGCCCTGGCTCGCCGCTGCAGACAGCCGGCAGGAGGCCCGCCCGGTGACGCGGTTCAGTTCTCCGGCCGTATCCGCAGCGACGTCATCGCCGATAACCCGGCTGAGGGTCCGCCAGATGACCGGCCGGACAAGCGGGGGCTCCGCGCCGACAAAGCGGGCGCAGCGCAGGTTCCAGCACAGACCGGGCCCGGGACAGGCATTCGGGCCGGGGCAGGACGTTGCCCCCCTATGCTGGCGGGATCGGAAAAGACAGGACACAGTCCGCCGCCCGCCCCGCTGGAGCCCTACTGGCACAAGACGCGCCGGATGATTTCCGGGAACCTGAAAATCCTTCTGACCCAGACGCACGGGCGCCGCAAAACCCGATTAACAAGCCGCCAGGGGCCTTTCTGGGTGAGCTTTTGTGCACCTGGCATCACCCTCGGCAACCCGAACCGGGTCAGACTTCGCCGGTTTGGATCGCCTTCATGATCGAGAACCGCTTGGAGAGCGGATTCGGGGTTCTGCCCTCGCAGTAAAGTTTGCGCAAGCGGAAGTGGGCGACCGCGGGACGCAGGGGTCTGGGGGCTGGCGGAACATGCGGGCCGAAGGCCTGGGTGGATTTTCGGCGCGTCGCGGCATAGGCGGCCGAGACACTGCGAATTTCCTCAGCCCAGTTATGGACCGGGATCAGGATATTGGCCGCGGTCAGCGCGACCCAGGCCTCCGGTTCCCTCACCCGGTCCTGCTCGACGAAGGCAGTCTGGTAGCCGTCGACCAGCTTCATCAATGCGGCGGGCTTAATGCGCCCCTCCGCCGCCTCCTCGGCAATCGCGAGGCAGACATCATGCCCGCGCGCTGGCTGGCCAGCCTCGATCTCGCCGATCGCTTCGCGCCACCACTGGAAGCGGATCAGGCCAAGGGTTTCCTCGCTGACCACCGCCTGCACCCGCACCAGTTCGTAATTCAGGGCATAGAGGGCCGTCAGGGCCCGCCGCTGGGCGGGCGGGGCAAAGCGGCTGGAAATCCAGCGGTCCTCATCGACCCGGCGAACACGTTTATCGATCTCCTCCCAGGGAGTTCGGGTCAGGGGTCTGGTCTCGTTTGACATGGACCCCATATGTGACAAACCGCTGCGAAGCGAAAGACATCAAAGCTGCAACCAAGGACGTTTCCCCATGGCCTTTACCCTGCCCGAGCTGCCCTACCCCAAAGATGCGCTGCTACCGCACATCACCCCCGAAACGCTCGACTTCCACTATGGCAAACACCACCAGGCCTATGTGACAAACCTGAATGGCCTGCTCGCCGCAACCCCGCATGAGAACGCGGCGCTGGAATCCGTGATCAGGGACAGCGCCGGCGACAAGGCCAAGGCGGGCATCTTCAACAATGCCGCCCAGATCTGGAATCATACCTTTTACTGGCATTCGATGAAGCCCGGCGGCGGCGGCAAGCCTTATGGCAAGGTCGCCGAACTGATCGACCGCGATCTGGGCGGCTACGATAACTTCGTGAAGGAATTCAAGGCGGCCGCAACCACACAGTTTGGCTCGGGCTGGGCCTGGCTTTCGTACAGGGACGGCAAGCTGGTGATCAGCAAGACGCCGAACGCCGAAACGCCCCTGACCGAGCCGGGCACCACGCCGCTGCTGACCATCGATGTTTGGGAACACGCCTACTACATCGACTTCCGCAACCGCCGTCCTGACTATATCGACACCTTCCTGTCGAGCCTGGTGAACTGGGATTTCGCCAACCAGAACCTCGCAGACGCCGGCGCCTGACCTCGGGGGGGGGCCGTCAGAGGCTTTTTCCGCAAAGCCGGGTTTCCCTGACCGGAACGCTGGTCTGGCTCGCCCTCTGAGACGCGGAGAGGGGGGAGACCTGCCCGGTTCTGCAGCCCGTACGGCAAGCCAGCGGCGCCGCAACATCACTTCCGTGCGGACTGGGGCGTGGCTGGCGCACAGCGCGCCCCCGGGGACAGTCCCCGCGACGGCAGGAGGCCGGGCGGCGGCCCCCCTCTGGCACGCCGCCGGAAGACGGGCGGACGGCCACCCGTTACCACGTCGTGCCGGCGCATCCCGAAGGACAGGCCCGGATTGCAGATGTGTCCAGGGCCGGAAAGGCGGGCATGTCGGCTGACGGATTGATGAAACTGGCCCTGCCGATGCCGGATCACTTCCCCGAGGACATTGCCGGCGACTGCACACTCCGGCCCTGGACTATGCGATCCAGGGGAATAAGAGCGCGGGCACGGGGGGTCGATTTATCGCAAAATCTTGCCCTCAGCCGCTATCCGCCTGGACGGATCTTGTTTGAGCCGGAGATCCGGGGGGCTGGACTGAGGTGAATGAGCGCGATGGTTCCTGATTGCCCGGCTGGCTCCCGCTTCCCGGGTTCAACCTGTAGCCGGCAGATCCCTGCTTGCGAGGCGGCGCTGATAGCCGCCTCGACCATCACCGGCCAGGCGGTCGCGAGTGCGTGATTCCGGCCCCGGATGTCCGTTTCGTCAGGTTTCAGCCGGTCTGCTGGGCCTGCGGGCTATACGCGCCTCGAAAAATGCAGTAGGGCCCGCCAGATGTACCGGGCATGGGATTCGCCCGGCTGCGTGCGTTCAGGTCATGAGGACCCGAAACCGCAGGACGAGAGCCGCCAATCCGGGCGGCCGGGCAAATCAACCAGACATCCCGGAGACACGCGCCTTGACAGAGACCACATTCGCCAGCTTCGGCCTCGCCGAAAACATCCTCAAAGCAGTTGAGGAGTCCGGCTACACGACACCGACCCCGATCCAGCGCGAAGCCATTCCGCACATCCTGATGGGCGGTGACGTGACCGGCATCGCCCAGACCGGGACCGGCAAAACGGCCGCTTTCGTGCTGCCGATGATCCAGCGCCTGTCGACCGGACGGGCACGCGCCCGCATGCCACGCTGCCTGATCCTCTGCCCAACCCGCGAACTTGCCGCGCAGGTTGCCGAGAATTTCGAAAAATACGGCAAGTACCTGAAACTGACGATGGCACTGCTGATCGGCGGCGTCAGCTTCAAGGATCAGGAAGGGCTGCTGCAGCGCGGCGTGGACGTGCTGATCGCGACGCCGGGCCGCCTGATGGACCAGTTTGATCGGGGCAAGCTGCTGATGATGGGCGTCGAGACGCTGATTATCGACGAGGCTGACCGGATGCTCGACATGGGCTTCATTCCCGACATCGAGAAGATCTGCTCCAAACTTCCCGCGACGCGCCAGACACTGCTCTTCTCGGCGACCTTCCCGACGGACATCCAGCGCCTTGCGAAAACCTTTCAGAAAGATCCCAAGAAAATCGAGGTAACCCGGCCGACAGACGCCGCGCAGACAATCACGCAGCACGTCGTTCATCTGCCCACGAATGATGGCAAGGCTCGCCGCACAGCCCTGCGCCGCGTGATCGAAGCCTGCGACGTAAAGAACGGCATCGTCTTCTGTAACCGCAAGGTCGAAGTGGATGTGGTGGCAGCCTCCCTGACCAAGCATGGCCATGACGCCGCCCCGATCCATGGCGACCTGCCCCAATCAGTCCGCAGCGAGACACTGCAGCGTTTCCGGGACGGATCCCTGAAACTGCTGGTTGCCTCGGATGTGGCCGCACGCGGCCTCGACATTCCGGACGTTGGCCATGTTTTCAATTTCGGTCCTCCGCCCAAGGACGAAGACTATATCCACCGCATCGGCCGCACTGGCCGTGCAGGCCGCAAGGGCGAAAGCTTCACCCTGGTCGGACCAGCGGACGAGAAATCCTGGGGTTTCGTGCTCAAGATGATCAAGCAGGACGTGAAGGAATTCATGCCGCAGGGCCTGCTCCAGGAGCTTGAAAACCTTCCGCCGGAAGAAAAACGGGACCGCGATGGCCGGCGCGGCGGACGTGACCGGGAGCGTGGCCCGCGCGGACGCAGCGAACGCAGCGAAGGGCGCGCGCCCCGCCGGCACGATCGCGGCGGGCAGGACCGCCCCCCGAGCGTTGCTGAGGCCGTGAGCCCCCAGAACCCCGAGGCGCCCACCGCGGCAACCGAAGCCAGCGCCGCGCATGAGGACGCACCGAAACAGGCACAGGGCCAGCGCAGTGACGCGCGGCGTAACCCCAGGGAAAAACCGCGCAGCGAAGGACGCGACCTGCCCCGTACCGACCGGACCGGGAGAGGCGATCACCCGGGCGAGCGCAGCGAAAGGCGTGACCGCACGGGCCGCGATTTCAAGCGCCGGGACGACGACCTGATCCTCGAGCCGGCACCAGAACGCGTCAAAGGCTTCGGTTCCGACATTCCGTCCTTCCTGAAGAAGCGCTGAGGCATCGCGCCGAACCGCTTGCAAGGCAGCGGGCTTCAAGGACTTGTATCTGCGAGCGCCGCTACAGGCTAAACCGCCCCCCCCTCGTGCGGTGGGCGCCCTGGGCCGGCTGCCGACGGCGCGCTCACTCCGGCCACCTGACATCACCGGCCAGCTTGAGAACCGTGGCAGAGCCTGACGGGCGATGCCTCCCCCCCGGGGGAGGCCCCCCGAAATGGGCGTGCGCAGATTATGCCTTCAGGCGGGCCTTCACCTGGGCCCGGAACCTGTCGCCATAGGGCGGGCGCATCATCGCGAGGATCTCGTTGTTCGACTGGGTGTAGACCGCCTTTTTGTGGCTAAACTCAAGGAAGCCCTCACGGCCGTGATAGGCACCCATACCGGATGGGCCGACGCCGCCGAAAGGCAGGTCCTCCTGGGCGACGTGGAAGATCACATCGTTCACAGTGACGCCGCCGGACGTGGTATTGTTCAGCACGAATTCTTTCTCAGAGGCATCCTGGCCGAAGTAATAGAGGCCAAGCGGACGCGGATGGGCATTGATATAGGCCACGGCATCGCGCGCATCATTATAGGATTTGACCGGCAGGATCGGCCCGAAGATTTCATCCTGCATGACCTTCATGTCGTCAGTCGGATCGATGATCAGCGTCGGCGGGATCTTGTGGTGCGGCTGCTGGGCGAAATTCTCGGATTTGGGGTTGAGCTCGACCACCTGAGCGCCCCGGCTGCGGGCGTCTTCAAGATATCCCTGGATCCGGTCGAAATGGCGCTGGTTCACGATCGAGGTGTAGTCGTCATTATCCTTGAGGCCAGTGGGATACATCGTCTCGACAGCGCGGGTGGCAGCGCCGACGAATTCCTGTGCCTTGTCCTTCGGCACAAAGGCATAGTCGGGTGCCAGGCAGATCTGGCCGGCATTCAGCGTCTTGCCGGCCATGATCCGGCTGGCGGCTTTCTGCATGTCAGCCGACCGTCCGAGGATGACCGGGCTCTTGCCGCCAAGCTCAAGCGTCAGCGGGACGAGGTTGTCAGCCGCGGCGCGCATGACGTGATGGGCGACGGAAGTCGCACCCGTAAAGAGGATATGGTCAAAGGCCAGCCGGGTGAACTCGGCGCCGATATCAGGCCCGCCAGTGACAACGACGCACTCTTCTGGCGTGTAGTACTTCGCGATCAGCTCCTTCATCAGCGCCGACGTCGCCTCGGTGAACTCGGATGGCTTGATCATGCAGCGGTTGCCCGCCGCAAAGACCCCGGCAAGCGGGGTGAAGGTGAGATTGACCGGGAAGTTCCACGGGCTGATCACGCCGATCACGCCCTTTGGCTGATACTGCAGTTCGGCCTTCGAGCCCAGGAGACCAAGCGGGAACTCTACCTTGCGCTTCTCCGGACGCATCCATCTGGCCAGGTTCGCCCGGGCGAATTTCAGCGCGCCGATCGAGCCGGCGATGTCGGTCAGGTTCGACTGGTCTTTCGAGCGGTGGCCGAAGTCGGCACACATAGCCTCGTTCAGGGCATCGCCATGCGTCGCCAGAAGGTCAATCGACTTGTCGAGCCATTCGGTCCGCCTGGCTGGCGATGGGATGCCGTCGCGCAGGTGCGCCGCTTTCTGCCGGTCGAGTAATCCGCGCATGCCAGAACCAGGGCCAGAATCAGGGCCAGAATCAGGGGTTGCGTCGATGGCCATCTTGTCTTCTCCGGAATTGAATGCGTTTCAGGAAGCAGCTCCTCTTAGAGTGTAGCGCGCGTTCAGCCTTCGCGCCATGGGGTGGCCGGAGCCTTGCCCCCGGGTGAGGCTTTTCGCGGCCCGGGCAATCGGTTTAATTCCCCAAAAGACCGGTTTCAGGGAGAGCCTCCGATGGCCAAGTATGAGAAGATTTCCTACGCCTGCGAAAGCAACATCGCGGTCATTGCATTCGATGATGACAAGACGCTGAATGCCTGCGGCGTCGATACGGCTATCGAACTGCTCCACGCCTTCGAGGTCGCTGCCGGGCAAGCCCGCTGCACGATCCTGACCGGCAAGGGTCGCGGCTTCTGCTCCGGCGCCAATCTTGGCGGCATGGGCTCCGGCCCGTCGATCGCACATCCCGAATCGCTGCCCGATGCCGGTAAGGCGCTGGACGCGTTTTATAATCCGCTGGTCACCGCCATTCGCGAGCACCCGCATCCGGTGATCACCGCCGTGAACGGCGCGGCGGCCGGCGTCGGCTGCGCAATTGGCCTGATGGGCGACCTGGTCATCGCCGCAAAAAGCGCTTACTTCCTGCAGGCCTTCCGGCGGATTGGCCTCGTTCCGGATGGCGGCTCGAGCTACCTTCTCGCCAAGACCATCGGCCGGGTCCGCGCCATGGAAATGGCACTCCTGGGTGAAAAGCTTCCGGCAGAAACGGCCCTGCAATGGGGTCTCGTGAACCGCGTCGTTGAAGATGAAAAGCTGATGGAAACGGCGCGGGAATTCGCCCAGAAACTGGCGGCCGGACCAACCGTGGCCCTGTCGCTCGCCCGCCGGTGCATCTGGGACGCCTGCGATGATGATTTCGGCACCGCGCTGCACAACGAGCGTGTCGCGCAGCGTGACGCCGGACGGACCGAAGACTTCCGCGAAGGCGTCACCGCCTTCCTCCAGAAACGCCCGGCAGAGTTCAAAGGCAGGTAACCCCTGATTGCGGGCCTGAAGTATCGTTTCCCTTGAAGACTACGAAACTCATTTTGCCCTGGTCTCGGAACCGGATGGAAATCCGGATCGGGTGCAATGGCATACAGGCGGGTGCACTTCAATTACGCCCGCCCGACGGGAAAGTTCGGCTTCAGCAATGAATTCGTTCAGGGTTCTGACGCTCTCTTGCCGCGCACCTTCAAGGATGGTGACGCCTTTGAAGGCCTGTTCCATCACGATCATGGCCTGCGCTGCCCGGATCGCACCTCGCGCGGGTTTACGAATGCCTTTCCGTATCTGCCGGAATGACGCGCGCCGGACATCTCGACCCTGGCCATCAGGCGTTCGACGGAAGACCTGAAAGCCTTCAGCCATAACCGCCGCACCCACCCGCCCGGTATGCGCCGGCTGGCGGGCGAGCCCGACCGCAGCGACGGGCCGGTGCTTCGTGATGTGGTGGGCGCCGAAAGGGGAGCGCTTTACGCTCGAGGATGGCTGGCAACGCCTGCAGCACCTCAGCCAGCATGGCTCGACAGAGTACGCCTTCTGGCTCGACCAGCCAGTGAAGCGACCGGCGGTCGCTCAGGTTTTTTTCTTTTTTGCAACTGGCCTGGCCGCGGCCTTGGCGCGCGCAACCGCCAGTGCGCGCCGCGCCCAGGCACTCGCTTCTTCGGGATCGTCCATCGCCGAGGATGGCAGGCTGACATAGCCCATGTCGATCTCTTCGCCGGTGCCGGGCCTGGTCCAGATGAAGGGCTCGCTGCCCTCCAGAATGAGGTCCGCGCGCAGGGCCGCGTCGGTCTTCAGATAGATCGTATCGGCGGCGAGCAGCGCAAACATCAAGCCATCCTGGAACACGCCCGCGCCGCCGAACAAGCGCCGTATACTGACGGGTCCGATGGGGGCGAGGATCTCGGCGACATATTCGTAGAAAGGATCAGGCGCCTTTGCCAACAGCGCCCCCCGATGTCACCCACTCCGCAAGGTCTGCAAAATTGGGCGGGAAGACCGGATCCGTCAGCTCACGGATGTCTTCAGGTGTGAACCAGGCCACCTCTTCGATCATCTTTCGTTCGATGGCTTCCCAACCGTCAGTGGCCAGTTTATCGCTAACGACACGCACCGCGAAGTAGCGCTCATCGGCATAGATCCAGCTGCCCTCCGGGCCACGATAGGTCGTCTCTCGCCGGTGGAACTCCGGGCCGATGCGGGCGCGGATGCCTGTCTCCTCGGAGAGTTCGCGCCGGGCGGCAGCGGCATAGTCCTCACCGGGGCCGAGCGCGCCGCCGGGCGTTGCCCAGAAGACGCGCTCCGGAAAGCGGAAACGAAAGAGGAGCGCGCGCCCGTCCTCCGTCACGATCACGAGCCGGGCGGAGGGACGCGGGGTGACCGGCTCAGCCGCCATCGCCCTCAACTCTACCGACGCCACGCCCGGCTGTCCCAGGCGGTACACACCCTTGAACGTATCCGGATCTTCGACCGGTTTGCCCTTCCGGTAGATCGAGATCGCGCCCGCCTTGTGAAGGCGCACGGCCTCTGCGCGCACATCAGGGAGCACCTTGCGCCACCCGGATTCGCTGACCACCTTTGCTGCGTCCGTCGGACAGATCGTCTTGCCTGCGCCCCGTGCGACCGTCAGCTCAAGGATGGCCTCGCGGACGGGGTTCTTCGGCGCGCCACTCACCAGTCAATCGCCGAGTAGACGAGCTGCTGGAACTGCATGCGCATCGGATAGGTCGAGGACGGCATGAGCTGCGTGGCCTGAATGGCGATCAGCTCTTCTTCCGGGTCGATCCAGAAGAAGGTCGAGGCGAGGCCGCCCCAGCTGAAAGTGCCGTCGCTGCCGGGCTGGCGGGTCTGCACGATGTCGGTGACGACCGAACCGCCGAGGCCGAAGCCGACGCCGTCTGCCATCACTTCAGTGAAAGCCGAGCGGCCCATGCGGCGCATGGTCTGGTTATCAGGCAGGTGGTTCTGGCGCATGAACTCCCATGTCTTGGGGCTGATGATGCGCGCGCCGTCAAGCGTGCCGCCGCGAAGCAGCATCAGCGCGAAACGGTGATAGTCGCGCATCGTGGAAGCGAGGCCGCCGCCGGCATTCAGCAGGTTCGGACGCCTGGAATAGAGCCTGGAGGCTGCGCCGCCGGGATCGGCCAGCGTCGTCTCACCCGTCTTGGCGTCTTTCTGGTAGCAGGCCATCAGGCGGTGGATCTTCCCGGGCGGCACCCAGAAGTCGGTGTCATCCATTCTGAGCGGGCCGAAGATGCGTTCACGGAAGAATTCGTCCAGCGGCTGGCCAGAAATGATCTCCACGAGCGCGCCAAGCACGTCAATGGAGTGGCTGTAGCGCCATTCCGTACCCGGAGAGAAGGCCAGAGGCAGCTGACCGATCTGGCGAGCCATGTCCTGCAGCGTGTCCTTCGGGTGACCGACCTTGCTGTTGCGGTAGATCTCGTCGGTCTCGTCCTGCATCAGGAAACCATAGGTGAGACCGGATGTATGGGTGACCAGATCAAGCACCGTCATCTCGCGGTCGGGTTTGCGCAGTTTCGGCGCCGCCGCAGTGCCCCCGTCCCAGACCATCGCGTTCTTGTATTCGGGAATGTAGCGGCTGACCGGGTGGTCAAGCCGGATCTTGCACTCCTCGAGCAGCAGCATGATGGCGAGCGTCGTGATCGGCTTGGTCATCGAATAGATACGGAAGATCGTCTCGGCACTGATCGGTTCCTTGCCGCCCATCTCGGTCGAGCCCGTATAGCTCTCATGCGCGATCTGCCCGCCGCGCGAGACCAGCAGGCCCATGCAGGGCACCTTGCCGGTGTCGATATAGTTTTCCTTGAAATAGGCGGGCATCGCGGCGAGCCGGTCTGCGTTCAGGCCGACTTCATGCGGGTCTGTGGGGTCGTGGTCGAACATTGGATGCGTCTTTCAGGTCCAGAGAGCGTCAAGTTTGAACGGGGCGGTGTCGAAGGGCTCGACCTTCACTTCATCACCCTCCTTGGGCACGGCGAGCTGGAGCCACTGACCATTGAGGTTACGATAAGCTTCCAGAGTTTTGAGTTGCGGATCGAGAAACCACATCCACGATACGCCTTGTTTCGCATAGAGATCTGCTTTCAGAGCGCGATCCTTTTGAGCCGTCGATGGCGACAATATCTCGCAAACCCAATCCGGAGCGACGAAAGGGCAGGCATCGTTGGCCACGACCGGATAGCGTGCCCGCTTCCATCCCGCCATATCGGGGCCGGCGATGTCCTCACCCAGATGCAACTCGGGTTCAGCCAAGACAATCCATCCGCCAGGTCCGGTTTCATCCCTATCAAATGGGCCGCCGATCTTGCCTGGCAGCTTCCAGGCAGCGCGGGCATACGCGATGCCAGGCCGGGGATGCGAATACAGCGCTGCCGTGATGAACTCTCCGACCATGCCTTCCGGCAGGTCGAGAATGTCCTGATAGCTCGCGCGCCTGAAAGCTGTATCCGCCATGCGTCAGAGCATACCCGCCTTCGCAGCCCGCGCCAATTCCCGGGCGATGATGATCTGCTGGATCTGGCTGGTGCCTTCGTAGAGGCGGAAGATGCGGACATCGCGGTAGAAGCGCTCGATACCGTAATCGGCCACATAACCGGCCCCGCCGAAGACCTGCACGGCGCGGTCAGCAACACGCCCGCACGCCTCGGTGGCAAAGAGCTTGGCGGAGGAGGCCAGAAGCGTGACCTCTTCGCCCGCATCGCGGCGGCGGGCGGCGTCGAGGATCATGCATTCAGCGGCATAGGTCTCGGCCTGACTGTCAGCGATCATCGCCTGGATCAACTGGTGCTCGAAAATCGGCTTGCCGAACTGTTTGCGTTCAAGTGCATAGGTCACCATCTCACGGATCAGGCGCCTCGAGACGCCGGTGGCAACGGCAGAAATATGCAGCCTGCCCTTGTCCAGGACGCTCATGGCGACCTTGAAACCTTCACCTTCCTGAGCGATCAGATTCTCGACGGGCACAAGTGCATTTTCGAAGATCACGTCGCAGATGTGTGCGCCTTGCTGGCCCATTTTCTTCTCGGGCGAGCCGACGGAAAGGCCGGGCGTCCCCCGCTCGACGATGAAGGCTGAGACGCCCCTGGCTCCAGGCTCATTCGGGTTCGTCCGTGCCATGACGGTAAAGAGGTCCGCCTTGTTGGCATTGGTGATATAGCGCTTAGTGCCGTTCAGGACGTAATGATCACCCTTACGCACCGCACGGGTCTTCAGGCTGGCGGCATCGGAGCCTGCTTCCGGCTCGGTCAGGGCGAAACTGGCGATCAGCTCGCCCGAGGCGACGCCTGGCAGCCATCTGGACTTCTGGGCCTCGGTGCCGAAGAGGACCAGCGCCTGGCTGCCGATTCCGATATTGGTGCCGGCAACCGAGCGGAAGGCGGGCGATGTCTTGCCGAGCTCCATAGCCACCAGGCACTCGGTCTCCATGTCGAGATCCAGCCCGCCATATTGTTCCGGCACGGCGATGCCGAACAGGCCGAGGGCCTTCATCTCGTCCACCACATGCTGTGGCACGGCGTCTTCCTCGCCGACCTGAGCCTCGACCGGGACGCAGGTTTCGGTCACGAAGCGGCGCACCTGCTCGATCAGGGCGGCGCGGGTCTCAGCGTCAAAGGCCATGGGTCTCGTCTCCCGGAGTTCCTGTTTTTCATCTCCACTTTATGCCGCAACGGCACGCTTGTCGAAGGGGGCCGTAGGGGTATGGTTGACGCAGCAGATCAACGCCGCCGGGAGGGCGCATGGTGACCACAATCGAAACCACAGGCGAATTCGCCGGCTGGACAACCTGGAAAGAGGAACCCTTCGAATACGAGACGGCCGGACCCTTCTATTTCCGGGTCGACGAACAGGGCCCGGTCGCGGCCTTCCGCGTCGCCCGCAGGCACATGAATGCCGGCGGCGTGGTGCATGGTGGCTGCCTGATGACCTTTGCCGATTTTGCCCTGTTCGCGATCGCCCATCAGGCGATGGAAGGCAGCTATGGGGTGACCGTCGCGTTTACAGCCGAGTTCCTCGACGGCGCCCTGGAAGGCGAACGCCTGACCGCTCGCGGAGAGACGCTGCGCGCGGGCGGATCGCTGAGCTTCGTGCGCGGGATCGTGCACGGCGAAGATGGCCGGCCGGTGCTCAATTTTTCAGGAACAATCAAGAAACGGAGGAAACAGACATGAGCCAGCCGCCCTATGTGGAATTGTCGCGCTCGATCAGGGGCAAGACCGCGCTGATCACCGGCGCGGCCAGTGGCATGGGCCGCGCCACCGCACACCTGTTCGCACGCGAGGGCGCAAATGTGGCCGTGACCGACCTCAGACAGGACACTGTCGACATCGTCGTCGCCGAAATCAGGGCGGCCGGGATCGAGCCTGTGCGCGGGTGGGCGCTGGATGTGGGAGACGGCGCGGCGATCAGGCGCGTCGTCGATGAAGCGGCCGCGCATTTCGGTGGCCTGGACATTCTGGTGAATAATGCCGGCTTCGCCATCCCCGCACAGGTCGGCGAGGAAAGCTATGAAGACAGCTGGGGGCCGAGCCTGAATGTGATGCTGTCCTCGCACCAGCGGGCGATCCGCGCCGCGCTGCCTTACATGCGCAGGAATGGCTGGGGCCGGATCGTCAATATCGCCTCCACTGAGGGCCTTGGCGCCACACCCGGAAACTCCCCCTATGTGGCGGCCAAGCATGGCGTGATCGGCCTGACGCGCGGGCTTGCCGTCGATCTTGGCCGCGAAGGCATCACCGTCAACTGTATCTGCCCGGGCCCGATCAAGACCGGCATTACGGCGGGCATTCCGGAGGAGCATAAGGAAATCTATGCCAAACGCCGCGTACCGATGCGCCGGTATGGCATTCCGGAGGAGGTCGCGCACATGACGCTATCGCTGGTCCTTCCGGCAGCCAGCTTCCTCAATGGTGTTCACCTGCCCGTCGATGGCGGCATGAACATCAAGAACGCCTAGCGATCAAACGCCGCGCGGGCCGCCTCGGTCTGCACCGAACACAGCGTCAGATATTCTCTGGTCTCGGCCAGAGCCTGTTCATAGCCGGCGGCAGCGGCGCCATGTTCAGCAAACAGGGCGTCCAGCTCCGGCCCGCGGGACGGATCGCAGAACGACCGGGCGAGGCGCGGTGTGGCCCGGCGGGACTGGGATGGGACGGCGCCGAGGAAAGCGGGAAAATCCTCTTTCAGCCGTGTCCAGGTCTGGTCCCGGTGCCGGGGATTAGCCATCAGGCTGGAGGCAATTGACGCGCTGGCCGGCGCTCCGAAACTGCCCTCGAAGATCAGCGCCTCTGCGCGCCTCGCAAGCCCGGGATCCGACACCGACCCAATCGCATCGGCCACTGCCTGTGTGAAGACAGCATCATCCAGCCGCAGGCGCGCCGCTAGAATCTTGTCAAAAGCCGCAGCACCGCCATCAGCGAAAGCCACGCGCAGGGCAGCTGTGTAAAGATCACTTGTCAGGCCTGCGGCGCCGTCGAGCAAGGGCGCAAGCTGCTGGCGAAGGGCAGCCCGCGCAGCCAGGTCTCCCAGCGTCTCGGCCCGGAAGGCGAGAATCCGGTTGGCGACTTCGCTGCCGTCCTCTGCCGGAACACGCGCCTCGAGCGCAGCATGTATCCGGACGGTCAGAGTTTGCGCAGCTGGAAGACCTTCAAGCTGGCCAAGCAGCTGATCCGACGCACGCAGCGCTGAACTGAGCACCGCCGCATCTGCGTGACCCAGAGCCTCAGCCAGCAAACCCGCCCAGGTCTCGCCGGCCAGCCTGCCCGCCGCGAACGCCGCCTCTGCACTGTCGAGACTGGCCAGCGCTTCGGCTGCCGAAAGCCTGCCGAACGCGCCGGAAAGCGCCTGCCAGCCTGGTTCAGGCAGATCAAACCGGTAATAGCCGGCACCCTTCGCATTCGGGACAATAACGCCGGGGCAAAGCGCTCCGCTAAGATCAGTGACCGAGGTCTCAGCCTCCAGCATTGTACAGCTCTCACCCCGATTGGCGCCGTCCTGCCAGGCGACGCAGACAGGAATCATCCAGCGCTGATCCGGATCAATCAAGGAACCAAGCGGCTTGTAACGGCTCTGACGGAGTGTCAGCCTGGGGCTGCCCCGGCCGCAGCTGACCTGTGCCTCGACCAGCGGCACACCCGGCTGGGTGACGAAGCTGCGAAACACCTCGCCAATCGCCCGCTCGCCGGTGGCCCGGCTGATGGCGGCGTAGAAGTCGGCGCTGTCTGCCTCACCATCTGCAAACTGACGGATGTAGCGGCCGAGCGCAGGGCGGAATTTCTCTGGTGTGAAATAGTGATCAACCATCCGGATCACTGACTGCCCCTTGGAATAGGTCAGGGCGTCATACGCATTGCGGATCTCCTCGTTTCTCCCGATCGGTCCGGCGACGATGCGGGCGCTGCTGAGGCTGTCGAGCGCCATTGCGCCGAGCCCATCTGCAACGGCCGCTACGTCGTGACTGCCCTCAGGCTCCATCACCGACAGCACGGCGGTCTCGCTCCAGACGGCGAAACCTTCCTTCAGCCAGAGATCATCCCACCAGGGCGGGGTCACCAGATTGCCGAACCACATATGCGCGATTTCGTGCGCATGAATTTCCTTCAGGGCACGGATGAGGGCGGGACCGGCATCTGGTCCCTTTAGAATCCGCGCTTCGCGATAGGTGATCGCAGCCGCAAGTTCCGTAGCGCCCGACGGCCATTGCGGCGATGCGATAATGTCGAGCTTCTCGTAAGGGTAAGGCTGCTGCAGCATCTCTTCAAAGATGCGCATCATCTCGGGCGTCAGGTCGAGGGCGAAACCGAGCTCGCCGCCCTTGCCGGCCCGCGTGTATCCGGTCAGAGGAACAGCAAAGTCACGGATACTGTTCGGCGGCAGCGCCGGGCGCTCGATCCGGTCAAATTCGCCGACGGCGGTTGACAGAAGATAGGTCGAGAGCGGACGCGTCGGCGCAAAACGGACGATCTCGAACCCCTCGCGCGCAGGCTCGCGAGAGATCACTGGCGTGTTGGCAATCGCATGCATACCTTCCGGCACGGTGATCGCCATTTCGAACACCGCCTTGAAACCCGGCTCATCGAAGCCCGGCAGGAAGCGGCGCGCCTCGATGCTCTCAGACTTCGCAAGGGCGTAGAACCTGCCCTGCGATTCCAGCCTGAAGAGGCCGGCCAGGCTGGCATTGAAGGGCGCCGAATAACTGACCCCAAGCGTCACTTTGCGGGCTTCAAGACGCCTCGGAAAGCCAACCCAGACGACACCCGTTTCGAGCACTTGCGTCCAGCTCGCCGCAACCGTCTCGCCGCCCGCCGTTGCCGTCACCGATACGACATCCAGATCATCGCCGTGCAACCAAAGACCTGTTGCAGCGGCTTTCAGATCGATATCGATCTCGACATAGCCCTCGAATGACGACTCGCGCGGATCCAGGTCAAGCTCGGCCCGATAGGCGACCGGACGGGCGAGGCCGGGCAATCGGCCCTGCGGGGCGATCAGGGCAAGCTCTTCGACGCTCGCGGACTGGACGGGTAGCGTCCAGGCGGAGCGCTGGGCGCACCCGGTGAGTGCAAGGCTGAGGGCGGCGAGGAGGCCGATGAGGCGCATAGGAAACGCTCCGGTCGTCTTTTGGTCAGGAGTTGAATACCCAATCGGCGCACAGAAGAAACCCCCGGCCCCTCAGGCCCGGCTCAGGCTGGACACCTGCTGCCCGCCGATGCGGGCGCCCGGCACATCCCTCGACGATGGACAGGCTGGCCCCTAGCCGGCAAAGCCGCGCGCAGTCATTGCATCATACCAACGTCCGAGGTTTGGCAGTTCCCTGTGCGGCGCCCAGCGCATCACCCGGCAGAAGCCGCAGGTGACGTAGAGCGTGATGTCTGCAATCGAGAAGCGGCCCGCAGCCACGAAGTCATTCGACGCCAGATGCGCATCGAGACGCTCGGCCATCATCCTGGCAGCCTTCTCGCCCTTGGCGGCCGCCTCAGCGCTCTGCGGCACTTCCAGGGGCGCCATGGCCGGATGCGCATTGCGGAACCAGCCCGCGAACTGGATGAAGAACATCAGTTCCACTCGCCGGTCCCACATCTCGATCAACGCCTTCTCCCGGGCATCGCGGCCCATCAGGTTGGGCTCGGGAAACAGATCTTCGAAATAGGTGCAGATGGCACGGCTTTCGGTAATACTGGTCGCGTCATCCAGCACCAGAGCCGGCACCTGCGCATAGGGCGAGACCTGGCGGTAGCCCGCCTGCCTGTGCTCCTGTTTCATGATCGAGACTTCTTCAAGTTCCACTGCACCGAGCGCGCCCTTGGCCCTGAGAAAGTAGACCACACGGTCAGGATTGGGCGCCTGCGGGCTGTGATAGAGCTTCATATGTTTCCTCCTGAAATCTCCGGTCAGAATGTCTTGGTCAGGCCGAAAGTCGCATTCAGCGGCTCTCCGGGAAAATAGCGTTGGTTACCGAAGGCCACATCGGCACGGTCGGCATAGGCCTCATCCGTCAGGTTGCGAAGGATCAGCCACGCCTCCAGCCTGCCGGCAAGATGCCAGCCGGCGCGCGCCCCGAAGACCGTGTGCCCCGGATAGGTGACGGTATTTGCCGGGTCGGTGAAATATGCCCCAACATGCTCGAGTGTCAGGGAGAGCCTCAGCGCGTCGGTCACTGTCCAGTCAAGGCGCGCATCGGCGAGCCATTCAGGCGCCGTATCAATGGCGCCTCCGGACGTGATGCGTTCCAGCGCGGCGACAACCGGGCGGTCGAAGGTGTAGATCTGGTCGCTCCAGGCGAGGTTTCCGCCGAGGCTGAGGCGGTCGTCCATGCGCAGGGTCGCGCCCGCCTCAAGGCCGACATGCCGGGTTGAGCCATCCGGGACATTCAGCCCGTCAGAGTCGCGGAAGAAAAAATTCTGCTTCTCCATCCAGTAGGCCGCAAGATCGAAATCGAGGCGGCCCGACAAGGCCGACCCGCGAAGCCCGGCCTCAAGGCTGTCGATGGTCTCGGCCTCGATCTCGCCGGCCAACTGCCGGTTCTGCAGACGGTAGAGATCCGAAACCTGAGGCGCGCGCCCACCGCGCGCATAGTTTGCATAAAGGCTGTAGCCGTCCCTGTCCCAGACGAGACCGAGCTTGGGCGTCAGGAAACTGAAGTCATCAGAGCGGTCCTCGGCTACGTTGAAACGACCATTGATGCCCGCCGGCGCGCGCGTGTCGTAGCTGTAATCGTGCGCCTCGCCGCGCAGACCCGCAAGCAGCCGCAGATCCTGCGTCAGTTCGATATCCGCTTCGGTCCAGAGCGCATAGACATGCGTGTCGACGGTGTAATCATAGTGTATGCCGCGCGGAAACGCGGGGTTCGGGTTTGGCTGCGGCTGGATTTCCTTCAGGTATCCTGTCGCAAAATCGCTGTCTGCGCCGAAGCGCCAGCTGACAGGTCCCTGCGCCTCAAGATCGAAGCGCGCCATCACGCCGCCGCCGGTATGCGCATTCTTCTCGACGCCGCCATAGGGCAGGAAGTGTTGAGAGAAGACCATGCCCTGACTGTGCAGGTTCGGTATCAGCGCCAGCCTGCCCGGACCCAGGCTACGTTCCAGCCGCAGACCGGCGCGGGCCGACCAGGCGTCACGGAAAGCTTCCGGATTACGATTTGTCCGGGCAAGATCGCGGTCCTTATAGGCGCGCGGCCCCTGGATGAAGCTCGCCGTCTCCTGATTAAGGTTCGAGGCAGATATCCAGCCGGCCCCATCCCAGTCCCCGAACACCTGGCGCGTCATAACGGAAATTTTCTGCTGCCCGCCGCCTGTCGCATCGCGCCAGCCTGCATCCTCCATCAGCGACAGGCTGATGCGCGTCGTCTCGCCGAGGTTCATCGATGCATCCCCGCGCAGACGGCCAAGCGAACCATAACTGGCGCGCAGGAAGGGCTCACTACCGGCATCCGGAAGGATCACATTGATCAGTCCGTGTACAGCGTTCGAGCCATACTTGGCGCTGCCCGGCCCACGAACGACTTCAATGCCGGTTGCGACCTCAAGATGGGGCTCGATCAGGCTGTTGACGTTGCCGAAGGCTGGCGAGCGGGCAGGCACACCGTTTTCGAGAACCAGGAAACTTCCCTGCCCGGCCCCGCCTGTCAGGACCGGAGAGCGGATCGCGATCAGGTGCTCCTGCCCGGAATTCATCTGGATGTTCACGCCGGGCACCTGGTTCAGAATCTCCGCCGGCCGGTCGGCAGCGGTATCGGCTATCAACGCCGCCTCGATGCGCGACTGTGCGCCCGGATCATCCGCCTGCCGGTCGGCCCAGACGGCGATCGGCGAAAGTGTCAGGTCGGGCCCTGCGGGCCGCTCTTCGACGCCGCCTGCCTGTGCCAGCGCACAAGGCGATGCAAGGGTCAGCGCTGCGGCCAGCACCATGCCATAGTCAGACCGCTTCACCCGCCCGCCCCGGCAAACAGCTGATAGGGCAGAGCCCCGACGACAGCCGCCGAAAGGCAGGTCGCCAGGGTTCCGGCCAGCAAGGTACGCCAGGCAAGGCTCAGGAAATCTTCCCGACGCTCAGGTTCAACGATTGTCAGCCCGCCGATCAGGATGCCCATCGATCCGAAGTTTGCAAAGCCGCAGATCGCGTGTGCCGTGATGATGCGGGTGCGCGGATCCATGTCACTGACCGGAATCTCCGCAAGCTGAATGAAGGCAACAAACTCGGTCAGCACCGTCTTGACACCCATCAGCGAGCCGGATTTTGCCGCTTCGTCCCAGGGCACGCCGACCATGTACATCAGGGGTGCGAAAATCCAGCCGAGGATGCGCTCGATCGACAAAGGCGCGCCCAGCACCTGCGGCAGGGACCCGAGGCCAGCATTGACCAGCCAGAGCAGAGCGAGCGCGGCAATCAGCATGGTGGCGATATTGAAGACGATTTTGAGGCCGTCCGTGGCGCCGGTTGAGAAGGCGTCCATCGTCGAGGCATAATTGAAGTCCGGGTTCTGCACGCGCTGATCGGCAGGCGTTGTCTCCGGAATCATTGTCAGGGCAACGGCCACGGCCGCGGGCGCCGCCATGATCGAGGCGGTGAGCAGCTGGGCCAGAGGGTTTGCCATCTTGCCTTCGAGGAAGGCTCCGTAAACGATCAGGACCGATCCGGCGATCGTCGCAAAACCGGCCGTCATCATGATCAGGAGCTCGGAGCGCGTCATGCCTCTGACATAGGGGCGTATCAGCACCGGCGCCTCGGTCATGCCCATGAACACGTTTGCCGAGACGGCGAGTGAGGTCGCTCCGCCGAGCCCCATGGTGCGGCGGAACACGGCGGCAAAACCATTGGTGATCCAGCGCAGGATGCGCCAGTGCCAGAGAATGGCAGACAGGGCCGCCACGACGATGATAATCGGCAGGATCTGGAAGAAGAAGAGCGGCGGCGCCGAACCGCCGACAAGCTCGCTCGCGGCCGCGTTGTCGCCAACATAGCCGAAGACGAAACCGGTGCCCGCGCGCGTTGCAGCCTGCAGCGCGCCAACGACATCATTTGCCCTGAACAGGACGTCGCGGACGAGAGGAATTCCGAAAAGGATCAGCGCGAAGGCAAACTGCAGCGCCGTCGCGCCCAGCACGATCTTCCATGGGAAGAGACTCTTCTTTTCTGAGAGCCCCCAGCAAAGGGCGTAAATCGCAAGGATACCGAGCAGCGCGCGGCCGTTATCCCATCCCCATTCATATCCAGCTGGCATGGCCCCTCGCACCTCCCGATCACTATAACCCCGCCGGAAGGCTTAGCGGCGCGGCCCGGACTTGGAAAGCGGGCATTGGCAACAGAGGCTGCAGACACGCGCTGCCCGGGCAGACCGGATATTCAGGATCGCCCCCCGGCCGAAACCGCAACCGGGGGGCCTGAAAGCTGACCCCGGATCAGCCGAGTTTGCAGACGCAGATCTTGTTGCCGTCCGGGTCGCGGAAATAGGCACCATAAAAGGTCGCCATCCGGTTACCCGGAGCACCCTCATCGACAGCGCCCATGGCGATCGCCCGCGCATGGACCCTGTCGACGACGTCCTTGCTGGCACAGGCCAGCGCCGGCATCACGCCATTGCCAACTGTTGCCGGAGCGCCGTCATACGGGGTCCCGATGCCGATCATCGGCTGACCCGGGCCAACGCCATAAAACTGCAGGCGATCATTCGCAAACAGGCGCTTTGCGCCCATTTCGCCGAGCACGGCGTCGTAAAAGGCGATCGCCTTTTCCTTATTGCTGGTTCCAAGGGTCACATAAGCGAGCATGGCGTCCTCCGTTTCGCTGATAGCAGCAAACATGCCGCAGCCCTCGCGGCAAGACGTGACGCAGCGGATGCGCTTGACGTTGACGGACACGTCTGGTGTGACACCGCCCAGACTGCACAACCGCATCAGGAGACCCTCATGTCCGAGATCCGTTTTGACGGCCGCGTTGCCATTGTCACCGGCGCTGGCGGCGGCCTTGGCCGAGCCCATGCGCTTGAACTCGCCCGGCGCGGCGCCAGGGTCGTGATCAACGATCTCGGCGGCTCGCGCGATGGCACCGGCGGCAACTCGGCCGCTGCCGAAGCCGTCGTAAAGGAAATCGAAGCCTTTGGCGGCGAGGCCGTCGCCAATGGCTCCTCGGTGTCGGATGTCGACGGCGTCAGGAAGATGATCGACGACACGATGGCCAAGTGGGGCCGCATTGACATCATCATTGCCAATGCCGGCATCCTGCGAGACCGCTCCTTCTCCAAGATGACGGTAGAGGACATCGACCTCGTGCTTGGCGTGCACCTGCGCGGCACCTTCCTGCCCGTCCATGCCGCGTGGGACATCATGAAGGCCCAGAATTACGGCCGCATCGTCGTGACCACCTCATCGACCGGTCTCTATGGCAATTTCGGCCAGGCCAATTACGGCGCTGCGAAACTCGGCGTGGTCGGCATGATGAACACGCTGAAGATCGAAGGCGCCAAGAACAATATCACCGTCAACACGATCTGCCCGATTGCGGCAACCCGCATGACGGAAGATATCATGTCGGAGCAGATGCTCGCCGCCCTGAAGCCGGAATACGTCACCCCCGGCGTCATCAACCTCGTCAAGGAAGATGCGCCGACCGGCGTGATCCTCTCGGCCGGTGCTGGCGCTTTTTCGATGGCACGCATCGTTGAAACCGCCGGCGTCTTCGTCGGCGCCGGCGATACGCTGACCGCCGAAGCGGTGGCGGCCAGGTGGGACGAGATCACCGACGTCAGCACCACCCGCCCCGCCTTCAAATCCGGCGGGGAGCATGGCCAGAACATCTTCGCAGCCGTTGCGGCAGGCACGAAATAACGCTCCCGGCCTGCCAGACCCGGGCAAGGGCCTGAGGCCCTCCTGCAATCAGGTGAAGCGATGCGGCGGGCGGTTAATCACCGCCCCCGTCCCCGCCCCCATCGCTGCCGGCCGGGACCTTATCACCGCTGACTTTGCCCTGGCTGTCCTGGGCCGGTGTGTTCCCCGATGCCTTGCGGCCCGGATCATGTCCGATCAGGCTGCCCGGAAGCACAGGGCCTGGATCATCCCCGCCATGGCGCCAGTCTCTCGGCGGGCGCTTCGGCGTCCGGCGCAGCAGGAGGAAAGCAATCACCGCGCCCAGCAGCAGAAGGAAAATCAGAAGCTTCATCACCCGCTCGCCACCCGCCTGCCGGTTACGCTTCGGACTTGCGCAGGTACATCGAATTCTTCGGCTTTGCGAACAGGCGCTCGACCATCGGCACGAAGAAATCGAGCGGCTCGCTCTGATAATCCGGATCGAAGGCGGCCTGGTCGTAAAGATGACAGAACTGGGCGCAGTATTCAAAATGCGGGCTGTCGCGGAACTGGTCCCGGAAGTTTCGGTCGAGCCCCAGATGGTGGAAGAAGTAATAGCCCTGGAAGGCGCCATGATTGGCGACCATCCAGTGATTGGCCTCGGAAACGAAAGGCTTAAGGATCGCCGCCGCCACATCCGGATGATTGAAGCTGCCGAGCGTATCGCCGATGTCATGGAGCAGCGCGCACACCACATATTCCTCATCCCGCCCGTCGCGGTGGGCCCGGGTGGCGGTCTGCAGCGAGTGTGTCAGGCGGTCGACCGGGAAGCCGCCATAATCGCCGTCCAGAAGTTTCAGATGGTCGAGCACCCGCCGCGCGAGCCCCTTGTTGAAATGCCGGGCATGCTCGGAGATGATGTCCCAGTCTTCCTTGGACCCTTCCAGCATTTCGCGAAATTTCGCCTGCTCGCCCATTTTCAGATCATCGGCCATGCTGCTTTCTCCTGCTTTCGGGCAAGACTAACCCGGAAAGCCAGGCGTGCAAAGCATGAGCCCGCGCCGTTTCAGCGCAGGGTTGGACACCTGCCGGCGAAAGCGCTGGGACACGTGACGCGCTCGCGAACGGGTACCGCAACGACCCCCGCCCGGAGCCGGCCCGCCCGAACTGGCCGGGAAAAGGCGTACCAGCCCGGCCGCCAGATTTTACCCGGCACAGGCGTACTCAACAAAAAGCCCGGACCACTGGTCCGGGCTCTTCGACAGGCCTGACGGCAGGCTCAGTCGCTGGCAGCTTCCAGCTCGGCCGCGTGGCGGGCCTTGTCGCCAGCGCCTCTGGCAGCCGGATCACGGTCAACCAGTTCGAGCACGGCGAGCGGGGCATTGTCGCCCGGACGAAAGCCGGCTTTCAACACGCGGGTATAGCCGCCATTGCGATCCTTATAGCGTGCGCCCATCACGTCGAAGAGCTTGCGCACCGCATCCTCGTTGCGGACCTGGGAAAGGGCCGAGCGGCGCGCGGCCAGGTCACCCTTCTTGGCAAGGCTGACAAGCTTATCCATGATCGGGGCCATTTCCTTGGCCTTCGGCAAGGTGGTGACGATCTGCTCGTGCTCGATCAGGCTTGCTGCCATGTTGGCGAACATCGCCCTGCGATGCGAGGTCGTCTTGTTGAGCTTGCGGTGGGCAATCTGGTGGCGCATGGCGTTTTATCCTTCCGAGGTGGTCAGCCCCCGGTCAATCCTGGGCTAGATGTGATCGTCGTACTTCTTGGCGAGGCCTTCGATATCCTCAGGCGGCCAGTCTGGCACTTCCATGCCGAGGTGCAGGCCCATTCCGGCGAGGACTTCCTTGATCTCGTTCAGAGACTTGCGGCCGAAGTTCGGGGTGCGGAGCATTTCCGCTTCCGACTTCTGGATCAGGTCGCCGATGTAAACGATGTTGTCGTTCTTGAGGCAGTTTGCCGAACGCACCGACAGCTCAAGTTCGTCGACCTTCTTGAGCAGGACCGGGTTGAAGCCCAGGTCCGTCTCGTCAGCCGAGCCGCCGGCATCGAGGGTCGGCTCTTCGAAGTTGATGAAGAGCTGCAGCTGGTCCTGCAGAATGCGTGCGGCATAGGCGACAGCATCTTCCGGCGAGACCGAGCCATCGGTCTCAACATCGAGGGTCAGCTTATCATAATCCAGCACCGTGCCTTCGCGCGTGTCCTCGACCTGATAGCCGACGCGACGGACCGGCGAATAAATCGCATCGATCGGCATGTAGCCGATAGGAGCATCTTCGGGACGGTGTGCGTCAGCGGCGACATAGCCCTTGCCGGTTGCAACGGTGAACTCCATGCGGACTTCCGCCCCGCCGTCCAGCGTGCAGATGACATGGTCGGGGTTCAGGATCTTCACATCGCCCGAAGTCTCAATCTGACCGGCCTTGACTTCGCCGGGCCCCTTGGCGCGAAGCACCATCCGCTTGGGCGTTTCAGATTCCATGTAGATCGCGACCTGCTTCAGGTTCAGCACGATCGTGGTGACGTCTTCACGCACGCCCGGGATCGCCGAGAACTCGTGCACAACGCCGTCAATCTGAACGCCGATGATGGCAGCACCCTGCAGCGAGGAGAGAAGGACCCGGCGCAGCGCGTTGCCGAGGGTCGTGCCATAGCCGCGCTCGAGCGGCTCGACGACGAGCTTTGCCTTGCGTCGGGAGTCGTAGCCGGCCTGGACGACAGGGCGGTTTGGACGGATCAGCACTTTCCAGTTGCGGTCATTCACATTGGTCATTCGGTTTCCTCAGGAAAGGAATCGCCGCGCCGTTCAAGGCGCAGCCGGGAGCCTTCTTGGACTAGACGCGGCGGCGCTTCGGCGGCCGGCAGCCATTGTGCGGGATCGGGGTCGTATCGTTGATGGCGGTGACGGTCAGACCTGCGGCCTGAAGGGCACGCAGCGCGCTCTCACGGCCCGAACCCGGGCCACGCACGCGCACCTCAACCGTCTGAAGGCCGTGCTCCCTGGCTTTCTTGGCTGCATCTTCAGCCGCCATCTGAGCGGCGTAGGGCGTCGACTTGCGCGAGCCTTTGAAGTCCATCACGCCCGAAGACGACCAAGAGATCGTGTTGCCCTGGGCGTCGGTGATGGTGACCATCGTGTTGTTGAAGCTCGAGTTCACATGAACAATCCCCGAGGTGATGTTCTTGCGTTCGCGGCGGCGGATACGATTTGCTTCGCGGGCCATGGAATCTCAGTCCTATTTCTTCTTGCCGGCGATCGGCTTCGCCGGACCCTTGCGGGTGCGTGCGTTGGTGTGGGTCCGCTGGCCGCGCACCGGGAGTTTCTTGCGGTGACGAAGGCCGCGATAGCAGCCCAGATCCATCAGGCGCTTGATGTTCATCGAGGTTTCGCGGCGCAGGTCGCCCTCGACAAGGTAACCGGCATCAATCGTCTCGCGGATCCTGATGACTTCCGCGTCGGTGAGCTGGTTTACCCGCCGGGCTTCTTCAACGCCGACTTTCTCGCAGATCTCCTTTGCGAAAGCCGGGCCGATCCCGTGAATGTAACGCAGCGCGATAACCACGCGCTTGTTGGTCGGAATGTTTACGCCTGCAATACGGGCCAAGGCCGTTTCTCCTCAAGCGGATGATCAAACATGAAATGCGCGCCAACCGGGAAAACCACCCGTCGCGCGCACCGGCGGTTAAGCCTGAAGCTAAGAAACGAGGCTTATAGCCACGCTTTTTGGCCCGTCAACAGAAGAACTGCGCGGCTCAGGACGATTGTTTCAGGGCCGCATCAATCGCTGCGGCCACAGCTTCGATCGTGCCCATCCCGTCGACTTCAACGAGGACGCCACGTTCTGCATAAAGCGGCACGAGCGGGGCCGTATCTTCGTAGTAACGCTCAAGACGGCGGGAAAACGTGGCGGGATTATCGTCCGCGCGTCCCTGCTCCTCGAAACGCTTGGTTACCCGGGCAAGGAGGCGTTCATCATCCACCCGCATCCGAATCACCAGATTCACCTGTTCGCCCCGGGATTCCAGGAGGCTGTCCAGGGCCTCAGCCTGCCCGATGGTTCTCGGGAAGCCGTCAAAAATAAAGCCCGGCGCACCGGCGCGGGCTGTCAGCTGCTCTTCGATCAGGTCGATCACGATCCCGTCAGAGACCAGGCCGCCTTCATCCATGATGCGCGCGACCCGCCCCCCCAGCTCGGAGCCGGAGGCCCTCGCGGCGCGAAGCATGTCTCCGGTGGAAAGCTGGATGAAGCTGCGCTGTTCGACCAGCCGCTTGGCCTGTGTGCCCTTACCGGCCGCAGGCGGCCCAAACAGGATCAGATTCACTTCCGCTTGCCCCCGAGCTTCGACTTCTTGATCATCCCCTCATACTGGTGGGCGATCAGGTGCGACTGTATCTGGGTTACCGTATCCATTGTCACGGAAACGACAATAAGCAGAGATGTCCCGCCGATATAAAAAGGGATCTGCGGGAAGTAGACCCGGAGCAGCTCCGGAAGAATACAGATGAAAACAAGATAGACCGTACCGATCGTCGTCAGACGCGTCAGGACATAGTCGATATAGGCCGCGGTATTCGAGCCAGGCCGGATGCCGGGAATAAAGCCGCCATACTTGCGAAGGTTGTCCGCTGTCTCCTGCGGATTAAACATAATCGACGTGTAGAAAAATGCGAAGAATACAACCAGCAGCGCATAGCTGACGATGTAAGTCCAGGAGCCCGGCGAGAAATTAGCGGCCAGCCAGCCCAGAAAGCCGGTTGCGGACGCCGGATCTGCGCTGCCACCCGAGCTCAGGAAACCGACCGCCGTCAACGGCAGCATCAGGAGCGCGCTGGCAAAGATCGGCGGAATGACGCCGGCCGTGTTTATCTTGAGCGGCAGGAAGCTGCGCTGGCCCTGGGCGAAGCCCTGGGTCTGCTGGCGTTTCGGATAATGAATGATCAGCCGGCGCTGCGAGCGCTCAATGAACACGATGAAGACGATCAGGCCGATCACCATGGCGGCAATGGCGAGGACAAAACCGATATCGACCGACGTCGTCCGGGCCTGGGCCACAAGATTGTAAATCGCCCGCGGCAGCTCTGCGACGATGCCGGCGAAGATGATCAGCGAAATACCGTTCCCGATACCACGCGCCGTGATCTGCTCGCCCATCCACATCAGCAGCATGGTCCCGCCCGTCAGCGTCACGACGGCCGTCAGGATGAAGAACCAGGACGCAATGCCTTCCAGCCGGAATGAGGCGAGGCCGCCAGCGATGGCAAAAGACTGCACAAGCGCAAAAACCAGCGTCAGGTAACGGGTATACTGGTTGATCTGCTTGCGGCCCGCTTCACCCTCTTTCTTGAGCTTTTCAAGGGTGGGCGAGGCCGTCGTCATCATCTGGATGATGATCGAGGCTGTGATGTAGGGCATGACATTGAGGGCAAAGATACCCATCCGCTCGACGGCGCCGCCGGAGAACAGGTTCATCGAACCGAGGATGCCGGCCGCCTGGCTCTGGAAGTATTCTGCATAAGCCGAAGGATCGAGCCCAGGCAGCGGAATGAACGTGCCAAGCCGGTAGAGGACCAGGATACCGAGCGTGAACAGGATCCGCGCCTGCAGGTCCTTGGCTTTTGCAAATGTCCCGAAATTGAGATTGCGGGCCATTTGTTCAGTCGCGTTCGCCATCGGCCGCACAAGCCTCCCTGAAAGACATTCGCCGCCAGAGATCGGCGGCGAGGTATGTTTTGTGAAGGGGCGTTAAGCAAAACCCCCGGATTATTCGGCACCCGTATCTTTTGCAGCGCCGGTGACCGTCACCGAACCGCCCGCCTTTTCAACCGCTTCGATGGCGGCTTTCGAGGCACCCGTCACCGTGATTTTCAGCTTCTTGGGGGCATCGCCCTTGGCCAGCAGGCGCACGCCGTCCCGGACCTGACGCACCAGGCCCGCGGCAACCAGTGAGCCTTCCGTCACATTCGAGGCGTCCAGAGTGCCCGCTTCGACGGCTTTCGCGATACGGCCAAGGTTTACCCAGGCATAGGTCTTTGAGCCCGGAGCCGTGAAGCCGCGCTTCGGAAGGCGCATGTAGATGGGCATCTGGCCGCCTTCAAAGCCGTTGACGGCAACGCCCGAACGCGCGTGCTGACCCTTGACGCCCCGGCCGGCAGTCTTGCCCTTGCCGGAGCCGACGCCGCGGCCGACGCGCATGCGCTTCTTGGTGGAGCCTTCGGCGGGAGAGAGGTCGTTGAGTTTCATGACGTTGGAACTTTCGAATGCAGGAGGAAGGGCGAGAACGTCAGGGACGACCTATTCGCCCACCACTTCCACGAGATGTGAGACCTTGCGGATCATGCCGCGAACTTCCGGCGTGTCCACGAGTTCCTTGCTGCGGCCGACCTTGTTCAGGCCGAGGCCCTGCAGCGTCTGGCGCTGGTCAGGCTTGCGGCCGATCGGGCTGCCGATCTGGCGAACGGTGAGTTTCTTCTGGGCCATGGACGTATGCCTTCTCAGTTCGTCGAATCGGCCATGCCGGCCTCGGAGGCGCCATCAGCCCGGCGGCCGACGACGTCCTGAACCTTCAGGCCGCGTTTCGAAGCGACCGTGCGCGGGCTTGCCTGCTCCTTGAGAGCGTCAAACGTGGCACGGACCATGTTGTAGGGATTGGAGGAGCCGATCGACTTGCCGACCACATCCTGCACTCCGAGCACTTCCATCACGGCACGCATCGGACCGCCGGCGATCACGCCCGTTCCCGGAGGGGCCGCACGCAGGACCACCTTGCCGGCACCGTGACGACCCGCCCCGTCGTGATGCAGCGTGCGGCCTTCGCGAAGCGGAACGCGCACGAGGTTGCGCTTGGCTTCTTCGGTCGCCTTGCGGATCGCTTCAGGAACTTCGCGGGCCTTGCCCTTGCCAAAGCCGGCGCGGCCCTTCTGGTCACCGACCACGACCAGCGCGGCAAAACCGAAATTCTTGCCGCCCTTCACGGTCTTGGCGACGCGGTTGATACCAACCAGCTTGTCGACGAGTTCAGAGGCTTCGCTCTCGCGTTCGCGCGGTTGCTCGCGATCACGCCGGCGGCCCCTTTTCTCTCCTCTTTCCTCAACCATCAGGCAAACTCCCTAGAATCTGAGACCGCCCTCACGGGCGGCGTCTGCCAGAGCTTTCACCCGGCCGTGGAACATGTAACCCCCGCGATCGAAGACGACGTCTCCAATACCGGCCTTCTTGGCGCGCTCGGCGATCGCCTTGCCGACCCGGACAGCCGCATCGATGTTGCCACCGGTTTTCGCGTCGCCGATAACTTCGGATTCAAGCGTCGAAGCCGAGGCCAGGGTTATCCCCTTCTCGTCGTCGATGATCTGCACCGAGATATTCTTGTGACTGCGTGACACCGACAGGCGCGGAAGGCCTTCGGCGACTTTGCGGAGCTTGGTACGCACGCGCTGGGCGCGGCGCTGCATCTTTTCGCGTGACGTCTTCATGGCTTACTTCTTCTTGCCTTCCTTGCGGCGGACATACTCGCCCTGCAGGCGGATACCCTTGCCCTTATAGGGCTCTGGCGGGCGGAACTTCTTGATCTCGGCAGCGACCTGGCCAACGGCCTGCTTGTCGGCACCGGTGATCACGATCTCGGTCGGCTTGGAGGACGCCAGGGTGATCCCGGCCGGCGCTTTGTAGACGACATCATGGGAATAGCCGAGCGCCAGCTTCAGGTCCTTGCCCTGCATCTGGGCACGGTAACCCACCCCGACCAGCTCAAGCGTCTTCGTATAGCCCTTGGTGACCCCGTCAACCAGATTGGCGGCACGTGCACGGGCCGTTCCCCACTGGGTGCGGGCACCAGGATCAAGCGATTCGGCCAGCGTCGGCGGGCGCTTGCCCTTTGCCTTCGCAGCCTCGATCGTCTCATTTGCCGCCTTCAGGAGGTCGGCACGCGGCATGACCGAGAGCTCGCCTTTCTCCAGCTTCGGCGTAATCACATCCGGCAAGACAAGCTCGAGCTCGCCTTTCGGGCCTTTTGCCTTGATCGTCTGGCCACTGACCGACACCGTGGCGCCAGCCGGGACTGCGATCGCGAGTTTTCCGATACGGGACATCTTACATGCCTCCTAGAATACGCGGCAGAGGACTTCGCCGCCGACATTCCTGGCCCGGGCAGCATTGTCCGACATCACGCCCTGCGAAGTCGACAGGATGGAAATGCCAAGACCGTTGCGAACGAGCGGAATATCCGACACGGACGAGTAGACCCGGCGGCCAGGCTTCGAGATACGCTTGATCTCGGAGATGACCGGCTGGCCTTCATAATACTTCAGTTCGATCTCGAGGGACTTGTGACCGTCCTTCTCGATTTCGGTATACCCACGGATGTAGCCCTCAAGGGCGAGCACATCGAGCACGCGAACGCGCAGCTTCGATGCCGGGGTGACGACTTTCGTCATTCCGCGCATCTGAGCGTTGCGGATGCGGGTGAGCATATCGCCGAGGGGATCAGAAATGTTCATACCTTCCCTCCTCTCCTACCAGCTGGATTTCACAAGACCCGGGACCTGCCCGCGCGAGCCAAGCTCACGCAGCGCAATCCGGGACATCTTCAGTTTACGGTAATAGGCGCGCGGGCGCCCGGTAACCTCACACCGGTTGCGCACGCGGTTCTCGGCCGTGTTGCGCGGCATCTGGGCGAGCTTGATGCGCGCCTTAAACCGGTCTTCCAGCGAAAGGTTCTCGTCCATCGCCGCCGCCTTCAGCGCCGCACGCTTGGCCGCATACCGCTCGGCCAGGGCCTTGCGCTTGTTATTCTTCTCGATTGCGCTCTTCTTTGCCATCTAAGCAGATCTCCTGGCGCTAATTCCGGAACGGGAAGCCGCACTCTGCGAGGAGTGCCTTGGCTTCTTCGTTCGTCTCGGCGGTGGTGCAGACAATGATGTCCATGCCGCGTACCTCATCCACCTCGTCATAATTGATCTCCGGAAACACGATGTGCTCCTTCATGCCCATGGCGTAATTGCCACGGCCGTCGAAGCTCTTGCCGTTGAGACCGCGGAAATCCTTGACGCGCGGCAGCGCGATCGTCGTCAGCCGATCGAGGAACTCGTACATCCGGTCGCGGCGGAGCGTGACCTTGGCACCGATCAGCATGCCTTCGCGCAGCTTGAACCCGGCGATCGACTTGCGGGCCCGGGTGGCTACCGGCTTCTGGCCGGCGATACGCTCCAGCTCAGCCAGGGCAGCCTTGATCTTCTTGGAGTCGTTTACGGCTTCGCCGACGCCCATATTGATCACGACCTTGTCGAGCTTCGGAACCTTCATCGGGTTCGAATAGTTGAACTGCTCCTGCAGCTTTGCCCGGATCTCTTCGCGGTACTTCCGCTTGAGGCGGGGCTCATAGGCCTCAGACATCGATCGATTCCCCTGAACGTTTTGCAAAGCGCGTCTTGCGGCCGTGCTGATCAACCTTGAAGCCGACGCGGACGGGCTTGCCATCGCGCGGATCGACATGCGCCACATTGGATACGTGGACCGGCGCCTCGAACGATTTCATACCGCCCGGATCCATCTGGCTCGGCTTCTGGTGGCGCTTCACGACGCCAACCCCGCGAACCACAACCTTGTTCTCGTCCGGCAGCACTTTCAGGACTTCGCCCCTGGTGCCCTTGTCCCTGCCCGAGATGACGACGACCGTGTCGCCCTTCTTTATCTTAGCGGCCATAATTACAGGACCTCCGGCGCCATATTGGCGATCTTGACCTGGTTCTTGGCGCGCAGCTCGCGCGGCACCGGCCCGAACACCCGCGTGCCGATCGGCTCGCCATTATTATTGATCAGGACAGCCGCGTTCGAATCGAAGCGGATCGTCGAGCCATCAGCCCGGTTGATGTCCTTCGACACGCGCACCACAACCGCCTTGCGCACGTCGCCCTTCTTGACGCGGCCCGTCGGGATTGCTTCCTTGATCGAGACGACGATCACATCTCCCACCGAGGCATAGCGGCGCGCAGCGCCGCCGAGCACCTTGATGCACATCACGCGGCGGGCACCCGAATTATCGGCGACGCGCAGGTTTGTCTGCATCTGGATCATGCTTCGGTTCCTTCATCAGTGACGAGTTCCCAGCGCTTCAGCTTGGACCTGGGCGCACACTCGCGGATGGTCACGACCTGCCCCTCGACGGCAACATTGCCTTCGTCATGGGCGTGGTACTTATTCGACTTACGAACGATCTTCTTCAGCATCGGGTGCGTGAAGGTCCGCTCGATACGGACGATGGCGGTCTTGTCCTGCTTGGCGGAAACAACGACGCCTCTCATGGTACGCTTCGGCATGGGTGTCTCCTTAAGCCTTTCCAGCCTGAGCTTTTTCGCGAAGGATCGTCTTGATCCGGGCGATACTGCGGCGGACCTCGGTCGCGCGGCCTGTCTTCTCAAGCTGGCCGGTGGCCGCCTGGAAGCGCAGGTTGAACTGTTCCTTTTTCAGCTTCACCAGCTCGTCATTGAGCTGGTCAGCTGTCTTCGCTCTCACGTCAGCAGCTTTCATAGCCTCAGATCCCCTCGATGCGCTTGACGACTTTGGTCTTGATCGGAAGCTTGGCTGCGCCGAGCGACAGCGCCAGGCGGGCTGTTTCCTCTGACACACCGTCAATCTCGAACAGGATCCGGCCCGGGGCGACCCGCGCGACCCAGCGGTCGACAGCGCCCTTGCCCTTACCCATGCGCACTTCGATCGGCTTGGCAGTGACCGGCACGTCCGGGAAGACGCGGATCCAGACCTTGCCCTGGCGCTTCATCTCGCGGGTGATGGCCCGGCGGGTGGCTTCGATCTGGCGCGCGGTCACGCGCTCGGGCTCAAGCGCCTTCAGGCCGAATTCACCGAACGCCAGCGAGGTGCCGCCCTTCGAGATCCCACTGATACGGCCCTTGAAGGCCTTGCGGAACTTGGTTCGCTTTGGTTGACGCATGACTTAACTTACGCTCCGGCAGCTTGCGCGCCCGAGGCCGGGCCGCGCTGGTTGGCGTTGGCGCGAGCGCGCGACTGGCCCGAAGTCTCAAGACGTTTGTCCTGCGCCATCGGGTCGTGCTCGAGAATCTCGCCCTTGTAGACCCAGACCTTGACACCGATGATGCCATAGGTCGTCGAGGCTTCGGCCGTACCGTAGTCGATGTCAGCGCGCAGCGTGTGCAGCGGCACTGATCCTTCGGCATACTTCTCGGTCCGCGCGATCTCAGCCCCGCCGAGACGACCGGACACAACGATCTTCACGCCCTCCGCGCCAAGGCGCATAGCAGACTGGATCGAGCGCTTCATGGCGCGGCGGAATGAGGCGCGCCGCTCGAGCTGACGAGCGATGTCGTCAGCGATCAGCGTCGCGTCAATCTCCGGCTTGCGGATCTCAACGAGGTTCACGCGCACTTCGTCCGTCGTCATGGCGGCGAGGTCCTTGCGGAGCACTTCGATATCGCCGCCCTTCTTGCCGATCACCAGACCCGGACGGGCCGTGTGGATCGTGATGAGGCATTTCTTGTGCGGCCGCTCGATGATGATCTTCGAGATGCCAGCCTGCTTCAGCTTCTCGCGGATCTGCTTGCGGATCGCGAGGTCTTCGTGAAGCAGGCGGCCGAAATCTGAGCTGTCAGCATACCAGCGGCTGTCAGCCGTGCGGTTGATGCCCAGGCGGAAGCCTAAAGGATTGACTTTCTGACCCATTATGCGGCCTCCGCAGTCTGGCTGACGTCCCGCAGGACGATGGTGAGTTGGGCGAACGGCTTCTGGATCGGCGCCGCACGGCCCCGGGCGCGGGCCCGGATGCGCTTCATCACAAGGTTCTTGCCGACATGCGCTTCGGCAACGACCAAGCTGTCAATGTCGAGGCCGTGATTGTTTTCGGCGTTGGCGATCGCGCTCTGCAGCAGCTTGCGGACGTCCTTGGCGGGACGCTTCGGAGAAAACTGCAGCTCAGCAAGCGCGCGCTCGACCTTCAGGCCGCGGATCTGCTGGGCCAGCAGGTTGAGCTTCTGCGGACTGGAGCGATACATGCGCAGCACCGCGCGCGACTCGTTCGCCGCCTGCTTCGGAGGATTCTTCGGCTTTGCCATGACTACTTCCGCTTCGCTTTCTTGTCAGCGCCGTGACCGTAATAGGTACGGGTCGGAGCGAACTCGCCGAGCTTGTGGCCGACCATCTCTTCCGAGATCGTGACCGGGATGAACTTGTTGCCATTATGGACCTGGAAGTTCAGGCCAACAAATTGCGGCAGGATGGTCGAACGGCGCGACCAGGTCTTGATCACGGCGCGCTTCTCGGACGAACGGGCTTCTTCTGCTTTCTTCAGCAGATAACCATCGACGAACGGGCCTTTCCAGACAGAACGGGGCATGTCTCGCGGCTCCTCTTAGCGTTTTGCGTTGCGGCGGCGGATAATCAGGCGATCCGTCGCTTTGTTATTGCGGGTCTTGGGGCCGCGGGTCTTCTTGCCCCAGGGGGTTACCGGATGGCGCCCGCCCGAGGACTTGCCTTCACCGCCGCCATGGGGATGGTCAACCGGGTTCATGACCACGCCGCGCACCGTCGGGCGCACGCCCTGGTGACGCGTGCGGCCGGCCTTAGAGCTGACCTCGTTCATCTTGTCCGGGTTCGAAACCGCACCGATCGTGGCCAGGCAAGTGTCCTGAACCTTACGCAGCTCGCCCGAGGCGAGCTTGATCTGGGCATAGCCGGCTTCACGGCCGACGAGCTGGGCATACGTCCCCGCGGAGCGGACCATCTGCGCACCCTTCTGGGGCTTCAGCTCGATATTGTGGATGATCGTACCAACCGGGATTGCCTTCAGCGGCAGGGTGTTACCCGGCTTGATGTCGGCCGCGGCAGAGGTGATCACCGTGTCGCCGACTTCAAGGCGCTGCGGCGCGATGATATAGGACATCTCACCGTCCTGATACTTGATCAGGGCAATGAAGGCGGTGCGGTTCGGGTCGTATTCGAGCCGCTCGACCACAGCCGGGATATCCCAGCGGCTGCGCTTGAAGTCGACCTTCCGGTAAAGGCGCTTGGCGCCGCCACCCTGGTGGCGCACCGTGATGCGGCCCTGGTTGTTGCGGCCGCCCTTCTTGTTGAGCCCCTCCGTCAGCGACTTGACGGGCGCACCCTTGTGCAGACCCGAACGGTCAACCAGCACAAGCTGGCGGCGGCCGGGAGAGGTCGGATTGAATGTCTTCAGTGCCATTTTCTTCGTCCTTCTCCTCAGAGGCCCGTCGAGATATCGACAGACTGACCCTCAGCGAGCGTCACGACAGCCTTTTTCACGTCGGAGCGACGGCCGAGGAATCCCCGGAAGCGTTTCGTCTTGCCCTTCTGGACCAGGGTATTGACCTTCGTGACCTTGACCTTGAACAGGGCCTCGACGGCCTCCTTGATCGCAGCCTTGTCGGCCGTCGGCGCGACTTCGAAAACGATCTTGTTCTGCTCGGCGACGAGCGTCGATTTCTCGGTGATCAGCGGGCGGCGGATCACGTCATAATGATGAGGCTTGACATCAGCCATGATCAGGCCTCCGCTTCTTCTTGGATGCCGTCAAAGCGGGCCTTGATACCCTCTGCGGCTTCCTTGGTGATGACGAGGGTGCGCCGGCGCAGGATGTCATAGACATTCAGCCCAGCCACCGGCAGCACGTCGATGTTCGGGATGTTGCGGGCCGCACGGGCGAAGTTCTCATTCACTTCGGCGCCCGAGATGATGAGGGCATTCTCGATGCCCAGCCCCTTGAATGCAGCGACCAGTTCCCGGGTCTTGCCGGCATCCATCTCAGCCTTGTCGATGACCAGGATGTTGCTGTCCTTGGCTTTCGACGACAGGGCATGGGCCAGAGCCATCCTGCGGATCTTCTTGGGCAGATCATGCGCGTGGCTGCGAACACGCGGACCATGAGCGGCGCCGCCGCCAACAAAAATCGGGGCATTGCGCGAGCCGTGACGAGCGCCGCCCGAGCCTTTCTGCTTGATCGATTTCTTCGTGGTCCGGTTCACTTCGGCGCGCGATTTCGCCTTGTGTGTCCCAGCCTGACGGCGGGCGAGCTGCCAGCGCACCGTGCGCTGGAGAATATCGCCGCGGATCTCGTCGATGCCGAAAATCGCGTCATCGAGCTCGATCTTGCCGGCAGCCGCACCGGCGAGGGTTTTAACGACAAGTTCCATCAGCCTTCACCCCCGGCAGTCAGCTTCTCCGGCGCCCTGAACGAACCGGCTTTTGGCGCCGTCTCGGGAAGGGCCTTCTTCACCGCGTCGCGAATTTCGACGAACGCGCCGTCATGACCGGGCACAGCGCCCTTAACCAGGATCAGGCCACGATCCACATCGGTGCGCACAACCGTCAGGTTCTGCGTGGTGATGCGGTCGACGCCCATATGGCCCGCCATTTTCTTGTTCTTGAACACGCGGCCCGGATCCTGACGCATACCGGTCGAACCATGCGAACGGTGCGAGATCGACACGCCGTGCGTCGCGCGAAGGCCGCCGAAGTTCCAGCGCTTCATCGCACCGGCAAAACCCTTACCGATCGAGGTCGCAGTGACATCGACTTTCTGACCCTCAACAAAATGATCGGCCAGAACCGTCGAACCGACTTCCGGCAGGTCACCACTGACGCGGAACTCCTTCAGCTTCGCTTTCGGGGCAACGCCCGCCTTGGCAAACTGGCCGCGCAGCGCCTTGACGGTCCGCTTGGCTTTCTTATCACCGGCGCCAAGGATAACAGCCTTGTAGCCGTCAGTACGGGTGACCTGACCGCCCTTCTTGGTTGTCACGGTGCGCTCATCCTCCGTCCGCACGCCGACAACCTGGCAGCCGTCAAGCGACAGCACGGTCACCGGGACATGACGTCCTTCGGCATCAAAAATGCGGGTCATACCCAACTTGCGGGCAAGAACGCCGGTGCGGGCTGCTGGCAGCGCCATTAGCGGCCTCCCTCGAGTTTGATCTCGATCCCGACGCCCGAAGACAGGTCGAGCTTCATCAGCGCGTCGACGGTCTGGGGAGTGGGATCGACGATGTCCAGAATACGGGTGTGCGTGCGGATCTCGAATTGCTCACGCGACGTCTTGTCGATGTGAGGCGAGCGGTTGACCGTGAAGCGCTCAATGCGTGTGGGCAGCGGGACTGGTCCACGGACTTCAGCGCCGGTGCGCTTGGCCGTGACCACGATTTCCTTCGCCGACATGTCGAGCGCGCGGTGATCGAAGGCTTTCAGCCTGATCCGGATATTTTGTTTTTCCATCTCGCTTCCGTCCGCGCAAAATACTTAGGCCCTGGGCGCGACAGCTCGTCAGCTTCGAGCGGCCCGGGGTTTCAGCAGGGTTAAATTGTCAGTTTCGAGGGAGCGTTCGCTGTTCAAAGCGCAGCCTTCCCGGCGAAGTGGCGCGTATACGCGCGCGAATCGGAGCCGTCAACAGCCGTTAAGACGGAATCTGCAGGCAGCGTCCGGCCGGTCGCAGACATCAGGCTGGGTACCGAAGCTTCGGGCACCAAGGCTTCAGAAACGTCTCGCCGGACGGATGCAGCCCGGGCCGCCGGGCGCCGGGGTGTTCGCCGCCGGCCGGGCCGCCATGGCGCCCCTGAACAGCAAGAGGGCCGCTTCCTTTCGGAAGCGGCCCTCGTCGGTTCAGCCGTTTGCCGGCTTACTTCTTGATTTCCGACACGACGCCGGCGCCGACGGTACGGCCGCCTTCGCG
>CAZIGV010000012.1:0-53440 GCA_964538945.1 uncultured Hyphomonas sp.
AAACACGCGCAGCATAAAATGAATCCGAGCGGCAACTACTTTGACAAATACCGTTACCAGAAAACCCCGTATGAAACGGAAATTGGCAGGCGCGTCAGGCTTCAACTTGGTATGAAAAGATTCGAGGGGTGCTGCCCAGCATGAGCAGGCTCAGGGCCGCTTGCGATCCTGAAACGAAAGGGGGCGAGCCGTAGCTCGCCCCCGCATTTCGTGGATTTCGTAACGAGGAATCCTTGTTAACGGAAAGTCCGACTTTTCCAGAGTGCTAGAAATGCAAAATGAGGATAGCATACGAAGCTCAAGAGTCCAGCGTCTATACCGGACCGGCCACGATTAAAATGTCAAACATGTCGGAGCCCGCCCCACGGCCCGGCTCAAGAGTTTTCATTGTTCGCATCGACACTCGACGCAAACTTGCAGGCGGCACAAATGAGCCGAGTAGGCCAAGTGCCTGTCCTCTGGTCGTATCGGACTCTACGCGCTAGGATGGAAAGTATTGGCAGGTTGTCAAGCGGGGATCCACCAATCGGACGGCTTAACTATGCGCAGAGATAAGATGCAGTATCGTTTGGGAATTGACTTAGGAACGAATTCGCTCGGTTGGGCAGTAGTTGAACTCAGAGAGCAGTCGGGCGGAACACTAGAAGCGGGACCGCTTATTGATCTGGGTGTGCGGATTTTTTCCGATGCGCGCAATGCAAAGGACAAGGCGTCGAACGCCGCCAAGCGACGAGCGCCTCGGGCAATGCGGCGCAACCGTGATCGTCGGTTGGCACGAAGCCGCGCGATGATGCTTGCGCTCCAAGAGGCGGAGTTGATGCCACTTGATGAACGGGAACGGCGCGAACTCGAACGCCTTGATCCATGGGTTCTTCGGGCAAACGCTCTTGATCAAAAGCTATCATTACACGAGATCGGGCGGGCGTTGTTCCACTTGCAACAACGCCGAGGATTTCTATCGAATCGGAAAACCGACGGTGACGATGCCGGAGCAATGTATGCAGCCATAGAGGCGGTGCGGGTGAAGATGGCTGAAGCCGGAGCGCGCACGCTCGGCGAGTTGTTCGGGCACCCGCGACGCGAACAATCAGAAGCAAACAAGCGCGCGCGAAGTGGCGAAGGCCGGCCATTACCTCAGGCGCGCGTAAAGGCCCGCACCGAAGGATCAAAGATCGTATACGATTACTACCCTGAGCGCGCGATGATCTTGAACGAGTTCGATCAGATCTGGCGAGCGCAGTCTAAATATCACGCGCTGTTGATGACGCCGAATGCCGAAGCTCGAATCCGCAGTGTTATTGAAAACCAGAGGCCGCTAAAACCGCAACCTATTGGGAAATGCACGTTTCTGTCCGATCAACCGCGCGCGCCCAAAGCGTTGCCATCATCGCAATACGCCCGGATTCTTCAAGAGGTAAACAATCTGCGGGTTGGAGCGGTTGGCGAGGATGCGCGGGCTCTTACGCCAGAGCAGCGGTCGACGATTATTGAATCTCTCATCCACCCATCTTCCAAGAGCGCCGCGCGGACCTTCAAAACTATCCGGAAGAAACTAAATCTGCCTGAGTCGCAAAAGTTTAGTCTCGAGAGTGCAAAGCGCGACGGCCTTGTTGGCGACCTTACGGCCGCTCGGCTGATGCAGGACGATGCCTGGGGCGCCGGCTGGTTAGAACTTGATCGCTCGGAGCAGGACGAAATCGTGATGCGATTGATCGATGATGACGATGAGGCGTCACTTGTAGGCTGGTTGACAGAAAAGTACGGATTAGATCGGCTGCGCTCGCAGGCGGTTTCTCGAGCGCGCTTGCCGGATATGTACGGAAAGCTTTCAGCCGCTGCGCTCGCTCGCATCGTTCCGCGGCTTGAGCAGGGTGAGCGATATGACGAAGCGGCCACCGCAGAGTTCAAGGATCATCGCGGGCGGGGAGATGGAGTCGTTTATGAGGATGGTCTTCCCTACTATGGAGAAGTGCTGTCACGACACACCGCGTTCGAAAAGGCTAGCCCCGATCCGTCGAAACCCGAAGAAGTCTTTGGACGCGTCGCTAATCCAACGGTCCATGTCGCCTTGAACGAGTTGCGCAAGGTCATCAACGATATGATCGAGCGCCGAGGTCCGCCGGCCGAAGTCGTTCTGGAACTCGCCCGGGATCTTCCTTTATCGGATAAAGGCCTTCGCGAACTCGAAAAGGTTCAAACCGACAATCAGAATGCAAATGAAATTCGCCGGCGAGAACTGGGAGAGCTTAAACAACCCGATACCCATGAGAACCGGCTTAAGCTGCGTCTGTACGAGGAAGCGCTGAAAGCGTTGGGCGGACAGGTCGTTTGCGTGTTCTCTGGAGACGTGATCAGCAAGACCGATCTTTTGTCTTCCAACATTGAGATAGAACACATTCTGCCTTTGTCGAAGACGCTAGATGACAGCTTTTCCAACAAGGTGCTCGCAACCCGTGCATCGAACCGGATCAAGAGGAACAACACGCCGTTCGAAGCATTTGGGCATAATCCAGGCGCGTTCGACTGGGAGGCGATTGGTCAGCGTGCCAGCGCTCTGCCCGCCGCGAAAGCCTGGCGATTTGCGCCGGACGCGATGCAACGCTGGGAAGAGCGTGGCGGCGGTTTCCTGGCGCGTCAACTCAATGACACGCGTTATATCGCACGCTTGGGCAAGACTTTTGTTGAAGCCTTGTTTGGCGGGCAGGGCAACGCTGGAAGCTCTCGTAAAGTCTGGGTGGTTCCTGGACAACTGACATCGGATCTCCGGCACTTTGCGGGATTCAATGCCTTGACCGGCCTCAAAGGTGGCAACCGGAAGGATCGAACCGACCATCGCCACCATGCCGTTGATGCGCTTGTGGTCGCTCTAACCGATCAGTCGATGCTTCAGCGCGCTGCGACACTTCAAAAACGTGAAGACGTGGTGGCGCATCATGAAATCATGCAGGCGATGGCCGAGCCACTAAAACGGTACCGTAAACCAGCTGAGGATCGCCTTTCCAAGTTAATTGTGTCGCACAAACCTGATCACGGGTTCCAGGACGCGATGCACAACGATACAGCATTTGGCGTCACGCAGAGGAATGACGAGAAGGGGCAGAAATATCTGGTGACCCGCAAACCTTTGGAAGCACTAGATGCTTCAAACCTCACGAGCATAGTGGATGAGTCCATACGCGCACATTTTATCGAGGCGACGGAGGGATTGACAGGCAAAGAGTTTGCCGTCGCTCTCCTTCGGGCGGGCGAAGCTATTCATCCTCCTGTCCGCCGTGTTCGTATCGAGACGCCTATGAAGCCATCCAGCTTCATCGTTATTCATCATGGCCCGAAAGATGAGCATCACAAGGCTTACAAGGGCGACGGTAATTACTGTTACGATATATTCGCTGACAATAAGGGAAAGTGGACAGGTCAGGTTGTTTCCACATTTGAAGCCTATCAGCGCGCGCGTGAAGACCGGGATTGGTGGCGAAAGCCAGTAACAACTGATGGAACGCCGGTAATCATGCGCTTGCGGAAAGGTGACATGCTAGAAATTACAATCGCGCCAGGCCAACGACGATGTGTCGTGATGTACCAATTCTCTGATGGAAAAATCAATATGGCGGAGCACCACGAAGCCAACGCATCGGCTCGGGTCAGGGCAAAGGAATTGCCGCGGATCCAAATGGCGCCGTCAAGCCTTCAATCCGCTAAGGCGGTCCTTTTGAGCGTCAGTCCTGCGGGCCGGGTACGACGCGTCTAGGCACGGTTCTTGCGACCTCCGTTGAAAGGGAGGGCGCCAGTGCAGAATCGGATCGTCGAGATCGCCAGTGATGGCGTGCATCTGTCGTTGCTCCGCGGCTTTCTGAAGCTGTCGCGGGAAGGAACCGAACTTGGCCGCGTTGCGCTTCCCGACATCGGTGCCGTCATCGTGCGCGGATACGGAGCGTCGCTTTCGATCAACCTGGCGGCCCACTTAGCCGAGAACGGCATTCCCGTTGTGATATGCGGGACCGATCAGTTGCCGACCTCTGTCATCTGGCCATTGAAAGGACATCATGCGCAGGGCCGGATCATGGAAGGTCAGAGTGGCCTTTCGCGTCCCAGTCGAAAGCGCCTGTGGCAGGCAATTGTTCAAGCCAAGATCCGGGCACAAGCTGAAGTGCTCAGTCTTGAGGGCCAGATTTGTGCCGACCTGATAAGATTGTCGAAACAGGTTCGATCAGGTGATCCAGACAATCTGGAAGCTCAGGCGGCAAGGTTATACTGGCCTCGCATGATGGGAACGGTCGATGCGGCATTTAAACGCCAGTCGATGGAACACGGCCTCAACAGCTGGCTGAACTATGGCTACGCGGTACTTCGCGCAGGCGCCGCCCGAAGCATTTTGTCAGCAGGCTTGCACCCAAGCTTGTCGCTACACCACGAAAGCCGTGGCGAAGCCTTGCGCCTTGCTTCAGATATCATGGAGCCGTTCCGGCCCTACTTTGATCTGACGGTTCGACGCTTGGCACAAATAGAACCCATGACGGTTCGAACACTCGAGCGCGAACATAAAGCGGCAATCGTCAAGGTACTGTCGATCGATCTCCGTACAGCGTACGGCACGAGCCCCGTTCAGACCTGTCTCGATCGTCTCTGCAAAAGCCTTGCGGACATCTGCGTGAACAGCAGTAGGGGCTCGCTCGATCTGCCGTCGGGGTTATCTCTTGAAGAAACGGGAGATGAGGAATGAGGGTGCTTACGCATCTCTCAGCCTACCAGCATATGTGGATTATGGTTTTGTTCGATTTGCCGACGACTACGGCGGAAGAAAAGCGGGCCTATGTGCAGTTCCGCGACTTTTTGCTGGATCAAAGCTTCACTATGGCGCAATTTTCGGTCTATCTGCGGCACACCTCCGGTCGGGCTCAGGCAGCCCCAATCATCAACAAAATTCAACAGGCCGTACCGCCTGAAGGTAAAGTTGATGTCTTGCAGTTCACTGACCGCCAGTATTCCGACATTGTTTCTATGCGAGGACGCCGACGGCGTGATTCGCGAGAAAATCCTGACCAACTCGTGTTGTTTTGATGACTACAGCTCCGATTCTTCCGGATTTTTCTTTCGAAAAATCCTTCAGAATCTGGAGACTGGTTCATCATTGTCTTAGCACTCTGGAAAAGCCGGACCAACCGCAACGTGCGCAGGTTCGTGAAGGTGTCGGCGACGGTCTTAGCACTCTGGAAAAGCCGGACCAACCGCAACCGCGAGATGATGCCTTCGACCGGCGACTTCGTCTTAGCACTCTGGAAAAGCCGGACCAACCGCAACCCCAATCGGTGCCATCAAAATACAAAATATGTCTTAGCACTCTGGAAAAGCCGGACCAACCGCAACACAATCGCCCGGTGTGCCTCAATCTTTGCCGTCTTAGCACTCTGGAAAAGCCGGACCAACCGCAACCAAGCGGCGGGGGCCTCACGGTGCAGGATGGTCTTAGCACTCTGGAAAAGCCGGACCAACCGCAACCCTGGCCTGCGATGGTGTGGCGTGCAGTGCGTCTTAGCACTCTGGAAAAGCCGGACCAACCGCAACACAGGCGCTTAACTGGTTTGAGGATGAAGCGTCTTAGCACTCTGGAAAAGCCGGACCAACCGCAACTCGACAGAGACGACAGGCACCCTGACTGTCGTCTTAGCACTCTGGAAAAGCCGGACCAACCGCAACAGACATCCCGGACGCATTGAGGGCATTAGCGTCTTAGCACTCTGGAAAAGCCGGACCAACCGCAACAGTGCTGTCGGCCCCAGTGATATTTTCGATGTCTTAGCACTCTGGAAAAGCCGGACCAACCGCAACCGTCGAGAAGCTGTCATCGCTGCCATCAAAGTCTTAGCACTCTGGAAAAGCCGGACCAACCGCAACAAACCTCCCCGATGGGGCCAAGCCGCCTAGGTCTTAGCACTCTGGAAAAGCCGGACCAACCGCAACACAAATTACCGTCGGCCAAGCGACTCAGGTGTCTTAGCACTCTGGAAAAGCCGGACCAACCGCAACGGGCGACAGTCAGGCCCTCCATGAGCTTCTGTCTTAGCACTCTGGAAAAGCCGGACCAACCGCAACCGCGATTGGCCCACAGTGCGCCCGACACGGGTCTTAGCACTCTGGAAAAGCCGGACCAACCGCAACAAACTGGTCAGAAACACCGGACACCGGCCTGTCTTAGCACTCTGGAAAAGCCGGACCAACCGCAACGCACGAGCAGCTGCGCAAGGCCAATGCTGTGGATCGGCTTTCAGATTTGACCCAGTTGGATTTCATTGCAGGCAATTGAATCCAGTCAAGAAACAGCTCGCCAGCAGGGGTCACTATCGGCGCCGGTCGTGAACCCTTTGGGTTCCATAAAAATACAAAAATTTCAGTCCTGTGAGACAAATGATCAGCGGGGTGCTATTTCGTTGCCGGTTCACAACCATAAAGCGCGGAACAGGATCTGGGGCTCGGGAGCCGTGGCCAGGCCTGCCGTTCGGACCCGCTCTTGTTCAAATGCCAACCGTCCGTCGGCTGGCTGCCATCGCCTTGAAACCTCAGACATCCTGACGGGCTTCAACTGGTTTGCCGCCTGTCAGCCGGTCGCGACTGCAGGCTCCATCAGCAGCCTGCCCGGCCAGCAACCTGTCTACGATCGGAAGATCCTCCCCCGGCAGCGACAGGTTTGGCCACGTTTACCCCCGGAACACGCTGAGCACGCTCGGCAGCTGGATCTCGCACAGGCTGGCCTTGTAAGACATCATCCGCTGGATGGGCCCGAAGTGCTGCAGACGGGCGCCGTCTTCGGCCAGCCATTTCGCCGTCTCGAAATGCATCAGCGTGCCGATGCTGAAACCTGACAGCTCATCGCTGTAGCTCGTCTGCTGGCCGCGGTAGATGCCGTGGCTGGCGCCGCCATAACAGAAGCCCACATCGCGGCCTGCCTGCCTGGCAAACACGACCCTTGCCGCGCCGCGCTTTGCATAAGCCCGCAGGAGCGTCCGGTAGAAGGCCTGGACGGCGAGGAGGCCCTGGCGCGTCGGGCCCTTCCAGCTTGTGTGCTCGACGTCCAGCATGCGCTCATAGCACTGATCTGCAGCGCTTCGGGATGAAGGTTGCGCGCGTTCAAACCAGATACCGGCCGCCTGTGCGCGCCGCTCTGCCCGCCTGAGGTTCCTCCGGAAATTGCTGCTGCGCCTCGACAGCCAGCCATCGATGCCGCCTGCCAGCGAGGCTGCAGCGTGCGGGTCATCCCTCTGCGTCCTGACTTTGGCAAACCGGGCTTCCACCTGTTTGGCGAGTGCGCCCCCGGGCGCGAGGCCGCTCACGACAATTTCGATGGCGTCGGTTTTCAGCTGATCGCGCAGCTCACGGGTGACATCGGCCAGCAAGTCCACGGCGCCGGGCCCGACCAGGGGGCAGCCGAAATGCCAGTGCGCCTCCAGGGGTCCGAGGCGGTAGCCGCCAGGCGTCTGTGTAACGGCAAAGGCGACCTGGCTGTTGCCAGACTGTCTGAGCGCGATGGATGCGCCCGCACGGCGGGAGTGAGCGAGGCCGGAGACCTGCCACGCCGAGGCACAGGACTGGGCATCGGGCGCATCCGCCCCGGCGGCCAGCGCGTCCCAATGCGCTGTCTCGGCCGGTGACAGCCCTGACGGATCCCTCAGCAGGCTGGTCGCGCCGGGGTCCGGACCTCGCCACTCGGGCATCTCCTGCCTGTCGCCGGCAGGGAACGGCCTTGCCGCAGGCGCACTGTCCGGCGTTGCAGACGGACCCTGGACCGGGCCCCGGTGTATCCCCTGGCGCACCCGCGAGCGGCGGACAGCCTCTGCGCTGATCGCCTCCCCTTCGGTCTCCGGCCGGTTCGGATCGTCCGGTGACGGCAGGGTCCCGGGCGGGTCCTTCACCGCCGTGCCCCACGCCGCCAGGAATAGTCTCGCCACGTCCTCCACGTCCACGTCTTCCGCGGTCTGCGGTACATCTGGGTCGAGAGGGGGCCAGAACGGCAGTGACGGCGCCGGCTCGAGGCCCAGAGCTTCCTGCATCAGCCGCGCCCGTTCGTAGTCGGCCGGCGTCCACGCCTCGATCGGTGGCAGGATGCTCGGACACCCGTCGGATGACGTCCCGGGCAAAGACGACTTCACCGGACCCGTCTGTGCCCGGATGGCTGAGGAATCTCCCGGTGCGGGCACGCCCGGCGGCTTCGCGCCCGCGGGGTCCCGGGCTCTGGAGCCCTGCGCCCCCGGCCTGTCGGCCGCCGCGGGCGGCGCTGCCGTCCCGGGCCCTCGCCTGGCACGTGCTGATGTCTTCGCCCGGAGCGCGTTGATCGACCTCTCGAGTTCCTGCTTTTCCTCTTCGGACCTGTCGGACATCTGTCACTCCATCTTCCTGTACAGGGCGTTTCATGCTGTTCTACGTCTCAGCCGGTGAGGGTTACGGGATCGGCCGCGGGTGCCATCTGGCCAACGGCAGCTTGTATGCCCGTACGTCCTTCCTCCGCTGAATCCTGGCACCAACCGGGTCAGGGTCGCCATCAGCCTTCCTCCATCCGCGGCTTACCCCCGCTGTCCTCGATCGCTCCGGGTGAGGCCTGCGATCCGTCCAGCATGGACTGCCTCTGCAGTTCCAGCTGATAAGCGTCCTGGGCCCGGAAGCCTTCCTCGATCGATCTGTACAAGTCTTCCTGCGCCAGTCTCCGAAACTCGCTGTGTGGATCCTGATTGGAGGATCCTGTCGGTTTCCCTGCAGAGGACAAGGGAGGCCTCGCTCTGCACAACACGCGCCCGCTGCCGAGCCAGTCCCTCGTTTCCTGGGGGGTCGCTATTCGAACGGGCATAATCATTCTCCTTCTTTGCCGGAACGGCGGTAAAAACCTTTGAGGCGCGGCGTAGCTGTCATGGGGATCGCAGCGCCGACTGGCAGCAGCGCCGGACCCAGGCGGCGGTCTCGTCAAAATCCGGGAGCGGGCTTGCGTCCGCCTCATTGAGATAAAGGCCCCTGTTGACCTCGACCATCACGGCAGCAACCCGTGGGTCTCTCCGGTACCTGCTGCGAGGCACGAGCGCGCCGGCGAAGGGATCGTTGACGCGCACCGTGCGCCCGTCCTGCGAAAACGCCGTGACAAAGGCTTCGACCAGTTCCTCGCTGGTATGGAAATCATCAGCGCCGATGCAGATGTCGGGTCTCACCGTCGCAGGCCCCGCGCGCTCATAGGGGAGCGCGATGCCCGGGAAGCTGTGGCAGTCGATGACAAGGCATTGTCCGTACCCGTCGAGCGCCGCGGCGACGGCCGCCTCCAGCGCGTCATGGTGGGGATAATACCAGGCGCGCAGGAGCGCTTCGCGCTCCGCCGGCGCCGAGCGCTCCCGGAGCGGTGTGAGATGTGAGGTCACCTCATAGAGCACGCCCATGCCTCTCGCCGCCATCGGCTCCTGCGCATCATCGGCGAAGCGCTCCACATCGACAACGAGGCGGCTCACGGGCGCGCGGATGACCGCCGCACTCCCGCGGCACCCGGCGAACAGGGCCTGTGTGAAGTGATCGGTCATCCGCCGCAGCTCAGCCTCGAGCTCGAGGTCGGATAGCAGGAATGATGAGCGCACGTCTTCCGGAATGACCAAAGAGTCATGGGGAATATGCAGTACTGCCCAGGGAGGATACCCTTCGCAGGTCATGGATGCTGGCCCTCGCCGGTACCCGCATCGAGTGCCAGCCGGTCCGGCGAGGGCTGCCCGATCCGTAGGACAGGCAGGCCTGACCGTACACTGACGGGATAGTCGGTGTCCTGGCAGGCGGCGATCTTAGCGGCGTCGATTGCAGACAATAAAAAACCTCCTTCGGAACTCCGAGGAGGGCTGAACACTCAAGCGACCCGTTTCGTTGCCGACCTGGCCGCATCCCCTTTCGGGAACCACCTTGCCCGGGAAGGCAGGTTGGCGAGGGCGTCAGCCCAACTCTTGATGCTTGCCGACAATTGGGATCGCCTGGCCGGGTTGTCAAGACCGGTTTTATCGCGTCCCATTGCCCGCTGCCCTGCCTCATCGGGAGACAGGATCGCGGCGAAACCGGTTTTGTCTGCCGCTACAGCCTAGGGGGCGCCCGACCTCAAGCGACGCTTCAAGGGAATAGCTATTCGTATTTTCATAATCCCTATAATAGCAATTAGGTGATGCAGCCGAGCTTATCCCGGTGAGCGGCGTCATCAGGAACGGCCATGCAGGCCGGATCCAAACCTGCCTCGCCACTTCTTTCCCGAACTGGGAAACGCACTCGAACATACGAGGATTGTCAATCTGATCGGCACCCGCCAGGTTGGCAAGACAACACGCGTACGCGACCGTTTCGCCAGCGGGCATTTTGTCAGCCTCGACGAGGCCGCAACACTCGCGGCAATCGAGACAGTGACTCGTGCGAGCATATGAGGCCCCTGCGCGACGAACTCGGTGACATGTCCTTGTTCATTGGCGAAGCCTAGCGCGTCGACCAGTCTCTCACTCAGCGACATTGCAAGGCGGAAAATCGATTACTCCAAGACGATGCCTCATAACTCTGGATGTTGCCTCAACGCCTGCTTCGGGCGTCCAGCAACAGCGGCGCCTGCCACTCCCTGGCACGCATCACAGGCGCATGTTAGGTTATATGAAAGAGGCGCGATTTGCTGGCAAAAATTTAAGAGTTCAGGCGAGGATATCATGGTCAAAGGTGTGTTCGATACGACCGAGAGTTCCCGCTACAATGATGACGTGGTCAGACGATATCATTTCCCCAGAAAGTATCTTGAGACAGCAGAACGCCTGATTGGCTCTTGGATTGTATATCGTGAACCACGCGCTGCAGGCGGCAGCATGGGGTACATTGCTGCAGCGCGCGTTAAGACTGTTATAGCTGACGAGGAAACCCCCTCTCATTTCTATGCCTTGATGAGCGATTATACGCCCTTCGATAAAACTGTGCCGTTTTCAGTTGATGGCCGATATGCGGAACAAATACTTCGTGACCTCCCCAATAAGGGCGCAGCGGGAAGAACCCTTCAAGGACAGTCGATCCGTATGCTGCCAGAGGAAGACTTCGCGGCGATCGTGCGATGCGGATTGGACGAAACACTCGACGACGCCAACGCCCGTCGTTTCAACCTCGATCGCGCAACGCTAGATCCGGATACGCGTGAGCTCTTGGAAGCTCCACTCCCCGAGCAGGAACGCCGCATCGAACAGATCCTGCTCAACCGCAAAGTCCGAGACGCGAACTTCAGGCGCGCTGTCTGCGCCGCCTATGAGGATACCTGCGCCGTCACCGGCATAAAAGTCATCAACGGCGGCGGGCGCGCGGAGGTTCAAGCCGCGCATATTTGGCCAGTCGCCGATGGCGGTCCGGATGTCGTCCAGAATGGAATCGCGCTTTCTGGAACAGTTCACTGGCTTTTCGATCGCCACTTGATCTCGATCGATCAGGATTATCGTCTTCGGATTTCTCACAATAAAATCCCAAGTGAATTGAGTTCTCTATTCGCCCTTCAGGGCGAACGAATGCGCCCCCCAAAGGACCCAGCACTCCATCCAAGCCCCGCCTATCTCGCCAGGCATATGGCGGCGTTCGGGGGGTAATCACCCCATTTTTAAGCGGCCCATTTCCCGGACTTCACGCGGCAATTTTGAGTTTCGCTTCGCCGGTTCGGCTTATGGCGCAGCTTATCCCTCCGATGCCTATGTTCGGTCGCTTGATGTCGTCACTCCTCAACTCCGTACAACGTCATTAGCTGCCGCGGCACCGGTTCGGCGAGATCCCACTGCACCGTTATAGGCGTTTCGCCTTGCCAGCCGGCGAAGCGCACCGGCCCCGCATATCTGAAAGGCGCCGCACGGCCATCGCGCAGTTTTGATTTGCGCAGGAACAAATGTACCGCCCAGCCGGGTTCTGCGCCCGAAATTATGCGGCCGCGCATGTCGTCGCGGCGGGTGCTGGTCTGGGTTTGCCAGACAAATCGCGTGGGGCCGGCGAACTGATCCGCGTAATGGCTGCCGGCGGACATGCTGCCCTTGTCCATCGTCACCAGCAGAATCATCGCCCGCGCCTCTTTCAGCACCACGATACCTACGTTCCAGGAACCCGTGCTGAATACCGATCCGAAATAGGATGCGATCTGGTCGCGCTGGTATTCCTGCCACAGGGTCAAATCCTTGCCGGGTTGGGCCCCGGCGGGTGCCGCGTCTTCGGCAGCATCGGCCAGGCCGTCTCCCTCCTCTGAGGTATAGACCACGTCCCTTGCTTGGAAGTAGCGCATGAGCCGCCAGTCGACGAGTTCAGAGGCCAGCGCCATCATGGCTGCAGTCTCAGCGTCGTCAAAACTGGTCTCAAAGGTTGCCTGCCCCAATCTGAACCATTCTGTATCCGCCAGGATCCTGAGAGGTTGCTGCAACATAACCGCCCGCAGGCCGGGAGCGTCATCCGGATCGACGCTTAGATCAGTCTTGATCTGTGGGTTGCGGCGGGCCTGGCGGGCGACGCGGTCCACAAGATCGTTCAGGGCGATCCGGCCCGGGAAGGCGCCCGCCTCGATCATCGCCCGCAGGACCAGCATCTTATAGCTGCGCGTCATGCGGGTGGTCTCGATCTCCTCCAGAAGCGCGCGATGCGCACCCCAAGCGGCGCGCTGAGCCTCGGATAAATCACCCATGTCAGCGACGAAACCTAGCCAGCCAGCATGCCCTGTACGCACCGGGTTAAAGCCGGCTTGTTGCACTTCAGAGGCGGTCGGGCGGGTGCCGTGGCGCTCGCGGAAGTCGCGGTAGAAGGCGGCGAGCTCCTCTCCGTCGCGCGGTTGGCGGATCAGGGATCGCAGAATGTCGAAAGCCTGCAGATCATAGGTCACCTCGCAGCCCGCAGGGAACTGGATCAGCTTGTTTTCAAATCGCTCAAGTGCCAGCCGCAACGCGCCATCGCCCGCGCCCACCTTTAACAGCGCGCGCAACTTGGTCAGAAAGATGCGGTGGTTGCCGATATAATCAATTACGGCCAGATGGGTTTTGTTGGCGGATCGGCGGAGCCCGCGGCCCAGTTGCTGTAACCAGATCACCGGGCTTTCGGTCGGGCGCAGCATAAGCACCGTGTCGATCGAGGGCACATCGACGCCCTCGTTGAACATATCGACCGCAAAGACGATGTCGAGGTCGCCGTCTTCCAGTGCCTTTAGCGCGCTGCCCCGGGGGGCGGAGGTGTCGCCCGAGTGAACCGCCACGGCGCGCAGACCACGGGCTTGCGCGAATTCGGCCATGAAATCGGCGTGCCGGCGCGAAACGCAGAAGCCGATGGTTTTCTTGCCGCCCCTCTTGGCGAGTTGTTCAAGCGCATTCTCGGCGCGGGCCTCGGTGGCGACGGCTTGCGTCAGCGCAGCCTCGTCGAACCGCCCACTGCGCCAGGGAATCTGGGCGTATTCGACCGGGTCGGGCACGCCGAAATAATGAAAGGGCGAAAGAAGTCCCCGGTCGATTCCGGACCAGAGATCGCATTCATAGACAAGGTTCTCTTCGCACAGGCCCAATAGGTCTCCGCCATCACTGCGGTCGGGCGTAGCGGTCAGGCCCAGCAGGAAACCGGGCTGGAAATGGCCAATGATCCGCCGATAGGTGGCGGCGGAGGCGTGGTGGAATTCGTCGACGACGATGTAGTCGAAAGCACTCGGGTCAAAACGTGACAGGTGGGCATTACGCGCGAGCGTTTGGACCGAGGCGAAGACAATGTCAGCTTCGGGGTCCTTTTCATCGCCGCTGTAGCGGCCAAGCCGGGCGCGGGGGCGCACCGCACGGAATGCGGCCATGGCTTGGGTCAGGATCTCCTCGCGATGCGCCACGAACAGCACGCGGACCGCGCTCACGCTGTCGAAGGCGGCCAGGAAAGTCTTACCCAACCCAGTGGCTAGCACCACAAGCCCTGCGCCATAGCCCTTTGCCCGAGTTGCCCTCAGCGCGGTCAGGGCTTCGGCCTGAACCTCGTGCGGGATGGGGGCAGTTTCCGGGGCCTCCAATGGTGCACCGGTGATGATCGGTAGGGCCGCTACGCGGCGCTGCTCATAGGCGTCGATCCACGCAGGCGTCAACTTGGTCACCTCGGGTCGGGCAAGCAGCGCCTCGAAGGCCGCGTGCGCGGCTAGCAGCGGCGCAGGATCGACCGAATCAACATGGCGAAGGTTCCATTCGATGCCGTCCGTCAGCGCTGAACGTGACAGGTTCGAAGACCCGACAATAAGCGCGCCGCCATCACCCGCGAAGGTGAGCATCCAAGCCTTGGGGTGGAACGGGATCTGCGCCGCCCGAAAGACATGCAGCTGCCTTTCACCTTCGAGGTCTGCGATAAGTCGCAGGGCTGCCGGTTCCGTCACTCCAAGGTAATCACCGGTCAGCAACCGAAGTTGCCCGCCCCGAGCCAATAGGTCACGTAGATGCGGCAGAACCATCCGCACACCCGATGCCATCAGGAAGGACACTGACAAATCAACTGCCTTCGCCCGGTCGATCAAGGGGCGGAGATGGGCATACAGGGCGTCCTCGCCGCCAGAGATCAGGGGGCGATCATGGGGCATGCCTGGCAACGGACCAGGCACTATTATTGGTGGGTCAATGCGCAGATGCAGGTGGCCGCCGGTCTCTATCAGCGTCACGCGCGCTGTCGTCTCTGCCGTTTCCAAACGGGTCTGGGCCGAACCTATACTTGCGCCCAGCGCGGCTTGCTCAGAGCCTGATAGGTCTCGCCAGCGGGCAACGTGACGGCGCGGCGCAAGGATTAGCCCCGCGCCCAGGCGAAGAAGAATGATCAGCGTACCGCATTCAACAATTATGCTCGCCTTGGCGTCGCAGAGCGCGCAAGGGCCGTCATGCGGCCAGTCGTCTGTCCACGATCTACCCATTACCTCTTGGTCACCAGAGCGTTTACCCATATCGCCGAAGCACGATCCGGTCGGTAATCCCGGCTTTGCCAGATGTCAGGTTGATTGAGCGCACCACATCCCTCCAGGACGTTTGCGAGACTATTTTCCGTCATGTCGGTAAATCTCCGTCCATCCTTGAAACGCTCACCGGTGCCAAGCTTGAACGATAGGTAGAGCGCGCCCCCCGGCGTCAGATGCGCAACCAGTCGGTTGATGACTTCAGGCAAATCTGCCTCAGCCACATGCAGCAGCGACGCGCAGGCCCAGATCCCCTCGAACGGATGAACCCAGGCGAATTCTTCGAACCGCATCTGACGAGCCTGGACGCCCGCATGGTCGCGTGTTGCCGCAACCATCGCAGTGGAGGCGTCAAAAGCTTCAACCTTGTGACCGAGAAGTCGAAACGCCAATGAATCTCTGCCTGACCCCGACCCTGCATCAAGTATCCTGACAGGTTCGCTGCCGACGATGGGTAAGGCCGCCAAAAATCGACGCCGGATGTCGGTCATATCCACATCTCGGGTTGCCGAGATGAAGGGTGTCGCATGAGCGTCGTAGAACTCCGTCATGCAGCTTTCCAAGTCACGCGTTGATCTTTTCTGTTTTCGATTGGGCCCGCGACTGAACCTGCAGATGTTCTCGAACTTGCATTCTGCATGACGCAGACTAGAGGCTAACTGACTCACTGCGACGATGTCCAGGATGAACCTGATGCAGGGTCGGGGGCTTACCAAACGTAACCTTCCCTTTCAGCCTCACCGCTCTGCCATACCTGCACGATCTCACCGCACCACGCTTCAGCTTGCCAGCGATGAGCGCCTGGTCTCGGACAGGAGCATGTCCCGGTAGCCTCCGTCCCGCAGGGCTTCGCCGCGCCGGAGGTTTCGTCGCATCGCATCCTTAAGGGCCCGCGATCCCCGGCTGCGGATGCTGGCGACGTGTTCGCGGCCATGGATGACTTCGGCCATTTCCCAGTAGGAGAGCCCGGCCTGCCTGCAGTCGAGGCTGACAAGCGCATCACGCAGTTCGCGGTCCTGCCGGCTCCAGCGGGGCGGACCGGTGACATGGTCGCCGTAAACGCGGCGCGCCTTCTTGAGGGTCGCGAGTTTAGCATCGAGGCATTCGTCGCCTTCGATCGTCAGGAGCATCCTGTGGGGCTCTGCAGAGAGCAGGGATACCCCCCCGGCGCGGATCTGCTGGGCGCAGCCCGCCCCGCGCAGGATAAACTGCTCGCGTCCGTCATACCCGGTGAGATGGGTGATCTGGCAGCGCTTGAGGGCGAGCGTCAGGAATTCATCAACGTCGTCCGGCGCGGCGTGCACGACATGGACACAGACATCGCGGGGATAACGGGCGGCCGACCAGAATGCATCCGCGGCCAGGGCATCGAGGTCGGGGTCAGGAAAGAAAGCGAGCCCCCAGGCTTCGGCTTCGGGCTGGGGACGGCGCAGCTTGAGGAGCGTGACGCCTGGCAGAGGGCCAGGCCGGCTGGAAACATGATCGCCTGAACTGTAGCGGCGGGCAATGCTCCGGAACGTTTCTCCCCGTCTCAGGAATTCCCAGGCCCAGCGGTCCCTGCCGAGTTTTGCCGTGTAGTCGTACTGTCGCACGACATCGCCGAGGTCCAAGGTCTGGTGAAGCTCCATCAGCGCTCTCCCGTGCAGGGAGAAAAGCAAAGCGTGTGCCAGATGCGCCCGAAGGTGGATTTCATGTCCGCCGTCCTGCTGCAGTTTTGACAGAGCAGAGAGCCACCCGGCAGCGCCCGGGATTTCGTCAAAGCATAAGGCGGTACCCAGATGGCCTGAGGCCGGCCGGCCTGCACCGTTCAGCAGCTCACCGCAAAACCCTTCCTGTCCCGCAGCTTTGGTAGAAATACGGTAGAAAGCGAAAAATGAGCCGCACAGAGGATTCTAAGAAACTCCGAATTATCGTTTAATTTCAAGGGGTTTTTGGTGTGCCCAACAGGATTCGAACCTGTGACCTACTGATTAAAAGTCAGTTGCTCTACCGACTGAGCTATGGGCACGACTCTGCAGCCGTTGCAAAGGAAGGGGCCATTTAGGCTGCGTGGCCGGGCCGGTCAACCGCTACCTGTAGGCCGGCGCTTGATGATCCGGGTTTTTTGTCGTTCCCTCTGCTCATGACAACACGCCTCATCGCCGCTTTCTGGCTCCTCCTCCTCACAGGCTGCGCCAGCCAGGCTGGCTCCGGCGAGGCCAGCCTGCCTCAGACCGTCGGCAGCGCGGCCGGCAGCGCCACGGCAAAAACCCGCGACGGCTTCTCCGATGCGGCCCTCACGCCGCTGGAGGACCTCAACCTCAGACGCCGGGAAATCCCGCCCGTCCTGGCCGCGATGGAAAGCCCCTACCACCTGCCGGCCGAGCTGACCTGCAAGGACCTGGACCGGATGATCGCTGAACTCGACAGCCTGCTCGGCCCGGACTGGGACGCGCCGCAACCGGATGAGCGGCTGCGAACCGAAGTTCTGGGCGACGAGGCGGCTGAAGCCGCGCTCGGCGCCGTGGAATCGGGCGTGACCGGCTGGATTCCCTTCCGCGGGCTGATCCGAAAGGCCACAGGCGCCGAGAGCCACGAGAAGAAATACAACCGTGCCTACCGCATCGGCGCACAACGGCGCACCTATCTCAAAGGCTATGGTCTGGCAAAAGGCTGCCCCGCCCCGGCCAGGCCGGATTTCCTCGCCCTCCAGCCCGCAGACACCAAAGAGATCATCTACAAACAGGACGCGCCGGCGCAGCCGCCGCCAGGCTAAGGCAATTTAGGCGCCGACCTTGTCGGGGCCCAGCGCGCCGATAACTGCCCGCGCAGCGCCTCGAACCGCCCCCCGGCAATCGCCGCCCGGATCTCCTGCATCAGGGCCTGGAAAAAGGCCGTGTTGTGCCAGGAGAGCACCATCGGCCCGAGATACTCCCCGGCCTTGAACAGGTGATGCAGATAGGCGCGCGAGAAGTCGCGGCTGGCCGGGCAGTCGACCGCCGCGTCCAGCGGCGAGAGGTCCTCGGCGAAGGTCGCATTGGTGATGTTGATCGGGCCAGCCCAGGTCCAGGCCTGGCCGTGACGGCCCGAACGCGTCGGCAGCACACAGTCGAACATGTCGATGCCGCGCGCGACGCCCTCCAGAAGATCTACGGGCTTGCCGACACCCATGACATAGCGCGGCAGATGGGCCGGAAGATGCGGGACGGTGAAATCAATCGTCTCACACATCTGCTGGTGGCCCTCCCCGACCGCCAGTCCGCCCAGCGCAATTCCGCCGAAACCCTGCCCCGCCACGCCTCTGGCCGAGCGTTCGCGCAGCGCCGGGAAGTTCGAGCCCTGCACGATGCCGAACAGGCTCTGAGCCCCGCGCTCGCCAAAAGCCTCCAGACTGCGCTCACCCCATCTCAGCGACAGCTCGAGACTGCGCTCAGCTTCCTCAGCCGTACACGGATAGTTGGTGCATTCATCAAGCTGCATCGAAATGTCGGCGCCGAGAAGGTCAGCCTGGATCTCGATGGAACGGGCAGGTGTCAGCCGGTGGGTCGACCCGTCGATATGGCTCCGGAAAGTGACACCGTCCGCATCCAGCTTGCGCAGCTGGGCAAGCGACCAGACCTGGAAGCCGCCGCTATCGGTCAGAACCGGGCCGGACCATCTGGCGAAGGCGTGCAGGCCGCCAAGCCTTCGGACACGCTCGGCACCCGGGCGCAGCATCAGGTGATAGGTATTGCCAAGGATGATGTCGGCCCCCGCAGAGGCGACCTGGTCCATATACAGCGCCTTGACTGTGCCCGCCGTGCCGACCGGCATGAAAGCCGGCGTACGGATGTCGCCGCGCGGCGTTCGGAGCCGCCCGGTACGGGCCGCGCCCGCGGTCGCCAGGATGTCAAATGCAAATATCGCCATGCGCCGGGCCTATAGGGCGCCGGACCCGATAAGCCAAGCGCCGGCGCTCAGGCGCCCATCACACCCCACGCGGCCATCAGGATCATAAAGGCGCGCATGTCGCCGGTGGTCGTGGCCGCCATTTTGTTCATAACATAGGCATAGGTCGCACGTGCGTCCATGTCGCTGACAACCAGCGAGCCACCATAGCCGCCCCAATAGACCGTGTTCGGATTGGGAAATGGTACCATCCCGCCCGCAAGACCGAAGCCCATCCCATAGCGGACCGGGATACCCAGGATCTTGTCCTTGCCCTCGATCTGAAGCTCGAGCGCCTTGCGGCAGCCCGCCTCGGACAGGATCTGCCGGCCATTGCCCCAGCCGCCAGTCGACATAAGCGACTGGACCATCGCCACCGAGCGGGCATTGCCGGTCCCGCCCGCCGCCGGAATCTCGGCCCCGCGCCAGGCCCGGGTCCGCGTATCCAGCGGATTGATCGGCGGGTTCGTCGACATATTGGTCACCAGCTCATCAGCGGCCCCCTGCCCCAGCGTGCCGCCAGCAGGCGGCGGGGTGAGCTCAGCCACGCGGTGATCCTCCGTCGACGCAAGACCGATATGGAAGTCTGCGCCGAGCGGCTCGGCAATCTCCCTGCGGAAGACGCTGCCAACGCTCTGGCCGGTGACGCGGCGGATGACTTCGCCAACGAGATAGCCCTGGGTCAGGGCGTGATAGCCGGGCGCAGTGCCCGGCTCCCAATACGGAGCCTGCGCGGCAAGCAGGCCTGTCGCCTTCTCCCAGTCATAGAGGTCTTCGCGCACCAGCGGCGCCCTCCAGCCGGATAGGCCGGCCGAATGGCTCATCAGATGCGCAACCGTGACGCCAGCCTTCCCATTGGCGGCGAATTCCGGCCAGTACTTTGCGACCGGCGCCGAGAAGTCGAGCGCGCCCTTGTCTGCGAGCAGCAGGGCCGTCAGCGCCGTCATCGTCTTGGTTGTGGAGTAGACATTGACAATCGTGTCGTCCTGCCAGGGCCGGGTCTGAGCCTCATCGGCAAAGCCTGCCCAGATATCGACAACCGGCCTGCCCTCCAGCATCATACAGAAGGCCGCGCCGTTCTCCTGGACACCGTCGAAATTCGCCTCAAAGGCCGCCTTTACCGGCGCAAAACGTGCCTCGGTGGTGCCCTGGGCCGCAATCCTCGTCATGTCGTCCTCCCGTCTGCCAGCGCCCGCTGCTCCGGATGCGTCCTGGCTGCCGGCTAAGGCCTTAGAGAGACGGCCTTGGCCGGGCAAGCCCTGCCGCCGGGGACCCCGCAGGCGAGGCTTTGCCGCGCGCCCAGGTCAGAAGGTGATTTCAATACCCGCCAGCTCGGGCAGCTGGAGCACGATCAGAAGGTCGCGCAGCTCCTGCCTTGCGGCCTTGTGGCTCATCGTAAAGGCGACGTTAGACGCTGTCTCGCTGAGGTCGAGAAGCGTCAGGCCCGCCGGAAAGAGTTCCCGGTAGATGACCCGTTCCGACAGGCCGGGCGCCAGCCGGAACCCGATCCGCTTTGACAGGTTCTCAAGCGCGCCGCCGACGCGCTCCTTGTTGCGGGCCGCCAGGGGGGACATGCGGTTGCGCATCACCACCCAGTCGATCGGGCGGCGCGAGGTCTGGGCCTTCTTCTTGCGGCAGTTCCAGACCATCTCGGAGTAAAAGCTGGGGCGCAGCACGTCGAGGGTCTGCGGGTTGACGTCGCCAAGCAGGTCGAAGTCGACGAAGCTGTCATTCATCGGCGTGATCAGCGTGTCGGCATAGATGTGGGCGAGGCGGGCCAGGAAAGTATCACCGCCCGGCGCATCAATGATGATGAAATCACAGTCGCGCTTCAGGCGGCTGAGCGAGGTCAGGAAGCGCTGGCTTTCCTCCGCTTCGGCCTTGTCGAGATCGCGCGCCTGGCTGGCTTCGACGCGCAGGATTTCCGGCATCGTCAGCCGGGCGCCGGTATTCTGCATCCAGCGGGCCCGGTTCTCAAGGTAACGGGTGAGCGAGCGCTGGCGCACGTCAAGGTCGATGACACCGACCCGCTTGCCGACCGCCAGGAGGGCGACGCCCAGATGGATGGCAACGGTCGACTTGCCGGCGCCGCCTTTTTCATTGCCGACGATGATGATGCGTGCCTCTGCAGGCGGCTGGGCTGGGTCCGCCAGGCCCGTCCGGCTCACGAAAGACACCCCGTCGGCGGGCATTCAGAAGGCTCCAGACTCTTTCAGGGCCTCAGCCCGGTAGATGCAACCCATCACGCAACGCGTGGCAGCGACTGAATAGACGCGGAGGGTTTCTGAAGTGTTAGGCTGTTCTCGATGAACAGGTCCTCGTCATCGAATGCCACGACATTTGTCAGCTGCGCCGCCGGGGCGGCGACCTGGTCAAAGAGAGCCGGATCTAACGAAACCGAAGCGGCGGTCAGATACGGCGCATCAACCTCTGCGGCCAGCGGCATCTTGTTAAGCCGCGAGAGGACAGCCCGCAGACCTGCCAGCGCGCCGGACACACGGCCATACTCCTGATCGAGGAGGTAGGCTTCACAGGAAACCCCGCCCGACGGGCGATCGAACAACCCGGGTTCAAGCAGGTCCCCGGGCGCAGCACCGCCGAACCTTGCGGCCGGCTGGCTCACCGTCAGGCGCGCCTTGCGAAGGCCAAGGGTAACAGCCCCGTAAAGAGCCAGCGAACGAAAGGCGTTAAGGATGCGGTGTGTCATGGCTTGGAAATTCCGGCCTATGGGTTAACAACCCGTTTACTTCATGCCGATGCGGGGCCGGTTCATAATGAATTCCACGACAGAAAGGCCGGTGACCGTCCTGCGTACGCGGTCTGCATTGCAGCAGCAGGTGCGTGCCTGGAAGGCGGCCGGCGAAACCGTCGGGTTTGTGCCCACCATGGGCGCGCTTCATTCAGGTCACCTCTCCCTTGTTGAAACGGCAAGGCAAAGCGCCCGCCGCGTCGTGGTGAGCATTTTTGTCAACCCGGCCCAGTTCGCACCGGGCGAGGATTTCGACACCTATCCCCGGCGCGAAAGCCAGGACCTGGCCCTGCTTTCCTCTGTTGGCTGCGACGGGGTTTATCTGCCGTCCGTTGACGAAATCTATCCCGAGGGCTCGGTAACAGACGTCCGGGTCAACGCCCTGTCGGACCTGCTGGACGGAGTTTATCGACCGCACTTCTTCTACGGGGTCACCACGGTGGTCGCCCGTCTCTTCCTGCATGCCCAGCCGGATGTGGCCGTGTTCGGCGAGAAGGACTTCCAGCAGCTCCAGATCATCCGGCGGATGACGCATGATCTCGGCTTTCCGGTCCGGATCATCGGCGGCGAAACCCGGCGCGAGGCAGACGGGCTCGCCCGGTCATCGCGCAATCTTTATCTGTCTGCGGATGAGCGCTGCACCGCCGGCGCCCTGTTTGCGGCGCTGCACCGCGCCGGCGTGCGCCTGTCACTCGGCGCCCGGCCCGCCGAGGTGCTCGGCGAAGCCAGGGCACACGTCCTGGCCGCCGGTTTCCGGAGCGTGGATTACATCACCCTGGTTGATCCCGGGACCCTGACAGCCCTGCCGGACAGGCCCATGGCCGAGGGCACCGGCGCCCGCCTGCTCGGCGCGGCCTGGCTCGGGCGCACACGGCTGATCGACAATATCAGCGTGTCGCGGTGAAGGTCTTCAGGGCGTCCAGCAGGCGCTGATTGTCCTCGGCACTGCCGACCGTGATGCGCAGCCTCGTCGGCAAGCCATAGCCGGCAATCGCCCGGACGAGGATCGACTGGTCCTTGAGATACTGGAAGGCGGCCGCGGCCCGCTCCGCCGAACCGAACTGGGGCACCACGAAGTTCGCGTGCGAGACGGGCGTCGGAAGACCCATCGCATTCAGGCTCTGGGTCAGCCGGGCACGCCACTCGGTATTGTGGTCACGCGAAAGCTTGAGGAAGGCGTTGTCCCCGACGCTGGCGATGCCGGCCTCGGCCGCGAGGGTATTGACGTTGAACGGACCCCGGATGCGCTGAAAGGTCTCGGCGATCGCTTCGGGCATATAGGCCCAGCCGAGCCGGAGTGCCGCCAGGCCATAGATCTTAGAAAAAGTCCGCATCATCACCGTCGTGTCGCGGCGGTCGACGAGGTCGCGCAGCGCGGCTTCGTAATCGGGGCCAAGATACTCCGAATATGCGCCGTCCACCACGAACAGGACGTGCGGCGGCAGCGCGTCCTGCAGCAACCGGAGGGCGTCCAGCGACAGCATCGTGCCGGTGGGATTGTTCGGGTTGGCCAGGAACAGGATTTTTGTCGCAGGCGAGACAGCGCCCAGGACCGCGTTGACCCCGGCCGTCATGTCGGTCTCCGGCGCCCTGATCACGCTGGCGCCATGCGCGCGGGCGGACACTTCATACATCGAGAAGGCATGCTCGGTGAACAACACCTCATCGCCCGGCCCCGCATAGCATTGGGTCAGGAGATGGATGATCTCATCTGAACCGGCCGAGGTGACGATGCGGGAGGCGTCTGCAATGCCCTTGGCTCTGGCGATGGACGCCCGCAGCGCCCCATAATCGGGATCAGGATAAATCTGCAGGCCGCCCTTCACCGCCGCCTCGATGGCGCCAAGCGCAAGCGGGCTCGCCCCGAACGGGTTTTCATTCGAGGCCAGCATGGCCACAGGCCCCCTGGCCCCGTGCAGCTTGCCGCCGGGAACATAGGGTCGGGTGTGGGCGATATGGCGGAGCGGCTTGATCGTGTTCATCGCGGCGGCGCTTACACCATTCCCGCAGGCCCGGAAATGGCCCGCCTGGTCATCCTAAGACCTGGGCGGCGCAGTTGACTCCCGCACGGCCATCCGATGCGCCAGTACCCCGCCCTCCGGCAGGGGATCGGCCCGGGCAAACAGGAGGCCGGCGGCGCAGGCGGCCATTTCGCGGATCGGCTGGTAAATCGTGGTCAGCGACGGGGCAACGACGGAAGCAAGGGGCGTGTCGTCGAAACCGGCAACCGACAGGTCATCCGGCACGCGCAGCCCGCGCCGGTAGGCCGCCGCAAGCACGCCCGCCGCCATGTCATCATTACTGGCAAAGATCGCAGTGGGCGCCGGGCTGAGCGCGAGCAGCGCTTCGGCGGCGCGCAGGCCGGACTCGAAATGGAAGGTCCCGCCCACCACCAGACCCGGCTCTGGCTGCAGCCCTTGGGCGGCCAGCCCATCCCTGTAGCCGGCTTCGCGCAGCCGGGCCTGCGGGTGATCGCCCGGTCCGGCGATGAACCCGATCCGGCGATGCCCCAGTCCGATCAGGTACTCCGTCATTTCCCGGGCCGCACGCTGGTCGTCCATGCTGACATGGCCGGCCTCCCCTTCCCGTTCAGCCGGGGCAAGGCGAACGAACGCTATACCGGCCTGGGTCAGCCGTCCGATCAGCTCGGTGTCCTCGGTCAGCGGCGGCACGAGGATGACCCCGGCAAGGTCCGGCTCCCCCCGCAGCAGAACAAGCGACTGGGCTCCCCCGGTCGCTTCCTCGAAGATGGCGTTGAAGCCCTCGGCATTGCAGCGCTGCAGGACACCGATCTGCAGCTCGCTGGTATAGTTGCGCGAGGGGTTGGAATAAAAGACCGCGATCAGCCGGCTCTGGGCGGCTCGCAGGTTGCGGGCATAGGGGTTGGCGCGGTAGCCGAGCGACCTCACCGCTTCCATGACCCGGTGCCGGGTCGGCTCGCGCACGTTCGGTTCTCCGTTCAGGACCCGGCTCACGGTCTTGAACGAAACGCCGGCCTCTCGCGCCACATCGATAATCGTGGCTGGGCGTCTGTCGTGTGAGCTGATGTCATTCCCCATGGGTCAAGGCTGCGCGTGCAGTGTCCTTGTAACCATCCTAAGTAACCGATCCGTAAGGGCAAGCCTTCAAATCAGGTCGAGTTGGAGCGGTACTGGCCCGAAGGCCGTAACTCGCTCACCTTGGCATTATAGTCGCGCGGATGGACAAATTCGTCGGAGAACCAGATCGCCTCGGGGGTTTCGAACAGCTGGCGGATCCAGCTGATTAACACCTTGCCCTGCGGCAGGCGGCGGGCCCGCTCCGTATACCAGATCCAGAACCGGACCGGGGCAATCTCAGGCAGATCCAGCGGAACAAGCCGGCTGTCCAGCCGGGCCATGTAGGAGGGCAGGACGGCGATGCCGCCGCCCGAGGCGCAGGTTTCGACGATCGCCGTGTTCGAATTGGTGATCAGGGCAAGGTCGACCAGTTTCCGGAAGTTTGCCCTGCGCGGCGCCCAGCCTTCGATCTGCGTGACAAAGGACTGATGCAGGATACAGCGGTGCCGGTCATATTCGAACAGGCTCTCGGGCTTGCCGGACTCGTCGATGTATTTCTGTGAGGCAAAGCCGATATAGTGCTTTACCCCAAGCTTGTGGGCAATCACGCTGGCCTCGCGCGGCTCGGCAAAGGTGATTGCAATATCCGCCTCCCCCGAATGCAGGTCAGGCGCCTGGTCCGCGACCATCAGCCTGACCTGTATCTCCGGATTGGCCCGGCGAAATTCGGACAGACGCGGCGCAAGCCAGTAAGGTCCGATGCCATCGCTTGTCGAGAGCGTAATCGCGCCCGAGACGACTTCGCCGGTCGGCGCCGCCTCGCGCTGCAAGGCCTCAGCTGCACCGGCCATGATCTCAACCTGCCGGAGCACCTGCCTGCCGACGCCTGTCAGCGCCACGCCGCGGGTGGTGCGCGTGAACAGAACGGCTCCGAGCTTGGCTTCCAGGTCATCAATCTTGCGGCTGATCGTCGGCGGCGATTCGCCGAGCCGCGCCGCGGCGGCGCTCATGCTGGACATTTCGGCAACCACGCGAAAGACGCGCAGCGTGTCCCAGTCAAAACGATCGATAGACATTGCCGATGTTCCGGAGCTGAAGCCGGGGAAGAAACCGGCGGCAACTCTATTTGGACTCGCGGGTCTAATTCGTCAACTGATTTGACAGTTTATGTCAACTGAGGGTTAATTTGATCCGGCTTCGGCCAGGGGCGCTGCGACAGCAGGCTGTCGAAGTATGCGATGGTCCGGGAGAGCCCGTCGCGCAGCGCGATCGCGGGCTCCCAGCCGAGAATTTGCCTGGCCTTTTCGATGTCCGGCCGGCGCTGTTTCGGGTCATCCTGCGGCAGCGGCCGGAAAACCAGCTTCGACGCCGAGCCGGTAAGCGCAATCACCTCCTCAGCCAGCTGGCGGATCGTGAACTCACCGGGATTGCCGATATTGATGGGTCCGGTCACGTCGTCGCCGGTATTCATCAGGCCGATCAGGCCGCGGACCAGGTCGTCGACATAGCAGAAGCTGCGGGTCTGCAGTCCGTCACCATAGAGGGTGATGTCCTCGCCCTTCAGCGCCTGGACGATGAAGTTCGACACCACACGCCCGTCATTCGGATGCATCCGGGGTCCGTAGGTGTTGAAGATACGGGCAACCTTGATGCGCAGCCTGTGCTGGCGGTGATAGTCAAAGAACAGCGTCTCGGCGCAGCGCTTGCCCTCATCATAACAGGAGCGCGGGCCGATCGGATTGACGTTGCCCCAGTATTCTTCCGGCTGCGGATGCACGCCCGGGTCGCCATAAACTTCCGAGGTCGAGGCCTGCAGGATCTTCGCCTTCACCCGCTTGGCGAGGCCAAGCATGTTGATGGCGCCGTGCACACTGGTCTTGGTCGTCTGGACCGGGTCGAACTGGTAGTGGACCGGGCTCGCCGGACAGGCCAGGTTGAAGATCTCGTCGACCTCCACATAAAGCGGAAAACAGACATCATGACGCATCAGCTCGAAGCGCGGATGGCCGAGGAGGTGGGCAACGTTCGAACGGGTGCCGGTGAAGAAATTATCGACGCAGATCACATTGGCGCCCGCCTCGAGCAGGCGTTCGCAAAGGAATGAACCGATAAAGCCGGCCCCGCCGGTAATCAGAACGCGGCGTTCCAGGTGCATGGGTCAGTTCCTCCGTAACAGGCCGGTTGATTAGCCCACTGTGTCGGTCCGGCGAAGCCCCCGCAAGCCGGTCGCAGCCGCTTCTTGCCTCCCGCCCCGGGCGTGCGCTGCCCGCCCCTGCGCCCGGCGCGGCCGAGAATCGTCCCCGGGATGGACGCGGCCCCTGGTGCGTCTGCGGACCCTGACGCCGATCGGGCCGCCCGGGGCAGCCAAGCCTGGATGAACCTTGCATTCGAATTCAGCTTTGATAGGCAGGGGGTCTGGCCGACAGGACGAGCGTTTGAATGACACAGCCCCAACTCGCGCGACTGGTCGTCACAGACTTTGTCCGGCAATTTGACGCAAGCCCGACAGGCACACTGGCGCATCTGGCCGAGACCTTACTTGGCGCCAGCTATAAATGGCGGGGAATGTATCCGTTTGGCGAACTTCACGGGGCCTGCGAGGTCGCCGAGCGGTTCTGGATACCGCTGCGCCGCGCCCTGACCGGACTGCAGCGGCGGGAGGACATCTTCTTTGCCGGCGAGAACGACGTCGCGGGGCGCGGCGGAACCTGGACCTGCAGCATGGGCCACTTCATGGGGCTGTTCGACGCCGACTGGCTGGGCATTCCTGCGACCGGCAGGATGGCCTTTCTCCGCTATGCCGAGTTCCACCATGTTGTGGGCGGTCAGGTCCGGGAAAGCGCCCTGTTCTGTGACCTCATCGGGCTGATGCAGCAGGCCGGCGTCTACCCCCTTCCGCCGATGACAGGGACCTATTTCGTCTATCCGGGCCCTAGGACGCATGACGGCATCATCCGGTCCGAAGCCGATGCAAGACAGACGCAGCAGACACTCGACCTGGTCAACGAAATGATCGCAGATCTCAGCGCCATAAACCATCTCGACGGTCATCGCTGCCCGCCTGAACTTCTCGCCCGCACCTGGCATGATGACATGATCTGGTACGGGCCCTGCGGGATCGGGGCGAGCTATACCATCCCCCGCTACCAGGAGCAGCATCAGTACCCCTTCCGGCTCGGCCTGACCGACAAGGTCTATCACGGCCACGTGGCCCGGATCGCCGAGGGCAGTTATTGCGGTTTCTTTGGCTGGGCCAATCTTTCCAATCGCAACTCCGGAGGCTTTCTCGGGCTTCCGGAAGCCAGACAACCTTCAGAGATGCGCATTGTCGATATATACCGGCGCGATGGCGACAAGCTCGCCGAGAACTGGGTCTTCATCGACCTGCCCTACTACCTTGCCCAGCAGGGACTGGATATCTTTGCGCGCCTGAAGAGCCTGCGCCGCCTCAACGACTGAACGCGCCCGGGCCGTCCGGTAACAAGCGGATTGATTTTTGCATTCGAATGCACAATGATCATCGCAGTGTCGCCAGCAACTTGCGAGCCCCCCGTCCATGGCCCACCAGGATGTCCTCTTCCTGCCCGGATTCATGTGCGATGAACGCCTGTTTGGTCCGCAGGTGCTGGCCCTTAAAGGCGCCGGGTTTGTCTGTCACACGGGCGCGTATGGCGAGAGCGCCTCGATCGAGCGGATGGCACGCCATGCCCTGCGAGAGGCGCCCGCAAAGGTGGCCCTTGTCGGCCTGTCGATGGGGGCTATCGTTGCCCTGGAGATCTGGCGTCAGTTCCCTGAGCGGGTCACGCATATGGCCCTCCTGAACACAACCGCCCGGGCTGATGCAGCCGGCCCCGCCCGTAAAGCACAGCTGCGCCAGGTGGTCGAAGGCGGTCTTACAGACGTGCTGCGTAAAGAGCTCGCGCCGAAGTATTTTGCGCAAGGCGATGAGTCTGGCCGTTTGAGCGATCTGATTGAAGCCATGGGTCAGCGCCTTGGCAGGCAAGCCTTTGTCCACCAGTCGGTGGCGCTGATGACGCGCCCGTCGCTCCTCGACTTGCTGCCATCGATTTCCTGCCCGGTCCTGGTCATCGCCGGCGACTTAGACGAAATCTGTCCGCTCTCGCGCCAGGAAGAGATGGCGGCGGCCATACCGACGTCTGAACTTTGCATCATCAGCCCCAGCGGCCACATCTCGACGCTGGAACAACCCGATAAAGTCAACGCCGCACTGCTCCGCCTGCTGTCGAACTCCTTGGCCCAGCCAGCGACTGTGTGCGCAGCCGCCATCAACAGTTAATCTCCCCAGAGGCAAGGCAGAGGAAAACCATGCAGACCAATGAAACAACCCGGCCGAAGATCGCATCCACCCGGGTCGTGCGCTATGCTGACCTCAGGCCCTGCTTCAATGCCTTTATCGATACGCGCACACCTGGCTCCGACAAGAAGGAAAACTTCACCATCATCGGACCCGGCGTTTCCGAAAACCCGGCCCAGCACGTCCACATCAGCGAACCGCACGGCTTCAATATCGGCGGCGCACGCCAGCCCCCGCATTGTACGAACTCCCAGCACAGTCACGAGACGGCGGAAGTCTTCTTTGTACACTCCGGCCAGTGGCGGTTTGATCTCGGAGAGCGCGGCGAAGACGCGAGTGTCGCAATTGGCCCAGGCGACCTGATCTCGATTCCGACAGGCGTATTCCGGGGCTTTACGAACATTGGAGACGATACCGGGTTTTTGTGGGCGGTGCTCGGCGGCGATGATCCGGGCCGGGTGCTCTGGGCGCCAAAGGTATTCGAACTGGCCAGAGAGCACGGCCTGGTCCTCCTGGAGGATGGCTCACTCGTCGACCTTACCGCAGGCGAAACCATCCCTCACGGCAAGGCGCCGATGCCACCGACGACAGCCGGCCAGGTTGCAACCCTCAGCCGGTTTACGCCGGCCGAACTGGAAGCCTGCGTGGCACGAGCCGGCGCCCCCGGACCGACGGGGGCGATGAGCCGCCATCCTGGTATCAAAGAGACCGTCCTGATCGGCAGCGGACGCATGAACTGGTACCATGGGTTTACAGTTTCCAAGGTCGTTATCGAGCCAAATGGCGTCGTTCCATCTCATGAATTCGATGGCGCGGATGTCTGGTTCGTCCAGTCTGGAAACGTGGAAGTGAGCATAGGCGGCGAAACCGCCAAAGTTGGGCCCGGTGATACAATAACCTTCCCCGCCAATTCCCCCCGAGCGTTGCGCAGTATCGGACAGGCCCGTGCTGAACTCGTCTGTGTACGCTCAGACAACAGCGCTGTAGCCTAGCTTTGACGACTGGGCTCGAACTCGAGGGCAGGACATGCCTTGTTACCGGCGCAAGCCGGGGCATTGGCAAGGCTATTGCGCAACTGCTCGATGCCGCTGGTGGTTCGGTGATTGCCGTGGCACGGCCGTCCGATGCCCTGAACGCCCTCGCGCAGGATCTATCGCAGCGCACGATACTGCTCGCCGCGGATGCCACTTCAGACCGTTTCCTCGAAAGACTAGACACCCTTCCCCCGCTGGACATTCTCGTCAATAACCTCGGAACCAATGTTCCGAGGCTTATGGAAGAGGTGGACGACGCGGTTTTGGATTCGATGATCGCTCTCAACATCCGGGCCACCTACAGGATTTCACGGGCGGTGGTTCGCCGGATGAACCCGGACGGACGGGTGATCAACATCACATCGCAGATGGGGCATGTAGGCTCTGCTCGCCGGACCGTCTATTGCATGACGAAACATGCGATTGAGGGTCTCACAAAGGCGATGGCGATCGAACTTGCCCCGCGGGGCATAAAGGTCAATTCGGTGGCCCCGACCTTTGTCGAGACGGAACTGACAAAGCCGATGCTCGCAGACCCCGATTTCACAGGCTTCGTCAAACGCATGATCCCGCTTGGACAGCTGGCTGATGTAAAGGACGTTGCCCGCGCCGTGGTTTTTCTCGCCGGACCGGGCGGCCGGATGATTACGGGCCAGAGCCTGATTGTAGACGGCGGCTGGACCGCCCAGTAGGAACGATATGAGCATGCCGCCACCGATCACGCACGTTGCAACGACGGACATCAAGGATATGATGAACCCGGCTCCGGGGCGGCGAATGGCGCTTCCGGGTTTCGCCGAAGAGTTTGTGGATTTTCCCCACTATATTATCCGGATCACCGACCGGATCTGGCACGACCGCGACATCGATCTCTGCGTCGACTGGTACACCCCCGATTGCCTGATCCACACGCTGGGCGGAGATATCGTCGGCGCCCAGACGGTTGCAGACAATACAAGGGCCACCCTGGCGGTCTTTAATGACCGGCGACTGGATGCTGACAATGTCATCTGGTCGGAGGAAGAGCCGGGAACCTTCTATTCTTCCCATCTCATCACGTCCAAGATGACCCATACCGGGGCTGGAGAATTCGGCCCCGCAACAGGCAAGCGAGTCCGTGTTCAGACTATTGCAGACTGCCTCTGCAAGGATAACCGGATCTTCCGGGAGTGGCTCGTGCGCGACAATCTCGGCCTTGTTAGCCAGCTCAGTCTTGAACCGGACGCAATAGCCGCTCGCCAGTCGGCTGGCGATCACAGCCGGGCCTTCAGCCTGATCGACTTTCATGCAGAGAGCCGCCGCCGTGTGACGGCTGGCCACCAAGCTCCGGAAACCGGTCTGTCTGCTTCAGCGACGGCCGTGTCAGCCCTTCGGTCCATCTGGAAATCAAGAGGCCTCCAGGACGCAGAAGAAACCTACGATTTCCGGGTTTCCGGCGCCTATCCGGGCGCCGCCTCGCTGTATGGGCCTGACGATATCTGCGCCTGGTTCGAGCCGCTCTGGAGTGCCTTTCCGGATCTCTCGCTTTCGATCGATCACGTTGCAGAGATCGGCTATCTCGGCGAGGCGCGCGACGTTGCCGTGCGCTGGTCGGCAACCGGCGTCCATACCGGACCGGGCCGGTATGGACCGCCAACCGGCGCACCAATCTTCTTCATGGGCGTCTCTCATATGCGCGTCATCAACGGACGGGTGCGAGAGGATGTCTGTATCTGGGATGACCTTGCCGTCCGCCGTCAGATCGCCGAAGCCCGTCGCGGCTAGAACTGGTGCCTGCAGCTTTGGCTGACCGCACGCGCGCCGGACAACAGGAACCCATGGTCCGAGCCGAGCAGAAACAGGCTCGCGCCCTGCTCGCGCCAGCCGGCGATTTCACTCAGATTGGCCGTGAACATGCCTATGCAGACGCCCGATACTGCGCCTTGCTGGCAGATGCGGTTCACGGCGTCGATCACACGGGGATCATCAGGCGTGTCAGCGCCCATCGATACGGCAAGGTCTGCCCGGCCAATGAAGAAGGCATCTATTCCGGATACGGAGAAGATCTCAGCGAGATGAGGCAGCGCCTCGGCATCCTCGATCTGGGCAATGACACAGGTTGCAGCATGACTGAGCGCGATATGCTCGCGCATGGTCCGGGCGCCGTACCCGGCTGCCCGGGACGAGCCGGCATACCCGCGGCCCGACCCATACTTGCAGTCGCTGGCCAGCCGTCTTGCTTCCTCACTATTGCGGATATGCGGCGCCAGGATTCCGGTCGCCCCGCAATCGAGCGCATTGAGGATGTGCTCGGGTGCATTTGCCGGCACACGTACGATAACGGGTTTTCGGGCGGCATTGAAGGCGTGAATGCAGGCATCGATGTCTCGCCGATCAAACGGGGCGTGTTCGGCGTCGATACAGACAAGGTCAAGGTCAGTCCGGGCCAGGACTTCGGCAATCATGGAAGACGGGGTCTTCAGGAAGGTCCCGAGAAGCGGGGTACGCGCACTGAGCTGGTCCTTGAGTGTCATAGCCCCAGACGCCCTGAGGCTATCGCAGCCCCTTCCGCGAGCGCAGCAAGCTTTGCATAGACAATCTCTTCATCAACAGCGCCAAATCCCGCAAATGTCGAGAACCCGCAATCTGTCCCCGCTATGACATTCTCGGGACCCGCGATGCGTGCGAACTTCTCGATGCGTTCGGCGACAAGCATCGGGTGTTCGATGAAGTTGGTCGTCGAATCGATGACGCCGGGGATAAGGATCTTGTCCTTGAGAAGCCCCTTATCGGCAGCCGTCTGCATGACGGTCCACTCATGCGCGTGGCGCGGATTGGCGTTCTCGAAGAGCAGGCCGGATGGCTTGGCCTTCAACGCGACCGGCAGCACAATATCGAGGGGCGCATCACAATGGTGAGGGCCCTCGTAATTGCCCCAGCAGATGTGCATGCGCAAGGCGTCTGCGGGAATGTTCCGGAGCGCATGGTTCAGGACCTCGACATGGCGGGAGATGCGGGCGAGATACTCTGTCTCCGGCCTGTCCTTGAACATCATGTGTCGGCCGAGGCCGAGATCGGGGCTGTCGAGTTGCAACACATGGCCAGCCGCAACGATGGCTTCGTATTCCGGCCGCATCGCTTCGGCTAGCGCTTCAAGATAGGTGTCATCATCCGGATAGAAGTCGTTGGGCTGGAAAAGCGCGATTACGCCCGGACTGGCAGCGTTCATAAAGCTCTTGCGGTCAGGCACTGAAGCAAGCGCGAGCCCGAACCTTGCCAGATCCTCTTCAAGGGGCTGCATGCTCTTTACACGGATTTCCCCGACGCATTTCGGGCGCCGATAGGACGGCGTCCCGCCCCCCTTTGCCTGGCGCTCGAGGAAGGTCGGGAACGCTTCAAGGTCCTTGGGTGCCCGGCGAGGGCTGTCGCCTTCAAACCCGGTGATCCTGTCCTTGATATAGGTCGCATAGGAAATCTTGCTCATCTCGCCGTCCGAGACGATGTCGATCCCGGCATCCGCCTGGCGCTTGACGGCTGCGCCAACGGCTGCTGTCAGGGTTTCGTTGGCGATTGCGGGGTCAACGGATTCGCCGCGCTCCTCGGCAAAGACCAGGTCAGTAACAGCTTTGGAGCGAGGCAGGCTCCCCACATGCGTCGTGAGGATTTTCGTCGATGACCGGGCCATACCGCCTCCGTTTTGCATTCGGATGCATAACGCGGTCAGGGGGCCTTCGCAATAGAACGACCTTCGAGAATCGCGCCTTCAAAGACCCGTCTCTCATTCGACTGATCGGGCAGCTCGGCGCGCGCCACGATCATGGCGACGGCCGCCTGGCACATTCGCCCGATGGGCTGGCGGATCGTGGTCAGTTCGTAGCTTGCAAACTGCGACATGCCGATGCCGTCAAACCCGGCGATGGAAAGGTCATCGGGTATATTCAGCTCTAGGACTGAACGCGCCTCATCCATGCATCCAAGCGCCATCATGTCATTGGCACAGATGATCGCCGTTGGCCGCGAAGCCGGATCCGCACAAAGCTCCTGGAGCGCTGCGCCGCCGCTGTCATAGGTGAAGTCACCCTGGACTTCCCTGACTTCGGCGACCTGATGGCGCTGCAGGGCTTCGGTGACGAGGCGAATGCGCTCGAACCCGACCATATTGTCCTTGGGACCGCGGATCAAACCGAACCGGCAATGGCCGAACTCCACGAGACGCTCGATCAGAGCATCCACCTGGGCCCTCGGATCGCAATAGACCACGTTGGTTGAGCGGTCGGTAAAATAGCGATTGAAGAAAACGACCGGGATCGAGCGTTTCTGCAGCAGGTCATACTGGGCCCTGGAAAGGTGGGAGGCCGAGATCAGCCCGTCCACCTGAAACTGCCAGGCTTGTTCGATCACGCCCTCCGCATCGTCCTCACTGTCGACCGTGAACAGGAGTACGCGCAGGCCGACTTTAGACAACTCATCCGTCAGCCGGAAGAGCACCTCCGGGTAATAGAGGTTGAGCCGGCCCGAAACAAGGACCGCGACCAGGTTGGAGCGCTGCGTGATAAGCCCCCGGGCGATGGCATTTGGCTGATATTCAAGCTCTTCGGCGGCCTTCATGACGCGCTCACGCATCTTGCCGGAGACGCTGGCGCCTGGCTTGAAGCAGCGCGACACGGCCGATTGCGAGACGCCGGCAAGACGCGCGACATCATAGGAGGTGGCACGCCTTCCGCGGATCAGCGGCAGGCTGGCGGATGCCAGTTCAGGCGGGCTGTCTTTCTGTCGGCCGCTGGCCATAGCGCCTCACTCGGATATCTGCCTGTTCCTTATGACCGGCAAAACCTTCCAAAGCGCAAAGCCGCGAGCAATATTCTCCAACAAAGACAGAAGCGTCGCGGGTCACGCGCTGGTAGGTGCACGTCTTGAGGAACTTACCCACCCAGAGCCCGCCTGTATAGCGGGCCGCTTTCATGGTCGGCAGGGTATGATTGGTGCCGATCACCTTGTCGCCATAAGAAACGTTGGTCTCCTGCCCGAGGAACAAGGCACCATAATTGGTCATGTTCTTCAGAAAGTAGTCCGGATCACGGGTCATGACCTGAACATGCTCCGAGGCGATCTCGTCAGCAACCCGGACCATTTCCTCATAGCTCTCGCAGACGATGACCTGGCCATAATCCTTCCAGGCCTTACCCGCGATTTCAGCGGTCGGGAGCCATCTGAGCTGGCGCTCGACCGCCTCCATCGTGCGTCTCGCGAGGGGCTCGGAATTGGTCAGAAGGATCGCCGGCGAATTGGGCCCGTGCTCTGCCTGTCCAAGCAGGTCGGCGGCGCAGAAATCCTCGTCGACTGTCTCATCCGCGATGATCAGCGTCTCTGTAGGCCCCGCAAAGAGATCGATTCCCACCCGGCCAAATAACTGGCGCTTGGCTTCGGCAACAAAGGCATTTCCGGGGCCGACAATCATATCAACCGGCGCAATCGTCTCTGTACCGATGGCCATGGCCCCGATCGCCTGGACGCCGCCGATGGTGTAGATCTCGTGTGCACCTGCCAGATCCATCGCCACGACGATGGCCGGATGGGGGCGTTCATTGAAAGGCGGCGCGGTTGCGATGATCCGCGGCACACCAGCGACGCGCGCCGTGACGATGCTCATATGCGCCGAGGCAATCAGCGGGTATTTCCCCCCCGGCACATAACAGCCGACTGAGTTGACCGGGATATTCTTGTGCCCGAGCGTCACGCCGGGCAGCGTTTCGACTTCGACGTCCCGAAGCGCGCTGCGCTGGATCTCAGCGAAGTTCCTGACCTGAGCCTGCGCAAACCTGATGTCTTCGATTGCCTGTGGGTCAAGCTCCAGATAGCAGGCATCGATCTCCTGCCGGGTCAGCCGGAAGGAGGCCGGACTCCAGGCATCGAACCTGTCGGAGAAGTCACGTACGCCAGCATCCCCGCGCGCACTGATGGCGTCGAGAATGTCCTCGACGGTCCTGCGAACAAGGCTGTCCGTCTTCTGCTTGATGTCCGGGTCAATGCCCTGTTTCAGCCAGATCGCCATCAACCCTCTCCTTTCCGACGTGCACGAAAGACTATTGCATTCGAATGCAAACTGCAAGCGGATCAGGCTCCGCCGAACCTCGCAACAAAGACGAGGAAGACGATGCTTGCCGCAAAGAAGATCAGCAGCCCCCAAACGGGACGATCGATACGGCCCGGCACCCGTGACCAGCCATCCTGGGTGTCTGGCAGACCTTTTTCCCGGAATGCCCGGACCTGTCCTGGTACGGAATAAGGGTGCCAGTCCGTCTTGAAGCCATCGATCAGGACACTGGCCGCCCAGGAAACGACAATGTTTATTCCCCCTCCGATGACCACGAACCAGGGCCAGGCAATATCCGGAAGGGTCAGGCCCGGGATGGAAACGCCGCCGGCGACCACGGCGAGCCCCAGAAAGCCTGCGGCAACACCGACAAGCAGCCCACGCTCGCTCGTATGCTTCGAGAAAAAGCCGAGCCCGAACATCGCAAGTTTGGCACCGACAAAGTAGGATCCGGCTTCGGACAGGACTTCCAGCACCGAACCGCCGCTCCGGATAAAGGAAAGCGCAACAGGCACAGACAGCAGGGCGCAGCCCACAGTCATGAGGCGCGAAACAAAGAGGTAGTGCCCGTCGCCGGCCTTGCGGCGCACGAAGCGGCGATAGAAGTCCGTCACGCCGACTGTTGCGAGCGCGTTGAGAGCAGACGAAAGGCTCGACATCGACGCAGACAGAATGGCGGCGACGAGGAGGCCCATCAGCCCAGGTATGGCAAGCGTTCTGGCAAAGGCGAGAATGATTTCGTTTGGCTGGTCGAAAGCACGCCCTTCGAAATGCACGTAAAGCAGCGCGCCGATGGAGAAGAAAAGCAGATAGATGAAGAAGGCGGCGTATCCCATCATAAGATAGGATTTCTTGGCATCCCCGATCGTACGGGCCGCCAGGGCGCGCTGCACCATCATCTGGTTCGCCCCGTACACGGTTATGTGGAAGAGTGTCATCGCAAACACGCCCGACCAGACGGTTGGGGCGACCGAAAAATCAAGTTCGGTACGCAGTGCGTTCAGCTTATCTGCAGCAGCGAGGACAGCGATGGCGTCAGATACCGGGTTCAGGATGTCCAGCAGACACCAGAGAATGGTGCCGGCCCCCACGAAAAGGATCACGCCCTGGAGCACATCCGTCCAGATGACAGCATTCATGCCGCCCATCAGAGTGTAAATGAGCACGATCACTGTCATCCCGAGGATCGACCATTCCGGAGACAGCCCCGTCACAAACGTCACCACGATCGCAGTGGCCGCGAGAATGGACGCTGTTGTGATCGTCTGGCTGATCAGGAAGATCAGGCTCATGACCGATCTCGAAGAGGGCCCGAACCGGCGCTCAAGATACTCGTAGATCGAGGCGGCCCCGCTATTGAAAAAGAAAGGCAGGAAGACAACCACGACCGCGAAGATCACCAGCGGATAGTTTACATGAATGGCAAGCGCCGCCATTCCGTCGCCATAAGCCCAGGCCGGCCCGCCGAGAAAGGACAGCGCGCTGACATAGGTGGCGATCACTGAGATGCCGATGGCCCACCAGGGGGCTGACCGGTCACCGATCTGGTAATCTTCGGCCGTATGAACCCTGCGGCTCATCGCATACCCAAGGCCGAGATTGGCGATCAGATAGATACCGATGATTGACCAGTCGAGCAGGCTCATCCGGGGCAAAGCCTCTTGCTTCGGTCAGGGGTGTCCTCAGGCGGCACAGCAGCGCGCCGGATCAGATCCGGCGCGCTGAGTTCCTTTAAGGCCATTTACCGCTTGAAGCCAAGCCGGACGCCGTACATCGCGGGGTTGGCAAAGTTCTGGACGATGGCACCCTGGCCGAAGATGACCGTGCGGTTGATCGTGGCTTCGTCGGTGATGTTGTCCCCGAAGATCTCCGCATACCAGGCATCGCCCGGGGCAGCGTAGGTCAGGCGCAGGTCGAGCTTCGAGAAGGCATCCTGGCGCGAGAACGCATAACCGACATCGTTCGACACATAATCGCTGGAATAGTAGAGATTGGCCGAAGGCGTGATCCTCCCGCCGCTGGACAAGGCGATATCATAGCTGCCGCCGAGGTTCAGCGTGAACTCCGGCATCAGGGCGACCTGACGGCCATCCAGATCGACCTGCACACCCGTAATCGGCTCAGCGATCACATACCTGCCGAATTCGGCATTCTGGAACGAGGCCTTGGCTGAAAGCAGCAGGGCTTCGCTCGCCGCCCAGCTCGCATCGATTTCAATACCCGTGGCCTTGGCTTCGCCCGCATTGGTCGAGATCGTGACAACCGTACCGGCACCAACGGTGACGAATTCGTTGGCAAGAAGGTCTTCAAACGCGTTCTGGAAGACCGCGAGGTTCACGATCATGTTGCCGCCAAGGAAAACATTCTTGGATCCGAATTCGAAAGCCTGCACTTCCTGCGGATCGAAAGAGGCGCCGCCGGTGACCACATCAGCAGAGTTGTTGAACCCGCCCGACTGGAAGCCGGTTGAGGCACTGACGTAGATCAGATTGTCTTCGGTAAGGTCGTACTCGCCGCCAAGCTTCCAGGTTGTCTTGTCGAACTTTGCCGCATCCCGGAAAACCGGCGCCGGCGCACCGGCATTTGTCAGGAACGTGATCGGCGTTGTGTTCTGACCCGTGGTCACACGGGAGAAATCCTTCTCGTCCTCTGTATACCGAAGGCCCGCCGTCAGCCGGAGGGCCTCCGTCAGAGAATACGTCGCCTGACCATAAATGGCATAGCTGTCAACGTCGACCTTTGCCAGTGAGTTGAAGTCAGAGCCCACAGGGGCGATTGTCGCTGTAGGCCGGTTGGTCGAGGAATCGGTGGTAAACAGGCGATCAAAGATAAACAGGCCCGATTTCTTTTCCTGCAGGAAGTACGCACCCGTCGTCCATTCAAGCGGACCGTCGGTTGCCGATGCAAGCTGGAACTCCTGAGACCAGGATTCCACTTCATCCTTCTGGCCCGCGAAGCCACTCGAGAAGCGTGAGAGATCCGTATCTGCCGTCCGCAGGGTCGAGAAGTCGGCATAGCCGACCAGCGCCTTGAAGTTGGCCCAGCCAAGATCGTAGTTCAGTTCCGCATCAATGCTGTCCTGAGCGGTATCCAGCATGGTCGCATAGTCGTAATCAATCGTGTACGGATCGGCCGGAACAGGACTGTTACCGCCGCCGACACGCGGATTGACCCGCTGGATCGGCGATGAGAGGACGGCCGCCAGATTGGCGCGGTTGAGCGCCCGCCCCATGAGCTTGGCTCCGAACTCAGAGTTACCGAGCCCGCCCTGCTGCCAGCGGCTGGCGCGGAGCGTCAGATCCAGAGCATCACCCGGCTCCCAGCGCAGCGCCGCGCGGACATATTGCTCATCCTTATCGCGCAGGCCTGCTTCGGGATTAAAGCTGTTCTCGATGATCGGCTCATGCGTGTCAGAAGAGACCGCGACGCGCAGGAACAGATCATCCGAGAGGGGCACGTTGCCAAAGCCCTCAACCCGGACGCGGTCATAATTACCATACAGAACAGAGGCGCCGTATTCGGGCTCCGCCGAAGGAGCGTTGGAAATTACGTTGACCGCACCGCCGAAGGCGTTGCGTCCATAAAGAGTACCCTGAGGTCCGCGAAGAACTTCGACCCGGTCGACGTCGACCATCGACGCAAGGGCCTGGGATGTCAGCGACCGGTAGACGCCGTCGACATAGAACGAAACGATCGGGTCCTGCTGGACCGAGACGTTTTCAGTGCGGGCGCCGCGGATCGCCGGCCGGGCATCGGTACCTGACTGGCCGAACTGCAGCCCCGGGGCGAGCTTGTCGAGGGTGGAGAGATCCACGATGCCTGCCGCGCCGAGGGCCTCGCCGGATACGGCGGTGACAGAAAGCGGGACGTCCTGGATGCTCTCAGCCCGCTTCTCCGATGTCACCGTGATCACACCGAGCTTGCGTTCGGTGTCACCCTGCGCCTCCTCCTGGGCAAAGGCCGGCGCGCCTAATGCGAGCGACGCCACGCCGCTCCACAAAGCCCATTTCAGATTGTGCGACATCGACATTGCTCCCCGCTCCTTGGCTTACAGGCGGCCATGCCAGCACGCCTTTTCCGTATCGACACACAGAATGACTTCGAATGCAATTCGATTTTTGAAGGATTCAGACTTCGAATTCAAACGAACCGGGTGTGTGGCAATTTAGTAACGGGATGCCTGGTCGCGCGGCGGGCCAGTAGAGCAGATCCACCGGGGCATACGGGAGAACGCTGCCGCCCCCCCCCTGCGCCTATCCGCTGCGCCCCGGCAAAGGCGCCAGCTGAGCAGGAAAAGCCGTTGAGGCAGAAGGAGCCCCGGACGTGCGCGGTTTCTCGCGGTCCGAAGCGCTCCGTCAGCGAATGTCCACCACTCCGGTGGACGCTACCCAGTGCCTCGAGCGGCGGGAAATCATACTCGTTCAGCACCTTAACCGGAAAATATCAGCTGGTTTGCTCAGGAACTTCAGTCCAGAGCGCCATTTCCGGAAAGTGGGCGCCGGTTTTCGAAAAAACGCCGCGACAAAGAGGTCACGAAGACCAAGGATCAATGATCTTCAGGCCGGTCGTTGCGAAATCGGCAATGTTGCGCGTCGCCAGCGCGGCGCGCGCAATGCGCGCGCAGGCCGAGATCTGAGCGTCGGCGAGAGTCATTGGCCGGCCCGCCGACTCAGCTGTGGCGAGAATGTCGCCGCAGGCTCTGGCGGCAAGGACGTCATAGGCGATGAGGGAACCAGAAAAACGCTCGACAAGAGCGTCAAGCGCCAAAGTGAGCGATTCTTTGCGCTTGCCCCGTGGCAAGCGCGCGATCCCATAGTCCAACTCGCCAATAACCACGCTTGGAATAGCGATCTTGGCTGCATTGCTGCGCAGCCACCCCACGACCTGCCCATTCGGGGCTGGCCGCATCAGCTCAGACAACACGTTGGTGTCGACAACAATCAAAGCTTCACCGGCTCGTGCGGCGCGCGCCGGCTATCGAGAAAAGCTGCAACATCGTCATCACCCGGAACAAGCATCTCGACAAACCAGTCGGGAAAATCCGCCTGCTTGTCGTGGCCCTGTTGAGCGGCGACATCCAGAATGGCGCGCACCTCAGCCTCAAGACTGCGCCCTTTGGCCTTTGCACGACGGCTCAATCCGGCTTTGGTCGCAGGCGATAAGTTTCGCACGGTTAGAGAACTATTCTTGACCATGGATTGATGATTGCATGATATCATCACTAACTCAAGACATTGATTGCACGCAATCGCGGTGGCTAAGGGCGTTTTTGTCTCTTGAATTGGCGGCGGCCGCAACTCAGATCGGAATGAGCCAGAACATGAACTCCTACGCTGGCCGCCGGCTTGGCGTTTTCAGACAGGTTGTTGTGCTCGAGGAAACCTCTCCGGGCGAAGCTGCCGAACTCGTGGAGGCCCTCATCAGTGCGCCGACGACGCCTTCGGCGAACGCGCTCAATCACCTCATGGAGGACGCGCCACCATCCATCCTGGGCGGTGCGAGAGAATTAACAGGGAGCGTCCCCGGGCCTGGTGTACATTCGACCTGAGGGAAGGTCGTGGCGCGCGAATCCGTCGAGGTTGTGGTTGCGAACTCCAACCAGAAGGACCTCACACGATGACCGAAAACAGACTGGCTTTATTCGAGCTGATTGACCAGAGCGCAGACAACGACCTGGTGCGCGACATGCTGGCTTTTGCGGCCGGACGCATGTTGGAGATGGACGTGGAGGCGCGGGCCTTCTCGGCCGGGTCGGCAAGACGCACCGCGCCGCCGTCGCCGCCCTGGTGAAAACCGTGTTCGCTCAGGAGACGCAGGAAGCTGCTCGCACACAGTGGCGCAACGTGGCCGACAATCTTCGCGAACGGTTCGTCTCCGTCGCCGAGCTGATGGATAGCAGCGAGGAAGATGTGCTGGCCTACATGGCCTTCCCGAAGGAGCACTGGACCCAGATCCACCCGGCCAACCCGCTCGAACGGCTCAACAAGGAAATCAAGCGGCGCACGAACTTTGTCGGCATCTTCCCGAATGGTAAGGGCGTTAAGCGATCGATCCGGTGGATCGAACAGTGCCGGCAAACCCGGAGGCAGTTCGGTTGGGGTCCTGCAGCGAGGCTGGCTCCCGTCAGCGATTCAAAATCATTGGTCGAGGCTTCCGCCGAAGGAATGATCCTGACCGTCTGTTTAGGGGGCGAATCCTTCCTTTCCGCCGGCCGAAAGTTGAGTTCTGGCTAGCCCGAGGGCGCGCCTTTTGAGACGCGATCGATAATTTCAACGAAGGACGGCGTGCAAATCCGCTCGGTCTGGATCTGAAAAAAATATGCCCCGCCAGGATGCACTCTAGACCCTCCGGACCGATCCGGGATAGGAGGCGACGACATCATCCGATGTCAGGAGCAATAGCCCTTCTTCGTTCGCCTGCGCCACTAGAAGGCGGTCGAAGGGGTCCTTGTGGATCGCAGGCAAGGCCGCGACAGCAATCGCATGGTCGCTCGTGATAACGAGTTCGTGCCAATCATTGTCGAGGAGCCCGCGGCGCAGCAAGCGCGGGTCAACGATGAAGTCGTCGCGCCCCAGAGATCCCTTGATCGTAATCTCCCACAGGCTCGCAGCGCTGAAATAAACGGTGTTTTTCTCGTCTTCCAGATAGCGACGCGCATCCGCGGAGAGCCGGTCTGGCTCCCCCGCAGCCCACAGAAGCAGATGGGTGTCGACAAGCAGGTTCATTGCGCGCCGCCGAAGAGGGTTTCAATCTCTTCCCGGCCCATGTCGTCGAAATCGTCAGGAACCTTGATGGCGCCCGACAGGAATCCAAGCCGCTTGCGGTCTGCGCCAAGCGGTGCATCGAGCGCAACCACCTTGACCAGGGCCTTGCCTGCTTTGGCGATGATGAAACTTTCGCCTTTGGCGGCGGCGTCGACAAGCCGCGACAGATGCGTCTTGGCTTCGTGAATATTCACAGTTAGGGTCATTTTTCATCAATCCTATGGACTTGGTTTACAAAACTTAGTCTATCGTTCGCCGATATTCAAGCAGACTCCTTCCACGGATCAGCCTTTTCCGTCTGCGCCCGCCAGAGTTTGGCGGTCCAGCTCCGATCGAGACCGCGCTCGCCAAAGAGGGCGTCGCACAGCCTTCGCCATCTTGCCCGTGAGGGCGTCTCTTTGAATTCGTCGGCCATGGATGCATCTTGGGATTGGCGCGTCACTCAATGTCCTGCGCCCCAGGCTGACGCCGGAGGTTGTGTATGCAGCCTCCGGAACACAGCCATAATTTGGCAATGCGGTTTCGAACGACGCACAGCTCTCCGGCATGAGGGCCTGCCCGTCTGGCCGCCTCAAGAGAGATGCCCACCAGGGGGATATCCCGTTCAGACGTATCCGTTTCACTTCCCGGTCCGTGCGGGCCCTGATGAAGATGTAGGGCACGGGCCCGTCGATTTGGAAGTCTTCGACACGCAGGTTGATGATCTCGCCGGGCCTGCACCCTGTCCCGATCGGCATCATTGTGATGAGCTGCAATTGCGGGCGCCATTTGCGTGTTGCCCCAACCGCAATAACTTTTGTCCTGACCCATTCACTTGAATAGGGTGGCACTTCTGTGCGCGCCTTTGATTTGGAATGCATGTTCTGGAATGGATTTGGCCGCTCCTCTTTTCCAACATATTTGAAATAGTCGTCGTAAGGCGAGCGGATGTTTCCGATCTGGCGATTGGCCGTGTTGGGCGCTGAGGGCGAGACGTTCCCGTCTCTGGGTTTGACCTGCTTTGCCCAGTGTCAGGCGCCATGACAAACTGCCTCCCCCTCTGACGACATGAAGAACTGACCCCCTTCGTCAGACAGGAGGTCACATGGATAAGCCGTCATCGCAGAATCTTTCGCAGGCAGGGTTATCGCGGAGGATAGAGATGCGGACGCCGGAGGCGGTGTCAGCGATGCCGGCGCTGCGGGCACGAGGCTGGCGGTTTATGAGCCCGGTCTCACGGAGCAAGTCGCCGGGCGGATTGGAGGATTGGCTTCCGGATCGGTTCCGGCAGCATGCCGGCAACGCCGATGTGGTGTACCAGGCGCTCCTTGCCGAGAAGGGTATTTCGGTCAGCCTGCGGACAGTGGAACGGGCGAAGCGCTCCCTCAAATATTTAATTCCGTTATTTTTCAGGTGCTTAAGAGTGGTCAATTTTTTGCTTTGGAGGGAGATTTGCAAGGATTTCAGCAGGAAGATTTTTGCGTCCTGTTCGCCCTTCAGGAATCCAGATTCGAACAGCCGAGGGAGTCATCGACGGACTTGTCGTCCAGGTGTGTCTGCCTTTTAATTGTTCGGAGGCTTTCTAGTTCAACCCTTCAAGCTGGCTGGACAAAACCTCCTCCATTCCCTCAAAAGCCAGCGCATTGAGAAACTGACGGCGCCAGAAGAAGCGGCGGTCCACATCTGAAAGCCCAGCTTCGTCGCAAAGTGGCTGGTACTGCTGCCTGACAATGTCGATGAGCTCCTGAATGAGGATTGTCGCTGCTTCGTCGGACAAATGATATTTTGCTGCCGACCGAAGACAAATAGACAACTGACTCCTTCGCTCCCCGCCTGAAATGTGCATTGCTTGCGAGGCCTCGTAGCCGGCACGAGATTGAGGGCAAATGTCGTATGCTGGCGTCAGGGTGAGACGGAAACCATCCCAGAAGGCCGCATGATTGCGTGCATGATCATCCGAATTTCCGACCAGAATGTTGAAAACCAGTCGCCGGAAGAGTTCCTTCAGCGTCGCGCGCGGCTGCGTGAACCTCAACCGGATGATGTCGGCAAGATCTTCATAGCTTGCATGTGCAGCCATGAGCTCATCCAGACCGAACAGGGTAAGCGCCGAGACCATGGCGCGCCGCGTCCAGTTATGGCTATTCGGCGCACGGTCGAACCGCTCGATGAGCAGTACATCTTTATTCATCGCGCGCACCATGCGTACGGGCGCGACATTCAATCCAGCCTGCGCTGCCATACGCATCGCGATGTATTCGGCCTTCACGACATTGTAGGTGTCATTCGAAGTAGAGAATTTGGCCACATATTTTCGGCCCGCAGCGGTGATGAGGGCTTTTGGTCTTGCGCCTCCTATTGCCGTGCCATGTTGCAGGGCCTCGGCAAGATCGCGGTTGAGCGGCACGCCGCGGTCAACAAGGTCGGCCGACTGCAGCAACGTCTCGAGCGGAACACCGTCACGTTCTCTCGGGACGTAGTGTGTCGCTGAGGTTTGAAAGTCGAGCGCCCCGATACGGTCCGAACCCGACTGCAGCATGAAGGTGAGCTCGTTAAGGGCCGCCGCTTCGGCGCCGGCTCCTCGTAAGCCGGTCAGCCGGTTGATGATCACCCGCCGACCCCAGGCATCCGGCGCAGCATCCCTCAGCGCGCCTGCCATCGAAAGCGGCGGCGGCGCGATTGCACCCGGACGCAGAGGAAGTTCGGGAGCGTAGATGGCGATTGCGTCGTCTCGCGCCAGATATGATCGACCGTAGTTGAAATCAAAAGACTGCCCTCGAACCGATATCTGCCCCGCAACGACGGGTGCCGTCTCACCCGGCAGCCAGATCCAGACAAAGGCTTTCTGCGGCGGCTCGTTGTTAAAAGCCATCGTCCACCTTGTCGCCGGAACGACGAATGGATTTTGGCATTAGAGCCAGCTTGTCCGAAAAACGTTCGAGCTGAGGCGCCAGGCTGGTCGCATCCGGCACGAAGAGGGGCACACCCGCAATGATCGCCGCCTCGAAGACAAGGCCGATGTTTACGCCAGGATCTCCGCGCTCGATCTTCTGTACGGTACTCCGGGCGATCCCCACACGTTCGGCGAAGTCGATCTCCGACATGCGCTGGGACTTTCTGCCGAGTTTGATCTGCGACCCGAAGAGCGACAGAGCATCCTTCGTCAATCTCGAATAGCTGCGCGGCGCCGACACGTTTTTCCTTCTTGACCGCATACGCGGTCATAAAGACGCTTCATGACCGCAAAGACAATCATGCGCCCAGTCGGCAAAAATGTCAAGGAATGACTTCAATCGCGGTCACGTTACACGTTAACGGATGGGTTCGGGGTCAATGCGGGATTGTCTCCGCAAAGCCCGGATCCGGAAGGCCCAGACCCGACGCCGTCCACTTGTGCTGCCACACGTTATATTATGCACACATGGGCTTGCGTGCTGACATCGTGCTTATAATTGCTTTCAGCGCCGCGACCGCCGAAGCGGGGAAATAAATCAACCAGATGATTCTAAATAATTTTTTCTGGAGCGGGCGAAGAGATTCGAACTCTCGACCCCAACCTTGGCAAGGTTGTGCTCTACCCCTGAGCTACGCCCGCATCCTGAACTGGGTATACCGGCCGCGAGGACCGGAGCGGTCGGAATAAGCGTAAGGCCCTCGCTTTGCAAGACCCAAAAGCAAGACCGTCTCGGTCGCCGCCACCCCCGCCTAGCCGCGCAGGACCGCACGGATCTGGTCCGGGCGTACTTCCCGTCCTTCCGGGTCCACGAAAGCAGCCCGGATCGCGGTCTTGGTGCCCACCTTGGTGAAGGTGATCGGCGGCGTCTCCCCCTTGCCGATCCAGACATCGCCCCATTGCGTCAGGCCGATCAGGATCGGACGCAGCGACAGGCCCATGGCCGAGAGCACGTATTCGGGGCGCGCCCGCTTGCCGGGTACCTTATAGGTTTTCCGGGTCAGCAGGCCCGCATCGACGAGGATCTTCAGTCGCCCGGACAAAACGGTCCGCGGGCAGCCCAGCTCAGCCTGGAAATCATCGAAACGGCGCACACCGTAAAGCGCTGCACGCAGGATCAGCAGGGTCCAGCGATCACCGATGATCTCGATGGTGCGCGCGAGATTGCAGTTCTCGGGCTGGATCGGCGAACGGCGGGCGAGCGGGATGTGGTTCATAGAGAGATTTTGTAAGTGTTCGGAACCGAAATCCAGCCCGCAGCGGCAAGGCCGTCACGAAAAGGTCAGGCTTGTGTGCTCCCCTTGCCGCATGCCAGGGCAACCTGCCGGTCTGCTTAATCCATATTGAGGCTCTGATGTTACGCCTGATCTCCAGTCTTGCTGCCTGCCTGCTCCTTGCGGCATCAGCCTGCGCAGCGCCTCCCGGGGAGGCGTCCGCCTCTGACGTGCAGGCCGGGGCAGAAAACCGGGCGAGCCTCTGGACGTTCGGGGAGGCGGCCGAGACGATCCGCGCCGCCTCCTGCGACGCGGGCGGGGCGCCGATGCAGGCGATGCTGCCGGTTGACCTGACGGTCACGGCACTCAGCAGCAGGCAGGCCGGGGCGCTCGCCGGCCGGCTGCCAGCCGGCGCACGCCTGGCCGGCGCCTGGGAACTGACATCGGCTGACCCGAATTTCGGCGGCCTGTCAGCCCTGGCCGCCGAGGAGGACACGGCCCTGCTCGCCATCACCGATTCCGGCGCATGGGTCAGGCTCAGCCTCACCGGCGGGGCGCCGTCTGCGGCCATGATCGGCTATATGCGTGGCCCGGACGGCAAATTCCTTAGCGGCAAGGGCGCCAATGATGCCGAGGGGCTCGCCCTGCGCGACGGGATCGCGCTGGTCAGCTTCGAGCGCCGCTTCCGCATCGAGGCTTTCGCCTTCAGCACCTGCGGCGCCGGCGCAAAAGCTGTGGAAATCTCAGTCCTGCCCACTGTCTTCGCCGGCGCGAAGGTGGATGCGAACGACGGACCTGAAGCAATCGACCTGACGCCCGCAGGTCACCTGCGCTTTGCCTATGAGGGCGCCTCCGGCACGGGTTCCCCGATCGGGCACGTGGGCCGCGGCGGCAAGGCGGAATGGACCGGCGCGGCGATGGCCAATCCTCCGGGATTTGCCCTGACAGCCATGGAAACGCTGGCCGCTCCGGGCGCCGGCGAGCGGCACATAGCGCTTTACCGCGCCTTCGATCCCCTGCGCGGGGCACGCGCGATCCTCGTCTGGGGCCCGGACGCTGACCAGCAGATCACCCTTTCCCGCCCGGTGATGACCGACAATTTCGAGGGCCTCGCAGCCCGGATCCTCGCCAATGGCGACCTGCGGCTGTGGATCGTCTCAGACAACAACTTTTCGCCCGCCCAGCGCACCCTCCTCTACGCCTTCGACATCTCGCCCTGACCGGGGCGCTGACCGCGCAGCCCTGTCAACGACACGCCCGGATGTCCGGGGAGCCCTTCCCAGCAGCCCTCCGGGCGGCTACAGTTAGCGTTCACAAGGGCTGCGACGCGCGCAAGGGACTGATCTCCAGCGACCTTACTTACCGTCAGGGAGCTGGCATTCTGGCCGGGGCCGTGGCCCCGGCTCATCCGGCACCCACCTAGTCTCTAGGTCGACGGGAGTGAAATGTGCCCGGCGGCGATTGCGGTTCTTGTGTCCCTCCTGCCGTGACGGCGCGCCGACGCCTCGCTAGAAGACCGCATGGCCCCCGAAGACGAAAAGACCAACCTGCGCCACCGGATGCGTACCCTGCGCGCCGAGGCAGCAGCGCGTGACCCGGACGCCGCCGAAAGGCTCGCCGCGATCTTCCCGATGAAACTGCTCGAACGCTATGGTCCGGTCGTTGCCGCCTATGTGCCGATCTATGAAGAGCTGGACCCTATGCCGCTTCTGGACCGCCTTGCCCGCGCCGGCGCCGAGACATGCCTGCCGCGCATGACCCAAGGCGGCATCAGCTGGCGGCTCTGGTCACCCGGCGAGCCCCTCGAACGCAGGGGGTTTGGCCTGTCCGAGCCGCCTGAGGACGCGCCGCAAGCCACGCCGACGCTGGTACTGACACCCCTGCTCGCCTTCGACACACAGGGCAACCGGCTCGGCTATGGACGCGGGCATTATGACCGGGCGCTGTCACAGCTGCGGGCAAGGGGCCGGGCCTTTGCCTGCGCGCTCGCCTATGCCGCCCAGCAGATCGACCGGGTCCCGTCAGAGCCGCACGACCAGCCGCTCGACTGGGCGGTCACGCCGATCGGCTCGGTGCCCCTGTTCATGATGCGCAACCGGGCCGCGCTGGCCCCGCCGGCACCCGGTCACGGCGCCGGCTGACGCAGGCCGCCCGCCTGTTGGCGCCGTTTTTGCTGGGAAGGAACCGGCTGACGCAAGGAAAGCGGACTTGGACCACCCCAGACCAGACCCGGTTGCGCTCTGGCGCCGCGCTGACCCCGCCGCGGACGCCCTGGTGCTCGCAAGCTGGGCCGCGCTTCTCGCGCTGGCCCTTCTGTGCCTGCCCGGGTCACCGCCCCCGGGGGCCAGACTGACGCAACCGCCAGGGGCCGCGCCTGCCGACCGCCGGCCAGAAGCGCACATCGGGGGCAACCAGCCGGACTTCTACCCCTGGGTGCGCCCCGCCCGGCCCCGCGCCGCACCCGACGCCGGAGCGCCCTGGACAGCCCCGGAAAAAAAGCGCGGCGGCTTCCTGACCCGGCTCAGCACGCCCCTGTCAGATCCGGTCTTCAGGGCCTCAAGCCACAGCAACGCCAACAGCTCCTTCTACGGCGCCGACTGGCGGGCAGACAATATCGCCGGGCAGGGCGGCGCTTTCCTTGAGGTGAGGCGCGAGGAGGGCCGCGGCCTGCCCTTTACCGGCGCCGAGATGCAGTCCTCGAAAAAATACGGGTACGGACGCTATGAGACAGTGATGCAACCGGCGCGCGGCTCGGGCCTGGTATCGGCCTTCTTTACCTATACGGGCCCCTGGTTCGGCGATCCGCATGACGAGATCGATATTGAATTCCTCGGCTCCGACACGACCCAGGTGCACTTCAATTATTTCAGCAACGGCAAGGCGATCAGGCCGGCAACCTTCGAGCTTGCCTTCGACGCGGCAGACCGGCCGCGCCTGTATGCCTTCGACTGGCGCCCCGACGGCATCACCTGGTATGTCGAGGGCGAGGCGGTCTATGCCACCCAAACCGGCGATGGCGACGTGCCCTCCAGCCCGAGCAAGATCATGTTCAGCGCCTGGACGGGAAAAAAGCACATGCAGGACTGGCACGGGCCGCCCACCTTCCGGGAAGGCGCCGGCGCCCGGTTCAGCTGCGTCTCGTTTACCCCCATGGGGCACGAAGGGCCCAGATGCAGCGATACCTACCAGACCGGGGCAGGCTATGCCGGCGCGGCCGCTTCGGGCCTGCGCTGAGCCCGGTCAGCCCTTGACTTCGCGCGTGATTTCGTCGCGCGCGACGGGCAGGAGGCGGGCCAGCTCTTCCTTGACCTCAGCCTCAGTGCGCGACACCCCGGCCGCCCCGAGGTCGGCCAGCACCTTGCGGATGACATCCCCGTCGCCGGCCTCTTCCAGATCCGCAATCACCACACTCCTGGCATAAGCTTCCGCATCGGCGCCGGAAACGCCCATCAGGCCAGCGGCCCAGAGGCCCAGCAGCTTGTTGCGGCGGGCGGTGACGCGCATCTGGGTCTGCTGATCGAGGGCGTAGCGGGCTTCCTCAGCGCGTTCACGATCATCGAATGAGCTCATGGAAAGACCCTTTTTTGCAGCTGGAAGGCACGTATCCGGCCACATATAGGTGTGCAGCCCGGGTGTTCGCAATAATTGTTTCTGCCCCCGGATTGGCGTAACAGTCCGCCCTTCAGGATTGCTGGCAACCGATTCCGGTGGCGCCAGGCTTTCCCGACTGAAGGAAGGGGCCGGCGAACATGAGCAAGCGGCGCGTCGTCTATGAGGGCAAGGCCAAGATCCTGTATGAGGGCCCCGAGCCAGGAACCCTGATCCAGTATTTCAAGGACGACACAACCGCCTTCGATGCCCAGAAGAAGGCTGTCCTCGACGGCAAGGGCGTCCTAAATAACCGTATCAGCGAGTTCGTCATGACACAGCTGAGCGCGATCGGTATCCCGACCCACTTCATCCGCCGCCTCAATATGCGCGAGCAGCTGATCCGCAAGGTCGAAATCATTCCGCTGGAAGTCGTCGTGCGCAACATCGCCGCCGGTTCGCTGTCGACCCGCCTCGGCCTTGCCGAGGGCCATCCGCTGCCGCGGCCGCTGGTCGAGTTCTATTACAAGAGCGACGCCCTGCATGACCCGATGGTCTCAGAAGAACACATCGCGGCCTTCGGCTGGGCCAGCCCGCAGGAATATGATGACATCATCGCCCTGGCCCTGCGCGTCAATGATTACATGTCCGGCCTGTTTGCCGGCGCCGGTATCCGGCTGGTCGACTTCAAGATCGAATTCGGCCGCTATTTCGAGAATGATCACGACATGGCGCGCATCATGCTGGCAGACGAGATCAGCCCTGACAGCTGCCGTCTCTGGGACTACAAGACCGGTGAGAAACTCGACAAGGACCGTTTCCGCCGGGACCTTGGCGGGGTGACCGAAGCCTATGCGGAAGTCGCCCGCCGCCTTGGGATCATCAGGGAATCGGGTGACACGGACAATGTCGTCAGCTTCACCGGAGGCAGCAAATGAAGGCCGTGGTTCATGTCTCGCTCAAATCCGGCGTTCTCGATCCGCAGGGCAAGGCCGTCGCCGATACGCTCGCCCGGATGGGCTATGGCGAAGTCGAAGCCGCCCGCGTCGGCAAGGTGATCGAGCTCGAACTCGCAGGCGCCGTCAGCCGCAGCGACGCCGAAAGACGGGTGAAGGAAATGTGCGAGAAACTGCTCGCCAATACCGTGATCGAAAGCTACCGGATCGACCTCATCGCCTGAGACAGGCCGGCACGGGGCGACAGCGGTAATCCGCGCCTTCCGGCCGCCGCAGGGCGCAGACGCGCTGGCGGCGTGAATCCATGCAGCCCCGGTTATGTGAGCGAATAATCACTTGCAAAACTGGTCCCGAGCGGCTATCTCCAGCAGCGTCGTCAAGAGATCTGCCCGAATGGCCAAGTCCGCAGCCCCGCCAGAGCCCCCAAAAAAGCCGCGTGTGCGCAACGCAAAGCCCAGGATCGAGCGCGCCGCGCTGAAACTGTTTGTCCATGAAGGGGTGGACGCCGCCACGACGCGCCAGATCGCCGACAAGGCCGGGGTGTCCGAAGGCGCGCTCTACCGCCACTATAAGGGCAAGGATGAACTGGCCCTCGCCCTGTTCCAGGCCACCCATGACCGGCTCTCGCAGCTGCTCACCGAGGCCCTGACCGGCACCGGCAGCCTCGAGACCAAGGTGCTCTCTGCCGTGACCGCCTATTGCAAGCTGGCAGACGAGGACTTCCTGCTCTTCTCCTTCCACCTTGTCTCGATGAACCGCTACCTGCCCTATGACAAACGCCGCGAAGATGACCCGGTCTCGATCACCGAACAGATCATCAGCGGGCTGATGGCCTCAGGCGCGGTCCCGAAGGGCGACCCTGCCCTGAAAGCCGCCATGACCCTCGGCATCGTCCTGCAGGCCGGGCAGAACAAGATCTATAACCGCCTGCCCGGACCCCTGTCCCAGCATGCGCCGGCGATGGCACGGGCCATTCTCGCCGTCCTGAAATCTGCCTGATCCTTCGCCTGCGGAGCCTCTTTCTATGCGCGGTTCACTCTTCCAGATCGCCTATTATGCGCTCTCGGTCCTCTACATCGCCGCCTCCCTCCCGTTCCTGGCCTGGCCGGGACACGCACCGGTGCGCGCCATCATCCGGAGCTATACGCGGGCCATGAACCTCGCGCTCAGCTGGATCGCCGGCGTCCGCAAGCAGGTGCGCGCCCGCCACCTCCTGCCGGACGGCGCGTTCATAATCGCCGCCAAGCACCAGAGCTGGGGCGACGGGTTTCTGATCTATCCGGAAATATCCGACCTCGCCTTCGTGACCGGCGACCATCTCGAACGCTTCCCGCTGGTCTCAGGCATCCTCAGAAAGCTCGGCGCCATCGTGATCGACACCTGCGGCGGCGGCGAAAACAAAGCCTCTTCGCTCGCTGACGGCATGCACAGGGCCAGACAGGATGGCCGGCGCGTCCTGATCTATCCGGAAGGCCACCTCGCACCGGTCGGCTATCATTTCCGCTACAAGTCCGGCGTCTGGCACATGGCCGAGGCGATGAGCGTGCCCGTCGTACCGGTCGCCACCAATATCGGCGTGTTCTGGCAGCAGCAGGAAAAACCCAAGCGTACCGGTACGGCCGTGATCGAGTTCCTCGAGCCCATCCCGCCGGGCCTGCCGAAGGAGGAATTCATCGCCCGCCTGACCGAAGCAGTGGAAACACGCACGGCAGAACTCGTCGCCGAAGCCACCGGGGGCCCCGTCACCCGCGCGCTCCTCATCCCCGACCCGCCAGACGGCATGGAAGCAAGGCCGATGCCGGATAATCTCGCCGCTTACGGCAAAGCCTGACGTCCCGCCTGCTGCCTGACCCGGGCAGCAGGGCCGGCCCCCCCCCCCCCCGCAAGGCAGCGCGGCGCCCATCGCCGCGGTACGGCAGAGGGCGCGCAGGGCCCC
>CAZIGV010000012.1:53450-73619 GCA_964538945.1 uncultured Hyphomonas sp.
CTGGCCCCTGTTCCGCAACCGCGTGCCTGCCCGCCGGGGGCGCCCCGCGCGCCCCCGCCCCGCCCCCCCCCCGCCCGGAAAGCCAGAGCGGCGCCCTTCGCCGCGATACGGCAGAGGGCGCGAAGGCCCCAGGGCCAGCGGCGCGGCAACCGGCTGGAAATGACGGGGGCAGGTCAGTCTGGCGCGGCAGGAATGATCGTCACGCTTTCGCCGCAGCCGCAGGCGTCGGTCTGGTTCGGATTGCGGAACACGAACTTCTCGTGCAGCGGCGTGACCTCATAATCGAGCTCGCTGCCGAGCAGGAACAGCACCGCCTTCGCATCGATCACGATGGTGACACCATTATCTTCCACCACCTCGTCGAGTGCGGCGGGCGCCGCGGCATAGTCCATCACATATTCCATGCCCGCACAGCCGCCATTCTTCACCCCGACGCGCAGATAACCCAGTCCGCGCTCATCCATGATCTCCCGCACGCGCGCAGCAGCCGCATCGGAAAGGCGAACGGGTTTCGGGCGGGGACGTCTGGCCATAAGGTTCAGATGGGGGCTCGCGCCGCCTCCTTCAATCAGAGCATGTTGAGCGCAAGGCGCGCCTCGTCGGACATCCGCGCCGGGGTCCAGGGCGGATCGAAGGTCAGGCGGACCTCGACATCGGACACACCTTCAACCGTCCTGGCGGCCGTCTCGACCCAGCCCGGCATATCGCCCGCCACCGGGCAGCCCGGCGCCGTCAGGGTCATCTCGATGTCAACCTTGCGGTCATCATCAACATCCACCTTGTAAATCAGCCCCAGCTCATAAATGTCGACCGGGATCTCCGGGTCGAAAACCGTCTTGAACGCAGCAATCAGCTCGTCCGTCATCCGGTCGAGTTCTTCCTGCGCAATCGCCGAAGCGGGCAGTGCGTCCGCCGCCTTCATCTTGTCCCGGGATGCCAAATCATCTGCCATGAAAGCTGCTATACCAGCATTTTGCGCGCCTTGGCGAGCGCTTCAGCAAAGGCGTCGACCTCGGCGGGGGTATTGTAGAGTGCAAAACTTGCCCGCGCCGTGGCCGGAACACCAAGATGCTGCATCAGCGGCTGGGCGCAGTGATGGCCGGCGCGGATGGCGACACCGTAACGGTCGAGGATCTGGGCAAGATCGTGCGGATGGGCCCCTTCAAGGCTGAAGGACAGCACAGCCCCCTTGCCCGGCGCCTCGCCGTGCACCCTGAGACCGTTGATGGTGCCCAGGGCCTCGCGGGCGCGGGTATACAGCCCATGCTCGTGAGCGGCGACGTCGGCCGGATCGAACTGCCCCATCCAGCGCAGCGCCGCGCCGAGCCCAACCGCCTCCAGGATCGGCGGCGTGCCGGCTTCGAACTTGTGCGGCGCCGTATTATAGGTGACACGCCCGGTTTCAACGATCTCGATCATCTCACCGCCGCCCTGATAGGGCCGCGCGCGATCCAGCGCCGCAGCCGTCCCGTAAAGGGCGCCGATGCCCGTCGGGCCATAGAGCTTGTGACCGGTCATCACATACCAGTCGCAGCCGAGGGCCTGCACATCGACCGGCAGATGCACCGCCGCCTGGCTGCCATCGGCGAGCAGCTCGGCGCCCACCGCATGGGCGAGCTTCGCGACTGCAGCGAGGTCGGTGACGGTGCCGAGGACATTGCTCATATGCGTGAGGGCGACCATCTTCGTCTTCGGACCGATGGCGGCGCGCATGGCGTCCATGTCAAGCGCGCCGTCCGGCGTCAGTCCCACCCAGCGCAGCACAGCACCCTGGCGCTCGCGCAGGAAATGCCAGGGCACGATGTTGGAGTGATGCTCCATGATCGACAGCACGATCTCGTCGCCCGGCCGGATACGGGCCGCAAGGGCCGAGGCGACGAGGTTGATGCCTTCGGTTGAGCCCTTGGTGAAGACAATATTATCCGTAGACGGTGCATTCAGGAAGGCGCGCACGGTCTCGCGCGCCGCCTCGAAGGCCTCGGTTGCCTCATTCGCGAGCGTATGCAGGCCGCGGTGGACATTCGCATAGGCGGTTCGGGCCTGGTGCGCCATCGCCTCGATCACGGCATCCGGCTTCTGCGCGCTGGCCGCATTGTCGAGATAGACCAGAGGATGGCCATTCACCTGCCGGGACAGGATCGGGAACTCGGCGCGGATGGCGGGCAGGTCGGGCTTACGCGGCATGGTTCAGCCAGGCCTGGGCCTCAGTCCGCAGCACATCCTCCAGATCGCCCGCGCCTTCGAGCGCCTCGGCGATGAAGGCCTCGGTCAGCATCGCGCGCGCCTCAGTCAGGGCAATGCCGCGCTGGCGCAGGTAGAAGAGCTGGGCTGGATCGAGCGCGCCAGACGTGTTTCCATGCGCGCACTGAACATCATCTGCAAGGATTTCGAGCTCGGGCCTGGCGAAGACCTCAGCCCCGTCCTCCAGGAGCAGCGCGTTATGCTGCATCGAGGCGTCCGTCTGCTGGCCCGAGATGCGCGGCACATGGAACTTGCCCTGGAATACGCCGCGCCCGCCCTCCAGAACCGCACCCTTGGTCAGCTGGCGCGTCACGCAGGACGGCGCGCCATGGCGCACATGCGTGGTGATGTCAGCATGAAAACCCCTGCCCGCCAGATAGGCCGCGTTCAGGGTCGCCCTGGACCCGGCACCGCGGTGCACGAGGCGTGTCTCGATACGCGCGGCCCTGGCCCCAAAGGCGAGAACCGTCTGAACGCTTTCAGCGCCGGCGTCCTGTTCGATCAGCGCAGTGATCGCCCGCACCTCACCGGCCCCGCCAGTCTGACAGACGGTGCGGAACAGGCGCGCATCCCTGTTCAAGGTAAATTCGATCAGCGCCGCCGAGAGCGCGGCGCCGCCAAGATGGCTTTCGGAGACATGAAGCTCCGCGCCCGGACGAACGAGGAAGACGACCCTGGCCGCATTGATGGCGCCCGGGCCCTCGAAAACCAGATGCAGATGCAAAGGGGCGCCGGCGCTGACGTCCACGAGCAGCGTGCCCGGCGTCCGGCCACCCGAAAGCGCCGCCGCCAGCGCGCCAAGCGGCGCTTCTTCCGCGCCGCCCAGCGCCTGAACGTCGTCCTTCGCAAGGACGCTCAACCCCGTCGGCAGCGAAACCGGCGGCGTGTATCCGGCGGGCGTAAAGCGCAGAACCGCAACACCGTCACGTGCCAGCGGATCGCGCACCAGCGGCGTCTTCGGCGCCTCAAGCGAGGTCAATGCCGCCTTGAAATCCGACCAGCGCCAGCCTTCGACACGCCGCCCCGGCAGGCCGGTCTGCGCGAAAGCCTCGAACAGGCGCTCGCGGCGCGGATCCGGCCTCATCGCCGCGAAGCGCGCGATAAGGTCCAGTTCGGCGATCGTGGGATTGCGGATCAGGTGTTTGAGGGCAGCGCTCACACGGCCTCCGCCTGCACGCCGTCATAACCTTCGGCTTCAAGCCGGTGAGCGAGCTCCGGCCCGCCCGTCTTGATAATGCGGCCCCTCGCCAGCACGTGCACCTTGTCCGGTCTGATATAGTCGAGCAGGCGCTGATAGTGCGTGATCACGAGCATACCACGGCCCGGCGCACGCAGTGCATTAACACCCTCGGCGACCGTTCGCAGGGCGTCGATATCGAGCCCGGAATCGGTCTCGTCAAGCACCATGAAGCGCGGCTCGAGCATCATCATCTGGTAAACCTCAAGACGCTTCTTCTCGCCGCCCGAAAAGCCGACATTCACAGGGCGCTTCAGCATTTCAGGATCAAGGCTGAGAACCCTGGCAATCTCGCGGGACTTCCTGATGAAGTCCGGCGCGGAGATCTCGGCCTCGCCGCGCGCCTTGCGCTGGGCATTCATCGCCGTGCGCACGAAAGTCATCACCGGTACGCCGGGGATTTCAACCGGATACTGGAAGGAGAGGAAAAGACCGGCCGCAGCGCGCGCCTCAGGCTCCAGGGCTAACAGGTCGGCGCCGTCGAGGCTCGCAGCGCCGCCCGTGACCGTGTAGCCCTCGCGGCCGGTGAGCACATAAGACAGGGTCGACTTGCCCGCCCCGTTCGGGCCCATGACAGCGTGCACCTCGCCGGCCGGGACCTCAAGCGAGAGGCCGGTGAGGATGGTCCGGACACCGGCGCCTTCGCCGACTGTCGCCGTCAGATTCTCTATCTTCAACATGAGCCGGATTTAGGGCGCCCCGGGGCGGAATGAAAGCACAAAGCAGCAGATCCGGCCCCGGCGCGACAATCAGGCAGCCGCCGCCCGCCCGGATGTGCGCCCGATCAGCCCGGGGCGCCGGCGCTGGCGGCACAGAGCGGGGCCGGATCGATTCCGTCGACAATCCGGATCACTTTGCAGGCAGGCCCCTCCGGTGGCAGCTCGCCGGGCTGCGGACCTGCGCGGTTAACCACAGCAGCAACCGCCTCGAGCAGGCCGCCCGTGACCCGGAAGTACTGGGTTTCCCATTCTGCGGCGCTGGAGCGCCCAGAAGCCGAAACAAGGCCGTTCGGCGCAAGCCCGATGACAACCCCCGAAAGCTCGCCTGCCCGGGCGAACAGGCCATCCTCGCCCTGCAGCCAGAGCGCATAACGGGTGTTCACATTGCCGGTCATCAGCGCCACCATCAGATCGGCCGCTCCGTCGCCGTTCAGGTCCTCGGTATAAGGATAGCTGAAGGCCCCGCTGACGGTCTCCTCGATCACCTGCAATGAACGTCCGCCCTCGCCCGAAAGCTCAGCGCGCAGGATGCCCTGGCTCTCAGTCTCGCTCTCGATCATCTGGTCGGAGCTGATCACGAAGCTCGGTTCACCTTCGCCCAGCTCGAGACGGCAGGTCGTCAGCTGTGGCTGCATGCTGCCGTAATGGACGGCGGCGTCCTCGCAGGTCTCGAGGCCCATGAGCCGTTCGATGGCAGCCTGTGCGCCTGGATCTTCAGCCTGCGGAGTTCCGGCAGGTTGCGGCGCGCAGGCTGCCAGCGAGGCCAGCGATAACAGCGCCGCAACGAGAAACAGTCTCACCCCACACTTCCTTCCAGGCTGACTTCCAGGAGCTTCTGGGCCTCGACGGCGAACTCCATAGGCAGCTCCTGAAGCACGTCGCGCACGAAACCATTGACCAGGAGAGCCACCGCCTGTTCCTCGCCGATGCCGCGCTGGCGGACATAGAAGAGCTGGTCTTCGGACAGCTTGGTTGTGGTTGCCTCATGCTCGAGCTGCGCGTCGGCGCGGCGGTTCTCGATGTAGGGCACCGTATGGGCGCCGCACCTGTCGCCGATCAGCAGACTGTCGCACTGCGTGAAATTACGCGCGCCTTCAGCTTTCCTGTGGATCGAGACCAGGCCGCGATAGGTGTTGTCGGACCTGCCCGCCGAGATGCCCTTCGAGATGATCCGGCTTCGGGTGCGCTTGCCGAGATGGATCATCTTCGTGCCGGTATCGGCCTGCTGGCGGCCATTGGTGACGGCAATCGAATAGAACTCGCCGACCGAATCATCCCCGCGCAGGATGCAGGACGGATATTTCCAGGTAATCGCCGATCCGGTCTCAACCTGCGTCCAGGAAATCTTGGAACGCGCGCCGCGGCAATCGCCGCGCTTGGTGACGAAGTTATAGATGCCGCCCTTGCCATTCTCGTCGCCGGGCCACCAGTTCTGCACCGTAGAATACTTTATCTCCGCATCATCTAGCGCAACCAGCTCGACCACCGCGGCGTGCAGCTGGTTCTCGTCGCGCATCGGCGCCGTGCAGCCTTCGAGATAGGAAACATAGGCCGCTTCATCGGCGATGATCAGCGTCCGCTCGAACTGGCCCGTGCTTTCTGCGTTCATGCGAAAATAGGTCGACAGCTCCATCGGGCAGCGCACGCCCTTCGGCACGTAAACGAACGTGCCGTCCGAGAAGACCGCCGCATTCAGCGTCGCAAAGAAATTATCCGTCGCCGGAACAACGCTGCCGAGATACGTCTTCACCAGCTCCGGATACTCATGCACGGCCTCCGAGATCGACATGAAAATCACGCCGGCCTTCTTCAGCTCCTCGCGGAACGTCGTCGCCACCGACACAGAATCAAACACCGCGTCGACCGCCACACGCGGCTTCTCGCGTGCCGCTGCCGCCGTTTCAGCCGCGCCCTCGACACCCAGCAGCACCTCCGCCTCGCGCAGCGGGATGCCAAGCCTGGCATAGGTATCGAGGATTTCCTTTGGCACTTCGTCGATCGACTTGTACTTCGCGGCGTTCTTCGGCGCGGCGTAGTAATAATAGGCCTGGTAATCGATCTTCGGATAATCGACGCGCGCCCAGACAGGCTCCTCCAGCGTCAGCCAGCGGCGGTAGGCTTCGAGGCGGTACTGGAGCAGCCAGTCCGGCTCGCCCTTCTTGGCCGAGATGAAGCGGACCGTGTCCTCGTCCAGCCCTTTGGGGGCAAATTCCATCTCGATATCGGTGACGAAACCGGCCGAATAGTTCTCCGCTTCGAGGCGCCTCGCCGCCTCGACCGTCTTTGCATCAACGCCGTCCTTCACTTTCACCTCGGTGCAGGTATCGTCGTGCTCATCCATTCCGCTGCAGCAATCCATCATACAGTTATCTTCAATACGCTTCTCCGGGCGGCTTCAAGCCATGCGTCTGCAACACGCCCGAAATCTTCCGGTCTGGTATCCCAGCCAAAGCTGATGCGGATGGCAGATTCCGCAAGCGCGTCATCTGCGCCCATGGCCAGGAGGACGCGCGAAGGCTTCACCTTGCCGGACGAACAGGCCGAACCCGCCGACACGCACACACCGGCAAGATCCATCGCCATCACCTGCGTCTCGGCCCGGAAGCCCGGCCGGGCAAAATTGGATGTGCCTGCCAGGCGCGCAGCCCCCTCGCCGTTCACGGTCACACCGCCCTCGGCTTTCAGGCGCGCTTCCATGGCGTCGCGGTGCTTCGCCAGAGCGGCGTATCTCGGCAGGTCGCGCACCGCCGCCTCAGCGGCGGCGCCAAATCCGGCAATCCCGGCAACGTTTTCGGTTCCCGGGCGCAACCCGCGTTCCTGCCCTCCGCCATAATGCACGGGCTTCAGCGGCGCGCCTGCCCGGTGCCACAGCGCGCCAACGCCCTGCGGGCCGCCGATCTTGTGGGCCGACAGCGCAATAAAGTCCGCCCCGATGAGCGCGGCATTGACCGCTACCTTGCCGAGCGCCTGCACCGCGTCGCAAACGGTCAGCCCGCCCGCCCCGCGAACGATCGCAGCCGCTTCGGCCACCGGCTGGACACTCCCCGTCTCATTGTTCGCCAGCATCAGCACGAGGATCGGCGTGCCCTTGAGCGCCCTGTCCCAGGCTGCCAGCCGGGCCTCGAGGCCTGCGAGGTCGACCTGGCCGGAGGCCAGCACACCGGCCGTCTCAACCGGCACCCCGGCATGGGCCGCCGCCCTGGAAGCGGCTTCATGCTCAATGGCCGAGACGATCAGGCTCGCCTTGCGCTCCAGCGCCGCCACGGCGCCGTGAATGGCCAGGGCGAGGGATTCCGTGCCGCCGCTGGTAAACAGGATGTCTTCAGCCCGTGACCCGATGGCCCCGCCGATCTGGACGCGCGCCCGCTCAACCACCGCGCGCGCCGCCCGCCCGGCCTTGTGAACCGAGGAGGGATTGGCTGCGCCTAGGCCCAGCGCCGCGAGCATGGCCTCGCGCGCTTCCGGCCGCACGGGGGCGGTGGCGTTGTAGTCGGCATAAATCATAGCACCTTATATAGTCGGTTGCGGCCAACACCGCACCCCGCAGAAAAATTTGCATTCTCAGGAGGATTTGGCCTATCTCGCCCGCTTCACTTCAAGAAAGCCGAGGATCAGATGGCAGAAATCATCATTCCGGGCCCGCAAGGGCGGATCGAAGCACGCTATACCGAACCGCCCTACCCGGGCGCACCGATTGCGCTGATCCTTCATCCGCACCCGAAAGCCGGCGGAACGATGCAGGATCCGGTCACGATCATGCTCTACCAGCTGTTCGAGCGGAACGGTTTCGGCGTGCTGCGTTACAACTCGCGCGGTGTCGGGCGCTCGCAGGGCGTCTATGATCAGGGCATCGGCGAGCTTGAAGATGCCGCCTACGTCCTGGACTATCTCGAAAACCTGTCGGAAAGCCCGCGCCTGGTCTGGTGTGCCGGCTATTCCTTCGGCGCCTGGATTACCCTGCAGCTGCTCATGCGCCGCCCGGAAATCGACGGCTTCCTCGCGATTTCGCCGCCCGCCAACCATTATGACCTGTCCTTCCTGGCGCCCTGCCCCGCCTCAGGCCTGATCGTCGCCGGCGATGCCGACTCGATCGCCTCGCCCGAAGATGTCGAGCGCGCCCTGACGAAAGTCCGGGTCCAGAAGGGACACAAGGTCGAACGGGCGAGAATCAAAGGTGCCAATCACTTCTATGTCGACAAGCGCGAGGAACTGATCGGCGTCTGCGAAGACTACCTGCTGCGACGCCTCGACGAGGCCGAGCAGCAGCTGCGCCTGGAAGCCGAAGAGGGCGCCGAGCCCGACCTCATCGAGGACGAAGACGAATTCGAAGACTAGCCGGTGCGGCCCGCCCGGCGGCGGGCCGCCATCGCCGATGCAGAGGGACAGACAGCGCCCATGGCCACCATCCGGTTTGCCAGAGAAGACGACACGCCCACGATCCTGCGCTTCATCCGTGCGCTCGCGGCCTATGAAAAGCTCGCGCATGAATGCCGCGCCGATGAAGCGGGCCTGCGCGCCCAGCTGTTCGGGCCAAGACCCCATGCCGAAGTCCTGCTGGTCGAAGAGGACGCGGCCGCCCATGGCTTCGCCCTGTTCTTCCATAACTTTTCGACCTTCCTCGCCAAGCCTGGCCTGTATCTGGAAGACCTGTTCATCGACCCCGCCCAGCGCGGCAAGGGCTATGGCAAGGCGCTCCTGATACGGCTCGCCGAGATTGCCCTGGCGCGCGGCTGCGGCCGCCTCGAATGGTCCGTGCTCGACTGGAACCAGCCCTCGATCGACTTCTACCGCTCCCTCGGCGCCCGGCCGATGGAAGAATGGACAATCTTCCGGCTGGAAGGTGACAGCCTCCCGGCGCTCGCCGCCCTCAGAGGAAAACCCGGCCACCGGTCATAGGCTCAGGGACACCCGTCGTCATCGGCCAGCTCAGCGCCAGGCCGCGCATCCGCCGCGCCGCAAGGTAAGCAAAGGCTTCTGCCTCGATCGAGTCGCCGCGCCAGCCGGCCTCTTCCGCCGACAGCAGCGGACAGGCCAGCGCCCCCTTCAGCGCTGCCATCAGCGCCGGATTGTGCCGCCCGCCGCCGCAGGCAATCACCCGAGAGGGCCTATCCGGGAGCTGATCAATGCCGGCGGCCACGGCCGCAGCCGAAAACGCCGTCAGCGTCGCCGCGCCGTCTTCCAGGGACAGGCCGCGCGCAACACTGGCATTGAAGTCATACCGGTCGAGCGACTTTGGCGGCGCCTCGTTGAACCAGTCATGGTCCAGCAGCTGCGCCAGAAGCCCCGTATGCACCCGGCCCGCCCGCGCGAGGCGCCCGCCCGCATCATGCGTGCCCCGGCCGTGGCCCTCGACCCATTCGTCGATCGGGCCATTCGCCGGGCCGGTATCGAAAGCCATCAGGCCGCCATCAGCCAGGCGCGCCGTGATATTGGCCACCCCGCCGAGGTTCAGCACACAGGCCGCTTCCCGCCCGAGACGGTCCAGGAGCGCGCCGTGATAGGCCGGCGCCAGCGGCGCGCCCTGCCCGCCCGCCTCGACATCTGCGGTGCGGAAGTCACAGACCAGCGTCACACCGAAGGCCGCCCGCAGCGCCGCAGGATCCGCCAGCTGCAGGGTCGCGCCCTTTGCGCCGGGCCTCGTGCGCCGGTGCAGCACCGTCTGACCATGCACGCCCGCCAGAACCGGCTTCGGCGCGCCGGTATCCGCCGTCAGCATCCGCCAGGCCTCGGCATGGCTGCTTGTGATCACCTCCAGCGCCGCCCTGAACGGCGCCTCCGGCGCCGGCCCCTGCCAGTTCCAGGCCCGGGCAGCATCCGTCGCGGCCTGCAGCACGCTGCGTTCCCCGGCTGTATACCTGCGCTCCACCGCCGGGCCGAACGCGGTCACCGCCTCGCCATCGGTCAGGATCATCGCGGCGTCCACCGCATCGAGCGAAGTGCCGGACATGAACCCGGCGACCCAGACCGGCGCCCCGGCCCGAGGTGTTTTTTCTGCAACCGTGTTCAAGCCCTGCCCTTTCCGTGTTAGGCGCCCGTCTGCTCCACGGAGACACAAGAAGATGAGCCAGTACAAGTCGGAATTCCTGCGCGAGCTCAGCTGGCGCGGCTTCATCAGGCAGATGACGCACGAGGCAGAGCTTGACGCTTACTGCGCCTCGGGAAGGCCGCTGGCCTATATCGGCTTTGACGCAACCGCCGACAGCCTGCATGTCGGCCACCTGATGAGCATCATGATGCTGCGCATCTTCCAGCGCCATGGCGGCCGGCCGATCACCCTGATGGGCGGGGGCACAACCAAGATCGGCGACCCGACCGATAAGGAAAAATCGCGCCCGCTGCTGACCAGCGACCAGATCAACCGTAACATCGCCGGCATCAGGAAAGCCTTCGAGCCCTATCTGACCTATGGCGAGCCGGACGGCGCCATCATGGCCAATAATGCCGACTGGCTGGACAGGCTCGGCTATATCGACGTGCTGCGCGATATCGGCGTGCACTTTACCATCAATACAATGGTCAAGCAGGACACGGTTGCCCGCCGCCTCGCCTCCGAACAGCCCTATACCTTCCTCGAGTTCAACTACCTGCTGCTCCAGTCCTACGACTTCCTCGAACTCTTCCGCCGCTATGGCTGCCGCCTGCAGCTCGGCGGCTCGGACCAGTGGGGCAATATTCTCGGCGGGGCCGACCTCACCCACAAGGTCGCCGGCCAGCAGGTGTTCGGCCTGACTTCGCACCTCATCACCACCGCCTCCGGCGGCAAGATGGGCAAGACCGCCGATGGCGCCGTCTGGCTGAACAGCGACAAACGAAGCCCTTATGAATACTGGCAGTTCTGGCGCAATACCGAGGATGCCGATGTCGGCCGGTTCCTGCGCTTCTTCACCGACCTCACCCAGGACGAGATCGCGCGCCTCGAAGCCCTGAAGGGCGCCGAAATCAATGATGCGAAAGTGGCCCTCGCGAACGCCGCGACCAGCCTGCTGCACGGCGAAGTCGCGGCAAAGGAAGCCGAAGCCGCAGCCAAAGCCGTGTTCGGCGCCGGCGCCTCGGCCGATGCCCTGCCGACGGCCTTTGTTGCGCCGGCAGACCTTGAGGCGGGCCTGCTTCTCGCCGCGGCCTGCACCCTGGCCGGCCTGTCAAAGTCGAACGGCGAAGCCCGCCGCCTGATCGAGCAGGGCGCCGTCCGGGTCAACGACGAAACGGTCAGCGATCCCGGCGCGAAAGTCTCGGCCGACGACCTCAAACACGGGGCCATCAAGATATCAGCTGGCAAGAAGCGTCACGCGCTGATCAAGTCCGGATAGCGCGCTGCCTGGCGCCGCGGCGCAGACATCGCCGGCAAAGCCCGGCCGGAGCACGCGCCCCCGGACCGGCGACTGATCTTCCGCGGGCCCGCACGCTCAGATGCCCGAGCCGGGGCCGCCGGATCCCGCCCGTCAGCGCCGCTCCGGCACGCCGCCCGGTGATCCGGCCAGGTGTGCGGCAAGCCGCAGGGCCAGGGCAACAACCGTCAGGGTCGGATTGGCTTGTCCCGCAGTCGGAAAAACAGAGCTTGAGGCCAGCCAGAGATTGACGAGGCCGTGGACGCGGCAATCGGCGTCGACAATTCCGCGCCGGGGCTCGTCGCTCATGATCGCGCCGCCCATCTGGTGATAGCCGTCACGAGCGTACCTGAGTACACTCTGCGTGCACGCCTCCACGCTGGCGCGCCAGACAAGATGTCCCGCGCCGGCCGCGCGCAGGTCGGCGTCCAGCAGCTGGTGCGCCTTCACAACCGCGCGCGCATCCTCCTGCGAGAACTGTAGCCGCACGCTCAGACGGGGCAGACCGGCAGAATCCACCCCAGACCCCGCCAGGGCGACCCGGTTGTCAGGACCGGGGCGCTGCTCTGCGTGATAGCGCAGGTGCCAGGATCCGCTCGCCGGCGGCGCGCCCTCCTGAACCGGCGGAGAGGGCAGCGCCATCAGACGGCGTAGCGCTTTCGACAGTCCGATCGCTGCCAGCACCGGGCGCTGCCTCAGACGCCGGATGTGGGGGGCAAGCGGCGCGCCGTCCCGGCGGGCGCCAAAGGTGGTGATGGCCCTGCCAAGCCGCGCCGCGAGCAGTTTCGCCGAGCTGACCACGGGATCGAACTCGGTTGCATCGCCGCGTCCCTGCTCCTGCCACCAGGCAATCTGCGCGGCGCCCTTGTCACGCACGGCTGTGCTCCGGGCCCGGATCTGCCGGCGCGCGATATGCCCGCTCGGCAGGGTGCGGGGCGTGAAGGCCGCAAGGTCCTGCGAATGGGCAAAACTGAGCTCAGCGATGGTGCCGGTGAGATGCCCGCCATAGCCGCGGCCAAGCGGGCCATCGGTTCCCCCGAATAATTCCGGGCGCTCGGCCTGCGCGCAAAGCAGCAGTTTCAGCGTCCCCAATCCGCCGCAGGCAAGGACATATTTACGGGCGATGACACTCCGGACCTCTCCGCCGCAGCGTACCCGGAGCTTCGAGACCGAGCCATCCTGCAATTCAAATCCGATGACGCGCGCCCGCAGGAGAAGGGCGGGGCCGGAGGCCTCAGCAAGCCGGGCACGCCAGCGCTTCGCAACATTTCGCTCCAGGCACCAGACTTCATCACCGTCTGCAGAAAAATTGCTCAGCCGCGCGAAGGCAGGCGGCGGCGCATCGCCCTCGGAGAGGCAGCCCCCCAGCCAGGCCGCCGCAACGTCGCTCCAGCGCCGGATCTCGGAATAGGAAACGGGCCAGGTTTCGACATCGATCGGGGCCATGGGAACGATCCGCCCTCCCCACCAGTGAGAACTGCCTCCCAGGGCGTGCGCCGATGTGAGCTCCGTCGGGTCATGCGCATCGATGTCGGCAATGTCGGCCGACAACAGATCGGGCTCGCCGGGAACAGGCATCCTGCCGCCCGCCTCAAGCACCATGACTTTGAGACCACGTTCAGCGCACCCGAGCGCCGCCGCCAGGCCTGCCGGCCCGGCGCCGACAATGCAGACATCGAAGGCGCCGTCCGTGTCAGCGGGTCGCGCGAAAGGCACTGGACAGCTCCCATGTCAGACGGGTCAGCACACCCGGACCCTTAGAAGGTGTGAAGGGCAGAGTCGAGATCACCCCGCCTGCCGCACCCCCGGGCGGGGGCCCAGGGCAAGGGGCTCCGAAACCAGGTCAGTCCAGGACCAGGCGAGCCAGCTGCCCGGAGGGCCGCTGACACATAAGCCGGGCCGCACTGGCCGCGCTTCCAGCGGTCTTCTGTCCGGGTCGGCACAGTCAAGACGGATCAGACCAGACGGATCGCCAAGTTGCCGGCGACGGTGATCATGCAGTCTGCCTGGCCTTGTCTGATCCCTGAAAGATCGTCTTTGACGACCCTCTCCGGGACCCGGTTTCACACCCCCCGGCGATGCGCCCCGCTCTTGAAGCGGCGCAGCGAAAAACATAACCTGATCCTTCGCAAGGATAATCAGACAGGCGCGTTGCAGGAGGCGCTCCAAAAGGCTACCGGCCTGAGCGACCGGGCCGGCGTGGTTCCGGCAGGACAAGACCGCAGGCGCGACTTGGCCGGAGCGCTGCGGCTTATCCGAAACACTTGATCCCGGTCACTAGCCCGGCCCCTGACCGCATGAGAGAAGGCGCGAGGTCCGGAAAATCCGGCCGCCTGAAGATGAGATGAAACCCAGTGACCCGGATTGCCTTCTTCGCCCATGATGCCGCCGATGCAGCAGTCCGCCGCCGCGTGGAAGGCTTCCGTCATGACGGCTTCGACGTCACCGGCTTCATGATGCGCCGGCACTGGTCGGAGGCGTCCACCTGGGAGAACATCGACCTTGGCGAGACGCGGGACGGGGCCTTCTTCCAGCGTATCGGCCAGGTGTTCGCCGGGGCCAGACTGGCCGCACGGCATCGCGCCAGACTTGCCCAGGCCTCTGTCATCTATGCCCGCAATCTCGACATGCTCGCCTGCGCCTTTCTGGCGAAACACTACACCAGACTCAGCACACCGGTGATCTATGAGAGCCTGGACGTGCACAGATTGCTGACGCGCCAGGATCCGGTCGGCGCCGCGATGCGCAGGCTCGAGCGCCTCTTACTCAGGCGATCAGCAGGGCTTGTTGTCTCGTCGCCGGGCTTCATCCGCAATCACTTTGAGCGCCGGTATCCGGGCGAGTTCCGGGCCTTCCTGGTCGAGAACCGGCTGGCGCCCGGCAGCGTCTGTGGTGAACGTGTCTGCGGGCTGAAATCACAGCCCGCTTCAGCATACGCCCCCCTGCGCCTCGGCTGGGTCGGCAACCTGCGCTGCCGGCGCTCTTTCAGGCTGCTCTGTAACCTCGCCGACAGGTTCCCGGAAGGTCTCGAAATCCATCTGCATGGTATACCGGCCCGTAATGAGATTCCGGTTTTCGAACCCCTGATCGAGACCCGGCCCAATCTGCACTTTCATGGCCCCTTCCGCTCGCCGGAGGATCTGGCATCAATCTACACCCCGCTGGATGTGGTCTGGGCCGGTGACTTCATGGACGCCCGGTACAATTCCGCATGGCTGCTTCCCAACCGTCTCTACGAGGGCGGTTATTACTGCACCCCCTCGATTGCACCGGCGGGGACGCAGACCGCGGCCTGGCTTGAGCGCCACGCCTGCGGCTTCATCATCGGCGAACAGGTCGAGACATCCCTGCCGGAACTGATCGCGGGCCTGATCGAAGATCGTCATCAGGTTGCGTCATACGCGGCAAGGCTTGCCGAAATGGCGCAAGACAGTTTCGTCCAGCCGGAAGGTTTTCTCGCAGCGATCGTGAACGCGGCCCTGACCGGGCGTTCACAGCCCGCCCAGGAGTGCATGCCGCGTCCTTATGGCCGGGCCGGCTGATCGCGCGCGCCGCGCGCACAGGCCCGCCGACCGGCGGGAAGACGTCGCAATCAGGCTTCGGGTGCTGCCCTGCCTGATCGCATTCCCGACCGGTTCGCACGGTAACGCCTGCTTGCCCGATCCGTGGCGGCTGCCTTTTGCCTGGCGCAGGGCCCGGCATCGTCAGTGCCCCCGCGAAAGAGACAAGGCCCCGAGCTATCCGGGCGTCATCGGGCCCGGGCCGACATTTACCCGGGATCGCCGCCCTGCCCGGTAGCCAGAATGTGTTGCCTGGCGGCGGAAACTATGGAAGGCAGAGGAAAACAGCTTTGGGTTGGGCAGATCGCGCCGCACGGCTAAAGACGCCCGCGGCAGGGCCGGCCACAGTCCGGCCACGCCGCCCGGACGCCCGGATAGACGCGGAGGTCAATCATGAGAGAGCCCGAAGGCTGCTCAGCCCCCGGCGCCGCGCCGACCGCTCAGCCCATCCGGATCATGCTGGCCGTCCTGACCACCGGCGTGCGCGCCGGCCCGCTGCGCAACTGTGTCCGGGGCGTCAACCGGCTGCAGCCGGTCGACGGGGTTCGTCTTGATCTGGTCATCGTGCAGAATGCGAGCCCGGAAATCCACGCCGATGTCGCCGTCCTGCAGACCGAGACGGGGGGCGTTTCAGAGGTCATCCTCGAGCCGCGTGCCGGCATCCCGCATGCCCGCAACTGTGCCATCCGCCATGCCATCCACCTCGGTTATGATTATATCGCCTTCATCGATGATGACGCGGTACCCGATCAGGACTGGTTCGCCGAATCGCTGAAGGTTCTGCGCGCCTCAGGCGGAGAGGCCGTTACCGGACCCCAGCACCCGGTCTTTCCGCCAGAAGCTCCCCGCCGTCTGAGCAAGGCGGCGATCTACAAGGCGGTCAACCATCCCCTCGGGCGGCCCTGCCGCTGGGCCGCCTCGAACAATGTGATTTTTTCGGTGCCATTTGTCAGGGACCAGGCCCTGCTGCTCGATGAAACCTTCACAACCGGCGGCAGTGACAAGGTGTTTTTCCGGCGGTTCGCCAGAGCGGGCGGACGGATCTGGTGGGCACCGAAGGCCATCGTCCGGGAAGATGTGACGCCCGGGCGCCTGACCCTGAGCTGGGCCCTCCGGCGCTCCTGGCGGCTCGGGACAACCGGCTTCAGGATCGAGCGTTCAGGTCGTCCGCTGGCCGCCGCCCTCGCCATCTCTGCTTTAAAAGGCGCCGTCTATGTCGGGGCCGGCCTTGCCCTTCTGCCGACCTTCCTCATCCCCCGGCACGCCGGTTGCATTGACGGCCTGTGCTACATCACACATGGGGCCGGCTTCGTGCTGGGCATCAGTCCGTTGTTCCGGCCCCGCCAGTATTCATGACCCTGAACGGTGCCCGCAGATGAACATATTCAAGCGCTGGCTGACGGATCTTGCCGCCTGGCTTGGCCGTTGCCTCAGAAGCGACAGGACGTCCGGGCGGGCGCTGATCATTCCGCCGGCCGTCCCGGGCAGCATGGGCGATGCCGCCATGATCACCTCGACCATCGCAGCCCTCAGGGGCATGGGCTTTGTCCGGGTCGATGTGCTGCAGCTGGCGCCCGGAGCCGACTGGAATGTCGACAGCCGGCCCGACAGGCTCATCCCGGGCTGGCGCTTCATCGATTATGGCTCGGTCTCAAATCTTGCCGAGCTCCTCGTGCGCCTTGGCAGTTATACGCACGTCTTCTGCATCGGGGCCGACATCCTGGACGGCATCTATGATGAGGACCGGATGGCCCGGCGGCTGGAGCTGCTCTCCCGGGCCGCCAGGTCCGGCGCAAAGCCGGTCATACTCGGGAGCAGCTTCAGTGAACATCCCTCTCCCAGGATCGTCGGGCTGATCCGGAAACTGCCTGAGGAGGTCGCCATCTTTGCCCGCGACCGCTACTCAAAGGCACGCATGGACGGGGCGCTCGACCGCCGGATCGGCCTGTCGGCAGATGTCGTCTTTCTCCTGGAGCCGGCGCACCCGATCGACCGTCACGCCGAGGATATCGCCTGGCTTGAAGACGAGCGGGCCTCTGGCCGCCGGCTCGTCGGGCTGAACGCCAATTACCTCCACGAGAAGGATCACCCGGGACTGGTGGGCGGGTATTCCGGTCTGCTGACCCGGCTTGTCAGCGCGGGCTGCTCAGTCCTTCTTGTTCCCCATGACACCCGCACCGAACGGTCCGATCTGGTGATCTGCCAGACCATCTTTGACAGCCTTGCACCGGATGTGGCCCGGCATGCACGCGTCCTGATCCCGACAAGCCCCGGCCAGCTCAGAAGCGTACTTGACCGGGTCGATCTCGTTGTAACCGGGCGCATGCACGCCGCAATTATCGCGCTTGGCGGCACCACACCGGCCATGTCCTTTGCCTATGCCAATAAATTCGAGGGACTGTACCGCCATCTCGGGCTCGAGCCCGGGGAGATGATCCTGTCCCTGGCGCAGCTTGAGGCTGACCCGGACGCCGTCGCAGCCAGCATTCTTGCTGTCCTGACACGGTCGCCAGAGCTGCGGCGCCATGTATCGCAACACCTGCCTGGCATCCGGCAGATGGCGCTCAGGAATTTTCAGGACATGCCTGCCGACGCCGGCTGACCCGGCCGGCGACGCCGGGAACGGGGACGGGCCACCGCCTCGCTCACGATCCGGCTGAAGCGCGCGGCGGCAACCTCAGCCGAGAAGTGCCGGAGCCCGAATTCCCGGCCCCGGCGGGCGATCTCCCGACGGGCGGCGTCGGAGGCCGCGAGGTCAAGGATCGCCGCCGCAAAGCCCTCCGCCGTATCCGCAATCAGCGCCTGGCAGCCCGGATCCAGCTCCAGGCCCTCACATCCGATGGATGTCGTCACCACCGCACGCTCGAAGGCAAAGGCTTCAATGATCTTGATCCGTGTGCCGCTCCCGGAAAAAATCGGCGAGATGACCAGGCTGGCCTGCGCATACACGCGGGCAAGATCGTCAACGGCTCCCAGAACACTGACCCCCGGCCTCTGACCAAGGGCAAGGACGTCGGCCGGCGGATCAAAGCCCGCAATCAGAAGTTCGGCCCCTGTGCCCAGACGGCTAACGAGGCGGGGCCAGACCTGGTTCACAAACCAGACAATCCCATCGCAATTGGGCCTGTAACTCAGCGTTCCCACAAACAGGATCCGCAGCCCGTCACCCGCCCCGGCCTCGGTGACCGGCGGAAACGAAACCGAATTAGGTACAAATTCAGACCGGTATCCGCGCGCCTCCAGAAGGGCTGCATCCTGCTTCGAGCAGGTCAGGACAAGGTCCCATTGCCTCGCCAGCCGGTCTTCTGTGCGCCTCAGGCCAAAGATGTATTTGCGGATCATCAGCCCCCAGAACAGGCCATGCGTGCGCCCGGACGTGTTGCGGGCCATCGCGATCGATTCAATATCGTCAAAATCAACGATCCTGAGCGCCGGATGCGCTGTGCCCAGAACGGAGCCGGCCCAGATCGCGGCCCCGATCCGGAAGGCGAAGACAAGGTCGTATGGACCGTCCAGCAAGGCCCTGTAGCGGTCACGGTCCTGCGCGAGGACGTACTGATCCGTATCATACCGCCGCCGCAGGCCATGGAAAAACCGGAGCAGCGGGTTACCCGCCGCCGCATAAGCCTGCTGAGACACCTCCGCCAGGGTCGGCTCCGACCGGACGATCAGACGGGCGACGCCCAGGGCCTCGGGGTCCCGGCCCAGGGCCCGGGCCCGATCAGCCTGCGACAGCGGCACGACCAGGGTCACGGGCCCCATTTTCAGCAGGCTCTCAAGATGCTGAGCGGCCCTTTTTTCAAACCCGCGCCCGTTAACATCCGGCCAGGCCTGCGAAATAAAAAGTATGTTCATGTCCATCCCGACCGGATCCGCAGAGACAGTGAGCCTCCGGCTTCCTCTGCCCTTTATCATTCAACGCCCGGCCTGGCGCGCCGCTTTGCGCCTCGCCTGCCGCCCCCCCGACCGACGAACATGCACAGAGCGGGCCAGTCCGCCGGGAAAAGACCCCGTCAGGTCAGGCCGAGATCGGTCGTCTCCCGGGCCGGTGGACGCGCCTGAGGCGGGCGAGCCCGGATCGCCGGCAGCCCGATCAGATGACGCGCCGAACGCACAAGCAGCCTCAGCATCACCGGCGCAGGGGCCGACAGGGCGCGCACGATGCCGGGCACCTGGCGTAGCCTGACAGCATCGATCAGGGACCGCCAGGCCAGATCGATCTGCGTCTGCTGCAGGTGCTCGCCGACCGCCCGCCTCTCATCGGCGGAGAGGCCGGGCATCCGCAGCAGGGCCCTGTCCGCTTCAATGATCGGGGCGATGACCCGTGTCGGGTAAGACCGCGACAGTGAACCGGCCTGGCTGACCGCAATATAGCCGGCCGGGTCCGTAACGACCCATTTTGCACCAAGGGCCAGGGACCTGGCGTATAGCTCATAGTCTTCCGCAAGGCGCATATCCTCCCGGAAGAAAAGGTCATGGCGCTGCAGGAAAGCCGTGCGCATCAGCGGCTTCAGATAGCCGATCTCGCGGCGTGAACCGGTATTCGCCCAGATATTCTCGCGCACGAAACGCGCCAGTCCGATGGGAGCCGATCCGAGCCTCTCATCGGTCCAGTGGCGCACCCCGTCGCCCGGGTTCTGCCCGGGCAGCGTCCGGATCAGATCATCGGCAACAAAATCCAGCCCCTGCCGCTCGCCGAGGTCAACCAGGCGCCGCAGCCTGTCCTCAAGCAGGTAATCATCGGCGTCGAGGGTCGCGACCCAGGGCGTCCCGGCCTGCCTCAGCCCCCGGTTGCGGGCGGCCGCCGGCCCGCCATTGACAGGCTGGCGCAGGACGACAAGGCGCGGCTGGCTGGCGGCAAGGCTTTCCAGAAGGGCAAAGCTTCCATCCGTGGAGGCGTCGTCCACAACCATGACCCGGGTGGGCACCGACTGGGCAAGGGCGCTCGCCACCGCCCGTCCAATCGTGCGCTCAGCATTGTAACAGGCGATGATGACCGTGACTGTTTCGATCATGTCTGTCTCGTCGGGCCTTTCTCGTCTGGCGTTTCTCGTCGGGCCGGTATGCAAAACTGATAAAGCCTGCGC